>NZ_JBFUBS010000001.1:0-1882436 GCF_056405635.1 Polaromonas sp. P1_F8 | reverse complement strand
TGCTTCGCCAAAAGAAAGTAAGCAAAGAAAAGGCGACCCTGGTTCCTGCGTCCCCTGCGCTTCGCTCCGGGGCAACCTGCGGTGCTCGGTCCAGCCGGGGTCAAAAACAACTCGCTTCGCTCAAACAAGTTTTTGCCCTGATCCGTCTGGCCCTGTGCTCCTCGGCGCATACACAAGGGGGTGGGGGAAGGAATGCCGAACAGCCAACAGCCGAATACCGGGACCCGAACACCTGAAGAAACAAGGACACGCCATGGCGTGTCCTTGTTGGTATTGGTTTCCTGATATTTCGGTATTCGGTTCCCGCACCCGGTTGCCCCTTCTGTCTGCGCCGAGGAGCGCAGGTTCAGGCGGATCAGGGATCGCGATTGTCTGAGCGAAGCGAGTTCGAGCGAGACCCGCCTGGACCGAGCACCGCAGGTTGCCCGTAGCGCAGCGAAGGGGCGCAGACAGCAGGGTCGCCTTTTCTTTTGGCGAAGCAAAAGAAAAGTGAGTAGCCGCCGGGCTACCCCCGGCCAGCAACACTCAGCAAAGAGCGCTAAGGCCGGAGCAAGAACCGTCAACTAAGCCGGTCCCTCGTAGCCGAGAGCATTAAGAAACTCCCTGCGCCACCAATGCACATCGCGTTCCCGGATGGTCTTGAGCAGCTTCTGGTGCCGGGCTTGGCGTTCTTCCAGAGGCATCTGCAATGCCCGCTGTACGGTGTCCGCAGTACCGTCGATGTCGTAGGGATTGACCAGCAACGCGTCTTCCAGTTGCTCAGCGGCCCCCGCAAAGCGGGACAGCACCAGCACCCCGGGGTCGGCCGGGTCTTGCGCGGCAATGAATTCCTTGGCCACCAGGTTCATGCCGTCGCGCAGCGGCGTGACCAGCGCCACCCGCGCCACGCGGTACAAGCCCGGCAGGCGCTTGCGCGCCACGTTGCGGTGGATGTAGCGAACGGGCATCCAGTCGAGCTCGCCGAAATTGCCGTTGATGGCGCCGCACAGGCTTTCCAGTTCCTGCAGCAGATCGGTGTAGGTGCCCATGTCTTCACGGCTGGGCGAGGCGATCTGGATCAGCGTGGCGCTGCGGAGATTTTCCGGGTACTTTTTCAGCAAGGTTTCAAACGTCCGCAGCCGCTGCGGCAAGCCTTTGGAATAGTCGAGCCGCTCTACACCCAGCAGAAGTTTGCGGCGTGAATACTCTTCCTTCATGCGTTCGTACATGTCGCGCGCATCCTGCGCGTGCGTGAGCGCCGCGAACTCGTCCACGTCTATGCCGATGGGAAAAGCGCCGGCGCGCACAGTCCGGTGAAAGGCCCTGAAGCGGTTGTCGCCCAGCGCCACCGCGCCGGCTTCGGCCTGCACATAGCGCGAGAAGTGCAGCAGGTCGTTTTCACTCTGGAAACCGACCAGGTCGTAGGCGAATAGCGCACGCATCAGCCATTCGTGCTGGGGAATGGCCGCCAGCACCTGCTGCGGCGGCAACGGAATGTGCAGGAAAAACCCGATGCGGTTGTTGCAACCCATGGCGCGCAATTCGGCCGCCATGGGGATCAGGTGGTAATCGTGGATCCAGATGATGTCGTCGGGCTGCAGCAGGCTCATGAGCTTGTGCGCAAACAGCCGGTTCACGCGGCGGTAGGCCTCGATGAAGCCCGCGTCAAAACGGGCCAGGTCCAGCCGGTAATGAAATACCGGCCAGAGCACGCCGTTGCTGTAGCCCAGGTAATAGCCCGCATGGTCTTCGGCCGACAGGTCCACCGTGGCCAGCTTGATGTTGCCCGCCTGCTGCACATGCAGCTCGCCTTCACCGGCGGCGCCGCCCTCAACGACCGTGCCGCTCCAGCCGAACCACAGCCCACCAGTAGCGTTCAGCGCGTCCCCGAGTGCCACAGCAAGCCCACCGGCGGCCGCCTTGCGCGGATCCGCCACGCGATTCGAAACAACAACAAGCCGGCTCATGACAAACAGTCCTCTTCACCAGCAGGGGCCGCGGAACCGGCTTCGCCGGGGCGCAGGCGCCGTCCCCTGGAATGGGGAAAGGGGCTATACGCAGTGAGCCACCGACGGGGGTGAGCCATCCTCATACTTGTGACTCCCAGGGGGTTGAGAGCCTTACCGCCGCGTTGATGATCCCCACCATCGAATACGTCTGCGGAAAATTCCCCCACATCTCGCCGGTCACGGGATGCGTGTCTTCCGAGAGCAGGCCCACATGGTTGCGCGCGGCCAGCATGGTGTTGAAAATTTCGCGGGCCTGCTCCTTGCGGCCTATGCGTGCCAGCGCGTCGATGCGCCAGAAGGTGCAGATGTTGAAGGCGGTTTCGGGCTTGCCGAAATCGTCCGGCGCCTCATAGCGGCGCATATAGGGGCCGTCGCACAAATGGGTTTCCAGCGCGTCTACAGTGGCCACAAAGCGCGGGTCTTTGGGGTCGATAAAACCTACCTCAATCATCAGCAGGACGCTGGCGTCGAGGTCGCGCCCGCCAAAGCTTTCGGCAAAGGCCTGGCGTTCTTCGCTCCAGGATTCGCGCAGGATACGTTCCTGCATCACTGCCGCGTGGCTGCGCCAGTAGTCGGCCCTATCCTGCAGCTTGAGCACCAGCGCAATCTTGGCCAGCCGGTCGCAGGCGGCCCAGCACATCAGGGCCGATGAGGTGTGGATGCGTGCACGCGTGCGCAGCTCCCACATGCCGGCATCTGGCTTGTCATAGCTGTGCACGGCCTGCTCGCCAACTTCCTCGAGCCGCTTGAACTCGGCAATGCCGGCGCGGTGCAGCAGGCGATGGTCGTGAAAGGCCTGGGCCGCGCCCAGCACCACATTGCCGTAGACGTCGTGCTGGAAGTGCTCTTGCGCCTGGTTGCCCACGCGCACCGGTCCCATGCCGCGGTACCCGCCCAGGTGCAACATGGTGGATTCGGGCAGCTCGCGCTCCAGGCCTATGCCATACAGCGGCTGGATGTGCCCGCCCTTGGACTGCACCACCACGTTGGCGAGCCAGCGCAGGTAGTCTTCCATGGTGCCGACTTCCGACAGGCTGTTGAGCGCGCGCACCACAAAAAAGGCGTCGCGCAGCCAGCAATAACGGTAGTCCCAGTTGCGCTGGCTGCCGGGTGCCTCGGGAATGCTGGTGGTCATGGCGGCGACGATGGCGCCGGTGTCTTCAAAGAGCGAAAGCTTGAGCGTGATGGCTGCGCGTATCACGGCCTCCTGCCATTCCAGCGGAATGTGCAGGCGCTGGCTCCATTTTTTCCAGTAGGAAATGGTTTCCTGTTCAAACAGGCGCGCCGTGTCGGCAATGCCATCGGGCAGTGACTCGTCGGCGCCGAGCAGAAAATTGTGCTCGCGTGTCAGCACAAAAGGCTGCTTTGACAGCAGGTGTGAAATCGACACGTCGGTGTTCAGGCGCAGCGTCAGCTCGTCGCCCACATAGCGCAGGTGGTTGCTGCCCTGGGTGATCAGCGGCTTGCGCCGGCCCCAGTCGAAGCGGATGTCCAGCGATACGCGGATGCGCGGCGCGCCATGGATGGGCTTGACGCGGCGCACCAGCGTCATGGGCCTGAAAAAGCGCGAGCGGCTGAAAAAACGCGGTGCGAAGTCGGTGATCTCGATGCCCTGGCCGCGTGTGTCAAACAGCTGGGTGCGCAGTACGGCGGTATTGGGCTCATACCACTGCTTGGCCTCGGCGAAATCCTCGATCTCGATGGCGAAGGCGCTGGACTGCGAGTCCTGGATGCCCGGGGCGGTCGCGTCGTCCTGCGCGGGCTGCGGCTCGAGAAGCGCATTAAATACAGGGTCGCCGTCAAACCGCGGCAGGCAACACCAGACGATGCGGCCGCGCACATCAATCAGCGCACTGAAGGCGCAGTTGCCGATGACGCCCATGGCCAGCGAAGGTTGGGCGGGCGGCGCGAAGTGAAGCGAGTCGGCGGCGACGTTCATGGGCGGCTTTCTGGCGCGGCGGCCGGTGCATCGTCGGTCTCCCGCGCCATGCCGCCGAAGGCCGCATGCAGCCATTGGTGCAGCGCCTCGGGCGATGCGCAGCGGTGGCGTGCCTGGGTGGCGCCTTCGCCGACCTTGATGCCTTCACCGCCCAGCAACTGCACGGCCGCGAAGCCGGCTTCGTCGGTGGTGTCGTCGCCGGCGAAAAGGGGCAGGCGGCCGGCAAACGGCGCCTCGGCCATAAAAGCCTTGATGGCCGAGCCCTTGCTGACGTTGGACGGCTTGACTTCAAAAACATACTTGCCGTGCAGCAGTTCGACACCGGGCGTGCGGTCGGCTGCCTCCTGCATGACCTGCTGGCATAGCGATTCCAGTTCGGGTGCGTGGCGATAGTGCAGGGCAACGGCCGCCTGTTTGATTTCCACGCGCAGCCCGTCATGGTGCGCGGCCAGGTCGGTGACGCGGTGGGTGAGCTCCCGCAGGTCCGGTTCTGCCAGGCTGACGACGCGGCCCAGCATATCGCGGCGCTGCGCGCCATGCTCGGTGGCCAGGGGTAGCCGCAAAGGCGCGAGAAAGCCATCGAGGTCGGCCAGCCTGCGGCCCGACACAATCGCCAGCGCGCCGCCCAACTGCGCTGAAAGCCTCGCCAAGGCTGGAATCACGCCTGAAACCAGCTGGACTGCGTCGGGCTCAGGCGCCAGGTCGGCCAACGTTCCGTCAAAGTCCAGAAAAAGGGCAGTCTGCGCGTTGATGGCCGGCAATGACCCGAAAGGCCCGTGAGGAAGTGCGTGCGAAGAGGGCCGGGGCGGCGATGAAGAAGGTGATAAATGCATCGCCATTCACCTTAGCAGAGCCCCTGTTGAATCACTGTAGGCCGGTTTCGCCTTTTTTCACATTTCAGCCAATGGCGGCTGCCCTGTAGCGGTACCGGGGAGGCTGTCCTGCACCGCTTTGACGCGTGCCCTGTGGATGGCCTCACCAATCTGTTTGCCGCCGCGTCCCGCCGCCTGGGCCTCCAGCGCCAGCGGCTGCGTCTGTACCGCCTGGGCTGCGGCCAGGGTATCCAGCAGGCGCGGGCGTTGCGGGTAGGGTGAATCCTGCAGGCCCAGGCGCCCGCGGGCGTCGCATTCGCAGGCCAGCAAAATATCGGCAAAACGCCGGGGCTTGCGAAACGCATCGCAGCGCTCCAGCAGCCGCACCAGGGCCGCGGCGCCCAGGCTTTCGCTGCGGTGCACGTTGCCGTGCTCGCGTGCCACCACGTCGGCAATCTCGCGGCAGTCCACCGGCACGCGCAGGCGCTCGCAGACGTCTTTCAGCAGTTGGGCGCTGCGCTCTTCGTGGCCGATGTGCCGCGGCAAAACATCGGCGGGTGTCGTGCCCTTTCCGAGGTCGTGGCACAGGCAGGCAAAGCGCACGGCCAGAGAGCCCTCAAGCTGCGCCGACATGTCCAGCACCATCATCAGGTGAACGCCGGTGTCGACTTCGGGGTGGTGGCTGGCGGGCTGGGGTACGCCCCAGAGGCGCGCAACCTCTGGCAACAACTTTTGCAGCGCGCCGCATTCGCGCAGTACCTCGAACATGCGTGAAGGCTTGCCCTCCATCAGCCCGCGTGCGAACTCCTGCCACACGCGTTCGGGTACCAGTGCATCGGCTTCGCCTTCGGCCACCATGTCCCGCATCAGCGCCATGGTTTCGGGCGCCACGGAAAAATCCGGAAAACGCGCGGCAAAGCGGGCCAGGCGAAGGATGCGGACGGGGTCCTCGCGGAAGGCATCCGTCACGTGGCGCAATACCTTGTCCCGGATGTCCTGCTGCCCACCGAACGGGTCGATCAGCGCCGAAAAATTGGGGTTAAAACTGGCTGAAGCTGTTTCTGGACGGGCGGGAGCAGCTATTGAATTGATAGTGAGGTCGCGCCGCGCCAGGTCCTGCTCCAGCGTGACGTCGGGCTCGGCGTGCACCACAAACCCGCGGTAGCCCGGCGCGGTTTTGCGTTCAGTGCGGGCCAGGGCGTATTCCTCACGGGTGTCCGGGTGCAGGAACACCGGGAAATCCTTGCCGACCGGCAGGTAGCCTTGTGCCACCAGCGCTTCGGGGGTGGCGCCCACGACGACCCAATCGTGGTCCTGCACGGGCAGGCCCAGCAAGGCATCGCGCACCGCGCCACCAACCATGAATATTTCCATCAGGCCAGTTTAGCGGTTCGCGCCAGCCCCAAAAGCCCGGTCGGCGCCGGATTTTCAGTTCAGGAAAAAACAGGCCGGAAGAAACTGCGCTCGTAGCTGATGATGCAGCCGGTCGTTTCGGCGTATTTGAAAGCCGCCAGGCATTCCTGGTCGGAAAAGGAGTTCTGGCGGTAAATCTCGTAGGCCGCCAGGCTCTCAAAGGTGAACAAGGCCAATGCAATGTTGTTGGCGCCTTCGCTGGGCATGAAGTAGCCATGGTGCGTGCCGCCGAATTTCTCGACCAGCGGAATCCACAGCTTGCCGTAGTGCTCGAACTCCTTGAGTTTGGCGGTGTTCAGCACGTAACGCAGATAGATCGTGACCATGATGTCTCCCGTTCAGCGCTTGACGCGGTAGGGCTCTTCGAATTCGCGGAAATCGTCTTCGGCCAGCGCGTCGTCGATCCAGGCTTTCACGCCGGGCAGCTCCGCAACGCGCTGGATGTAGGCGCCGATCTCTGCAGGCACCGGCAGGGCGTAGCGACTCAGGCGCATGCACACCGGTGCAAAAAAGGCGTCTGCAATGCCGAATTCGCCAAACAGCATGGCCCCTTTGTATTGCTGCAGCAGCTCGGTCCACATCTCGACCAGGCGCTGCACGTCGGCACGCACGGCCGATTTGTCGCGCCAGATCAGCTGGCCCATGTCCGACAGGTCGGCCTCGATGTTCATGGGGCAGGCCGAGCGCAGGGCTCCGAAGCCGCTGTGCATTTCAGCGCACACGCTGCGCGCCCGGGCGCGCGCTTTCACATCCTGCGGCCAGAGCTTTTTCTCGGGAAAGCGTTCCGCGAGATATTCGGCGATGGCCAGCGTGTCCCATACGACAAAGCCGCCGTCGTCCAGCGCCGGCACCCGGCCGGTCGGGTTCACGCCGCCGATTTTTTCCTTGAAGGTCGAGTTGGCATCGAACGAGTCAAAGCGCAGCTTGATTTCTTCAAAGGGAATGCCGGCCTGCTTGAGCAGCACCCAGGGGCGCATGGACCAGGAGGAATAGTTTTTATTGCCGATGTAGAGCTTGAGCATGGTGTCCCCGTATGCTGGTGATAAAGGTGGAAGTCAAAATGAAACGACTTGCGATGCTACAACTCCGCCAGCGCGTCATTGATGCAAAAAAACTCTGAAATTGATGCTACCCCCGCGGCGAATAAGAAGCGCGGAATTCCTCTTCAGGCCAGCTGGGGCCGCGGAACCGGCTTTGCCGGGCCGCAGGCGCAGTCCCCTGCAAGGGGAAAAGGGCTACACGCAGTGAGCCCGATAGGGGTGTGCCAATTTTCGGCTTTGCCGGGCCGCAGGCGGGCGGCCCCCTCGGGGGGCAGGGAGCTACACGAAGTGAGCGACCGTGGGGGCTTTTAGAACCGGCCTGCAGTTTTACGCTTGGCCGTCAGCCCGCTGCGCAAGCCCTGCGCTCCCAGATAAGAAGGCCCCACCGCATCCAGCGAGGCAGGGTGAACACCCAGTGCCTGCAGGCCGGGCAGCTTGCCGGTGGCCACGTTGTCGGTGGCCATGGCATCGAGGTTGTCGCGGCTCAGCAGCGGCTCTCCGGGCGCGAGCTCCATGAGGCGCGCCTGCAGGCGCCCCAGGGAATCCGGCAGGCTGATCACCGGGCGGCCTTTGCCACCGTTGATACCGGCGTAGCGGCCGGCCAGCCCGACCAGCTGGCGCAGCGTGAACACGTCGGGCCCGCAAACTTCATAAATCTGGCCGGCGGTGTCGGGGTCTTGCAGGCAGTGCACGATGGCGTCGGCGACGTCTTCCACCCAGACGGGCTGAAAGCGCGCATCGGCGGCTGCGAGCGGAACCACGGGAAAGATCTGCTGGAGCCGGGCAAAGGTGTTGAGGAATTTGTCTTCAGCGCCAAAGATCACGCTGGGCCGCAGCACAGTCACATCCAGCCCGGTGCTGAGCAGCACGGCTTCACCGCGCGCCTTGCTGCGCTGGTACATCGATGCCGAACCTGGCGAAGCGCCCAGGGCGCTGATGTGAACGATGCGCCTGAGGCCGCTGGCTTCACAGGCCCGGGCCAGCTCCAGCGGCAGTTGCACATGCGCCTTGTCGAACGCGGCCTCTGTGCCGTGAAGGATGGCAATCAGGTTGACCACGGCGTCGTGGCCGGCCAGCAGCGGTGCCAGCGAGGAAGCATCGTGGGCGTCGGCCTCAATCACGTCGACCAGCGGCAGCATTTGCAGGTGGCGGGCGCTGGCCTGCCGACGCGTGACCACGGTGACGCGGCATTGCAGCCGCGCCAGCTTTTCGCAGACGTGCGCGCCGACAAAGCCGGTGCCGCCAAGAAGAAGGATTTTTTTCATAACCCCTAATTTAGCGCTTTTACCGTGCCTTGCGCCCTGTTGGCCCATTCTTTGGCCATTCAGGCCTCCAGGCCATGCTGGATGGGCGAAAGCAGCTATCAAATTAATAGCGATTTTTGGCCTTGCAGGATCCGTCCTTGGCCTACACGCCAAGGCGTGCACCGTCCCCATAATGGTTGAATGAACATTTTTGAAGCACTGCGAACAAGCCATGTCACCCAGCGCGCCCTGGCGGACAACCTCATCAAAACGCAGGGCGACAGCAAGGAAAGAGCCACGCTGTTCAAGGAGCTCAAGCTCGAACTCGCGGCGCATGCCGCGGCGGAAGAGCGCTTTTTTTATGTGCCGCTGATCGCGCACGACATAACACAGGAACCCTCACGCCACGGCATTGCCGAGCACCACCAGATGGACAAACTGGTGGAAACGCTGGAAGCAACCGATTTCAGCTCGCCCGCCTGGCTGGCCACGGCCAAAGAGCTGCACCACAAGATTTATCACCACCTTGAAGACGAGGAGCAGGGTGTGTTCCAGCTGGCGGGCAAGGTGCTCACTGAAGCAGAGAAGCTGTCTCTGGCCAAGGGCTATGAAGGCGAATTCGTCTCGCAGCGCACGAAAAATTAAACCACCACGGCGCCCCTGGACGAGCTTATGAACCGTCCCCGCGCTTGTCGCCGTCAGGCTTGAGCAGCGGTTCGGGCTTTTCCAGAAAACGCACCAGGCGCGGCACCAGCGCCAGGATGCCGAGCGCCAGCAGGGTGCTGAGCACCGCAGTGCTTTCGCGGCCCATGCCGGCCGCCACGCCAATGGCCGCCGTCAGCCAGATGCCGGCGGCGGTGGTCAGGCCCTTGACCTGCTCTTCGTCAGGGTTGCCTTTGATGTGGCCCTTGAGGATGGTGCCCGCGCCCAGAAAGCCGATGCCGGCAATCACGCCCTGAATCACCCGGCTCAAGTCGGCGGTGATCATGCCGGACTGCTGCGACACCAGCACGAACATCGCAGAACCCATGGCCACCAGCATGTGCGTGCGCACGCCGGCGGCCTTGCCCTTTTGCTCGCGCTCTATGCCCAGCAGGCCGCCCAGCAACGCCGCCAGCGTCAGGCGAACCATGACGCGCGTGGCCTGCTCGGCATCGGGCAAATCTGAAAACTCCGAGGCGATGGTTTCACCGACTTGCTGCCACCAGGTGGACGCCATGCGGACTCCTTTTTACGGTTTCGGTTGAGGGATGGGCTCGCCCGATTGACTGTAGCGTGTCTGCCGTACGGCGTCACCGAAAAGGCCCTGTCCACTGTCAGGGATGGATTTTTTCACCCCGCTTGAGCATGTCGGCGAACTTCACCAGCCGGCGCTCGCGTGTTTCGCTCTTCTTGGCGGTTTGCAGCCTGAACAAAATCGCGAAGCGGTTGCGCGAATCCAGTGACTCGAAGAATGCCTTGGCCTTGGCGCTTTTTGCGAGCAATGCCACCAGATCATCCGGTACCGTCATCTTGCTCTGCGCGTCATAAGCCGCGTCCCAGCGGCCATCGGATTTGGCGCGTTCAACTTCGGCCAGGCCCGCCGGCTGCATGTCGCCGGATTCAATCAGTGCCAGGGCCTTGGCGCAGTTGACCTTGGACCAGGTGCTGCGTGCGCGGCGCGGGGTGAACTTTTGCAAAAAATACTGCGCGTCCATGGAATTCCTCTGGCCGTCTATCCAGCCGTGGCAGAGTGCAGCTTCCAGTGCTTCGGCGTGGGTGATGGAGGCGATTCCCGAATCCTTCTTCGCGATCTGCAGCCAGACGCCGGCGCTGTCGGTGTGGTGTTTGGCCAGCCACTTCGTGAAGGCCTGGGTGTCTTTGCAGCGCACGGTGGCAAGCGGGGCGGCGGGAGTCCTGGCAGGCGTTTTGGAAGCGGGTTTGGTGGAGGTGGGCATGACGCATTTTGCGTGACGCGCGGGGTTCAGGGCAAGCCATGGGGGCGATTGATGGAGGGTACGCGCTATTAATTCAGGAGCTGCTTGCGCCCGTATTTAAAGGGCTTCGGCCACCTTTTGCATAAAAAAACCACCCGGAGGTGGTTTTTCGGAGTCGCGGCTGGCTTCACTGCGTGATGTAGTCAGACACCACTTTCCAGCGCGCATCCTGCAACATCGACAGGCGCGACTGGTTGTTGCCCAGGCGCTTTTGCGGGCCAAACTTGCCTTCGGAGCTGCCGAAGATGTCGGCCGGGATCACCATGGTGTCCATGGCCTTGATGAAGCTCTCGGTCGTCAGGTTGGCGCCGGCTTTTTGCGACGCACGGATAAAGCTGTCGACCACCGTATAGCCGTAGACCGAGAACACCGTCGGGTCTTCATTGAAGGCGGTCTTGTACTTGTTGGCCCAGAAGCGGATGGGCTGCGAGGCTTCGTCCAGGTAAGGGTTTTGCACCGTCATGGTGGCGTAGAGGCCGTCCATGGCCTTGCCGCCCAGCTTGTGGATCAGGTCGGTGTAGGCCGCGCTGGAGCCCAGGAAGACCGGGTTATAGCCCAGCTTGCGCGCGGTGCCGATGCCGCCAATGGTTTCGCGGATGATGGTGCCCAGCACCACCAGGTCGCACTCAGAAGCCTTGAGCTTGGCGATCTGCGACGAGAAATCGGTTGCGCCGCGCTTGAAAGAGGTCTTCTCGACCATGGTCATGCCGATGGTCTTGAGACCGTCATCGGCGCCGCGCTGCACTTCGAGGCCAAACTCGTCGTCCTGGTACATCGAGCAGACCTTTTTGGCGTTCTTTTCTTTCACCAGCTTGGGCACGGCCGACTTCATCTGGTCGTAGTAAGTAGCGGCGAAGGAATACTTGAGCTTGTGGAAGGGCTCGTACATTTCGCGGGCGGCCGTCACCGGAAAGAAGTTGATGACATTTTTTTCGAACTGTACCGGCATGGCGGCCAGGTTTTGCGCCGTGCCCAGGTGGCCGACCATAGCGAAGATCTTGTCCTGGTTGACCAGTTTTTGCGCCGCCAGCACCGCCTTCTTCGGGTCGTAGCCCGAGTCTTCAACGATCAGCTTGACCTTGCGGCCGTTGATGCCACCCTGTTCATTCAGTTCGTTGACGCGCAGCGTCATGCCGTTGCGGATCTGCTTGCCGAAGCCCGCGAGCGGCCCCGACAGGTCCTGGATGGAACCCAGAGTGATTTCGGTTTTGCTGACGCCCTGGCTTTGCGCCTGGGCGAGGGGCAGGAAGGCTGCACAGGCCAGCGCGGAAAGAACGGCGGTTGACTTCAGTTTCATGGTTTTGTCTCCTGTAAAGGTTTTTGGCTCTTGTTGACTAGTACATGGCCTCTATTTGCGGGGCGTATTTTTTTTCTACGAGTTTGCGCTTGAGCTTCATGGTCGGCGTGAGTTCTTCGTCCTCCGCCGTGAGCTGCGTGTCGAGCAGGAAGAATTTCTTGATCTGCTCGACCCGCGCAAACTTCTTGTTGACCCGGTCGATCTCCGACTGAATCAATTCTTGCACTTCAGTGGCCCGCGTCAAGCTGGCGTAATTACTGAAGGGTATGTCCGCATCCTGGGCGAATTTCTCGACGTTTTCCTGGTCAATCATGATGATGACCGTGAGATAGGCGCGCTTGTCGCCGATGACCACCGCGTCGGTGACGTAAGGCGAGAACTTGAGTTCGTTTTCCAGCTCGCTGGGCGTCACGTTCTTGCCGCCGGCGGTGATGATGATGTCCTTCATCCGGTCGGTGATCCGGAAAAATCCCTGCTCGTCCATCACGCCCACGTCGCCGGTGTGCAGCCAGCCTTCGGCGTCCAGCGTTTCGGCGGTTTTCCCGGGCTGGTTCAGGTAGCCCATGAAGACATTGGTGCCGCGCACCAGGATTTCTCCGGTGGCCGGGTCCAGCCGCATCTCGTTGTAGCCGGCGGCCGGGCCGATGGAGCCGGGTTTCATGCAACTGGCCGGCACGCCGCTGGCCGCGCCGCAGGTCTCCGTCATGCCCCAGACCTCGAGCATGGGAACGCCCAGCGCCATGTACCACTTCACCAGGTCGGGCGAGATGGGCGCGGCACCGGTGACGCAAAACCGCGCCTTGTGAATGCCGATGAGCTTGCGTGTGTTGTTGAGCGCCAGCCAGCGCGCCAGCGCGAACCGGGCCTTGAGCGATGCGCTGACCGGCTGGCCGGCCAGCACGGTGTCGGTAATGCGCATGCCCACGCCGATGCTCCAGGCATAGGCGGCCTGCTGCAGCCAGCTGGCTTCCTTCAACGCGATCATCACGCCGGAGTAAAACTTTTCCCACACACGCGGTACGGCGGTAAACACCGTGGGTGCGATCTCCCGCACGTTCTCGGGAATGGTTTCGGGGTTTTCGACAAAGTTGAGTTTGGCGCCCGCATACATCGCAAAATATTCGCCGCCCATGCGCTCGGCGATGTGGCACAGCGGCAAAAAGCACATGCGCTCGTCGTCTTCGTTTTGCGCCACCAGCGTGTTGTAGCCGCGCGCGGTAAACACCAGACCCCGCTGGCTGTGCATCGCACCCTTGGGCTTGCCGGTGGTGCCAGAGGTGTAGACCAGGATGGCCAGGTCTTCGGGTTTGCAGGCGGCGGCGCTGTTCTTCACGGCATCGGGGTGGTCGGCCAGGTAGTCGCGGCCCAGCGCGCGAAGTTCGGCCAGGCCCATCACGCCGGCGTCATCCAGGTCGCGCAGGCCTTCGGTGTCAAACACAATGATCTTGCGCAGCAGGGGCAATTGCGGTCGCACTTCCAGCGCCTTGTCGAGCTGCTCGTCGTCTTCGACAAACAGCAGGATGGTGCGGGAGTCTTCACAAAGGTAGTGCACCTGCGATGCGGCGTCGGTGGGGTAGATGCCGCTGCAAACCCCGCCACTACTCAACACAGCCAGGTCGGCCAGCACCCATTCGATCACGGTATTGGAAAGGATGGAGGCGCACTCGCCGCGCGCAAAACCCAGGGCGAGCAGGCCGGCGGCGACTTCGCGCACGGCGTCGCCGGTTTGTGTCCACGTCCAGCTGCGCCAGATGCCGAGCTTTTTCTGCCGCATCCAGGTCTTGTTGGCGCGCTGCTCCACTGCATTCCAGAACACGGCGGGAATGGTTTCGCCCGGCATGACGATGGCATGCTCGGGCTGGATATGGCTTAAGTCCCAAAGATTAGACATAGGCCCCCACGCTTGTCACTTCGTGTACTACGCTGCCCCCCGAGGAGGCGCGAACTTGCTTGAAGCGGTTCTGCGCTGCGTTCATTCAGTCACCTCCAGGTCTTCTTTTTCTTCCAGCGGCGCTCGCCACGCACGCCGTCTTCTTTCATGCCCAGGTAGAACTCCTTGATATCGTCCTTCTCCCGCAGGCGGGCGCAGGTGTCTTCCATGACGATGCGGCCGTTTTCCAGCACATAGCCGTAGTCCGAAGCGTTGAGCGCCATGTTGGCGTTCTGCTCGACCAGCAGGATGGTGGTGCCGCGCTCGCGGTTGATGCGCACCACGATCTCGAAAATTTCCTTGGTGAGCTTGGGTGAAAGCCCCAGGCTGGGTTCGTCGAGCAGGATGAGGTCGGGCGAAGCCATGAGTGCGCGCGAGATCGCCAGCATCTGCTGCTGCCCGCCCGACAGCAGCCCGGCATCCTGCAGGGCCCGCTCTTTCAGGATGGGGAAGTAGCCGTACACCGACTCCATGTCGAGCGCCACGCCGTCGCGGTCCTTGCGGGTGTAGGCCCCCATCAATAGGTTGTCGCGCACGCTCAGCAAAGGAAATACCTCGCGTCCCTCGGGCACATGCGACAAGCCTTGCTGCACGATATGGGCCGGGTCCTGCGCCGTGATGTCCTCGCCCTTGAAGTCGATGGAGCCCTTGCGCGGATCGAGAATGCCCGAGATGGTCTTGAGGATGGTGGATTTGCCCGCGCCGTTGGAGCCCAGCACCGTGGCGATTTCGCTGCGGCGCACCTGCAGGCTGATGCCGCGTATGGCCTTGATCGGGCCGTACGAACTCTCGACGTTGAGGAGCTTCAGGACGGGTTGGTCACTCACCGGTGGGGGAACCGCGCTCATGCCGTTCTCCTTAAAGACGTGACCTCATCCACCGAGCCAAGATAAGCCTCAATCACACCGGGATCGTTCTGCACTTCGCGCGGCGTGCCCATGGCCAGGACTTCGCCCTGGTTCATGGCAAGAACCCGGTCAGACACGCGTGAGACCAGCGACATATCGTGCTCGACCATCAGTACCGTGATGCCCAGCTCATGCTGGATGTCCTGGATCCAGAAGGCCATGTCGCCGGTTTCCTCCACATTGAGGCCGGAAGAGGGTTCGTCAAGCAGCAGCAACTGCGGCTCGGTGCACAGCGCCCGCGCCAGCTCGACCACCTTGCGTACACCGTAGGGCAGGCCTGCGACCATCGAATCGCGGTGATGTTGCAGGTCGAGGAAGTCAATGACCTGCTCGGCTTTTTCGCGTGCCAGAAGTTCGGCCTCGCGCGCCTTGGCGGTGAAGAAAAGGTCGTGCAGCAAACCTGTCTGCCGGTGCGTGTGCCGGCCAATCAGCAGGTTGTGCAGCACGGTGGCGTGTTCAAACAGCTCGATGTTCTGGAAGGTGCGCGCAATGCCCAGTGAGGCAATCTTGTGGGGCGGCTGGTAGGTGAGTTTTTCGCCGCGGTATTCAATCTCGCCGGTGGTGGGCGTGTAGATACGGCTGATCAGATTGAATACCGTGGTCTTGCCCGCGCCGTTGGGGCCGATGAGTGTGAAGACCTCGCCCTGCTTGACGTCAAAGCTCACGTTGTTGACGGCCAGCACGCCGCCGAAGCGAACGCTGAGGTTTTTGGCGGAAAGGAGGGTCGTGCTCATTTCAGGCGATCTGACTTCTGGAATGATTTCTGCCGTTTAAAGAGCCCTTTTCTGTAGAAAGGAAAGAGCTGCAAATAGGTGCGAATCTTCAGCCAGCGGCCATACAGCCCCATCGGCTCAAACAACACAAAGGCAATCAGCACGATGCCGTAGACCGCTGCCTGCAGGCCCGGCGCCTGGCCTATGGTGGCGGGCAAATAGTCTTTGGTGAGGCCAATGATCTGCGGCATGGAGATCAGAAAGATGGCGCCCAGGAAAGCGCCGTGCACCGAACCCACGCCGCCGATCACGATCATCAACAGCAGGTCGATGGATTGCAGGATGTTGAACTGGTCGGGCGAGATGAACTGCAGCTTGTGCGCATAGAGCGCGCCGGCCACACCGGCAAGCGCGGCAGACAGCGCAAACGAAAGTGTCTTGTAACGCGCCAGGTGGATGCCCATGCTCTGCGCGGAAATCTCTGAATCGCGAATCGCCACAAAAGCGCGGCCCGTGGGTGAGCGCAACAGGTTGAGGATGCCCAGCGTGGCCGCCACGGTGATGATGAGGCAGAGGAAATAAAACGACTCACCGCTGGCCAGCTTCCAGCCGAACATGTCGGGCATCTTGATGTGGATGCCTGCATTGCCGCCGGTGACGCTTTCCCAGCGTGCAAACACCTCTTCAACAATGAAGCCGAAGGACAGCGTGGCCATGCCGAGGTAAATGCCCTTCACGCGCAGGGCGGGCAGGCCCACGACCAGGCCCACGGCGGCTGATAGCCCGGCGGCGCACAACAAGGCGATGGGAAAGGGCAGGCCGGCGTTGGTCATCACCGCCTGCGTGTAAGCGCCGACGCCCAGAAAGGCCGCATGCCCCAAAGAGAAGAGGCCGGTAAAGCCTGCCAGCAGCATCAGGCCCAGCCCGGCGATGGAATAAATCATCACGAAGGTGAGCTGCGCCAGCCAGTACTCGGGAAACAGCCAGGGCGCGGCGAGCAGCAGCAACATCAGCGCGCCGTACCAGAACACATGGCCGGCATGTTTGGCGAGTTTGATGTCCTGGCCGTAGTCAGTTTTAAAGATAAAACGCATGGGCAGTCAAACTTTCTTGCGCAGCTTTTCGCCGAACAGGCCGCTGGGTTTGACCATCAGCATGATGAGCACCACCACATAGGCGGCGATGTCCTTGAAGCCGTCGGGCAAATAAAAACCCGAGAACGATTCGACCAGGCCGATGACAAGGCCGCCCACAATTGCGCCTGGCAGGCTGCCGAAACCGCCTACCACCGCAGCCGGGAAAGCCTTGAGCCCGATAAAACCCATGTTGGCATGCACAAAGGTGATGGGCGCGAGCAAGAGCCCGGCAATCGCCGCGACGGCCGAGGCCAGCGCCCACACGAGGCCATTAAGGCGTTTCACGGGAATGCCCATGTAGTACGCAGCCAGCTGGTTTTGCGACGACGCCTGCATGGCGATGCCCAGCTTGCTGTACTTGAACATCGCAAACAGGACGAGGCACAGCGCTGCGGTGGTGACGATGATGGCAACCTGCTCGACATTGATGACCAGCGCGCCCAGGCTCCAAATCTGGTCTTTGTAGGGCACGGGCAGCACATAGGTTTCGGTGCCTATGCCGGGGATCATGGTGATAAGGCCGCGCGCCGTGTAGCCGACACCTATGGTCAGCATCACGATGGAAAACGCGGGCTGGCCGAGGATGGGGCGTATCACGAGGCGCTCCAGCACCATGCCGAAGAGCGCCATGCCGGCAATCGCGCTGATCACTGCCAGCCAGAAGGGAAAGCCCAGCAAGGTCATGCAGGCCAGGCCGCCGAAAGCGCCCAGCATCATCAGCTCGCCCTGCGCAAAGCTGACCGTTTCGGTGGCTTTGTAGATGAGTACGAAGCCCAGCGCGATCAACCCATAAATACAACCTTGGGCAATACCGCTGATGAGCAGCTGCAAGAATTGCACGTCGCGGTCTCCCTTTAGTGAGACTTGGTTATAGCTCTCGCCTATTGCTCTGTCGCTAGGGGTTGTTCCGAATACGTGTCGCCTTGGCGATCAAGCGTAATCCCTAGATGGAACGAAATGTTCGAATCGGCGCTGGCCTGGGCTTCTACGGCGACGCGTGGGAGCCTGTGGCCGCGAGCATCGAGCGCGGCGGTGTGCACTACATCGCAAGTGACCATCTGGCTGAGCTGACGCTGGCCATCTTGCAGAAAGACCGGCAGCGCGACCCTGCACTGGGCTATGCACGCGATGTGGTCCCCATGCTGATGAAGCTGTGGCCGCTGATGCAGGCGCGCGGCGTGAAGTTCATCTGCAACGCGGGCGGGCTCAATCCCGCCGGCGCTGGTGCTGCCTTGCGCGCAGCGTTTTCAGCCAGGGGCTGGAAGGCGCGCATCGCGGTGGTCACGGGTGATGAAGTACTGCCGCAACTGGGGGCGATTGCACCGCCGCACATGTTCAACGGCCAGGGCTTTGAATCCGTGCGCGAGCGCATGGTGTTTGCCAATGCCTATCTGGGCGCGCGGCCCATCGTGTCGGCGTTGCAGCAAGGCGCCGATATTGTGGTGACAGGGCGCGTCGCCGATGCGGCGCTGTTCCTGGCGCCGCTGGTGCATGAATTCAACTGGAAGCTGGAGGACGCAGAGGCGCAGGTAGATCTTGACCGGCTGGCGCAAGGGCTGGCGGTGGGGCACTTGCTCGAATGTTCGGGCCAGGGCAGCGGCGGCAACTTCGGCAGCCAGCAGGCGTGGAAGGCCATTCCCGATCTCGCCCATATCGGCTACCCGATCGCCGAAGTGAGAGAAGACGGCAGCGCGCTCATCACCAAGGCGCCGGGCACCGGCGGCCGCATCAACTTCGATACGGTGCGCCAGCAACTGCTGTATGAAGTGCACGACCCGGGGCACTATGCCTCGCCCGATGTGGTGATGGATTTATCGGCGGTGCGGCTCGAAGACCTGGGCAACGATGCCGTGCGCATGACGGGCGTGCGCGGCCACGCGCGGCCCGCGCAGCTCAAGGTGGTGGGCGGGTTTCGCGACGGCTACAAGGCCGAGGTCACCTGGGGCTTTAGCTGGCCTGATGCGCATGACAAGGCGCTTGCGGCGGTAGAGATGGTGAAGGCGCAACTGGCCGACAAGCGCATGGCACATGACGAACTCTTTGTCGAACTCCCGGGGCTCAACTCGGCACATGGCCCACTGGCGCCACTGCCTGCGCCTGCAGTGCTGGCGGAGCTCAACGAAGTCTGGGTCCGTATGGCGATCAGGACGCAGGACAAAGCGGTGGCCGAAGGTTTTGGCCGGCTCTTTCCGTGGATGGCCTTGAGCGGGCCGGCCTATACCTGCGGCTTTCACGGCCTGAACAACAGCAGTGAGTTGTTGGGCATCTGGCCTGCGCTGATTGACCGGCAAACGGTTGAGGCGGCGGTGCGTGTGGAGGTGTTGCAGTCATGAGGGTGCAATTGGTGAAGCTCGCGCATGCGCGCAGCGGCGACAAGGCCGACTGGGTGGACTTTGGCCTCTTTGCCTGGAACGAAGCGGGTTACCGGATCATGGAGCGCGAGGTGACGGCCGAACGCGTGCAGGCGCACTTTGCGCCCTGGCTGCCGGGCGCGGTGCAATGCTGGCGCTTGCCCAATATCCTGGCCCTCAAGCTGGTATTGCAAGGCGCGCTGCAAGGCGGCGGCGCGCGCAACCTGCGCCTGGACAACCTGGGCAAGGCCATGGCGGCAGCGCTGCTGCGCATGGAGATCGAAGTCAGCGAGGCGGAGCTGGAAGAAGCCCAGGCTGCCCCTCGTGTGGGCTGGTGGGGTGCCTGACGGGGATTGCGTGAAAATTTAAGCAAAAAAGGCCTGTAGGCCTTTTGTATCGGGCGCAAGCAGCTATCAAATAAATAGCATCCGGGTGGCAGGTGAAGGTGCCTGGCACCCGGGCGTCAGGCCTTGGGAATCTTGCGGGGCTTGCCGAAATCGTCAATGGCCACGTAAGTCAGGCTGGCTTCGGTGACCTTGATGTAGCGGCCCTGGGCGCGAAAGCGCTCGGCATAGACCTCAACCTGGACCGTGATGGACGTGGTGCCGATACGGGTCACGCAGGAGAAAAACGACAGGATGTCGCCGACCCGCACGGGCTGCTTGAAAATGAACTGGTTGACGGCCACGGTTGCCATGCGCCCGTCCACGTGGCGGGCCGGTACCACCGAGCCGGCCAGGTCGACCTGCGCCATGACCCAGCCGCCGAAGATGTCGCCGTTGGCATTGCAGTCGGCCGGCATGGGAATGACCTTGAGCACCAGTTCCTTGTCGGTGGGCAACTGGACGTTCAGGGCGTCCTCGGCGTGAATGTCCGTATGGGTGCTTGATTCGGTAGACATAGGCACAATCTGAAAAAGTTATTACAACAACCTACACGATTGTCCCTCATGCGCTCCCGAGCTTCCGCTGTTGATTCTTCCCTGGCTGTGCCTGCCGCCGCGTCAGCGCCGGGCGCCGGCAAGGCGCTCGCGTTCCAGCGCTCGGACCTTGGCACCCTCAAACGCCTTTTCCCCTACCTGTGGGATTACAAATGGCGCGTGCTGGCGGCCCTGAGCTTCATGGTGGGCGCCAAGATGGCCAACGTGGGCGTGCCGCTCTTGCTGAAGAACCTGGTCGACGCCATGAACTTCAAGCCGGGCGACACACAGGCCGTGCTGGTGGTGCCGGTGGCGCTGCTGCTGGCCTACGGCCTGCTGCGCCTGTCGACGACGCTTTTTACCGAACTGCGCGAATTGGTGTTTGCCAAAGCCACCGAAGGCGCGGCGCGGCGGATTTCGCTGGAAGTGTTCAGGCATCTGCATGCGCTCAGCCTGCGTTTTCACCTGGAGCGGCAGACCGGCGGCATGACGCGCGACATCGAGCGCGGAACGCGCGGCGTGCATTCGCTGATCTCGTACTCGCTCTACAGCATCATCCCGACGCTGATTGAAGTAACACTGGTGCTGACGCTGCTGGCCGTCAAGTTCGACGTCTGGTTTGCCGGCATCACGGGCATCGCGCTGGTGTTCTACATCTTCTTCACTGTCACGGTGACCGAGTGGCGCACACAGTTTCGCAAGGCCATGAATGAGCTCGACTCGTCGGCCCACAGCCGCGCCATCGACTCGCTGCTGAACTACGAGACCGTCAAGTACTTCAACAACGAAGAGTTTGAAGCCGCACGCTACGACGAAAACCTGCAGCGTTACCGGCGTGCCGCCATCAAGAGCCAGAACACGCTGAGCCTGCTCAACACCGGGCAGCAGCTCATCATCGCCTTCGGGCTGGTGGCCATGCTCTGGCGCGCGACTCAGGGCGTGGTGGACGGTCGCATGACGCTGGGCGACCTGGTGATGGTCAATGCCTTCATGATCCAGCTCTACATTCCGCTCGGTTTCCTGGGTGTGATTTACCGCGAGATCAAGCAAAGCCTGACCGACCTGGACAAGATGTTTGTGCTGATGGAGCGCGAGCGTGAAATCGCCGATGTGGCGGGTGCCCAGCCTATCGTCATCAAAGGCACGCCGGCGGTGCGTTTTGAGAATGTGAACTTCGCTTACGACCCGGCACGGCCCATCCTGCACAACGTGAGTTTTGAGATCCCGCCGGGCAAGACCGTCGCGGTGGTGGGCTCTTCGGGCGCCGGCAAATCCACGCTGGCGCGCCTGCTCTACCGCTTTTACGATGTCCAGCAGGGCCACATCACCATTGCCGGCCAGGACATCAAGCAGGTCACACAGTCCAGCGTGCGCCAGTCCATCGGCATCGTGCCGCAGGACACCGTGCTGTTCAACGACACGGTGGAATACAACATCGCCTACGGCAAGCCGGGCGCCAGCCATGCCGAGGTGGAAGAAGCCGCGCGCGCGGCCCGCATCCACGGTTTTATTGCCTCGACGCCGCTGGGCTACCAGACCATGGTGGGCGAGCGCGGCCTGAAGCTGTCGGGCGGGGAAAAACAGCGCGTGGCCATTGCCCGCACACTGCTGAAAAACCCGCCGGTGGTGATTTTTGACGAAGCCACTTCGGCGCTGGATTCTGCCAATGAGCGCGCCATCCAGGCCGAGCTGCGCACCGCCGCGCAAAACAAGACCACGCTGGTGATCGCGCACCGGTTGTCTACCGTGGTGGACGCGCATGAGATCCTGGTGATGGACGCCGGGCGCATTGTGGAGCGCGGCACACACGCACAGTTGCTGGCCATGGAGGGCGCTTATGCACGCATGTGGGCGCTTCAGCAGAGTTCGGCAGAGGCTTGAGATTTAAGTGAAATCCAGGTTTTAACCATAACTGACGGGCGCAAGCAGCTATAAAATTAATAGCAGGCTGATGCAGGCACGATTGGCCGGAATTTGCGGTTTCCAGGTAGCCATGGGATTCCCCGTAGGTAGAAAGACTGCCTGAGCTCGCATAATTGGTTCATGGAAACCAAATGGCTGGAAGATTTTGTGAGCCTGGCTGAAACCCGCAGTTTCAGCCGCTCCGCCCAATTGCGTCATGTCACCCAGCCCGCGTTTTCACGGCGTATCCAGGCGCTGGAAGCCTGGGCCGGCACCGACCTGGTGGACCGCAGCTCATATCCCACGCGACTCACCCCTGCCGGAGAAACCCTGTACAGCCAGTCGCTGGAGATGCTGCAGGGCCTGCAGTCGACCCGCGCCATGCTGCGCGGCCACACCTCGGCCGGGCAGGATGTCATCGAGTTTGCGGTGCCGCACACCTTGGCGTTCACCTTTTTCCCGGCCTGGGTCAGCAGCCTGCGCGAGAAGTTCGGCCCCATCAAGAGTCGGCTGATCGCCCTGAATGTGCACGATGCGGTACTGCGCCTTGTCGAGGGCAGTTGCGACCTGCTGATCGCCTATCACCACGACTCCCAGCCCTTCCAGCTGGATCCGGACCGCTATGAAATGGTGTCGCTGGGCCAGGAAGTGCTGGCGCCTTTTGTCAGGGCCAATTCCGCGGGCGAGCCCGAGTTCAGCCTGCCGGGCCGCGCTGGCCAGCCCTTGCCTTATCTGGGCTATGCGCCGGGCGCCTACCTGGGCCGCATGGTCGACATGATCCTCAAGCAGTCCAGCACGGCCATCCACCTGGACCGGGTGTACGAAACCGATATGGCCGAAGGCCTGAAGGCGATGGCGCTGGAAGGCCACGGCATCGCATTTTTGCCGCTCAGCGCCGTCAAGAAGGAATTGCGGGCCAAAAAACTGGTCAGCGCCGGCGGTAATCTGGAAATGACCATGGACGTGCGCGTGTACCGTGAGCGGCCCACCTCCAAGGAGTCTGCCAAAACCCATGCCCAGGCATTGTGGACTTACCTGCAGGCACAAACCGGCGGCAAGGAAAAGGCTGGCGGCCGCGGCGCGGGGACACCGGCATCGCGCTAGCCGACCGGCCGTTGCCGAAGCGGGCTGGCCTTGCGGTCAAATGCTGGCATCAGACTGACGACTAGTAGTAACCCTAAGTGGTTATAAGAAAAATGCATGGAAGATCGTCGAAACAGCATTGGTGTTTTGACACCTCCAAATTTACAGTTCGTGACGTTCAAATTTTGGTGCTTGCCCGTGCTTGTTGATTCATTTGCTGTCTGCGTTGCCTTCCTTACGGCCCTTTGTGCGGCATCGGTCTGCGCAAGGCACGGCGCCATTCGGGTGATCGCCCAGCCTGTGCGGCCACGGGTGCAGGCGGCCTGACGGTCCGCTGGCACAAAGACTGCTTACATCTGCCGTATAGTTCCGGACTTTTAATGCGTGCACCATTTTGGAAAACCCCAGAAATTGCTGTCAATGCTGCGGGTTTGCAAAACCATCAACCCTTTCACGCCGTCCGCTTTCCCCCATTTTTAGAGGCCGGGTAAACCTAGGCGTAGCCCGGGAACCAACTCTCTAGAATAGTTCGCTAATCGTTTCATTCATTACAGGAGATTCCATGAAACTCAAGCTAGTCGCTCTGTCTGTTGCATTGCTCGCCACCGGCGGTGCGTTTGCCGACACCCTTTCCAAAGTCAAGGCTTCAGGCGTTGTGACCATGGGCGTGCGTGACTCCTCCGGTGCACTGTCCTATACCCTCGGTGACGGCAAATACACCGGCTACCACGTCGAAATCTGCCAGCGCATCCTGGCCGGCCTCGAAAAAGCCGCCGAGCGCAAGCTGGAAGTCAAATACCAGCCCGTGACCTCGCAAAACCGCATTCCCCTCGTGCAAAACGGCACAGTCGACATCGAGTGCGGCTCCACCACCAACAACGCGACCCGTCAAAAAGACGTGGCCTTCGTCGTGACCACCTTCGTCGAAGAAGTCCGCATCGCGGTGAAAGCCACCTCCGGCATCACCTCCGTTGCCCAGCTCAGCGGCAAGACCGTGGCCACCACCACGGGTACCACTTCCGTGCAGACGCTGCGCAAGAACAAGCGCGCCACCGGCGTCGAGTTCAAGGAAATCTTCGGCAAGGACCACTCCGACAGCTTCCTGCTGCTCGAATCGGGCCGCGCCGATGCGTTCGTCATGGACGGTTCCATCCTGGCCGGCAACATCGCCACCGCCAAGAAGCCTTCGGACTTCAAGATCGTTGGTGAAGTGTTGAGCGTCGAGCCCATCGCCATCATGATCCGCAAGGATGACCCGCTGCTCAAGCGCCTGGCCGACGACACGGTCAAGGGCATGATCAAGTCGGGCGAGATGAACAAGCTGTGGACCAAATGGTTCCTGTCGCCGATTCCTCCGAAGAACACCAAGGTGGGCCTGGCACTGAGCGCCAGCACCAAGGCTGCCTGGGACAATCCGAACGACAAGCCCATGGAAGAGTACGCCCAGAAGTAATTCGGGTCAGGTAAATTGAGAACCCCGCCGGACATCATGCTCTGGCGGGGTTTCTCGTTTACCGTGGCATGGAAAAACAACACAACAACCCTTTGCTGGAGCCGTGATGACTTGGGATTGGCAGGTATTTCTAAATGACGACGGTAGTGGCCGAACCTACTTGCAATGGATGTTTGACGCATGGGGCTGGACGCTGTCCGTCGCCGGTGCATCCTGGGTGATCGCCATGCTGTTTGGCGCGCTGGTCGGCACACTGCGCACCTTGCCCAACAGCCCGTGGCTTGTCCGCTTTGCCAATGCCTGGGTCGAGCTGTTTCGCAATGTTCCCTTGCTGGTCCAGATTTTCATCTGGTACTTTGTGGTTCCCAAAATTTTCCCCGCCATGAAGGAGCTGCCCAGCTTCATCCTGGTGGTGTTCGCTCTCGGATTTTTCACCTCGGCGCGTATTGCCGAGCAGGTCAGGGCCGGCGTGCAGGCCTTGCCGCGCGGCCAGCGTTATGCCGGTATGGCCATGGGCTTTACCACCGTGCAGACGTACCGCTACGTGATCCTGCCTATGGCTTTTCGCATCATCATTCCGCCGCTCACCAGCGAGTCGATGAACCTCTTGAAAAATTCCTCCGTGGCTTTCGCGGTGTCGATCGCCGAGCTCACCATGTTCGCCATGCAGGCGCAGGAAGAAACTTCGCGCGGCATTGAGATCTACCTTGCGGTGACGGCCCTTTATGCAATCTCTGCCTTCGCGGTCAACCGTGTCATGGCCTTTGTTGAGAAGAAGGTCCAGATCCCCGGCTTCGTTGTAGCCGGCTCAACGGGCGGAGGGCACTGACATGCTTGGACTCGACATGAGCTTCCTGAACTGGGAGATGATTTCCCAGTTCGTCGTCAAGGGCTTTATCTTCAGCATCGAGCTGACCGTCATCGCCACCATAGGCGGCATTATTTTCGGCACCGTGCTTGCGCTGATGCGCCTGTCGGGCAAAAAATTCCTGACGGTTCCCGCGACCATCTACGTCAACGGCATGCGTTCCGTTCCGCTGGTCATGGTGATCCTGTGGTTCTTCCTGCTGGTGCCTGCGTCGTTCTACACGACCTTCGGCGCCTGGGGAGCCAACTACCGCGCCGAGATTTCGGCCATCATCACCTTCGTGGCCTTTGAGGCTGCGTACTTCAGCGAAATCATGCGTGCGGGCATCCAGTCCATCTCGCGTGGGCAGGTCAATGCGGGCCGTGCCCTGGGCATGACCTATTCGCAGAACATGAAGCTGATCATCCTGCCGCAGGCTTTCCGCAACATGGTGCCCATCCTGCTGACCCAGACCATCATCCTGTTCCAGGATACTTCGCTGGTTTACGCCATCGGCGCCTACGACCTGCTCAAGGGCTTCAGCACCGCCGGCAAGATCTTCGGCCGTCCTGAAGAGGCCTACCTGCTGGCCGCCGTGGTTTATTTCGTGATCTGCTTCGGGCTGTCCTTCATGGTCAAACGCCTGAACAGCAGAATCGCCATCATTCGCTGAGATCGCTGTTTCTTAAAACACCCCCTATCTCTCAAAGAGCACACTGGAGAAGAAGATGATTGAGTTGAAAGAAGTTTCCAAATGGTACGGTGAAGTGCAGGTTCTCAATAACTGCACCACCAGCATCAAGAAGGGTGAAGTTGTTGTGGTCTGCGGCCCATCGGGCTCAGGCAAATCCACCCTCATCAAGACCATCAACGCGCTGGAGCCTTTCCAGAAGGGCCAGATCTTTGTCGACGGCAAGGCTGTGCATGACCCCAAGACCGACCTGCCCAAGCTGCGCAGCCGCGTCGGCATGGTGTTCCAGAATTTCGAGCTGTTCCCGCACCTGAGCGTGACCGAGAACCTGACGCTGGCGCAGGTCAAGGTACTGGGCCGCAAGCCCGACGAAGCCAAAAAGCACGGCCTCAAATACCTGGATCGCGTGGGCCTGATGGCGCACAAGGATAAATTCCCCGGCCAGCTCTCCGGTGGCCAGCAGCAGCGTGTGGCGATCGCCCGCGCGCTCAGCATGGACCCGATCGCCATGCTGTTTGACGAACCCACCTCCGCGCTGGACCCGGAAATGGTGGGCGAGGTGCTGGACTGCATGATGGGCCTGGCTGTCGAAGGCATGACCATGATGGTGGTGACCCACGAAATGGGCTTTGCCAAAAAAGTGGGCAGCCGCGTGATTTTCATGGATGTCGGCGGCAAGATTCTGGAAGACTGCTCGAAGGACGAGTTTTTCAGTCACCCGGAAAACCGCCAGGCGCGCACCAAGGATTTCCTCAACAAGATCCTGGCGCACTGAAAGCCATGCGCCCCGGAAAAAAAGCCCCGAACCCCGGGGCTTTTTTCATGGCGGCTCATGATGGTCGGGTGGTGTGACCAGTGCGACAATTCAGGCCATGACTTCAGCCACCCGCACACCCGCCTCCACCCTGACCTCCGCTCTGACAATTACCCGGCCCGACGATTGGCACCTGCATGTGCGCGACGGCGAGGCCCTGCACACCGTGGTGCCGCACACGGCCGCACAGTTTGGCCGTGCCATCATCATGCCCAACCTGCGCCCGCCGGTGACCACGGCCGCCCAGGCGGCGGCGTATCGGGAACGCATCCAGGCCGCTGTGCCGGCCGGCGTGCAGTTCGAGCCATTGATGACGCTCTACCTCACCGACAACCTGCCACCCGATGAGATCAAGCGCGCGAAAGACGCCGGTGTTGTGGCGCTCAAGCTATACCCGGCCGGCGCCACCACCAACAGCGATGCCGGTGTGACCGACCTGCGCAAGACTTACAAGACACTCGAGGCCATGCAAAAGGAAGGGTTGCTGCTGCTGGTGCATGGCGAGGTGACGTCCTCCGACATCGACCTGTTCGACCGGGAAGCGGTATTCATTGACACCCAGTTGATTCCGCTGCGCCGCGATTTCCCTGAGCTCAAGATCGTGTTTGAGCACATCACCACCCGCGAAGCCGCCCATTACGTGCGCGATGCCGGCCAGTTCACGGGTGCGACCGTCACCGCGCACCACCTGCTCTACAACCGCAATGCCATTTTCACGGGCGGCATTCGCCCGCATTACTACTGCCTGCCGGTGCTCAAGCGCGAAACGCATCGTCTGGCATTGGTAGAAGCTGCCACCAGCGGCAACAACCGCTTTTTCCTGGGTACTGACAGCGCACCGCACCCTGCGCACCTCAAGGAGCACGCGACGGGCTGCGCAGGGTGCTACACCGCCCACGCCGCCATGGAGCTTTACGCCGAAGCCTTTGATGCGGCCGGCGCACTGGACAAGCTGGAGGCCTTTGCCAGCTTTAACGGTGCGGATTTTTACGGCCTGCCGCGCAATACCGGCCGCATCACGCTCAAGAAGGAAAGCTGGCACCCGCCCGAGAGCTTTGCCTTCGGCGAGGCCGAGCTCAAGCCTTTGCGCTCGGGTGAAAACCTGCCCTGGAAACTGCACACTTCAGAAAGCACCTGATGGACCACAAGCCGCGTGTTGCCCTGCTCATTGATGCCGACAACTCGCCGGCGTCCAAGATCGACCTGATCCTCAACGAGCTGTCGACCTTCGGCGAAACGAACATCCGCCGCGCCTACGGCAACTGGAAGAAGAATGAACTCAAGGGCTGGGAAGAGGTGTTGCACGAGCATGCCATCCGACCCATGCAGCAGTTCGACTACACCAAAGGCAAGAACGCCAGCGACATGGCCATGGTGATCGACGCGCTGGAGCTGCTCTATACCGACCGGCCCGACGCCTTTGGCATCGTCTCGTCGGACGCCGACTTCACGCCGCTGGTCATGCACCTGCGCGCCAAGGGCGCAGCGGTCTACGGCTTTGGCGCGCAGAAAACGCCGGAGCCTTTTGTCAATGCGTGTTCGAGATTCCTGTTCCTCGACAAGCTGCGCCCCATCGCCGTCAGTGATGCGGCGGGCGGTGCCCACGGAGACAGCCGTGACGATGGCGAGGCGGTTGCCGCCGCGCCCCTCAGGGCAACACCCGCCCAGCTCAAGCAGGACGCCAAGCTGGTCATGCTGCTGCGCAATGCCGTCCAGGCCGCAGCCGACGACGAGGGTTGGGCGCGCGTGGGTGCTGTGGGGACGCAAATCGCCAACCAGGCCTCGTTTGACCATCGCAACTACGGCTATGCCACGCTGACCAAGCTGCTGGTGGCCACCCAGCTGTTTGACATCGCCGACGAAGGCAAGTCGACCGTCGCAGTGCGCGACAGGCGACTGAACAAGTCGGCCCGGGCCTAGGGGGCCTGCAGGTGCGAGTCGCTGCAGCCCTGCAGCCAGCGCCGGCCATGCCGATGCCGGCATGGAACCAGCCCTGGCTGCAACCCTGGCAGGAGCCTGGCGAACGCGTCGCCCAGGCCATTGCGGCGGGCACTGCGCTGCATCAGGCCCTGAATGCCGGGCAGCGTGCCCCGGTGCGCTTTGTTCCCCAAAGTGCATTGCCCGCCGGCGAGGCTTACGAGAGCTTTATTTTCAGGACAGGTGAATGCCCCACGCGCGAAGGTGCCCATGATTTTTTCAATGGCCTGTGCTGGATGCAGTTCCCCGAAACCAAAAAAAGGCTCAATCAACTGCAGGCCGCCGAAATAGCGCAGGCCGGTGTGCAAAAGGTGCGCGGCCCGGTCCGTGACGCGCTGACCCTCTTTGACGAGAACGCTGCTTTCCTGTCGGCGCCGCAACCCTTGTGGGACGCGCTGGCGGCGCGGGACTGGCAGCAGCTCTTTGTGGGTTTGCGCCCACTCTGGCAGCAAGCCCGGCTGGTGCTGTTTGGCCATGCGCTGCTGGAGAAACTGATTTATCCACGAAAACCGATCACAGCCCATGTCTACCGGGCGCAACCAGCTATCAATTCAATAGCAGATCTGGACTGCTGGATTGCTGCCGACCTGAGCGCGGACAAGCTGGCCGGCAAGCCTTTTTCCCCTTTGCCGGTGCTGGGCGTGCCTGGCTGGTGGCCCGGGAACGAGAACTTTTCCTTTTATGATGACTCCCTTGTATTCCGACCGCCACGGCTGCAAAACAACAGATAGAGATCAGCCGTCAATGTGCCCCACAGCTTGAACTGGGCTGGCAAGCCCTCATATCCTGCGCAAGGCGGGCTTTTTTCACCGACCCCACGGAGAACCCATGAAACGTATTTTTCTGTTTGTCCTGACCAACCTTGCTGTCGTGGTGGTGCTGGGCATTGTCGCCAGCCTGCTCGGCGTCAACCGCTTCCTCACGGCCAACGGGCTGAACCTGACTGCGCTGCTCGGCTTTGCACTGATCATGGGCTTCGGCGGCGCCTTTATCTCGCTGCTGATCAGCAAGCCCGTCGCCAAATGGAGCGCCGGGGTGCGGGTGATTGAGTCGCCCCAAAATGCCGACGAGGCCTGGATCGTCGAAACTGTGCGCAAGCTGGCCGACAAGGCCCAGATCGGCATGCCCGAAGTCGGCATCTTTGAAGGCGCGCCCAATGCCTTTGCCACCGGCGCGTTCAAGAATTCGTCGCTGGTGGCCGTGTCCACCGGCCTGCTGCAAGGCATGACCAAGGAAGAAATCGAAGCCGTGCTGGGCCATGAGATTGCCCACGTGGCCAACGGCGACATGGTCACCATGACGCTGATCCAGGGCGTGATGAACACCTTTGTGGTTTTCCTCTCGCGTGTGATCGGCTACGCCGTCGACAGCTTCTTGCGCCGCGGCAGCGACAACAACTCCGGCCCCGGTATCGGCTACTACGTCAGCACCATCGTGCTGGACATCGTGCTGGGTTTTGCCGCCGCCATCGTCGTGGCCTGGTTCTCGCGCCAGCGCGAGTTTCGCGCCGACGCCGGCGCCGCGCAGCTGATGGGCCGCCGCCAGCCCATGATGAATGCGCTGGCCCGCCTGGGCGGCATGCAGCCGGGCGAATTGCCCAAAGCGGTGGAAGCCATGGGTATCACCGGCAGCATCGGCAAGCTGTTTGCCACGCACCCGCCGATTGAAGAGCGCATCGCAGCATTGCAGAACAGCCAGGCTTGAACCATCAAAGGGCGCCCCGCACAGGGCGCCCTTTTTTTCTTCCCATTTTCTTCACAGGAGTGCAGGCATGAAAAGCTGGATCAGGCAGAACCGCAGTTTTCTGGTGTTGCTGTTGTTGTTCGGGCTGTTCCGTACCGCAATCGCGGACTGGAACCCCATTCCCTCAGGTTCCATGCGGCCCAACCTGCTCGAAGGTGACGTGGTCTTCGTCAACCGGCTGGCCTACAACGTCAAGATTCCGCTGACCGATACCGTGCTGGCGCGCACCACCGATCCGCAGCGCGGCGACGTCGTCACTTTTTCCTCGCCGGTGGACGGCGTCCGCCTGATCAAGCGGCTGGTGGCTGTGCCGGGCGACGTCGTGGAAATGCGCGACAAGGTGCTCATCATCAACGGGCAGTCAGCCCGCTATGAGGCGCTGGACACGGTGCTGGAGCCGGCCGGGCCGGTTGGCGTACTGGTGGCCACGCACGTGAAAGAAGCCACTGCCCAGGAGCAACATGAAATCCAGTGGCTGGCCGGTGTGAAGGCCAAGGACAGCTGGGGGCCGATCACGATTCCCGCTGACCAGTACCTGATGCTGGGTGACAACCGCGACAACAGCGCAGATTCGCGCTACATAGGCCTGGTGCCGCGCAACCTGCTGATTGGGCGTGCGGAACGGATCCTGGTGTCGGCGGACATCCTGGAGAAGTGGCAGCCGCGCTTCGAGCGTTTTGGCCGCTCGCTCTACTGATCCATTGATCTGCTGATCGACTGAGGCTGCAGCGGGGAACCTCAGGCCTGGCGGCTTCGCTGTACCCGCTCTATGGCGTGTGTCACTTGCGCGGGGTCCAGTCCATACATCTCGGCAAATTCCGTAGCCGTTTTCCCGCTGGCCTCAAAGGCACGCATCAGTGCTTCGCGTTTGGCGGTTTGCACCGCCATCTCCACAAAAGCCTCGTCCAGCAAGGTGTTCGACACCTCATCCTGCGTGCGGGTGCGTTCTGCGTACTCTTCGCGGCTCAAGCCGGATGCTTCAATGGCCTCGATGAGGCGCATACGCACTTTGGGGCGCAGGTCTTCCTTTGAACGTGCCTGGCGCCGGCGGAACACCTCCATGATCGCGTGGTGCACGTGCTCGGGCGCTACCGGCTCGACGGGCTCGCCCTGCAGGTTGTGGCGCGGGTGGCCAGCCGCCACGCATTCGAGGTAACGCGTGGAACGGGCATGCAGGCCCAGCGCCACTTTCAGTTCGTCGCGCTTGAATGCTTCGGGGTTTTCCGCCAGCAGGTCCTGGAAAGCGCCCAGCTTGAGCGGCAGGAACTGTGCGCCGAACATTTTGGGGTAGAGCTCGAACAGCTTTTCCAGCACGGGATGGACTTCGCGAGAGCGCTGCTGCGGATTAGCCGGGCGCTGCGGGGGGCGGGGGCGTTTGGCACGCGGGGAGGGTGTGGTGGTTTCGGTCATGTGTGTGGGTGAAAAAGATGGTATGGCGGGGTGTTCAGAAAGCTCAGCGAGGTCTGAACATGCGAAAGAGGTTGTCGGGTGTGACGGCGAAGTAATCGGCCGGGCCGCCGCCGCGAAGAATGGGCTCGGCAGCCGCCGTGTCGTAAATGCCGTCTTTGAGCAGATGCCTTGCAATGTACACGCCGACGACTTCGCCCAGCACCAGCCAGGTGGGAACCGGCACGCCGTTGGCGCCTTGCAGCTGCAGGATTTGGGTCAGCTTGCACTCGAAGGAGACCGGGCTTTCCTGTACGCGCGGTACGGCAATGCGTTGCGAGGCCACGGGCGTGAGGCCGGCCAGCTCGAACTCGTTGACCTCGGGCGGCACCATCGCGCAGGAGCGGTTCATGGCCTCGGCCAGCGGCCGCGTCGCCAGGTTCCAGCCGAACTCGCCGGTTTCGCGGATGTTGTGCAGGCTGTCCTTGGCACCGATGCTGGCGAAACCGATGATGGGCGGCGTGTAGTTGAAGGCGTTGAAAAAGCTGTAGGGCGCCAGGTTCATTTGCCCCTTGGCGTCCTGCGAGGAAATCCAGCCAATGGGGCGTGGCCCCACCATGGCATTGAAGGGATCGTGCGGCAGGCCGTGGCCTTTGGCGGGCTCGTAGTAGTGAAAGTCCTGGCCCATCACGCGGCCATCCGCTGTTGTTCGGCGTCCTGCAGCACGCTGCGCGCCAGGGCCTCCGCAACCTTGATGCCATCCACGCCGGCCGACAAAATCCCGCCGGCGTAGCTGGCGCCTTCGCCGGCCGGGTAGAGGCCGCGCACGTTGACGCTTTGCAGGTCTTCGCCGCGGCTGATGCGGATCGGCGAGGAAGTGCGCGTTTCCACCCCGGTCAGCACCGCGTCGTGGGTGTCAAAGCCCTTGATCTTTTTGCCGAATACGGGAAAGGCCTCGCGCATGGCCTCGATCGCATACGCAGGCAGTGCCGACGACAGGTCGCCGATGGTCACGCCCGGCTTGTAGGACGGAGTGATGCTGCCCAGCGCGGTCGAGGGGCGGCCCGCCACGAAGTCACCCACCAGCTGCGCCGGCGCCTGGTAATTGCTGCCGCCCAATACAAACGCGTGTGATTCGAGCTGGCGCTGCAGCGCGATGCCGGCCAGCGCGTCGCCCGCTTCGAAGCCGGGGTAGTCGCGCGGGTCTATGCCCACCACGATGCCGGCATTGGCGTTGCGTTCGTTGCGCGAATACTGGCTCATGCCGTTGGTCACCACGCGGCCGGGCTCCGAGGTGGCGGCCACCACGGTGCCGCCCGGGCACATGCAAAAACTGTAGACCGAGCGGCCGTTGCTGGCGTGGTGCACCAGCTTGTATTCGGCCGCGCCCAGCGACGGGTGGCCGGCATGGCGGCCCCAGCGCGCGCGGTCGATGATGCCCTGCGGGTGTTCGACCCGAAAGCCGATGGAAAAGGGTTTTGCCTCGATGTACACACCGCGCGCATACAGCATGGCGAAGGTGTCGCGCGAGCTGTGGCCCAGCGCCATCACCACCTGGTCGGCACGCATCTCGTGGCTCTGGCCCGTGGCCTGGTCCAGTACCGTGAGGCCGCGCAGCTGTTTGCCTTGCGGGCCGTCCTCGATCAGCACGTCGGTCACGCGCTGCTCGAAGCGGATCTCGCCGCCCAGCGCGACGATTTGCGCGCGCATGTTTTCGACCACCTTCACCAGCTTGAAGGTGCCGATGTGCGGGTGCGCCTCGAACAGGATGTCGGCGGGCGCGCCGGCCTTCACGAACTCGTTCATCACCTTGCGGCCCAGGTGACGCGGGTCCTTGATCTGGCTGTAGAGCTTGCCGTCGGAAAAAGTGCCGGCGCCGCCTTCGCCGAACTGCACGTTGGACTCTGGGTTGAGCACGTTCTTGCGCCACAGGCCCCAGGTGTCCCGGGTGCGCTGGCGCACCGTCTTGCCGCGTTCCAGCACGATGGGCTTGAAGCCCATCTGCGCCAGCAGCAGGGCTGCGAACATGCCGCAAGGGCCAAAGCCGACGACTACCGGTCGCAACGGCAAGCCAGCGGGTGCCTGGCCCACCGTGCGGTAGGCCATGTCCGGTGTGGGAAGGATGTGCGGGTTGCCGGAAAGTTTCGCCAGCAATGCGCTTTCCTGGGTTGCATCGATGAGCGTGACATCGACGATGTAGACCTTGAGCAGGTCTGCCTTGCGGGCATCAAAGCTGCGCTTGTGGATGTGGACGTTCTGCAGGGCGGCCGCAGCGACACCCAGGGTCTGGGCCACCAGGGCGGGCAGGGCGCTTTCCGCGTGGTCCAGCGGAAGTTTGAGTTCGGTCAGGCGAATCATGAGAGGGGCTCGTGTTGATCAAGCAACCTGCATTTTAAAGGACTGGCGGATAATGGGCCCCGTGAAGCACGCCAGACCGCCGCTGGTGCAATCTGGGAAACCAGGCACTGGAGGAACGTCCGGACTGCACAGGACAGCGTAGGAGGTAATACCTCTCCACCGTGAGGTGAGGATCAGAGCAACAGAGACGAGTCGGCCCTGGGGCAACCCCGGGCCGGGTGAAACGGGCAATCTCTACGCGCAGCAATACCAAGTAGGCCAGCGTTGATGTGGTTCCGCAGAGCTGGCGGGTAGGTAGCATTGAGCCGTGGGGGCGACCCCCGGCCCAGATTAATGGCGGTCACGCCGGGCTTTCTCCAAGGGGGCCCGGTGCACAGAATCCGGCTTATCGGCGGGCTTCACACTAATAAAAAAAGCCCCGTTCAGCAATGAACGGGGCTTTGTCTTTTTGGGCCTTGCCGGCCCTGCCTGCGGCGCCTTACTTGGCGGGAGAGGCGGCGGCAGCCGGTGCCGATGCGGTGCCTGCAGCGGCGCTGGCGGCTGGTGCCTTACCAAAGTACTGGGCGAAAATCTTGTCGTAGGTGCCGTCGGCCTTGATGTCGGCCAGGCCCTTGTTCAGTTTTGCGAGCAGCTCGGCGTTGCCCTTTTTCACGGCCAGGCCGTATTGCTCGGGTGCAAAGCTGGCATCGGCGATGGTCTTGAACTTCGAGCCGGTGTTGTTGTTGACGTAGTGTTCCACCACGCCGTTGTCGGCGACCACGGCGTCCACGCCGCCGGCTTCCAGCTCTTTCAGTGCCAGTGGCGTGGCCTCAAAGCGCTTGATGTTGGCGCTGTCCTTGCCCTGCAGCTTGGTGATGACTTCGTCGCCCGTCGTGCCGTTCTGCACGCCGACCTTGAGCTTCTTGAGGTCGTTGAACTTGGCGATCTTCGAATCCTTCTTCACGGCGATCAGTTGCTGCGCGTCAAAGTAAGGGGACGAAAAATCCATGGTCTGCTTGCGCTCGGCCGTGATCGTGATGGCCGAGACCAGCAGGTCGCGGTCGCCCTGGTTCAGGGAGTTAAAGATGCCTTCCCATGGCGTGTTCAGGAACTTGACTTCGATGCCGGCTTTCTGTGCCACGGCCTTGACGACTTCGATGTCGAAACCGACGATCTCGCCTTTGTCGTTCTGGGACTCAAAAGGTACATACGCGGCGTCCGTGCCGACGACGTACACCTTGGCTGCGGGTGCGGGTGCCGAGGCGGCGGGAGCGGGTGCGCTGGCTGCGGGTGCCGGCGGCTCGGTCTTGCTGCAGGCGGCCAGAACGATACCGGCGACCAGGGTGCCGGCGGTTTGCAGGAAACGTCGCGTTGAGATGGAGTAGGAAGACATGAAGTCCCTCAAAAAGGTTGAAATGATGGTGATGCCCGTCAAGCCATGCGGTCAGGCACGGCCTCCGGCATACGAACAAAAAGTATAAACCGCGGCCCTGGGTCAAACACCCCCTTTCAGTAGCCTTGGTGACTGTTCAAGGCCTTAACGCCGGTATATACCCTTACGTACGGTCCAAGGTTTAGCAACTTTCACGCCACAGTAGTGCGGGTACTCAGTGGTGGCTTGCAAAACAATAGCGATGCATGGCGCGTGTGCAGAAATCGTTAATGGACAAGGCCCAGCTCACGCACGCGGTCCACGTGCGCCAGCAGCGAGCGTTTGGCCACCGGCCAGATGCGCGGGTCCACATCGTCGTAGGCGCCCGCGACCCAGTCGTCGATCGTGCCTTCCGGGTGGGCCTGCATCACCCGCATGATTTTGGCCTCGCGTTTGAGGCGATGGGCCTTGAGCCGGGCAATCGCATTCTTTGCGTCCGCCAGCACGTAGCCATGCGCCGGGGCGATGAAGCCGATTTGGTGTTCATCGCAGGCCGCGCTCAGCGCATCCAGGGAGTCCAGGTAGGCACTCATGTCACCGTCGGGCGGGTCAATGACCGTGGTGCTGCCGTTGAGGATGTGGTCGCCGCTGAACAGCAGGCCGTCTTCCACCAGCACCAGGCACACATGGTTGGCGGCATGGCCGGGTGTGTGCAGCACCTTCAGGGTATGGGTAATTTCGCCTTCCGGCCCTTTGCTGGTGAGCGCAAGCAGCTCCTGATTTGATAGCGATCGATCCGGCGAGAAGGCGCTGGCGGCGCGCGCGGTGGGTGCCGAGGGCAGGCCCAGAATCGGCGGCGCAACGCTGCACATGGCCTGCAGCGGTTTGGCGCCGGGTGAATGGTCGGGGTGCGAGTGGGTGCACACAATCATGCGGATGTCGCCGCCGGCCGCCCGCCAGAGGCGCTGCAGGTGCTCGTGATCAGCCGGGCCGGGGTCGATGGCGATGTAGCCGCTGCCAGGGTCGCCGACCAGGTAGCTGTTGGTGCCCGGCCCGGTCATCACGCCGGGGTTGGGCGCCGTCAGGCGCATCACGTTGTGGAGCAGCGCCACGGGCTGTGATGTCTGCCAGTCGAGTGCGTGCACGATCTGCCCGTCCGGGCAGGTCAGCGCCAGCTCACCATAGGGCGCTTCGTGTTCCATATAGCGCGCTTCCTTGCCGGCCAGCAGCCCGGCACGCGGGCAGGAGGTCCAGAGCGGGACTTCGGATGCGCAGGCCGCCAGCACCGAGGCCACGTCGGGATAGTGCTGCAGCCTTTCCAGTGTGCGTATGGTGGGAAAGATGATGAAGAATCCCCCTGCCGCGTGCCGCGCCAGCGCCTCGGCCGGCCGCACCCAGACCGGCTCAAACTGCTCTGCCTCGTCGGCCACCGGGCTTTGCCCTTCGGGCATGCGCGCAACGAGAAAAGGCACGTCAAAGCGGCGCGGCAGGTCGCGGTCGGTGACCCAGTGCGCCAGCACAAACACCTGGTCACCGGCCAGCGTCAAGCCGCGCTCCCGGCATTGCACGGCGAAGGACGCCTTGCGGTCCAGTGCTGCGATGTCGGCGGTCGTGGCATAACTGCCGTCGACGTGGCGCGCCAGCAGCACGCCGAGTTCCTCAAAACTTTCGCGGATAGCCGCGATGGCCTGTGTCAGGTGCAGGTCGCTTTGCGTGGCCCGCCGGGTGGACTGTGCGTGTGCCGCGGCATCCGCCGCGTCGATGCCGCCGCCGGGAAAGACATAAGCCCCCGGGGCGAAGCTGGCGGTCATGGAGCGCCGTGTCATCAGGACTTCGACGCCGTGCGGGGTGTCGCGCAGCAACAGCACGGTGGCCGCCGGACGTACAGGCGCGGGTTCGCGCGAAGGATGGAGCAGTTGGGAAGGACGTGGCATCCGCAAATTATGGCTTCGGGGCTGCGCGGGCGTTGCCGGCGGGATTTGGAGGGTTTTCTGCTGTGCAATGCCCAGGGCAAACCAAGCGTATTGCCCCGAATTCCTTCAAAACAACGGCCGGTGGGCGCGAAATGGCCGATTCACCTCTTTAAGCGCCGCCTTCGCACCGCAGATAATTCCCCCATGCGAATCCGATTCACCAAAATGCAGGGCGCGGGCAATGACTTTGTCATGCTCGACGAAACCCGCGCCCCGCTGGGCCTTTCCACCGCGCAATACCGCTTCCTGGCCGATCGTCACTTCGGCGTGGGCGCCGACCAGATTCTCTCGGTGCGGCCGCCGCCTGCGGATGCGGGGGAGGGCATCGACTTTGAGTACGTGATCCACAACGCCGACGGCGGCGAGGTTGAGCAGTGCGGCAACGGTGCGCGCTGCTTTGTGCGTTTTGTGCGCGAGCAGGGGCTGACGACAAAGGACGTCGTGAGGGTCAAGACCCTGAGCGGCATCATCGAGCCACGCATGCAGGCTGACGGGCGTGTCACGGTCGACATGGGCGCGCCGGTGTTTGACCCGGTGCGCATTCCCTTCGACGCTTCCGGACTCGCGCCTGTGACCCAGGGTTCATGGCAAAAATGGCCACTGGCGCTTGATGGACGGGCGCAAGCAGCTCCTCTTTTGATAGCGGCCTTGTCGATGGGTAACCCACACGCGGTGCAACTGGTGGATGACGTGGACGCTGCGCCGGTGCTGCAAACCGGTCCGCTGATTGAAAACCACGTGCGTTTTCCGCGCCGTGTGAACGCCGGCTTCATGCAGGTGGTTTCGCGCAGCCAGATCCGACTGCGGGTCTTTGAGCGCGGCGCGGGCGAGACGCTGGCCTGCGGCACGGGCGCCTGCGCGGCGGTGGTGGCGGGCATACGCTGGGGCCTGCTGGACACGCGGGTCGACGTGATGACGCGGGGCGGCCAGCTCACCATCGAATGGCCGGGGCGGCTCGATGCGCCTGTCATGATGACCGGGCCGGCTACGACGGTATTCGAGTCCGAGATTAATATCCCCGACGGGATCTGAAGACTGCCTTTCGACGAAAGCGGATGTAACGCGGGCACCCTGCGCCTTTGCGCCCGCCACAAAACTGAGGACAATGCCCGGATGAATCCAACTGAACACCCCATCACCGAAGACGACATCGCCAACTTCCTGGCCAACACGCCCGACTTCTTCGAGCGCCACGCCGAACTGCTGGCTTCGGTGCAACTGTCCAGCGGACACGGCAACCGTGCCGTCAGCCTGCAGGAGCGCCAGGCCTTGATGCTGCGCGAGAAGATCAAGGGGCTCGAAACCCGGATGGTCGACATGATCCGTCACGGGCAGGACAACGTGGCCATTGCCGACAAGATGCAGCGCTGGACACGCAAGCTGCTGCAGGCGACGCAGGCGCGCGACCTGCCGGGCGCCATCGTCGAGGGCATCACCGGCGAATTCCTGATCCCGCAGGCCGCCATCAAGGTCTGGGACGTGAACGGGATTTTTTCGGATGAAAGCTTTGCGACCGATGTGAGCGAGGACGCCAAAACTTTTGCATCGTCATTGAGCGCACCCTACTGCGGCGTCAATTCGGGCTTCGAAGCGGTTAACTGGCTGCCCGAGCCCGCGGTGGCGCTGTCGATCGCGCTGATACCGCTGCGCGCCGCAGCGGGGGCGGAAGTCTCGGGCCTGCTCGTGCTGGCCTCGCCCGACCCGGAACGCTTTCACAGCGGCATGGGCACGGATTTTCTGGAGCGTCTGGGTGAACTGGCCGGCGCGGCGCTGACCCGGCTGCGGCCCCAGCCGGTTGCTGCCGAATAAGCACCGGGGCCATGCACCACGGCCATGATGCAAACGCCGCCTTCAGCCTCTGAATCCGGCGGCGGGCAGCCAGTATTGACGCCTTCCGATCCGCTGGTCGAGCGTTACCTGGAGCATGTGCGCGTGGAAAAGCGCCTGGCCCAGCGCACCGTGGAGCTCTACGCGCTCGACCTGCAGAAGCTTGAAGCCAATGCGCACCAGGCCAGGGTGGCGCTGGTGGCGGTACAAAACGTTCACATGCGGCGCTGGGTGGCGCAAATGCATGGTGCGGGGCGCAGCGGCCGGGGCATTGCACTGATCCTCTCAGGCTGGCGCGGCTTTTACACCTGGCTGGGCCGCGAAGGCCTGATCAGCGGCAACCCCGTGCAGGACGTGCGGGCGCCCAAAGCCGCCAAGCCCCTGCCCAAGGCATTGAGCGTAGACGAAGCCGTGCAGCTCGCGGGCTACCAGGCCGACGCTTCGGATGGTGACCCGCTGCTGGAACTGCGCGACCAATGCATCACCGAGCTGCTGTACGGCTGCGGGCTGCGTATCGGCGAGCTGGTGGGCCTGGATGTGAAGGCCAGTGCGCAGGCGCGCGGCTGGATCGACACGGATGCGGCCGAAGCTTATGTGCTGGGCAAGGGTTCCAAAAGGCGCAGCGTGCCGGTCGGCCGGGCTGCGCTGCAATCACTGCAGCAGTGGCTTGCCGCGCGGGCCGGCTGGGCGCGTGAAGACCATGCGCTTTTTATCAACCAGCGCGGCACCCGCCTGACGCCGCAGCACATCCGGGTGCGGCTGAAGCAGCGCTCGCTGAAAGCGGGGCTGGCCACGCCGGTGCATCCCCACATGCTGCGCCACTCCTTTGCCAGCCATGTGCTGCAGTCGAGCGGTGATTTGCGGGCGGTTCAGGAGCTGCTGGGCCATGCCAACATCACGACCACGCAGGTCTATACCCGGCTGGATTTCCAGCACCTGGCCAAGGTGTATGACGCGGCGCACCCGCGGGCCCTGTCGAAAGCCGGAAAGGCCGGCGCGGGCGCGCCGGCATCGCCAGGAAGCCTGGCGAAGGCGGACAAAGACGCTAAAGACAAAGCCTGAGCCTGGCACCAGCACTGGTGCCGGGCGGCGCTCAGGCTGGACTGGGGCGGTCGCGCCTTGCCGGCCGTATCGGCGGCACTTCCCCGAGCATGAACACCGCCCGCTTGCTGTCAGCCGGGGCGGCGGCCAGGCGCTCTTCAAGTTGGGTCAGCAGGCCCTGGGCGTTGGAGCCCTGGTAGGGCACCAGGGCGTACGCGACATGCACCTGTGCGACGCAGTCCACATGCAGGCCTTTGTAGGGCATGAGGCAGCGCGCCACGATGCGCGGCCCGAGCGTGCCGGCGTCCTCGGCGCTGAAGGGGCCTTCTACCAGCATGCCGAAGCGCCGTTCCGACAGCCGTGCGGCGCTGTCGATTTCACGTGCGGTGGACAGGAGGCGCTCGGCCACGTGCAGCGGCAATTCCTCGGCGGCCTTGCGTCCGAAGTCGCGCTGGATCTGCTCGGAGTTGACCAGGTCGATGATCATCACCGCGCTTTGGTGGCGCAGCCGTTCGGAACGCGCAATCATGCGGATCAGGCGCTCGGCAAACACGTGGCCGTTGATCAGGCCCGTGGCCGGGTCCACCCGGTCCAGGCCCTGGATCCGGCGGATGTTCTCGCGCCGGTGCTGGCTGCGCAGCATCAATACCAGCATGACGATGGGCAGATGCAGCGCCACGCCCAGCTGCATGCCGTGCTGCGTGAAGAAGCCGATGGGCACCAGCTCGGCATTGCGGGCCATGGTCCATCCGGCGGCGGCCAGCACCGGCACATAGGCCAGCATCAGCCAGGGCGCAAACCGGTCGCCGCGGCGCCAGGCCCAGCCCATGACCAGCATGCTGCTGAATTCCAGCAGTGACACGATGGGAATGAACAGGCCCATGCGCGATGCAGATGGCACCAGCGCCAGCACCACAGCCGCCAGCACGCCCAGCGCGGCCTGGCCCGCCATCAGCCAGTGCAGGCGCAATGAGCGTTCGGGCAGGGCCACCACCGCGGAAATGAACAACAACGTGGCCGACACCGCCAGCATGGGCAGCACGGATGTCGAAATGTCGTTCCACCCCGGCCACGCCGGCCACAGGTGCAGCCCCGCGATGCCGGTGACGGTCGCCTGCGTCAGGCCCATCAGGGTCACGCAGAGGGCGTAGTAACCGTACGCGGTGTCGCGCAGTGAAATAGCGCCCAGCGCCGAGATCAGCGCCGCCAGCCCCGTCAGCCCGAAGAAGATACCCAGGATCAGGGAAACACGCTGTTCTGAGTGGCTCAGGCGCCCCTCACTGATGAACTGCAGGGGCGCGCTGAAAGCGTGGCCGTTCTCCAGGCGCAAAAGGTAATGGGTGGGTACCTCGGCCGACAGCGCGATGGGCAGCAGGGGATGGCGGTGCGGCACTGGCCACTTGTCTACCGCCACCAGGTCGCCGGCGCGCTGCTCGTTCCAGCGGCCGACACCGTCCAGGGTATACAGCGAAGCCCGGTCGATGGACGGGTAGGGAACCTCAAGGTACCAGCGCTCTGCGTCCGGCGCCGGCGGCACGTTAAAGCGCACCCACATGGCCTGGCCGCTGGTCACCGGGTAGATCGCATTGCCGTGTGTCGGCTTCCAGGGGAGGTCGGGGGTGGCGGCAACCTGCTCGGGGGTGAACTGGCCGGTTGTGTCTATCCAGTAGTCGCCCCAGTCCTGCAGTGCGACAGGTTCTGTCTGGGTGTCCAGGTCCAGTATGGTGCGTGATCGCGCATCCAGGCTGGTCAGCGCCAGCAACGAGCCCATGAACAGGCTGATAACCAGCCCCAGCAACAGGGTGCGGACGGGTGCGGGCGTGCGCATGGCCGGGCTTGCCAGCGGCCCGTGTTTCTTCCATCGCCGCGAAAATGAGGTCAAAAACATTAACCTGCGATTGTCGCAAAACTTTCACGAAAATTACACCGAGCTGTCAAACCGCTGTCAGCCAGCTCATTTAGCTCATTTGTCAGGGTGGACGCTCCGTGCTCAGGAGGGGTGATGCCACCAGCCGCGACAATAGCGGCATGAAAATAATTCGACTGCGGGACGGCAAGGAGCGCTCATTGCTGCGGCGCCATCCCTGGATTTTTGACGGCGCTATCGCCAAAGGGGGCGGTGACGCAGGCGAGACCCTGCGGGTGGAAAGCCACTCCGGCGAATTTTTGGGCTGGGCAGCGTTCAGCCCGGCCTCCAGGATCCGGGCCCGGGTCTGGAGCTTTGACGAAGCCCAACGCATCGACGCGGCCTTCTTTTCAGCGCGCATCGCCCAGGCCCTGAAAGCACGGGAGCTGTTTGACATCCAGAGCGACGGGCGGCGGCTCATTCACGGCGAATCCGACGGCCTGCCGGGCCTGGTGGTCGACCGCTATGCGGACACGCTGGTGGCGCAGTTTTCCAGCTGCGGCGCAGAAAAATGGAAGAGCGTGATCGTCGAAGCCCTGCTGGCCCAAACCGGCCTTACACGCCTGTATGAGCGCTCCGATGCGAGCTCCCGTGCCCTCGAAGGCCTGCCCGAAGTCACCGGCTGGCTGGCCGGCTCGGGGGAGACCGGCATCACCATCACCGAACACGGCTGGAAGCTCAGCCTGGACGTGGCCGAAGGCCATAAAACCGGCTTTTACCTGGACCAGCGCGACAGCCGGCAGAAGTTTGCCGCCTACACGCGCCGCCTGCAGTTCGGCCAGGTGCTCAACTGCTATTGCTATACCGGCGGCTTTACCGTGGCCGCGCTGGCCGGCGGCGCCGGGCACGTCACGTCGATTGATTCGTCCGGCCCGGCGATCGAGCGGGCCCGGGCCAATGTGGCACTGAACGGCTTTGACGCCAGCCGCACTACCTTGCTGGATGCCGATGTCAACGCCTCGCTGCGCCAGTACCAGAAGGAAGGCCGGATGTTCGACGCCATCGTGCTGGACCCGCCCAAATTCGCGCCCACGGTGACGCATGCCGAGCGTGCCGCCCGTGCCTACAAGGACATCAACCGGCTGGCGTTGTCGATTCTGGCGCCCGGCGGTGTGCTGTTTACCTACTCGTGTTCGGGCGGGGTCAGCGCCGACCTGTTCCACAAGATCGTAGCCTCGGCCGGCATCGATGCGGGGGTGGACGCTTTCATCTCCGAGCGCATGGGCGGCGCACCCGACCATCCCATGACGGTAGCCTTCCCGGAAGGCGAATACCTGAAGGGCCTGGTGCTGGTGAAACGGGTGGGCGGCTGATTTTTATATAAATAGTGGTTCCAGGCCAATAAGGACGAGCGCGAGCAGCTATTAAAAATATAGCAGATGCGAGGCCAAAATTACCAGCCTGCACTGGCTTTTGAGGCCCTGCGCTTGACACGACCTGTAAAGTAACTGCTGGCCAAGGTGGTATTCAGTCCGGCGGCGCGGCGGGCTTGAACCCGCCGCTAAACTCCCCCACCTGTGTGGCTGCGACCTGCTTCGCCCCTCGCGCTACCCCTGCAATTCCTGTTTTTAGGTAACACCATGAGCTTGATCCCCGTCACCATCCTCACCGGCTTCCTGGGCTCCGGCAAAACCACGCTGCTCAAGCGTGTGCTGACCGAGGCGCACGGCCAGAAAATCGCTGTTATCGAGAACGAGTTCGGTGAAGAAAACATCGACAACGAAATCCTGGTCAATGACACCGAAGAAAACATCATCCAGATGAACAACGGCTGCATCTGCTGCTCGATTCGCGAGGACCTGCGCGAAACACTGCAGTTGCTGGCCGCCAAAAAACGCAAAGGCCTGCTCGACTTTGAGCGCGTGGTCATTGAAACCACCGGGCTGGCCGACCCGGGACCGGTGGCGCAGACGTTTTTCATGGACGAAGAAATTGCCGAGCAGTATCTGCTCGATTCGATCCTGACCCTGGTTGACGCCAAACATGCCGCGACCCAGCTCAACGACCGCCAGGAGGCGCGCCGCCAGGTCGGGTTTGCCGACCAGATATTCATCAGCAAAACGGACCTGGTGGCCAAGGACGAAGTTGACGCGCTGATGCACCGCCTGAAGCACATGAACCCGCGCGCGCCCCAGAAAGCGGTGCATTTCGGGGAAGTCGCCATCAAGGACGTGTTTGACCTGCGCGGCTTCAACCTCAATGCCAAGCTGGACATCGACCCCGACTTCCTCAAGGAAGACGACCATGCCGGGCATGACCACGATCATGACCATGAGCACGGGGAGCACTGTGATCACCCTTCACATGCGCACGACGCCAAGGACGGGCATGAGGGCCATGGCCACCATCACCACCACGACGATGACGTCAAGAGCTTTGTGTTCCGGTCGGACAAGGCTTTCAGCCCCGCCAAGCTGGAGGATTTTCTGGGTGCGGTCGTCAATATTTACGGCCCGCGCATGTTGCGCTACAAGGGCGTGCTGAATATGGAAGGCACCGACCGTAAGGTGATTTTCCAGGGGGTGCACCAGCTCATGGGCAGCGACCTGGGGCCCGCCTGGGCCGAGGGTGAGAAGAAAAACAGCAAGATGGTCTTCATCGGCATCGATTTGCCCAAAGATATTTTTCTGCAGGGCCTGGAGCAATGCCTGGTTTGAGGTAGGCTGTCCGCCTGTGGCCTGTAAAAGGCGGAGGGCTTCATGTTTGTCTCGATTCTCCAACGATTTGTTCCAAGGGTGCTACGGCAGGCTGCGCAGCCGCTACAATCGCGCGCCGACCAAAATACCCGGAAAATCGATTCGGGAGGCCAGCCAGGCACAAAATCGGCTACAAAGCGGATTGAAACCCACCCAAGTGTGGTTTTCGAGGCTGGCAGGCGGCAGACAAACCAGGAAATCTGGCAACAGGTAGGGTTGAACTGCGCTGCAGCGGTTTGGCCAGGAAGCCGCCGCGGGGGGCCATGGGCCATTCCGGGGCTGCTTCCCAGAGGAGACACATTGTGAAAGCCCAAGCAAAAAAGACCAAGACACCTGCCAAACCGGCCGTCAAACCTGCATCGAAAGCCAAGCCGGCGCCAAAACCCGCCGCCAAAGCTGTGAAGAAAGCGGCCAAACCTGTTGCCAAAGCCAAGCCGGCACCCAAACCCGTTGCCAAAAAAGCCGCCAAGCCGGCTGTCAAGGCTGCTTCCACGAAAAAGCCTGCTACCGCAGCTGTCAAGAAAACCGCTGCCAAGCCCTTGCCCAAAGCAAAGGCCGTCGCCAAACCCGTCAAGCCCGTGCTCAAATCTCCCCCAAAACCTGCGGCAAAGCCTGTTGCAAAGTCAGCTGCCAAGTCCGTTGCAAAACCGGCCGTAAAACCTGCAAGCAGCGTCAAACCGGCCCCCGCCGCCGTGGTGGTACCCGCCCCGGCACCGGTCAGGGCCGGGCTGATGGCCCCGCCTCCACTGAAACCCGGCAGGCGCAGCTCCGCCCGCGTAGCCACCCAGTCACCCCCTCCCGCACCCATGGTGCCAACCCATGCGCCTGACGCAGCCAAAGCCAGTTACTCCACAATGACCGAACGCGTGATTGCGCCGCCACCCCAGGCGGCGGCCAAAAAAGACCCCAAGCTCGCCAACAACTGGAAGACCAAATCCGCCGAGCAGCTGACCGACGACGAAGTCAAGGCGATGCCGGACTCCGAGTACATGAACGAAAAGCAGCTGGCTTTCTTTCGCCACAAGCTGTCGGTGCTCAAGCAGGACATCCACAACAGCGCCGGTGAAACCACCGAGCATCTGCGGGAAGACACTGTTGTGGTGCCTGACCCGGCGGACCGCGCTACGATTGAGGAAGAACACGCCCTTGAATTGCGCACCCGTGACCGGGAACGCAAGCTGCTCAAGAAGATCGAACAGTCGATTGCCCGCATCGACTCCGGCGACTACGGTTATTGCGATGAAACCGGCGAACCCATCGGCGTAGGCCGGCTGATCGCCCGTCCCACGGCCAATTTGTCCCTGGAAGCGCAGCAACGCCGGGAACTCAAACAGAAGATGTTTGGCGATTGACCCCAGATTACCGGTTGAAGTTTATTTAATCGTCCTGCCATGTCCAAAGAAGATACCGCTTCAGGCTTGCTCTCCAAGATGGTGAAGTTCGTCCGGAATCCGGCCACGAACTGGTCGGATCTGGACGGCGCGCAAACAGACCGCGACGAAGCCATGAGCAAGCAATTGCTCAAGGAAATGATTGAGCGCAAGCGGCAAAACGACTTCGTGCGCAAGCGCGAATTCGACATGCTGCGCAAGATGCGCAAGCGTGAAGCCATGGTAGGTGTGGGCCAGGACCCAGGCGGCCGGCCTTCGTTCTTCCAGAGCAGCATGCCGTCCAAGCCCGACGACAGGGCCACCACGCTCAAGAAGATCGATGAGATCGAAGCGCAGATGTCCATGCAGTGGTGGAAAACCAAGAATGGCGGCATGCCGGACAATTCGGTGCACGCGCCCTTGCATAGCCCATCGACGCAGGCGCCCCCCATGCTGGACAATGCATTGCCCACCGCATACAGGGCCACGGCGCCGGCAGGTTTGCAGCAGCTGAACGCAGCCAGGTTGGCCGCCGAGCAGCAGGCGGCCCGGGAAGCCGCTCACGAGCCCTCCCAGACCCAGCCCGATTCCCTGTCTGTTGCGCTGGCCGCAGCCCGATCTACGCCTCCCGCCCAACCTCCTGCCAAACCTCCTGCAATCGGCGGCCTGGCGGGTATCGGCGGCAGTTACGACAGCGGCGGCGGTTCATCCGGCTTTTCCCCTTCCAAGCTCACTGCGGTGGACGTGGAGGAAGTGGTTGCCCATGACGCAGAGCTGGAGGAGGCCGCTATCCGGTTTGCCAATGGCGACGATGCGGGTGCCGAAGCCGGCCTGCTGGAGATTCTTGCCCCCGGTGCCGTACGCGCGGGCCACCCGGATACCTGGCTGACCTTGTTTGACCTGTACCGGGCCACGGCCCAGCAGGATAAGTTTGAAACGGCAGCCATCCAGTTTGTCGAGCGGTTTGACCGTTCGGCACCGCAGTGGTTCTCCATGCCTGACATGGTGAAAATGCTCAGTGTTCCGGCGGCGGGCAAGGCTGCCACCAATCCGAATGGTCCCGCTGTTGATTGGGTCTGTCCCTCTGTGCTGGGTATACAGACCGTGGCAGCCCTCAAGGCGGCCACCGCCAAGGCACCCATGCCATGGCGCCTGAACTGGAACAACCTCAAAACTATCGAGCCTGATGCTGTCGAGCCTTTGTACAAGGTCTTCAGCGGGTGGGCGACCCAGCCCGTTCAGCTGCGTTTCATGGGTGATACGCAGTTGCAGAAGGTGCTGCAGAACGCCACCCCTTCAGGCAGCCGCGATACCGCCCAGCAATGGTGGCTTTTGCGCATGGAGGCGCTGCGTGTAACGCATCGCCCCGACGACTTCGAATTGGCCGCACTCGACTTTTGCGTCACCTACGAGGTCTCCCCGCCAGCCTGGGACAGTGCACGTTGCGAATACAAGCCGATCGATGCGCAGGGCGGCGTCACGGATGGGCAGGCCATCATTGGCGACGTGTACCGTGATTCCGTGTCCTCCAGTCTGAGCGCCATTGATGGGGACACCCAAATGGATGCACCGAGTTCACAGATGAGCAATGTGCTGTCGGTCGAACTGTCAGGCCAGATCCAGGGTGATGCGATAGCGGTGCTGGACAAACTGGAAGTCAAGCTGATGGGTGCAGACATGATGCTGATCTCCTGTGCCAAGCTCATTCGCGTGGATTTTTCGGCTGCGGGAACGCTGCTGAACTGGGTGTCAGCCCGCGAAGAAGAAAACCGGTCAGTGCAGTTCACGGAAGTCAACCGCCTCGTTGCAGCGTTCTTCAATGTGATCGGCATCACTGAGCATGCAAGGGTCACAGTCCGCATCGACTAGCCTTTTCGGCCTTTCTACTGGCCGATTTGGGTAGTGTTGTCATGCCATTTGGCGTCTATGCCGGGATTGGCCCGTCAAGCCTTCCGGCGTCCTGTGCTTTCTGCACCGTATCCTTCAAAAAACACGCCATTTCTGCGGTCACGCCCACTCTTGTTATGTGGCGGCCGTTACCTGCTATATTTTTTATAGCTACACCATGCTTGCACTGTGCAACAACAGGTCGCTGAGCGTTCGAATGGACGGAAATAGTCCCTCTTTTTTCCGTTTTGGCTGGCGCCCAGTTGCTGGTGCTTAAAGCAATACTTTCAGTGCGCCGCCTAAGTGCTTAATTTAGAACGATTTTTAATATAGACGCTGGATCCGAAGATACTCCTAAGTCCTTGATTTCATTGAAAAAATTTGTTTCAAATCCCTTGTTTGCAAATGGTTTCCTGCTAAAGTGGGGAAAAGTGCAATTTAGTGGTGAAAAGTGTTTTTCAAGGGTTTGTAGCAGTGTTTCAAGGTGCTTCATCGTTAGTTCTCGATACCAAGGGTAGGCTCTCCGTGCCTACCAGGCATCGTGACGTGCTGAGCGCCACAGCTTCCGGCCAACTCACCATCACCAAGCACCCGCACGGTTGCCTCATGATTTTTCCCCGCAACGAGTGGGAAAAATTCCGCGACCGTATCGCTTCGTTGCCGATGCAGGCGCAGTGGTGGAAGCGCATCTTCCTCGGCAACGCAATGGACGTCGACATGGACGCTACCGGCCGTGTGCTGGTGTCGCCCGAATTGCGCGCGGCTGCCGGCATCAGCAAAGACACGGTGCTACTGGGCATGGGTGGCTATTTTGAGCTTTGGGACGCCGCCACCTACGCAGCTCAGGAGGCCGAGCAAATGAAGGGCGAGATGCCCGATGTCTTCAGAGACTTCTCGTTCTGAAAGAAGACGGTGAACGGCACATGGACACACCGCACCGTCTTGTTGAACGAAGCCATAGCGGCGCTTCTTGTCAACCCGGACGGCCACTACGTCGACGCGACCTTCGGGCGCGGCGGGCATTCGCGGTTGTTGCTGTCGCAGCTCTCACCCCAAGGACGGCTTACTGCCTTCGACAAGGATCTCGACGCCATTGCCGAGGCGCGCACCATCACCGACCCGCGGTTTTCCATCCGTCACGAGGGTTTCATGCATCTGGGTCTGTTGCCCGTCGCCAGTGCGGCCGGCGTACTGATGGATCTGGGTGTGAGCTCACCGCAGATCGACAACCCGGTGCGCGGTTTTTCTTTTCGGCAAGAGGGGCCTTTGGACATGCGCATGGACACCACGCGTGGCCAGAGCGTGGCCGAGTGGCTGGTGGATGCATCCATAGAAACCATGGCGGAGGTGATTCGTGAATATGGCGAAGAACGGTTTGCTCAACAGATTGCAAAGGCGATTGATCGTCGCCGACAGGAACGGGGCCCTCTTCGAACCACCGCTGAGCTGGCCGAAGTCGTGGCTGGCGCGGTCAAAACCCGCGAGCCGGGCAAGGACCCTGCAACGCGCACATTTCAGGCTCTTCGGATTTTCATCAACGCCGAGCTTGAAGAGCTGCAACAGGCGCTAGCTGCGTCGCTGAAAGTTCTCCAACCGGGAGGCCGTCTGGTGGTGATCAGTTTTCATTCGCTCGAAGACCGTATCGTCAAGCAGTTCATCGCCGCACATTCGCGCGAGGTGTTCGACCGTCGCGCGCCTTTCGCCGAACCCAAGGCCATGCAGCTCAAGGCGCTTGGCCGCACCAAGCCCAGCGCGGAAGAGGTCGAAGGCAATCCGCGCTCGCGCAGCGCCGTAATGCGCGTCGCCGAACGCACGGGGGTGGCGGCATGAACCCCGTAGTACGCGAAGCGACAAACGTGGGGGACCTACAAAGGGCGACAGGCATTTCATGCCAGCCGGGGCCGCGGAACCGGCTCTGCCGGGCCGCAGGCGCAGCGGCCCCCTCGGGGGGCAGCGCAGTACGCGAAGCGACAAGCGTGGGGGTCATATCATGGCCAGGCTGAACCTCGTGTTGCTTCTCGCCGTGTTGGCCAGCGCGCTTTACCTCGTGCGCACCCAGTACGAGTCGCGACGCCTCTATGTCGAGCTGGAAAAAGCGACGGCCGAAGCCCGCAAAATCGAAATGGACAACGAGCGTTTGCAGGTGGAAAAGCGCGCCCAGGCTACGCCGCTGAAGGTCGAGAAGCTTGCGAAGGACAAGCTGCAGATGCGCACGGTGACACCTGCCATCACGCAATATGTGAGCTACAAGGACGCTCCGGTAACGGCGGCTTCGGCGCCGGAAGGGCCCAGGCCATGAGCCGCAGCGTGCTTTATTCGTCCAGCCCCCTGCTGGCCAGCAAGACTCCGGTCTGGCGCAGCAAATTCATCGTGGCCGGTATCGCGTTGGCTTTTGCCGGGCTAGCGGGCCGTGCGGCCTATATCCAGATTTTTGGCAATGAATTTTTCCAGCGCCAGGGTGAGGTGCGCTTTGCCCGCACACTGGAGTTGCCCGCCAACCGCGGCCGCATCCTGGACCGCAATGGGTTGATCCTCGCATCCAGCGTACCGGCATCCAGCATCTGGGCCATTCCCGAAGACGTCGAAGCCAGCAAGTCGCAACTGGCCGAGCTGGCCGTGCTGCTGGAAATGCCGCTGGTCGAACTCAACAGGAAACTGGGCGAAGAGGACAAGACCTTTGTCTGGCTCAAGCGTCAGGTCGACGAGCCGGTGGCAAAAAAAATCCACGCCATGGGCATCAAGGGCATCTACCAGCGCAAGGAGTACAAGCGTCAATATCCCGAGGGCGAAACCGTGGCCCACGTGGTGGGCTTCACCAACGTTGAGGATCGCGGCCAGGAGGGCATTGAGCTGGCCTTCAACAAGGACCTGGCCGGCAAGGCCGGTTCACGCCGCGTGATCAAGGACCGCCTGGGTCGTGTCGTCGAGGATGTCGGCGAACAGATGCCGCCCGTCGAAGGCAAGGACATCCAGCTGAGCATAGACAGCAAGGTGCAGTTCTTCGCCTACCAGAAGCTGCGCGACGCGGTCATTGCGCGCAAAGCCCGGGCCGGCAGCGTCGTGGTGCTGGACTCCACCACCGGTGAGGTATTGGCACTGGCGAACTATCCCAGCTACGTGCCCGACAGGCGGAAAAATCTGACCGGCGAGCAGTTGCGTAATCGAGCCCTCACCGATACCTTCGAGCCGGGTTCCACGATGAAGCCGATCACGGTGGCCATGGCGCTGGAGGCCGGTCGCATCAAGCCGCAAACCGTCATCGAAACCGGACCCGGCCGTTACAGCATCGGCGGCTTCACCATCAGTGACACCCACAACTACGGCACGTTGACAGTGGAAGGCGTCATCCAGAAATCCAGTAACGTCGGCGCGCTGAAGATCGCACAAAAGATGAGTCCGCAGGAAATGTGGGAGACCTACATGGCACTGGGTTATGGGCAAAAGCCGCAGATCCAGTTCCCAGGCGCGGTCACCGGACGTGTGCGACCCTGGAAGACATGGCGCCCTGTCGAGCAGGCGACCATGGCTTATGGCTACGGGCTGTCGGCCTCGCTGTTCCAGATGGCGCACTCCTACACTGCGTTCGCGCATGACGGTCAGATCATTCCCATCACCATGCTCAGGAGCAGTGAGCCCGCGGTAGGCGTACAGGTCTTTTCGGCAGCGAACGCGCACGCCGTCCGCCGGATGCTGCAAATGGCCGCCGCGCCCGGCGGTACTGGCCCGTTGGCGCAAACGGTGGGTTATTCGGTAGGTGGCAAATCGGGAACGGCGCACAAGCAGGTTGGAAAAGGTTACGCCACCAACAAGTACCGAGCCTGGTTCACCGGCATGGCGCCCATTGAAGCACCGCGCATCGTCGTCGGTGTGATGATCGACGAGCCAAGCGATGGCAACTACTTCGGCGGCGTGGCCGCCGCGCCTGTGTTCAGCGAGGTGGTGCAGCAGACCCTGCGCATGATGGGCGTGCAGCCCGACATGAGCGTCAAGCCGCAAATCAACACCCAGGCCGTGGAGGAGTCGTTTTGAGCGCGCAGCTTCACTCGCCTGAACAAGCCGCCGGCTGGCTGCGCGAGCGCGTGACCGGCGGCCTGTGCACGGACAGCCGCAGGCTGACCCCGGGCGACGGCTTTATCGCCTGGCCCGGCACCGCGACCGACGGGCGCAAGTTTGTGGGCAGCGCGTTGAATGCGGGCGCCACTGCCTGTCTGGTCGAACAGGAAGGCGCGGCCGCCTTCGGTTTCCAGGACGAAAAGATCGCCGAATACGCCGGTCTCAAGGCTGCGACCGGGCCTATCGCCTCCGTCTACTTCAACCAGCCGAGCCGGCAGCTGCGGATATCCGCCGTCACCGGTACCAACGGCAAAACCTCCACCGCCTGGTGGCTGGCGCAGGCTCTGGGTCGGCTGGGTCGCAAATGCGGCGTCATTGGCACGCTGGGCATAGGTGAGCCTGGTGCCATGGTTTCCAACGGCCTGACGACGCCCGACCCGGTGCTGCTGCAACAGGAACTTCGGCGCTTCGCCGACCAGGGTTTCGTCGCCTGCGCGCTGGAGGCCTCCTCCATCGGCGTGGTCGAACACCGCCTGGACGCGACCGCCATTGAGGTCGCGATATTTACCAACTTCACGCAGGACCACCTCGACTACCACGCTTCCATGCAAGCCTATTGGGAGGCCAAGGCCGCGCTGTTCGCTTGGCCGGGCCTGAAGGCGGCGGTCATCAATATTGACGATGCCAAGGGTGCAGAACTGAAGGAGTCGCTCGCGGGGAGCGGCCTGGACCTCTGGACGGTATCCTGTGCGGAACCGGCACGCTTGCAGGCGCGCAAGATCGAGCACGGCACCGAAGCATTGAGTTTTGAGGTGACCGAGGGTGCCGAAAGCCACACGCTGGCTGCCCGGCTGGTGGGCCAGTACAACGTGTCCAACCTGCTCGGTGTGCTCGCAGCCCTGCGCGCCATGGGTGTGTCACTGGCCGATGCGGTGAATGCCTGCTCCGGCCTGCTGCCCGTGCCCGGCCGCACCGAGACGCTGGCCGTCCAGGGACGGCCACTGGTGGTGATTGATTACGCTCACACGCCCGACGCTCTTGAAAAGGTGTTGCTCGCGCTGCGGCCGGCAGCGGCACACCGCAATGGCCAGCTCTGGTGCGTGTTCGGCTGTGGTGGTGACCGCGACACCACCAAGCGTCCGCTGATGGCGGCTGTAGCTGAAAAAAATGCCGACCAGGTGGTAGTGACCAGTGACAACCCGCGTAGCGAAAACCCGCTGGCCATCATTTGTCAGGTCTTGCTTGGCCTGAGCCGCCGCGATGCTGTGCACGTTCAGACCGACCGGTCAGCCGCCATCACGCACGCCTTGAGCCTGGCCCGCCCCGAAGACATTGTGCTGCTGGCAGGCAAGGGCCACGAAAGTTTCCAGGAAGTGGGTGGTGCGAAGCTTCCCTTCTCCGATCGCGAGCATGCGCAGGCCGCGCTCGATGCCCTGGCTTCGCCAATACAGGGAGGCCAGTCATGATGCGCCTGCGGCAAGCCCTGGGCTGGTTGCCCGCCGCTCGTCTTGTGGGCGACGGCAGCGTGCAGGCCTTGCGGGTCAACACCGACACGCGCAGTCTGCAGGCGGGCGACCTCTTTGTGGCGCTCAAGGGCGAGCGCTTCGATGCCCATGATTTCCTCGCACAGGCCAAGGAGCAGGGCGCTGTCGCGGCCATTGCCCACAAAGGCCTGGCGCAAGCCGGCCTGCCGGGGCTGGAAGTGCCCGACACGCGCCTGGCGCTGGGTCAATTGGCCGCCGGTTGGCGCTCGCAGTTCCGTCTGCCGCTGGTGGCGGTGACGGGCAGCAACGGGAAAACCACCGTCACGCAAATGATCGCGGCCATCTTGCGCGCCTGGAAGGCTGACAAGGCCTTCGCCACTGAAGGCAACCTCAACAACGACATCGGTGTGCCGCTCACGCTGCTGCGCCTGTCGGCCGCGCACGAAGTAGGGGTGGTCGAGCTGGGCATGAACCACCCGGGTGAGATCGCCTATCTGGCCGAAATTGCCAGGCCTGCCGTCGCGCTGGTCAACAATGCGCAGCGCGAACATCTGGAATTCATGGCCACGGTGGAAGCGGTGGCGCGCGAAAACGGCTCGGTATTTTTGTCGCTGGATGCGGGCGGCACAGCGGTCTTTCCGGCCGACGACGACTACACCCCGCTGTGGCGTGAACTGGTCGGCACGCGCAAGGTACTGACCTTCGCGCTCTCGGGCGCCGCCGACATCACAGGCACCGCGCAATGGGATGACGGCTGCTGGAAGGTGGTAGCTACGACCCCAGTGGGCAACACTGATTTCTCTCTGCACATCGCGGGCCGGCACAACGTCAAAAACGCCTTGGCCGCCGCGGCCTGCGCGCTGGCGGCGGGCGTTCCCCTGGCATCCATCTCCGTGGGCCTCTCGGCTTTTGTGCCGGTCAAGGGTCGTTCCCGTGCCATCGCCGTGGCACTGCCAGGCCGGGTGTTGACGCTGGTCGACGACAGCTACAACGCCAATCCCGACTCCATGCGCGCCGCGCTGGAGGTCCTCGCCGAACTGCCCGGCCCGCGCCTGATGGTGATGGGCGACATGGGCGAGGTCGGCAACCAGGGGCCGCAGTTCCACGATGAAGCCGGCCGCCATGCGCGCGCGCTGGGTATAGAAAAATTGTTCACATTGGGCGAGCAGTCAAAGCAGGCAGCGGCCGGTTTCGGCGGTGCGCAAATTTTCGGCGGCATGGACGAACTCGCCGCCGCCGTGCTGGCCGAGCTGCCCCACACCGGCAGCATGCTGGTCAAGGGTTCGCGCTTCATGAAGATGGAGCGTGTGGTCCAGGCCATCATGGCCAATGCGCAAGATCAAACACAACATCAACAACATCAGAAGGAAGAGCCCCATGCTGCTTAGTCTGGCCCAGTGGCTCCAGTCAATCTCCCCTGAATTCGGGTCTTTCAGGGTGTTCCAGTACCTGACGTTCCGTGCAGTCATGGCCGCGCTCACAGCACTGCTGATCGGTCTGCTGGCTGGCCCCTTTGTGATCCGGCGGTTGATCTCGCTGAAGATCGGGCAGCCGATTCGGGAATACGCAATGCAGACCCATTTGAGCAAGAGCGGCACGCCCACCATGGGCGGTGTGCTGATTCTGCTGTCCATCGGAATTTCCACATTGCTGTGGTTTGATTTGTCCAACCGTTTCGTCTGGATCGTCCTTATCGTCACGTTGGGCTTTGGCGCCATAGGCTGGGCGGACGACTGGCGTAAGGTCGTACTCAAGGACCCGGAAGGTATGCGTTCACGCGAGAAATATCTGTGGCAGTCCATCATCGGCCTCATCGCGGCGCTGTACCTGGTGTTCAGCATTTCCGAGAGTTCCAACATGCGCGTGCTCGAACTGTTCTTCAGTTGGGTGCAGTCGGGCTTTGACGTGAACCTGCCGCCCAAGGCTGGCCTGCTGGTGCCCTTCGTCAAGGAAATCAGCTACCCGCTGGGCGTGTTCGGCTTCGTGATCCTGACTTACCTAGTGATCGTGGGCTCCAGCAATGCCGTCAACCTGACCGACGGGCTGGACGGCCTGGCCATCATGCCGGTCGTCATGGTGGGCTCGGCGCTCGGTGTGTTTGCCTACGTCACCGGCAGCTCGGTCTACTCCAAATACCTGTTCTTCCCGCACATTCCCGGCTCGGGTGAGCTGCTGATTTTCTGCTCGGCCATGGCAGGCGCTGGCCTGGCCTTTCTGTGGTTCAACACGCACCCGGCCCAGGTCTTCATGGGCGACGTGGGCGCGCTGGCGCTGGGCGCTGCGCTGGGCACCATCGCGGTCATCGTGCGCCAGGAAATCGTGCTGGCCATCATGGGCGGCATCTTTGTCGTCGAGGCGCTCTCCGTCATGATGCAGGTGACCTGGTTCAAGTACACCAAGAAGCGCTACGGCGAAGGCCGCCGCATCCTCAAGATGGCGCCGCTGCACCATCACTTCGAGAAAAGCGGCTGGAAAGAAACGCAGGTGGTCGTGCGTTTCTGGATCATCACCATGCTGCTGTGCCTCATCGGCCTTTCCACCTTGAAGCTCAGGTAACAGGCATGCGGCATTTACAAGACCAAACCGTGTTGATTCTGGGCCTGGGCGCGTCCGGCCTGGCCATGGCGCGCTGGTGCGCACGCCACGGAGCGCACGTGACGGTCGCCGACACGCGCGAAGCGCCACCCTTGCTCGCCACCTTGCGCGAAGAGCTTCCGGGTGTGAAATTTGTGGGCGGTGTCTTCACGCCCGAACTGGTGCAGGGCACGTCCGTACGCGCCGTCTATCGCTCGCCCGGTCTGACGCCCGAGACCATCGCGTCCGTGGCTGATGCCGCGCGCGCCATGGGATTGCCTGTGGGTGGAGAGCTGGATTTGTTCGCGCGGGCTTTGGCGGATCTGCGCGAGCCACCGACCATTGAGGTAGTCGAAGAATCCGACCAAGCTGTTGTAGCTCCCGAGCCAATGGCTGACGTGCCCTTGCCCGATGCGCCCGAAGCTGTTGACGAAGCCGCTGTAGCCGATGCCGCTGATTCACCCGAAGACCAGGCCGCTGTGGCGGCCGACACTTCAGGCGATCTGCAAGAGACGGTCATTGCCGCACCGGATGCCGCAGACGATGCGCCGGTTCCAGATGAAGCCGGTGAAGATGCCACACTGCCCGCGGCCCTGCTGGCCCTGGTGCAGGCCGAACCCGTGCCGGGCTACCGCCCCGCAGTGCTGGCCATCACTGGCACCAATGGCAAAACCACGGTGACCTCACTGCTGGGCCAACTGGTGCAGCGCGCCGGAAAAACCGTGGCCGTGGCCGGCAACATAGGCCCGACGCTGCTCGACACGCTGTCGGCCCATATGGACGCGCAAACCCTGCCGCAAGTCTGGGTGCTGGAGCTGTCCAGCTTCCAGCTGGCCGACGTGCAGGGCTTTGAACCGACGGCCGCGGTAGTGCTCAACATCACGCAGGATCACCTCGACTGGCACGGCGATATGGACGCCTATGCTGCGGCGAAAGCCAAGGTCTTCGGCGCTGCCACTTTCATGCTGCTCAACCGAGACGATGAGCGGGTGATGGCGATGCTGCCGCCGCCCGTCAAGGTGCGGCTGAAGCCGCCGCAAGTTCGTCCTCATGCCACCTTCGGGGCGGGCGAACCGCAACGCCCCGGTGATTACGGGATCGAAACCGTCAATGGCATGACCTGGCTGGTGCGCGCGGCCGAGGCCGACGAAACCATCAAGCGCCGCAAGGACGAAGAGGTAGAGCTGCACGTGCAGCGCCTGATGCCTATCGAAGCCCTGCGCATACGCGGGCGGCACAACGCCACCAACGCCCTGGCCGCGCTGGGTCTGGCTGTGGCTGCGGGCTGCAACCTCGCCCCCATGCTGCACGGCCTGCGCGAATACCGCGGTGAGCCCCATCGCGTGGAGTCGGTGGCTGTCGTCAATGACGTTGAATACTTCGACGACAGCAAAGGCACCAACGTGGGTGCCACCGTGGCGGCCCTGACAGGGTTGGGCCTGGAGCGCAAGCTGGTGCTCATTCTGGGCGGCGAAGGCAAGGGGCAGGACTTCTCACCGCTGGCCGACCCGGTGCAGCGCCACGTCCGGGCCGTGGTGCTGATAGGGCGCGACGCACCCCTCATCAAGGAGGTCTTGCCCCGCAATATTCCAGTGTTCGACGCCGTATCCATGGAGGAAGCGGTCACCCTGGCCGCGCAGCAGGCACAGACCGGTGACGCCGTCCTGATGTCGCCGGCCTGTGCCAGCTTCGACATGTTCGACAACTACGAGCACCGGGCCAAGGTCTTTTGCGAAGCCGTGCAGGCGCTGGCGCAAGAACAGGGGCATGTGCTGTGACGGCTGTCGTGCGCTTTTTCGGCTGGTTTTCCGGTTTCGGCAAGGCCGCGTCGGAAGTCCTTCCCGTGCGGCTTGGCGGACACAGCCGGCCACAGACGCTGGCCGCACCTCCTGTTCGCATGGCCGGTTTTGACCAGGCGCTGCTGTGGGTCACCGTGGCCTTGTTGATGTGGGGCCTTGTGATGGTGTATTCAGCTTCCGTCGCCATGCCTGACAACCCCAAATTCGCGCGCTATGCGCATACCCATTTCCTGCTGCGCCATGTGTTGTCGCTGGTGGTCGCTCTCATCGTCGCCGTCCTGGCATTCCAGGTGCCGCTGGCCACGTGGGAAAAACTGGCCCCCTGGCTGTTTGTCCTCTCCCTGCTGCTGCTGATATTGGTCCTGGTGCCCTTTATCGGAAAAGGTGTGAATGGCGCCCGCCGCTGGATTTCGCTGGGCATCATGAACTTTCAGCCTTCAGAGCTCGCGAAATTCGCGGTGCTTCTCTATGCGGCCGATTACATGGTCCGCAAGATGGAAGTGAAAGAGCGCTTCTTCCGCGCGGTGATGCCCATGGCTGTGGCCATAGCAATTGTCGGATTGTTATTGCTGGCCGAACCCGACATGGGCGCGTTCATGGTGATCTCGGTCATTGCGATGGGCATTCTCTTCCTGGGCGGTGTCAACGCCCGCATGTTCTTTGTCATCGCGGCTGTGGTGGTGGTTGCCTTCAGCTTGATGGTGATGCTCAGCGAATGGCGGCGTGAGCGCATCTTTGCCTACCTCGACCCGTGGAGCGACAAATACTCCATGGGCAAGGGCTACCAGCTCTCCCACTCCCTGATTGCCTTCGGCCGCGGCGAGATTTTCGGTGTGGGTCTGGGCGGCAGCATTGAGAAGCTGCATTGGCTGCCCGAAGCGCACACCGACTTCCTGATGGCCGTGATCGGTGAAGAGTTTGGCTTGGCTGGCGTGCTGGCGGTGATCGGCATGTTCATGTGGATGACCCGTCGCATCATGCACATCGGTCGCCAGTCGATTGCACTGGACCGTCTGTTTGCCGGCCTGGTGGCGCAAGGCGTGGGCATCTGGATAGGTTTCCAGACCTTCATCAACATTGGCGTGAACCTCGGTGCGCTGCCGACCAAGGGCCTCACGCTGCCGTTGATGAGTTATGGCGGTTCGGCGATTCTGATGAACCTGATTTCTTTGGCCGTGGTGCTGAGGATTGACTATGAGAATCGCCTGCTCATGAGAGGAGGCCGCGCATGAGCAAGCAACACTGTGCTTTGGTGATGGCCGGAGGAACGGGCGGGCACATTTTCCCGGGCCTGGCCGTGGCTGAGGCCCTGCGGGAGCGCGGCTGGCGGGTGCACTGGCTGGGCGGGCGTGGCAGCGCAGTCCGACCCAGCATGGAAAGCCAGCTGGTACCGCCACGCGGCTTCCCTTTCGAATCGATTGATTTTTCCGGTGTGCGGGGCAAAGGGCCGGTCACGCTGGCATTCTTGCCCCTGCGCCTGCTCAAGGCGTTTTGGCAAAGCATCCAGGTGGTACGCCGCGTCAAGCCCGATGTGGTGGTCGGCCTGGGCGGCTACATCAGTTTCCCGGCCGGGATGATGAGCGTGCTGTTGGGTAAGCCCCTGGTTCTGCACGAGCAGAATTCGGTGGCGGGTATGGTCAACAAGGTGCTGGCGAGTGTGGCTGACCGCGTCTTCACCGCATTTCCGGGCGTGTTGCCCAAAGCCGAATGGGTAGGCAATCCCCTGCGGCCAGCATTTACCCGGCAGCCCGGCCCGCAAGAGCGTTTTGCCGGACGCAGCGGTCCCCTGAAGCTGCTGGTGGTCGGTGGAAGCCTGGGCGCCCGGGGGTTGAACGAGCTGGTGCCCAAAGCCCTCGCGCTGATCCCTGAGGCAGAACGACCACAGGTTCTCCACCAAAGCGGCGCGCTGCAGATTGAAGAATTGCGCGCCAATTACGCAGCGGCTGGCGTGTCCGCCGAGCTCACGCCATTTATTGAAGACACCGCACAGGCCTTCGCCGACGCCGACCTGGTCATTTGCCGCGCTGGTGCCAGTACGGTCACGGAAATCGCGGCCGTGGGCGCTGCGGCACTGTTCGTGCCTTTTCCCGCTGCGGTCGACGACCACCAGACAGTCAACGCGAAGTTCCTGGTCGACCAGGGAGGCGGATGGTTGGTCCAGCAGCGCGACCTTAGTGTTGGCATGCTGGCAGAGATGCTACAAAAAACAGAGCGGCTTGCGCTCGTCCAGAGAGCCTTACAGGCCAAAACCATGCAAAAAACTGAAGCCACGGCCCGTGTGGTGGCCGCTTGCGAGGAGCTGGCGACATGAAACACGCCATCAAAAACATTCACTTCATCGGTCTGGGCGGCGCCGGCATGTCTGGCATTGCAGAGGTGCTGCACAACCTGGGATACGTCATTTCGGGGTCTGACCTGTCAGACAGCCCAACGCTGCGACGCCTGGGCAAGCTCGGCATCAAGACTTTCGTCGGCCACACCGCCGGCAACCTTGAGATGGTCGACGCCGTGGTGACATCCACCGCCGTACAGGCCGACAACCCCGAGGTGCTGGCGGCGCGTGACAAACGCATTCCCGTGGTGCCGCGCGCGCTGATGCTCGCCGAACTGATGCGCCTGAAGCAGGGCATCGCGATTGCCGGGACGCATGGCAAAACTACCACCACCAGCCTGGTCGCCAGCGTGCTGGCCGAAGGCGGTCTGGACCCGACCTTTGTGATCGGCGGGCGTCTCAACAGCGCCGGCGCCAACGCCAAGCTCGGCTCGGGCGACTACATCGTGGTCGAAGCTGACGAATCGGACGCTTCGTTCCTGAACCTGCTGCCCGTGATGGCGGTCGTCACCAACATCGACGCTGACCACATGGAGACTTACGGCCACGATTTCGGCAACCTCAAGAAAGCTTTTGTCGACTTCCTGCACCGCATGCCTTTTTACGGCACGGCGATCTTGTGCACCGACGACCCGGCTGTGCGCGACATCCTGCCGCAGGTTTCCTGCCCTATTACCAGCTATGGTTTCGGCGAAGATGCGCAGGTGCGCGCCGTCAATGTGCGGCCGGTGGGCGCACAAATGCATTTCACGGCACGGCGCCGCAATGGCGTGACCTTGCCCGACATGGACGTGGTGCTCAACCTGGCCGGCGAGCACAACGTGCTCAATGCCCTGTCGGCCATTGCCATTGCCGTTGAGCTCAACGTGCCCGACGCGGCAGTACAGAAAGCGCTGGCTGAATTCCGGGGCGTCGGACGGCGCTTCCAGAGTTACGGGGACATGCCGGCCAAGGGCGGCGGACATTTCACCGTGATCGAAGACTATGGCCATCACCCGGTGGAAATGGCCGCGACGCTGGCTGCCGCGCGCGGTGCCTTCCCCGGCCGGCGGCTGGTGCTGGCTTTCCAGCCGCACCGCTACACCCGCACGCGTGACTGTTTTGAAGATTTTGTCAAAGTCATCGGCCACGCTGATGCGGTGCTGCTGTCCGAGGTGTATGCCGCCGGTGAAGCGCCCATCGTGGCCGCAGACGGACGCTCGCTGGCGCGGGCTTTACGCGTGGCCGGCAAGGTAGAACCTGTCTTTGTGGATGAGATCGACGCCATGCCGCAGGCCATCCTCGACAACACGCTGGATGGTGACGTCGTGATGTGCATGGGTGCCGGATCCATCGGCATGGTGCCCGCAAGGGTTGCAGAAATGCTGGAGCCGGCAGGGCATGGCGGCACCAGGGAGGCCCGGGCATGAAAGCAGGCATGTTGAATTTTGGAAAAGTCGCCGTCCTGATGGGCGGGCTGTCGGCCGAGCGCGAAGTCTCGCTGATGTCTGGTAACGGGGTACTGAAAGCGCTTCGCTCGCGTGGCGTGGATGCCCACGCCTTCGATCCTGCCGAGCGCGACCTGAGCGAGCTGAAGGAGGACGGGTTCGAGCGTTGCTTCATCGCATTGCATGGACGCTTCGGCGAGGATGGCACGGTGCAAGGCGCGCTCGAATTGCTGGGCATTCCCTACACCGGCTCTGGCGTCATGGCTTCCAGCATGGCCATCGACAAGGTCATGACCAAGCGCGTGATGATCTCCGAAGGATTGCCGACGCCTCAGTACCGTCTGCTGCGCCGTGGCACTTACGGCGCTGCCGACATTGCCGCCCTGCCGGATGCGCTCGGCCTGCCGTTGATCGTCAAGCCGGCACGCGAAGGTTCATCGATCGGGCTGACCAAGGTGACAGAACGCTCCGCCATGGCCGGCGCCGTGGCACAGGCCGAAAAACTCGATGCCGATGTCCTGTGCGAGCAATTCATCAGCGGTGACGAGGTGACCTGCCCGGTGCTGGGTACCGGTTCCGGTGCGCGCGCGCTGCCGGTCATCCGCATAGTAGCGCCGGACGGTAACTACGACTACCAGAACAAATACTTCACCGACAGCACCCAGTACCTGGTCCCCTGCGGGCTGCCCGAGGGCGAAGAGGCGGTCATCCAGCAGCTTGTGCTGGACACCTTTCGCATTCTCAATTGCCGCGGCTGGGCCCGCGCCGACGTGATGATAGACAAGGCCACGCGCAAGCCCTACCTGCTGGAGATCAACACGTCGCCGGGAATGACCGGGCATTCGCTGGTGCCCATGTCCGCCCGTGCGGCCGGAATCTCGTATGAAGACCTTTGCATTGAAGTGCTGAAGACTGCTTCGCTCGACCACCAGAAACACGGAGGAGCCGCCACTTGAGCAGAGCCCTGCCACTGCCGCCTTCCTTGCCGCTGGACGTCAAGCTCATGAACACCTTCTCGGTGGTTCTGGGCCTGGCGTTTGCCGCCATGGTTGCGTCACTGGCCGTGGCGTGGCTCATGCGCCAGTCCCTGTTCAGCCTGAGCGCAATCCGTGTGGAGGGCGACCTTGCGCACAACAACGCGGTAACGCTGCGGGCCAATGTGGCGCCCAGGTTGTCCGGCAATTTTTTCACGGTGAACCTGGGCGCCACGCGCGCGGTGTTCGAGTCCGTTCCCTGGGTACGCAGGGCGCTGGTGCAGCGCGAATTTCCCAACCGGCTGAAGGTGGTGCTGCAGGAACACAAGCCGGTGGCATTCTGGGGGGCCGAGGGCGACGCCCGGCTCGTCAACAGTTTCGGTGAAGTGTTTGAGGCCAACCAGGGCGACGTCGAGGCGGAAGACCTGCCGGTGCTCAATGGGCCGCCGGGTCAGGCGGCGCAGGTACTGCAGGCCTACCAGGCGCTGGCGCCGATGTTCGATGAAACAGATGCCACGCTGGAGCAATTGCAGATGACCGGCCAGGGTGGCTGGCGTGCCCAGCTGGACAGCGGCGCCGTGATCGAGCTCGGGCACGGGTCGCTGGACGAAATACAGGCACGCACCCGCCGCTTTATTGCCACGGTGACGCAGGTGTCATCCCGGTACGGGCGGGACCTCGAGTCCGCCGACCTGCGTTACGGCAATGGTTATGCGATCAGGCTCAGGGGTGTCACCACGGGAAGCCCCGCTGACAAAGACGACGGAAAGAAAAAAAGGTAAACATATGGCCAAGGAATACAAAGATCTGGTGGTCGGGCTGGACATCGGAACCAGCAAGGTCATGGCGGTGGTGGCCGAGGTCATGCCTGGCGGGGAGCTCAAGCTTGCCGGTCTGGGCATCGCGGCGAGCAACGGGCTCAAACGCGGGGTGGTCGTCAATATTGACGCCACGGTGCAAAGCATCCAGCAGGCCCTGAAAGAGGCCGAACTGATGGCCGACTGCAAGATCGCCCGCGTCTACACCGGCATTACCGGCAGCCACATCCGCGGCATCAACTCCAGCGGCATGGTGGCGGTCAAGGACAAGGAAGTTACGCAGGCCGACGTGGCGCGCGTGATCGAGACGGCCAAGGCCATCAACATCTCGACCGACCAGCGTCTGCTGCTGGTGGAGCCGCAGGAGTTCGTGATTGACAGCCAGGACGTGCGCGAGCCCATCGGCATGAGCGGCATACGCCTGGAAGCCAAGGTCCACATCGTGACAGGCGCCCAGAGTGCGGCTGAAAACATCATCAAATGCGTGCGGCGCTGCGGGCTTGAAGTCGATCAGCTCATGCTTAATCCGCTGGCTTCGAGCCTGGCTGTGTTGACGCAGGACGAGCAGGAGCTCGGTGTGGCCATGGTCGATATCGGTGCCGGCACCACCGATGTGGCCATCTTCACCGGTGGCGCCATCCGGCACACCGCGGTGATCCCGATCGCCGGTGACCTGATCACCAGCGACATCGCGATGGCGCTGCGCACGCCCACCAAGGACGCTGAAGATATCAAGGTGGAAAGCGGTTACGCCAAGCAGCTGCTGGCCGACCCCGACACGCAGGTGGAAGTGCCGGGGCTGGGAGACCGGGGACCGCGCATGCTGAGCAAGCAGGCCCTGGCGGGCGTGATCGAGCCGCGCATCGAGGAAATTTTTTCGCTGGTCCAGCAGGTGATCCGCGAATCGGGCTACGAAGAGGTGTTGTCTTCGGGCATCGTCATTACCGGTGGCAGTGCCGTCATGCCCGGCATGGTGGAGCTCGGCGAGGACATCTTCCTCAAGCCCGTGCGACGCGGCATACCGCGCTACAACAGTGCGCTGTCAGACATGGTGGCCCAGGCCCGGGCAGCCACGGTCATGGGCCTGCTCGAAGAAGCCCGGCTTGCGCGCATGCGGGGCTACAAGGTGTCGCAAAAGGCAGGCAGTGTGCACAACGCATTCGGCCGTGTCAAAGACTGGTTTGTGGGGAATTTCTGATGAATACCTATTCCACTTTTATCGGCAGGCCCTCGCGTTGTATGCATTCAGGCGGGGCGGATCCCCCTGCTTAAGCCTGTCATGTCAAACATAAATACAACGTTCTGAAAATTTTGGCAACTGCAGTTTATTGATTAGGAGGCTCCCAATGAGCATCGAAATGATTGAAATCGAAGAATTTAACCAGGGCACACAGATCAAGGTGATCGGTGTGGGCGGCGGCGGCGGCAATGCCGTTGGGCACATGATCGAATGCGGCGTACAAGGCGTCGAATTCATCTGCGCCAATACCGACGCGCAGGCACTCAGCCGTGGCAGTGCGCACAAGACCATCCAGCTGGGTGCCAGCGGCCTGGGCGCGGGCAGCAAGCCCGACAAAGGGCGCGATGCGGCAGAGCTGGCTGTGGACGATATTCGCAGCGCCATTGCTGGCGCGCACATGTTGTTCATCACCGCGGGCATGGGCGGCGGCACCGGTACCGGTGCGGCTCCTGTGATCGCGCGCGTGGCCAAGGAGATGGGCATCCTGACCGTCGGCGTGGTGACCAAGCCGTTTGATTTTGAAGGCGGGCGCCGCATGACCAATGCCGACCTCGGCCTGGCCGAACTCGAAGCCAACGTTGACTCACTGATCGTGGTGCTCAATGAAAAGCTGCTCGAAGTGCTGGGCGACGACGTCACGCAGGATGAGGCTTTTGCCCATGCCAACGACGTGCTGAAAAACGCCGTCGGCGGCATTGCCGAAATCATCAACGTGCCCGGCCACGTCAACGTCGACTTTGAAGACGTGCGCACCGTGATGGGTGAACCCGGCAAGGCCATGATGGGAACGGCCAAGGCCAACGGTCCTGATCGTGCGCGCATCGCCGCCGAACAGGCTGTAGCTTGCCCGCTTCTGGAAGGCATCGACCTGTCGGGCGCCAAAGGCGTGCTGGTGCTGATCACCGCGGCCAAGGGCTCGCTCAAGCTGAGCGAATCCAAGCTGGCGATGAACACCATTCGCGCATACGCTTCCCCCGATGCGCATGTGATCTACGGCACGGCCTACGACGACGAGCTGGGCGACGACATCCGTGTGACTGTGGTCGCAACGGGCTTGTCCCGCCAGGGCGTGCGCCGCCATGCGCCGCCGCTGCAGGTGCTGCGCACGGGTACTGACAACGTGCCGTTCAACGTCCCCACGCTGAACACAACGGCCAATGCCGCCGGCACACCGCAGACGATGGGATCGGCCCAGCCCGACTACGGCAACATGTCGGTGCCCAGCGTGTGGCGCACCAACCGGACCCAGGCGGCCGCAAAAGTCGACGCTCTGGCCTCCGGCGGGATGGACGACTTCGAGATTCCTGCCTTTCTGCGCAAGCAGGCCGATTAATCGATGTAAAGCTACTGCGCGGGCTGATCTTGCACTTGCGGTGCTCGCCGTACCTGAGTACGGCTCCGCTCCTCAGCACAACCTCAGCCCGCTCGCTACGCTTTCCATTCGATTAATCGCCGTTGGGGCGTGGACTGGTTCGGCCACTTTTTTTCCTTGTCGTTTGACAGAATTTCGTCAAAAAAGGTGGAAATGAAAATCCCGGCATTGTGTATCGCCGCCCTGGCCGCTTTTCTTGCGCCGCTCGCGGTCGCCCAGACCGCCAGGCCCGAGGCGGCCGAAAAAGTGAGTTGGCCCAGCATGGTGTGTGCGGGTACTCCCTTTGTCTGCAACAAGCTCCATGCGCAGGGCTACCTGTTCAGCCAGCCCGGTCAGACGAAGATTGTGCTGATCTCGCACGGATCGCAGGGCATCGACAGCCGCATGTTCGACTATGTGGACAGCCTTCAGAAGGAGGGTTTCGCAGCGTTGGTGATCGATCACTGGAAGCCTCGAGGCATCGACGTAACGCACAACGACTATCCGGCGGCGTCGCGCAAAGGCGGTAACGAATTCAATATGGCCATTGACAGCCTCGCAGCTGCCGGCTGGTTGCGCGGCCGTGGTTTCGAGAAGGTCGGCAGCATCGGTGAGTCGCAGGGTGGCGGTGCCGCAGTCATGATGCAGCAGAAATTCGCCCACGCACTGATTGAGCGCAACATGCGGCGCTTGTACGCCGACGACTTCAACCTCAAACCCGTCGATGCGGTGGTGGGTTTGTATGGCTACTGCGGTTACCGCAATGCCCGGCGTGACGCTTATGTGAATTCCCCATTTCTTTTCATCACGGGTGAAGTGGACGACGAAACCCCGAGCCGGTACTGTGAACGCCACGTGGGCTGGATGAACGGGCGCGGCGGCAACGCGAAGATCGTGGTACTGGAAGGCGAGGGCCACAGTTTCGACGCACCTTACAAACGGCAACGCAATGTCTTCGGGCCGCACTATGCCAAATGCGATGTTTTGGTCGACGAATCGGGTGTGACCGAACTTAACAGCGGCATCACCATGCCCGGCGACGACGTCAACGCCATGATGGCCCGATGTGTCAGCAAGGTTTTCCACACGGGCTACTGGAAGAATCGCTTCGTCGCGGTGCCGCACTGGACGGCATTCTTCAGGCAGCACCTGTAACAAGGCAAAACCTGTAGCACTTTGGCTATGGTGGCCATCAAAGACTCCAACTGCGGCAATCGGCTGCAACACTTAAAATCACCCATATGCTTCAGCAACGTACCCTTAAATCCCTGACCAAAGCCGTGGGCGTGGGCCTGCACAGTGGGCAGCGGGTCGAACTCACCTTGCGGCCGGCGGCACCCGATACCGGTATTGTGTTTCGCCGTGTGGATTTGCCTCAGCCGGTGGATATCGTTATTTCCGCGCAGGCGGTGACGGATACGCGGCTGGCGTCGACGATCGCCAGTGGCAGCGCCAAGGTGCACACCGTTGAGCACCTGATGTCGGCCTGCGCGGGCCTGGGCATTGACAACCTGTATGTCGACATCACGGCCGAAGAAGTGCCGATCCTGGACGGTTCAGCTTCGTCGTTTGTTTTTTTACTGCAATCGGCGGGTATCGCGCTGCAGGCCGCTCCCAAGCGGTTTATCCGCGTGATCAAGCCGGTGGAAGTGCGCGAAGGCGAGGGCGCCAACACCAAGTGGGCGCGCTTGAGCCCCTATGAAGGCTACAAGCTCAGTTTTGAAATTAATTTCGACCACCCTGCGGTGGACTCCACCGGCCAGCGCGTGGAGTTCGACATGGGCTCGGGCGCCTACACACGCGACATCGCGAGGGCCCGCACCTTCGGCTTCACCAAGGATGTGGAAATGATGCGCGCCAATGGCCTGGCGCTGGGCGGCGGGCTGGACAACGCCATCGTCATGGACGACTACAAGGTGCTCAACAGCGACGGGCTCCGCTACAACGACGAGTTCGTGAAGCACAAGATCCTCGATGCCATGGGCGACCTCTATTTGCTGGGCAAACCGCTGCTGGCCGCCTACAGCGCGTTCCGCTCCGGCCACGCGATGAACAACAAGCTGCTGCGCGAGCTGCTGTCGCACAAGGACGCCTACGAAGTCGTCACCTTCGAGGACGAGAAAAAAGCACCGCAGGGCTTCGCCACGCTGGCGCGTGCCTGGTAGGGCCGGCGGAACACGCCATGCTGCTGTTTCGCTGGCTCATCCTGCTGTTTTTGCTGGCAGCGGTGGTGTCCTTCATGTTTTACGCCGGCACCGGACAGCCACGGTTCAAGCAGTTCGGGCTCACCATTCTCAAGTGGACGCTGATCGCCGCTTTTGGTTTTTTTGCGGTACTGATACTGGAACGTCTGGCATAGCTTGACCATGGTTCATCGTGACCACAGGATGCCTTCCGGGTTTCTCCTTGCTGCCGAGCTGTCCGGCGACCCCGTTTCAAGAGCTTGAATCCGTGCAGTTATAGTTCGGTCATAACGACTTTCCCTGGCGCTGAAGAGCAACACGGAAGCCACCGGATTCGGTGCTCTGCGGTGTTCAATGACGTAACCACCTGAAAAAACCACCGGAGATTGACCCATGAGCTTCATCAAAATCCTTATCGTGCTGGGTCTTGCTGGTTTTGGATATCAATACTGGACCAAACACCGTGAAGGTCAACCGATGATGGCCTCAACCAGCTCCGCAGGAAGCGCAAGTTCAAATGGATTTGTTTTGCTGCCCGGTACGAGCACTACCGCTTCCAACGCGGTTCAGGTTATTGCCGCGGAGGATTGCCCGGAGGAGGCGGCCCAGCGCGCGAATAGCCTGGCCGAGCAACTTTCGGGCAAGGGGATTCCGGTTACCCGCACCCACAGTATCAGCTTCACCGTGACAAGTGGCGATCCCGCCGACGCCCAGCGCATCTCGTCCATCATGAGCGGCGAACTGCCCATTGTGCTGGTGCGCGGAAAAGCCAGGTCTAACCCCTCATTGGATGAGGTGATCGCTGAATACCGTGGCCGCTAAGGCGCGGATCACCACGATCTAACGGCTTCGTCCGTCCCTGTAGTTTCCTGCGGGTTTTGCGCCGGTTCCCGCTGCCGCAGCCAGCCTCTGCATCGCTGTGCCGACATGGGCGTGGGTAATCGCCAGCCCCAGCGCATCGGCCGCGTCTTTGCCAGGCAGGGAAGGCAGCTTCAGCAGCCGCATCACCATCTCCTGCACCTCGGCCTTGCCCGCCTTGCCATAGCCCGCAACCGCCTTTTTGAGCTGCAACGCCGTGTATTCGGCTACCGTCAGCTGGCGCGAGACCAGGGCCGTGATGCAGGCCCCGCGTGCCTGGCCCAGCAGCAGCGTCGCCTGCGGGTTGACGTTGACAAAGACGATTTCGACAGAGGCCGCATCGGGCTGGTACCGCTCCACCACTTCGCACACACCCTCAAACAGGACTTTCAGCCGGCCCGGCAAATCGCTGCGTTCCATATGCGTGGTCTTGATGGTGCCGCTGGCCACATAACGCAGGTGCTGGCCGTCCATGTCGATCACGCCAAAACCTGCGACCTGCAGACCGGGGTCGATGCCAAGGATTCTCATATGCTATGTATTTGATAGCTGGTCGCGCACGTGTTCATTGGGTTAGAGGCCAAAATACCATCTAACTGAATGAAAAAATATGGGTGCACCAAAGCACAGCGCGTCCACGCGGTCCAGCAGGCCGCTGGCACCGGTGACGCCCACGCCGCGGTTCCCCCAGTTGGGAATGCCGCGGTCACGCTTGAGGGCTTTCATCACCAGGTGCCCGAGCGAGCCTGATACGCAGGCAATGAAAGCCATGGCCACCGCCTGCGCCGGCTTGAAGGGCGTGAGGCCCGCCAACAGACCGCCCAACAGGCTGGCCCCAACGACGGCGATCAACCAGCTGGTCCAGTTAAAGCTTTTGCTGACATTGGGCGCGCTGCCCGGCCGTTGCAGTTTGCGGCCCACCAGGTGCTGGACGATCATGCAGCTTTGCACCACAAACACCAGGAAGAACACCAGAAAGGCGTTTTTGCCCTGGTAGTTGGGAAACTTCAGCAGCAGCAGGGCGGGCACATGGCTGATGCCATAGACGCAGACCATGATGCCCCATTGCAGCTTGGCGTTGCGTTCAAGGAAACGGTGCGGATCGTCGGCCAGCGCGCTGACCACCGGAATCGCCAGGAACACGTAGACCGGAATGAACACGGTCACCAGGTCAAAGTGCCGCGTGATGACCAGCGCAAACTGCACCGGCAGCACCACAAAAAAGGCCAGCACCAGGCTGCGGTGGTCACCTTGCCGGGTCGGTGAGAGCGTGATGAATTCGCGCAGCGCAAAAAAAGCCACCATGCCGAACAGCACGGTCGCCACGGTTTCTCCCAGCGTCCAGCCGATCCAGAACACCGTGGACATGAACCACGAGGTGCGCAGCAGGCCGTTGAATTCTTTCAATTTCTGGGTGTGCAGGTCGTCTTCATGCGTGTCCTTCAGCGACATCACGAAGGCGGCCACACTGATGAGTGTCAGGATGCCGAACACCAGCACGAACAGCAGGCCGACCTGGTGTGAGGGAGAAAGGTTGCGCAAAAAGGTGTTCATCAGGATTCCGGGCCTTGTATCAGGTTTCCCTGAGATCCATGACGGCCTGGCGCGCGCGCGCCAGGAATTCGCCCCGGTCTTCACCGTCGCCCAATGCAATCGGCGCGCCAAAGGTGACCGAACACAAAATGGGCACCGGCACGACTTCGCCCTTGGGCATGACGCGCTGCACATTGTTGATCCAGGCAGGCACCAGCACCACCTGTGGAAATTTGAGTGCCAGGTTGTACAGGCCAGCCTTGAATTTTTGCGGCTCTTCGTGGTTGCCGCGTGTGCCCTCTGGAAACAGGATGATCGAGTCACCGCTGTTCAGGGCATCGATCAGCGGCTCCAGCGGGTCCTGGTCGCCGGTCTTGGCGCGGTCCACGTAAATCGCATTGAAGACCGCCGTGGTGATCCATTTCTTGAAAGGCGTTTTGGTCCAGTAGTCTTTCGCGGCGATCGGCCGCGTGATGCTGCGAAGCTCTTCCGGCAGCGCCGCCCACATCAGCACCAGGTCGGCATGGCTCTGGTGGTTGGCAAAATAAATACGCTGTTCCGCCTTGGGCGGGCAGCCTTGCCAGCGGGCCTGTGCACCGGTCAGCGTGCGGATCAGCCCCAGCAGGAAAAGCCCCATCAGCTTGGCCAGGATGGGAGAAAATTTGTCGTTCATGGGGTTCGGCCCTTTTTGCTGTTCAGCATTCAGGGCAGTTCCACACCGCCCATGCGGGCCGTGATGGTGCTGGCGCGCGAAGCCAGGTAGCCCGAGCCGGGCCGCGTTTCAAAGTATTTGGGGCGCGGCAGCATGACGGCCAGCCGCGCGGATTCATAGGCGCTCAGTTTTGACGCAGGCTTGCGATAGTAATGCTGCGCTGCGGCCTCGGCGCCAAAAATGCCTTCGCCCCACTCCACGCTGTTGAGGTAAATCTCCAGAATGCGCTCCTTGCCGAGCAGGGCTTCGAGCAGCAGCGTCAGCACCAGCTCCTGGCCTTTGCGCAAAAGCGTGCGCTCACCCGACAGGAACAGGTTTTTGGCGAGCTGCTGGGTGATGGTGGAGCCGCCAATGATTTTCACCGGTCTGGCGGGTGCTGCCGCTGCCTTGGCGGGAGCCAGGCGGCTGGCGGACTGTGCGGCGCGCAGCTCGGCCTTGGCGTTTTTGTCCCAGGCCTTCTCAAGTGCCTCCATGTCCACGCCGTCATGCTCGGCGAAGCTGGCGTCTTCCGATGCGATTACCGCACGCTTGAGGTTGTCCGGCAGGTCGTCGTAAGGCACCCATTGCTGCCGCCATTTGAGGGATCCGGTGTTGCGAACTACCAGGTAGGCTTCCGAGCGCTGAAAAGCGGTGGATTCCGGGTCCACCACGGCCATCATGGCGATGCGCGCCACAAAAAACAGTTGCAGCGCCAGGCCTGCCAGCAGCCCGAGGCCGATGAGCCGGAGGAGTGCTTTCATGGCGTGCATGCCTTCATGCCAGCTGCGCCCGCATTTCCTGCAATACCTGGGCAGAGGGCGGACGAACCCCGCGCCACAGTGCGAAGGCCTCGGCGGCTTGCTCCACCAGCATGCCCAGCCCGTCGCGCGGCGTTGCGCCATTTTCCCGGGCCCAGGCCATGAAGCCCGCCGCGGCGGGGCCGTACATCATGTCGCAGGCCAGCGCGCCGGGCTTGAGTACGCTCGCCGGAACCGGCACACCCGCGCCCGCCAGGCTGCTTGCGCTGGCATTGACAATCACATCGAAATAGCCCTGCAGCCCTTGCAGCTCGTGCGCGAGTAGCTCCGTTTTTTGTAGCAAACCTTGCATGGACGAGTGTGCCCGGTGCCGTGCCACCAGCACGTCGGCTTTCGCCCGCGTGCGGTTGACCAGCACCAGACGGCGTGGCCCGGCCCCCAGCAGGGCGGCCAGCGCGCCGGCACCGGCACCCCCCGCTCCGATCAGCAGCACGTCGCGCCCGGCCAGCGAAACACCGGCGTTGTTCTGGATGTCGTTCACCAGGCCCATGCCGTCGGTGTTGTCGGCGTGGATGGCGCTGCCTTGCAGCACCAACGTGTTGGCGGCCTGGGCCAATTGCGCCCTGTCGGTCCGTGTGCTTGCGGCTTCAAAGGCTTGCAGCTTGAAAGGCACGGTGACGTTGCAGCCTTTTACGCCGCCCTGTACCAGTTCAGCCAGTGCGGCGCCGAACGCCTCCAGCGGCACCAGCAGGCGTTCGTATTGCAGGGATTGCCCCGTGAGTTCGGCAAATCGTGCGTGAATCAACGGAGACTTGCTGTGCGCGATCGGGTTGCCCAGGACGCAGTATTTATCCATGGCGGGGCCGGGTGTTCATGTGCGTGGGGCTGAAAGCAGCAGTCGGGGCTAGCGGCTGGTGAGTTTGGTTTCAAGCGTGTCATCGCGCGTGAACTTGAAGCGCGACACCACCACGATCTGGTCCGCCTTGCTGCGCATCGCATCGCTGAACTTGCCGAAAGGCCCGGTGCCGCGCACGATGCTTTGCGCACGCCGGTCCAGCGTCAGGTTGCCCGAGGTCTGTACGACTTCCGTGTCGATCACGCTGCCGTCAAAATTCACCGTCACGATCATCGTGAGTTCACCGTACAGTTTTTTGCCGGCCAGCTCGGGGAAGTTCACCGTCCCCTTCTCTTCAATCTTGCGGCGCAGTTCGTCGTAATAAACGGCGTAGACCTCTTCACGTGTGGCCGGGCTGATGTAGCGCTTTTTCGGCCGTGCGTTTTCTTCGTTGATGCGCCGCTCGATTTCCGCCAGGATCTTGACGAGCTGCTTGCGTTTTTCCTCGCGCTCGGCCTGCGCCGGGTTGTTGGCGGGCTGTGTTGGGTCGGGCGGCGGCATGGAGGCCAGCTGCTTTTTGATTTGCGCGAGCAACTGGGTTTGCTGTTCCTGCAGGGAATCGACCTTGCGCTGGGCGTCTTCGGTGGCGTCGCCCAGCTCCATCAAGGCCGAAGGCGGCAAGGGGGAGGTGGCGCGGCCTTTTTCCATCTCGCCACCACCAGCCAGCGAGGCCTGTGCGATGGCTTTGGCAAAGTCGGGCTTTTCGTTGGACTTGGCATTGACGAGGATCACTTCCAGCGACGTGTCCTGAAAGACACGGTTGAAGCGGTCCGGATCAACAAAACGCGCCGTCAGCAACACCGCATGAAAGGCGATGGAGGCGCCCAGGGCTATTTGCAGTGTGCTTGGTGACTTCACAGGAAGAGATTATCGGTGTTTATGAGCGTATTGCGGTGTTAACCGGCGACCGGAGCCGCCACAGCGGCATCGGTTTGTGGCTCATTGACATCGACTGCAATCGAGATCGGGCCGGCGGCCATCTCGGACTCGCCATCCTCCTCGCCCAGCGGATCAGGAGACTCATCCATCTCCACGTCCAGCCGCTCGACCACTGTGCCGGAAATATCCAGCGTGATCTCGTCGATCTCGCCCAGCTTTATACGCACTTTCGCGCCACGCGGCAGGCCCTGCGCACCAGCGGCTGGCAGCACCAGCGGCAACTCGTCGGCGCGCACCAGGTTGTCCTTGAAGGCAGTGGCGGTCAGCTCTGTGATGTGGTTCTGCTGCAGGTATTTGAGTGTCCAGTAGCGCTCGATCCCGGCCTGGAAACCGTTGTAGGCGCTGTAGGCGGCGTCAAAGCCCGAGATGATGGAAAACAGCTCGGCGTCCTTGGGCTTGAACGGCGCAGCCAGCGCGGCCGTGCGGCCGTGGCGCGCGCAGGCAATGATCTGCCACTGGTTGACCAGGTCGGTATAGCGGCGCAGTGGTGAGGTGCTCCAGGCATAGCTTTTGACGCCGATGCCCGCGTGCGGCAGGGCCTTGGTGCCCATGCGCACTTTCACGCCGGGCGCGAGGCTGGCCTGGCTGCGGTAAATGCCAGGCACGCCGTGCTCGGCCAGCCATTCGCCCCAGGTGCTGTTCGCCAGAATCATGGCCTCGGCCACGATCAAGTCCAGCGGTGCGCCGCGCTGGCGCGTGCTGATGCTGACCGTCTCGTTGCCCTGGGGCTCGCCGCCTGTCGGGTTGTCCAGCCTGAAGTTGTAGTCAGGCCGGTTGAAGTTCTCGGGTTTGCCGCGCACGATTTCGCGCTGGGCCTTCAGGTGTTTGGCCAGCCGGTGCAAAAAGCTCAGTTCCACACCCCATTGAACATCGGTGGGGGGGCTGGTTTGCGCGGCTTCAAAAAAGGCTTCGGTGAACGTGCTGTCCAGCACGTCGTGGCGCAGGTTGCTGACGATGGGCACCTGCTCCAGCCGGGTCACGCTTTCCTTGATCTGCAGCGTGGCCTCATCCAGCGTGAGGTACAGCGACAGAGCCGGGCAGTTGCGGCCCTCCTGCAGCGTGTAGCTTTTGACGATTTCATCCGGCAGCATCGTCAGCTTGTAGCCGGGCATGTACACGGTGGAAAGCCGCGCGCGGCCCACGGTGTCGATCGGGCTGCCGGGCAATACGGCCAGGCCTGGCGCGGCGATGTGGATGCCAAGCGTGACAGTGCCGCTGCCCAGGCCCTGCACGGACAGCGCATCGTCGATCTCGGTGGTGGCTGAGTCGTCGATGGAGAACGCTTTAACGTCAGCCAGCGGCAGCTCGTCCTTGACCTCGGGCGCCTGCAGCGCTGGGAAACCCGTGCCCTTGGGGAAGTTCTCAAACAAAAAGCGCTTCCAGTGGAACTGGTAGGGTGAGGCGATGGCGCCTGCCTTTTGCAGCAAATCGAGCGGCGCGGTGTGCGTGGCGCGTGAGGCTTCGACGACAGCCTTGTATTCAGCGCTGTTCTTGTCGGGTTTGAAAAGAATTTTGTAGAGCTGCTCGCGCACCGGCGCCGGGCATTCGCCGCGGCCCAGCTCTTCGGCCCATGCGGTTATTTGCGCCGCGACCTGCTTTTTCTTTTCGATGGCGGCCAACGCCTGCTGCAGGATTTCCGCCGGTGCCTTCCTGAAGCGGCCCTTGCCGGCACGGCGAAAGTAGTGCGGCGCGTCATACAGGCGAAAGAGCGCGGCGGCCTGTTGCTCCAGCGAGGCGGCCTTGCCGTCGGCGCTGAAGTAGTCGCGCGCCAGGTCGGCAAAGCCGAATTCTTCTTCGCTGGCAAATTCCCAAGCCAGGTCCAGCTCAATATCGTGGCTCAGCTTTTGGCCGGCGGCCACCATCTCGGCAGGGGATGGCTTTTCAAACTTCAGCAGGGCATTAACGCCCTTGACCTTCACACGCTTGCCCGAGTCGAGTTCAACCTGCAGCGACGCATCGCTCTCGGACAAAATGCGGCCGGCCAGGAACTTGCCGGCTTCTTCAAACAATACAAACAAAACGGGATCCCTTTGGTGTCTTTGATGACTTGAGACTAGTGTAATCAGGGCTGCTTCAGAGAGATTTCAGGCCAATGCCAGGAAGTCGAGGATGGCCGGCAGATGCCGGTCAAAGTCGCTCAGTGCATGGTCGCCGCCTTCCAGCAGCCGGATGTGAGCGCCCGCATAACGGGCCGTCATTTCACGCCAGTCCAACACTTCGTCACCCTTGGCAACGATGGCGAGGTAGTTTTGCGGCGATTTCAGCGGCCCGGCATGCTGCGCTTTCAGCTCATCCACAAAGCGGGGCTCGAAGAAAAAGTGCTCTTGCGGGTTGTGCCAGGCCGTTTGCTCGCCGATGTAGCGGGCGAGGTCGCGCGCCGGCTCCACGGCCGGGTTGAGCAGCACGGCCTTGCACGCAGCCTGTTCGGCCACCGCAGTGGCGTAAAAGCCGCCCAGCGAAGAGCCGATCACGCCCATGCTTTGGTAGCCCGGCTTGCCGGGCCAACCGGCAATTTCGTCCTCCACCATCTGCAGCGCGGCGTGCGGCGAAGGCGGCAGCTGCGGGCACCACCAGTGAACGGCGGGATGGCGCTGCTGCACGGCAGCGGCCATTTTCCGGGCCTTGGCGGATTGCGGGGACGAGCGAAATCCGTGGAGATAGAGCAGATGGGTGATGCGCATGCCGCATGTTAGACGGGCAGGCCGCACGCACGTCTTGCCGGAGCCGATTTCCCCGGTTTCGCGGTGTTTCATGCTGATTTTAAGCGAAATAGGGCTTTGAGCCAATCAGGACGGGCGCAAGCAGCTATGTAATTGATAGCGTTGTTCACTTCCGCGGGATGCCCGGCCGCGCGTTTTCGGCTTCAAGGCTGACGGATAATCCGCGCATGGCCGCCGTTTTCGACAAACCCTCCCTTTATCAGCGAACCTTGCCTTTGCTCCAGGGCTTTGATGGCCTGCTGGCGTTTGCGGTGTTTTTGCTGGCCTGCGCGGGCCTCCTGATCATGTATTCGTCGGGCTATGACCACGGCACGCGGTTTATCGACCATGGCCGCAACATGCTGATTGCCGGCGCCATCATGTTTGTGGTGGCCCAGGTTCCACCCCAGCGCCTGATGGCTTTTGCCGTGCCGCTTTACATTGCCGGGGTGGCATTGCTGGTCGCCGTGGCCGTTTTCGGTATCACCAAAAAAGGCGCCCGGCGCTGGCTCAATGTGGGCGTGGTGATCCAGCCCAGTGAAATCCTGAAAATCGCCATGCCGCTGATGCTGGCCTGGTGGTTCCAGAAACGCGAAGGCCAGCTGCGTCCGCTGGACTTCCTGGCCGCAGGGCTGTTGCTGCTCGTTCCGGTCGGGCTGATCATGAAGCAGCCCGACCTGGGAACCTCGCTGCTGGTGCTGGCCGCCGGCCTGGCTGTGATTTTTTTTGCCGGCCTGAGCTGGAAGCTGATTGTTCCGCCCGTGCTGCTCGGCCTGGTGGGTGTGTTCCTCGTGGTATGGTTCGAGCCGCAAATCTGTGCCGACGGCGTGCGCTGGCCCATCCTGCACGATTACCAGCAGCAGCGCATCTGCACGCTGCTCGATCCGTCGCGAGACCCGCTGGGCAAGGGCTTTCACATCATCCAGGGCATGATCGCCATCGGCTCGGGCGGCATCACGGGCAAGGGCTTTATGGCCGGCACCCAGACGCACCTGGAGTTCATTCCCGAGCGCACCACCGACTTCATCTTCGCGGCTTACTCCGAAGAGTTCGGCCTGCTGGGCAACCTGCTGTTGATTGCTGCGTTCATCTTCCTGATTTTGCGCGGGCTGGCCATTGCGCTGGAAGCATCGACCCTGTTTTCGCGCCTGCTGGCCGGTGCGCTAACCATGATTTTTTTCACCTATGCTTTCGTCAATATGGGCATGGTCAGCGGCATCCTGCCCGTGGTGGGGGTGCCGCTGCCTTTCATCAGCTATGGCGGCACGGCCATGGTGACGCTGGGACTGGCCATCGGCATGCTGATGTCTATCGCCAAGGCCAAGCGCTTGGTGCAGTCCTGAAGATCCCGGATTGAAAATGCCGCAAACCGTCACCGTGATTGGTGTGGGCAACATGGGTGGCGGCATGGCGGCCAACCTGCTGGACAAGGGCTGGAGCGTGCAGGTGTGCGACGTCGATCCGGCCAAATCCGTCGGGATGGCGCGATTGGGTGCTGCGGTCATGGCTTCTCCCGCTGATGCCCTGGTGAATTCGCAGGCTTTCATCATCTGCGTGGTAGATGCCGCACAAACCGAAGAGGTGCTGTTTGGCGAGCGGGGTCTTGCACGCATGCTGCAACCCGGCCATACCGTGATGTTGTGCCCAACGATTGCGCCGCAGGATGTCGAGTCTTTCGCCAAACGGTTGGCTGAACGCGGTGTGCACACGCTGGATGCGCCCATGTCGGGCGGGCCTGCGCGGGCGCGCGACGGCTCCATGAGCCTGATGCTGGCTTGTGCGGACGAGGTCTACGCACAGCAAGCCGGCTTGCTGCAAGCCGTGTCGGCCAAGGTGTTTCGCATTAGCGAAAACCCCGGCGACGGCGCCCGCACCAAGCTGGTCAACAACCTGCTGGCGGGGATCAACCTGGTGGGCGCCGCCGAAGCGCTGGCACTGGCCGGCCGGCTGGGACTGGACCTCACCACCACGCTGGACGTGATCGAACAATCGAGCGGCCAGAGCTGGATCGGTTCGGACCGCATGCGCCGCGCGATTGCCGGCGATTACGCCCCGCGCGCGCATGTCACCCTGCTGGAAAAAGACACCCGCCTGGCTGTTGAGGCTGCGCGTGCAGCCGGTTTTGACGGCCCGCTGGGCCTGCGCGCCAGCCAGGTTTTTGCCCAGGCGCACCAGGCCGGTCTGGCCGGCGAGGATGACGCGGCCCTTTTCAAGCATCTCAGGCAGACGGCCGGCAAGCCCTGAATGCTCCGGCGACGCCCCAGGTGCGGCTGCGATATTTGTTACGGTTTTTCCCCGCACAGCGGCGCCCGGCGGAGTACAACCTTGGCTGTCATTCCCGACAACAACAATGTCCACTTCGAAGGAGTTGCGTCATGGCCGGAAAGTTTGAGCTCAAGAAGTCCAAGAACGACAAGTACTTTTTCTCGCTGCTGGCGGGTAACGGGCAGAAGATCCTGGCCAGCGAGATGTACGAAACCAAAGCCAGTGCGACTGGCGGCATTGAATCCGTCAAGAAAAATGCGCCGGACGACAGCCGCTATGACCGTCTGGTGGGCAAGGACGGTTCCCCCTATTTCAACCTTAAGGCCGGTAACGGACAGGTGATTGGGGTCAGCGAAATGTACTCCAGCGTATCGGCACGGGATAACGGCATCGAGTCGTGTAAAACCAACGCGCCGGGCGCTACCACTACCGACACGGCCTGAGCCGCACGGCAAAGCCCATGGGCGGTGCCAGGCGGCGCGGCGAGGCCTGCGCGCCTGGAAGGCAGACTGCCTACAATGGCCCAATGACCTCACTTCGCTCCACCCCCGTCTCCGCCTCCAACAAGTCCACGGTCTCATCGACGGCCCGACCGACTGCGGAGTCGACGTCGGGGCGGTTGGCGATTGCTGAAAAGTTGCTGCTGGCGCCTTTCGGCCTCACGCAGGCGCATCTGAGCCGCGCGCTGGGCGAAATCACCTCCCATGGCGCCGACGACGCCGATCTCTACTTCCAGTACACCCGCAGCGAAGGCTGGAGCCTGGAAGAGGGCATCGTGAAGACTGGTTCCTTCAGCATCGACCAGGGTGTGGGCGTGCGCGCCGTCAGCGGCGAAAAAACCGCTTTTGCCTATTCCGATGACATTTCCGAGGCCTCACTGCTCGACGCGGCGCGCACTGTGCGCAGCATTTCCGCCGGCGGCAAATCAGCCCGCGTGAAGACGCCGGCCCGCCGCATCGCCGGCAGCCGTTCGCTCTACCAGGGACTGGACCCGATCGCCACGCTGGACAGCACCGCCAAGGTCAAGTTGCTGGAGAAGGTGGAAAAACTCGCCAAAGCCAAGGATCCGCGCATCGTGCAGGTCATGGCGGGTCTGGCCAGCGAATACGACGTGGTGATGGTGGCCCGCGCCGACGGCACGCTGGCCGCCGACGTGCGCCCGCTGGTGCGCCTGAGCGTGACGGTGATTGCCGAGCAGAAGGGCCGGCGCGAAGTCGGTTCGGGCGGCGGCGGCGGGCGTTTTGGCCTGGCCTACTTTGACGACGCCCAGATCGCCGAATATGTGAACGATGCTGTGAAAGCGGCATTGACCAACCTGGACGCGCGCCCCGCGCCGGCCGGTGAAATGACTGTGGTGCTGGGTTCGGGCTGGCCCGGCATCCTGTTGCACGAAGCCATCGGCCATGGCCTGGAAGGTGACTTCAACCGCAAGGGCTCCAGTGCGTTTTCCGGCAAGATCGGTCAGCGCGTGGCAGCCAAGGGTGTTACCGTGCTGGACGACGGCACGATTGCCGACCGCCGCGGCTCCCTCAACGTCGACGACGAAGGCAACGCCAGCCAGCGCAATGTGCTGATTGAAGACGGCATCCTGAAGGGCTACATCCAGGATTCGCTGAATGCGCGCCTGATGAAGGTCAAGCCCACGGGCAACGGCCGCCGTGAAAGCTACGCCCATGTGCCCATGCCGCGCATGACCAACACCTACATGCTGGGCGGCGACAAGCAGCCCGAAGAAATCGTGGCCAGCATCAAAAAGGGCCTCTACGCCACCAATTTCGGCGGCGGCCAGGTCGACATCACCTCCGGCAAGTTCGTGTTTTCGGCCAGCGAAGCCTTCTGGGTCGAAAACGGCAAGATTCTGTATCCCGTCAAGGGCGCGACGATTGTGGGCAACGGCCCCGACGCGCTGACCCGCGTCACCATGATGGGCAACGACATGGCGCTGGACAGCGGCGTAGGCACCTGCGGCAAGGAAGGCCAGAGCGTGCCGGTGGGCGTCGGCCAGCCGACGCTGCGCATCGACGGCCTCACGGTGGGCGGAACGGCCTGATTCAGGCCTGAATTAGCCTGTTTTTGACCTGTGCTACATTTCAGCTTATGAATTCGGCCAAGTTTTACTTCGGTTACTTTTGGTTCTCAAGCGCTTCCGGCGGTAGAGAGATCAACGCGTGACCCGATAAAACGCACCGATTCTCCAAAAACCGCCGGCCTCCGGCGGTTTTTTTTTGCCCGTTCAATTTTTCAAATGACCTGATTTGTGACGACCTGATTGATATCCCGAAAGAAAAGGAAAACAGCGATGAATGCCAAGCCCACCTCCGCCAGCGACAACTGGTATGCGACCGTCGAAAAGACCAGCCAGACCGACGACGAACGCATCAAGGACATCACCGTGTTACCCCCTCCCGAGCATCTCATCCGCTTTTTCCCGATCCGCGGCACCGCCGTCGAGACGCTGATCAGCAAAACCCGTAAAAGTATCCACAACATCATCCAGGGCAAGGATGACCGCCTGCTTGTCGTCGTCGGGCCTTGCTCCATCCACGACCCGATGGCCGCGCTGGAATATGCCCGCAAGCTCGTTGAGCAGCGCAAGAAGTTCGAGGGCACGCTGGAAATCGTGATGCGCGTCTACTTCGAAAAGCCACGCACCACGGTCGGCTGGAAGGGGTTGATCAACGACCCCTACCTGGACGAAACCTTCCGCATCGACGAAGGCCTGCGCATCGCGCGCCAGCTGCTGATCGACATCAACCGCCTCGGCCTGCCAGCCGGCAGCGAGTTCCTCGACGTGATCTCGCCGCAGTACATTGGCGACCTGATTTCCTGGGGTGCCATCGGCGCTCGCACCACCGAAAGCCAGGTGCACCGCGAGCTGGCTTCGGGTCTCTCGGCGCCCATCGGCTTCAAGAACGGCACCGACGGCAACATCCGTATCGCGACCGACGCCATCCAGGCGGCGGCGCGCGGCCACCATTTCCTGTCGGTGCACAAAAACGGCCAGGTCGCCATCGTGCAGACCAATGGCAACAAAGACTGCCACGTGATTTTGCGCGGCGGCAAGGCGCCCAACTACGACGCGGCCAGCGTCGGCGCAGCCTGCAAGGAACTCGAAGCCTCCAAGCTGCCGGCCACGCTGATGGTCGACTGCAGTCACGCCAACAGCTCCAAGCAGCACGAAAAGCAGGTCGAAGTGGCGCGCGACATCGCCGGCCAGGTGGCGGGTGGTTCGCGCCATGTGTTCGGCCTGATGGTGGAAAGCCACCTCAACCCCGGCGCGCAGAAATTCACGCCCGGCAAGGACGACTCCAAAGCGCTGGAATACGGCAAAAGCATCACCGACGCCTGCCTGGGCTGGAACGACTCGCTGGATGTGCTGGAAATCCTGTCGACCGCCGTGCAGGCGCGCCGGGCCAAGAAGTAAGGTTTGCCGACGCGCGGGTTTGTGCGAATAGCCGCCGGGCCCGCAAGTCGCCGACCATGAACCCCTGATCAGGAGCCCATCATGCGCAGCGAAGTCAGTGTGACCTTCAAGGGCGTCGCGCCCATCCGGCTGGATCTCAACGAAGTGCAGCCCATGCCGCACGATGTGGCGCGCTGGTGGCTGGACGACCAGTTCACGCAAATGGGCTGTGAGCCGCTTCGGCCCACGGGCAAACTGCTGACCGCCGACAAGGTGGTGGTGGTAGCCCAGGCGGCTGGGCCGGTGAAGTTTGCCGAAGCCAAGTGGGCTCAGGAATTTGCCCGGGCGTCGAGCGCGGCGCTGGGCAAGCCGGTTGTGCATGTAGATGTCACAACACTCAGCATCAGTTTTTAAGGCCCCCACGCTTCCCCACTTTGTGTGAGTCGCTGCCCCCCGAGGGGGCCGCCCGCCCTACGGCCCGGCAAAGCCGGTTCCGGGGCTCATGCTGGGTTTAAGAAGTCACCGGCCTGCCTATTAAACCGGGCCAGCGGGGCCGCCGTCAGGCTTTCAGCGCCTGCAGCAGTTTTGCGTGAATCCCGCCAAACCCGCCGTTGCTCATGCACAGCAAGTGGTCGCCCGGCTGCGCTGCGGCCAGCACCTGTTCGATCAGCTGGTCAATGGTGCCGGCCACCTGCGCGCGATTCCCCATGGGCGCGAGCGCGGCGCGCGCATCCCAGTCCAGTCCGCCGGCGTGGCAAAACGCCAGATCGGCCTGCTCCAGGCTCCAGGGCAGCTGGGCCGTCATGGCGCCCAGCTTCATGGTGTTGCTGCGCGGCTCAAAGATGGCAAGAATGCGTTCGCTGCCCCGGCCTGCGCTTTGCAGCTGGCGGCGCAGGCCGTCCACCGTGGTGTGGATGGCGGTGGGGTGGTGGGCGAAGTCGTCATACACCGTGATGTCGCCGTCTTTGCGCGCGATCACGCCGCGCACTTCCATGCGGCGCTTGACGTTCTGGAACTCCGCCAGCGCCCGGGCCGCGGCTTCGGGCGCCACGCCGACGTGCTCAGCCGCCGCGATGGCGGCCAGCGCATTGAGCTGGTTGTGCACGCCGCTGATGCCCCACTGCACGTGGGCCACGGCCTCGCCGGCCTTGAGCACATGAAAGTCGTGGGGCTCGCCGTGGGCCATGAAGCCGCTCTTGTTCAGCAGGCCGTTGCCGAAGAGCAGCTGCTCACTCCAGCAGCCCTGGGCCAGCACGCGCTGCAGGCTGGCCTCGGCGGCATTGACGACCACGCGGCCTTGTGAAGGGATGGTGCGCACCAAATGGTGAAACTGCCGCTCGATGGCGGCCAGATCGTCAAAAATGTCGGCGTGGTCGAACTCGAGGTTGTTCAGGATGGCCGTGCGTGGACGGTAATGCACGAACTTGCTGCGCTTGTCGAAAAAGGCGGTGTCGTATTCGTCGGCCTCGATGACAAAGGTATTGCCTTCGCCCAGCCGGGCGGATACACCGAAGTTCAGCGGCACGCCGCCGACCAGGAAACCCGGTTTCAGCCCGGCAGCTTCGAGAATCCAGGCCAGCATGGCCGTGGTGGTGGTCTTGCCGTGCGTGCCGGCCACCGCCAGCACATGGCGTGGCCCGGTCGGGTGGTGGGTCGGGTGGTGGAGCACATGGCCCGAGAGCCATTGTGGGCCGCTGGTATAAGGCTTGCCGCTGTTCAGGATGGCTTCCATGAGCGGGTATTTGGCGCTGCCATCGGCAAGCCGGGCACGCGACACCACGTTGCCGACCACGAACACGTCGGGCTCGAAGGCCATCTGGTCGGCCCCGTAGCCCTCGATCAGCTCAATCCCCAAACCGCGCAGCTGGTCGCTCATGGGCGGGTAGACGCCGGTGTCGCAGCCTGTCACTTTGTGCCCTGCTTCCCGCGCCAGTGCGGCCAGGCCTCCCATGAAGGTGCCGCAGATTCCCAGAATATGTATGTGCATGGCCTGTATTCTAGGCAGGGCTTCCCGCGGGCCCCATAGGCCCGGGTCCGATAGTTGAGTGGAAATTCATGGGTAAAGAGCTTTCTGGCCAAGGCGGACGGGCGCAAGCAGCTATTGATTTCATAGCGGTCGGGTGCGCCATGGGTCCGGGTGAACTTTAGCGTCTGGCGGGAACCCAACCCGGGGCACAATCGCTTCGCCCGCACCCGCATCATTTATCCGCATCACCCATTGACCTTCGATTTGGCCTTTTCCGGGTCGAAGCCAGCCGATCTTGACACCTCATACCCTTAAATCCGAAATCGCCGCCACGGCCGCCGCGCTGGTGGTGGAAGAAGGGCTGGAATATGGTCCGGCCAAACGCCGCGCCGTCAAACAGATGGCATTGCCCGCCCGTACCGAACTGCCGGGCAATGACGAGCTGGAAGACGCCGTCCGCGAATACATCGCGCTTTTCTGTGCCGACACCCAGCCTGCCGAGCTGGCGGCCCTGCGTGAGCTGGCGCTGGTCTGGATGGAGCGGCTGGTGCAATTTCGGCCCTACCTGGGCGGCGCCGTCTGGCATGGCACGGCCACGCGGCTGTCCGACATTTATATCCAGCTGTTCTGTGATGACCCCAAATCAGCCGAGATTGCCCTGATTGAGCACAATGTCGACTACGAGCCGCGTACCGTGACCGGTTTTACCGGTGACAGCGTGGAAGCGCTCAGCCTGCGAAGTGTGTGCAAACCTTTGAATGAGACGGTGGGCGTGCACCTGATGGTCTATGACCACGACGATCTGCGCGGCGCCCTGCGGCCGGACGCCAAGGGACGAACCCCGCGGGGCGACCTGGCTGCCGTGCAAAAATTGCTCTCCCCCCAACCCGGAACTTCAGACACGTGAACCGCAGAAACATGCTTTATGGCGGCGCCGCCGCCTTGGCCGGCCTGGCGGGTGCAGGCGTCGCCTGGTGGAAATTCCAGCCTCACGCGGTGGATGAAAAAGTGGTGGCGCCCACTCCCGGCAGTACATCTGGCAGCGCGACCGACGCATTCTGGAGCCTGAACTTCGACACGCCCGACGGCAAGAACCTGTCCATGAGCAGCTTTCGCGGCAAGCTGCTGTTGGTAAATTTCTGGGCCACCTGGTGCCCGCCCTGTGTGGAGGAGTTGCCATTATTGGATTACTTCTACCAGGAAAATCGCGATAAAAACCTGCAAGTGCTGGGTTTGGCTGTCGACCAGCCCAGCGCGGTGCGAACCTGGCTGCAAACCAGACCGCTGCATTTTCCGGTCGGCATGGCCGGTCTGGGCGGAACCGAGCTCAGCAAATCGCTGGGAAATCTCGCAGGCAGCCTGCCTTTTACCGCGGTGTTCAGCGCTTCCGGCGAACTGCTTCATCGCAAGATCGGCAAAGTCCTGCCGGAAGACCTGGCGCTCTGGGCCAAGCTCAATTAGCGGCAGAACATTGCTGATGGGCCGTGCTGCATCGAAACCTTCGGTAACAGCCGGGAACAGCTTCTAACGGCATCTTCCATGAGTTTTTTGAGGCGGAGCCGCCAGCCGCCAGACGGTGGGGAATGGCCTCCGGCTTGATGTACACTCTGCGCTTTCCCGGGGTAAGCCGCCTGGCTCGTCCCCGCAGTAATTAACTGATAAGCGCTTTAAAGCGTAAAAGCAGAAAGTAAGTGAAAAAAGAAGGAAGATCGGTGGCCGCGTCAAGTGCCTCCCGTTTCCAGCCTTTCAGTCAAAAAAGCTGCGCCGAGATCCCGCGCCAGCATCTACCGCCGTTGGAGAGAACCTATGGATTTAAGAAAACTCAAGACCCTGATCGACCTCGTCTCAGAGTCCAACGTCTCCGAGCTGGAGATCACTGAAGCTGAAGGCAAGGTGCGTATCGTCAAATCCAGCGGCGCCCCCCTGGTGATGCAGCAGCCGGTTGCCATGGTAGCAGCTCCCGCAGCGGCGCCCGCGGCCGGCGCGCCTGCCGCGCCGGTCGCCGAGGCGGCGCCCGCAGCCCCCGCCGGCCATGCCGTCAAGTCGCCCATGGTGGGCACTTTTTATCGCTCTGCCAGCCCCGGCGCCAAGCCTTTTGTCGAACTCGGCAGCGTCATCAAGGAAGGCGAAACCATCTGCATCATCGAGGCCATGAAGATCCTCAACGAGATCGAAGCCGACAAATCGGGCACCGTCACCAAGATCCTTTCGGAAAACGGCCAGGCTGTCGAATACGGCCAACCCCTCTTCATCATTGAGTAAGCGGGCGCCTTGCCTCCTTTCCAAACCAGGCTGACCGACGCATGTTCAAGAAAATACTGATCGCCAACAGGGGTGAGATTGCCCTGCGCATCCAGCGCGCCTGCCGCGAACTCGGCGTGAAGGCCGTGATGGTCTATTCCGAAGCCGACCGCGAGGCCAAATACATCAAGCTGGCCGACGAGTCGGTCTGCATCGGCCCGGCGCCTTCCAAAGACAGCTACCTCAACATGCCGGCCATCATCTCGGCGGCCGAGGTGACGGATGCTGAAGCCATCCACCCCGGATACGGTTTCCTGAGCGAAAACGCCGACTTCGCCGAGCGCGTGGAAAAAAGCGGCTTCAAGTTCATCGGCCCCACGCCGGAGTCGATCCGCATCATGGGCGACAAGGTCTCGGCCAAGCAGACCATGATCAAGGCCGGTGTGCCCTGTGTGCCTGGCTCTGAAGGCGCCTTGCCCGACGACCCGGTCGTCATCAAGCGCACCGCCAAGCAGGTCGGCTACCCCGTCATCATCAAGGCGGCGGGCGGCGGCGGTGGGCGCGGCATGCGCGTGGTGCACACCGAGGCAGCCCTGCTGCACGCGGTGCAGACCACCAAGGCCGAAGCCGGCGCGGCTTTCGGCAACCCCGAGGTCTACATGGAGAAATTTCTCCAGAACCCGCGGCACATCGAAATCCAGATCCTGGCCGACCAGCACAAGAATGCGGTCTGGCTGGGTGAACGCGACTGTTCCATGCAGCGCCGCCACCAGAAAGTCATCGAAGAAGCGCCGGCGCCCGGGATTCCGCGCAAGCTGATCGAGCGCATTGGTGAGCGCTGCGTCGCCGCCGTCAAAAAGATCGGCTACCGTGGCGCGGGCACCTTTGAGTTTCTCTACGAAAACGGCGAGTTCTACTTCATCGAGATGAACACGCGTGTCCAGGTCGAGCATCCGGTCACCGAATGGATCACCGGCGTGGACATCGTGCGCACCCAGATCATGGTGGCGGCCGGTGAAAAGCTGCCTTTTGCCCAGCGCGACATCCAGCTCAAGGGCCACTCGATTGAATGCCGCATCAACGCGGAAGACCCCTACAAGTTCGTGCCTTCGCCGGGCCGTATCACGACCTGGCACACGCCGGGCGGGCCGGGCGTGCGGGTGGACTCGCACATTTATGCCAATTACTTTGTGCCGCCCAACTACGACTCCATGATCGGCAAGATCATTGTTCACGGCGACACGCGCGAGCAGGCGCTGGCCCGTATGAGTACCGCGCTGGCTGAAACCGTGGTTGAAGGTATCAACACCAATATCCCGCTGCACCGCGAGCTGATGGTGGACGCCAAGTTCATGGACGGCGGCACCAACATCCACTATCTTGAAGAGTGGCTCTCGAAACGAGAGAGATAAAGCCCCCACGGTCGCTCACTTCGTGTAGCTTCCTGCCCCCCGAGGGGGCCGCCCGCCTGCGGTCTGGCAAAGCCAGTCCCGCGGCTCATGCTTGAATGGGTTGCCTCGAGTCCTGTTGTATCCAACTTCCTCTGGATAAACCATGTTTGAACTGATCCTGCTGGCCCCCGTCGACGAAGTCGAAACCTTGAGCGAGGCGCTGGATGCGCTGGATGCGCTCAGTGTGTCGGTGGAGGATGCCGATGCGCAGACGCCGGCTGAGCAGGCGCTGTTTGGCGAGCCGGACATGCCGCCGCCCAAGGCGGGCTGGGAGCGGTCGCGCATCGTGTCGCTGTTTGCCACCGAAGCCCTGGCGCGTGACGCGGCCAGCGTGCTGTCTGCGCAAGACTTTTTTGCGGGCTGCCGGGTGGTGGCTGTCCAGCCGGTGCCTGACCAGGACTGGGTGCGGCTGACGCAATCGCAATTCTCGCCGGTCGACATCACCCCCGAGTTCTGGATCGTGCCGACCTGGCACGAGCCGCCCGCGGAGGCCAAACAATTGATCCGGCTGGATCCGGGCCTGGCATTCGGAACGGGCACTCACCCCACCACCCGCATGTGCCTTCGCTGGATTGCCGGCCAGGGTGCTGCCGGCAAAAACTTTGGCCGTGTGCTGGACTACGGTTGCGGCTCGGGCATCCTGGCCATTGGTGCGGCCAAGTTCGGCGCGCGGGACATCGACGCCGTCGACATTGACCCGGCCGCCGTGGAGTCGACGCGCGCCAATGCCGAAGCCAACCATGTGGCGCTCAACGCCGGCTTGCCCGACAAGGCATCCGGCCAGTACCAGACGGTGCTGGCCAACATCCTCGCGACGCCGCTCAAGGTGCTGGCGCCGCTGTTGTGCACGCACGTTGAAAAGGGCGGCCATCTCGTGCTGGCCGGCATTCTGGATCGCCAGGCGGAGGAACTGAAGGAGGCCTACGCGCCCTATTGCCAGCTCACCGTGCACGATGCGCAAGAAGGCTGGATTTTGATGACCGCTGGCTTCTGAGCCGGCTCAATCCCGCGCATGGCGGTTTTCAGGCCGTCAGCGGGGGTGAGCCCCCTACAATACAGCGCTAAATGAGCCTGATTACGCGCTGCCCCGCATGCGGCACGATGTTCAAAGTCGTGACCGACCAACTCAAAGTCTCACAGGGCTGGGTGCGATGCGGGCATTGCGCTGAAGTCTTTGATGCGTCCGCGCATCTGCTGCCGCGTGACATGGCATCGCCCGTGCCCGCCGTACCGTTTGCGGTCGCGGACACCGAACCCATGCCGCTGCCGGAATTTGTCCCTTCTGCGCCGGCGCCGCCAGTCGTGGCTGTTGCCGCTGCTGCGGACTCACAGGAATGGGCGCCGGCCAGGTCATTTGCCGACCGGGTGCCGCTAAGGCCTTCCGGCACTGGTCCTGCCGATGCGCAGGACAGCGCGGCTGATTTTGACCCTGTACGCTGGAAGCGGGCCCAACAGGAACGCCAGCAGGATCCGATGGAACTGCCCGATAGCGTGTTGCCGGATGAGCCCCCAGCCCGCCGGCCGGTGATGGTGCGTCCGGCGGTCGATGATGATTCCAGTTTTGCCTTTTCGGATGTGGACTCCGGCATGCCGGATTCGCGCGTGGAGCACGATGTGTCTTTTGTGCGGGAGGCCAGGCGCAAGGCGTTCTGGAAACGGCCGCTGACCCGGTGGACCATGGCCTTGCTATCCCTGCTGCTGCTGGCCGTGCTGGTCTTGCAGTGGGCTGTCCAGCAAAGGGACACGCTGGCCGCCCTGGAGCCCCGGCTTGTGCCGGCGCTTCAGGGCATTTGCGGCCAGTTGCACTGTGACATTCGTGCGCCGCGGCATATCGAGTCGCTGGTCATAGACAGCTCCACCTTCAACCGCATCGGCCCTGATGCCTATCGCCTCAGTTTTACGCTCAAAAACACGGGTGTGACGCTGCTGGAAATGCCGTCCCTGGAAGTGACCCTGACCGATTCGCAGGACCAGGCCGTGGTGCGCCGCATCCTGACGCCGGCACAGTTTGGCGCCAAATCGCCGGGTCGCCGCCGTCTTCTGCGCCGGCGGCTCCCTTGCGAGTGGCTGGCTACCGTGTCCTGGTTTTTTACCCCTGATTGAAACGAGAGAACTGAATGTCTGCTGTTATTTGTGGCTCCCTGGCGTTTGACACCATCATGACCTTTGAGGGGCGCTTTTCGGAGCAGATACTGCCCGACCAGTTGCATATCCTGAATGTGTCGTTTCTGGTGCCGGCGCTGCGCCGCGAGTTCGGTGGTTGCGCCGGCAATATCGCCTACAGCCTGCAGCAGCTTGGCGGCAAGCCGTTGCCCATGGCCACGGTCGGCAGCGACGGCGCCGAGTATGTGGAGCGCATGAAGACGCTGGGCATCAGCACGGAATTTGTGCGGCAGGTGGGCGACACCTATACGGCTCAGGCGATGATCATGACCGACCGGGACAACAACCAGATCACGGCTTTTCATCCGGGTGCCATGATGCAGGCCCATATCACCCGCATTGACGCACGCGATGACATCAAGCTGGGCATTATCTCGCCTGACGGGCGCGATGCCATGCTGCAGCATGCCGAGCAGTTCAAGCTGGCCGGTATCCCCTTCGTTTTTGATCCAGGCCAGGGCCTTCCCATGTTTGACGGCAAGGAGCTTTCCCACTTTGTGGAGCTTTCCACTTGGGTGACCGTCAACGATTACGAGGCCAAAATGCTGTGCGACCGCACGGGCCTGTCATGCGCCGAATTGTCCCGCCGGGTGCAGGGCCTGGTGGTGACGCTGGGCGCGGAAGGTTGCGAGGTCTGGATTGGCGGCGAGAAAACTCTGGTGCCGCCGGTGAAAGCCGAAGCAGTAGTTGACCCGACGGGATGCGGCGATGCCTTTCGCGGCGCTTTGCTGTTTGGCCTGGAAAAAGGCTGGACGCTGGACCGCTGCGCCGCCTTGGGGAACCGGGTGGGTGCGCTCAAGATCGCCACGCGCGGCGGCCAGAACTACACGCTGAATTCCGAACAAATCAGCGCTTGAGCAAGACAGAATGGGCGCCGCCAGCTATTAAATTAATAGCATTCGACCATTCCCTTGTCGTAGGCGGGGCGGCTATGGCTCGCGGTGGTCCAGTGCTTTCAGCCATTCATTCCACGCAGCCTGGCTTGCCGCTTCAGCACTGACGCGCAACTGCTTGCGCCTTGAAGCCTCTCCGCGGGCCAGCGTGACCGCCTGCTGCGGAACGCCGAGGCAACCGGCCAGCCATTTCACCAGGGCCTGATTGGCTTTGCCCTCCACGGGCGGTGCCTGCAATCGCAGGCGCAGCGCCTGCTGGCCGGTCTCTCCATGCAGGCCCATCATCTCGGTTTTGGCGGCGTTGGGCACCACATGGATGTCGATCAGAACGTTCCCATTCTTTTCCCGTCGCAGAAAAGGAAGTTCGGGCAGCGCGGGGAATGGTTTCATGGCTGGAGTGGTCCGGCGGCGGTAAACAGGGGTGTCAATTGTGGATGGCCTCAGGAACGGTCCAGCCATGAAAAAAGCCCGACATCTTTCGATATCGGGCTCTAAGCAGAATTACCTTACTGCTTACGGCTTGCTGGCTGTCGGAAACGGCCAGGCAGCTTGCGGGTTCAGAGTAGTCTGAGCCGCAGGGGCAGCCGCTGCAGCGGGTGCTTTCGCAGCTTTGGCAGCAGGTTTTTTCGCGGCTTTCTTCGCAGCGGGCTTTTTCGCTGCTTTCTTGGCGGCAGGCTTTTTCGCAGCGGCTTTCTTCGCCGCTGGTTTCTTCGCTACCTTTTTCGCGGCCTTCTTGGCTGCTGGCTTTTTCGCTGCAGCTTTCTTCGCTGCTGGCTTCTTGGCCGCTACCTTCTTGGCTGCTGGCTTTTTCGCTGGCGATTTTTTCGCAGCTGGCTTTTTGGCCGCTACTTTTTTCGCTGGAGCTTTTTTAGCCGGAGCTTTTTTCGCTGCTGCTTTTTTCGCAGGAGCCTTCTTAGCCGCTACTTTTTTCGCAGGGGCTTTCTTTGGAGCAGCTTTTTTAGCCGCAGTTTTTTTCGCAGTTGCCATAGTTTTCTCCTTGATCACGTTGCAAAGAGCACTTCACGGTTGGAGTACGTAAAGCGATTCACGGCGTTGGGCCCCGGATAAACCGGTCCCAGCGCCGCGAACACAGGAGCAAAGCCCAACGCGCACTCTTCGGTGCTGTCACTGGTCATTGCAATTCTTGAAATCATTGTTCGCTTGTCTCGCGTATTTTTCTGGTCAATCAATCCCAGGAAAGGGCACCACCGGACTGGTACTCGATCACACGGGTTTCAAAGAAGTTACGCTCTTTTTTCAGGTCGATCATTTCGCTCATCCATGGGAACGGATTCTCCTCGTTGGGGAAGAGAGTTTCAAGTCCGATCTGTGTGGCACGGCGATTGGCAATGTAGCGGAGGTAGCCTTTGAACATAGACGCATTGAGGCCGAGCACGCCGCGCGGCATGGTGTCTTCGGCGTAGCGGTACTCCAGTTCGACGGCTTTCATGAACAATGCCTTGATCTCGGCCTTGAACTCCGCCGTCCAGAGATGGGGGTTTTCCAGCTTGAGCTGGTTGATCAGGTCGATGCCGAAGTTGCAGTGCATGGACTCGTCGCGCAGGATGTACTGGTACTGCTCTGCGGCGCCGGTCATCTTGTTCTGGCGACCCAGGGCAAGAATCTGCGTGAAGCCCACATAGAAGAACAGGCCTTCCATCAGGCAGGCAAACACAATCAGCGACTTGAGCAGGGTCTGGTCAGCTTCGGTGGTACCGGTCTTGAAGTGGGGGTCGGAGATCACTTCAATGAAAGGAATCAGGAACTGGTCCTTGTCCTTGATCGATTGCACTTCGTTATAGGCGTTGAAGATTTCGGCTTCGTCCAGGCCCAGCGATTCAGTGATGTACTGGTAGGCATGGGTGTGGATGGCCTCTTCAAAAGCCTGGCGCAGCAGGAACTGGCGGCATTCGGGCGCCGTGATATGGCGGTAGGTGCCCAGCACGATGTTGTTGGCGGCCAGCGAGTCGGCGGTCACGAAGAAACCCAGATTGCGCTTGACCAGACGGCGTTCGTCTTCGGTCAGGCCATTCGGGTCTTTCCAGAGCGCGATGTCGCGCGTCATGTTCACTTCCTGCGGCATCCAGTGGTTGGCGCAGGTGGCGAGGTATTTTTCCCAGGCCCACTTGTATTTGAACGGCACCAGCTGGTTGACGTCGGTCTGGCCATTGATGATGCGTTTGTCGGAGGCCTTGACGCGTTGTGCCTTGGCGGGTGCGGCGGCAGACGTAGAAGGTGCTGCAGCTTGCACAGGTGCGAACGCGCCGTCGTTGAGCATGCGCACTTGCGCCTGGGGCTGCTCGGCAGTATTCAAAGAAAGAGGCGGAAGTTCCATCGAGCGGCCTTCAGGCAAGCCGCTGTTGTGAGATGTTTGCAAAGATGGTTTGACTTCTTCGTCCCAGGTCAACATAGAGGTTTCCAATACTTTGGGATTATGAAAGCAGCGATACAAAATGAAAAGTGTTCATTCACATCGCTACAAAATTGTGTTGCTCAATTACATCGAATCGTGCGATGAAGCTCAGCACACGATTCGTTTTTTTATTGGCAGGCCTCGCAACCGGGGTCATCGATTGCGCAGAACTTGATGTCGGTCGCGGGCGATGCACTCATCTGTGCCTGAGCTGCAGCGGCTGCTGCTTCAAGCGCGCTCATGCCGCCGCCCGAGGTGGCCGTGCCGGAAGAAACCGAGTTCATTTTTCCGGCCGTCACAGTCGACTTCTCGGCATGCGTAGCGCTTTGCGTGCGCAGGTAGTAAGTCGTCTTGAGGCCGCGCAACCAAGCCAGTTTGTAGGTGTCGTCGAGCTTTTTGCCCGACGCGCCCGCCATATAGATATTGAGCGACTGTGCCTGGTCAATCCACTTCTGGCGGCGCGCTGCCGCTTCGACAATCCAGGAAGTTTCAATCTCAAACGCCGTGGCGTAGAGCGCCTTGACGTCCTGCGGCACGCGATCGATCGGACGCAGGGAGCCGTCAAAGTGCTTCAGATCCACCACCATCACGTCATCCCACAGGCCCAAGCGCTTCAGGTCTCGGACCAGGTAATGGTTGATGACGGTGAATTCACCCGACAGGTTGGACTTGACCGACAGGTTGCCAAAGCAGGGTTCGATACAGGCATCCACCCCAATGATGTTGGAGATGGTGGCTGTGGGCGCAATGGCCACGCAGTTGGAATTGCGCATGCCGTCTTTGGCAATCTTCTTGCGCAAAGCGTCCCAGTCAAGGCTGGCGAAGCGGTCGACTTCCACATAGCCGCCGCGCTGCTCGGCCAGCATGTCCAGCGTATCCAGCGGCAGGATGCCCTTGTCCCAGAGCGAACCTTTGTACGTGGCATATTTACCGCGCTCTTTGGCCAGTTCGGTTGACGCCCAGTAAGCGTGGTAGCAGACGGCTTCCATGGACTTGTCGGCGAACTCGACGGCTTCCTGGGAAGCATAGGGAACACGCAGTTCATACAGGCAGTCCTGGAAACCCATGATGCCCAGGCCCACGGGGCGATGGCGCATGTTGGAATCACGGGCCTTTTTGACGGCGTAGTAGTTGATGTCGATCACGTTGTCCAGCATGCGCATGGCCGTGGTGATGGTCTTTTTGAGTTTTTCGTGGTCGACCGCGCCGTCCTTCAGGTGCTGGACGAGGTTGACTGAGCCGAGGTTGCAGACGGCGGTTTCGGTGTCGCTGGTGTTGAGCGTGATCTCGGTGCACAGGTTGGACGAGTGCACGACGCCGGTGTGCTGCTGCGGCGAGCGCACGTTGCAGGCATCCTTGAACGTGATCCAGGGGTGGCCGGTTTCAAACAGCATCGACAGCATCTTGCGCCACATGTCGGTGGCCTGCAGCTTGCGGGATGGCTTGATTTCGCCGCGCTCGGCCTTGGCTTCGTAGGCGGTGTAGATTTTTTCGAAATCCTTGCCGAACTTGTCGTGCAGGTCGGGCGTGTCGGACGGTGAGAACAGCGTCCAGCTGCCCTTTTCCATCACGCGACGCATGAAGAGATCGGGAATCCAGTTGGCGGTGTTCATGTCGTGCGTACGGCGGCGGTCGTCGCCGGTGTTCTTGCGCAGTTCCAGGAACTCTTCAATATCCAGGTGCCATGTTTCCAGGTAGGCGCAGACGGCGCCCTTGCGCTTGCCGCCCTGGTTGACCGCCACGGCGGTGTCGTTGACGACTTTGAGGAAAGGCACGACGCCTTGCGATTCGCCGTTGGTGCCCTTGATATGGGCGCCCAGGGCGCGCACAGGCGTCCAGTCATTGCCCAGGCCGCCGGCAAATTTGGACAGCAGCGCGTTTTCCTTGATGGCGTCGTAAATGCCGCCCAGGTCGTCGGCGACGGTCGTCAGGTAGCACGACGACAGCTGCGAGCGCAGCGTGCCGGCATTGAACAGGGTGGGCGTGCTCGACATGAAGTCGAAGGACGAGAGGATTTCATAGAACTCGATCGCGCGTTCTTCGCGGTTGATCTCGTTGAGCGACAGGCCCATGGCCACCCGCATGAAGAAAGCCTGTGGTAGCTCGATGCGCTGTTTGCGCACGTGCAGGAAGTAGCGGTCAAACAGGGTTTGCAGGCCGAGGTAGTCGAATTTCAGGTCGCGTTCGGGCTTGAGCGCGGCGCCCAGGCGGGCCAGGTCGAACTGCTGGAGCTTTTCGTCGAGCAGCTCGTTTTGTACGCCCTTGGCGATGAACTGCGGGAAATACTCGGCGTAGCGAATCGCCATGTCTTCCTGACTGACTTCTTCACCCAGCACTTCGCGGCGGATGGTGTGCATCAGCAGGCGTGCGGTGGCGTAGGTGTAGTCAGGGTCTTTCTCGATCAGGGTGCGCGCTGCCAGGATGGACGCCTTGTAGACTTCATCAATGGGCACACCGTCATAGAGGTTGCGCATGGTCTCGGCAACGATGGGGTCGGGCTTGATATCTGCGCCCAGGTTGGCGCAAGACGCTTCAATCAGAGCCTGCAGGTTGCGGATGTCCAGCGCGACGCGGTTGCCGCGGTCGGTCACATGGATCAGGGGCGCCGCAGGTGCATGGGTTTGCGGCTGGCGTGCGCGCTCTTGCGTGCGCTTCTCGCGGTACAGCACGTAAGCGCGGGCGATTTCATGGTGGCCGCCGCGCATCAGGCCCAGCTCGACCTGATCCTGAACGTCTTCTATATGAAAGGTTCCGCCGCCTGGGCGCGAACGCATCAGGGCGCGGATGACCGCCTGGGTCAGGCCGTCAACGGTTTCGCGGACGCTGGCCGAAGCCGCACCCTGCGTGCCATGCACGGCCAGGAAAGCCTTCATCATGGCCACGGCGATCTTGTTGGGTTCGAACGGCACCACGCCGCCATTGCGGCGGATGATCTGGTAATGGGCGAGCGGGTTGCTTTGCGCGTTGGTATCGCCGGTTGCCGGGTTGCTTGCCAGAACGCTCGACGTGACGGGCACCGCGTGTTGTGCAGTTTGCATGACTTCCTCTTTGCTTTGTTTTATGGGTGGTTTGATGTGCTGTTCGGGGTCTCTGGATATATTGAGGTATTGCACAGGCCTATCAACCTGCTCCTTCATTTCCTGACCCGAATTACATCAAACTGAATTAGGGCTTAGACACTATACCTAGGGTATGGAGGGAATACAAGCCACTACAGGTAGTGTATCGCTGACTGAATGCACCGTTACGTTTTGTGGCTTTTTAGGCCCCATTCCAGACGCCTCGATCAGTGCTTGATGGCGGCCCGCTCAACCTCGCGGAAAGCCTGATGCCATCAGGCTTGCGAAGCTGATGCAACGTTGTGGCACGGTCATTCGCGGGCTTTGGGTTGGGAGCGCCGGTCACTGCGGGCGCGGTAAAAATAACCAGAAATTTCAACCGCAAGGCGCACCGCAATGGTGAGTGCGTGCAGGTGCACCAGTCACATGATTTCGGGAAAACACCTAGCCGGTGACGACAGCGAGTTTTGCAGCAGAGGCCAGTTGAAGCCAGTGCCTGGGTCCTGCTTGCGGCCGGGTGCAATGTGCTCGTGCCCGGCGATGTGCTCAATGGGATAGCGCTGCAGAAGCGAGGCGCACAGCCCGGTCAGGGTTTCATACTGGGATGCTTCAAAGGTATCTCCCTCAAGGCCTTCCAGCTCGATGCCGATGGAATCGTCGTTGCAGTTGGTGCGCCCGCGGTAGCTGGATTCCCCGGCATGCCAGGCGCGGTCGTCACAGCTCACAAACTGCCACAATGCGCCGGTTCGGGCGATAAAAAAATGCGATGAAACCTGCAGGCCGCGAATGCCCTGAAAGTAAGCGTGTGCCTCCCAGTCGAGCTGGTTGGTGAAAAGGCGCTGCACGTTGTCATTGCCGAACTCACCTGGCGGCAGGCTGATGGAGTGGATGACGATCAGGTCAATCTGCGCATCGGGGGGGCGTGGACCAAAGTTGGGCGAAGCCAGTGGGCGTGCATAGCGGTACCAGCCGTTTTGCCACAAAGGCCGGGGAAGGGCATTGGGGCTTTCAGGCGGGGTCATCGGCAGGGTCAAGTCCGTCGGCCAGGTCGTCATTGCCCGGCGTGGTGATATTCAGGCGTGCAATGCGGTAGCGGATCTGCCGCAGGCTCAAACCCAGCCTCGCGGCGGCAGCGGTACGATTGAAGCCGGTCTCCAGCAAAACCTTGGTCAGGATGTTTCGCTCCTGCCCGTCCAGATAATCCTGCAGGTTTTCCGGGACGGTGACATGTTCTTCGGCCGGCGCATCAAAATGCAGCGCGCTTCCTTCGCCGAGCGCCACGGCCCGGTGCAGGATGTTTTCCAGCTCCCTGACATTGCCGTTAAATGGCCTGGACTGCAACTGCTCCATCACGGCGTCGGTCAACTCGGGCATCTTGAACCCGGACTCCTGGCAGATTCTTGACAGCAGGGCAGTGCAGAGTGCTGGCAAATCTTCCCTGCGTTCGCGCAGGGCCGGCACGGCAATTTCAATCACGTTGAGCCGGTAATAAAGATCCTGGCGGAATGTCCCTTCCTGGGCTTCCGCTGCCAGGTTTTTGTGCGTTGCGCTGACGATGCGCACGTCAACGGTGTCCTCCTGCGGCGAACCCAGCGGCCTGACGGTGCGTTCCTGGATGGCGCGCAGAAGTTTGGATTGCATGGCCAGCGGCAGGTCGCCGATTTCATCGAGAAACAGGGTTCCGCCCTTGGCCGCCTGGAAGTAGCCTTGCCGGTCCTGCGCCGATCCGGTATAGGCGCCCTTACGTGCGCCGAAAAACTCCGCTTCGAGGAGATTCTCGGGTATGGCGCTGCAATTGACGGCGACAAAAGGCCCTGCCGCGCGGTGGCTGCAACCGTGTACGGCTCGTGCCACCAGTTCCTTGCCGGTGCCCGACTCTCCCTGGATGAGGACGGGCGCCATGCTCCCCGCCACCTTGACGATGCGCGACTTGACGGCGCGCATGACGGCAGACTCACCCACCAGCTTTTGCAGAATCTGGGTGCCGTCCCCATTTTTTTTCTGGGCGGAGGGGGTGGTGCCGTGTTCCGGTGCGCTTCGATCGCTTTTGACCTGTTGCGCCGGCTGTTTGGCACCCTGCACAGCCGATGCCACGACACTGCGGAATTGCTTGAGGTCGACCGGTTTCGTGAGGTAGTCAAACGCGCCGGCCTTGAGTGCTTCCACCGCATTTTCGGCCGAGCCGTGGGCCGTAATCACCACGCATCGTTCGGGCCGTTGCTGGTCGATCATGTCTCGCAGTAATTCGAGGCCAAGGCCATCTGGCAGGCGCATATCGGTGATCACAGCATCGAAGTGATGCGCCTTGAGCTGCTCCCGGGCCTGCAGCAGGTCACCGGCTGCCTCCACCCGATACCCTTCCCTGAGCAGCGTCAGTTCATACAGGGTGCGCAAATCCGGTTCATCGTCAATGACGAGGATACGTGCCTGCTGGGGAACGGGAATGGGGGGGCTCATGGTTTTCAGGTTGGCATTGTGGCAAAAGAAGCCGCAGGCAAGGTCATAGACGGACTGGAGGGTGCGAATATGACAAAAAATTCGTTTCCCTCAATGCCGCTTCGCTGCACGCGCTGGTAGCCGATCAGGGCGCCATAGCGTTCGCACAATTCACGGCAAATGTACAGGCCCAGCCCGCTGGAGCGGCTTTCAGAGGAGAAAAATGGTTCGAACAAGTGTGTCTGCACGGTTTGCTCCATGGGTTGGCCATCGCTCCATACGGACAAACGGGCCTGCCCGGGCGTAACGAGCTGGGTGGAGACTTCAATGGCCTGCGAAGATGTGCTGGCATAACGCAGGGCGTTGTCCAGCAGATTGACCATGAGGCGGCGCAAATGCTCGGGCTCAAAGCACACAACGGCGTTACCCGAATCTGCCGTGATCTTCATGCGTCGGGACGCTTCAGTCTGCCCTGCCCAGTCCGTGGCAATCTTGTGGGCGGTTTCGTCCAGTGCCAGGGTGGTGGTTTGCGGCGAGGGCAGATGTGCCTGGGCACGTGAGATGTTCAGTACCTCATCGACGATTTTGGCGAGACGTTGTGCATTTTGCCGGATCATGCCGGTGAGCTGGCGGTGCGGCTCGTCCTGCAGGTCTTCTTCCAGCAAGGCATTGGCTTGGGAGATTGCCGCCAGTGGATTTCTGATTTCGTGTGCCACCGCGGCCGACATGCGTCCCATGGCGGCCATCTTCTCGGTCCTCACGCGGGCTTCCATTTCACGCAGGTCTTCCAGGAACATCACACAAAGGCTTTCGTGGGTGCCGTTTTTTGATGCGGCAAGGCGTGTGCGTACATGAAGGCGCCGGGTATTACTGCCTGGGTATCCAAGGCTGATGTCCGCTTCCTGGGGGGTTTGCGTGCTGAACGTGCTATGCATCAATTCGGCCAGGGGCAGCCAGGCCGCTTCCATGACGAGGATGAAAGGCGCGCTGCGAACCGAGCCCCGGGCTCCCAGCAGGCGCCTGGACGCCGGATTGGCCGATCGGACGATGCCGTTGATATCGACCACCAGCACGCCGTCGGCCAATGTTTCAATGACCAGCTCGTTCACCTGCGTCTGCATGCGCGCGGCGGACTGGCTGCGTTTTGCCAATTGTTCTTCACGGGCAAGCCGCAACGCCAGGTGGTTCGCAAGCAGTGCGACCAGGAAAAAACCGGAACCGCTCAAGCCCGACTGAAGGAATCGCGCATTGAAATCGCCCAGCACCTGGAGTGAGCTCCACCACGCGTCGGCAAGCAGCAGCAGCGTCACGGTGGCAGCGGTTCCGAAGGCCAGCAAAATCGGCCCGAGGATGGAAGCGAGGAGCACCGGCAAGGCAAACAGGGGCGTGTAATTGATGCCGCTCGATTGCAGGACATTGAGTGTTGAGAACGTGATGACGTCCACGCCGATGGTCAATACCCACTGTGCGTCAAAGGTGCTGCCCGGCGGCCGCGGCTTGGCCCAAACTCGCACGGCCAGCGTGGCGCACAGGTAGGCTATGCAGACCGCAATGGACCAGTGGTTGGTGATGTTGCCCAATGCGTAGATAACCGCCTGCAGGATGACGAGTACCGCGGCGATGGCAACGCGTGCCGTCATGAAGACACGCCACAGACGGCCGAAGGAACCCAGTTCGGGCACGGCCTCCCACACGCCTGATGCCTTGCCCCCCGTTTCAAACCAGTGGGATGGCGTGCTCATTGGGGCCTGCTAACACTATGTTTGCAAGATGCGTTGCGCTCAAAAAGGCCTTGAGCAAGGCGCAAAACGCAGGCGGGGTAGACCCCGTCAAGGCTTTGCAACGCCGCGCAAGGCCTTTTTGAGCGCAACCCGGAGGGAATGGGGTGAAAACGGCGCCACTCGGCGTTGCGCTCCTCACCCAGACTCCCGGTCTGGGATTCGTCGCGCGCCTTGATTGGCGCCGTTTTCACCCCATTCGCATTTGTAAACATAGTGTTAGCAGGCCCTAGTCTCCTGCCTGGCGGCGATGCGCGTCACTGCAATAAATGCCCTTGTCGCCTATCAGTGCGTCGGATTTCGGCAAATGCACGCGACAGATATCGCATGCGACCATCTCCGCGACGGCAGTTTCGCGGCCCGGCGCCTGTGGGGGACGGGTGGCCGCGGCGTCTTTTCTTTCCGCATCACGGTTGTGGCGCCAGAGCCAGAAAACCACCAGCACGAGTGCCATGACCAGAAAGTATTTCATGCCCGCCTCAGAATGACTTCAAGTACAAAGCGCGAACCGGCGTAGCCCAGCAACAGCAGGCCGGAGCCCAGGTACAACACACGGACGGCCTTGCGGCCACGCCATCCGAGGCGCGCCCGGCCGATCAGCAGGCCGGCAAACGTCAGCCAGGCCAGTACTGAAAACACGGTTTTATGGTTCCATTTCCAGGCCAGGCCGGGCCCGTAGAGTGTTTCGGCGAACAGCCAGCCTACAAACAGCGTGGCCGACAGCAATACAAAGCCGGCCTCCACGAAGCGGAAGGTGAGCCGCTCCAGCGTCAACAGCGGCACACCCGCATCGGTTTGTGCGGCCAGCCGGATGGAGCGCTCGGAGCGCGTCATCAGCCAGCCGTGCACCACTGCGGCGGCAAACAGCCCATAAGACGCAATGCCCAGGGCCCAGTGCAACGGCAGCCAGGGGGATGCGATGGCGTGGTAGGTGGTACCGGGGAAAATGACCGTCAGGATGACAGCTGCGCTGCCCAGCCCTGCCAACGCCCAGTGGGCCTGGAGTTGTGGAAACAGGCGGCTTTCGATGGCGTAAACGGTCAGCACCAGCCAGACTGTCATGGACAGCGCCGGTGCAAAGCCGAAACGCGGGGGCTCTCCCAGCAGGCCATCGGCCAGCGCCAGCACGTGCAACAGCCAGGCCGCCAGCAGCAGGCCGCGGATGGCGGCGGGGCCGAGGCGCGGGGAGCCTAGTGCCAATGCAGCGTAGGCGACGGCAGCACCGGCTGCCGCTGCAAGACCCCACCAGTCGCTCAAAGCTAAAATCATGGCTAGAGTTTAGCCTTTACTGCCTCTTTTCCCCCTTTCTGGCAGCCTTCCGCTACAGCCTTTCTTTTCCACCTAACTGCGCCGCGTTCGTGGCGCCTTCCCATGGCCTCAGCTCTTACCGACAAGTTATCCCGCCTCGTCAAGGAAATGCGAGGCCAGGCCCGCATCACCGAATCCAATGTGCAGGACATGCTGCGCGAGGTACGCATGGCCTTGCTCGAGGCCGACGTTGCGCTGCCGGTGGTGCGCGACTTCATTGCCCGGGTCAAGGAAAAAGCGCTGGGCCAGGAAGTGATGGGTTCGCTGTCGCCGGGCCAGGCGCTGGTGGGCATTGTCAACAAGGAACTCGCCGCCACCATGGGCGAGGGCGTAAGCGACATCAACCTGGCGGCCCAGCCGCCGGCGGTCATCCTGATGGCCGGCCTGCAGGGCGCGGGTAAAACCACCACCACTGCCAAGCTGGCCAAGCACCTGATTGAAAAGCGCAAGAAAAAGGTGCTGACTGTCTCGGGCGACGTCTACCGCCCTGCTGCCATTGAACAGCTCAAGACGGTTACCAAACAGGCCGGCGCCGAATGGTTCCCCAGCACACCGGACCAGAAACCGGCCGACATCGCGCGAGCCGCCATTGACTACGCCCGCAAGCACTTTTTTGATGTGCTGCTGGTCGACACGGCCGGTCGCCTGGCCATTGACGAGGCCCTGATGGCCGAAATCAAGGAGCTGCATGCGATCCTGAACCCGGTTGAAACGCTGTTCGTGGTCGACGCAATGCAGGGTCAGGATGCGGTCAACACCGCCAAGGCCTTCAAGGAAGCCCTGCCGCTCACCGGCATCATCCTGACCAAGACCGACGGCGATTCACGGGGCGGTGCGGCGCTCAGCGTGCGCCAGATCACCGGCGCCCCCATCAAATTCTCCGGTACCAGCGAGAAAATCGACGGCCTGGAGGTGTTCGACGCCGAGCGCCACGCCGGCCGCATCCTCGGCATGGGCGATATTCTGGCGCTGGTCGAGCAGGTGGCCGCCGGGGTGGACATGGCCTCTGCCCAGAAGCTCGCCGCCAAGATCAAGTCCGGCGACGGCTTTGACCTCAACGACTTCCTGAGCCAGTTGCAGCAAATGAAGAACATGGGCGGGCTCTCCAGCCTTCTGGAAAAGCTGCCCGCGCAAATGGCGGCCAAGGCCGGCCAGGTCGACATGGACAAGGCTGAAAAAGACATCAAGCGCAAGGAAGGCATCATCCAGAGCATGACGCCGCTGGAGCGCCGAAAGCCCGAACTCATCAAGGCGACCCGCAAGCGCCGTATTGCCGCCGGCTCCGGCGTGCATGTTCAGGAAGTCAACCGCCTGCTCAATGAATTCGAGCAGATGCAGGGCATGATGAAGAAGATGAAGGGCAGCGGGATGATGAAAATGATGAAACGCATGGGCGGCATGAAAGGCATGCCCAAGTTTTGATCAATTCGCTGTTTAAGGGAAAATGGCTGCAGCCCAATAAGGACGGGCGCAACCAGCTCCTGAATTAATAGCGTCCACCTGTCATGAAAAAAGCCGCTCCAAGCGGCTTTTTTCATGGGTTGCCCGGAAGTCGGGCCATTTTCAGGCCGCCTTCAGCCGTGGCTTGGCCAGCCGGCTTGCATGCAGCCAGGCGCGTCGCAGCACTGCCGGCGAACGGGTCTCTTCCGGGATCAGCAGGTAGTTCTGCGCACGCAGGGCCGTGCCCACGCCGACCTTGCTGGTGAGCACCGTCATCGGGATCGCCAGCAGCAGCGGCAGGCCGACCGGGATCAGCCAGATCAAAGCCCGTGCATCGATCACGGCAATGCCGACAGCCAGCAGCGCAATCACGCCGGACATGGGCGCCAGCTGCGCCAGCGCATGGCGCCAGGGCACAGCGGCCGCTTCGCGCGGGGGCGATTTCCATTCAAGCTTCAGGCCGGTGAGGGCCACCACCACAAACAGCGAATGCGCGAGCATGCGGATGGGGGCCTGCAGCAGTGCGATCAGGGTTTCCAGCAAAGCACTGCGCAGCAGGGCGACGGTGCCGCCATAGGATTGCTGCTGGCGGTTGACCAGCACGGCCACGATGCCCAGGACGCGCGGCAAAAACAGCATGCACAGCGTCCAGCCCCAAAGCGCCATCAGCTCGCCGGGCAGCAGCATCCAGTCGGCAATCATCGGCGAGCCCGACAGCCAGAGCGCCGTTCCCAGCGTGAGGAAGCACAGCCACAGTGGCGCCGACAGGTACGCCATCGCGCCCGTGCCAAACATCGAGCGGTGCACCGGGTGGATACCCGGCTCGGCGATCAGGCGGGAGTTTTGCAGGTTGCCCTGGCACCAGCGGCGGTCGCGCTGCAGCTCGGCCAGCAAATCCGGCGGCTGCTGCTCGTAGCTGCCCACCAGGTCGCCCACCAGCCACACGTGGTAGCCGGCGCGGCGCATCAGCGCGGCCTCGACAAAATCGTGCGACATGATGCTGCCGGCCATGCCGCCCGTGCCCTTGATATGCGCCAGCGCGCAATGCTTCATGAAGGGCTCAATGCGGATGATGGCGTTGTGACCCCAGTAGTGGGACTCGCCCATCTGCCAGAACTGCATGCCCAGCGTGAAGAGGCGCCCGGTCACGCGTGAGGCGAACTGCTGTGCCCGTGCGTGCAGCGTGACGTGGCCGATGGCCTGGGTCGCGGTCTGGATGATGCCGGCCTTGGGGTTGGCTTCCATCAACTTGACCATGGAAACCAGGCAGTCGCCGCTCATCACACTGTCGGCGTCCAGCACCACCATGTAGCGGTAATCCTTGCCCCAGCGGCGGCAGAAGTCGGCCACATTGCCGGCCTTGCGGTCGGTGCGGCGTTTGCGCAGGCGGTAGTAGACCTCGATTTGCGGCTGGTCGGGGTGGCCTGCCAGCTGGGTGCGCAGGTCTTCCCAGGCGGCGCGCTCGGCCTTGATGATGGCCGGGTTGCTGCTGTCCGACAGCACGAAGACGTCAAAGCTCTGCACATGCCCTGTCATCGCGACCGACTCGCAGGTGGCACGCAGGCCGGCGAACACGGTGCGCACATCTTCATTGCAGATCGGCATGATGATCGCGGTGCGTGTGGACGCATCCAGCGGATAGTGCTGGACTTTTTTCGCCGACAGCGCGTGTTTGTCACCGAAGATCGTGACGTAAAAGCCCATCATCGCCGTCATGAAACCGGTCACTACCCAGGCTGACAGAAGGGCAAACAGGCTGATCTGGCCGTACTGCAACCAGGCGTTGTCATAGTCGGGCTGCATGTCCGCAAAGATGCTGGTTGCCAGCACGGTACTGATGACCGTCAGCAGCAGGAATACTGTGCGCCGGCGCCGGGCTGCGTGCTGCCAGCGTTCAAGCCGGGCGGCAGGCAGGCGATGGGATGGTGCCGGCCCGGCGGCCCGGAATATCGACAGCATCGGCAGCAGCAGCGCGGTGGCCATGCTGTTCCAGAAGCCACGCCAGGGCCGGGGCACCATGGAGCCGCGATTCAGCGGTGGCGCGGTCACCGAATTGGGGTGGCGTTCCTCGCGCAGGGCGCTGCGTGCAGCGGATGGAGTCAGAGTGTGATCAGGTTGGTCCATGTTTCGCTCACAGTGTGGTTGTCATGTTTGAGGAAGGCGCGCAGCTCAACAGGCTGGGCCGGGTTCAGCCGCAGCACGCGCAGCGTCATGCGCCATGCGCCGGTGGCGGGATTCTTGTAGGCCATGCTTTCGAGCACACGGCCATTGGCGTTGGCGCTGGAGATGGCTTCGACCTTGGCGTCCTCGGGCAGCGCGTCCAGCGCCGGGCCGGCAAAGTCGATGACGTACTGGACCTGGCCCGTGAGATCGGTTCCGGCCTTCGAGTACCCGGTGCCGCGGCGTGATTGCGTGACCCAGCTGTTGGGTGGCAGTTGCTGGTTCTTGCCCTGCCAGCTGATTTGCCAGGCGATGTCCAGCGACTGGCCAGGTGCTGGCATTTTTTCGGGTACCCAATAGGCCACCACGTTGTCATGGGTCTCATCCGGCGTGGCAAATTGAAACAGCTCGACCCGGCCGGCGCCCCAGTCGCCCACGGGCGTGACCCAGGCGCTGGGCCGCGTCTCATACCGGGCTTCGGTGTCTTCGTAGTTGGAAAAGGCGCGGTCGCGTTGCATCAGGCCAAAGCCCTTGAGCGACTTCATGGCGAAAGACGTCACCAGCGGGGAGGACGGATTTTGCAGGGGCCGCCAGAGCCATTCACCGTCACCCGTAGCCATCATCAGGCCGTCGGAGTCGTGCACTTCGGGCCGGAAATCGCCGGGGCGGGGCTGGTTTTCGCCAGAGAAAAACATGCTGGTCAGGGGCGCGATGCCCAGCGAGGTCACGGGCGCGCTGTTGCCGGAGGTTGTGGCCGGGCGCATGAAAATGCGCGCCTGGACATTCGTGGTGGTTTGCTCGCCGGCCTGGATGTCAAAACGGTAGGCGCCCGTCATGCGCTGCGAATCCATCACGGCGAACACTGTCAGTTGCTTGCCGTCACCCGTGGGCCTTTGCAGCCAGAAATCCGTGAAACGGGGAAACTCTTCCTTGGCGCCGCCCGCACCACCGGCGGTGTCGACGGCCAGGCCGCGTGCCGAGAGGCCGTAGCGCTGGCCCGAACCCAACGCGCGGAAGTAGGTTGCGCCGGTGAATACGGCCAGCTCGTCCTTGTAGGTGGGCGAGTTGAGGTTGCTGAAAAAGCGCACCCCGCCGTGGCCCAGGTCGCCCCAAGTCTCAGGTGACAACTTGTTTTTTCCGAAATCGAATGTGGCCGGGTCGTAGGACACACGCTTCACGCCGCTTGTCGTGATTTCGTGAATGCGCACCGAGTCACCATGCCGGCCGACGTGGAAAAAATTCGCCTCAAAGGGCAGTTTGTCTGCGCGCCACAGCGTGCTGGCGGCGTTGAAACGGATGTCGCGGTAGTCGTCGTACGCCATCCTGGCGAGCTCGGTGGGCACGGCATGAGACGCCTCGCGCCAGGGCGCTTGTGAGCGCTGGCGGGCGATTGCGGCCACATCGTCCAGGTTGAAGGCGTATGCCTGGCCCGCTGCGAGCGTCAGTACCGCAAGGCTTGCGTAGGCTGCGATACGGGCCCGCAGGAGAAAGCTGCCGCGGCGGTTGCGGCCGCCGGAGGTGTCGAAAAAAGGCAGGAAAAAAGCTGGCATGCCATGACTAGGGCAAACCCTGTGCCAACTTTAAAAAACTGTTTTAAATCAATGACTTAAACGTGATACCTGACATAACCAAATGTAATCAGTCACAGGAGCACCCAAAACCCCTGTTTTTGTCGCCAATCAGCGACAAGTTTCGCGGGTGTTTGGATTAAATTGTTTTAAATCAAAGGCTTAAACCTGTCGCCAGTCAGCGACGGCACGCGGCGGCATGGCGACAAACTCAGGACAAGCCTAGGCCTTGAAGTGGCCCGGCGTTAGCCCGTGCTTTTGCATCAGGCGGTAAAACTCGGTCCGGTTGCGGTCCGCCAGCCGGGCCGCATCGGCCACATTGCCGTCTGTCAATTTGAGCAGCCCGACCAGGTAATCCCGCTCGAAGTGTTGCCTGGCTTCCGCATAGGTGAGCACTTGCACGCTGGGTGAGCGCAAGGCCCGCTGCACCAGCGCCAGCGGCACCAGCGGGGTGGTGGACAGAGCACAAACCTGCTCCACCACGTTATAGAGCTGGCGCACGTTGCCTGGCCAGGCGGCCGTGGTCAGGGCCTTGAGGGCCTCAGGTGCGAAACCGCTCAGGCGCTTGTCGTACTTGGCCGCCAGTTTGAGGAGAAAGTGGTTGGCCAGCAACGGGATATCTTCGCGGCGCTCCGACAGCGGGGGCAAGGTCAGCGTGACAACGTTGAGCCGGTAATAAAGGTCGGCACGGAACTGGCCCTCAGCCATGGCAGCGTCAAGGTCGCGATGCGTGGCCGAGATGATGCGCACATCCACCGGAATCGACTGGCTGGAGCCCAGCGGCCGCACGACGCGTTCCTGCAACACGCGCAGCAGCTTGACCTGGAGCGCGGGCGGCATGTCACCGATTTCATCGAGCAGCAGAGTGCCGCCGTCTGCGGCCTGGAAAAGGCCTTTGTGATTGGCCACCGCGTCGGTGAAGGCGCCCTTGACATGGCCAAACAGCTCGGATTCCAGCAAGGCCTCGGGAATGGCGCCACAGTTCACGGCAATAAAGGGCTTGCTGGCCCGTGCGCCTGCCTGGTGGATGGCTTGTGCGAGCAGCTCCTTGCCGGTGCCGCTTTCACCGCGCAGCAGCACGCTGGCGTCCGACTGCGCCACCATGCGGGCTTCAGCCAGGGCTTCTGCCATGCGGCTGGAGCGGCTGATGATCTGGTTTTGCCAGGCTTCGGGGCTGCCCCGTTTGGCCGGGTTCACGGGGGCGCTCAGCGCCAGCGCCTGGGCAATCTTGTCAAGCAGGCTTTTGCCGTCAAAGGGCTTGGTGAGATAGGTGAACACGCCGCGTTCGGTGGCTTCCACGGCATCAGGAATGGTGCCATGCGCGGTCAGCAAAATCACCGGCAGTGAAGGATGCTGCTGGCGGATGTCGTCGAACAGCGCCAGGCCGTCCCGGCCGGGAAGCCGCACATCGCTGAGTACCAGCTGCGGCCGTTCAATATGAAGCTGCGTCAGCGCCGCTTCGGCCGACGTGACCGCCGTGACGCGATAACCCGCTGCAGTGAGCCGCATGGTGAGCAGGCGCAGCATGTCGGCGTCATCATCAACGACGAGCAGGTGGGGTGCTGTCAGGGCTGAATCGTTCATGGTGCGGCGGGGCGGGCCCGGCTGGCAGGGGGTGTGGGCGCCGAGGCCGTTGCCGCCGGCGGCCGGCTGGTCAGGCTGCGTTCAATCGCCTTCAGCGCCTCCAGCCGCTCGTTGGTCTGGTCCAGCCTGCGCTGTGCATCGCGCAGTTGCTGGCCTTGTTTGTCAAGCTGCTCTTCCAGACGGCGCTGTTCGGCATAACGTGACGCCAGCAGCCTTGCCAGCGGATGCAGCGGCTGGGCATCGGCATTGCCTAATACACGGGCAAGCAGCTCCTGGGCACGTATCAGTTCGGGCAGCTGCCGCAGTTGGGCCAGCACCAGTGAGAGCTGAAGCTGCGCTTCGGGGCTGGCGGCGTCTCCGAGCCGTCCGGTTTCCTGGGTGAGTTCCGGCGGCTGCATGAGGCGTACGCGCTCGGCGTAAGCCAGCATGCGCAAGGTCATACCGCTGGCAAAAACGACCGATTCCGGGAGCGGCGCGGGCTGGCTGGCGCTGGCCCGCGCTGCTTCGGCGGCAGAGGCTGCGGCTCGGGCTGCAAGGACGGCTGCGGTGTCAGGGGCGCGCTCGTTGGCGGGGCCGCCGCTGCTGCACGCGGCCAGCAATGCCGACGTCACCAGGGCCGGCAGCAGGCCGCGCCCGGAGAGGCGGGTCGCAAGCGAAAGGGGGGAGAGGTCAGTACTTGGAAACATGGGGAAGCTCGATTCTGAAGTGTGCACCAGGTTGGTCCGGCATCAAGATAATGCTTCCGCCATGTGCAGCGATGTACTCGTGCACGATGGACAGGCCGATTCCGCTGCCCCGGACCACGTCGACCGGCTGGCGTTCACCGCGGTAAAAGGGCTCGAAAATCCGTTCGCGGTCGGCCTGCGCCACACCGACACCCTGGTCGTGGATGTCGATGCGGACGAAGCCCCGCAGCGGACTCAGTTCCAGCCGGATCTGCCCTTTGGGTGGTGAATAGCGGATGGCGTTGGACAGGAGGTTGGCCAGCGCAGTGCCGATTTTTTCGGAGTCAATTTCCATCACAACGGGCTCGCCGACGACGCTGACTGTCAGGTCCCGTGCGCGCCACTGCAGGCGCTGCGCGTACACCTGCTCCTCAAGGAGTTGCAACAGGTCGACATTCTGGCGATTCAACTGGCGCGCCTCAAACGCGGCCGTATTAAAGCGCAGCAGGTCTTCAATCTGGCTTTGCAGTACGCCGGTGTTGTGCCTGAGGATTTGCGCTATTTCGCGCTGGTCATTGCTCAGCGTGCCGGCTACACCGTCTTCCAGCAGCGACACTCCTTCGCGCAGCGATGCCAGCGGTGTTTTGAGTTCGTGCGAAATATGGCGCAGGAAACGCGATTTGTCGGCGTCCAGCTCCACCAGCCGCAGGCGCAGCCAATTCAGCCGCTGTCCCACCAGGGCCAGGTCGGCCGGCCCCTGGATGGTGATGACCTGGTCGAGCCGGTTTTCCCCCAGGCCCACGATGGCGTTCTCCAGGCGCCTGAGCGGCAGTGTGAACCACACGCCGAACGCCAGCGCCATGGCGATAGCCAGCACGATGGCCCAGGTTACCTGCTGGGTCAGCCGCTGGCGGCTTGCCTCAAGCTTGCCCTCCAGCGACTTGTTGCGTTGCTGAATCGCCTGTTGCACCTGCACGGCAATGGCGGCGTTGACACTTTCCAGTTCGCGGAATTCCTGCGCCAGCTGGCGCTCCCGGTCCAGCGCGGTACCCGTCGGGCCGGTCAGCAGATCGCCGATGCTCTGCATGTGCGCGCGCCATTGCCGGGCTTTGGCCACCGGTACGTCTTCTCGCGCCAGATTGGTCAGGATGTTCGCAGCTTCACGGGCCTCGTCACCGAAGCGCTCACGCAATACCCGGTCGTCGAGGACGACCGACTGGCGGGATGTACGCTCCATCGATACGCTACGCTCGGCCAGGGACTGCGCCGCGCTGCTGAGTTCGAGTGCACGTGCGGCATTGCTGCGGCTTTGCAGCGAAAGGTCTTCCAGGGTAAACAGCGCCCGCAGCGAGGCGGCGCCCAGCAGGGCAGCAATCAGCAGGAAGGCGATCACCAGAAGTTGCCGGAACGAAAATCGTTGCAGCATGCGTGTCGAGTGCTTGAGCAACGTGGGCGGTCTCAGGCCGCCACGGCGACGTCCCGCGTCAGGACTTCGCCGCGCAGCGAACGCTGCGTGGCCTGGGTGATGGTGATGTCCAGCATCTGGCCGATCAGCCGCGGCTGGCCCTTGAAATTGACCACGCGGTTGCACTCCGTGCGGCCCATGAGTTCAGTCGGGTCCTTGCGCGAGGCGCCTTCCACCAGAATGCGCTGCACCGTGCCCTGACGGCTGGCGCTGATGGCGCGCACGCTGTCGTCAATCGTGGCCTGCAAATGTTGCAGGCGCTTGAGCTTGACCTCGTGCGGCGTGTCGTCATGCAGCGCTGCGGCGGGGGTGCCGGGGCGCGGGCTGTAAATGAAGCTGAACGAGGTGTCGTAGCCGATCTCGTCGATCAGCTTCATCATCTTGCCAAAGTCGTCTTCGGTCTCGCCGGGGAAACCCACGATGAAATCGCTGCTCATGGCCAGATCCGGGCGGATGGCGCGCAGCTTGCGGATGGTGCTCTTGTATTCCATGGCGGTGTAGCCGCGCTTCATGGCCATCAAAATGCGGTCGGAGCCATGTTGCACCGGCAGGTGCAGGTGGTTGACCAGCTTGGGCAGTTTGGCGTAGGCGTCGATCAGGCGCTGCGTGAACTCATTGGGATGGCTGGTGACATAGCGGATGCGTTCGATGCCGGGGATGTCGGACACATATTCGAGCAGGGTTGCGAAGTCGGCGATTTCGGCCGTGCCACCCATGGGGCCGCGGTAAGCGTTGACATTTTGCCCGAGCAGGGTGACTTCTTTCACGCCCTGGTCGGCCAGGCCCGCGACTTCGACCAGCACGTCTTCGAAGGGCCGCGAGACCTCTTCGCCGCGGGTGTAGGGCACCACACAGTAGCTGCAATATTTGGAGCAGCCTTCCATGATGCTCACGAAGGCGCTGGCGCCCTCGACGCGCGCCGGCGGCAGGTGGTCGAATTTTTCGATCTCGGGAAAGCTGATGTCGACCTGCGGCTTGCCCAGCCGGGTCCGATTGGCCAGCAGTTGCGGCAGGCGGTGCAGCGTCTGCGGGCCGAAGACCACATCGACATAAGGTGCGCGCTGGATGATGGCCGCGCCTTCCTGGCTGGCTACACAGCCGCCGACGCCGATCAGCACGCCTTTTTCTTTCAGGTGCTTGACGCGGCCCAGGTCGCTGAAGACTTTCTCCTGGGCTTTTTCCCGGACAGAACAGGTATTGAACAGGATCAGGTCGGCCTGTTCCATGTCCTGGGTGGGCTCGTAGCCTTCGGCGGCATGGAGCACGTCGGACATCTTGTCCGAGTCGTACTCGTTCATCTGGCAACCGAAGGTTTTAATGAAGACTTTTTTGCTCATGATGCTGACCGATTGGCGGTTTTCGTGGGCTGCCGCGGCTGCTATTGAATTAATAGCTGCCTGCGCCCATGTTTAAAGGGCGCGGGGCTGATTTTTCTTAAAGCTGCGAGCGTTACTGCTTGTAGGCAGGTAACTGGTCGTACGGCGTCTTGCCGTTGTCCACTGCCTTGGCAGGGGTGCCGCTGCTGAAATTGAAAATCGTGCCGGTGCCGCCCGCCCGCTTTTCCTTGGCCTCTTCCGCGTTGAGGATCCAGACCTCATGCACCTCGCCGGTGTTGCTGCGCACGTAGTTCACCACCAGCTTCTGGTTCAGGAGTGGGCCAGACAACACGAAATTGTTGTTGATGTCGTGAATGCGCGAGCCTACGGAGAGCCGGTCCTGCTTGCCGTCCATGGAGATCACCGGCGGTGCCACCACCACCATTTCGCCGCGGACGGCTTTGGGAGGGAATTTCCGGATGTTGGGCTTGACGGCTTCGGTCGAATCGGTCTGGGCCAGGGCCGGCAGGCTCAGCAGGCCGGCAGAAGCTGCCAGCATCATCAGAAGTGCGGCCAGGCGGGGAGTGCAGCGGTTCATGGTATGTGTCCAGAGGCTGTGAATAAACGGAAGAATAACAAAGAACAAAGCCTCAGGGGGAAAGACCCTCTGAGGCTTTGACGCATTCCTGGTGGTCGTAGGTGGACTTGAACCACCGACATCAGCATTATGAATGCTGCGCTCTAACCAACTGAGCTATACGACCGAACCCAAGATTATAACTATAAAACCACCCCCGTCCAGGCTCACTGCGTGTAGCCTGTTCCCCCCTCGAGGGGGCGGCGCCTGCGGTCTGGCAGAGCCAGTCCCGCAGCCCCTGCTGGTTGGGTTTCAGCGGTGTTTGAAGACGGGTTTGCGTTTGTTGACGAACGCATCCATGCCTTCTTTCTGGTCTTCGGTGGAAAACAGCGAATGAAACAGGCGACGCTCGAACATCACGCCGTCGCTGAGGCCGCTTTCAAATGCCCGGTTGAGGGCTTCCTTGGCGGCCATGACGCTGGTCTGGCCGTAGCTGCAGATCATCAGCGCGGCGCCCAGGGCTTCGTCCATGAGCTTTTCCAGCGGCACCACACGGCTGACCAGGCCTGAACGCTCTGCCTCCTGGGCATCCATCATGCGGCCCGTCAGGGTCATGTCCATGGCTTTGGCCTTGCCCACGGCACGGGGCAGGCGCTGCGTGCCGCCAGCGCCGGGAATGATGCCCAGCTTGATTTCAGGCTGGCCAAACTTTGCGTTGTCGGCAGCGATGATGAAGTCGCACATCATGGCGAGCTCGCAGCCGCCGCCCAGCGCAAAGCCGCTGACGGCAGCAATCACCGGCTTGCGGATGCTGCGGATTTGCTCCCAGTTGCGGGTGATGTAGTCGTTGTTGTAAACGTCGGAAAAACTGTAGGTGGCCATGGCGCCGATGTCGGCGCCGGCGGCAAAGGCCTTTTCGCTGCCGGTCAGGATGATGCAGCCGACGGTGTTATCGGCATCGAACGCCTTGAGGGCCCGGCCCAGCTCATCCATGAGCTGGTCGTTCAATGCATTGAGTTGCTTGGGCCGGTTCAGCGTGACAATGCCAACCTTGCGGGAGTCCGGGCCTTCGGTGCGGGTTTCAATGGTTTCGTAGGTCGTGGAAGACATGAAATAGGTCCTTTGGCTGGAAATGCGTCCGGCAATGATGCCACGAGCCGTGGCCGCCCATGGCTTGCCGCAATGCTAGATTCGGGAACAGGAGACTGCTGCCATGACTGCTTCCCATACCGGCTCCGCTGCCGATCCCACCGTTCTGTATGCCATCGATGGTGCCGTGGGCATCCTCACGTTGAACCGTCCGCAGGCCCTGAACAGCTTTACCCGGCAGATGCACCGCGACCTGTGGGCCGCCCTGGACAAGGCGCAGGCTGATCCGCAGATTCGCGCTCTGGTCATCACTGGCGCCGGCCGCGGGTTTTGTGCCGGTGCCGATCTGTCCGAATTCGATTTCGCGCCCGGCCCCAACCTGGTTGAGCGCGCCAATCCAGGCCCCGTCATTGACCAGGCCTTCAACCCCACGGCCCGCAAACTGCTGGGGCTGCGCATGCCGACGGTGGCAGCCGTCAACGGCGTGGCCGCGGGTGCCGGCGCATCGTTGGCCATGACGTGCGACATGGCCGTGGCCGCACCGGGCGCCAGTTTCATCCAGGCATTCAGCAAGATCGGATTGGTGCCCGATGCGGGCAGCAGCTGGCTGCTGGTGCAAAAGCTGGGGATGGCCCGCGCCATGGGGCTGGCGTTGACAGGGGACAAATTGCCGGCGGCGCAGGCGCTGGAATGGGGCTTGATCTGGCAGGTGGCGGATGACCCCGTGACGGCGGCTGTCACCCTGGCGCAGCGGTTGGCCAGCCTGCCGACCCTGGCGCTGGTGGCCACACGCCAGTTGATGCGTGAAGGCGCCACACGCACGCTGCACCAGCAACTCGACGCGGAACGCGACATGCAGGCCGCCTTGGGGCGCAGCCACGATTACATGGAAGGCGTGACGGCCTTTCTTGAAAAGCGTCCTGCCGTATTCAAGGGCGAATAACTTGTTGGGGAGGTGCGCCGCGCCAGGCCGGGTCAGGTTTTCTGGCCGAGCCAGTGGTCCATCAGCGCGGCATCCCGCACCGCAAGGCGCCAGGTGGTCAGCGCGGGCGGCATGGACAGCTCCAGCCGCAGCAGGCGTTTGTCGCGTGAAACCAGGGCAATGACTTTTTTGGCTGTGCCGGCGTAGTGCAGCAGGTCATCGAGCCGGTTCATGCGCCAACCGCCCTGCGGTTGCCGTGTGCCTGCGGCAATGGGTTCCACTCCCAGCCATTCATCTCCCGCCGCAAACCCGGCATGCTCGGCAGCGCCGCCACGCAGCACGGTCTTGACCTGCACCACGCCCTGGTTTTCACTGGCGCGCAAGCCCAGCCGGTGGGCCAGTTGCGCAGGTTCTTCGGCGACCGTCACGCCATGCTGTTCCAGCAAGGCCTTGAGCGGGAGTTCTTCGCGCCCATGCACCCATTGCGCCAGCTCGGTGGCAAATGGGCGGTGTCCTGCGGCTGCAAGCTCCTCTGCAAAATCTGTCTCGTGCAGGGGGCCGGCTTTGCAGCGCAGCCAAAGTGCGCGCATCACGTTGTCCAGTGTCGCGCCCCTGGCTGCCCCGCCTTCTGCCCGAAGCGTGAGGTCAAAGCACAGCGCCACCAGTGCACCCTTGGTGTAGTAGCTCACGGTGGCATTGGGCGTATTTTCATCCTGCCGGTAATACTTCACCCAGGCATCGAAGCTCGCCTGGGCGACGGACTGAACCAGCCGGCCCGGGGTCTGCATGACCTGGTTGATGGTCTTGTTGAGCAGCTTGAGGTAGCCGGCGTTGTCCAGCAGGCCGGCGCGGCGCAGCAGCAGGTCGTCGTAGTAACTGGTGAAGCCCTCAAAAAACCACAGCAGTCCGGTGTAATTCTCGACGCCGTAGTCGTAGCGTTCAAACTCCGCGGGACGCAGCCGCTTGACGTTCCATGTGTGGAAATATTCGTGGCTGATGAGGCCGCGCAGCGTGGTGTAGCCTTCTGCCGTGCGGGATTCACCCAGTCGCGGCAGGTCCTTCCGGTTGCAGATCAGTGCAGTCGAGTTGCGGTGCTCGAGCCCGCCATAGCCGTCGTCCACCGCGTTCAGCATGAAGAGGTAACTCTTGAAGGGTGGCTTTTTCGCGCCATGCCAGAAGCGGATCTCCGTTTCGCAAATCTTCTGGGTGTCCGCCAGCAGCCTGGCGCCGTCGAAGCTCGGGGCCGCTCCCGCTACCACCACGCGGTGCGGCACGCCGCGCGCAGTGAAAGTACCGCTCCAGAAAGCGCCCATTTCCACGGGGCAGTCCACCAGCTCGTCGTAGTCGGCCGCCCGGTAGGTACCAAACCCATGCTTGTTGACTGCCTGCGGCGTGAGCCCTGTGGCCAGCGACCAGCCCTTGGCGGCTTTCGGCGCGGGGATCTCCAGCAGGTGCACGGCTTTTTCCTGGCCCTGCACTTTCAGGCACAGGCTGGTGCCGTTGAAAAAGCCGCGATGGGCGTCCACCCAGGCACTGCGCACGGAGTTGTCATAGGCGTACACCTCATAGCGCAGCACCAGCGGTTTGGTGGGCGAGCAATGAATCTGCCAGGTGCATTTGTCGAGCTGTTCGGCGCGAAGCGGTGTGCGGCCCGTCTGGCGGGCCTCCAGGTTCTGCAGGTTTTTGGAGAATTCCCGCACCAGGTAGCTGCCGGGGATCCACACAGGCAGCGAGACCCTTTGTAAGGCGTCAGGCTGTGCGATCGTGAGGGTCACGCGAAAGAGGTGGGCGTGCAGGTCGCCTGTTTCGACGCGGTAGTGAAGGGGAACGGGGGTATTTCGTTGGGTGCCTGGCATGTTGTGCAAAGAATACCCCAGGTCCATGGTCAGGCGCTTGACGTGCATCCGGGGCGCTGAACCGGGAAAGGGGCTATTGCTATTAAATGTATAGCTGCTTGCGCTCGCCCTGTATGGCTTGGTGGCGTATTTTTTAAATAAGTACGCTTGAGCCGTCAGGGGGCTTTTGCGCTTGACAGCATTTTCTCGACTTCCTGCGCACTGACCGCGCCGGGTGCGCGGGATCCGTCGGCAAAAATCAGGGTGGGTGTGCCGGTGATGTTGTACTTCTGGCCAAAGTCCCTGTTTCGCTTGATGGCTGCGATGTCGCATTCGGCCGTTGCAGGCGTGGTATTGCGAAGCATCCAGTCGTTCCAGGATTTTGCTTTGTCCCTGGCGCACCAGATATTGCGCGACTTGAGGATGGAATCCGCCCCAAGCACGGGGTACAGAAAGAGGTAGACCGTGACGTTGTCCACATTGGTCAGGTCGCGTTCAAAATGCTTGCAGTAGCCGCAATTGGGATCTTCGAACACTGCCAGCTTGCGTTTGCCATCGCCGCGGACAATCTTGAAAGCGTCAGCCAAAGGAAGTTTTTCGAAAGCAACCGCGCTGAGCTTGTCGATGCGCTCCTCGGTCAGGTTTTTGCGGGTTTTCACATCCAGCAGGTGGCCTTCCAGCAGGTAGTTGCCCTGCTCGTCGGTGTAGAAAATGTTGAAACCGACGCGTACCTCATAGAGGCCGTTCATCGGTGTCTTGCTGATCTCATCGATTTTTGCAAAAGCCGGAAATTTCTCGGACAGGTTTTTTCGGATGACGGCTTCCTGCGCAAAAACAGGAACCAGGCCCAACGCCGCCAGGCTGAGCACGCCGATCAATTTCGCGATTTTCATTTCAGTACCAGTCTGTTTCTCAGTCGTTCATAAACCTGCGGCTTGCCGCGTCAGCCAGGCCTTGAGCAAACCGCTGCGCTCAAACCCCCTCATGCCCCAATTGCGCAGGGCCTGCCAGCGCCCATCGGTTTGCGCAAAAATGCCGTGCAAACCGTCGGTGACCGCGCCCATTGCCGCTACGTCGGCCTTGCGGGCCCTTTCGTAGCGCCGCAACAGTTTTTCATCACCCAATCCGCGCCAATACTCACGTTGTGAAATCACCCCGGCCAGGCAAGCCGCATCGGCCAGGCCCAGGTTCAAGCCTTGACCGGCCAGCGGGTGCACCGTATGCGCTGCATCGCCTGCCAAAGCCCAGCCGGGGCCGACCCAGTGCCCGGCGCTGGACAGGGCAAGCTGCCAGCTTGCCCGCTCGCTTGTCAGGCGCAGGTTGCCGGTCTCTTCGCCGCACACGGCCTTGAGGGTGTTACAAAACTCTTCCGCGGGCATTTTTTCGAGCATGGCGGCCCGCTGTACAGGGACAGACCACACCAGCGCCGCCAAGTTCCCGTTGGCACCAGATAAAGGCAAAAGAGCCAGTATGTCGCCGTGGGTAAACCACTGGCGGGCAATGCCGCCATGGGGCTTGTCCAGCTCAAGCCGTGCCGCGACGGCCTTTTGCGGATAGGGCTTGATGGTCCAGTTGACCGGCCGGATCTGGGCGAACTCTTCACGGCTGGCGCTTTTCTGGCCTTCGCAGATTACGTTGAGCGCGGCCTTGGCAGGCGCGTCCATCGTCTCGATTTGCGGCTGGTAGCGAACCGCCTGGCTCAATTGATGCTCCAGCGCCGGGACATCCACAATCCAGGCCAGCGCTTCCTGGCCGACACTGCGCGCCGTGAAATCCAGCTTGCCGCCGTTGTCTCCCCAAACCTGCATTTCGACCACAGGCGTGGCGAAGGCCGCGTCGGGCCAGGCGCGCAGGGTTTCCAGCACGCTGCGAGACGCGCTGTTGAGGGCGTAGGCACGCACGTCGGGCATGGTGTGCATCCCCGGCGGCCTTTCAGGCCTGGTGACCAAAGCCACGCGCAGGCGCTCGCGCGCCAGCAGCAGGGCCAGCGTGCGGCCTACCACGCCATCGCCGCGAATACACACATCAAAGGTCTTGGACATGGCCCATTTTAGGAGGCAGGGCAAAATTGACGTTTTGGGCAAACAATTACTGCGCGGTTTCTGGCCGTGCATCTGAACCTAAAGGCTTGAAAAGTGAGCGATCCATTGAACGAAACATTACCGGCCGATGCACCTTCTGACCTCAGGGCCGTGATTTCACGCCTTTATGTGTATCCGGTGAAATCCTGTGCCGGCGTGCAGGTGCAGGATGCCCTCCTGACTGAAACCGGGCTGGAATTTGACCGTGCCTGGATGGTGGTGGACAGCAAGGGCGAGTTCCTCACCCAACGTGAGTTGCCGCGCATGGCATTGATCAGGCCCCAGCTGAGGTACCACGACATGGTGCTGCGCGCGCCCGGCATGCTGGCCCTTCACATTGCGCTGGACCAGGTGGAAGAACCGGTCCGCGTGCGGGTCTGGAAGGACGAAGTCCAGGCATATGACATGGGCGCCATCGCGGCCCAATGGTTCACCGACTTCCTGGGCCAGACTGCGCGCCTGGTGCGGTTTGACCCCGAACACAAGCGGGTTTGCAGTCCGCAATGGACCGGCGATGTGGAAGCGCTCAACCAGTTCAGCGACGGTTACCCGTTGCTGGTACTCAGCGAAGCCTCATTGGCGCATTTCAACGAAAAGCTGGTGGCTGCCGGCACCCCTGCGGTGGGCATGGAGCGCTTTCGGCCCAACATCGTGCTGGGCGATGCCGCCGGTGCTGACGCCCTGGCGCCGCACGATGAGGACCGCATTGAAGTCCTGCAGGTTGCCACGGCGCAAGGCGTGGTCCAGCTCAAGCCGGTCAAGCCCTGTCCGCGTTGCCCGATTCCGAATGTCGATCCCGCGACGGCTGTCAGCAGCCCGGAAGTGGGCGACATGCTGCAAACCTATCGCCAGGATGCGCGGGTGAACGGCGCGCTGACGTTCGGCATGAATGCCATTGTGCTGGCGGGCATTGACCACCAGCTCAAGGTGGGTCAGCCGGTGGGTGCGAGTTATCTGTTTGAATGACTCTTGACCGCCCGCAGGGGCGGCGGGGCGTGGGTGGCCGTGGACGCAGGGAGCGCCTCTGGCGCCTGCGGACCGCTTGAGAGGCTGTCCAGCGTTGATTCGGCGTCCAGCGGCATGGGGTGTGTCAACTCCGGCTCGAGAAAGCGAATGGGCCGGCGGGTGCGAGCCGCCATGCTGTGCAACAGGTCGGCCAGGGCCGTGGAAATTTCCTCATGGCTGCCAAGGCGCTCGCTCAGCAGCACGCCCGCGACATGAAATTGCAGAACGACCTCCGGTTTCAGGCCCTTGAGCGGCATGAGGCCGGCCGCGATCAAGCGTGCCGCCAGGTCGGTGACCGGTGGGCGCGATGCGACGCCTTCAAGGATGAGGCCGAAGCGCGCCTCGTCGATGCGCCCCACGGTGTTGACATCGCGCAGGATCCGGCGCAACTTGATCACGCTTCGCAGCAGGCTTTGCTCGGCCACCGCGGTGCCCCAGGTTTTCTTGATATACCGGTAGTTGACCAGTTCGATATACACCACGGCCGCCGGCTCCTTGTGGCGCTGTGCCCGGCCCACCACCTGCTTGAAGCGGTCGTGAAAAAGGTGTGCGGCAAGCAGGCCGGTGAGCGCGTCCTGGCTGGACATGGCCTGCTCGCGCGCTTCCACCGCGTGGCGCTCATGTGAACGCGTGTTCAGTGCCACCAGCAGCAGGGGCACTTCAATGGTCAGTGCTGCCATCAGGCCGTAATGAGACAGCCACGACAGGGAAAACAGGCCCAGGATGCTGATGACGGTGAGGAGCGTTACCAGCCCCAGCGGGGAGAAAGCCGCCAGTACCCAGAAACCCACGACATCGTGGCGTCGCCACGTCATGTAGGCCCGGCTTGTTCCCAGTGCGACAACGGCAACCAGGTAAGTCCCGAGGAGGCCTATGCCCAGGCCGCGCTCCAGCACGAGATAGGCCAGCGCCAGCGGCGCTCCGGCCATGCCTGTCCAGTAGGCCAGCCGCTCAAACCACTTGTGGCGTGAACCGGTGCCGCACAGGTGATGCACGACCAGCAGCGCCGAGCCGCCGCCCAGGATGGCGAGGAAGCCCTGCGCCATGTTGTTCCAGGTGCTGAAGTTGCCCCAGAGGAAATGGCCTGCCACTCCCGTCCACGCCGCTACGACGAGGGCCATGATGACGGCGTACACGGAATACCACCCATAGGCACGGTCGCTGTAAACCCAGCTCTGGGCAACGCAGGCAATGATCAACAGCACCAGTGCGCCAAATACCACGCCAATCGCGAGGTATTCCAGCTGAAGCCGCTGCGTCAGGTTGCCTCGCGTGCTGACCCGAACCGGAATGCTGACCTCGGTCTGGTGCTGTATGCGCACATACACGTCATGCACGCCGTTGTCCGGCAGGTTCAGGCGGAAATGCCCATAACGGCCAGGTTCTGGCCAGCTGGAGACCGGCACGGTGTCCCCGGCAGTTTCGGCAATCCACCCTCCCGACGGCGCACGCTGGTACACCGTCGCCAGGTCCAGCAGGGGCAGGGGAAACTCAAGCAACCAGTCCTGGCGCGAGCCGGATGACCTGGCAAAACGGTAATGCAGCCAGAGCGCTGCGTGCGGGCCGAGCGAATGCACCGTATCGGCAACCGAGGGGACGAACAAAGCCCCTGGATGGCCGCCGGCCAATTGGTCGATGCCGGCCTGGCCGTCGCTGTCAACCCATGTCAAACTCGCCGCTGCCACGTCCAGGGTCGGCTTGGCGTCGTTTAAAGCCACGATGGGCTGGGCCTGCGCAGGATGCGCCAGAACGCCCAGAAAACCGGCCAGCACAAAGGTGGCGAATGCCTGCCACAAAGCGCTCCAACCCCGGCCGGGCGCGCATCGAATACACTTCTCAGCCTGTTTTTGAAGGTTTCTCATGAGTTTGAAGTGCGGCATTGTAGGCTTGCCTAACGTCGGTAAATCCACCCTTTTCAATGCGTTGACCAAAGCGGGGATCGCGGCTGAAAACTACCCCTTTTGCACCATTGAGCCCAATGTTGGCATCGTGGAAGTGCCCGACCCGAGGTTGGCGCAATTGGCTGAAATCGTCAAGCCTGAACGCATTGTTCCGGCGATCGTCGAGTTTGTGGACATTGCAGGCCTGGTGGCGGGCGCCAGTACGGGCGAGGGACTGGGCAACAAGTTCCTGGCCCATATCCGCGAAACCGACGCCACCGTCAATGTGGTGCGTTGCTTTGAAGATGACAACGTGATCCACGTTGCCGGCAAGGTGGACCCGATTTCCGACATCGAAGTCATCCAGACGGAGCTTTGTCTGGCCGACCTGGCCGCCGTTGAAAAAGCCCTGCATCGCGTAACCAAGACGGCCCGCTCGGGCGACAAGGAGTCTGTCAAGCTGGTTGCCATCCTGGAGAAATGCCAGGCCGCGCTCAATGAAGGCAAACCGGTGCGCACTGTGGACTTCAGCAAGGAAGAACTGCCGCTGCTAGGCCAGTTTTTCCTGATCACCGCCAAGCCGGCCATGTTTGTGGCTAACGTGGCCGAGGACGGTTTTGAGAACAACCCCTTCCTGGACCGCCTCAAGGCTTACGCGGCAGAGCAAAAGGCGCCGGTCGTGGCGATCTGCGCCAAGATGGAAGCCGAGATGGCCGACATGGACGAGGAAGACAAAAAGATGTTCCTCGCGGAGATCGGCCAGGATGAGCCGGGGCTCAACCGCCTCATCCTGGCGGCGTACAAGCTGCTGGGCCTGCAGACCTATTTCACCGCGGGCGTGAAAGAAGTGCGCGCCTGGACCATCCACGTGGGTGACACCGGCCCGCAAGCCGCGGGCGTCATTCACACCGACTTTGAAAAGGGCTACATCCGCGCCCAGACGATTGCGTTTGCCGACTTCATTGCCTACAAAGGCGAGCAGGGCGCCAAGGATGCCGGCAAGATGCGCAGCGAAGGCAAGGAATACGTCGTCAAGGATGGCGACGTGATGAATTTCCTGTTCAGCAGCTGAGTTGCAGGGCCCCGGCTCGCCTGAGGGGCCGGATTTGCTGCGCGGCTTGAACATCACGGTGGCGGCATCATGGAAGAAGTCGCGCCACAATACCTCACGACGGCCCGCACCATCGGGTGGCGGTCCCGTTGCCTGCTTGCCAGAGCAGGCCATCCCCCTGAAACCCTCGCTTTGAGAAAGAAAGAGAACACCATGTCCATCCAGCGCATCGAAACCGGCCCACGCATGTCCCAGGCCGTTATCCATAACAAGACCGTTTACCTGGCAGGCCAGGTGGCCGGCAACGACGCCGGCTCCGGTGTATACGAACAGACCCACAGCATCCTGGCCAATATCGACCGCCTGTTGGCAGCAGCCGGTAGCGACAAATCGCGCCTGCTGAGCGCCACCATCTGGCTGACCGATATGGACAGCTTCGGTGAAATGAACCGTGCCTGGGAAACCTGGGTGGTGCCCGGCGCCACACCCGCGCGTGCCACGGTCATGAGCCCGCGCCTGGCTGCGCCGCAGTACCGCGTGGAAATCGGTGTGGTGGCGGCCCAAGGCTGATCTCTCATCCACGCTTGACCCGCCATGAAGGCCACGCCGCGATGACAGAACCCGTTCGCCTTGCCAAGCGTCTGGCAGAAATGCTGTCCTGTTCACGCCGTGAGGCCGAGCAGTACATCGAAGGCGGCTGGGTCACTGTTGACGGGGTGACTGTCGAAGAGCCCCAGTTCCGGGTGTCGGACCAGGCCATCGTGCTGGACAAGGATGCGAGCCTGCTGGCGATGACGCCGGTGACTTTGCTGCTGCACAAGCCGGCCGGCCAGGACGCGAGTTCCGATGGCGGCGCGGCGCAGGTGGCCCGGTTGCTGTCGGCCGCTACACAATCGCCCGACGACCGCTCCGGCATCCGGCCGCTCAAGAAGCATTTCTCCACGGTGGAACTGGTGACGCCGCTGGCAACACCTGCCAGCGGATTGGTCGTGCTGACGCAGGACTGGCGCGTGGTGCGCAAGCTGCGCGAAGATGCGCGCGTGATGGAGCATGAAGTGATCGTCGATGTCAGCGGTGACATCAAACCCGGCGGGCTGGACCGGCTGAACCGGGTGGACCACGGGTTTACCTTCAGGGGTGTTTTGTTGCCGCCGGCCAAAGTGAGCTGGCAAAGTGAAAAGCGCTTGCGCTTTGCCCTCAAGGGTGAAGTCCCGGGGCAGATTGCCTACATGTGCGAGAGCGTCGGCCTTCAGGTGCAAGACATGAAACGGCTGCGTATCGGCCGTGTGGCGATGAGCCAGCTGCAACCCGGTCAGTGGCGCTACCTGCTGCCACACGAACGCTTCTGATCCTTCTTCTGATTCTTCTTCTGATGCCTATCCGGTCACCACGCCCGGAAAGGCCCAGATCAGGCTGCCGGTCATCAAAAAGTAGCGCAAAAATTTGCCGACCGCCATGTAAGCCAGGCAGGGCCAGAACGGAAACTTGAGCCAACCCGCGACCGCGCACAGCGGGTCTCCGACCACCGGCAACCAGGCCAGCAGGCAGGCTTTCGGGCCGAGTGTCTCCAGCCATCGGACCGCACGGCCGTGGTGCGATGAATGCTGGTATTTGTCCACCACCTTGTGGGCGCCGTAACCCATCCACCAGTCGAGCGCGCCGCCCAGCGTATTGCCTGCAGTTGCTACCAGCACTGCGGGCCAGAACATGGCGGGGTTGAGCTTGACAAGGCCGAAGACCACCGGCTCCGAGCCCAGCGGCAACAGCGTGGCCGAGATGAAGGAAACCACAAATACCGTGCTCAAACCGTATTCGGGCAGGGCCAAAAGTTCTATCAGGCGGTGAATCCAGGCTTCCATATATCTATTTGAGTATAGGCAAGGCGGGCCAGCCACCGTGTCAGGAAGACGCTTACAACTCCGTGTGCAAATTTCAATTGCTGAAATTTTGGGCAGGTACAATCGTGCCTCCTTTTTCAGCAACCTCGCAGCGCTCACTTCCCATGAACATCGGCCCCTACGCTTTGGCAAACAACCTGTTTGTCGCGCCCATGGCCGGTGTCACGGACAGGCCGTTCCGCCAGCTCAGCAAGAAGCTCGGCGCCGGGTATGCCGTCAGCGAGATGGTGACGTCTCGCCGCGACCTGTGGAACACACTGAAGACCTCACGTCGCGCCAACCACGAGGGTGAGGCCGCGCCGATCGCTGTGCAGATCGCCGGCACCGACGCGCAGATGATGGCCGAAGCCGCCGCCTACAACATTGACCGCGGCGCGCAGATCATCGACATCAACATGGGCTGCCCGGCCAAGAAGGTCTGCAACAAGTGGGCGGGCTCGGCGCTGATGCAGGACGAACCCCTGGCGCTGCAGATCGTGGATGCCGTGGTGGCCGCCTGCGCACCGCGCAATGTGCCGGTCACGCTCAAGATGCGCACCGGTTGGTGCCAGGCCGAAAAGAACGCCCTGGCGATTGCCTATGCCGCCGAAAGCGCCGGCGTGCAGATGATCACGGTGCACGGCCGCACGCGCGAGCAGGGCTACAAGGGCCATGCCGAGTACGACACGATTGCTGCCGTGAAAGCCGCTCTGCGCATTCCGGTGGTGGCCAACGGCGACATCACCAGCCCTGAAAAGGCCCGCGATGTGCTGGCTTACACCGGCGCTGACGCCGTGATGATCGGCCGTGCAGCGCAGGGGCGTCCGTGGATTTTTCGCGAGATTTCACATTTCCTTTCAAGCGGCACGCATCTTGCGCCGCCGCTGGTGGCGGAAGTCGAACGCCTGTTGCTTGATCATTTGCATGACCATTACGACTTGTACGGTGAATACACCGGTGTGCGCACGGCGCGCAAACACATCGGCTGGTATGTGAAGACCTTGCCAGGGGGTGAGGCGTTTCGCGCGCAGATGAACCTGCTGGAAGACTGCGAAGCGCAACTGAAGGCGGTGAGTGCTTTTTTTGAGGGGCTGGGGGCGCAGATGGACCGGATTCCGGCCGCTGCCGTCGAGGTTGATGACGAGGGCGTGCGTGCGCAGGCATGGGCGGACAAAGATAAAAATCAGGAAAATCAGGAAGAAGCTGCTGCATGAGCAAAAAACATATCGAAGAGTGCGTACGCACCAGCCTGGAAGGCTATTTCAAGGACCTGCGTGGCACCGAGCCCGACGGCATGTACGAGATGATGGTCAAGGTGGTGGAAAAACCGCTGCTGGAAGTTGTCATGCAGCATGCCGAGCAAAACCAGTCGCGCGCCGCCGAATGGCTGGGCCTGAACCGCAACACCCTGCGCAAGAAGCTGGTTGAGCACAAGCTCATCAAATAAAAACACGCTCCCATGGTCCGGCCCTTTCGCCGGCCATCCTCCTTTAGAGAAGACAAAAATGAACGCACTGATATCCGTTTCGGACAAAACCGGCATCCTCGAATTCGCGCAGGCGCTGCATGCCCTGGGCATCAAGCTGCTGTCCACTGGCGGCACGGCCAAGCTGCTGGCTGACGCCGGTCTGCCGGTAACCGAAGTCGCCGACCACACTGGTTTTCCGGAAATGCTCGACGGCCGTGTCAAGACGCTGCACCCGAAGATTCACGGCGGCCTGCTGGCCCGGCGCGATGTGCCGGAGCACATGGCCGCGCTGAAAACCCACGGCATTGACACCATCGACTTGCTGGTGGTCAATCTTTACCCGTTTGAGTCCACCGTCGCCAAGCCCGGCTGCACGCTGGAAGACGCGATTGAAAACATCGACATCGGCGGCCCCGCCATGGTGCGGTCGGCGGCCAAGAACTGGAAAGACGTTGGCGTGCTGACCGATGCCTCGCAGTACGAAGGTGTGCTGGCCGAATTGAAAACCGGCGGAAAGCTGACCGACAAGACCAAGTTCGCCTTGTCGATAGCGGCATTCAACCGCATCAGCCAGTACGACGGCGCGATCAGCGACTATCTCTCCGGCATCCAGGCCGACGGCAGCCACGGCATGTTTCCCGGCCAGGCCAACGGGCGTTTCGTGAAGGTGCAGGACCTGCGTTACGGCGAAAACTCGCACCAGCAGGCTGCTCTGTACCGCAACCTGTACCCGGCACCCGGCTCGCTGGTCATGTCCAAACAGCTGCAGGGCAAGGAACTCAGCTACAACAACATCGCCGACGCTGACGCCGCCTGGGAATGCGTCAAGAGTTTCGACCTGATCAAGGACGGCGCTGCCTGCGTGATCGTCAAACACGCCAACCCTTGCGGCGTGGCGGTCGGCAAGGACGCTCTCGAGGCTTACAGCAAGGCATTCAAGACCGATCCGACCTCGGCTTTTGGCGGCATCATCGCGCTGAACTGTCCGCTCGACGAGCGCGCCGCGCGCGAGATCTCCAAACAGTTCGTCGAGGTGCTCATCGCGCCGGCCTTCAGCCCTGAAGCGCTGGAAGTCTTCAAGACCAAAGTCAATGTGCGCATTCTGCAGATCGACCTGCCGCCCGGTGGCGACACCGCGTGGAAGCAGGGCCGCAACCTGGTGGACGTGAAAATTGTCGGCTCGGGTTTGTTGATGCAGACGGCCGACAACCACGAACTCGCCATCGGCGACCTGAAAGTCGTCAGCAAAGCGCAGCCGACGCAGGAGCAACTACACGACCTGCTGTTTGCGTGGAAGGTCGCCAAGTACGTCAAGTCCAACGCGATCGTCTTCTGCAAGGACGGCATGACGATGGGCGTGGGCGCCGGCCAGATGAGCCGCATCGATTCAGCGCGTATCGCGTCGATCAAGGCGGCCAATGCCAACCTCACGCTGCAGGGCTCAGCAGTGGCGAGCGACGCTTTTTTCCCTTTCCGCGACGGTCTCGACGTGGTGGTGGACGCCGGCGCGGCCTGCGTGATCCAGCCCGGTGGCAGCATGCGGGATGACGAGGTCATCGCGGCAGCCGACGAGCGCGAAGTGGTGATGGTGCTGACCGGGGTCCGGCATTTCCGGCATTAAGTCACGTTTTAAGGGTTTTTGATCGATAGCCCAATAGGGACGGGCGCGAGCAGCTATCAAATTGATAGCGTAGTACGTCTCTTTTCCCTCTCGGGGTAATAGGTCAGGGGCGGCGCAAGAACACTTCCGCGCCTTGAACCCCTGCATCAACGTGCGGCCGCTATTGATTTAATAGCTGCTCGCGCACGCCCTGATTGGGCTAAAGCCCGAATACTGCAATGTATGGTCAGGGACGCTGCCTAGCCGGCGGCAAAGAACTTCGCCGCCGCCGCCACCGTCGCTTCGATGTCCGCGTCCGTATGCGCTGAACTCACAAAGCCCGCTTCATACAGCGCCGGCGCGTAATACACCCCGCTGTCCAGCATCGCATGAAAGAAGCGATTGAACGCAGGGCTGTCGGTCGTCATGACCGTGGCGTAGTTCTGCGGCAGTTGGCCGAGCAGGAAAAAGCCGAACATGCCGCCTTCGCTGTCACCGCAAAACGGCACACCGGCCTTGCCGGCAGCCTGTGTGAGGCCAGCGACCAGGCTGCGGGTTCGGGCCCCCAGCGCTTCGTAAAAGCCGGGTTTGGCGATCTCGCGCAAGGTTGCCAGGCCGCAGGCGGTGGCCACGGGGTTGCCTGACAACGTGCCTGCCTGGTAGACCGGGCCCAGCGGTGCCAGTTGCTCCATCACGGCGCGCGTGCCGCCAAAGGCGGCCAGCGGCATGCCGCCGCCTATCACCTTGCCCATGACCGTCATGTCGGGCTTGAAGCCGGGAATGCTGCGGGCGTAAACGCTCTGGGCGCCACCCAGCGCCACGCGAAAGCCGGTCATGACCTCGTCGAACACGAGCAGTGCACCGTACTGAGTGCACAGCTCGCGGCAGCGCTTCATGAAGGGGACGCTGGCGCGCACAAAGTTCATGTTGCCGGCGATCGGCTCGATCATCAGGCAGGCAATGTCCTTGCCGTGCAGGGCGAAGGCTTCTTCAAGCTGGGTGAGGTGGTTGTACTCGAGCACCAGGGTGTGCTGCACCACTTCGGGCGGTACGCCGGCGCTGGTCGGGTTGCCGAAAGTGGCCAGGCCTGAGCCGGCCTTGACCAGCAATGCATCGGCATGGCCGTGGTAGCAGCCTTCAAATTTGATGATCTTGCTGCGGCCCGTGGCGCCGCGCGCCAGGCGGATCGCGCTCATGGCGGCTTCGGTGCCGGAACTCACCAGTCGCACCATTTCGAGCGAAGGCACAAGGCGCACGATTTCTTCGGCGAGCTCCACTTCACGCTCGGTCGGTGCGCCGTAGGAAAAGCCCTCCAGCACGGCTTTTTGCACGGCTTCTACGACCGCCGGATGTCCGTGGCCCAGGATCATGGGACCCCAGGAACCGATGTAGTCGATGTAACGCTGGCCGTCCGCATCCCAGAAGTAAGCCCCCTGGGCGCGCTGGATAAAACGAGGCGTGCCGCCTACCGCCTTGAAGGCCCGAACCGGGGAGTTGACGCCGCCGGGGATCAGTTTTTTGGCGCGCTCAAACAGCGCGTTGTTGCGGGAAAGTTCGGCGGAAAGGGGTTTGGCAGGGGGCTTAGTGTTTGGTTGTTCCATTGGGGGGCAGGTCAATTTCAGTCTTCAAAACCAGGGCGGCGTCATCGCCAGTCTCGGCATCGGCCGCTTCGTCTTCGGATTCATCGACATCAGCCTGTGCCCAGAACAGGCGGTCCGGCACGATATTGCCCATGCCGGGATGAAAGCCGGCATCCAGGCTGTGGTCCAGGTAAGTCAGTGCCTCGGAGGTGGCCGCCTGCAGGTCATGGCCGTTGGCCAGCAGTGCGCAAAGGGCCGCAGACAGCGTATCGCCTGCACCGGCAAAGACCGCCTCGAAACGTTCGAATTTCTCGCTGTAAAGCACGGCTTGCGGCGTGGCCAGCACGTTGTCGATGAACTGGTCGGGCATGGGGATTCCGGTGACCAGCGTGTAGGGAACACCCAGGTCGGCGGCGGCCTTGGCAATGTCCCGAGCCGAGGGATTGCGCTCCCCGGACCAGTCCGGCAGCAGCCAGCGCCACAGGCTGCTGTGGTTGCCGACCAACACTGTGGTTTGCGGCAGCATCAGCTCGCGAAAGGCGTCCAGATAGCTGTCGATTTCGCTTTCTTCCCACCACGACAGGTTGGGCATATAGGCGATCAGCGGCACATCGGCATAGTCCGAGGCGATCTCGGCAATGGTGCTGATGTTCTCGGGGCTGCCGACAAATCCGACCTTGATGGCGGATACCGCCATGTCTTCCAGCGCCGAGCGGGCCTGGTCGGTTACAGCCTCTTCGTCGAATGAAAAATGGTCGAAAATTTCGGCCGTGTCGCGCACATAAGCACCTGTTACAACTGCCAACGCGTGGGCTCCGGCAGAGGTGATCGATGCAATATCCGCAGTCAGTCCGCCCGCTCCGCTGGGGTCGTTGGCGTTGAATGTCATGACGCAAGCCGGCGATGCGTCGGTATCCTCGATTTGGAGTTGTCGGCTGTCCAGTTGAGGATTTTTGGGGTTTGCCATAGGCTGCGATTTTGCCTTGTACGCGAATAAGCAACGCCGCCTCGATACAATTGTTGCATTCTATTCGAAGGCAACTTAAGCTGTGACTCAATCAATGACGTGGATGTGTTTAATTTGTGGGTGGATTTACGACGAAGCTGCCGGTGCGCCCGAACACGGGATTGCCGCCGGGACGCCATGGGCGCAAGTGCCCATGAACTGGACCTGTCCCGAATGCGGAGCCCGCAAGGAAGACTTTGAAATGGTTCAGATTTAAGCGTCTTAGGCACTTGCCTGGACAATCGCAGGCCGGCAGTTGCCGAGGGCCTGCAACATGAGGAGCATAGGCAGTGAGTATTCCCAGTTCCGGACTGAAGGTTTTGGTCATCGATGACAGCAATACCATTCGGCGCAGCGCCGAGATATTCCTGAAGCAGGGGGGGCATGAAGTATTGCTGGCCGAAGACGGGTTTGATGCCCTGTCCAAGGTCAACGACTACGAACCCAACCTGATTTTCTGCGACATTTTGATGCCCCGCCTGGATGGCTATCAAACCTGTGCGATTATCAAGCGCAACGCAAAGTTTGCGGGTGTCCCGATCGTCATGCTGTCCTCAAAAGACGGCGTTTTCGACAAGGCGCGGGGTCGTATGGTGGGTTCGCAAGACTACCTGACCAAGCCTTTTACAAAAGATCAGCTGCTGCAGACCGTACAGGATCTCGGCAGCGCTAAACAAGGAGTAGTGTGATGGCAATCAAGAAAATACTGGTAGTTGACGACTCCAAAACCGAATTGATGTTCTTGACCGATCTGCTGGTCAAAAATGGTTTCACCGTCAAAACTGCTGAAAATGCAGAAGACGCATTTCGCCGCCTGGCGGAAGACAAGCCCGAACTGATCCTGATGGATGTGGTGATGCCGGGGCAAAACGGGTTCCAGCTGACGCGCGCCATCACACGTGACCCGTTGTACTCGGATATCCCCATCATGATGTGCACCAGCAAGAACCAGGAAACTGACCGTGTCTGGGGTATGCGGCAGGGCGCCCGCGACTACATCACCAAGCCGGTGGATGCTGATGAGCTGATGGCCAAAATCAAGGCCCTTGGCTGATTTACGGCGTAAAACCAAAGCATGGCGAACAGACAAGCACTTAGAGAGCTACAAACCCGGCTGGCCGACAGGTTGCAGATTGCGCGGACGCAAGGCGTTGCCGCGTCCTGGCTGGCCGTGGAGGCCGGCGGGAAGAAATACCTGTTTCCCCTGAGCCAATCCGGTGAAATTTTCCCGTGGGTCAGTACGCAGCCTGTTCCGTATACGCAAGCCTGGTTCGCCGGTGTTGCCAATTTGCGCGGTGGCCTGTTTGGCGTCGTGGATCTGGCGAGTTACGTCAGCGGCAAAGCACCCCCTCCCAAAAACGAACTTGCACGCACGGATTCCAGGCTTGTTGCGCTCAACAGCGCCCTGGAAGTTAACTGCGCATTGCTGATCGACAAGCTGTCCGGGCTGCGCAATCAGGAGGCGTTCAGTGATTTTTCCGAAAAAGCGCCCGACGCGCCCGATTTCTTTGGCAACCAGTACGTTGACCTCAATGGTGCAACCTGGCAGGAAATCAACCTTCAGTTGCTTGCCCAGCAAGCGCATTTTTTGACGATAGGCGCATAGCGCACACTGTTTCTCTCCCGGAAGGCTCACCATGTCTGTTATTGAAAATATCCAGAAGCTATTTAAAACCAAGCCCGATCAGCCCGAGGACAGCATGGACATGGCTTCCGTCGGTACGCCAGATCCTCTTGCGACCGGAGCCATGGATCAGGCTTCGCTTCAGACCGCAGCAATTCGGCAGCCGGGTGGTAATGACGATGCTTTCGCGCCCAGCCGTATGGCGACCGCCGAGGACGGCGCACCTGCGGTAAATCAAGAGCTGCTGCGTCTGCCTTTGTTGGGCCGCAGGACCATCGGTCAGCATCAGCGGGTGCTGGTGTTTTTCCTTGCCGTCGCGGTGGCTGTCCTGGGTACGGTGACTTTCCTGGCGCTGAGCCAGGCGGACAAAGTGGCCCAACAGGTGGCGGCTACCGGACAGTCATTGATGCAGTCGCAGCGTCTGGCGAAATCGGTGTCTCAGGCGCTGGTGGGCAGTGCCCAGGCCTTCCCTGACGTGCGTGAGAGTTCTGACGTACTGGCTAAAACCGTGCGCGGCCTGAAATCTGGTGAAGAAACTCTGCGTCTGGCGCCTGTGAGCGATGACCTGCAATCTGATGTGGAAAAGGTCACGCCTTTCATGGAGCGCGCTGAAAAGAACGCGAAAACCGTGATGGGCCAGCAAAATATTCTGACCCAGGTGGGCAACGCCCTGCGTACCATTAACCGCCAGTCTTCGGATTTGCTGGAAATTGCAGAAACTGTGTCATCACTCAAACTCCAGCAGAATGCGGCGCCGGCTGAAATTTCGGCATCCGGTCAACTGGTGATGTTGACCCAGCGGATTGGTAAGTCTGCCAATGAGTTCCTGACCATGGAGGGCGTGAGCCCTGAAGCCGTGTTCCTGCTGGGCAAGGATTTGAACTCGTTCAAGGAAATTGCGCAGGGTTTGCAAGAAGGCAGCCCCGAGTTGCGCCTGGCCGGCTCCAAAGATCCGCAAACGCGCGAGCGGCTGGAAGCCCTTATGGCGCTCTATGAGCAAACCCGTGTGCAAGCCGGTGCCATTTTGGGTAACTTGCAGGGTCTGGTGTCTGCTCGTGAAGCGCAATCTTCGATTATTGCGGACAGCGAGCCCCTTCGCCGTGGCCTTGAGGATTTGCAGGGCAAGTTGTCGCTGCAGACCGGCCTGAGCGTTTTGTCGCTGGCCATCCTCGCGGGTGCTGCTACCTTTGCGCTATTGTGCGCAGCCGGGCTGGCCAAGCTGCAGGTGGAGGACAGCAAGCAACGCCAGGCGGTTGCTGAAACCCAGCGACAGGAAGCCAAAGGGCAAGAGCAGGACGCCAAGCGCGTCAACGACGCCAACCAGGCCGCCATTTTGCGATTGATGAATGAGTTGCAGACAGTGGCTGAAGGCGACTTGACGCAGGAAGCGACCGTGACCGAGGACATTACCGGTGCTATCGCTGACTCGGTGAACTACACGGTTGAAGAGTTGCGGCAGCTGGTGGGTAACGTACAAAACACGGCTACCCGCGTTGCGCAAACGACGGCCCAGGTGGAAAGTACCTCGACCGAACTGCTGGCAGCGTCCACCGAGCAGCTGCGCGAGATTCGTGAAACCGGCCAGTCGGTGCTTGATATGGCATCCCGAATTAACGAGGTGTCCACACAGGCGCAGGAATCTTCCCAGGTGGCGCGCCAATCGCTGACAGCCGCCGAATCCGGCCTGCAGGCTGTGCAGAACGCCATCGGCGGTATGAACTCCATCCGCGACCAGATTCAGGAAACCTCCAAGCGGATCAAGCGACTGGGTGAGTCCTCGCAGGAGATTGGTGAAATTACCGAACTGATTTCAGACATTACCGAACAGACCAACGTGCTGGCACTGAACGCCGCCATTCAAGCCGCGTCGGCCGGTGAAGCCGGGCGAGGCTTCTCCGTGGTTGCGGAAGAGGTGCAGCGACTGGCTGAACGTTCAGCAGATGCTACGCGCCAGATTTCGGCCCTGGTGAAAGCCATTCAGACCGACACGCAGGATGCTGTGGCCGCTATGGAGCGCTCCACGCAGGGTGTGGTTGAAGGGGCCAAGCTCTCCGATAACGCGGGTACCGCGCTGACCGAGATTGACCAGGTGTCCCGCCGGCTTGCTGACCTGATTGAGCAGATTTCAAACTCCGCCTCCCGCGAAGCCGCATCGGCGAACGTGGTGGCCGGCAACATTCAGCACATTTTCGCGGTGACGGAGCAAACGGGAGAAGGTACCCGTTCCACGGCACAGCAGGTGCGAGACCTTTCCCGCATGGCTGAAGAGCTGCGCCAGTCGGTGTCCCGATTCAAGATCGCCTGATGCCAGCTTGTCGTGCGCTGAACGCAGCTTTCGCCCCTGACACCGATTCCTGAACCGGCCCGTTATCTATGCAATCCAACGTCCCGAACTCAACAGCTGCCGAGCTCGATCTCGCTGTCAATGACCTGGGCCCCTTGGCCTGGGTACTTGACGAACTTCGCAAATCGCTGGACGGTGCTGCCAAAGCGCTGAAGCGTTTTGTGCGGGACGCGGAAGCTGCGCGTGGGTCCGATCTTGCGGCGCTTGATGCCAGCCAGTTGCGCATCGCACGGCAGCAACTGCACCAGGCCGTGGGCGCGCTCGAAATGGTGGGCCTTGCCGGGCCAGCCTTGGTGTTGCGAGCGATGGAAGCTGCGGTGCAGAAATTTGTGCAGCAACCTGAGCAATGCAGCCAGGACGCCGCCGGCAAAATCGAACGCGCCAGTTTTGCGCTGACCGAGTATCTGGAGGGTGTGCTGGCCGACAAGCCCGTGTCGCCCGTTTCGCTTTTCCCCCAATACCGTGATGTGCAGGAATTGGTGCGGGCCGACCGCATTCATCCGGCCGACTTGTGGCCGCTTGAGTGGCGCTGGCTGGAGCCGGAACTGGCGACGACAGCGGAGCCCCGCAATTACGATGATGGTGCTCGCGCCGTCATGGATCAATCGGTGCTTCAAATCATGAAGGGTAAGGCGCCGCAGGCGGCCAAAAAACTGAAGGAGCTCAGCCTCGGATTTGCGGCCAGACAGGCGGACCGCCAACCCAGGATATTCTGGAAGATTGCAGCCGCCTATTTCGAAGCGGTCGCGCATGAGTTGCTCGGGTCGGACATCTATGTACGGCGAGCTGCATCACGAATCCTGATGCAGTATGCCTCGCTTGCCAAAGGTGATACGGGGGTATCGGATCGGCTGGCGCAGGATTTGCTCTTCTTCTGTTCGCAGGCTGTTTCTCCCCGTGCCAGCGACACGCCTGCACTTTCTGCAGTCCGGTCAGCCTATGGTCTCAATCGATTCAAACCGGTGGACTATGAGCTCGTTCAGTTCGGGCGTTTTGATCCAGCTCTGCTCGCCCAGGCCCGCAAGCGCATCACGTCTGCGAAAGAAACCTGGTCGTCACTTTCCGCCGGGGACGCCAATAAATTCAAGTCCGTGACGGACCAGTTCAGTCTCGTCACGGATTCTCTGCTCAAGCTTCATCCGCCCAGCGAACCTCTTGCGCAGGCATTGACTCGCGCCGTGGATACGACGGTCCGGTCTGGTCAGGCCCCTGGAATAGAACTGGCCATGGAAGTGGCCACCTCGGTGCTTTACCTTGAAGCTGCTTTTGATGACCTGGATCCGAACGATCCCCAGCTGGCTGTGAGAACCGCCAATCTTGCTGAGCGGCTGGAAGGCGTCCGTGCAGGCGGCGAGCCACAGCCCCTGGAAGGCTGGATGGAAGAGCTGTATCGCCGGGTCAGTGACAAGCAGACCATGGGCAGCGTAGTCGGTGAGTTGCGTGTGTCGCTGGGTGAGCTTGAAAAATCACTTGATGTGTTTTTTCGCAACCCGCAGGACAAAGTCGCGCTTCAATCCGTGCCGGGCCAGCTTTCACAAATGCGTGGCGTGCTGTCGGTACTGGGGCTTGACCAGGCCTCCCACGCCGTGCTGCGCATGCGAGACAGCGTCGAGCAGATGCTGGTCACTGAAATTGATGAACAGCTCGCGCGTGCGGCTGGAACATTCGAGCACCTCGGAAACAACCTTGGCGCCTTGAGTTTCCTCATCGACATGTTGAATTACCAGCCGGCGCTGGCGAAAAAACTGTTTGTTTATGACGCGGAAAAAGGCGAGCTCAAACCTTTGATGGGCCGTACCCAGAACGCCGCCAGTGCGGCGACCTCTGTCACGGTCAACAATGATGTGCTGTCACAGGAAGTGATTTCTGTTGTGCAGGATGCGGGTCTTGGCGAAACTGACCACAACCTCACGCTCAAACTTGACACGCTGGCCACGCATGCGGCGCTGGCCGAACAGCCTGCGCTTGCTCAAAGTGCGCGCGAAGCCGCCGTCGCTGTTTCCGGAAGCAACGCGAGTGTTGCCGCGGAGGCGCTGACGACCTTGGCATTTGCCGTAACGCCGGTGCAGGCGGCGCCTGAGAGCCCGGCCGCGTCGGATGATTTTGAAGAAGACGACCTCCGTGACATCTTTCTTGAAGAGGCACGCGAAGTTGTCGGCAACGGCCAGCAAGCTTTGGCTGCACTGGTCAATGATCCGGCCGATGTATCTCAACTCACGGTTTTGCGGCGTGCTTTTCATACGCTCAAGGGCAGTTCCCGCATGGTGGGGCTCAACGAGTTCGGCGAGGCGGCGTGGTCGCTTGAGCAGATGCTCAATAGCTGGCTGGCCGACCAGAAGGTCGCCACGGATGAATTCCGGGCTTTGTCGCTGGAAGCCATGGGCGGTTTTGCAAAGTGGATTGAAGACATTGCAGGAAATCGCGATGGCTCGTGGTCGGCGTCTACTTTCCGTGCCAGCGCCGATGCAATGCGCACCGAGGGCCGTTACAGCCCCCTGGTGACTGCCGTAGTCGATGCTGCCGAGGTTCCTGTGGTCGCCGTGGCAGCAATGCCAACAGCGTTGGCACCTGAGCTGGAGCTGGATTCAGGTGTTCCCGAGACCGTGGATGCTGAACCTGTTGCCGACCCGGCCGTTGTGACGGATCTGGATTTTGACCTCATGTTTGAGGCGGAAGGTACAGCTGCGATCGCGAGCCCTGTGGAGCCTGCAGGTCCGTCTGTGACAGAAATTGAAGGCATTGATTTCGGCAGTCTGTCCGCGGTTTCTGCGACTGCTGATACAACACCAGCGTCAACGCAGCCCGCTGCGGCGGAGCCGTTCGCATCCCTGGAGATAGATGCAACAGAACCGATCGAACTGTCGGACGCGGATTTCGACAAGCACTTTCAGGCTGAAGCCGTGGCGGCTGAACAGCCGGCGCCTGTGGTCTTTGATTTCACCCCTGAGGGGCACAAACATTTGCCGGCAGCGGCCGAAGGCGCCGATCTCGCCGGGCAACCGCAACACCTGCAGGCTGCCGAAGTTCTGAAGACGGATGATGCGGTCGATGCAACTGACAGTGTGCTGCCATTGGATGGCAATGGTGACGAACAGGTCAAGGTCATAGGTGCCTTGCGCATTGGAATTCCGCTTTACAACGTCTACCTGAATGAAGCTGATGAATGGTCACGCCGGCTTGTGACTGAAGTGGCCGAATGGGCGCTCGAGCTGAACCAGCCGGTCAGCGACTCTACCGTCGCCCTGGCCCATTCCCTCGCGGGAAGTTCCGCGACTGTCGGGTTCCATGCCCTGTCCGGAATGGCTCGGGCGCTTGAACAGGCTTTGCAGCAATCCAGCGTTCATCACAGCAATGGCGCTGCCAGGTATGGCCAGGTATTTGTTGATGCAGCGGAAGACATCCGTCGGCTTCTGCACCAGTTTGCCGCCGGGTTTCTCAAGGAGGCGGATGCAACCATCCTTGACAGGCTGAAGCAACTCGATTTCTCTGATTCGGTTTTGCCCCCGGGTAACGATTTTTCCGACTTCGACTTCTCCCCCGAATCGGTGGAGGTTGAAACGGTCTCCGTAGAGCCGGTGCGCTCACTGGAGCCAGAACCAGAAGTGACCCTGGCCCAGGTAATTGAAATGCCTGTCCCCGCTCAGGTCACGCCGGTGCCTCCACCTGCTGCTGTCGTCTCTCCGCCTGCCCGGCTGGTAGCGACCGTGGCTGCACCAGTGAACTCGAACTTCGAGGAAGACGAAGACGACGAAATCGATGCGGTCGATGCAATCGATCCCGACCTGTTCCCGATTTTTGAAGAAGAAGCTGCAGAACTCATGCCCCAGCTGGGGGGCGCACTGCGGCAGTGGTCTTCACGTCCTGATAACCAGGGCGCACGCATGGAAGTCCTGCGTGCACTTCACACGCTCAAAGGCAGCGCCCGGCTGGCAGGTGCATTGCGGCTAGGCGAAATGGCTCACCGGATTGAGTCCGAAATCGAACATCTCGGCTCTGATGCGGCTTCAACCCAGGAGTTCGAGCCCCTGATGACGCGTTTTGACGCCATGGAAGCGACATTTGAGGCCTTGCGCCGAGCTGATGCGGCTGCTGCGGCTGCCCCCGTCACGCTTGCGCCTATTACGCCTGTTGCACCTATTGCGGCCGTTGAGCCCGTACTGAAGTCGACCACGCAGGACAAGCCCGCCCCAATTGTGGATGCACAGGAAACTCCAGCCGAGAGCGCCGCTCCGGTTGCCGTGGGTGCGGGCCGCAAGCTCACGGTGCCTGCGCCGCAGACCATGGCCATGCAGCCGCTGCGACAGGCGGCCAACGCCTCGATCCGCGTGCGCTCCCAGTTGCTTGACCGCATGGTGAATCAGGCTGGTGAGGTCATGATCACGCGCTCCCGGCTGGAAGCCGAACTCAGCCAGCTCCGGGGCTCGCTGAACGACATGAGCGGTAACTTGAACCGCTTGCGCCAGCAGCTGCGGGACATTGAGTTGCAGGCTGAAACCCAGATGCAGTCGCGATTGGCTCAGGCCAAGGAAGCCCAGGCAGGGTTCGACCCGCTGGAGTTCGACCGCTTTACCCGCGTGCAGGAACTGACGCGAATGATGGCCGAGTCGGTGAATGACGTGGCAACCGTGCAGCGCACCTTGCAGCGCACGGTGGAAGCCACCGAAGACGACTTGATCGCCCAGGCTCGCCAGACCCGAGAGCTGCAGCGCGACTTGCTCCGTACCCGCATGGTGGAGTTCGAAGGCATCTCCGAGCGCCTGTACCGCGTGGTGCGCCAGGCCTCCAAGGAAACCGGCAAGCAGGTCCGCCTGGACTTGCTGGGCGGCACCATGGAAATGGACCGCGGCATGCTGGACCGTATGACGCCTGCCTTTGAGCACTTGCTGCGTAACTGCGTGGCCCACGGTATTGAAAGTACGCAGGTTCGCACCGATGCGGGCAAGGACCCGGTCGGCCTGATCACCGTTCACTTGCGCCAGGAAGGTAACGACGTTTCGGTTGACTTCAGCGATGACGGCGCCGGCTTGAACCTGGCACGTATCCGCGAAAAGGCCGTCAGCCTCGGGATGATCACGGCTGATCAACCGCTGGAAGACGGCGACGCCGCGAACCTGATTTTCATGCCCGGCTTCTCTACGGCCGCGCAGGTGACCGAGCTGGCAGGACGCGGCATCGGTATGGATGTGGTCCGCTCTGAAGTCAACGCGCTCGGTGGCCGGATCGAAACCTCCACCGTCGCCGGTCAGGGAACGCACTTCAAGCTGGTACTCCCGCTGACTACTGCTGTGACGCAGGTGGTGATGATCCGCTCGGGCAATCTCTCAATCGGCGTACCTGCCAACGTTGTGGAAACCGTCAGGCGCGCTTCGGCCAAAGAACTGCAGCAAGCCTATAACACCGGCACACTGGAGATTGCCGGCGAGTCGATGCCCTTCTTCTGGTCCGGCGCATTGCTGCAGGCCTCGCACCACAGCGCCGAAGCCCAGGGCAAAACCACACCGGTCGTGATCTTCCGAAGCGCCGCACAGCGCATTGCCCTGCACGTCGACGAAGTGTTGGGCAACCAGGAGGTTGTGGTCAAGAACCTGGGCCCCCAGTTGTCCCGTTTGCCTGGCCTGGCCGGTATGTCAGTGCTGGCTTCCGGTGCGGTCGTGCTGATTTACAACCCGGTTGCGCTGGCTTCCGTGTATGGCCAGCAGGCGCGCGCATGGAGTTCAGACCGGGCCGAGCCGCACATGCTTGAAGGCTCCGGCGCTACCGCGGCAACCACCGACGGCGGCAGCGGCAGCGTCGCGAAAACGACGATGTCGGCACCTGTCGCCCCGCAGATCCCGTTGATTCTTGTGGTCGATGACTCCATTACGGTTCGCCGGGTTACGCAACGCCTGCTTCAGCGTGAAGGCTACCGTGTCTCCATGGCGGCCGACGGTCTGCAAGCGCTTGAACGCCTGCAGGAAGAGCGGCCAGCCGTGGTGCTGTCAGATATCGAAATGCCGCGCATGGATGGTTTTGACCTGGCGCGCAACATCAGGGCTGACGTGCGCCTCAATAACCTGCCCATCATCATGATCACGTCCCGCATCGCCGAGAAGCACCGTGAACATGCCAAGGAGCTGGGCGTCGACCACTATCTGGGCAAACCGTTCTCTGAAGAAGAGTTGATGAGTCTGGTGCGCCACTACTGCGCCGCCGAAACCGCCGCTTCTGCCTGAGAAAAACAGCAAAATCAGGCTGTAGTCCAGGCAGAACGTGCGCAAGCAGCTCCTAAAATAATAGCAAGGCCTGAGAGTTCCTCTCAGGCCTTTTTTACGACCGCATAGCGCTGCAGCGTCAGCGCCCGCGCTTCGTCGTGCTGCACGATGGGCATCGGGTAGTTTTGGCCCAACACCACGCCCGCGGCGGCCAGCTCCAGTGGGTTCGCTAGCCAAGGGCTGTGCAAAGCCTTGTCTGGCAGCTGTGCCAGCATCGGCAGGTATTTGCGGATAAATTTACCTGCGGCGTCGAACTTCTCGCTCTGGCCGACCGGGTTGAAGATGCGGAAATAAGGCTGCGCGTCACAACCCGTGCTTGCCGCCCACTGCCAGCCGCCGTTGTTGGCTGACAGGTCAAAGTCGTTGAGCTTTTCGGCAAAGTAGCGTTCGCCCCAACGCCAGTCGATGCCGAGGTCTTTCACGAGGAAACTGGCAGTCACCATGCGCAGGCGGTTGTGCATATAGCCCGTCTGATTAATCTGGGCCATTGCCGCGTCCACCAGCGGGTAGCCCGTCCGGCCTTCGCACCAAGCCTGGAAAAGCACTTGGGCTTTGTCCCCGCTCTCCCACTGTATCGCGTCATAGTCCGGCTTGAACGCGCTGCCGACGGCGTGCGGAAAATTGGCAAGGATCTGCGCGTAAAAATCACGCCAGATCAATTCGCTGAGCCAGGTGGCGGCACCTTCATTCCCTCGATTTGCAGCGTTCAAAGCCAACGCAGCCATGTGCCGTATCGACACCGTGCCAAACCGAAGGTGCACGCCCAGATAACTCGGGCCCTTGACGGCCGGGAAGTCCCGCACCTCCTTGTACTGCGCCATGCGGCCAACGAAATCCCCCAAAAGCTGGGCCCCCCCTTCACTGCCCGTGGGGATTTTCAGTGCCAACAGGTTGCTGGCTTGAAACCCCAACTCGCCCAGCGATGGGACAGGGCGCCTGCTTGCCGATACCGGTGCCAAGGCCGTACCGTACTTTTCGACGGGATAAGCTTTGAGGTAAAAATCGTCCACCTTCTTCAGCCATGCATTTTTGTAAGGCGTGAACACGGTGTAAGGCTTGCCCGCCAGGGTCAGCACCTCCTGGCGCTCAAAAATGACGTGATCCTTGAAACTGTGAAAGGCCTTGCCCCCGGCCTCCAGCGCCGCCAGCACCGCCGCGTCGCGCGCCAGCGACCGGGGTTCGTCATCGTGGTTGGTAAAAACGGCGTCGACACCCAACTCAGCGGCCAGCCGCACCACCGCGTCCGCGGCATCGTGATAGGCCGTCAACAGGCCGGCGCCGAGGCTGCCAGCCGCTGCGCCCAGCTTCTCCAGCTGGCCATCCAGGCTCAGTACCGATTCCTGTATGAATTCCACGCGGCGGTCAGTTCGGGGCAAAGCCTCCAGAATGGTTTTGTCAAAAACAAATGCGCAATACACCTGCTTACATGCCTTCAGCGCGTGGTACAGAGCAGCGTTGTCCTGAACCCGCAGGTCGCGCCTGAACCACATCAACCCCGTTTCATACTTCTTTTGCATCCGGCCATCGTAGCGAAAAGCGGCTATCCGGCCTTAGATCCCCCCGCGGATTGGCGGGTGGCCGGCAGGTTGGGCTCCCCGCGCCGTCCCGTCCGGCGTAAAATCCCGCCATGGCCACGGATTCTGCATCGATCAACCTCACGCACCACTTCCTCATTGCCATGCCGGGGATGGACGATGAAGCTTTTGCCAAGAGTGTGGTGTACATGTGCGAACACAGCGACCGGGGTGCGCTGGGGCTGGTCATCAACAAGCCCAGCGATATCAATCTCAAGAACCTGTTCGACAAGGTCGAGTTGCCTCTGCGGCGCGACGACCTGACCCAGTCCCCGGTATTCCAGGGCGGCCCGGTCCAGACCGAACGGGGCTTTGTGCTCCACGAATCCATGATGCCGGGCAACGAATCGGTCTATGCCTCGACGATGACGATTCCTGGCGGCCTCGAAATGACCACCTCCAAAGACGTGCTGGAAGCGCTCTCCACGGGCGCTGGCCCGCGCAGGGTGTTTGTCTCCCTCGGATATTCGGCCTGGGGTGAAGGCCAGCTGGAATCAGAAATCTCGGACAACAGCTGGCTCACGGTCGCTGCCGACGTCGGTGTGATTTTCGACACACCGGTAGAGCAACGCTACGACAAGGCGCTCATGCTGCTGGGCCTGCAAAGCTGGATGCTCTCTCCCGAGGCCGGTCACGCATGAGCCTTGCGGCCATGCCTTCCCTTCGGGCCTCCGGCCTCCAAACCTTTCTGGCTTTCGACTTCGGTCTCAAGCGCACCGGCGTTGCCACCGGCAACGTGCTGACCCGTACCGCCACCCCCCAGCCCACCATCAATGCTGAAGGCAGCGACGCCCGCCTCAAGGCGGTCGAGGCGCGCATCAAGGAGTGGCAGCCCGACGCCCTCGTCATCGGCGTGCCCTTTCACCCCGACGGCGCAAGCCACGACAATACCGTGCGCGCACAAAAGTTCGCCCGCCAGCTTCGCGGGCGCTTCGGCCTGCAGGTCTTTGAGGTGGATGAACGCTACAGCACCACCGAAGCACTGGCCGGCGGCGCAGCCGATGCCGACGCAGCCTCGGCCTGCATCATCCTCGAGCAGTTTTTAAGGAGTTTTCCATGAGCAGCCTGACCCTGGACGCTGAGGCGCTGTATAGCGACCTGCTGCGCGGCATGCGCCAGCAACTGGCGTCTTATCCCCAACCACCCAAGCTGGTCGGCGTGGCCTCGGGTGGTGCGTGGCTGGCACAGCGCCTGCAAAAAGACCTGGGCCTGGAAGGCGAAGCCGGCGTGCTGTCGTCCTCCATGCACCGCGACGATTTTTCACAGCGCGGCCTGGCTTCCAGCGGTCAAACGCTGCTGCCTTTTGACGTGAACGGCGCCCACCTGGTCGTGGTGGACGATGTGCTCTACACCGGCCGCACCATCCGGGCGGTGCTCAACGAATTGTTTGACTACGGCCGGCCCGCCAGTGTCAAGCTGGTCGTACTGGTAGACCGCGGCGGGCGCGAGCTGCCGGTGCAGCCCGACCTGGCGGTGGCGCGCGTGGCCTTGCCCGCTTCGCAGTCGCTTGAACTGGCCCGCGCAGAGGACGGCAAGTTCAGCTTCCAGGTTCAGGGCTGATCGTCACCATCACTATTACTGCCAGGCCACCCCCAAAAAACCAAGAGACCCCAAGGAGTCCATCACATGCTGTATCGACGAAATCCGCAACTCAACAAAAACGGCGAGCTGATTCACCTGCTGTCGATTGAAGGCCTGCCCAAGGCCACCCTGACGCAGATCCTCGACACCGCCGCCAACTTCGTCAGCGTCAACAACCGCGAAGTCAAAAAAGTCCCGCTGCTGCGCGGCAAGAGTGTCTTCAATCTCTTCTTTGAAAACTCCACCCGCACCCGCACCACCTTCGAAATCGCCGCCACGCGGCTGTCGGCCGATGTCATCAACCTGGACATCGCGCGCTCATCGGCCTCCAAGGGCGAGTCGCTGCTCGACACCATCGCCAACCTGAGTGCCATGGCCGCCGATCTCTTCGTCGTGCGCCACAGCGAATCGGGCGCACCTTATCTGATCGCCCAGCACGTCGCGCCGCATGTGCACGTCATCAACGCCGGCGACGGCCGCCATGCGCACCCCACGCAGGGCCTGCTCGACATGTACACCATCCGGCACTACAAGAAAGATTTCAGCAAGCTCACGGTCGCCATCGTCGGTGACGTGCTGCACTCGCGCGTGGCGCGTTCCGACATCCACGCACTCACCACGCTGGGCTGCCCCGAAGTGCGCGTGGTCGGCCCCAAGACCCTGGTGCCCGCCGACATGGCGCAGATGGGCGTGCGTGTCTGCAACACGCTCGAAGAAGGTATCAAGGACGCCGACGTGATCATCATGCTCAGGCTGCAGAACGAACGCATGTCCGGCGCGCTATTGCCCAGCAGCCAGGAGTTCTTCAAGAGCTTCGGCCTCACCACCGAAAAATTGAAACTGGCCAAGCCAGACGCCATCGTCATGCACCCCGGGCCTATCAACCGCGGCGTTGAAATTGACTCCGCCGTTGTCGACGGCACGCAGAGTGTGATCCTGCCGCAAGTCACATTTGGTATTGCAGTCCGCATGGCCGTCATGAGCATAGTCGCAGGGAACGAAGCATGAAGATACTCATAAAAAACGGCCGCGTCATCGACCCAGCCTCGAAATTCGACGAAGTTTGCGACGTGGCAATTGCCGCGGGCCGCATCGTCTCGCTCAAAGGCCCGCCCGCTGATTTCGCGGCCAACAAGACGATTGATGCCACGGGCTGCATCGTCGCCCCCGGCCTGATCGACTTGTCCGCCCGCTTGCGAGAACCTGGGCACGAGCACGAAGGCATGCTCGAAAGCGAACTCGCCGCGGCTGTGGCCGGCGGCGTCACAAGCCTGGTCTGCCCGCCTGATACCGATCCGGTACTCGACGAGCCCGGCCTCGTTGAAATGCTCAAGTTCCGCGCCGAGAAGCTGCACCAGTCGCGCGTGTTCCCGCTAGGTGCGCTCACGCGTGCGCTCAAGGGTGAGACGCTGACCGAGATGGTCGAATTGACGGAATCGGGCTGCGTAGGCTTCAGCCAGGCCGAGGTGCCGCTGGCCAACACGCAAGTCATGATGCGCGCCCTGCAATACGCCTCGACCTTCGGCTACACCGTCTGGCTGCGCCCGCAAGAGATGTACCTGGGAAGCGGCGTCGCTGCCAGCGGCGCTTTGGCCACGCGCCTGGGCCTGAGCGGTGTATCAGTCGCCGCCGAAACCATCGCACTGCACACCATCTTCGAGCTGGTGCGTGCCACCGGCGCGCGCGTGCACCTGTGCCGCATCAGCAGCGCCGCGGGTGTGGCCCTGGTGGCCAAGGCCAAGACAGAAGGCCTGGCCGTGACCTGTGACGTCAGCATCAACAGCCTGCACTTGACCGACGTGGACATCGGCTACTTCGACAGCCGCATGCGGCTGGACCCGCCGCTGCGTCAGCAGCGCGACCGCGACGCCATCCGCCAGGGTTTGGCCGACGGCACCATCGACGCGCTGGTGTCGGACCACACGCCTGTCGACGAAGATGCCAAGACACTGCCCTTTGCCGAAGCCGAGCCCGGCGCTACCGGGCTTGAGTTGCTGCTGGGCCTGGCCTGCAAATGGGGCGCCGACAGCGAAGCCGGTTTGCAGCGCGCGCTGGCGGTGCTCACGAGCGAACCGGCACGGGTGCTGGGCAACGCGCTTGGTACGCTGCAGGCCAGCGCGGGGCAACTCGTCAAGGGTGGTGTTGCCGACATCTGCGTGTTCGACCCCGCCGGTGAGTGGACAGTCGAGCCCGCCGCCTTGCGCAGCCAGGGCAAGCACACGCCGTTCTCGGGCCACCAGATGCCTGCGCGAGTGCGCTGGACTATCGTGGGCGGGCAGCTCGCGTATGAAGCCCCTGAAGCCTCGCACTGACGTGCCCGTTTTGCGTATGAGGTGTCGTGCATGAAGTGGCTTCGCTTTGTCTGGACCTTGCTGCGTGCGGTCGTGCACGCGGTGACAGGTTTCTGGACCATCAAGACCGTTTTCCCCAAGCTGCCCCAGGCTGAACAGGAGGCACGCGTGCAGGCATGGGCCGGGGCCATGCTGCGCATCGTGGGCATTGAGCTGGTGGTCCAGGGCGCGCCGCCTGCCAGTGGCCCGGTGTTGCTGGTGGCCAACCATATTTCCTGGCTCGACATCCTGGTGATGCATGCCTCGCGGCACTGCCGTTTTGTCTCCAAGGCGGATGTTCGGGACTGGCCTTTTGTGCGCACGCTGTCAGACGGCGCAGGTTCCCTGTACATCGAGCGCACGTCGCGGCGCGACGCCCACCGCGTCGTCACGCAAATGGCCGACAGCCTTCGCGCGGGCGACATCCTGGCGGTGTTTCCCGAGGGCACCACCGGCGACGGCATCACCCTCAAGCACTTTCACGCCAACCTTATCCAGGCGGCCATTGAAGCGTCTGTGCCGGTGCAGCCGGTGGCGCTGAAGTTTATCGATGCCGCCAGCGGCGAAACCAGCTTTGCGCCCAGCTATGTGGACGACGAAACCCTGGTCGGCTCGATCTGGCGCACCCTGACGGCGCCGCCCATCAAGGCGATCGTCACCTTCGGCGAGGCGCAGGCCCCGCAAGGCCAGACACGACGGGTGTGGGCTGAGACGCTGCGAGAGGACGTTGAGCGCCTGAGGCAGACACAGGGCTAAGGACAGGGCTTCAGGCCTGCACCGCGCCGGTTTCGCGCGGAAAGGTCACCACATGGTCGACCTCGGCGCGAATGCCTATCCACTCGCCCAGCGCGTGGTTGTGGTGCGAAGGCACGTGCGCCATTACCGTTTCGCCCGTCTGCAGTTTGAGCGTGTACAAAAACTCTGACCCGCGAAATGCCTTGCGCACGATCTGCGCTTTCACTGGTGCGTTGTCGTCATGCACGATGTCGTCGGCGCGCAGCAGCACGTCGCACAGGCCGCCGGCATACGCGCCGGGCAAGGGGCATTCGAGCATGTCCGTCAGGTCGCCCAGCGCAGTGTGCACCACCACGTCGTCGCCGCGCTGCTCGATATGCGCTTGCGCAAACACACCATGGCCGATGAAGTCAGCCACAAATCGGGTGGCAGGGCGGTGGTACAGCGCATAAGCCTCATCCCACTGGTGCAGTTTGCCCTGGTGCATTACGCCGATGCGGTCGCCGATGGCAAAAGCCTCCAACTGGTCATGTGTGACGAACAGTGCGGTGGCGCCGGCCGCCTTCAGGATGCCGCGCACCTCATGAGCCAGGCGCTCACGCAAGTCCACGTCCAGGTTGGAAAAAGGCTCGTCCAATAGCAGCAGGCGCGGCTGCGGTGCAAGCGCGCGCGCCAGTGCCACGCGTTGCTGCTGGCCGCCTGAAAGCTCATGCGGAAAGCGCTTGTGCACATTGCCCAGGCCGACCAGCTCCAGCACGTCTGCGACGCGCTGCTTGCGCTGAGCGGGTGTTAGATGAGTGAGCCCGAAGGCCACGTTGTGCGCGGCATCCAGATGCGGAAACAGCGCGTAGTCCTGAAACACCATGCCGATGCGGCGGGATTCGGCCGGCACATGCAAGGCGGCGGTGCTCACCACATCCTTTGCCAGCATAATGCTGCCGGCATTGGCCCGTTCAAGGCCAGCCACTGCGCGCAGCAAGGTGGTTTTGCCGCAACCTGAAGGCCCGATCAGAACGCCGATTTCCCCTGCCTGGAGGCTGAACGACACGCCGTCCACGGCGGGTTTTGAGCGGCCGGCGTAGTGCACGCCGAGCTGGGAGATATCCAGAAACATGCAAACAATTGTAGATGCTTACAATTCTCATTTGCAGTGACTGACTGCAAGTTCATGGCGAACGCAGGCGGGGGCAGGGCCCCTACTCGCGAGAGGCCTTTTTCCTGAGGCTTTCCGGGGCTCCATGTTTCGCCGATATTTCCCTTCTGTTGTGCTGTTTTTGCTGGTTGGGCTGCTGACGCTGCCGGTGCTGGCCGTCGCCTTGTCCTGGCTGCAGTTCAACAGCGATGCGCAATCCATCCTGCTGCAGATGCTGCAGACCGTGTTGCCCGATTACACGCGCACATCACTGCTGCTGTGCCTGTGCGTGGCCTTTGGCGTGGCGGTGGTGGGAATGGCCACCGCCAGCATGGTCACGCTGTTTGATTTCCCCGGGCGCCGGGTGTTTGAGTGGGCCTTGCTGCTGCCGCTGGCCATGCCGGCCTATGTGCTGGCCTATGCGTATACCGACTTTCTCCAATACGCCGGCCCGCTGCAGACCTGGCTGCGTGCCAGCTTCGGCTTGCAGGGCCGGCTGCTGCCCGAGGTGCGCAGCCTGGGGGGTGCCGTACTGGTCTTCACCGTCGCGCTCTACCCCTATGTGTACCTGCTTGCGCGCACGGCCCTGTCTGAGCGCGCCGTGCACCTGATGGAAGCGGCGCGCCTGCTGGGCGCACCGCTGTCGCGCCGCATCCGCGGTGTGGCGCTGCCGCTGGCGCGGCCTGCCGTGGCCGCTGGTGTGGCGCTGGCGCTCATGGAAACGCTGGCCGACTTCGGCGTCTCCAGCTATTTCGGCATCCAGACCTTCACCGCCGGCATCTACAAGGCGTGGCTCTCGATGGACAACCGCATCGCTGCGGCGCAGCTGGCGACCGTGCTGCTTTTCTTTGTCGCGCTGCTGCTGTGGATAGAGCACAGCGCGCAAAAGCGCATGCGCTTTGCCACCGGCCGCGGTGCACGCGCCGGCGCGCAAGACGCGGCCCCCGCGCAGTTGCGCGGCCTGCGCGCCGTTTCGGCCTGGCTCGTGTGCGCCGTGCCCATCGCGCTGGGCTTTGTGCTGCCGGTGCTCTTTATGCTGCGCCCGCTGGCGCTGGGCTGGGACAACCTGCTTTGGGACAAATTCATTGGCTGGACGCTCAGCAGCATTGGCCTCGCAGGCTTGAGCGCGCTGTTGGCCACCGCGCTTGCCTTGGGCCTGGCCTTTGCGGTGCGCCGTCAGCCGGGCCTGCTCACCCGCGCTGCCGTGCACCTGGCGGGCCTGGGTTATGCCGTGCCAGGCGCGGTGATTGTGGTCGGCCTCTTGCTGCCCGTGGGCTGGCTGCAGGCCGCCGCGCCGCAGACGAGCGCGGGCTACTGGGTCACCGCCACCATCCTCGGCGTCGTCTGGGCTTACCTGGTGCGCTTCAGCGCCGTGGCGCTGCAAAGCCTGCAAAGCGGCTACTCGCGCATCCCGGCCAGCTTTGACGACAGCGCGCGCATGCTGGGCACCAGCGGCCTGGGCATCCTCAGCCGCGTTCATTGGCCGCTGCTCAAACGCTCGGTGGCGGCAGCGGGCCTGCTGGTGTTTGTCGATGTGATGAAAGAGCTTCCCGCCACGCTGGTGCTGCGGCCCTTCAACAGCGACACCCTGGCCGTCATCACCTACCAGCTCGCGCGCGACGAGCGGCTCGGTGAGGCCGCCTTGCCCGCGCTGGCGCTGGTGCTGGTGGGTTTGCTGCCCGTCGCACTGCTCAGCCGCACACTGCGGTCAAAGTAAACGCAACCAGCCTGTCCCCGTCACCCGCACTCAGGCCTTGGCCTTGATGTAGCGGTATTCCTGTGTCGGGCCACCAAGCCGCAGGCTTCGGCGCGCACATCGTGCACATTGCCCAGCAGCTTGCAGGAGGAGGAAAAGGCTTCGCGACGTACTGCGCTTTTTCATCTTTGGTGTTGGCACCTCGCACCCCCTTGATGTCGAAAGAAAAACCGTTCTTGCCTTGGCTGGCCAGCGTGCTATGCAACTATGTTCCGGCCAGGAAGCCGTTGCGAATTTTGTTGCTTTCCTTCGCGCAATGGCGCGCTCTCGCAGCGCGGCACACAGCCCTGTAAGCATGAACCTACGCTCATCAAATACGGGGACCTACGGTGGGAGAAAAAGAACGAACTTATGGTGTGAATATGCCGCCCGGGAAGTAGCACGCAGCGAATAGGACATTAGTGCCACGGGCGAATTTATCAATTGACGTTCAGGAGGACACCATGAACAAAGACCGCGTGGAAGGCAACTGGCTTCAATTCAAAGGCAAGGTCAAAGAGCAGTGGGGCAAGCTCACTGACGACGACCTTGATGTGATCGCCGGCAAACGCGACCAGTTGCTGGGCCGCATCCAGGAGCGCCACGGCCTCAGCAAGGATGAGGCTGAGAAGCAGGTCGCCGCCTGGAAGGACCGCAACCCGACCGATTTTTTTGAGCGTTATTGATCCGCCGTTGAGCGCTCCAGGGTCCATCCCCAACCAATCCATAACTCCAACTCATCCAAAGGAAAATCCATGAAAACCAAATTGCTGATGCTGACAGCCGTGATGTCCTGTGCTTTTGCCGGCCAGGCCCTGGCTATGACCAAAGAGGAACATAAAGCCCAGAGCGACCGCATCTCGGCCGACTACAAAGCCGGCCGCGACAAGTGCGCCACCTTGAAAGACAATGCCAAAGACATCTGCGCGGCCGAAGCCAAAGGCGCTGAAAAAATCGCCAAGGCCGAACTGGAAGCCCAGTACAAGCCCAGCCCGCGCAACACCGAAAAGGTTGCCTTCGCCAAAGGCGATGCCGCCTACGACGTCGCCAAGGAAAAGTGCGACGACCTGAAAGGCAATGACAAGGACGTCTGCGTGAAAGATGCCAAAGCGGCCCACGTCAAAGCCAAGGAAGACGCCAAGGTCGCCAAGACCTCAGCCGACACCAGCAAGAACAAGACTGAAAAAGTGACCGAAGCCAGGAAGGACGCCAACGCCGAAAAGCGCGAGGCCGATTACAAGGCTGCCAAAGAGCGCTGCGATGCCCTCACCGGAACCGCCAAGGACAGCTGCCAGAACGATGCCAAGGCGAAGTACGGAATGAAGTAAATCGCCCACCGGTTTGCCTCGGCAAGGCACACCGGAATGACAACCCCAATCCCGGCTCTGCATTTGCAGTCCGGGATTTTTATTTTCTGCTATCAAATAGATAGCTGCTTGCGCACGATGTGAATGACCCGGTGGCCATTTGTGTAAAAAATTGGCACGCAGACCGCTGAAAGCAGCCGACCGCAGGCCATGCGCCTGAGCCTGCGCGGGCGCGGCATTTCCCATCAGCGGCCCCCACGCTGCGCATCCCATGCTGCGCCCGTAAAATCGGGGCCTTTGGGATTCAGCTGGCTGCCTTCATGGCGACTGACCTGATCCCATCAGTTCCAGCAAAGGTACGCATGATTGTTCAGGATGGTTTGCCCGCTCGCGAACGCTTGCGGGCGTTGCTGGTCATCATTCTCGGGATTGTCATGGCGGTGCTCGACGGGACCATCGTTAACCTGGCGCTGCCGGACATCGCCCGTGAACTGAACGCCGCGCCCGCCCAGTCCATCTGGGTCGTCAACGCCTATCAGGTCGCCACGCTGGCGCTCTTGCTGCCGCTGGCCACACTGGGCGACATCATCGGTTACCGTCGCGTTTACCTGGCAGGCATGGCCGTGTTCACGCTGGCCTCGCTGCTCTGTGCGCTGGCTGATTCATTGACCACACTGGCGCTGGCCCGCGTGCTGCAGGGCTTGGGCGCGGCTGGCCTCATGAGCGTCAACACCGCGCTGGTTCGGCTCATCTACCCCAAACACCTGCTCGGCCGCGGCATCGCCATTAACTCGCTGGTGGTGGCCACCGCCTCGGTGGCCGGCCCGTCGATTGCGGCCGGCATTCTTTCCGTCGGTTCGTGGCCGTGGCTGTTTGCGCTCAATGTGCCATTCGGCCTGATGTCGCTGTGGTGGGGGCGCAAGGCCCTGCCCGAGAACACCGCCAAGGCAGAGAGCCTCAAGCTCTCGCCGGTCGATGTGGTGCTCAACGCCCTGATGTTCGGCCTGGTGTTCCTGGGCGCAGACGGCCTGGGTGTACGTGTGGAAGCTGTGCCGGGTGCTGCATCATCCTTGTGGCTGCCGCTGGCCGAGCTGGCCGCCGGAATCGTCATCGGCGTGATCTACGTGCGCCGCCAGCTGGCCATGCCCGTGCCGTTATTCCCGCTTGATTTGCTGCGCATTCCCGTGTTCGCGCTGTCCATGGGCACGTCGATAGGCGCCTTCTGCGCGCAGACGCTGGCCTATATCTGCCTGCCCTTTTTGCTGCTGGGCAACTACGGCTTCAGCCACCTCGAGGCGGGCTTGCTGCTCACCGCCTGGCCGCTGGCGATTGTGGTGACTTCGCCGCTGGTGGGCCGGCTCATCGGGCGCTATCCAGGCGGCCTGCTGGGCGGCGTTGGCATGGCCATGCTCTGCCTGGGGTTGGTGTTGCTGGCCTTGTTACCCGCGCAGCCGGCGCAGGCCGACATCGTCTGGCGCATGGCGCTGTGCGGCATCGGCTACGGCCTCTTTCAGTCTCCCAACAACCACACCATCATCACCTCGGCGCCCGCACACCGCAGCGGCGGCGCCAGCGGCATGCTGGGCACGGCACGTTTGACGGGACAGACATTGGGCGCGGTTTTACTGGCGATGATTTTTGCCGTGTCCAGTCCCGGTGAAGGCGGTCAGGGTGCCCTGATTGCCCTTTGGCTGGCCGCTGCCTTTGCCGCCACGGCCGGTGTTTGCAGCGCCTTGCGCATGACGCAGGCAGCACGAACCAGAACTCAGACGGATTAAACAACGGGCGCCTGCAGGCCCGCCGCCCGGTGTACCTCGACGCGGATTTCTTCGGTAAGTTTTGCCTTGAGATCCGTGAAAACCGGCGTTGTCTTTACCGAGTAATGCCGTGGATGCGCCAGTGGCACCGCAATGTCGCATTTGATGCGGCCCGGTCTTGCACTCATGACGACCACACGGCTGCCCATAAAGATGGCCTCATCGATGTCATGCGTCACGAACAGCACGGTTTTCTGCTCGGCCTCCCAGATGCCTTGCAGCAGCTCCTGCATCAGCTCACGCGTCTGATGGTCCAGTGCGCCGAAGGGCTCGTCCATCAGCAGGATGCGCGGGTTGTTGGCAAGGGCACGAGCGAGTGCTGTGCGTTGTTGCATGCCGCCCGAGAGCTGCTTGGGGAAATGATTCTCAAATCCCTGCAGTCCGACCTTCTTGATGAATTGGTGCGCGATATCGTGCTGCTTTTCCAGTGGCATGCCTTTTTCCCGCAGGCCAAAGCAGACGTTTTGCAAAATCGTGAGCCACGGAAAGAGCGTGTAGCTCTGGAACACCATGCCGCGGTCCGCGCCTGGGCCCGCTATGGGTTTGCCGTCCAGCACGATGGTGCCGCTTGTGGGGATGTCCAGCCCGGCGACCATGCGCAGCAGTGTGGACTTGCCGCAGCCTGAAGGGCCGAGGATGGTGATGAAGTCGTTCTCGGCAACCGCCAGATCAGTTGCTTGCAGCGCGACGGTGCCGGGGCCCTTGTTGGCGGCAAAGGTTTTCGACAGCTGGTTGACGGTCAGGATCGGTGTGGAGGAAGAAGAAGTCATCGGCCTAACTGAGCCCACGGGAAAAGTTTTCTATTGAGCGCTTTAAACGCCAGGTCGGTGACCAGGCCGAATACACCAATGACGATGATGCCGAAGATGATCTGGTCGGTTGCCAGCAATGCCTGGCTGTCGGTGATCATGTGGCCGATGCCGCTGGACGCGCCTATCAGCTCCGCGACGATCACATAGGTCCAGGCCCAACCCAGTACCATGCGCAAGGTCTCGGCAATCTCGGGCGCTGCGCTGGGCAGCAGCACGCGTACCACGATCCCGCGGTCGGCCGCGCCCAACGTGTAGGCCGCCTCGACCAGGTCGCGCCGGGTGTTGCCGACGCTCACGGTAATCATCAGGACCAGTTGAAAGAAGGAGCCGATAAAAATCACGGCGAGCTTTTGTGCCTCACCAATCCCGGCCCAGAGGATGAGCAGCGGAATAAACGCAGAGGCGGGCAGGTAACGCGCAAAGCTCACAAAAGGTTCAAAGAACGCTTCAACCGGCTTGTAGGCGCCCATCATCACCCCCAGCGGAACGGCCAGCAAGGCGGCAATCACAAAGCCGCCCAGTACCCTCCAGACCGTCATGCCGATGTCCTTGATAAAGCCCTGGTTGGCCAGCAGGTCGTAGCCAGACCTCACCATGGTGATCGGGTCGGCGAGGAATGTCTTGGAGACATAGCCGCCCAGCGTGAAGATGGCCCACACCACGAAGAACAGAACAAAGAAACTCACGCCCAGCGCGATGCGCGCGCCGGGCGACACGGGTTGGAGTGGCTTCATGCTGATGGCTTGATAGGGTGGTGTGCCTTCGCCAGTGCCAACGCGGAACCGGCTTTGCCGGGCCGCAGGTGGCGCCCCCTTGAGGGGCTGAGAGCCGCCGCCTCTGGCGGCGGTGCGGTGCGGTGCGGGCGGAGGCCGCTTCGGGGGGGGCTCATTTCAGAAAGCGCGTGTCGGCGAGCTTGCCCATATCGGGCAGCGACTTGATGATGCCCGCTTCCATCAACAGCTCGGCCGCTTCCTTGCTGAAGGCAGCGTGTTCGCCGGCAAAGAATTTCTGGTTGGCTGCACGGTCTTGCCAGCGCAGGTATTTGGACGAGGCCTCAAAGGCTTCGCCGGTCTGCTTCACGTCGGCGCCCATGATCTCGAAACTCTTCTTCGGTTCTTTCTGGATCATCTCGACAGCCTCAAAGTAGCTGTCGGCCAGGGCCTTGGCAGCCTTGGGGTTTTCAGACAGGAACTTGGGCGTGCAGCCGAAGGTGTCCATCACCATGGGGTAGTCCAGCGTGGTGGCGAGGATCTTGCCGGCCTCTGGCTTGGCGCGCACTGCGCCCAGGTAGGGCTCGTAAGTCATGGCGGCGTCGAGACCGTCGGTGCCGGCGATCATGGCATTGGCGGCCGCCTGCGGGCCCATGTTCACTACCTTTACATCCTTGACCGACAAGCCGTTCTTCTTCAGGAACCAGGCCAGCCCGAAGTAGCCCGCCGTGCCCGGAGCGTCAGCGGCAACGGTCTTGCCTTTGAGGTCGCTGATTTTCGAAATATTGGGTTTGACCACCATGCCGTCGGCGCCGTAGCTCTTGTCGAGCTGGAAGATCTGCGTGGTGGCCACACCGTTGGCGTTCCACACCACCCAGGTCTCGACTGTGGTGGCGGCGCACTGCACGTCACCTGAAGCAATCGCCAGGTGGCGGTCTTTTTGTGGAATCTTTTTGATCGACACATCAAGCCCGTTCTTCTTGAAGATGCCGGCTTCTTTGGCCAGGGTCAGCGGGGCAAAACCTGTCCAGCCGGAGATACCGACGGCGACTTTGGTTTCTTGCGCGTGGGCGCTACCCATGGCGAGAGCTGCGACGCCGGCCAGCATCGAAAGGGCGAGTTGTTTCTTCATGAAGTTGCTCCTGTTGGGGGTATCGACTGAGGTATTGCTAATGTATGCAGGCTTCATGCCAGCCGCAAGGCGGTCAACTCGGTGATTTGGGCTTCTCCGGCCAGACCAATGAGTCCGCCCGCCACCAGTTGGTGCACCTTCTCCATGTCGGGCGCGAGGCTACGGTCATGCATCATGGCCGGAGAGACCTGGCGCACCAGTTGCAGCACACCCTCCAGCACGGCGGAGCTCTTGAGTGGGCGCAAGAATTCAATGCCTTGCGCGGCGGCCAACAGTTCGATGGCGACGATGTATTCGGTATTGCGCAACATGGGCTGCAACCGGCGCGCCGCGAAGGTGGCCATGCTCACATGGTCTTCCTGGTTGGCCGAGGTCGGCAGGCTGTCGACGCTGGCGGGGTGGGCCAGTGATTTGTTTTCAGAGGCCAGCGCGGCGGCTGTGACATGCACGATCATGAAGCCGGAGTTGAGGCCCGGCTCGGGCGTGAGAAAAGCCGGCAAGCGCGAGGCCACGGTATCGACCAGCATGGCGATGCGGCGCTCGGTAATCGCGCCGATTTCGGCAATGGCAACGGCCAGTGCGTCGCAGGCCAGCGCAACCGGTTCTGCGTGAAAGTTTCCCCCTGAGAGCAGCGTTGCGTCATCGGCAAACACCAGCGGGTTGTCGGTCACGGCGTTGGCTTCGCGCATCAGCACCTGCGTGGCATAACGCATCTGGTCCAGGCAGGCGCCCATCACCTGCGGCTGGCAGCGCAGGCAGTAAGGGTCTTGCACGCGGTCGTCGCCCTCGATGTGCGAGCGGCGAATCTCGCTGCCCACCATGATGGCGCGGTAGGCGGCGGCGCAGTCGATCTGGCCCGGCTGGCCGCGCACCGCATGGATGCGTGGGTCAAACGGGCCGTCGCTGCCCCGCGCGGCGTCCAGCGTGACGGCGCCCGAGATCACGGCAGCCTCGAACAGGCGGTCAGTGGCAAGCAGCGCATCCAGGGCCAGCGCGGTGGAGACCTGCGTGCCGTTGATCAGCGCCAGGCCTTCTTTGGCCGACAGCTTTACCGGTGTGATGGATGCTTGCTCGAGCGCTTCGACCGCAGCCATGCGCCTGCCTTGGTAGAACACCTCGCCTTCGCCGATGAGTGGCAGGCACAGGTGCGCCAGAGGGGCCAGATCGCCCGAAGCGCCTACTGAGCCCTGGCAGGGGATCACCGGCGTCAGGCCTTTGTTGTAGAGCGCTATCAGTGTATCGATCACGACTTCCCGCACACCGGAATAACCGCGTGCCAGGCTCGCGGCCTTGAGCAGTAGCACCAGTCGTACCACACGCTCGGGCATGGGCTCGCCCACACCTACGGCGTGAGAACGCAGCAGGTTAAGTTGCAAGACTTCGAGGTCGGCCTGCGCAATGCGCTGATTGGCCAGCTTGCCAAAGCCGGTGTTGACGCCGTAGACGGCGGCACCACCCTGTGCCGCATGCTGTACCAGGGCTGCACTGGCGCGAATGCCCGCTACAGCAGATGGGTCAATGGCGAGTGTTTCACGTCTGGTGTGAACTTGCCGAAGCTGGGACAGCGTGAGATAGCCGGGTTGGATGTTCATGAGGGGGATCCCAGGTTCGTCAAAAAGAAGCGGCTATGCGCCATCGGCCATACGGGCGCGTGGTTCGGGCGGAACGCCACGCTTCAGCGTCCCATCATCGGCAGGTTCAGCCCGTTGTCTTTGGCGCTTTGCTTGGCGATGTCATAGCCCGCATCGGCATGGCGCATCACGCCGGTGGCGGGGTCGTTAAAGAGAACGCGGCCCAGTTTTTCTGCCGCGTCGGCGGTGCCGTCACACACGATGACAACGCCCGAATGCTGCGAGTAGCCCATGCCCACGCCGCCGCCATGGTGCAGACTGACCCAGGTTGCGCCGCTGGCGGTATTGAGCAGCGCGTTCAGCAACGGCCAGTCGCTCACGGCATCGCTGCCGTCTTTCATGGCTTCGGTCTCGCGGTTGGGCGAGGCGACGGAGCCGCTGTCCAGGTGATCGCGGCCGATCACGATGGGGCCCTTGAGTTCACCGTTCTTGACCATCTCGTTAAAGGCCAGGCCCGCCAAATGGCGTTCGCCCAAGCCAATCCAGCAGATGCGTGCCGGCAGACCCTGGAAGGCGATGCGCTCTTCGGCCATGTCCAGCCAGCGGTGCAGGTGCTTGTTGTCCGGGAAGAGTTCTTTCATCTTCGCGTCGGTCTTCTTGATGTCTTCCGGGTCGCCCGAGAGGGCCACCCAGCGGAAGGGGCCGACGCCACGGCAAAAAAGCGGACGGATGTACGCCGGGACAAAACCAGGGTAGTCAAAGGCGTTCTCGACGCCGAAATCCTTGGCAACCTGGCGCAGGTTGTTGCCGTAGTCCACCGTGGGAATTCCCATTTCGTGGAAAGCCAGCATGGCCTTGACGTGGGCCACGCAGGATTCGCCTGCGGCTTTTGTCAATGCAGCATGCTGGGTTGGGTCTTTCTGGGCGGCGCGCCACTGCGCGACCGTCCAGCCTGCAGGCAGGTAGCCGTTGATGATGTCGTGGGCCGAGGTCTGGTCAGTGACGATGTCGGGGCGTATGCCGCCGGCTTTGGCGCGCTTAACCAGCTCCGGAACGATCTCGGCCGCATTGCCGCACAGGGCGATGGAGACGGCCTCCTTGCGCGAGGTGTGGTGCTTGATCATCTCCAGCGCATCGTCAAGGTCTTTGGCCTGCTTGTCGACATAGCGCGTGCGCAGCCGGAAGTCGATGCTGGACTGCTGGCACTCGATGTTGAGCGAGCAGGCGCCGGCAAAGGTAGCAGCCAGCGGCTGTGCGCCGCCCATGCCGCCCAAGCCGGCAGTCAGCACCCAACGGCCGGCCAGGTCGCCGTTGAAATGCTGGCGGCCCGCTTCCACAAAGGTTTCATACGTGCCTTGCACGATGCCCTGGGTGCCGATGTAGATCCAGCTGCCGGCCGTCATCTGGCCGTACATCATCAGGCCCGCGCGGTCCAGTTCGTTGAAATGCTCCCAGGTCGCCCACTTGGGCACCAGGTTGGAATTGGCGATCAGCACGCGCGGCGCGCCCGTATGGGTGCGGAACACGCCCACCGGCTTGCCCGACTGCACCAGCAGGGTTTCGTCGGCTTTGAGTTTGCGCAGGGAATCAAGGATGGCGTCAAAGGCCGGCCAGTTGCGGGCCGCCTTGCCGATGCCGCCGTACACCACCAGCTCGTCGGGGTTTTCGGCGACTTCCGGGTCCAGGTTGTTCTGGATCATGCGGTAGGCCGCCTCGATTTGCCAGTTGGCGCAGGTAAGAGTGCTGCCGCGGGGGGCGCGCACGGGGCGGGCCTTGCTATCCAGAAAAGGGGTTTGGGAAAGATCGGACATGAGACTGCTCCGGAGAAGACGGGATAACAGGGGAATTTCACAGCACCAGAAAAAGAAATCAACCGGCGACAGGATAAATCGTAGTTGTCTATACAACTTGTGTCAACTGCGGTAATCTACGGTTTGTGCGCAAAAGCCGGGCCGGCAACCCTGGCCGGCCGATGAAGGGTCGGACTTTTGCGGTGACAATGATTTTTTCTTACACACGCGAGCATTCCGCTGAACCATGGCCACCACACCACTGCCTGCCTACGGTCAGGTCAAGGCATTCATCAAAAAACGCATCGGCGCCGGCACCTGGAAGCCCGGCGACCCGGTGCCCAGCGAAGCCGTGCTGATGGAGCAATTCGGCGTCAGCCGCATGACGGTGAACCGGGCGCTGCGTGAGTTGATGGGCGAGGGCATGGTTACGCGCATCCAGGGCTCCGGCACTTTTGTGGCGGAGCTGCACCGTATTTCCTCCACACTGACCATTCGCGACATTCATGAGGAAGTGGTGGAACGGGGGCACGTGCACACCTCGCGCGTCCTGCTGGCCGAATCTGAGAAAGCCAGCGCCGACCTGGCGCGCACCCTGGGCTTGCGAGCGGGCGGGCGGGTGTTTCACACCATACTGATTCACCTGGAAAACGGCGTGCCGATTCAGTATGAAGACCGCTATGTCAACCCGGCGGCTGCGCCTGATTATTTAAAGACCGACTTCACCCAGACCACACCCACCCACCATTTGCTGGAGCAGGCGCCGCTCACCGAGGCCAGCTATTCCATTGAGGCCTGCTTGCCCTCGGCGCTGGAGGCCAAACACCTGGACATCAAGCCCGCAGAGGCGTGCCTCGCCATGATGCGGCGCACCGTGAGCGGCAGCAACATCGCCAGTGTGGCGCGCCTGGTGTACCCGGGATCGCGCTACAGCTTTGCGGGAAAGTTTCAGGCATGACATCCATGACCTCGACGGACGACTCCGGCTGGAATGTCGTGCGGCTGGCCGACATTGCGGCGACGCCATGGCGCAATGGCGGCGGTGTGACGCGCGAGCTGGCCATGTGGCCCGATGCGGGTGACTGGGCCTGGCGCATGTCGGTGGCCGATGTGGACAAGAGCGGGCCTTTTTCGAAGTTCGATGGCATCGGGCGATGGTTCGCGGTGCTTGAAGGTGCGGGTGTGCAGCTGGATGTGGCGGGTGTGCCGCACCGTGTGACGGCTGCGGACGCACCCCTTTTCTTCGATGGCGCAGCGACGACTGGTTGCGAATTGATTGACGGCAAGACGCGCGATTTCAACCTGATGGTGCGCAGGGGCGCAGAGTCTTCCCGCATGGTCCGCGTAGAAGGGCGTTTTTCAGAAACCCTGCATGCTATGAAAACGATAGCTGTGTACGCCCATCGGTCGGGCGCTACCGTACTGTTTGATGAAGAAGTTCTGCAGCTGGAGCCTGCCAGCCTCGCCTGGCGCACGGTGACGGGTAGCGCGGCAGTGCGCGTCGCCGCACAGGGTGCCCTCTGGATGGAGATCCCCGCATGAGCCTGAAGCTCTGGACAAACTGCCGCGTGGCCACGCTGCAAGCTGGTGCCGCACGGCCCTATGGGTTGATCGAAGACGCTGCCCTGGTGGTGGAGGGCGAGTCCATAGCCTGGGTTGGTTCGCGCACCGATGTGCCCGCCGGGTTGCTGGCTGGCTGCGCTGCACAGCACGATGCCGGTGGCGCATTGATCACGCCAGGCTTGATCGATTGCCACACCCACCTCGTTTATGGCGGCGACCGCGCCCATGAATTTGAGTTGCGGCTCAACGGCGTGACCTATGAAGAGATTGCTCGCGCTGGCGGCGGCATCGCCTCTACCGTGAAAGCGACCCGGGCTGCCACTGCGCAGCAGCTGCAAGCGCAGAGCGCAGCCAGGCTGCAGCGCCTGATCGCCGAAGGCGTGACCACACTCGAGATCAAGTCCGGCTACGGCCTGGCGCTGGAGCATGAACGCAAGACGCTGTCGGTGGCGCGCGCGCTGGGCCAGACCCATGCGGTGGATGTTCGCACCACCTTCCTGGGGGCACATGCGGTGCCGGCTGAATTTGCCGGCCGCACCGACGCCTATGTCGACGCGGTACTGGAAATGCTGCCAGTGCTGCGTGCCGAAGGATTGGTCGATGCGGTCGACGCGTTTTGCGAGCGTATTGCCTTCAGCCCCGCGCAGACCGAGCGTGTCTTTGCCGCGGCCAAGGCCTTGGGCATTCCTGTCAAGCTGCATGCAGAGCAGCTCAGCGACAGTGGTGGCGCGCAGCTCGCGGCGCGCTATGGCGCGCTCAGCTGTGATCACCTGGAATGGTTGTCGGCTGAGGGCGCGCGAGCAATGGCGACGGCTGGTTCGGTGGCGGTGCTGCTGCCCGGTGCGTTTTATTTCTTGCGTGAAACGAAGCTGCCGCCCGTGGCCTTGCTGCGTGAGCACGGCGTACCGATGGCGATTTCTACCGACTGCAACCCGGGCAGCTCGCCCTGTACCTCCTTGTTGCTGATGCTCAACATGGCGTGCACGTTGTTCCGCCTGACGCCTGAAGAAGCGCTGGCCAGCGTCACGCGCCATGCTGCAGCGGCCTTGGGCCTGCGGGATCGGGGCGTGCTGGCAGCCGGCATGCGGGCTGATTTTGTGCTGTGGGGCGTTGAGCGGCCGGCGGAGCTGAGCTACGCCTTTGGCGCGAACCCGCGCCTTCAAACAGTTTTCAAGGGACAGATCGCATGAGTGAAGTTTTTACCTTGCATAAAGGCACTGTGCCGCTGCTGGTCAGCATGCCGCACATCGGCACCGAGATTCCGGCTGAACTCAAAAGAGGCTATACGGACGAAGCCCTCCGGGTTGAAGACACCGACTGGCATCTGCATCTGCTCTACAACTTTTTTCCCGCGTTGGGCGCCAGCGTGTTGCGGCCGCGTTATTCGCGTTATGTGATTGACCTCAACCGCCCGCCCGACGATGCGCCCATGTATCCGGGCGCCTCCAACACCGAGCTATGCCCGACGCGGTTTTTCAGTGGTGTGCCGCTCTACAAGCCAGGCCATGAACCAGCGCCCGCTGAACGCGCACGCCGTCGCGAGGCCTACTGGCAGCCCTACCATTCGGCGCTGGCCGGTGAGCTCGCGCGCCTGAAGGCCCGGCACGGCTTTGCGCTGCTGTGGGACGCGCACAGCATCCGTTCGCAAATCCCATGGCTGTTTGAAGGCAAGCTGCCTGACCTCAACATCGGCACGGCGAGCGGCGCGAGTGCGAACGCAGCCATCACCGATGCGGTGGTGAAAGCCTGCACCACGGCGCCCCACATCACCACTGCCGTCAACGGCCGTTTCAAGGGTGGCTACATCACGCGGAACTACGGTCAGCCGGCCAACGATGTGCACGCCGTGCAACTGGAGATGTGCCAGAGTCTTTACATGCAGGAAGCGCCGCCCTATGCGTATGACGAGACGCTGGCCTCTCAGGTTCAGCCTTTGTTAGAGAAAATGGTCTCCAGTGCCCTTCTGGCGTGCGCGAGCAGCTATGAAAAATGAAGCAAAGACTTTTTTCGCCGAAGCGGCCTGGGTGAAAGGTGCGTGGTCCAGAGACGTACTGCTGACGGTCGCCGGCAACGGCACCTGGCAAAGTGTGGAGCCCGGCGCCACGGCGCAGCAGCAAGAAGGCGCCAAGCGTCTGCCTGGCCCGATTCTGCCCGGCCTGGTCAACGCGCACAGCCATGCCTTTCAGCGCGCGATGGCGGGCCTGACGGAGCGGCGCAGCGCGGGCGCCCACGCATCCGACGATTTCTGGAGCTGGCGCGACCGCATGTACACCGCGGCCAACCGCATCACGCCCGAACAGCTCGAAGCGATTGCAAGCCAGCTCTATGCCGAGCTGCTGGCCGGTGGCTATACCCAGGTCTGTGACTTCCATTACCTGCATAACGACATCAGCGGCGCCCCCTATGCCAACCCGATAGAAATGTCGCTGGCTCTGGTGCGCGCCGCGCAACGCACCGGCATTGGCCTGACCTTGCTGCCCACGCTCTACATGCGTTCGGGCTTCAAGGCCGCGGGTTTGCGGGAAGACCAGCGCCGGTTTTCGTCCACGCCAGAGAGCGTCATGCGCATGGTGGAAGACATCCAGCGCCAGACAAAGGGCGACGAGCGCATCAATACCGGTGTGGCCGTGCATTCATTGCGCGCCGCCGGCCCGGCTGCGCTGCATGAGCTCACAGGCGCAGCCAAAGCAGCCGGCCTGCCGGTGCATATCCATATCGCTGAGCAGACGCAGGAAGTCGATGACTGCCTGGAGCACACCGGCCAGCGCCCGATTGAATGGTTGCTCACCAACGCCGATGTCGATGCCCGCTGGAACCTGGTCCACGCCACCCATGCCACGCCGGCCGAGTTGCAAGGCGTGCAGGGCACAGGCGCCTCCATCGTGATCTGCCCCGCAACTGAAGCAAATCTGGGCGACGGTGTGTTTGATTTGCCGGCCTACGCGGCCGCCGGCGGCAAGTGGTCCATAGGCTCAGACAGCCATGTCACCCGCTGCTGGCCCGAAGAGCTGCGCCTGCTCGAATATTCACAGCGCCTCACCCTGCGCCAGCGCAACATCGCCGCACGCATCCTGGGCCAGGAGAGCAGTGCCGCCGGCTTGTTTGAATCTGCGCTGGCGGGAGGTTTCGCCGCTGCTGGCCAGACGCAGGGCGGATTGGCGCCCGGCCATCGGGCGGATTTTGTGATGCTGGACACTGACTCGCCCGCGCTGCTGGGTGTGCCGGCGGGTCACCTGCTTGATGCGCTGGTGTTTTCGAGCCCCAACGTCGCTTTTACCGAGGTGTATGTGGCGGGTATGGCCGTCACCGGGAAATACAAGGCCGCCGCGTCAGGAGCGGATCGGCCGGGTGAGCGTTTTCGCCGCACCATGCAGGACCTCTGGCGCATCTGAGCTCCCGCTGGTCCCGGCGTTGAGGAATTTCACCGAATATATGAGAAAAACCTCTTGGGGCCTTTGTGGTTGGGCGCGAGCAGCTATTAAAAATATAGCAAACTAATACCGGGCTCAGGTGTATGTCTGCCGCACTGCCGCGTAGAGGGAAGCTGCTCAGCCAAATGCCGTCTGAACCTGGGCGGCGGCAGTTTTGATGAAGTAGCCAGCCCGTATTTTCCGGCCCATTTCCTCCGCACCCTTGCCCAGTTTTTCGTAGTCGGCCTGGTTCAGGCCAGCGAACACCTCTTCCAGCTCATGTAGCGACGAGACCAGAATGCCCGCGCCATGGGCGTCTATCAGCGGCGCAATGCAGGCGTGTCGCCACACCACTACCGGCAGACCCTGGCTGAGGTACAGAGAAGCCTTGTGAGGTGTATTGAATTTCAGGTAGGCCCCGTAGTCACCCGAACATCCATCAAGCGTGGCCCCATCCCAGACCAGGCCGAACGCCCCGTTAGCCTGGAACGGCGGGTAGTCCGGAGAAAAGGTGCCCCGGTACTGTATGTTTTCCTGGACGCCGAAGCCGGTGTCCAGGCCGGCGCCGTAAAGCTCGAAGTCCAGACCGGTGAGTTCACCCAGCCGGTAGATAAAACCCGATTTTCCGGCGGACAGGTTGCCTGCATACACCAAGCGTTTATGAAAGGTCTGCAGATCGGGCGCACTAGCGTCAACGGCGCCGGCTTCCGGTTCCGGGCAAAAATAATCCCAACAGTTCAGGGTAGCGGCGGGCTCCAGCCCGTAGCGTCTCAAGAGTTCGCTGACGGTGTCATTGAGGCTCAGAACATGCGTGAACTGCCTGAGCTCGTTGGCTTCTTTTTCAACGAGATCAAGACGCGGTGGGTCCATTCGGAGCCCTTCCAGGTCGTGAATGAATGCGACGGTGGGGATGTTTTTCCGCCGGGCTTTTTCCAGCACTGCGCGAGTCGGCAACTCGGGCGGAAACTGGCACCACAGCACATCGGTCTTCTGAAACCGCAGCCTGGCATATGACAGGAAAAACGCGATCAACCGGCGCCAGTATTTGGATCGGCTGCCCGGGATGTTCTGAATGGAAAAACCGCTCTGCCGCAGGAAATGCGCTGTGTCCAGCCGTGCCTTGGGTCCGGCGTTCAACCGGTTTTTCTTGGTATCCAGCAACAGGATGTGTTGAAGCCCATTGGACATTTTTTGGCGTTTTAAGAGCGGCTCGACAAGGCAGGGCGGGAAATCAACGCCTCCCGGAGCACCCCGAGATGCGGTGGATGCCCTGGAGCTGTAATGAGTCTGGTACCACCAACAGGAATCGAACCTGTATCTAGCGCTTAGGAGGCACTCGTTCTATCCATTGAACTATGGCGGCACTTCTCTTGGAGAAGCTGTAATTGTATTCGGTGGCGAATGCCGCTTTTGCATGCGCGCCGGCACTTCAGTCGTAAGGCACCGTGAAGATCAAATCCACCGCGCTTTGCTGGCCGGCCTGGGCGCGCACCGTGAAGCGTTGCGAGAGGTCGTAGAACACGTAGAGCGTGCCCAAGGCGCCAGTCACGGTCCGCTCATAGGCTGCATAGAAATTGCGCGAAAAGCGCTTGCCCAGGGTAACGGCGCCTTCGGTGGTGGTGCCGTCGGTGTTGCTGGAGGCGCCGCGGTACGACAACTCGTCCAGCCCTAGCGAGGCGGCCAGGCCGCCCGACATGCCGCCGCCCTTGCTGCCCAGCAAGGCCAGGGCGGCCTGCTGCAGGAGTGCGGCTTCGGCGCCACCCGAAGCCGACGAGCGGCCCACCACCAGCCATGAAAGTTTTTCGGCGTCGGGCAGCTCGGGTTGCGCATACAGGCGCACGCGCGGCAGCAGGGCGGTGCCGGTAATTTGCACGCCGACGCGCTGCGTGAGGTTGGGGCGAATCGCCAGGATGTCGAGTGACGGGTTGTCGATGGCGCCGGTAAAGCGCAGCATGCCTTGCTCCACATCCAGGCGCTGGCCGTAGGCGCGGTACTGGCCGCCTGCCGTGTTGATGGTGCCGTTGAGCCGGGGCTCGCGCAGGGTCTCGCCGCTCAGGGCCAGCGTGCCGCGCACGCGCGTGTCTATGCCCTTGCCCTGGATGCGGAAGTCGCGGCCCAGGTCGAGCTCCACTGCCAGCTTGACGGGGCGCGCGTCGCGGTCGGCGGTTTCGTCGCTGGTCTGCGCGGGCGCCTTTTGGCCGGCCGCCGCGCCACGGGTGGTGCGCACCACCACGTCGTCGCCAAGTTGCGGTGTGCCCTCGTCGGGCAGGATGATGCGGGCCTGATCGACCACCAGCTTGCCGGTGAGCTCAGTCTGTTGTCCCTTGAGTCCGGCCTGCACCTCGCCAGAAACCGTCAGTTGCCGGTCGGTGCGGATGCTGGCGCGCAGGCGTTCGAGCCTGGCCGTGAGTTGCACCTGCGGCTTGCCTTCCACCCAGCCGGCCTCGCCCTGTGCGGTGAGCACGCCGCCTGTGCCTTTGTCGCCCGCGCCCTGCAGCGTGAATTCGTTGATGCGCATGCGCGTGCCATCGAGTTTGGCTCGCAGCCGGCCGTTGCCGAATTCGATGCCGTCTACCACCGAGCGCAGTGCCAGGTCATTGGCCTGCAGGTCGCCTGCCAGTTGCGGCGCGGCGCGGGTGCCGCTGATGGCGACGTCAGCACCCAGCGAGCCGCGCAGCCGCCAGCCCGGCGGCGCCAACACCGACCACACGCCGATGCGCGGCAGCTGCGCACTCAGCCGGCCGGCCAGCGGTGCATCGGCCGGCCAGAGCCAGCCACCACCGGCCGTGGCAGGCGCGCGGGCCAGACGGGTCCTGAGCTGGCCGTCGGCCGTGCCCGCGCGTTCACTGTCCCAGCGCAGCGCCAGCGCGAGCGCTTCGCCTTCGCTGACCAGCGAGAGGCGTGCCTCCTTGACGCCGGCTGCCACGCGCGCCGACACGCCTTGCACGGTTTCGGCTTGCACGGTGATGTCGCCGCTGCTGCGTGCGAGGCTGGCTTTCAGGCGCAGCGTGTCACCCAGCGTGGCGTCCCAGTCGCCATCCAGCAGCAGGGTGCCGCCCAGGCCTGCGCCGGCCATTTGCGGGCCGGCCAGCAGTTCTATCCAGGCCAGCGGCAGGCCGCTGAGCTTGCCGGCGGTGATGAGTTCACGGCCCGGCCGCCAGCGAACCGGTTGCCACGCCAGCGTAGCTTGCGCAGGCGCACCGGTGGATGCGCCCGAAGGCGGCGCGACCAGAAGGGCTTCTCCGGCGCCGCTTTCAAGCAGGTCACCATTGCGCGCGGGCGTCCACTTGAGCGGCACGGTGCTGCGGGTCTTGAGCTGCCAGGCCCCCTTGCCCAGCGTGGGGTCTTCCACACTCACACTGAGCTGCTTGACCAGGCCTTGCCATGCGGATTCAGCGAGCGGGGCGTTTCGCGCGGCACCGGTGTTGAGCCGCCCGCCTTCTGCTGCCAGCTGCAGGGTATAGCGGCGCTGGCCTGCTTCCATGCGGCCTTGCGTGGCCAGCTGTGCCTGGCTCAGGCGGCCGGAAAGCGTGGCCTGGAAGCCGCGGATTTTCAGGGCCTCTGCGGTAGCGACTGGTGCTGTGCCTGCTGCGCTGGAGGTCGCCGCAGCGGCAGGCGCAGGCGTCGCCAAGCGCCAGTCAAGTGAAGGCAAGTCCAGCCGCGCCTGCAAGGCCGGGTCTTGCCAGCCGCCCTGCCAGCTGGCTTGCAGCTCGGCGCTGCCGCTGGCTGCTGCGTTCTTCAATGAAGCGGGCAGGCCCGGGATTTTTTGCAGCCAGCGCAGGGCCTGCGCCATGTCGCGGCCGCGCAGGCTTACGTCGCCTTTGCCGCTGGTTTGCCGCAGTTCCCCTTGCAGTTGGGCGTCCAGTCCGGGGGCTGTCAGTGTGAGTTTTCCCATGCCGCCTTTGGCATTGGGCTGGGCCTCAAGCTGGCCTGCCAGCTCGGCGTCGTCGGTGCGTACGCGCAGGGCCGACAGCACCAGCGTGCCGCCCGCCTGTTCGGCGTTCCAGCTGCCGGTGGCGCTGGCATCGCGCAGGCGCAGCTGGCCCAGCGGATTGTTCCTGCCGCCGGCATCATTGCGTGCTGCCTGTATGTTTGCGTCAAAGCCTATGGCCGGGCCCTGGCTGCGGATGTCGGCTTTGCCGTCCAGCGGCAGCGGCGCCAGTTGGCTGTGCAAGAGGGCCGGGTTGACGTGCTGGAGCGTCGCCTGCAGCTTCCAGGCGGGTGCTGCAAGGGATGTGGCGGGCGCATCAGCCCACTCGCCGCTGGCCAGCAGCTCGCCGCCGCCCAACTGAGCCTTGAGCGTGCGCACCATGGCTATGCCGCTACGCCACTCGCCTTGGATTTCCAGCCGATCCAGGGGTAGCTTGTGCTGGTCCCAGGGGCCGGGCAGGGAATTGGCCAGTTGCAGTTGCAACTGCCAGGCGGATGTCGATGAAGCGCTTGCCGGTGAACTTGCAGAGGGTGCAGGCCGCACGTTGGCGCTGCCCGTCAGCAAGGTTTGTGGTCCTTCGGGCCAGAAGGCCGCTACATCCAGGTCACGAAAATCCGCATCAGCTTGCGGCAGGGGTTGTGGGGCCCAGGGCATCACGCGTGCTGTTGCAATTGCCTGTGGTTGCCGCTGGTTTTTGCGGGGTGATGTGGCGGAAGGTTGAGCGCTTATTTGCAGCTCGGCCTTCACCAGCAGTTCGGTGAGGGGACCGCGGGCCGTGGCTTTGAAAGCCAGCGGCACGGGCGCTTTTGTGCCGGGAATCTGCGTGTCCAGCGCGCCTGCCAGGCTGGCATCAAGCTTCAAGGGGCTGTGTGACGACAAGGTCGCGCGCCCGTTGTAGCGGCCGTGCGCTACCTGCGCGCCGAGCAATTCCAGCTGGTGGTCTATGCCCTTGAATGCATAGTTGCCCGTGATGGCGGAGGCAGAAAACGCCGCGCCGCCCGTCCATTGAAACTGCCCGATGGAAAACCCGTCAAGCACCACCGGCAGCGGCAAGCCCAGCGCTGAGGGCGGCACCGACGGTGTTGTTGAAGGCGCGCGTTGATCGGTGACCTGCACGCTGGCCGCGGCCAGCCGGTTGACCTCCAGCGTGCCGTGCAGCAGCGACCAGGGTTGCCAGGCAAGAGTCACGTCCCTCACATCCACGCGCAGGCCGTCTTGCTGCCAGACCAATTGATCGACATGCCCGCCCGCGCGTAGCGATCCCGTCACGCGCTCGGCGCTCAGCGGCTGCGTTCGGCCTATCCAGGTCAGCGCGGTGGCCAGCGATCCGTCCGTGCCGGCCCACCACCAGGCGCCTGTCGTGGCGGCTATGGCCAGCATCACCACGCTGCCTGCGGCCCAGGCGGTGACGCGCAGCCAGCGCCGTGGTGGGCCTGCAGGCCCCGGCGCGGCTGGAGGAATCGGGGTCTTCGGCGTGTCCATCAGAAAACAAATCCCACGCTGACGTGCAGGCGCAGCTGTTTGACTTTCTCGCCATAGGCCAGGTCAATCTGCAGTGGCCCGATGGGGCTTCTCCAGCGCACGCCGGTGCCGATGCCGACGGAGGGCTTCATGTCTTTGGGGTTGTCGGCTACGGCCCCTGCGTCAATGAAAAAGGTGTTCTCCCACTCGCTGGGCCGGCCGTCGCGCAACATCGGGCGCTGGTATTCCACGCTGCCCACGGCCATGTAGCGGCCCGGCCCAGTCACGCCGTTGTCCAGTTTGATGCCGATGTCGCGGTAGCCGTAGCCGCGCACCGTGGTGTCGCCACCGGTGCGGAACAGCAGGGTGCCGGGAATGCGCGCCGAGTCTTTGGCCAGCACGGCGCCGCCCTCGGCGCGCATGGCGATGCGGCCCCGCTCCAGCGGCACAATGCCGAGCCAGCGGCCCACGGCGCGGGTGAGGGGCAGGTGCTGCGACCCCATGGTGCTGCCGGCGCCGAGTTCAAAGCCCAGGCCGTAGCCCTTGCTCGGGAATGGCAGACTGTCGAAGTAACGACCCGTCCAGACATAGTTGGCGGTCAGGGCCGAGCCGTCGCCGATATCGGCGGCGGAGCTGTTGATCTGGCCGCTGCCGCTCACGCTCGCCCTGTCATATTGCAGATAGATGTTGCGGTCTATGCGTTCGCCGGCCTGCGTGCGGCCAAAGCGCAGGCGCCCGGAGCGGGTGACGAGCTCGTTGTCGTCGACACGTTCGGTGCGTGCCAAGGCCACCCAGCGCCAGCTGGCCTCATCGGGAATCGAGGTCCATTCGGTCTGGGCAAAAGGGGATTTCTTTTCGAGTTGCAGTTTGGTGACGGCGCGCCAATTGGTGCCCGGCACGCGCAGGTGTGTGTGCTCGATGGAGGCGCGCGGCCCGCTGTCGGTGGTAACACCCACACCCAGGATGATTTTTTGCAGTTTGGCTTCGCGCACCTGTACCTGGACGGGCGCTGCCTGCGGATCGCTTTCGGGATCGACAAAGATGTAAGCCGAATCGAAATAACCGCTGGAAGCCAGCCGCTGCTGCGCTTCGGTCAGCTGCTTCTGGTCGTACACGGCGCCGGCATTGAGGCGTGCCAGGCGCGGCACCAGCACCGGGTCGTAGCGCTCGACACCTGTGACCTGCATGGCCCCCAGGCGGTAGAGGGGGCCGGAGTCGAGCTTGAGGCTCAGGGCTGCGCTGTGCTCTGGTGCGTCCACATCGGCCAGGCTGCCTGCCAGCTTGCCGGCCGGGTAGCGGCGGGCAACCAGGTCGCGCAAGGCCTGTGTCTTGGCGCTGTCCCAGGCGTCCTGCGTAAAGCGTTGGCCCGTGGGCAGACGCCAGTCGCGCTGGATTTCCGCGCGCTGGGCCTGCGCATCCGGGTCGGGGGATTCGGCAATATCGCCTGCAAAGTCGATGGTTACCGGCCCGACCGTTGTGGCCTGGCCCGGCTCCACTGCGACCACAATGGTCGGCCGCCGGCCTGACCCCGCGGCAGTGCCGCCTTCTCGCGTAATGGTGATGGTCGGACTGAAGTAGCCCAGCGTACCTACCAGGTTACGCACGTTGCGCTCGGCCAGAACGATCAGGCGCGCCAGCTCGGCTTCGTCCAGATCGGTCACGGCGCGGTAGCGTTGCAGCTCAAGGTGTCTTTCGAGCAGCTCCTTGATGGGCTGCGGCGCGCGCACCGCGATGTCGAAGGCCGTAACTTCGGGTTGGGCGCCGGTTGGGCCGGTAGAGCCCTGCGGTGTGGCCTCAGGCGTGATTTTCTGAGGGGGCGGAGGTGGGGCTGGCGCGGTTTGTATGACGCCGGAAGGCGGTGTCGCTGTGTTGCCAGACTGCGCAGGCGCAGCTGTTTGCGCGGCGGCCATAGGCGCCAGAAATATCGCAAAGAGTGCGAAAGCAGGGATGAAGCCGGCGCTGATCGGCAATCCTGCCGGAGTGGCCGTCCGTGCGCAATGGGTACTTGGATGGGTCACGAAGGCAGTTTACTTGAGCGCCCCAGCGCTCAGGCGTAGGAGGCGAACGCTACTTCGAGAGCATTCGCATGGCCTCTTCAAGGCCCTTGATGGTCAGGGGGTACATGCGCTGGTTCACCAGTTGCTGGATCACGCTGATGCTTTGACGGTATTGCCAGACACCCTGTGGCTCGGGGTTGATCCAGGCGAACTTGGGAAATGCGTTGGTCAGGCGCTGCATCCATTCGGCCCCGGCTTCTTCGTTGTTGTATTCCACACTGCCGCCGGGCTGCAGGATTTCGTAGGGGCTCATGGTCGCGTCGCCGACGAAGATGAGTTTGTAATCCTTGTTGTACTTGCGGATGATGTCCCAGGTCGGGAATTTCTCGCTGAAGCGGCGGCGATTGTTCTTCCACATGAAGTCGTAGACGCAGTTGTGGAAGTAATAAAACTCCAGGTGCTTGAACTCGGCTTTGACGGCCGAGAACATTTCCTCGACGCGGTGGATGTGCTCGTCCATGGTGCCACCCACATCCATCAGCAACAGCACCTTCACATTGTTGTGGCGCTCGGGCACCATCTTGATGTCGAGCCAGCCGGCATTGGCCGCGGTGGAGCGTATGGTGTCGTCCAGGTCCAGTTCTTCGACATTGCCCTGCCGCGCGAACTTTCGCAGGCGGCGCAGGGCGACCTTGATGTTGCGTGTGCCCAGCTCTTGCGTGTCGTCGTAGTCCTTGTAGGCGCGCTGGTCCCAGACTTTGACCGCACTCTTGTTGCGGCTTTTTTCCTGGCCTATGCGTATGCCCTGCGGGTTAAAGCCGTTGGCGCCAAAGGGCGAGGTGCCGCCCGTGCCTATCCACTTGCTGCCGCCTTCGTGGCGCTCTTTCTGTTCTTCATAACGCTTTTTGAGCGTTTCCATGAGTTCGTCCCAGCCCATTTTTTCGATCTTGGCTTTTTCTTCGGGGCTGAGTTCCAGCTCGAGGTTTTTGCGCAGCCATTCGAGCGGAATGTCTTTCGTGAAGTCAGCCAGCAGCTCCACGCCCTTGAAGTAGGCAGAAAAGGCGCGGTCGAACTTGTCGTAATTTTTCTCGTCTTTCACGAGCACCGTGCGGCTGAGGTAATAGAAGTCGTCGATCTTCCAGGCGCCTTCGCCCTCATGGGCGTCGAGCTTGTCGCTGTTCGGGCCGACAACGCCGGCCTGCAGCGCCTCGAGCAGCATCAGGTATTCCTTGACGGAGACCGGCAACTTGGCCGAACGCAGGGTGTAGAAGAAATCGATCAGCATGAAAAACTCCTTGGCGGCGGGCGCGTCAGGCTCTTGGCTTGTCGAGCAGGTACAGCAGTTGAGCTTTCACCTCAGGCCATTCGCCAGCGGCCAGGCTGTACATCACGGTGTCGCGTATCGTGCCGTCGCGGCGCAGGGCATGGCCGCGCAGCACACCATCCTTGCGGGCACCCAGTCGCTCGATGGCGCGCTGAGAGGCGTGGTTGAAGTTGTCGGTGCGCCAGCCGACGACGTTGCAGTCCAGCGTGTCGAAGGCGTGGCTCAGCATCAGCAACTTGCAGGTGGTGTTGACATGGGTGCGCTGGCAGCGTGCGGCGTACCAGGTGTAGCCAATCTCGACGCGCTTGAGGTTGGGCACGATGTCGTGGTAACTGGTGGAGCCCAGCACTTCGCCGGTGGCCGCGTCGGTTACGGTAAAAGCGAAACGGTTGCCTGTCGCCAGCGCGGTTTCAATGTAGCCGCGGGTTTCGTGAGGCTCGGGCACAGAGGTGATGCGCAGCTTCCAGAGTTCGCCGTCGGCGGCTGCGGCCTTGAGTCCTGCTTCGTGTGCCAGCGTCAGGGGTACCAGACGTACGCCTCGCGCTTCCAGGGTCACGGGTTCGACAAACGCCATGCTCACTTTTCCCCCTCGGTTTTTTGCCGGTTCCTCCAGCGCCTGGCCACTTGCAGGCCCAAGCCGCCACCCAGGCCTACCAGCACAATGCCGGCGATGGCGCCGTTACCGTAACCGGCTTCAAAAATATCGAAGCCCAGCAGATGGCCGGCCCAAAAACCGAGAAGCGCGCCGCCGACAAAGCCCACCGCATCCGACAGGCCTTCGATCAGCATGGATTTTTGACTCATGGATTGGCCCTGCGTTCAGCGATTGTTGCGCTGCATGAAAACCAGCTTCTCGAACAGGGTCACGTCCTGCTCGTTCTTGAGCAGCGCCCCCACCAGCGGCGGCACGGCGACCTTGTCGTCCTTGCTTTGCAGGGCGTCCAGCGGGATGTCTTCGGCGACCAGCAGTTTGAGCCAGTCCAGCAACTCGGAGGTCGATGGTTTCTTCTTGAGGCCAGGCAGGTTGCGTACGTCGTAGAACGTCTTCATGGCCGCAGTCAGCAACTCTTTCTTCAAGTCGGGGAAGTGCACGTCCACGATCTGCTTCATGGTGTCGGCGTCGGGGAACTTGATGTAGTGGAAGAAGCAGCGGCGTAAAAACGCGTCGGGCAGCTCTTTTTCGTTGTTGGAGGTGATGAACACCAGCGGCCGGTGCTTGGCCTTGATGAGCTCACGCGTTTCATACACATAGAACTCCATGCGGTCAATTTCACGCAGCAGGTCGTTCGGGAACTCGATGTCGGCCTTGTCGATCTCGTCGATCAGCAGCGCAACCGGTGTTTCCGAGGTAAAGGCCTGCCACAGCACGCCCTTGACGATGTAGTTGTGGATGTCCTTGACCTTTTCGCCGCCGTCCACGGTTGACAACTGCGAGTCGCGCAGGCGCGACACCGCGTCGTATTCGTACAGGCCCTGCTGCGCCTTGGTGGTGGACTTGATGTGCCATTGCAACAGCGGCAAGTTGAGCGCCTCGGCCACTTCCTCGGCCAGCATGGTCTTGCCGGTGCCCGGCTCTCCCTTGACGAGCAGCGGCTTTTTCAGGGCGGCGGCGGCATTCACGGCCAGCATCAGATCCTGGGTGGCGACGTAGTTCTTGGAACCTAGAAATTTCATGTTCTTGGGGGGAGGAGGTGAAAATTGAAAGGGTGTTTGCGCGGGGTGCCGGCAAGGGGTGCCCGGTCTCGGCAGGCCCAGATATAATCCAAGGTTGTTTTATACGATGAATTCCCACCTGATTGTGCGCGCAAAATGAATAAGCTGTTCACCACGATATTCGCCGTAACTGTCTCTTGCGTGACGGTTGCAAGCCTTGCCCAGGAGATCAAGGGCGATGCCAAAGCCGGCGAAACCAAGAATGCCATGTGCATCGGTTGCCACGGCATCAAGGGCTACCAGGCCTCTTTCCCCGAGGTCTACAAGGTCCCGATGATTTCAGGCCAGGGCGCCAAATACATCATCGCCGCGCTCAACGAATACAAAAAAGGCGACCGCAAGCATCCCACCATGCGCGCCATTGCCGATTCGCTGACTGACCAGGACATGGCTGACCTCGCCGCGCACTACAGTGCTGACGGTGTGGTTGCCGGCGCCGCAGAGCTGCCGGCCAAGCCTGCCAAAGAACCAAGCGCGGAAGTCCAGGCTCTGTTGAACAAGGCCAACTGCGCGTCTTGCCATGGCGCCAACTTCAGCAAACCGATTGATCCGGCCTATCCCAAGATTGGTGGTCAGCATGCTGACTACCTGTTCGTGGCGCTCAAGGCCTACAAGACAGAAAACAACCCCAAGGTTGGCCGCGGCAATGCCATCATGTCCGGCATGGCCAAGCAATACACCAATGTTGAGCTGAAGCAGTTGGCCAACTACCTGTCGTCGGTGGACGGCGACCTGAAGGTTGTGCCACAAGCCAAGTTCCGCTAAAGCTTCGCGCCTAGCCGGCATGCACAGGTACCTACGTCGCGTTGCGTTGCTAGCCAGCGCGATTTTGGCCACGCCCCACGCGCTGGCCAGCCCGCACAAATGCGCCGATGAAACGGGACGCATCACCTACTCCGACCGGCCCTGTATGCAGGCCCCCGCTCCTGCAGTCGCAAAGGCGCAGCCCGCGCCTAACAAGGTCAGCGCCGGCGGCAAGCTCACCGAGCCAGTGGTCGACAAGCTGCTGCGTCACGCTATGGAGCTGGGCAACCGGAACGACTACGAAGCGCAATGCGCTCTGGCGGCACGCGACCTGAGTTTCAAGGTGGTCGACCACTCGGTCTCGCCGGCCTTGGTGGTGCAGGGTGGACGCAAGGAAATCTGTGCCCTGCAGCGCGAGGGGGCTCAAGGCCTCATGGCTGCCAACCTGCGTGCAGTCTTCAAAGTTGACAAGATCGCCATCAGCCTGAGCGTCGACGGTAGCCAGGCTGCGGCCAGCTATGAAACGGTCGTCACTCTGAGCGGGCCAGGCCGGGGCAGCCTGTCCCAGCGCTGCAAGCGCGAAGACGTGCTTGGCCTCTACACCGGCGAAATTCTCTACCGGCGCGTGAGCGCCGTCTGCCAGGCCCTGGTCTGAGCACCGGGCGACGGTGGCGCTTTAGTCCGAGGTCGCTCTGCGCTGCACGCAGTCGATATACGCCGCGCCGTCGGGTGGCCGTCCGGCCCGCTGACTTTCCCACACCATCTGCCCCAGGCAGTCCATGGTTTCGTGGTGCGCATCGTGCAGCGAATTGCGTTTGGCCGTCAGCAGCTCGACGGCCTGGCGAATTCCGCGCGGCTGGTCGATGGAGCATTGCTCGCTGATCGACAAATGCATGGACAAGTGCAGAAACGGGTTGGTCTTGCCGGCCTCCACGTCGTACATTTTGTCGAGCGCGCCGTCGGCGTCGGCAAAGTCGGCATGGTATTCGGGATGCTCTTCGATCCACTGGCTTGCTATGGTTTCGATAGCTTCCATCGGTTGACCGGCGCGGGCTTTGGCATAAACAGAGCAGAAAAACCGGCGTACGTCGGCTTGAGAGGGGGTGAACATGGTGAAAGGTTATCACGCAGAGGTTTTCCAACGCCGGCGTGGTGGTTTGCTTATCAGTGTTCGGGCCACGGGGCTCACCGGTCCCGTCCTACAGACAATTTTTGCACCTCTGCCTACATTACGAATCACAGTGGCGCAGTTCCGGGGCAAGGCTACTTCATAACGACCCACAAGCCCGGCGAGGAGATTTCACATGAACGCAGCACGCATCACAGGCATAGTCCTGATCGTTTTGGGCCTGGCCGGCTTCTTCACCGGCGGCTTCAGCTTCACCAAGGACACAACGGCAGCCAAGCTCGGCCCCATCCAGCTGACCGTGAAAGAAAAAGAGTCCGTCAACATTCCCCAGTGGCTCAGCCTGGGCGCCATCGTGCTGGGTGCCGTTGTACTCGTCGTCGGCTTCAAGAAGTCGTAACCGACGGCCCCGTCTCACACCAGCAGGGGCCGCGGGTCCGGCTTCGCCGGCCCTAGGCGCCGCCCCCTCGAGGGGGAACGGGCTACACGAAGTGAGCCCGGACGGGGGTGTGTCTAGATCAACATGCGCGAGATTGCCTGCGCTGCCGCCAGCAGTTGCGGCAGCATCGTTTCCTGCATGGCTTTGGCGCTGGTGCGGTTGGCCTGGCCGCTGATGTTGAGCGCTGCAACCGTCTGGCCGGAGCGGTTGGTGATGGGCGCCGCCATCGACACCAGCCCTTCTTCCAGCTCCTGATTCACCAGCGACCACCCCTGCTTGCGGGCCTGCGCGATCTTGGCCATCAGCTCTTTGATGTCGGTCACGGTGTACTTGGTGCGTGCCGTCAGCTCTGAGGCCTGCAGGCATTTCATGATTTCGGCCTCAGGCAGGGCCGACAGCAGCATCCGCCCCATCGACGTGCAGTAAGCCGGCAGGCGCGAGCCCACGCCCAGGCTGATGCTCATGATCTTGTGCGTCGGCACACGCAGCACGTAGACGATGTCCGTGCCGTCCAGCGCCGCGGCCGAACACGACTCCTTGACCTCCGCGACCAGCGCTTCCATCACCGGCTCAGCCAGGTTCCAGATCGGCATGGAAGACAGATAGGCAAAGCCCAGGTCCAGGATGCGCGGCGTGAGGCTGAACAGCTTGCCGTCGTTGTGCACGTAGCCCAGCGTTTCCAGCGTCAGCAAAATGCGGCGCGCGCCCGCACGGCTCAAACCGCTGCGCCCGGCCACTTCGGTCAGCGTTTGCCGCGGTGCTTCGGTGTTGAACGAGCGTATGACCTCCAGCCCGCGCGCAAACGACTGGACGTAGGCGTCTCCGGGCCTGGGACCGGTAATGGGCGTGGATGCGGCGTTTGCCATGGTGATCAAAATCTCCTAGAATTCATTATACGAACTCTTGTTCTTATGTCGAACAATATTTAAGTGGTGGCTGGATGATTTCTGCAAGCCGCCCGCAGCTGGAGACTTTTGAATGATCAACAAAATTGCCGCCTCCGTCGCCGATGCGCTGGCAGAGGTGAAAGACGGCTCAACCGTGCTGATTGGTGGCTTCGGCACCGCCGGCATCCCCAATGAGCTGATCGACGGCCTGATAGAGCAGGGCGCCAAAGACCTGACGGTCGTCAACAACAACGCCGGCAATGCCGAAACAGGTCTGGCGGCCCTCCTCAAGGCCGGGCGCGTGCGCAAGATCATCTGCAGCTTTCCGCGCCAGGCTGACAGCCAGGTGTTTGACGGTCTGTACCGCAGCGGTAAGCTTGAGCTGGAACTGGTGCCGCAAGGCAACCTGGCCGAACGCATACGCGCTGCCGGCGCAGGCATAGGCGCCTTCTTCTGCCCCACGGGTTTCGGCACCGAGCTGGCACGCAACGCCGACGGCAGCGCCAAAGAAACCCGCGAAATCAACGGCAAGCAGTATGTGCTCGAGATGCCGATCCACGGTGATGTAGCCCTCATCAAGGCCGAGCGAGGCGACCGCTGGGGCAACCTCACCTACCGCATGGCCGCACGCAACTTTGGCCCGGTGATGGCGACCGCGTCGAAGAAGACGATTGCCACCGTGCATGACATCGTTGAGCTCGGCAACCTGGACCCTGAAGCCGTCGTCACGCCGGGCATCTTCGTGCATCACATTGTCAAAATCCCCCGCACCGCCACCCAGGCTGGCGGCTTCAAAAAGGCGGCATGACCATGACGTACCAACGCCGAACCAAAGACCAGCTTGCAGCCCGTGTCGCACAGGACATTTTTGACGGGGCCGTCGTCAACCTCGGCATCGGCCAGCCCACGCTGGTGGCCAACCATTTGCCGGCCGGGCGCGAGGTTATTCTCCAAAGCGAAAACGGCATTCTCGGCATGGGACCTGCGCCTGCCGAAGGCGAGGAAGACTATGACCTGATCAACGCCGGCAAGCAGCCGGTGACACTGCTCAAGGGTGGCTCCTTCTTCCACCATGCCGACAGTTTCGCGATGATGCGCGGGGGGCACCTCGATATCTGCGTGCTGGGCGCCTTCCAGGTCTCGGCCACGGGCGACCTGGCCAACTGGAGCACCGGCGAGCCAGGCGCGATTCCCGCGGTAGGTGGCGCCATGGACCTGGCCATAGGCGCACGCCAAACCTGGGTGATGATGGATTTGCTGACCAAGCAGGGTGCCAGCAAGCTGGTGCAGCAATGCACCTATCCGCTGACCGGCATCGCCTGCGTCAAGCGTGTGTACTCCGACATCGCCACGCTGGAATGCACACCGCAGGGCCTGAAGCTGATCGACACCGTCGAAGGCCTCACGCACGCCGAACTTGAAAAACTGGTGGGCCTGCCGATTGAGGCCGCCTGATCTCACTTCTCTCAACGCACACACACCATGACCCAAGCTTTCATCTGCGACGCCATCCGCACCCCCTTCGGCCGCTACGGCGGTGCCCTCAGCAGTGTGCGTACCGACGACTTGGGCGCGATCCCGATCAAGGCGTTGATGGCGCGCAACCCGAACGTGGATTGGCAGGCCGTCACCGACGTACTCTACGGCTGCGCCAACCAGGCTGGCGAGGACAACCGCAATGTGGCGCGCATGGCCGCCTTGCTGGCGGGCCTGCCCATGGACGTGCCTGGCTCCACCATCAACCGCCTGTGCGGATCGGGCCTGGATGCCTTGGGCAGCGCCGCACGTGCCATCAAGTCGGGCGAGGCCACCCTGATGATCGCCGGCGGTGTCGAGAGCATGAGCCGCGCGCCCTTTGTGATGCCCAAGGCCGAGAGCGCCTTCAGCCGCGCCAATGCGGTGTATGACACCACCATCGGCTGGCGTTTCATCAACAAGCTGATGAAAGAAAAATACGGCGTTGATGCCATGCCCGAAACCGCCGAGAACGTGGCAACCGACTACAAGATCAGCCGCGAAGACCAGGACAAAATGGCGCTGGCCAGCCAGCTCAAGGCCGTGGCCGCACAAAAGGCCGGCTACTTCGACGCTGAAATCACGCCGGTGACGATTGCCCAAAAAAAGGGCGACCCCATCGTGGTGAGCAAAGACGAGCACCCGCGCGAGACCTCGCTCGAAGCGCTGGCCAAGCTCAAGGGCGTGGTGCGGCCCGACGGCACGGTGACCGCTGGCAACGCCAGCGGCGTGAATGACGGCGCTTGCGCATTGCTGCTGGCCGACGAAGCCACCGCCGCCAAAAACGGCCTTACGCCCAAGGCGCGCGTGGTCGGTATGGCCACGGCCGGTGTGGCGCCGCGCATCATGGGCATCGGCCCTGCCCCGGCCACACAAAAAGTGCTGGCGCTCACCGGTCTCACGATGGCGCAGATGGATGTGATCGAACTCAACGAAGCCTTTGCCGCTCAAGGTCTGGCTGTGCTGCGCATGCTGGGTGTGCGGGACGACGATCCGCGCGTCAACCCCAACGGCGGCGCGATCGCGCTGGGCCACCCGCTGGGGGCTTCGGGAGCGCGGCTGGCCACCACGGCCGTCAACCAGTTGCACAAGAGCGGCGGCCGTTATGCGCTGGCCACCATGTGCATCGGCGTAGGCCAAGGCATCGCGGTGATTCTGGAGCGTGTCTAGCTCAGACCGTGACTGGGCATCCCTTGCGCGCGGGGGCGCCTGAGGCGATCGCCATTGCATGGACGGCCTGTGGTGAAATACATCCTCGGTTCCGGTTTGCTATTGTTTTAATAGCTGCTTGCGCCCGTCCCTTCTGGGTAACCGATGTTTTTCACATAAATCCATGGATTTTCCGCTGATCACCGACGCCTTCTTCTATGCCGTGGCAATTCCCGCCGTGCTGATGTTGGGCATCAGCAAAAGTGGTTTTGGGGCCGGCTTCGGGTCTCTTGCGGTTCCCGTCATGGCGCTGGCCGTCACGGTGCCCCAGGCGGCTGCCATCCTGATGCCCGTCCTGCTGCTGATGGACTTGCTGGGGCTGGCGGCTTTTCGCCGGGACTTCGATGTGAAGTTTCTGAAATTCCTGATCCCTTTTGGTTTGATGGGAACCGTGGTGGGGGCGCTGTTGTTCAAGGTGCTGGACGCCAGGGTCGTGGCCGGGGTAGTGGGAATATTCACCTTGTTGTTTTTGGCGCAGCGCCTGTTGTTCCCGCCCCGGCCCGACAGCCCGCCACCACCCAAGTGGCTGGGCGCCATTCTGACGGTGACCTCGGGCTTCACGAGCTTTGTATCTCACGCAGGCGGGCCGCCGCTGAGCGCCTATGTGATCCCCATGCGCCTGAGCCCGGTGAAGTTCACGGCTACCATGGCCGCCTTCTTTTTTGTCATCAACCTTTCCAAGTGGATTCCATACGCCTGGCTGGGTCTGCTGGACCTGCGCAACATGGCGACGTCGCTGGTTTTGCTGCCATTGGCGCCGCTGGGCGTGTGGATAGGCGTGCGCATGGCCCGGAGCATCAGCCCGGTGCTTTTCTACCGTCTGCTGTATGTCGGCATGCTGCTGACCGGGTGCAAGCTGCTTTGGGATGCTTTCCGTTAAAACGCATGAAGCAGGTAGCGCAGGTTCTGATACCGCCCTGCAATTGCTTTACCGGTATTTCCCTTTCCCGTCTACTGCGGCCTGTGAAACCCGGCGCATCCGCTGGGTTCTTGCGGGGAGCCCGGGAATTTCACCGGCCTCTTCACTGCGAATTTCTGTGAGAATTGCTGCCATGAGAACAAGAAGCGCGCACCGCGGCTAACGCCCTTCATGACTACAGTCGTTTTTGCGGATCTTGTGGGCAGCACCAGCATGTTCGAACGGCTGGGCGATGAAACGGCATCGCACTTCGTGACCCAGCTCATCGGCGTGCTGAGCCAGGTTTTCCAGCAACACCAGGGGCGGGTGGTCAAGTTGCTGGGTGATGGCCTCTTTGTGGTGTTCCCCAACGAAGGGGACGCGCTGTCGGCCTGCATCAGTATCCAGAAACGCCTTCAGGAAAAACCGATCAAGCCGGGCGGCAGCGGCACCCCCGTACAGATGCAGATGGGTATCGAGTCGGGTGAAGTGGTTGAAATCGACGGCGACTGTTTCGGTGACACCGTCAATTCGGCCGCCAGGCTCGCAGACCTTGCGGGTGCCGCCCAGATCCTCACGACCGAAAACGTCTGGACCGCCCTGTTGCCCGTCCAGAGGGCATCGCTGCGCAGCATGGGCCCCATGTACCTTCGCGGCAGGGCTGAAGCCAGCCATGTCTACCGGGTCGAATGGCAGGCTGGCCGCGACGAGGATGCCACGATGGCCGGGCGTTCGATGTTCTCCTCACCCAGCCAGGCCTTCCTCGAACTCAGCTTTGCGGAGCAAACCGTCAGGCTGGATTCGAAAAGCAGCAAGCTGGCGCTGGGCCGGGCCGCCGATGCGGCGCTGACCTTGAACGATCCCCGTGTTTCGCGCATGCATGCCACCCTCGAATGGCGTGGCGGGCATTTTGTATTGACGGACGCTTCCAGCTACGGCACCTGGGTGTACCTGGGCAACCAGAGTGAGGCGGTGGTGCTGCGGCGCACCGAGTGCTACCTGGTTGGCAGCGGCCAGATCGTGCCGGGCTGCGAGCGCACCGACGAAAATGCCCCGCTTGTCACGTTTTCCATCAGGACCTGATCCGCGGAAGAGGTCGGATTCCGGACCTTTTTCGCTGCATGATGCAGGCTAGAATCGTTTTTTGTTTCAAGACGTAGGCGTCCCCCTCAGGCCCGCAGCACGGTTTCCGCCAGTTACGTCCATTTCCATTCCCTCATGAGTCTCAAGAAACTTGGCCGTTACGATCTCATCCGCGTCCTCGGCAAGGGGGCGATGGGGCTGGTGTATGAGGGGCGGGATCCCAACCTTGACCGTCGCGTGGCGATCAAGACCATCAAGGTCGAAAATCTGTCGGAAGAGGCCGCCTTAGAGTATGAAGTGCGTTTTCGCACCGAGGCCCGGTCTGCGGCGCGCCTGCAGCATCCGCATATTGTCAGCGTCTATGACTCCGACCGTGACGGCGACATTGCCTTCCTGGTCATGGAATTCGTCGACGGCGACGACCTCAAGCACCACCTGGACAAGGGCAACCTCTACACCCTGGAGCAAACCCTGGGCATCATGGGCGACCTGCTTTCGGCGCTGGATTACGCGCACAGGCAAAGCATCGTCCACCGCGACATCAAACCGGCCAACCTGCTGATCGAGACGAGCGGGCGTGTCAAGCTCACCGACTTTGGTGTGGCGCGCATCCAGGATTCCGGCGAAGCCACCCGTACGCAGGGTTCCATGGTCGGAACGCTGAAATACATGTCGCCCGAGCAGGTGCAGGGCCGGCCGATTGATGCCCGTGCAGACCTGTTTGCCGCCGGCATCGTGCTGTATCAATTGCTCACCGGGAAGCGGCCGTTTGACGGTGACACCGACTTCGCCACCATCCAGCAGATCGTCGGGCATACCCCGGTCATGCCGGGTGCGTTCAATGCCCAATTGCCCGCAGCGCTGGATGCCGTGGTGGCCAAGGCCCTGGCCAAATCGCGCGACCAGCGTTATGCCAGCGCGCAGGAGTTCCTTGCTGCGCTGCAGGCCGCGGCACGCGAGGCGCCCGATATCTCGGTGGTTCCGTCCGCCGTGCCGCCCGGGCCCGGCAGCAATTCAACCTGGACTTCCACCATGCTGTCCGGCGAAGCGCTGGTTGACCAGCCGTCGGGCACCAGCGCCAACATCTCGGTCGTGACGCAGGAGCTCGAGCTCGTCTACTGGAAAGACATCAAGGAGTCCATGGATGTGGAAGACATCCAGGGCTTTCTGGCCAAGTTCCCGTCGGGTATCTATGCCGACCTGGCGCGCCGCCGCCTCAAAAAACTCGGCGTGCCTGGCGCAGACGACTCGGACATCGGCCGGCGCCTGGGTACAGGAACGCTGATTGTTCCGCGTCCCGATACACAACCAGCCCCGCCAGCCCCTCCAGTGTCTGCCAGCGCATCCGCCTCCGGGACCGACACCGACATGGCCTGGAAGGCCCTTGAAGAGGCGGCAGCCAAGGCGCCTTTGCCGCCTCATGTGCCGGTGAAACCCGCCGCCGATGACCCGGATGCCACGCGCCTGGGGACACCGGTGGTCGCTGCGGCAGCTCAGCCGGACCAGGAAGCGCATGACGCATCCACCGACTGGCCGGAGACCGTGTTCAGCGATGCACCCGTGAGCCCGGCAGCACCTGAGCCTGCCAGCGGGCGGCCAACGCAAGGTGCAGCTGCAATTCCCGCCAAGAGCCCAGCCGCGAATACCAACGACGCCGCACGGCCGCCGATAAAGTCAAAATCGGCACGGCGGCGCAGCCCCCTGGCGTCGCCCGGGGTCGCAACGACACCTGCAAAGGCAGCTTCACCTGTACCCTACCGTTACCTGGTGTGGGGTCTGGCGGGCCTGGTAGCGCTGGCCGTCATCGGCCTTGGATGGAAATCCCTTTCCGGCCGAGCTGCCCCTGCCGCCCCGTCTGCCATACCGACCAATAAAGCGGCCAATATAGCGGCCAAGGCAGCGCCCGGCGCGGCGGTGGCCACGCCGGCAGCGTCCACTTCGCCCGTAGTGTCCGCGGCGCCTGCTGCAGCTGCACCCGCAGTGCAAGCTGCGCAGGCCCAGCCTGCGGCTTCGGCTGCCTCTTCTTCTGTGGCGCGGGCACCCCTGTCTGCGGCCTCCAGGGCGGCGCTTGCGGCTGCGGCCGCCACCCGAAAAGCTGCACTGGAAAAAGAGCGGCAGGCCAAGCAGGCTCAGCCCAAATCCGCCGCTACCCCTTCCCCTTCGGCGACCGACCACGCTGCCACGCCGGCGCCGCAGGCCGCGGCCGGCAATCCGCGGCAGGCCTGTGAAGGGCGCATCCTCCTCGGTTTCCAGATCTGCATGTCTGAGCAGTGTGCCAAGCCGGGCTTCGCCCAGCATCCGGCCTGTGTGGAACGGCGGGCCATGGAGCAGCGGCGGCGTGACGCCGAGCAGCAGTCGAACCGGTAATTGCCGTTCGATATCCCTGAGCAGGTGGGTGCTATAAAATCAATAGCTGCTCGCGCCCGTCACTAAAGGCCTGGAGCTGTTTTTTTATTCGGATTCCTGGGCGTGCCAGGCAGCAGGCCGGCGCTGTGCCTGTTGCTGGCGCTCCTGGGCCAGCTGCTCTTCCAGTTGTAAACGCCCCTGGGTGGCCACGGCGATGACCTTGGTGCGGTCCTTGCGGTGCGGGTACATGCGTTCGAACAGCTCCAGGTTGTGCCGGCGAAAGCGCATCGCCGCCTGGCGCGCTTCGTGCGGCGGCTGGCCCAGCAGTTCCAGCACCGTGCGCGCGCTGCGCAGGCTGGACTCGAACACCTCACGTTCCACCTGCATCACGCCGCGGTCACGCAGCGCGTTCCAGTGCGTCACGTCACGCGCGCGGGCGACGATCTGCATCTGCGGAAAATGCTCGCGCGCCAGGTCGACGATCTTGAGCGATTGCTCCATGTCGTCGACCGACAACACCAGGATTTTGGCTGTGGCCGCGCCGGCCGTGCGCAGCAGGTCCAACCGCGTCGCATCGCCGTAAAACACCCGGTAGCCGAAAGCCCGCACGGTTTCGACCATTTCCGCGTCGTGGTCCAGCACGGTGGCCGGAATGCCCTGGGCCAGCAGCATGCGGCCGACGATCTGGCCGTAGCGGCCGAAACCGGCAATGATGATCGGCGCCTCCTGCTGCTCGGAGATTTCTTCGAGTTGCGGCGTGTCGCAGCCGGCCCAGCGCGGCAGCAGCAGCTTGTCGACGGCCACCAGCAGCAGCGGGCTCAGCAGCATGGACAGCGCCACCGCGCCTATCAGCAGTGAGGCGATCTCAGCGGAAAACACATGCGCCCCGGCTGCTGCCTGGAACACCACGAAGGCGAACTCGCCGCCCTGCGCCAGCAGCACCGCGAACACCGGGCGTTCCTGGAAAGGCAGCTTCATGAGGCGCGCCAGACCGTAAATCACCATCAGTTTCAGGCCGAGGAAGCCCACCAGAATGGCGGCCATCAGCCCGGGCGACTTCCAGAGCACGCCAAAGTCGATGCTCATGCCGACGGCAATGAAGAACAGGCCCAGCAGCAGACCCTTGAAAGGCTCGATATCGGTTTCGAGTTCGCGGCGGTATTCACTTTCCGCCAGCAGGACACCCGCCAGAAAAGCGCCCAGGGCCATCGACAGGCCGACGAACTGCATCAGCGCCGCAATGCCCACCACCAGCAGCAGCGAGGCTGCGGTGAAAATTTCGGGTGTACCGCTGTTGGCGATCCAGCGCAGCAGGGGCCGCAGCAGCAGGCGGCCGCCCAGGATGATGCCGGCGATGGCTGCTACGATTTTGATAGCTTCCAGCGCACGACTGGTATGCGCTACAGCCTCATTTTCTCCACCGATTGCGCCCAGCAGGGGCAACAGCGCGAGAATCGGGATGGCTGCCACGTCCTGGAACAGCAGGATGGAAAACCCGGCCTGGCCGCTCGACGTCGGCATCAGATGGCGCTCGCCGATGGCCTGCAGTGCGATGGCGGTGGATGACAGCGCCAGCCCGAGGCCGGCCACCAGCGCAATCTGCCAGCTCACGCCAAATGCCATCGCGACGCCCGTGAGCAGGGCGGCGCACCCCAGCACCTGGGCACTGCCCCAGCCGAAGATGGGTCGGCGCAGATTCCACAGGCGTTTGGGCTCCAGCTCCAGCCCCACCAGGAACAGCATCAACACCACGCCAAACTCGGCGAAGTGGAGGATGTCCTGCACATTGGTAACCAGGCCCAGGCCCCAGGGGCCTATGGCGATGCCGGCGGCCAGGTAGCCGATGATGGAGCCGAGGCCGAGTTTTTTGGCCAGGGGCACGGCAATCACCGCGGCGGCCAGGTAGATAAAGCTGTTGGTCAGCCAGGCTGGTGCATGCTCCATAGTTATCGAGCCCCCACGCTTTTCACTTCGTGTGCCTTCGGCGGTACGCTGCCCCTCTCACTTTCAAAAGGGGCTAATTTTCCCTGGGGCGGCCCGACGGAAAATTGGCTCTCGGCTTTGACATGGTCAGGGTGCTCCACTGGCCGATCCTTCATGGGAACGACGCAGGCGGCACATTGCTCCAGGTCTTCCAGTTCAGGCCAGTCGGGATAGCTTTGCAGGCGCTGGCGGAAGGTTGCGATGTGATCGGCAACGGTTTGCCTGTCAACGCTGTGGGCGCCGTGCAACACCAGAGGCGGCAAAAAACGCATGCCGCACAGCGCGGCGCTTTGCTCGTACGGCGGCAGGAAGGCATCAAAAAAGTAGCGGTTGTAGCCTTGTGGGTGATAGGACGTTTCGGGGCCGCCTGTGGTGGCGACCAGCCACAGGTCTTTACCCTGCAGTGCACGGCCTTTTGCGCCTTCCTCCTCACCTTCGCCGTAGGCCCAGCCGTAGGTGAGTACGTCGTCCAGCCAGAGCTTTTGCAGCGCGGGCATCGAGTACCAATGCATGGGGTGGAGCAGCACCACCAGTTGCGCGCGTTCCAGGGCGGCCTGCTCTTTGGGCACGTCGATGGCATAGTCGGGATAGCTCGAATACAGATCCTGCACCTGGACACGGGGCAGGGCCTTCGCAGCCTCCATCAGCGGGCGGTTGACCCGTGATTCGCGCCAGGCGGGATGGGCCGCAATGACATAAATATCTGGATTTGCCGTGCTGCCCGCCGATTTATCAGTGGTTGTGAGAACTGTGTCCATGCCGTTACCATAGCGGAAAAGCAAGACCAAGAGTTCCCAGGAACGACAAGTTCCAAACCGAGGAGATTCGCATGCCCGTGGTTGTGATCGCCAATCCGAAGGGGGGCGTCGGCAAAACGACGCTGGCCACCAATGTTGCCGGATACTTTGCCAGCCAGGGCCATGCGGTCATGCTGGGAGACGCCGACCGGCAGCAGTCTTCACGGTTGTGGCTGGGGCTGCGGCCGCCCGCCGCCCGGCCGATTGCCACCTGGGATGTGAATGCAGACCTGATCGTCAAACCCCCCAAGGGCACGACGCATGTGGTGCTCGACACGCCCGGTGGGTTGCATGGTTCGCGCTTTAACGAGGTCTTGAAGCTGGCTGACAAGGTCATCGTGCCGCTGCAGCCCAGCGTCTTCGACATCTTTGCCACGCGCACCTTCCTGGACCAGCTGGCCGAACACAAGCACGCCGGCAAGATGCAGGTGGGCATTGTCGGCATGCGCGTGGATTCACGCACGATTGCCGCCGACAAGCTACGCAGTTTCGTCGAAGGGCTGGGTTTGCCGGTGCTGGGCTACCTGCGCGACACGCAGAACTACATTCACCTGGCCGCGCGGGGACTCACGGTGTTTGACGTGGTACCCAGCCGCGTTGAAAAAGACATGGAACAGTGGCAGGGCATCTGCCGGTGGCTTGACCGTTGAATCTCTGAGCATCGCGCCGGTTTGTCGCTGAGCCGACATGCCGTGCCCCTGTGTGTCGCTACAGTGGCGGCATGAAAACCTTTGAAACCCTGGCCGACCTGGCCGCCTGCACCGGCCAGGAAGTCGCCGTCAGCGACTGGATCACCATCACGCAGCAACAGGTCAACCTGTTTGCCGAAGCGACGGGCGACCACCAGTGGATTCATGTGGACCCTGAAAAGGCAGCGGCCGGCCCGTTCGGCGGGCCGATCGCCCATGGGTTCCTGACCTTGTCACTGCTGCCGCGTTTTTTCGAGTCGTCGTTTGAGATTGCCGGCTCGCGCATGGGCGTGAACTACGGGCTCAACAAGGTGCGATTTACCGCGCCGGTGCCCGTCGGCAGCCGCCTGCGGGCACGCATGAAACTGCTGGCTGCCGAGGCGATTGACAACGCCGGCATGCAAATGACCTGGGAAGTGACCGTGGAACGCGAGGGCTCGCCCAAGCCGGTATGCGTGGCGGAATCGCTGGTGCGGCGATACCCTTGAACGCGCCGCTGGCGCTAGATGCGCGTCAGCTGGCTGGCCGGCAGCCAGCCCTCAAAAACACCGATCAGGCCATTGATGCGTTCGGCGGCTTCCGTCTGGGAATGCGCATGTGCGATGCATTGGTGCAGGTCGCTGCGCAGCAGCCACAGGTCGGAGGGGGTTTTGGCGAGATTGATCTTGTAGATCACCCGCGGGGTGCGCGGATCTTCGCAATCCTGCAAAAGGGTGCGCAGGCTTTCCTGGATCTGCTCGACCGAGAGCCGGTTGGCTGCTTTGGCGGTGCTGGAAAGGCGGGACGTGCTGTTGCCGAAAATACGCTGGATGACCATATTCACTGTGTTTTTCCTTCCAGTCTTGTGGACTGGGCGGTGGGAAGGGATAACGCAGGAAGGGCCGGGTAGTGGCAATCCGCACGTTCGGGCCTGCAGCGAGAACTTTAGGCTTGAAGGATTGGAGTTTAGGGTTTTTACCTAGATTCTGGCAAGGGGGTGCTAGTCCAAAGGTTGGCAAAAGCGGACTTATGTCTCATCCGGGCAAGCCGGGCGACCCTGAAAACCCGTTTTGCCGCCAGGCCTCAAACACGGTAACGGCCACGGTGTTGGAGAGGTTCAGGCTGCGCTGGCCCGGCAGCATGGGAACCTTGAGGCGCTGCGGTGGCGCAAAGGATTCGCGTAACTCCGGCGCCAGGCCGCGGGTTTCGGCGCCGAAAACCAGCCAGTCGCCGGGCAGGAAGCGCGCGTCGTAGACGCTGCCGGAGCCGTGCGTGGTCATGGCAAAGAGCCTGTCGGAGGGTGGTTGCTCACTTTCGAGGAAGGCTTGCCAGCTGGCATGCCGCAGCACTTGGGCGTACTCGTGGTAATCGAGCCCCGCCCGGCGCATGTGTTTGTCGTCCATCGAAAACCCCAGCGGTTCCACCAGGTGCAATCGGCAGCCCGTATTGGCCGCCAGGCGGATGACATTGCCGGTGTTGGGGGGGATCTCAGGCTCGACCAGAACAATATTGAACATGGCTGGATTGTCGTGCGGCGGGCGCGGGTTTTCTGTCGAGTCGCGAGCCTTTCCCTTTCCGATCCCTGCGGGTGACCGGAACCGGGTGTGGGCTTTGTACCAGCAGGGGCCGCGGGACTGGCTTTGCCAGACCGCAGGCGCAGCGGCCCCTTCACGTGATGAAAGGGGCAGGGAGAAGCCGCAGGCTACACGCAGTGAGCGACCGTGGGGGCTATTGAGTTCGCGCAAGGACAACGGCGCCAACGTGTGCGGCGCCCGCATCCCGCAAGGACTGTGCGGCCGTATACAGCGAGGCGCCGCTGGTCATCACGTCATCCACCAGCACCACGCGCCGTCCCTGCAGTTCCCCCGTGCGCAGCGGATCCACCTGGAAAGCTCCCTTGACGTTGGCCAGCCGGTCCTTGCGTTTGAGCTGGCTTTGCGGGCGCGTGTGCTTCACCCGTAGCAGCAGCCTGGCATCGGTCTGGCCTTGCGTGCGTGTTTGCCGGGCCAGCGCCACACACAACTCCCAGGCCTGGTTGAAGCCGCGCACCTGCAGGCGCTCCGCCGACAGCGGCACCGGAACGATCCAGTCGCCGGGGGCCAGTTCTGCCATGAGCCCGGCTACGCCCGGCGACCGGGCCAGCAGGCTGGCAAAAAAAGCGGCCCAGCCGTGCCGCTCGCCGAATTTGTAGCCCGCAATCAGCGCGGACCAGGGGTAGGCATAGTTCACGGCGGCAAAGGCGCCGTCCAGAGGCGGCGGATGGCTGACACAGGCGCCGCAGGGCTGCGGCCCGACCCGAAGACCCATGGAAAGGTCACCGGGCAAGGCGAGAGCGCAGCGGGGGCAGCGTGGGACGGCAAAGGCAAACCGGGCCACGCAGGCGGCGCACACCTGGCGCGCCGGCCAGCTGCGGCATACAGCGCACTGGCTGGCCAGGCCGGGGAAGCCGCCAAAGCGGCCGGTCGGCGGGGACAGGAATGCGGCGGGAGCAAGCAGGCGTGTGAACACCGTGTCAATATACTCGCGTACCTTCCCCGCTTGCCTCGGCGGGTCCCGCGCTTCCTTTGCCCTTTTTGCTCTTTCCATGACCCCTACACAGCGCCCACCCACGCTCGACCCGATCGCCGTCAGCCGCTGGGACCGCACCGCTCCGCTGGCCTCACCGTGGCTTCATGAAGAGGTGGCGCGGCGCATGATGGACCGATTGCAATGGATCAAGCTGCAGCCGCGCGCGTGGGTGCACTGGGGAGCATTGCGCGGAGGGATCCGGGCGCAGGAAAAACTGGCCGGGGCCTACCCAAAATCTAGGTGTTTTGTGGTTGAGAGCAGCTCCGAACGGGCGCAAGCAGCTATCAAAAATATAGCAAAACCGTGGTGGCGTCCGCGCCGGTGGCTGGCGGCTCCCGTGCATTTTGAGGCGCCGCCGGCAGGAACTGCCGACATGCTCTGGGCCAACATGGCGCTGCACGAATCGGCCGATCCGCAGGCCCTGCTGGCGCGCTGGCACCAGGCACTGAAGGTAGACGGTTTCCTGATGTTTTCCTGCCTGGGCCCGGATACCGCGAAGGAGTTGCGCGAGGTGTATGCGCAGCTGGGCTGGCCGCCGGCCGGGCATGAACTGACCGATATGCATGACTGGGGCGACATGCTGGTGCAGACGGGGTTTGCGGAGCCAGTGATGGACATGGAGCGCATCACCCTCACCTATGCGACCCCGGCGCGGCTGCTGGAAGACATCAGGGAACTGGGCCGCAACTTTCACCCGGCGCGGTTTCCTGCCCTGAGGGGCCGGGCCTGGAAGGCGCAGCTTGAAAGCGCGCTGTCCCGCCATCTCGTCAGGGGCGAAGACGGGCGGCTGTCCCTCACCTTTGAAATCATTTATGGCCACGCGCTCAAGGCGCCGCCGCGGATCAAGGTCAGTCCGCTCAGCGCGGTGTCGGTCGCCGATATGCGCAGCATGCTGCAGGGCCAGCGCTCCGGCGGCTAGGTGCCCGGCAGGTGTTGCGCAGGCGCTCCCAATCCCTGGTGTTGACGGGTTTTCAGAAGGGGCGGCAAGGTAAACCCGGCTACAATTCAAAGCTGAATTTTTGGGTATGTTCCCAAGCCTCATGCGGTCAATGCCCAGCGTTAACCGCAGTTTTTTTGAGGGTTGCCACATGCTGCAGCCAACACCAGCGTTTCGTTTTGCCACCTTGCCCGCACAGGGCGCCCACAGCCACGATGCTGTGCTGTGGCTTCTCAAGCGTCACTGTTCACTCACACCGGCCCAATTGGGCTGGCTGTATGTGTCTTTGTGCGGTGTCTCATTGGGTATTGCCGGATTTTTCTGGCTGCAGGGTGCCACCATGGTGATGCCTTTTGCCTGGATCGAGCTGGTCGCGGTGGGAGCCGCCTTTGTGGCGTATGCCCGGCATGCGGGGGATGGTGAAAAAATCGTCCTGCAGGGCGAGCGGCTGGTGGTGGAGCTGGAAACGGCAGGGCGCACGGAGCGGGCTGAATTCAACCGCGAATGGGTCCGGATCGAGCCCAAGGATGGGGATGGGTCGCTGATTGAGGTGTCCGGGCAGGGGCGGTCTGTCCAGGTGGGGCGGCATGTACGGCCAGAGCTGCGGCCCGCGCTGGCCCGCGAGATTCGCATGGCGTTGCGGAGTGTTTGACAGTTCCTGAAAGACTTGTGTCAGTTCAGGTGCGGCAGGAGGGCTTGCCGCTAACTTTATAATCAGCCGGTTAATTTGGTCGGTAATTGAAGCAGAAAAAGTGATCACGATGAACGTAAGCAACACCATGAGCAAAATGACACGGCTTGGCATGCAGCATGCAGGCGCAATTCTGGCATCTGCGGCCGCCTGGGTCAGCACCGCCGCTTACGCCGTCAACGACCTGAAGGGCGGCCCGGCCGTCAATCAGCTGAATTTGCACCCGGCCGTGACCAAAATTGCCGAAGAGCAGCAGTGGCTGCATTGGTTCATGATGGCCATCTGCCTCGTGATTTTTGTGGCTGTTTTCGGGGTGATGTTCTATTCCATCCTGAAACACCGCAAGTCGGTCGGCCACAAATCGGCCAATTTCCACGAATCCACCGCTGTTGAAATTGCCTGGACCATCGTCCCCTTCATCATCGTGATCGCCATGGCCCTTCCGGCCACCAAGGTGCTGGTCGCCCAGAAGGACACCACCGCTGCCGACCTCACCATCAAGGCCACCGGCATCCAGTGGAAATGGGGCTACGACTACATCAAGGGCGAAGGCGAAGGCATCGGCTTTGTCTCCACACTCGACAACACGCACCGCGAAATGTCCGACAACGGCGGCCCCAAGGCCGGCGAAGCTCCCGACAACTACCTGCTCAAGGTCGACAACCCGCTGGTTGTTCCCGTCAACAAGAAAATCCGCATCATCACCACCGCCAGCGACGTGATCCACGCCTTCGCGGTGCCGGCCTTCGGCATCAAGCAGGATGCGATTCCCGGTTTTGTGCGCGACACCTGGTTCCGTGCCGAGCAAGTTGGCGACTTCTACGGCCAGTGCCAGGAACTCTGCGGCAAGGAACACGCCTACATGCCCATCCATGTGAAGGTTGTGTCCGCCGCCGATTACAGCGCCTGGGTCGCCGTCAAGGCCAAGGAAGCCGCCGCCAAGGCCGATGATCCTTCCAAGGTCTGGACGCTGGTTGACCTGAAAGCCCGCGGCGAAAAAGTCTACGCCGCCAACTGCGCGGCCTGCCACCAGGCCAACGGCAAGGGCGCTGGCCCGATCAAGCCGCTGGACGGCTCGCCGATTGTTCTCGACGCAGACCACAAGAAGCAGATCCAGACCGTGCTCAATGGTGCAGCCGGTGGCGCCATGCCTTCCTGGAAGGCGCTCAGCGACACCGACATCGCCGCCGTGATCAGCTACTCCAAGAACAACTGGTCCAACCAGACCGGCCAGATCGTCCAGCCCGCGGAAATACAGGCGGCTCGCAAGTAAGCCTCAGGCGTTACCCGCAGATTCCATCATTTCGCCGGCGTGACCTTGCCGGCCGCAAAAGACAAGCTACAGGCATAAGCCACCAAAGGAAGCCAAGATGAGTGCAGTTCTAGACCATCACGATCACGCACATGATGACCACGATCACCATGCCCCGACGGGCTGGCGTCGTTGGGTATTTGCGACCAACCACAAGGATATTGGCACGCTGTACCTGTTGTTCAGCTTCTTTATGCTGATGTTCGGTGGCGTGCTGGCCTTGCTGATCCGCGCTGAGCTGTTCCAGCCCGGCCTGCAACTGGTCAACCCCGAACTGTTCAACCAGCTCACCACCATGCACGGCCTGATCATGGTGTTCGGCGCCATCATGCCGGCCTTCGTGGGTTTCGCCAACTGGATGATCCCGCTGCAGATCGGCGCGGCTGACATGGCTTTTGCCCGCATGAACAACTTCAGCTTCTGGCTGTTGATCCCGGCCGGCATCATGCTGGTGGGGTCGTTCTTCATGCCTGGTGGCGCACCCGCCGCAGGCTGGACGCTCTACGCGCCGCTCACGTTGCAAATGGGCCCGTCCATGGATGCCGGTATTTTTGCGATGCACATCCTGGGCGCTTCGTCCATCATGGGTTCGATCAATATCATCGTTACCATCCTCAACATGCGCGCTCCCGGCATGACGCTGATGAAGATGCCGATGTTCTGTTGGACCTGGCTGATCACCGCCTACCTGCTGATCGCCGTGATGCCGGTGCTCGCAGGCGCCATCACCATGACGCTGACTGACCGCCACTTCGGCACCAGCTTCTTTAACCCCGCCGGCGGCGGCGACCCGGTGATGTACCAGCACATCTTCTGGTTCTTCGGCCACCCCGAGGTTTACATCATGATCTTGCCGGCCTTCGGCATCATCAGCCAGATCATCCCGGCTTTCTCGCGTAAGCGCCTGTTCGGCTACGCCTCCATGGTGTACGCCACCGGCTCCATCGCCATCCTGAGCTTCGTTGTGTGGGCTCACCACATGTTCACCACCGGCATGCCGGTTACGGGCCAGCTGTTCTTCATGTACTCCACCATGCTGATCGCCGTGCCCACGGGCGTGAAGGTGTTCAACTGGATCGCCACGATGTGGCGCGGCTCCATGACCTTTGAAACTCCCATGCTGTTTGCGGTGGGCTTCATCTTCGTGTTCACCATCGGCGGCCTGACGGGCGTGATCCTCTCGGTCGCACCGATCGACACGCAACTGCAGGACACCTACTACGTGGTGGCTCACTTCCATTACGTGCTGGTGGCTGGTTCGCTCTATGCCTTGTTTGCCGGCTACTACTACTGGTCGCCCAAATGGACCGGCGTCATGTACAACGAAACCCGCGGCAAGATCCACTTCTGGTGGTCGCTGATTTCCTTCAACGTGACCTTCTTCCCGATGCACTTCCTGGGCCTGGCCGGCATGCCGCGCCGCTATGCCGACTACCCCATGCAGTTCGCGGATTTCAATGCCGTGGCCAGCGTGGGCGCGTTCTTCTTCGGATTTGCCCAGCTGTACTTCTTCCTGTTCATTGTGGTGCCCACGATGCGCGGCCAGGGTGCACCTGCCAGGCAGAACCCCTGGGTGGACGAAGGCGGCAAGGGCGCCGAAGGCCTCGAGTGGGAAGTTCCGTCGCCCGCACCTTTCCACACCTATGAAACACCGCCCAAGCTGGATGCCTCGGCAACCCGCGTGATCGGCTGATTGAACCCAACGGTAATCCCCATGACGACACCTGAACAAAAGAAGAGCAACCTGAGGCTGGCCCTGATACTGGCTTCGGTCGCGCTGGTCTTTTTTGCCGGCTTCATGGCCAAGATGATTTTCCTGAGCCGTTGAGCCGCCAGGTCGACCTCAATCTCAAACCAGTACTGATGTGATGCGGCTCAAGCGCGAAAACTTCAACATGATGGGCAAGCTGGGCGTGATCGTGCTCGGCATGTTTGCCTTCGGTTACGCGTTGGTGCCCATCTACAAGGCGATCTGCGAGATGACCGGCATCAACGTGCTGGCGCTATCTGACCGGCAGATTCCCGGCGCGACGTCCAGCCTGCCGGCCAATACGCAGGTAGACCGCACCCGCACCATCACGGTCGAATTTGACGCGAACTCGCGCGGCCCCTGGCACTTCAAGCCGGCACAAAACACATTGCAGGTTCATCCCGGCGAGCTGACCACGGTGATGTACGAGTTCCAGAATGTGCAAGACCGGACCATGTCCGCGCAAGCGATTCCCAGCTATGCGCCGGCCCAGGCCGGGGCACATTTCAACAAGCTGGAATGCTTTTGCTTCAGTCAGTACACCCTGGCGCCCGGTGAGAAAAAGCAGTGGCCGGTGGTGTTTGTGATTGACCCGAAACTGTCGAAGGACGTGAGCACGATCACGCTGTCCTACACCTTCTTTGAAGTGGGCGGAAAAACGCCGGCCGCGCCCGTCACGCCCAAGGCGACGACTGCCGCCGCCCCCCCTGAAAGACAGGCAGGCGCATGAGCATGGCCGCAACCCCCGCAAAACCCTCCTTCTGGCGTACGGTCAAGGCCGTGGCCTGGTCTTTTGTGGGACTGCGTGCGCGTGGCGACTACGAAGAAGACGTGAAAAATTTGAATCCCCTCCACATCATTGTGGTCGGGTTGATTGCTGTGGTGGTGTTTGTCGCGGTCCTGGTGCTGCTGGCGAAATGGATGGTCGCGCACTAGCGCGGCATTCGCACAAATGCCTCACGGCGCAAATTAAAAGATTATTGAAAATTCGAGAGAAAAACAGGAGTCGAGCGATGTCATCAGCAACCCACGGGTCAACCCCCCACTACTTTGTTCCCAGCCCATCGAGCCATCCGGTGATGGCGTCTATCGGCCTGTTTTTTGTCATCCTCGGCGCCGGCCAATGGATCAATGGTGCGCACTGGGGCATGTGGTCGTTGGCCTTCGGTATGGTGTGGTGGTTGGTCACGTTGTTCCGCTGGTTCAGCCAGTCCATCGCCGAAAGCGAAGGCGGCATGTACGGCCGCAAGATCGACATGTCCTTCCGTTGGAGCATGAGCTGGTTCATTTTCTCGGAAGTGATGTTCTTCGGCGCGTTCTTCACTGCGTTGTGGTGGGCCCGCTCGCACTCGTTGCCCGCACTGGGTAGTTTGGAAAATGCGCTGCTCTGGCCTGATTTCAGGGCGGCCTGGCCGTCTATCGTGGCTGGTGCCACGACATCGCCTGCCGACATCGTTGAGCCCTTCACGGCCATGAAGCCGCTGATGATTGGTGGCGGTATCTGGGCCAGCATCATGGGCTCCTTGCCCACCGTCAACACGGCGCTGCTGCTGAGCTCTGGCGTCACTATCACCATCGCCCACCATGCCTTGATCGAAGGCAAGCGCGCACGAACCATTGCCTTTATGTGGGCGACGGTGCTGCTCGGCCTGGTCTTCCTGTTCGTACAAGGCTACGAGTATTTCCATGCCTATCATGAGATGAATCTGAAGCTGTCGTCCGGCGTGTACGGCTCGACTTTCTTCCTGCTCACAGGCTTTCACGGTTTTCACGTGTTCGTCGGTATGCTGATGCTGTTCTTCATCACGCTGCGCCTGCAAAAAGGCCATTTCACCCCTGAAAAGCATTTCGGCTTTGAAGGCGCCGCCTGGTACTGGCACTTTGTGGATGTGGTGTGGCTGGGCCTCTACATCCTGGTTTACTGGCTGTAAGGCGGAACCAATCGCGGCCTGGGCCGCTCAACCAAAGGCCGCTTGATGCGGCCTTTGTTATTTATTTCGCCACTCAGAGTGGCGGTTATTTACCAGCAGGGATGCCGGTGGGCTGGATATAACCAAGCTTCCACGCAATCAGAATGCAAACAAACAGCAACACAGAAAACCCGATACGGAACGCCAGTGCGCGCGCCATGTTGCTGTTTTTGCGTTTGCTGCTTTCGGCGCCTTCACTGCCCTTGCCGCCCCTGAGCATGAAAAACAGTGCGGAGGCCAGGCTGGCAAAAATGGCGATAAACGCCAGTGCGATCAGGTAAGTCATGAACAGGATTATCGGCTCATGACACGTGCTTTGCACTCCCCGCGCTTCTGGATTCTCACGGTGGCCGCACTGGCGGTGGCCGGCACGACCTTTTCGCTGGGGCAATGGCAGCTGCGCCGCGCCGCACAAAAAGAAGCGCTGCAGGCCGCCGTCGATTCCAAAGGCCGGCTTCCAGCGCTGGATGTGCATTCGCTGCTTACGAGCCAGAGCCTTGCTGATGACATTCACCGGCCAGCCATCCTCAAGGGCAGCTGGCGCGCCGAGCACACGGTGTATCTCGACAACAGGCCCATGGGCGGCAAGACGGGTTTTTTGGTGGTAACACCACTGGTGCTGGAAGGCAGTCCGCAGGCCATCCTGGTGCAGCGTGGCTGGGTACCGCGCAACTTTGCCGACCGCATACGCCTGCCGGATGTTTCAACGCCGCCGGGCATCGTGACGGTTGAGGGCCGTATGGCCCCGCCGCCTTCCAGGCTCTATGAGTTCCAGGGTACCGAGAGTGGGCGCATACGGCAAAATCTCGACTTGCCTGCTTTCCGGGCGCAAACCGGCCTGCCGCTGCTGGATGTTTCATTGCTGCAGACCGGTGCGCCCAGCGAAGGCCTGCTGCGCGAGTGGGCCGCGCCCAATCTGGGCGTGGACAAGCACTACGGCTATGCCTTCCAGTGGTTCGGTCTTTGCGGCCTGGTGGTTCTTTTGTATGGCTGGTTTCAGCTGGTCCTTCCTTTTCGTACCCACATGCGCGGTAAACGCCGCGATCAATTGCCGTGACAAACGATACGCCTGCTACCCCTCATACCCCTGATACTCCTCCCGTCCACGCTGCCGCAGCCGGACTGCAAGACCAGCCCCTGGGCCTGACCGTGCATGCCATGCCTGTGCTGGATCAGTCCAGTACGCGCGCACCCAGCACCGTGGCAGGCCGCTGGAAAATGCTGGCCGTGCTGCTGGTGTGCGCCGCACCGGTCATCGCGTCTTACGTCACCTACTACCTGATCCGGCCCGAAGGCCGCCGCAATTTCGGCGATCTGATTGACCCGCAGCGTCCGCTGCCGCCGCTGGCCACGCGCTCGCTGGACGGCCGCGCCGGCACGCTGACGGCACTGAAGGACCAGTGGCTGCTCATCAGTGTGGCCGGCGGCGCCTGCGGTGCGCGGTGCGAGCAGAACCTGTATTTCCAGCGACAGCTGCGCGAGTCCCTCGGCAAGGAAAAAGAGCGCCTGGATCGTGTCTGGCTGGTGGTGGATGAAGCGCCGGTGCGTGACGCCTTGCTCCCCGCGCTGGCTTCGTCGGCGGTGCTGCGTGTGGCGCCAGCTGAACTCGCCAAGTGGCTGGAGCCCGCTGCGGGCCAGCGTCTGGAGGATCATCTCTATCTGGTCGACCCCATCGGCAACTGGATGATGCGTTTCCCGGCCGACATGGACGTCGCCGCCGCCGCCAAGGCCAAGCGCGACCTGGAGCGCCTGCTGCGCGCCTCCAGCAGCTGGGACAAAGAGGGCAGGTAGATGAAGCCCCCACGGTCGCTCACTGCGTGTAGCTCCCTGCCCCCCGAGGGGGCCGCTGCGCCTGCGGACCGGCAAAGCCGGTTCCGCGGCCCCTGCTGGCCTGGAGCTTCAGCACGCGTGGCAATGGTTGATTCTTTTTAGTCATGGCAGCACAAAACCTTTACGACCTGAGTCCTGCCCTGCGCCTGATGATCATGGGGCTGGTGGTGGCGATGGGGCCGTTGGCCTGGGTGTGGATGCACAACAAGAATGCGCCGGTAGCGCAGCGTTTGCGGGTGCTGACGTTGGTGACCTTGTTCCTCACGTTTGACCTTGTGATCTTCGGTGCGTTTACCCGGCTCACTGATTCGGGCCTGGGTTGCCCTGACTGGCCTGGTTGCTATGGAAGCGTCAGCCCAGTAGGTGCGCAGATCCACATTGAGGCCGCGCAGACTGCCATGCCGACCGGCCCCGTGACGCATTCCAAGGCGTGGATCGAGATGATCCACCGCTATCTGGCGACCGGCGTTGGTGTGCTTATTCTTACGCTCGCGGTGACAAGCTGGCTGGAGCGCAAGCGCACACCGGTCTCATTCTGGTGGCCTGCTGTCACGCTGATCTGGGTGTGCCTGCAGGGCGCTTTCGGCGCGCTCACCGTGACCATGAAGTTGTTTCCGGCCATCGTCACGTTGCATCTGTTGGGCGGCCTGGTTCTGCTGGCCCTGTTGCGCGCGCAGGCGGTGCGTTATGCGCAAGCGCAGGGCGTCAGCGCCACGGATCTTTCTGCCGGCCTGCGCCTCGCCGTCATCGCGGCCTTCGCCTTGCTCTGGGTGCAGATTGCTCTCGGCGGCTGGGTCAGCACCAACTACGCCGTGCTGGCCTGCACCAACTTTCCGGGTTGCCAAGGGTCGCTCTGGCCGGCCATGGACTTCCGCCAGGGCTTCACGCTGTGGCGCGAACTCGGTGCGGGCCATGACGGCGCCAATATCGGCTTTGAGGCGCTCACCGCCATTCACTATGTGCACCGCCTGGTGGCCTATCTCGTGTTTGCCGTATTTCTGGTCCTCGCCTTTTGCCTGCACCGCGTGCCCGCATTTCGCACATCGGCGCGCTGGCTGGCCGGGCTCATACTGCTGCAGGCCATCACTGGCATCAGCAACGCCGTGCTGGGCTGGCCCTTGCTCGCCGCGGTCATGCATACCGGCGGTGCCGCGGCCCTTGTCATTGTGCTCAGCGGCATGGTCTTTTCCAGCCGCAGCGGCCCCCTGCGCCATATGCGTCAAAATTGAATGCCTAGCGACTTTCCATGAACCCCAGTACTCCCTCCGCCGCACCGGCTCCGGCCTTGCCCCGCGCGCCCTCCCGTTTCGCGCAGTTTTATGCGCTGACCAAGCCGCGCGTGGTGCAACTCATCGTGTTTTGCGCCTTGATCGGCATGGTGCTGGCCGTCCCCGGTGTTCCGTCGTGGCCGGATGTCCGGCTCGCGCTGATCGCCTGTGCCGGCATCTGGCTGGTGGCTGGGGCTGCCGCCGCCTTCAACTGCCTGGTCGAGCAGCAAATCGACTCGCGCATGCGGCGCACCGCCTGGCGGCCCACCGCCAAGGGCGAGCTCAGCAATCCGCTCACGCTGTCTTTTTCGGCCGCATTGTGCGCCCTTGGTTCGTGGATTCTTTATGTATGGGTGAACCCGCTCACCATGTGGCTGACTTTTGCCACCTTCATCGGTTATGCGGTGGTCTACACCGTGATCTTGAAGCCGATGACGCCACAGAACATCGTGATCGGCGGCGCTTCAGGCGCCATGCCGCCGGTGCTGGGCTGGGCTGCCATGACGGGTTCGGTCGGCCCTGAGGCGCTGATCCTCTTTTTGATCATCTTCCTCTGGACACCGCCGCACTTCTGGGCGCTGGCGCTTTACCGCGTGGAAGACTACCGCAAATCCGGCCTGCCCATGCTGCCCGTCACCCATGGCAATGAGTTCACTCGGCTGCAGGTGTTTCTCTACACGCTGGTACTGTTTCCCGCCTGCCTGATGCCGTTTATCTTCAAGATGAGCGGCTGGCCCTACCTCGTTGCCGCTGTCGCGCTCAGCATCGGCTTCAGCTGGTATGGCTTTCGCCTGTGGCGCAACTACTCCGACGCGCTGGCACGCAAGACCTTCCGGTTTTCACTGATTCACCTTTCGGTGCTGTTCGCAGCGCTGCTGCTTGACCACTATCTCTAGGCTCCCATCATGAAGTCCCACAGCACGCCTCTGGCTGCCTCACCCGTTCGCCGATCTGCTATCAAAAAAATAGCTGCCTGCGCTCTTGCAGTGGGCGCTGCAGGCATTTTTTCTGCATGCGCGCCGGACAAACCTCAGTTCAAGAGCATTGACCTCACCGGCGCCGACTACGCGCAGGGCTTCACGCTGGCCGACCACAATGGACAGGTGCGCACACTGAAAGACTTTGCCGGCAAGGTGGTCGTGGTGTTCTTCGGTTTTACGCAATGCCCCGACGTTTGCCCGACCTCCATGGCGGAGCTGGCGCAGGTCAAGAAACTGCTAGGCACCGATGGCGACAAGCTGCAGGCCGTCTTCATCACGGTCGACCCGGAACGCGATACGCCCGAACTGCTCAAGGCCTACATGGGCAATTTTGACCCGACCTTTGTGGCGCTGCGGCCCACACTGGACCAGCTGCCCCAGGTCGCCAAGGACTTCAAGGTGTATTACAAAAAAGTTGACGGCAAAACGCCGGGCAGCTACACCATGGACCATTCCGCCGGCAGCTATATTTTCGACAGCCAGGGGCGCATTCGCCTGTACAACCGCTACGGCAGCGGCGCTGAGGCACTGGCGTCCGACATCCGCCTGTTGCTCAAGTCCTGAGCGAGTCCGTTTCGTACAGCTGTCGCCGGAAAAGAAAAAAGCCCGCACATTGCCGCGCGGGCTTTTTGAATGAGCGTAAGCCTGCGGGTTTTACGCGTAGGCGGCCAGCACCTTCTTCATCTTCTTCATGGCCGCCACCTCAATCTGGCGGATCCGCTCGGCGCTTACCTTGTACTCGTCGGCCAGGTCGTGCAGCGTCATGCCGCCTGAACCGTCGTCGTTCACCTTGAGCCAGCGCTCTTCCACGATGCGGCGCGACCGCGGGTCGAGGTCTTCCAGCGCGGCGGTGATGCCGTCTGAAGCCAGGTTGTCGCGCTGTCGCGACTCCATCAGTGCCGTCGGCTCTTGCGTGGCGTCGGCCAGGTAAGCGATCGGGCCAAAGGCGTCTTCGCCGTCGTCACTCGGGCTTGGGTCCAGCAGCACGTCGCCGCCCGACATGCGCTGCTCCATCTCGATGACTTCCTCGCGCTTGACGTTCAACGTCTTGGCCATCGAATCAATCTGGCCTTCAGTCAACGTGTCGCGGTGCGTCGCCACGTCGGCGTCGTCCTTGAAGCCTTGCTTCATCGAGCGCAGGTTGAAAAACAGCTTGCGCTGGGCCTTGGTCGTCGCGACCTTGACCATGCGCCAGTTTTTCAGGATGTACTCATGGATCTCGGCCTTGATCCAGTGCATGGCGTAGCTCACCAGGCGCACGTTCTGGTCCGGGTCGAAGCGCTTGACCGCCTTCATCAGGCCGATGTTGCCTTCCTGGATCAGGTCGCCGTGGGGCAGGCCGTAGCCCAGGTATTTGCGCGAAATCGAGACCACCAGGCGCAAGTGAGAGAGCACTAACTTACCGGCAGAATCGAGATCGTTGTTTTCCTTGAGATTTTTGGCAAATTCCTGCTCCTGCTCCAGGGTGAGCATGGGGAGACGGTTCACGGCGGAAATATAAGCGTCCAGGTTGCCCAGCGGGGGCACCAGCGACCAGGGGTTGACGGCTGTGGACGCGCCCGATTTCGGCACGACAGCGGTCAGGGAAGCGGGGGAAAGAGCATAAGACACAGCAAGACTCCTTTCGTCTGGTGCTAAATATTAGCACTCTGTTGGAGAGAGTGCTAAGCAATAGGTTCAATGACTCGGATAGCGCAAGGCTAATCAGTGGAAACCCTTGGTATGAGCCGCATTGTGGGCCATTGGTTCAGGGGGATTGGTTTCTGCCTTGTAAATGCGCGGTATCGATTTGTACGGGGGCTGTTGCCCTTCCAAGGGCGGGTTTGCTATCTATTTGATAGCTACCTGCGCAAGTTCTTGTTGGGTTGAAGCCATATTTGACGCCAAATCCAGATGGGCGGCGCATCGGCTTCATTGCCAATCTTATGGAATGAAATTGGCCTTTCATCCAGGTAGGACGGGCGCGAGCAGCTACGAATTTAATAGCAATTTCATGCTTTTCGCTCCCAGCCACCTGAGCCGGCGCTTGCAGGTATGGATTTACGGCAGGCGCTTGTCGTCACGCACTTCGCGGACTTCCACGTCCACCACGTCGCCGGTACGGGAGCTGGCCGGGTTGCCTTGGGCGGCCCCGCCCGGCCACATGCCCTGGGGCGAATAGCGCTGAAAGCGGCCAAACACCATCGCAGGCGCCGGCTTGCGGCCGGTGAGGAGCGCCTTCAGGAGGCTCAGCGCCACGACGATCAGGGCTGCGACCAGCAGGCTGACGGCAAACACCGCTGCGAAGATGCCAAAGAGGAGCTTGAGGAAAAAACGCAGAATTTTGCTGATCAAGCGAGGTACCTGTGAAAAGGTTTAAACCTCCAAGGTGGAGGCCGCCCGGGTGTTTTCAAGCTGGATGGATCACCAGCGTATACCCAGCTTGCCAAACAGCTTGCTCAGCACAAACAGCGGCCCGACCCAGAGGTACTGGATGTCTTCAAAGAAAGAAGGCTTTTTGCCCTCGATCTTGTGGCCGATGAATTGCAGGATCCAGGCGCCCACAAAAATGCCGGCACAGATCGGCAATACCAGCGGCCCCATGGCGAACACCAGGCCCAGAAACAGCACCGACCAGACCGCCATGGTCATAAAGAACATCGCCGACAGGCGCGCGTAGTAGACCATGCTGGCCGCGACGAACACATACGCGATATAGGGGTGAAGCGCAAACAGCATGCCCACCAGGCTCAGCATGATGAGCGGGATGGCGATGAAATGAATCAATTCGTTGCGCGGGTTCTGGTGGCTTTCACCGTAGTGCGCCAGCAGCTGGTCAACCTTGCGCAGCCCGGTAACGGTAACGGTAACGGTATCGGGAATATCCGCTATGTCGTTCATGTATGTCTCCATTGGCGGGGATCGCCTCTGGGCAGATTTTCCGTCAGGCCATCAGAACCGAAGCGGTGTTTTACAAAACGTAACGCAGGCCGCGAGCGGCCTGCGGACTTTGTGCTTACTGGTGTGCTTGCCGATCAGGTCGGCGTGATTTTCGCAGTCTTGATAATCCGGCTCCAGCGGTCTATTTCGCTTTTCAGGAAGCGACCGAACTCTTCTGAACCCTTTTGTGAGACACGAAAGCCTTGCTGCTTGGCGCGCTCTTCCACGTCAGCGCTGTACATGATCTTGATGATCTCGCGCGAGTATCTGTCGACAATGTCATCCGGCGTCTTGGCCGGGAGCATGGCCCCTGTCCAGTTCTCGACAAAGAGGCCAGTCATACCGGCCTCGAAAGCAGTCGGGACATCAGGCACCCCCGGGTGCCGGCCCAGGCTGCAGATCGCGATCGCGCGCAGTTTTCCACCTTTGACGTGAGCGATCGATTCCGGATAGTTGGAAAAAATCACGTCCAGCTGGCCACCGATCAGGTCGACCATCGAGGGCGCGCCGCCGCGGTAGGGCACATGGATCATCTTCGTTTTGTTCAACTCGCAGAACAAAGCCATGGTCAGGTGTGCTGGGGTGCCGTTGCCGCTCGAGCCCGCGCTCAGCTGCTTGGTTTTGGACACGGCCATCAGGTCCTTGAAGTCCTTGATGGGACTGGCGGCAGGAACCACGACCAGCATCGGCGAATTGGCCATCAGGGCGACCGGGCGCAGGTCTTTGGTGAAGCTGTAAGCCGCATTCGGATACAGGGATACGTTCGCGGCATGTGTCAACGTGATGGCCAGCAGCGTATTGCCGTCAGGCGTTGATTTGGCGACCTGCTCGGCGCCGATCTGCGCGTTTCCGCCAGCCTTGTTTTCGACAATCACGGGAGTCTTCCACGCCTCGGACAGCTTTTGGGCAACCGTGCGGGCCATCATGTCGGTCAGGCCGCCGGGCGTGAACGGGACCACATACTTGATGGTGCTGCCTGGTTTGGGAAAAGTCTGCTGGGCCAGCCCCAGACCCGGAATGCCCGTCAGGGCTGCACCTGTTGATGCCAATACGATGTCACGACGTTTCATGCCTACTCCTCTTGATTGAATAACTGTTAACCCACTAACTGATCCAACTGCGATTTGAGTGCGTCGGGAATGCTGACTCCCGTCTGTAGTGCTTTCGTTTCGAGTGCGATGCGCCGCGCACCTGCCAGACGTACACCTTCGTCCAACAGCATCTCGGCGATCACGGTTTCCATGCGTTCAAAGTATGTGTCTGTGCCTGCAAGCGCGCCCGGGTCAATCAGGATGAAAGCCTGGCCGATTCGCGGCTGATTTCCTTCATCGACAAAGAATGATGATGCCTCAAAAGCAAACTGCGCGCCAATCACGGCTGTCACCAGCAGCTCAACCATCAATGCCAGCATGGAACCTTTGGGGCTGCTCACGGCGCCCAGCGGCAGCATGGAACCTTCCAGCGCCGCCTGTGCGTCCGTTGTGGGCCGGCCTTGCGTGTCCAGCGCCCAGCCCAGCGGAATGGATTTGCCTTCCTTGGCCGCAACCATCACCTTGCCGCGCGCAACTTCGCTCAGAGACAGGTCAATCAACAGTGGATCGGCGTTTCTGCGGGGAAACGCGGCAGCAATCGGGTTGGTTCCAAAGATCGGGTGCTTGCCGCCTGCCGCTGGCATGGCCGCCGGTGCGTTGGCAAAACCAAGGCCTACCAGGCCCGCATCGGTTGCGGCGCGCAGATGGTCCACCAATACCCCGCAATGGTGACTGTTAATCACGCCGACAAAACACACGCCCAGCTCCCGGGCAGTTGCAATCGCTGTGGAGATCGCCAGGTCGCAGGCGGGAAAAGCCAGGCCCTGTTTTGCATCCACCAGCACCGCCGCACCTTTTTTGTGCGCCACGACGGCGACGGCATGGCCATCGGCCCGGCCATTGCGAAGATGGGTGGCATATTGGGGCACGCGGCTCAGGCCATGCGAAGCGAGTCCTTGCGCTTCGGCGCGAACCAGTGCTCTCGCGGTGGTGGCCGCCATGGCTTCTGCCGCGCCCGCCTTGCGCAGCGCCTGCGTGGCAAGACGTGTTGCTTCTTCAATAGACAGTTGGACCATTTACTTCAGGCTCTCCAGCACCTTGTCGGCAATCATGAACGATACACGTTCATTTGACTGCATGCTGAGACCTGAAATGTGTGGTGTAAGCAACAGGTTGGGGCAGCCTTGCAACGCCGCACTCACGGGCAGGGGCTCGACGTCGAATACATCGATGGCCGCACCACCCAGTTGCCCCGACCGCAGTGCCGCACTGACTGCCGCGATGTCCACGATGTGGCCCCGCGAGGTATTGATCAGGACTGCGCCTTTTTTCATCTGGCCAATGCGTGCCGCGCTGAACAGCCCGCGCGTCGCATCCACCAGGGGCACATGCAATGTGACGGCATCTGCGCTGCTGATGAGGTCGTCAAGGCCGGCGTACTGCACACCGGTCTGCGCGAAAACCGGGGCATCGGGTGCAAGCGCGGGGTCATAGGCAATCACGTGCATGCCCAGGCCACGTGCCAGGCGGGCGGTGGTCTGGCCTATGGAGCCAAAACCGATGATGCCCAACGTTTGTCCGGCAGCTTCACGGCCGTTGCTCAACGCAGCGCGCGGCCACTGGCCGGCTGCCACGGCTTCGGTGGATGCAAACGCACCGCGCAGCAGCAGCAGGGTGCTGGCAACGACGTATTCCGCCACGCTGAGTGCATTGGCGCCCGAGGCGGGAATGACCTTGATGCCCCGGGCTTCGCAGGCCGGCACGTCAATGTTGTCCAGCCCCACGCCCAGCCGGCCCACCACCTTGCAGCGGGCCATTGCGGCGAGCAGTTCCCCGCGCACCTGCGTCAGGTTGCGCACGATCAACACATCGGCTTGGCCCGCCTCGGCCCGCAGGCGGGCGGCATCGCCCACCAGCTGCGGGTCATAGAGCACGTCGTGTGCCGCTTCAAGCAGCGCCACTGCGCGCTCGTCCATGAATTCACAGATGACAATGCGCGCCATGCTTGCCTATCTCAAGCGGATTCGAACAGGCGCGTCAAGACGAACTCACGGTGGCCCAGCGCTTCGGCTGCCGTCAGGCGGCCGTTGGCGGTGCGCAGCATGTTCTCCAGCAGCTTGTCGCCGGCCTGGTCGAGCGTGATATCGCGCTGCAGCAGCCCGGAGGTGTCCACGTCGATGTGTTCGCTCATCAGGCGCACGGTGCGCGGGTTCGAGCAGATCTTGATCACGGGAACAATCGCATTGCCGATCACGTTGCCCTGGCCGGTGGGGAAGAAGTGCACGGCGTAACCGGAGGCGGCGCACAGGGTCACCATTTCGGCCGCGGCACTGGACGAGTCCATGAACCAGAGGCCCGGGTGCGTGGGCATCTCGGCCTTGTCGATGACGCCGTCCACCGTGCAGACCTTGCCGATCTTCTGGATATTGCCCAGCGCTTTTTCCTCGATGGTCGTGAGGCCGCCCGCGATATTGCCCTTGGTGGGCTGCGAGTCCGACAGGTCGCTGGTCTTGTGGCGGTTGATCATGTCCTGGTAACGGTTGAACATGAACATGAACTGGTCGCGCACGGCATCGGTGGCACAACGGTCGGCGACGATCTTTTCACCACCGGTGATCTCGGAGGTTTCACCAAAGCACAGGTAGTTGCCGAGCGGGTGCAGCTTGTCGAAGGCGTTGCCGACGGTGGGGTTGGCGCCGCAGCCGGACGTGGTGTCCGATTCGCCGCACTTGGTGGAGACCCAGAGTTCGGAGATCCCGCAAACCTCGCGCTGCTTTTCGCTGGCCCATTGCACGTATTCACGCGCGGCTTTGGAGGCCTTCATGATGGTTTCATGGTCGCCGTGGCCTTCAATGCCGAAGCCCACCACCGGTTTGCCGGTCTTGGCGATGCCGTCCACCACTTTTTTGGTCCAGCTGTCTTCAATGCCGATCACCACGACGGCGGCGACATTGGGGTTGCAGCCGGCACCGATCAGGGTGCGAAAGTGCAGCTCCAGGTCGGCGCCGAATTGCAGCCGCCCATAGGGGTGCGGAATCGCCATGCAGCCCTTGATGTTGTGGGCCACCGCCTCGGCGGCTGCATTGGAGAGGTCGTCCAGCGGCAGGATGATGACGTGGTTGCGCACGCCGACGCGGCCGTTTTCGCGGCGGTAGCCCAGAAATGTGGTGTTTTTATCGATGACTGACATGGGGGATCCTTTTAAAGTTTTTTGAGTTGATGGTTTGGATGGCGTAGCGAGCGGGCGGCAGGCAAGGCGCAAACCGCAGACGGGCTCCTGCCCGGCGAGGATTTGCAACGCTGCATCCCGCCCGCGCAGTAGCCAGGCAAGCCATCAACTACCAGCGTTTGGTTTTGATGTTGTGCACATGGGCGTGCTGGCCGGCCTTGATGTTGGCAACAACCTTGCCCATGTCAATGCCGTACTTCAGCACGGTGTCGCCGACAGCCATGTCCTTGAGGGCCACCTTGTGGCCGATGGGAATGTCCTGCTGGGCCTGCACATTGATCATGCGGTCTTCGTCCATGATCCAGCCGGTCATGGCGGTTCCTGCCTTCACACCTTCCACCACCACAACGGCCACGGTGTCTTTGGCGTCATGCAATACAAAATGAATCATGGGGTCTCCGAATGGCCTGAGTTGAATCGAGTTGCCAGTTTTATGGGGCGGCAGCAGCTTGTCAATTCACTCATATATATGACTTGTACGACTCGCCCATCGGTGTTTCAATGGCGGCCGTGAATGTCAAAAACACATCGGCTCCATTGCGTCCGTTGATGAGCGAAGAGGCCATGCCGCTCTACCGCCAGGTCAAGCGCGAGCTGCAAAAACTCATCGAGGCCGGGCATTACGGCCCGGGTAAACCCTTGCCCAGCGAGGCGAATATTGCCGCGAGCCTGCAGGTGAGCATTGGCACCCTGCGCCATGCCGTTGACGAGCTGGTACACGAGCATGTGCTGGTGCGGCGGCAGGGCAAGGGAACTTTTGTGGCGCCGCACAACAATGCCCGCTTCATGTTCCAGTTTTTTCACGTGGAGCCGCGCTGGAACTTCGGTGACGACGACGCAGCGCGGGACCGCGACTACCCTGAAATTGACTGCATCGCATTTGGGCGCGAGCGGGCTACGGAGCAGGAAGCCGCCGCGTTGCGCATCAAGCCGGGCGAGCCCGTGTTCAGGGCGGAAAACCGCCTCGCCCTGCAGGGCAGGGTGGTCATGCATGACCGGCTGACTATCGCGGCGGCGCTGTTCCGCAACCTCACCGAAAAACGTTTTGTCGAAAGGCCCGGCACGATCTATGCCCTCTACCAGACGGACTTCGGCATCACCGTGCTGCGGGCACAGGAACGTGCACGCGCCGCGGCGGCCGACCGGACCCAGGCGCGCCTGCTGGGGCTGGCGGTGGGCTCTCCGGTGATGGAGGTGCACCGGCTGGCCCTGACATTCGGCGACAAGCCCGTGGAATACCGGGTCTCCACCATCAATACCCAGGCGCATGACTATGTCAGTGTGCTGTCCAAGAAAGCATGAACATGGACCTTGTTGTGGTGCTGGAGAAAACCCGGCTCGCGGGCATGGAGGCTGCCGCCCGCATCCGGAAAGCCCGGGCTGAACTGCAGCCGGTGGATGTCCACCAGAAGGCACCCGGTGACTGGGTCACGCGTTTTGACCGCGAAGTGGAAGAGGGCTTGCGCAGCGCGCTGCTGCAAGCCTTGCCGCAGAGTGGTTTTGTCGGCGAGGAAAGCGGCGGCGAATTGACGGAGCAGCCCACCTGGCTGGTCGACCCGATTGATGGCACGGCGAACTTTGCCCGCGGCTACCCCCAGTACGCGGTATCGATTGCACTGTGTGTGGACCGGCAGCCGGTGCTGGGCGTGATCGTGGATCCGTCCCGCCACGAAATTTTTACCGCGGCATCGGGCCTGGGTGCATATCTGAATGGGGAGCGCATGGCCTGCGCTGCCACACGCCCTGCGGGGCAATGCCTGGTTTCGACGGTGTTTCCGAAACCGGGCGCGCTTTTCATGGATGACTACCTGCGTGAATTTGGTGATGTGCTGAGAACGGTTGGGCAGGTTCGGCGAAGCGGCTCCATGGCGCTGGAACTGGCTTATGTGGCGGCCGGCCGGGCCGATGCCTTCTGGGAACGCGGCATGGGCGCTTGGGACGCTGCGGCCGGGTTGGTGCTGCTGCGCGAGGCTGGCGCCACGATGCGATCCCTGGACGGCTTGCCCCTGCTGCAAAGCCGGATGCTGGTGGCGGGAAGCCCCTCCGGTGCGGCGTTGCTGGAGGAAGTTCTCAGGCATCACTTCGGCGGTCAAAATTCTTCACCTCAATCCCCAAATATTTCTGTCTGATACCCCATGATTTTCAAATGGCGCATGGCGCTGGCTTCCCACTTTCCCGGCGTGCTGGTGTGCATGGTGATTGCACTGGCCGCGACGTTTATTTCCGAGCACTATGGCGGTCCCCAACTGCTCTATGCCTTGCTGATCGGCCTGGCGTTCCACTTTCTCAACAGCCACCCCAAGGCGGCCAAGGGCATCGGTTTTTGCGGCCGCGTGGTGCTGCGCGTGGGGGTCGCGCTGCTGGGCGCCCGCATCACGTTTGCACAAGTGGCCCAGCTGGGCGCGGGAACCGCCGTGGTCATCGTGCTGGCGGTGGTGTTGACGATTTTGCTGGGCGTGCTGCTGGCGCGCTGGCTGAAGTGTTCGCGTGATGAAGGCCTGCTGTCGGGCAGCGCGGTGGCCATCTGCGGTGCGTCGGCGGCACTGGCCGTGTCTTCCGTGCTGCCCCAGACGAAAGAAAACGAACGCTTCACCTTGCTGGCTGTTGTCGGTGTCACGGTGCTGTCGACGCTGGCGATGGTGGTCTACCCTTTCAGCCTGCAGGCCATCGGGCTCTTGCCGGGGCAGGCCGGTATTGTGCTGGGAGGCTCGATCCACGACGTCGCGCAGGTGGTGGCGGCCGGCATGATGCTCGGCCCGCAGGCGGGCGACACGGCCACCGTAGTCAAGCTGTTTCGCGTCATGATGCTGATGCCCATCGTGCTGTTCATTGCGGTGCTGTACCGCAACCATCCGGCCGTCAAGGTGCCGGAAACAGAGGTGCCGCTGGTACCGGGCTTCCTGATTGCTTTTGTCGTGCTGGTCATGCTGGCCAGTGCAGGGCTGATCGCAGCACCCGTGGTTCAGCTGGCCAGCGATACATCGCGCTGGATGCTGGTGACGGCCATTGCCGCTGCGGGTGTGAAGACCAGTTTTGAAGACTTGCTCAAGCTGGGCTGGAAGCCCGTGGCGCTGTTGCTGGCCGAGACTTTCTTTATCGTGGCCTTTGTGGTGATCTCGGTACTGCTGCTGAAACTCGGGATACCGTAACCGCAGGCGGCAACTTCGCTGGTTTAACCCAGCAAAGCCTGCGCAAATTCACGTGCGTTGAAGGTTTCCAGGTCTTCCAGCTGCTCACCCACACCGATGAAGTACACCGACACCGGGCGCAGTGTGGGTGAGGCAATGGCACGTTCACGGGCCCACAGCGCAATGGCCGCGAGAACGCCGCCCTTGGCCGTGCCGTCCAGCTTGGTCACGATGAGGCCGGTCAACTGCAGCGTGTCGTCGAAAGCCTTGACCTGGGCCAGTGCGTTTTGCCCGGTGTTGCCGTCAATGACCAACAAGACTTCATGTGGCGCGGTGGCATCCGCCTTCTGCACTACGCGCTTGATCTTGCGCAGCTCTTCCATCAGGTGCAACTGCGTCGGCAGGCGGCCGGCCGTGTCGACCAGCACCACGTCCTTGCCGCGCGCTTTGCCTGCGCTCACGGCGTCAAAGCTCACGGCGGCCGGGTCGCCGCCTTCCTGGCTGACGATCTCGACCGTGTTGCGGTCGGCCCAGACACTGAGCTGCTCACGTGCCGCGGCGCGAAAGGTGTCGGCCGCTGCCAGCAGCACCGAGGCGCCCTCAGTGGCCAGATGCCGCGTGAGCTTGCCGATGGACGTGGTTTTGCCCGCACCATTGACGCCGGTCACCATGATCACGGTGGGCTGGTACTGACCGATCACCAGTGGTTGTTCCAGCGGCTTGAGCAACTGCGCGATCGAGTCCACCAGCGCGTTCTTGACGGCCACCGGGTGCGTCATGCCGCCTTCCTTGACGCGGCGTTTGACATCGGCCAGCAGGTGTTCTGTGGCCTTGCTGCCGGCATCGGCCATCAATAACGCGGTCTCCAGGTCTTCGTAGAGCGCATCGTCGATGCGGCTACCGGTGAACACGGTCGAGATGCTGGAGCCGGTCTTGCGCAGCCCGGCCTGCAGCTTGCCGAGCCAGCGTTCCCGCTCCGGGGCCACGGCACCGGGAACCGGAATGGTGATGGGGGTGACCAGCGCACTGCCGATCAGGCCGCCGCCTGCAGGGGCCGGCGAGGGTACGGGTGTCGCCGGTTCAGGGGCCGGTCCGGCCGGGACGGCTGCATCGGGCGCAGAAGACGCCGGTGCGGCAGGAGGGGGGGATTTTTTCTTGAAAAAACTGAACATTGGGTATGCTTTGGAGTCTAGGGGTCTGTGAATACTATTTTTGCAAATGCGAATGGGGTGAGAAAGCCGCCAATCAAGGCGCGTGACGACGCCCAGACTTTCGTCTGGGCTAGGAGCGCAACGCCGAGTGGCGGTTTTCTCACTCCATTCCCTCCGGGTTGCGATCAAAAAGGCCCTGCGCGGCGTTGCAAAGCCTTGACGGGGTTCACCCCGCCTGCGTTTTGCGCCTTGCTCATGGCCTTTTTGACTCGCAACGCATCTGCAAAAATAGTATTCACAGACCCCAAGGCTGTTGCACCGTTGCGGGGCAACGTACAGCGCCACACAGCTATTCTATGAAACACCCTAGGCAATCCCTTTTGACCTGTCCAGTACCCCTTCCCCGCCCCGTTTTTCGCCTTTTCCATGTCCCGGCAGCCTTGCTGGCACTGTGCCTGGCCGGTGCGGCCCTTGCGCAGGCGCCCGCGACCGCGCCCGCACCGGCGGTGGAGCAGTTCACGCTGGCCAACGGCCTCACGGTCATCGTCAAGCCCGACCACCGCGCGCCCACCGTGGCCCACATGCTGTGGGTGCGCGTGGGCTCCATGGACGAGGTCGACGGCACGTCGGGCGTGGCCCATGTGCTGGAACACATGATGTTCAAGGGAACGGCGAAGGTCAAACCGGGTGAGTTTTCAAAACGCATAGCCGCCCTGGGCGGACGCGACAACGCTTTCACCAGCCGGGACAACACGGCCTATCACCAGCAGATTCCGGCCAGCAAGCTGGAAGACGTCATGCGCCTGGAGGCCGACCGTTTCACGGGCAACCAGTGGGCAGACGACGAGTTCAGGCGCGAGATCGAGGTTGTCAAGGAAGAGCGGCGCCTGCGCACCGAAGATTCGCCACGCGCCATGCTGTATGAGCAGATGACCGCCATGACGTTCATCGCCTCGCCTTACCGGCGCCCGGTGGTTGGCTGGATGAGCGATATCGAGGCCATGACGCCCGACGACGCGCGCGATTTTTACCGCCGCTGGTATGTGCCTGCCAATGCCGCCGTGGTCATTGCCGGTGATGTGGAGGTGGCGCAGGTCAAGAAGCTGGCTGAGAAATACTACGGCGGGATTCCGGTGCGCGCCGTCCCGGTGCGCAAGCCGCGCGTTGAGCCCGTGCAGGCCGGCGTGCGCCGCATGGACTTCAAGGCGCCGGCCAGCCAGGCCTATGTCAGCATGGTTTTCAAGGTGCCCAAGCTGGAACCGGCAGACCTGGCCGCGCCGGCCGCGGGCGCCAGCCGCGACGCGCTGGCGCTGACGGTGCTGGCCGCCGTGCTGGACGGCTACACCGGCGCCAGGCTTGACCGCGCGCTGGTGCAGCAGTCCCGTGTGGCCGACAGCGCCGGTGCGTCCAATGGCCTGATGGGCCGCGGGCCGCAGGTTTTTTCGCTCGACGGCGTGCCCGCAGCCGGCAAAACGGCCCAGCAGGTGGCCGACGCGCTGCGCGAGCAGGTGGCCAAGGTGGCGCGCGAGGGCGTGAGCGAGGCCGAGCTCAACCGCGTCAAGACGCAGTGGGTGGCCAGCGAGACCTACAAGCTCGACTCGGTGTTCAACCAGGCGCGCGAGCTAGGCTCCCACTGGGTGCAAGGCTTGCCGCTGGATGCCAGCGAACGCATCATTGCCGCCCTGCGCAGCATCACCGGCGCCGAGGTGCAGGCCGTGGCCGCGAAATATTTTGGTGACGACCAGATGACGATGGCAACGCTGTTGCCGCAGCCGCTGGACCCGAACCGCAAGCCGCGACTGGGCAACGCGCCCGCCGGTGACCTGCAGCGTTGAGCTGCACCCACGCATCCGAAAATTGTTGCCCAACATCATGATTGCTATAAAAACAATAGCTGCTAGCGCACGGTTCGTGAGCGCTGCGGGCCTTTTTGGCTTGTTTTTTCACTCGCTGGCCCTGGCCGCCCTGCCGATCCAGCACTGGACGCAGCCGAACGGCGCCAAGGTGTACCTGGTCGAAAGCCCGGCGATTGCCATGCTGGACGTGCAGATCGACCTGGACGCCGGCAACCGGCGTGACCCTGCCGACAAAGCCGGCCTGGCCAGCATGATGGCGGGCCTGCTGGAAAAAGGGGTGCGTGCCAGCAATGGCTTGGGGCCTGAAGTTATTTGTGGAGGACTGTGTGTTCCCGAACCGGCGCTCGACGAAAACGCACTCAGCGAAGCTTGGGCTGATCTGGGTGCGCAGTTTGGCGCCGGCACCACGTCTGACCGCCTGAGCTTTTCGCTGCGCACCCTGACCGACCCGGCGCTGCTGGACAAAGCCGCGGCGCTGGCCGCACGCGAGATCGCCGAGCCGGCTTTTCCCGAAGCTGTGTGGCAACGCGAACGCGCACGCTTGCAGGCCTCGATCCGCGAGTCCTATACCCGCCCGGCCAGTGTTGCCGGCCGCGCTTACACACCGGCGGTGTACGGCACGCATCCCTATGGTTATGAAGTCACGGAAGAAAGCCTGGCGCGCATCAGCGTGAATGACATGCGCGCAGCGCACGCCACCGGCGTGACGGCTTGCCGCGCGCGCATCAGCATGGTGGGCGCCGTGACGCGCGCGCAGGCTGATGCCATCGCTGCAAAATTGCTCTCGCGCCTGCCGCAAACGGCATGCGCCAGCCTGCCGCCATTGCCGGCCGTGGCCGAGGTCGCGCCGCTGGCCGCACCGGTGGAAAAACGCATCCCTTTTGCCTCGGCGCAGGCGCAGGTACTGATCGGCCAACCGGGTTACAAACGCTCGGACCCGGACTACTTTGCCCTGACGGTGGGCAATTACATCCTGGGCGGCGGCGGTTTTGTCTCGCGCCTGGCCAGTGAAGTGCGTGAAAAGCGCGGCCTGACGTATGGCGTGTCGAGTTATTTCTCCCCCGCCTTGCATGCGGGCGCCTTCACCATCAGCATGCAGACCCGGCCTGACCAGGCGGCGCAGGCCGTGGACCTGGTGCGCAAAGTGGTGGCCGACTTTGTCGCCAACGGCCCGCTGGAGACAGAGCTCAAGGCCGCGAAGGACAACCTGGTCGGCGGCTTTGCCTTGCGCATCGACAGCAACCGCAAGCTCCTTGACAACGTATCGAGCATTGCCTGGAACGACCTGCCCCTGAACTACCTCGATACCTGGACGCAGCAGGTCGACAAGGTCACGGTGGCCGATGTCAAGGCGGCTTTTGCACGCAAGCTGCAGCCTGAAAAAATGGTCACTGTTATCCTTGGCGCTGCACCATGAAGTACACGCCCGCTCCCACCCCAGCTCCCGCCMCCCCCAAGAACCCGCGCGCCAAAAGCGGCAAGGTCGTGGGCCGCAAAACCGTGCCGCCGGGTGAGATCCGCATCATCGGCGGCTTGTACAAACGCACCAAATTGCCGGTGCCCAGCAAGCCGGGCCTGCGTCCCACGCCCGATCGCGTGCGTGAAACCCTTTTCAACTGGCTGGGCCAGGACCTGACGGGCTGGCGCTGTATCGACGTGTTTGCCGGCACCGGCGCGCTGGGCTTTGAGGCCGCGTCGCGCGGCGCGGCCGACGTGCTGCTGTGCGAGCAGGATCCGGCGCTGGCGCAACAGCTCAAGACGGTGCAGGCCAGGCTCAAGGCCGACATGTGCCGTATCGAGCGTGGCGACGGACTGAGCGCCTTGAAACGCGTTGCGCCGGGCAGCCTGCAACTGGTGCTGCTCGACCCGCCTTTTGAGTCCACCCTGTACGAATCCACGCTCAAAGCCGCAGCGCAGGCCATCGGCCCGACCGGCGTGGTTTATCTGGAGGCGCCCAAACCCTGGACGGATGAGGAACTGCTGCCGCTGGGTTTGCAGGTACACCGCAGCGGTAAGGCCGGCGCCGTGCATTTCCACCTGCTGGCCGCTCTGGGTACGCCAGCGGGCTGAATCGCCGGCCCAGCCTTGCCTGCCTCGTGGTTACAGGGCGGCAATTGGCGGGTAAAAGGGTGGGGCGGGCATAATTCCTCCTATGGCCACCTCCCGCACTGCTGTTTATTCCGGCACGTTTGACCCGTTCACGCTGGGCCATGACGACGTCGTGCGCCGCGCGGCAGGGCTCTTTGACCAGGTCGTCATCGCAGTGGCGACGGCCCATCACAAGAAAACCCTGTTCACGCTGGACGAGCGCGTGGCGCAGGTGCAGGCCGCAACCCAGGGCATCGCCGGCGTCAAGGTGCTGCCGTTTGACGGCCTGATCATGGATTTTTGCGCAGCGCAAAAGGCCTCAGCCGTGGTGCGCGGAATCCGCAACATCACCGACTTTGACTACGAAGCGCAGATGGCGGCCATGAACCGCAAACTGCGCCCCGAGGTGGAAACCGTGTTTCTGTTGCCCGACGCACCGCTGCAATGCATCAGCAGCACGCTGGTGCGCGAGATCAGCAAGCTGGGCGGCGATGTCGGCCAGATGGTGAGCCCGGCGGTGGCGGCTGCCCTGGCGGTGGCGCACCAAGCGGTCAAAGCGGGTAAGGGGAACTGACATGGCCCTGATGATCACCGACGAGTGCATCAACTGCGACGTCTGCGAACCCGAATGCCCCAACCAGGCGATTTACCTGGGCAAGGAGATCTACGAGATCGACCCGCACAAATGCACCGAATGCGTGGGCCATTTCGATGAGCCGCAGTGCGTGCAGGTTTGCCCTGTGGCTTGCATTCCCATCAACCCGCAGCACATTGAAACGCGGGAAACCCTGTGGGAAAAATACCAGCGGCTGCAGACCATCATTCCGGTGGTCACAGCCCGGTGACCTGATCCCATCGGGGGATGTGGGTTTTCGGGTCTGGAAGGGTCCTGGAAGCCGAAATTCAGAGCCAAATTGGCATCAGGCCCAATGGGAACAGGCGCGAGCAGCTATAAAAATAGTAGCGCTCTCCTTCCGTATGGCGCGCCCGAAATCGCGGAATCTTAATCTTCGATATCCACCTTGCGCGGCGGTTTCGGCCGCGGTGGCGTGCTGGTGTGGATCATCATCGTGGCTTTTTCCATCTCGCCCTTGAGCAGTTCCGGCACGGCCTTGATGCAGCGGGCAATGCAGTCTTCAATCGCCACGCGGTGCTCTTGCGAAGGTTTTTTCAGCACCCAGTTGACCACCTCGGCCTTCACACCCGGGTGGCCCACGCCGATGCGCAGGCGCCAGTAGTCGGCCGTGCCCAGCTGCGCATGGATGTCGCGCAGGCCATTGTGGCCGGCATGGCTGCCGCTGAACTTGAGCTTGACCTGGCCGGGCACGATGTCCATCTCGTCGTGCGCCACCAGCACTTCCTCGGGTGCGACCTTGAAGAACCGCGCCAGCGCCGCCACCGACTTGCCGGACACATTCATGAAGGTGAGTGGTTTGAGCAGCCAGACGTTCTGGCCGTTCACCGTGATGCGGGCCACCTGGCCGTGGTAACTCTTGTCCAGGCTCAGCGGGGCTTTCAGCTCCTGCGAGAGGGCGTCGATAAACCAGAAACCGGCGTTGTGGCGGGTGGCTTCGTATTCAGGGCCAGGGTTGCCTAACCCGACAAACAATTTGATCATTTGGAGATTTCCATCCGCCCAATTCTAGGGGCGTGTCTGTCGTGCTTCGCATCCCTGGGGTTGAAGGGATAAGGCTGGTCAAGAAAAACGGCCCTTGTCCTGCGGGAGGACAAGGGCCGCGAGCCTTTTCAGGCCTGAGCGTGAAGTGGGTTAATTACTTCTTGGCGGCAGGCTTGGCAGCGTCGGCCTTGGCGCCGGCTTTGGCTTCCTTGGCGGCCGCAGCTTTAGCGGCTTTCGGATCCACCGGTGCGGCTGCTGCAGCGGCTGCTGCGGCATCGGCCTCGGCTTCTTCGGAAACGGCAGACACCGACACCAGAACCGGGTTGTCCTGGCCCTTGGCCACGAACTTCACGCCCTTTGGCAGGGTGATGTCCTTGATGTGCAGCGGCGAGCCCTTCTTCAGGCCCTTCAGGTCGACGGCGATGAATTCGGGGATGTCTGCAGGGAAGCAGGACACGGTCAGCTCGGTGATCACGTGGTTGACCAGGCAGTTTTCGGTCTTGACGGCCGGAGACTCTTCTTCACCGCTGTAGTGCACAGGCACTTTCACGGTCATCTTGGTCTTGGCTTCCACGCGCTGGAAGTCGATGTGCAGGATCTGCTGTTTGTACGGGTGCATTTGCAAGTCGCGCAGCAGAACCTTGTGTTCTTTGCCTGCCAGTTCCATCTGGAGGATGGAAGCATGGAACGCTTCTTTTTTGATGGCGTGGAACAACGCGTTGTGATCGATTTCGATCAGCGTGGGTTCACCGGTGCCACCGTAAACAATACCGGGCGTACGGCCGGTGATGCGGAGACGGCGGCTCGCACCCGTGCCCTGCTTTGCGCGCTCAAAAGCGACGAATTTCATAATCAACTCCAATAAAGAACGGACCGCGACCAGTCTCGTTCTGGTTTAAAAAGCTGCTTTTTCCTGACGATGAACATCGTGAGGCGAGGGCAGCTACCTTTTTGTTTCAGATCAGAACAGGTTGTCCTGGTCCGAAAACAAACTCATGACCGACTCTCCCTTGGCGATGCGCTGAATGGTTTCAGCGATCAGCGGCGCCACGGAGAGCTGGCGAATCTTCTTGCAGCTTGCTGCATGGGCGCTCAGCGGAATGGTGTTGGTGATCACCACTTCATCGAGTGCGTCGCCCTGGGCGATGCGGTCAATGGCCGGGCCCGAAAAAATCGGGTGCGTGCAATACGCATAAACTTTCTTGGCGCCGCGCTCTTTCAGCACTTCAGCTGCCTTGACCAGCGTTCCGGCCGTATCGATCATGTCGTCCATGATCACGCAGTTGCGGCCTTCGATGTCGCCGATTACGTGCATCACTTCGGACACGTTCGCCTTGGGGCGGCGCTTGTCGATGATGGCCATGTCGCAGCCCAGCTGCTTGGCCAGCGCCCGGGCGCGCACCACGCCGCCCACATCGGGCGACACGACCATCAGGTCGGTGTAATTCTTCTGCCGCAAATCACCCAGCAGCACCGGCGACGCATAAATGTTGTCGACCGGTATATCAAAAAAACCCTGGATCTGGTCGGCATGCAGATCCATCGTCAAAACACGCGACACGCCCACGGCCTGCAGCATGTTGGCCACCACTTTGGCCGTGATCGGCACCCGCGCCGAACGCGGGCGGCGGTCTTGCCGGGCATAGCCGAAATACGGAATCACCGCGGCGATGCGTTCGGCCGAAGCCCGTTTCAGCGCATCGACCATGATGAGCAGTTCCATCAGGTTGTCGTTGGTCGGTGCGCAGGTCGACTGCACCACAAACACATCACGGGCCCGAACGTTTTGCTGGATCTCGACGGTGACTTCGCCATCCGAAAAGCGGCCGACATGGGCTGCACCCAGTGAAATGCCCAGGTGCTGGGCGATGTCGGAGGCCATGCTCGGATTGGCATTGCCGGTGAAAACCATGAAGTCGGGATGGTGCGTTTGCATGTGGGGCCCAGCTGCTACAAGGACTTGAACGTGGCTGAAATTTCTGATCGAGGCAAAATACGCACGGGGACAACACGCTGCAACGGGGCTTGGCAGTGAGCGCCGCTTGCCTGTTTCCAAAAACACACAGACCCGCTGATACACATCACGCGGGTCTGTCAGGAGTCACACGGGCCCGCTCCGGGCGGGCCCGCAACACCGGGGCTACGGCCCACGGCGAGTAATTTGGCAGGGGTGGAAGGATTCGAACCTGCGAATGCCGGAATCAAAATCCGGTGCCTTAACCAGCTTGGCGACACCCCTACACAGGACAGTTGTTGTTGCCAACAACAGACCTATAAACTTTTTCATTTATGGTCGCTTGAAAGCGCACTTCAAAGAGCGGTTATTTTACCAACCGGCCAGAGGATGCACCTCCAAATTGCTGCATACCCGGACTATCCAGTCATCAGGCAAACCTGAAAGATCCGTCAAATCCGTGCCATGCGGCAGTTGCGCAAATACAGCACTTCCGGAGCCGGTCATGCGCCCTTGAAGATGTTTCGTTTTCAGCCAGTCGATCGACTGGCCAATCTGCGGGCACATCTCCTGCGCTACCGGCTGCAAGTCGTTGCGGCCGAATCCGAAATCAACCGATCTCAAAGGGCCTTCAGCATTTGCAGCAAAGCCTTGGATTGTAGCAGTTTCTGTGTCGCGTTTGAGCCCCGGCGCACCGAAAATTCCCGGTGTGGAGACACCGGCAGGGGGCTTAACCACCACAAAACGGGCTGGCGGCAAGGCCAGCGGCGTGATTTTTTCACCAATGCCTTCCACCCAGGCGTGGCCACCGGACAGGAAAAAGGGGACATCGGCGCCCAGCGACAGGGCGATGGCTTGCAGTGTTGGGGTCGGCAGGCGCACACCCCAAAGCCGCTGCAGCGCCAGCAGGCAGCTGGCTGCGTCGGATGAACCCCCACCCATGCCGGCTTCTGAAGGGACGCTTTTTTGCAGGCCGATGTGAACGCCCAAAGATGTGCCGCAAGCCGCCTGCAGCGCCTTGGCTGCCTGTACACACAAGTCCTCGGCGGGCAGGGCTCGGGATTCGCCGGGGTTGCCCTCGTTGAGTTGGCGAAGGTCTTCCCGGGTGATCTGGCCATCGGCGCGCAGTTCAAAGTGCAGGGTGTCGCACCAGTCGATCAGCATGAACGCGGATTGCAGCAGGTGATAGCCGTCGGGCCTGCGCCCGGTGATGTGCAGGAAAAGGTTCAGCTTGGCGGGCGCCGGCACGTCATACAGGGTTTTGAGCGGCTGCGCGGCGTGTGGGACGGGGGCGGTATGGGTCGTCATGAACTGGTGTCGCCAAGGCAATAACAGGAACCGGGAGCGTGAAAGTACGGGAGGCCTTGCGGCGAAGCCGGGGCATTCACCCCGGAATTATTGGTCAAGGACCACACGCAGGTCGGCTGGGGGCGCTGGCTGCACCCGCCTGGCCGTGATGCGGCCTTCGGCGTAACGGGAAAGGTCTGCCGACCAGCCGCTGACGCTGGCATTGTCGCCCTGCAGCCAGGCAAAGAGCGCGGTCACCGGGACGGCCGCACCTGTCGCCTGGGCCATCAGCTCATCCACCGAAGAAAATCGCTGGATCTTGCCATTGCCTGAGTCGAGTACGGCTTCACCGGGCGACCAGCGGAGCACACCCAGCACGCTGCCCAAAGGACTGATCAGCGAGAGTTCGCCGCGCTCGGGTTGGCCCTTGAGCTCGAAGCTCGCCGAAAAAGACTGCACAGGTTCGCTTTGGACCTGCAGGCTGATACGGCCTGTCCGAAGCTCATTTTTTGAATCATTTGTGCCAGCAAGCCTTTGTGGCTGGGCGCAACCAGCTATTAAAAAAGGAGCAATAGCACAGGCGCACGCCAGGCCCAGACGGGCCAGGTACACACGCAGTGCAGGCGGCAGGATATGTATTCCCGTCACAGCTTCACGCGCAGGCGCTTGAGCGTCTCTAGCAGGGTCTCGTTTTCCGGACTCAGCAGCCGGCCTTCTTTCCAGATGGCCACGGCGCGGTCACGCTGGCCTGTGGTCCAGAGCACTTCGCCGAAGTGGGCCGCGATTTCGGCGTCGGGTTTGGCTTTGTAAGCAGCTTCAAAGATCTTGATGGCCTCCGAAGTGTTACCCATGCGGAATTCGACCCAGCCCAGGCTGTCCTTGATGAATGGATCGGAGGGCGCATATTCAAGCGCTTTGCGAATCAGATCACGCGCTTCCGGCAGGCGCACGCTGCGATCCGCAAATGAATAGCCCAGGGCGTTGTAGGCGTGGTGGTAGTCGGGCTTGAGCTGGATGACACGCCGCAGCAGACGTTCCATTTCATCCATCGAACCCAGCTTTTCAGCCATCATGGCCTGGTCGTACAGCAGTTCGGTTTCGTCGGGGTTCCTGGCCAGGGCTTGCGCCAGCACATCATGGGCCAGCTGGTACTGCTTGAACTCACGGAGCAGGCCTACTTCCGCGTTCAATTTCAGCCTTGCGTCTGCAGCGTTGCGTTCGGGGAGCTTGCGGATCAGCTGGCGTCCTTCTTCCAGTTTGCCCTGGCTGGCCAGGATAGAGGCGCGCCGGGTTTGGGCCTGGGTCAGGTCAGCGGAATTTTCAATCCTGGCCAGCCAGCTTTCTGCCGCCGCATAGTCCTTGCGTTTTTCGGCCAGTTGGGACAGCGAGAGGTAGGCCTGGGCCAGGCCGCGGTTGCGCTCGCCTTCGGCTGTTTGCTGCTGGGCGAGGGTGACGTAGCGCTCCAGCGAGGTTTGTGCCTGTGCCAGCTGGTTGTCCTGCAATTGCAGGGAGCCCAGTACCAGCCAGCCTTCGGGAAGCTCGGGTTTTTCGCGGGTCACCACTTGCAGCTGGGCGGCGGCTTCGGCGTAGCGCTGGGCATCCAGCAGCGCGCGGGCATAGGCCATCCGCACTTCGGGCAGGGCTTTGGCGTTGCCTTCAAAGTATTTGCGGACCAGATTTTCTGCTTCAGGCTGTTTCGGGTCCATCAGTTCCAGCCCGACCAGGGCCGGGCCTTCGGAGAGCGGGCCTGCAGCCTGTGCGCGCCTGGCTGCCGCAAGCGCGCCGTTGCTGTCGCCGGCGGCCAGCCGCATGCGCCCCACCGTGGTCCAGGCTGCACTGGCGGTGGCGGGACTGTTCAGGTAGGTGGCCAACGCTTCTTCGGTCACCGTGCTGGCCAGCTTTTTGTCGGGCACACGCGCGTAAATCCGAGGTACCGCAGTCAATGCCGCAGCGCGTTCCATTTCCGGAGCAAGCCGGATTTCGGTTTGCAGCGGTTCGGTCGTGTCGGCAATCCGGTTCAATGCCACCAGAATCTGCAGGACATAACGGTTTGCCTCGCGCGAGGCGGGCTGCTCTGCCTTCCAGGCCTGGGCTGCCTGCAGTGCGGCATCGCCAGAGCGCGACTGCAGTGCGATGTCCGTGGCGCGCTGGTAGAGCTGCGCATCGCCGGTTTTGCGGGCGGCGTCCAGCATGAGCGCAAATCCTGCGGCGGGCTCGCCCTCCTGCAGGGTCATTTCACCCACCAGCAGCTGGTAAAAAAGGGCGCTATCCAGCTGCGATGATGGAGTCGCTTCCTGTGCGGCTTTGGCCTCGACAAGCGTTGAGGGCGCAGCCAGGAGCGGTTCTTCGGTCTGCGCCAGGACCAGGGGAACAGCCAGCCACAGGCCGCTGATGGCAAGGCCAATTTTTTTCTTCATCGAACCATGATAATTGAAGCTTCCCGGCTGCGCTGCCGCTTTACGCCGCGGCCCTGAATCTTCGGCTGGCCCACCGCTGTCTTCTTGCGCCATGCAGCCGCACCCTTATTTACAAAACCATGCCTGAGCTGCCAGAAGTTGAAGTCACCCGGTTGAGCTTTGCGGACCGTATCGCCGGCGCCGTCATTGAGCGCGTCCAGATGGGCAAGCCCCTGCGCTGGCCGCTGGGCTGCGCGCCGCACAAGCTTGCCGGCCAGAAGGTGCTGGCGGTTCGCCGCCGCGGCAAATACCTTTTGGTGGACCTGAGCAACGGGCTGCTGCTGATCCACCTCGGAATGTCCGGCAGTGTGGCTTTTGGCGACGGTTTCCCCGCCTTGGGCAAGCACGACCACTTTGAAATGGCCACCAGCCAGGGCACTTTACGTTTGAACGACCCGCGCCGGTTCGGGGCTGTGGTGTATGCCAGCGATGAAGGTGCGCCTGCCGCCCAAAAGCTGCTTGGCCGGCTCGGCGTTGAGCCGCTGACTGACGCTTTTGACGCGGAAAGCTTTCACCAGGCGCTAAAACTGCGGCAAACGGCGATCAAGCAGGTATTGCTGGGCGGTGAGGCCGTGGTCGGTGTCGGCAATATTTATGCGTCGGAAGCCCTGTTCCTGGCCGGAATCCGGCCGACCACCCGGGCAAACCGGATCAGCAAGCCCCGCGCGGCCCTGCTCCATGGGGCGATCCGCCAGGTACTGGCCCAAGCTGTTACAAAGGGGGGGAGCACCCTGAGGGACTTCTCGAATGCGCAGGGTGAATCGGGCTATTTCCAGCTCGAAGCCATGGTTTATGACCGCGCTGGCTTGCCCTGCCGGGTGTGTAGCTCACCGGTGAAGACCCTCAGGCAAGGGCAAAGGTCCACTTTTTACTGTCCGAATTGCCAGAAACCTTGAGTCCGTAGACGCGCCAATGGTTCTTTCGGGTTGGCGATGCTATATTGACCGACACACTTTACGGTAGACCGATGTCTTTTAACGAACAATTTGACCAGCACGGCACGTGGCGGCGCGAATTTGCATTACGCCTGAAACTGCTTGCAGAGTGGATGAAGGACCATGACCTGCTGGATGCAGCGGTTGAGGAGCGCCTGCAGCGGCTCGAGTCACAGGTACGTTCCGACAAGGTCATGGTCGCCTTTGTGGCCGAATTCTCGCGCGGCAAGTCCGAGCTGATCAATGCAATCTTTTTTGCCGGTTATGGCCGCCGCATCATGCCGGCAAGCGCTGGCCGTACCACCATGTGCCCGACCGAGCTGGGCTACGACGCGGATGTGCCCCCCTGCCTGCGCCTGCTTCCCATCGAAACGCGCCTGCAGAAGCAAGCCCTCATGGAGTGGCGCGCGGTACCTGAAAAATGGACACGGATCGACCTCGACGTGAATGACCCGGCGCAACTGGCGCAGGCGCTCGAAAAAGTGGCCGAAGTCCGCCATGTCACCCAGGACGAAGCCCGCTCTCTTGGTTTCTGGCATGACAGCAGCCCGGAAGACAACCCGCGTGTAGGCGCTGACGGCCTGATAGAGGTGCCCAAGTGGCGCCACGCGCTGATCAATATCGCGCATCCGCTTCTCAAACAGGGCCTGGTCATCCTGGATACGCCGGGGCTTAATGCCATCGGCGCAGAACCCGAATTGACGGTGAGCCTGATCCCCCAGGCCCATGCTGTGGTGTTCATCCTGGCGGCCGATACCGGTGTCACCAAGTCCGACCTGGCCATCTGGCGCGAGCATTTGATCACCGACGGTGATGGCACCGATGCACGCCTGGTGGTGCTCAACAAGATCGACACCCTTTGGGACGCGTTAAGCACGCCCGAACAAGTACAGGCGCAGATCGACAAGCAGCGTGCAACATCTGCCGAAATCCTGGGCCTGCCTGAATCCCAGGTCATTCCCGTATCGGCCCAAAAAGGGCTGGTGGCCAAGGTCACGCGAGACAAAGCCTTGCTGGAGGCCAGCCACCTGCCTGCCCTCGAGCTGGCGCTGGGGCAGGGCGTGATGGGGCAGCGCCAAAAAATCCTGCGCACAGCGGTGTCGGGTGGTATCAGCGAACTCCGGACCGAAGCGGGGCGGGCCATGCACATCCGCCGGCGCGATCTGGCCGAACAGATGATTGAGTTGCGTGGCCTGAGAGGAAAGAACGTCTCGGTCATCAAGCACATGCGCAGCCGCATCGAGCAGGAGCAGGCTGAGTTCGACACCAGCGGCTCGAAAATTCACGCGGTACGTTCTGTCCACCTCAAATTGCTCCGTGACGTATTCAATCTGCTCAGCACTCCGACGCTCAAGGCTGAACTGGCCGAGCTGACGCATGCGCTAAAGCAGCCGGGCATCAAGCTGGGTGTCAAGAAGGCTTATGGCCAGACTTTTTCCCGCCTTCGCGAGGGACTGCAGAAGTCGCAGATCATGAGCAGTGAAATCCAGTCCATGTTGACTGCCTCCTTTCGCCAGCTCAATGCCGAGTTCAGTTTTTCGCTGCAGGCGCCAAAAGAGCCGGAGCTGATCCGCTATGAACACGACCTGGAGCAAATTGAGCGCAGCCATTTGCAATATCTTGGTGTGGGCAATGTTCTGAAACTTTCCCAGCCGGAATTTTCCGAGCGGCTGGTACGTGCCCTCGCCACGCGCCTGCGGGTGGTCTACGAATCCGCCCTTGGCGAAGTGGAGCTCTGGAACAAGTCAGCGGCATCGCAGCTTGATGCGCAGTTGCGCGAGCGGCGGCGCAATTTCGGCCGCAGGCTTGAAGCTATCGAGCGCATCCAGCAAGCGGCGTCTGGTCTGGATGAACGGATCGCTGAAATCGATATCCAGGAGCGCGTACTCGATGAGCTGGACAACAAGCTCACGGAGCTGACTTCCCATCTGATGGGCTCTTCGGCGCAGGCCAGGACGCCGGATGGTGCCGCTACTGCGGAAAATGCCGCGGTGCCCGAGGCTGCCTGAGCGTTGACGCGGTCGCGACCCACCAAGACCCCTTCGGGGCGGAAAGCGGTTGCAGTGAAGCAAACGGCCTCATGCCAGTTGCCCGGATTTTCCGGGGAAATTGTGCGCTGGCAGGCTTCGCACGGACGCAACAGCCTTCCATGGCAGAACACACGTGATCCTTACCGCGTGTGGCTGTCTGAAATCATGTTGCAGCAGACTCAGGTCGCAACGGTTCTGGATTATTACGCGCGATTCCTTTCGCGCTTCCCGACGGTGAAGGAGTTGGCTGCGGCTTCCGAAGACGATGTGCTGGGGCTATGGAGCGGGCTGGGATATTACAGCCGTGCGCGCAATCTGCACCGCTGCGCTCAGGATGTCGTGGCATTGCATGCCGGGCAATTCCCGGAGACAGCCGAGCAGCTCCAGACCCTGCCAGGCATAGGCCGTTCAACCGCCGCGGCCATCGCCTCGTTTTGTTTTGGTGAACGTGTTGCGATTCTGGATGGCAACGTCAAACGGGTGCTCACGCGGGTGCTGGGTTTTTCCGCCGATCTGGCCCAAAGTGCCAATGAGCGTGCGCTATGGGACACGGCTGCAGAGCTGCTGCCTGAGCAGGACCTGCCCGAAACCATGCCGCGCTATACGCAGGGACTGATGGATCTGGGTGCCACGATTTGCGTGGGCCGCCAGCCCCAGTGCCTGTTATGCCCGGTACAAAACCTGTGCCGCGGTTTTGCCGCCGGCGATCCCGGCAGGTATCCCGTGAAGACAAGAAAGCTCAAGCGCAGTGCGCAGGCGCTGAGTCTGTTGTGGGCGCAGAAGCCGGATGGTTCGGTCTGGCTTGAAAAGCGCCCCAGCCGGGGAATCTGGGGTGGGCTTTACTGCCTGCCGGTTTTTGAGAGTGATGAGGCATTGGCTGCGGATTTGCCGGCTTCCTTGCGGGAAAGGCTCGATCCACTGCCAGGTTTTGTCCACGTGCTGACACACAAGGACTTGCACCTGTCGCCGTGGATCGCAGGTTTTCGGGCCGGGCAAACCATGCCCAGGTCTCTGGTTTCGGATGAACGGCCCGGTGCGTGGTTCGGCCCCGCCGAATGGCCTGCACTGGGGCTGCCCGCGCCTATACGCAAACTGCTGGAACGGGACGCCTAGGCCGCTGACCGCGGTGCCCGGGGGATGAAGCCCCCGCGCCAGCTTTGTTTGGGGTCAAGTGGCATCAAGCTCGCGGTGCCGCTTCAGCGTTCGCCATTGCTGGCCGAAAGCTGCGGCCAATTCCTCGACAAGGTAGACGGATCGGTGTTGGCCCCCGGTGCAGCCGATGGCCACGGTCACATAACTTCGGTGGTCACGTACCAGCGCATGCAGCCAATGACTGAGAAATTGCTCGATATGACGGAACATGTCACCCACTTCCGTATGGGTCTTGAGATAGCTTGCCACGGCCTCATCAAGCCCGGTCAGGTGGCGCAGGCCCGACTCATAGTGAGGGTTGGGCAGCATGCGAACGTCAAACACGTAATCCGCGTCCAGCGGCACGCCGCGCTTGAAGGCAAAGGACTCGAACACCAGCGTGAGCTGGGTGCTGGGAGCGGAGATCAGCGACTTCACATAGCCTTGCAGCTGGGATGAGCGGATCATGCTGGTGTCGAGCACGTGGGCCTGCTCGCGCATCTCACCCAGCAACTCCCGCTCCAGCTCTATGGCGTCTACCAACGCCCGGTGCTGGTCGGAGGCGTCGATGCGCGACAGAGGGTGAAGCCTGCGTGTTTCGGAAAAGCGGCGCACCAGGGTCTCGGTGTTGGCATCCAGGAAGAGGGATTGCACTGCTACGCCGGAAGCGCGCAACTGCCGCAGCTGCTGGGGCACCAGGGGAAGCGAGACTGCGCTTCGCACGTCCATGGCAATGGCAACTTTTTGGGCGCCGTGCTGCTGCTCCAGTGCGACGAAGGGCGTCAGCAATTCCGGCGGAAGGTTGTCCACGCAGTAATAACCGGCGTCTTCCAGCGCATGCAGGGCAACCGATTTTCCGGAGCCCGACATACCGGTGATAAGAACCATTTCCAGTGCTGCCATCACTGCCCCAGCATTTCCTTGGCATGGGCCAACGTAGTACCGGAAAGCCGCTCGCCGCCGAGCATGCGGGCGATTTCAGCCACGCGCTGTTCCCCATTCACATGGTCTACGGTACTGAGGGTGGTGCCGTTTTCGGCTCGCTTGGCAACGACAAGGTGCTGGTCGGCACAGGCTGCTACCTGAGGCAGGTGGGTGACGGCCATAACTTGCCGGTCTTTACCCAGTTGTTTCATCAGCCGCCCGACGGTTTCGGCCACGGCTCCCCCCACGCCAGAATCAACCTCGTCAAATATGAGCGTTTGTGCCTGCCCCAACTGGCTGGTGGTGACGGCGATGGCCAGCGCGATGCGCGACAACTCGCCGCCGGAAGCGACCTTGCCCACGGGGCGGGGCGTGCTGCCGGCATGGCCCGCTACCAGGAACTCGGCTTGCTCCAGCCCGTGCTGGGCTGGTTGCTCAAGTTTGTTAAGCGCCACGTCGAATTTTCCGCCCTGCATGCCGAGGCCCTGCATGGCCTGGGTAATGGCTTTGGCGAGTTTTGGGGCAGCTTTGCCGCGCGCCTTCGACACCTGGCCGGCTTCATCCAGGTAGGCTGACCGTGCCTGGTTTTCGTTTTTTTCCAATTGAACCAGATCGGTGGCTTCGTCGAGCTTGTGCAACTCGGCCCGCCAGGAGGCCAGCAATTCAGGCAGTTCGGCTGGAGTGCGTTTGTAGCGCCGCGCCAGGCTGACCCACAGCGAAAGACGTTCGTCGAGTTCGGCCAGCCGTTGGGGTTCCAGCTCGGCATGCCGTGCATAGCCGTTGAGCGAATGCACCGCATCTTCCATTTGGGCCAGAGCGCCATTTAACACTTCGAGGATGCTCTTGAACTCGGGTTCGATGTGTTCCTGGCCTTGCAACGATGCAATGGCCCGTCCCAGGAGTGCAGTGGCGTTCTCGTCGGACTCCTGCAATACGTCGACGGCGGCCTGTACGGCATCGCGCAGAGCCTGCGCGTTGGACAACCGCCCATGCTGGGCATTCAGCTCGTCCCATTCGGCGGCCCCGGGTGCCAGCTTGTCGAGTTCGCCGATTTGCCACGCCAGCCGCTCGCGTTCGCGCTGCAGGCTGTCTTGTGCTTCGCGTGCGTCATTCAATGTTTTCTGGGCGAGCCGCCATTGTTGCCAGAGGCGTGACAACTCGCCGGTAGATACTTCCGCATAGGAGTCGAGCAAGCCGCGTACCGCGTCGGGGCGGGTCAGACTTTGCCACGCATGCTGGCCGTGGATGTCCACCAGCTGGTCGGCGATGTCCTTGAGCTGGGTGGCTGTTGCCGCGCTGCCATTGATCCAGGCGCGGCTTTTACCTTGCGCGTCTATCGTGCGCCTGAGCAGCAGGGTTTCGCTGCTGTCGAAGCCGGCTTGTTCCAGCCAGGGGGCCAGGCCGGCGGGGCTGTCAAACTCTGCGCTGATTTCGCAGCGTGCGGCGCCTTCGCGAACCACGCCGGCATCGGCTCGGGCGCCCAAAGCAAGCTGCAGTGCATCAATCAGGATCGATTTGCCCGCACCGGTTTCACCGGTGAGCACCGAGAAGCCGCCGGACAAATCCAGCTCAAGCTTGTGGACGATGACGAAGTCGCGAAGCGATATGGTTTTGAGGCTCATAACTTGAATCCTGGCCGGTCAGGCCACGCCTTCGTTCCAGTGCAGCTTTCTCCGGAGCGTGTCGAAATAGCTCCAGCCTTTGGGGTGCAGGAAACGCATTTGGTGTTCGGAGCGCCTGACGGTGATGCGGTCGCCATGCAACAGACTTGCCAGCGACTGCATGTCGAAGTTGGCGCTGGCGTCGCGGCCAGAGACGATTTCAATGGTAATTTCGCCCGAGTCCGACAGCACAATGGGCCTGTTGGACAAGGTATGCGGTGCAATCGGCGCCAACACCCAGCCGGCAATCGATGGGTGCAGCAAGGGCCCGCCCGCTGAAAGGGCATAGGCCGTGGAGCCGGTCGGCGAGGCGATGATCAGGCCATCTGCGCGCTGGTTTGCTACAAAGCGGCCATCCACCTCCACACGGAGTTCCACCATGCCGGCGGTCGCTCCGCGGTTCACCACAACGTCGTTCATGGCGGTAGCGCTGAAGACGCACCTGCCGTCACGCACGACCTCTGCCTGCATCATCCAGCGTCGATCTTCTTCATACTCGCCACCCAACATGGGGATGAGTGTGTTCTGGTAGTCCTCAAAGGCGATGTCAGTGATGAACCCCAGCCTGCCCTGGTTGATACCCACCAGGGGGATGCCGAATTGGGCCAGTAGCCGGCCTATGCCCAGCATGGTGCCGTCGCCTCCCACGACGAGGGCGAGGTCGCACTGGGCACCTATGCCAGCTGCGTCAAGGGTCGGGAACCGGGTCAGGCCGGTGTTGCTGGCGGTGTCCTGTTCGATCGCCACCTCGCAACCCTGGGTGCCCAGGAAGTGCGCGATCTCCTCCAGTGCTGACCGGGAACCCTGTGCGTGGTACTTGCCGATCAATGCGACATGGCGAAATTGCGACTTCATCGGCAAATTACATCACAACATGGCAACCGAAGCTTCGTAGAATGGCACCATGCTTGATGATCGTGCCCGATTGCTGCTGAAAGCACTGGTTGAACGCTACATTGCCGATGGACAGCCGGTGGGTTCGCGTACGCTCTCAAAAGCTTCCGGCCTTGAACTGTCTCCGGCCACCATACGCAATGTGATGAGCGACCTGGAGGAGCTTGGCCTGATTGTCAGCCCGCACACCTCGGCAGGGCGCATTCCCACAGCGCGGGGTTACCGGCTCTTTGTCGACACGATGTTGACCACCCAGCGCGACTCCTTGTCGTCGTCGGGCCATATCGGTGCGCCGCGGCTGGCACCTGATCAGCCTCAAAAAGTGCTCAGCAATGCGGCACACATGCTGTCGAGCCTGTCGCAATTCGTGGGCGTCGTCATGGCGCCACGCCGGACGTCGGTATTTCGCCATATTGAGTTTCTGCGCCTGTCCGAAAAACGTTTTCTGGTGATCATCGTCTCGCCCGACGGCGATGTGCAAAACCGGGTCATCTTCACCGAAGCGGACTACACGCAGTCCCAACTGGTCGAGGCGGCCAATTTCCTCAATTCGCATTACGCTGGCATGGCGATCGAAGAGGTACGAGAGCGCCTGAAGAACGAGGTGGAAGCCCTTCGCGGTGAAATTGCCACGTTGATGCAGGCGGCGGTCAAGGTCAGCTCGGAGGCCATCGAGTCGCGCGACGAGGTGGTTATTTCCGGCGAACGCAATCTGCTGGCCGTCAGCGACTTTTCCGGTGACATGGGTAACCTGCGCAAGCTCTTTGATCTCTTCGAGCAAAAGGCGCAACTTATGCGGCTCCTCGATGTTTCGAGCCGCGCCGAGGGAGTCCGGATTTACATCGGCGGCGAAAGTCAGGTGATTCCGTATCAGGAACTGTCTGTGGTGACGGCCCCTTATGAAGTCGACGGACAGGTCGTGGGAACCCTGGGCGTGATAGGGCCCATGCGTATGCCCTACGAAAAAATGATCCAGATTGTCGACATCACCTCCAAGCTGGTGAGCACCGCGCTGAGCCACAGCAAGTAGGCCCTTACAATCGATCTCTTGAGTGGGGCGTTAGCTCAGTTGGTTAGAGCAGAGGACTCATAATCCTTTGGTCGAGTGTTCAAGTCACTCACGCCCTACCATTTAAATAAGCTATAATTTGAGGCTTAGCGGCTGTAGCTCAGTTGGATAGAGTACTTGGCTACGAACCAAGGGGTCGTGGGTTCAATTCCTGCCAGCCGCACCACTTTCTTAAGTGATTTCAATAGCTTAGAGGCTCATCCCTCTAGGCTATTTTTCTTTCCGGAGGCCGCTTTTAGGGGCCTTTTTCATACCGTTGTCAGCGCGATAGTGGTTTTCCTGGGGCTGGGCGGCGCCGGACGGGCTGTACGTGCAACAAGAGCTCCGCTATTCTGGAAGCCTAATTCCGGAGGAGAAACATGGGATCACTGAATGTCGAGGACCACGGCGAGTGGCTCAGTTTTGGCTTGTCGTACGCGGGTAGCACCATTCCCGTCAGGATTTCGCGCGAGGCAATGGAGGAGTTTTTCGGCGCCATGCCTGGGCCGGATTCCCTGAAGAAAGCGTATGAACAGGATGCTGAAATGATTCACGCCCGGGCCGCTGATCTGGTTGTGGCGGGCGTGAGCTACACGCCTGAAAATCCCCTCGTGCTGAAAATGGAAGATTTTTAGAGACATTCACGGCCGGCAGCCATGAATGCTATGGTGGCCGGAGCATGAACAAAGCGTTTACTAAAGAAAGCGAGCCGGAGGACGACGAGCCGACGCTCGCGCCCCTGCCTGCAGGTGGAAAAAACTACATCACGCCGCAGGGCTATGAGCATCTGCGCAGCGAACTTCTGGACCTGATCGACAGCGAACGTCCCAAAATGGTGGAAATCGTTCATTGGGCTGCCAGCAATGGAGACCGCTCCGAAAACGGCGACTACCACTACGGCAAAAAGCGGTTGCGGGAAATTGACCGGCGTATCCGGTTTCTGACGCAACGACTGGAAATTGCGGAAGTCAGCAACCCGTCGGTGCATCACGGTCGCGACCAGGTGTTTTTCGGCGCGACAGTGAGCTATGCCGACGGCGAAGGAGTCGAGCGGGTCGTGACCATTCTTGGCATTGATGAAGCCAACAGTGCCCTCGGGCAAATCAGCTGGATATCTCCCGTCGCCAGGGCATTACTTAAATCGCGTGTCGGCGACGAGGTGAGTCTCGTGACCCCGCAAGGCGTGCAGACGCTTGAAGTGCTGAAAGTGAACTACCCGGCGCCGGACAAATCGGCTGCAGATTAACCGGACGACTTGGCGCGTTGCACCCGCAGCACGGAGGGTGTGCGTTTCACGCTGCGCAAGGCGGAAGCCAGGTGGATGCGGTCGCGCACTGCCACGCCGAAGCGCAGGTCCGTGGCGTCATGCGAAGGCTCTTGCCCCATGTCGACATGGGTAATGTCCGCTTCGGCGCTGGCCAATGCAGCGGCAACACGCGCCAAAACCCCCTTTCCGTTGGAGACGGTGACCAGGAGGTTTGTTTCAAACGTCCGCACAGGCTCGTCGGACCAGTCCACGGCGATAAAACGCTCGCTGTCACGGTGCTGCAGTCGCTTGGCGACAGCGCAGTCATCAGTATGTATCACCAGACCTTCACCGCGGCCCAGGTAGCCCACGATGCCGTCGCCAGGAATCGGGCGGCAACAGGGGGCAAACTGCACGGAGGCGCCTTCACTTCCATCGATTACCAGCGCACCTTGCGACACTGACTCATGGGCGGTGTAGCGCTCACGGCTCATGAGCAGGGCATTGGGTTTTTCACCGGTTTCGGCAAGCAGGGTGACGATGCGTTTGGCCACCATGCTGGCGATCCGTTTGCCCAGTCCGATATCGGTCAGCAGATCGGCACGTGACCGGTTGCCGGTAAAGCGCAGGATCTTTTCCCAAGTGGCGTGGTGGGCTTCATCGTCGTCGGGGAGGCGCTCGCGTTCGATGCCCTCGGCACGCAGCGCCTGTGCGAGCATTTTTTCGCCCAGGTCTTGCGACTCGGACAGCGCCATGGTTTTCAGGTGGTGGCGTATTTTGGAGCGGGCTTTCCCCGTGCGTACAAATCCCAGCCAGCCGGGGTTGGGGCTGGAGACCGAGGCCGTGATGATTTCGATCACGTCGCCGTTATGCAGCTCGGACCGAAGCGGCACCTGTTCGCCGTTGACTTTGGCCGCCACGGCGCGGTGCCCCACGTCACTGTGAATGGCGTAAGCAAAGTCCACGATGGTCGCGCCACGCGGCATGGCCATGATCTGGCTTTTCGGCGTGAACACATAGACCGCCTCGGGAAACAGGTCAATCTTGACGTGGTCCCAGAACTCGGCCGCATCGCGTGTTTCCTGCTGGATGTCGAGCAGCGATTGCAGCCACTGTGTCCCCAGTCGCTGCGAAGCGTCGCCGTCTGGGTCGGTGGCCTTGTAAAGCCAGTGCGCCGCGACCCCGGATTCCGCCACCACGTGCATGGCTTCGGTGCGCATCTGGAACTCGATGTTGGTACCGAAGGGGCCAACCAGTGTGGTGTGCAGTGACTGGTAACCGTTGATCTTCGGGATTGCGATGTAGTCCTTGAACTTTCCGGGCAGGGGTTTGTAGAGCTGGTGCAACACCCCCATGGCTGTGTAGCAGGCCGTCAGGTCTTTCACGATCACCCGAAACCCATAGAGATCGGTCACCTGGGCAAACGAAAGGTGCTTTTCATCCATCTTGCGGTAGATGGAATACAGCGTCTTTTCCCGCCCGGAGATCAACACCGGCACGCGAGCGCTGACAAAGGCCGATTCGACCTCTCCCTGCACCCGCTTGATCACATCGCGCCGGCGGCCGCGGGCCTTCTGCAACGCCTTGGTCAAGGTGGCGTAGCGCCAGGGGTGCAGGTGCTGGAAGGAAAGGTCCTGCAATTCCCGGTAGGTCGTATTCAGGCCCAGGCGGTGGGCGATGGGCGCGTAAATGTCCAGGGTTTCGCGCGAGATTCGGGTCCATTTGGCGCGCGGGACATCGCCCAGCGTGCGCATGTTATGCGTCCGGTCAGCCAGCTTGATCAGGATGACCCGCACGTCGCGTGCCATGGCCAGCAGCATCTTGCGGAAAGACTCAGCCTGGTTTTCCTCCCGGGTGTTGAATTCCAGCTTTTCGAGTTTGGTCAGCCCGTCCACCAGTTCAGCCACCGGCGCGCCGAAACGCTCGATCAGTTCAGGCTTGGTGACGCCGCAGTCTTCAATGGCGTCATGCAGCAGGGCGGCCATGAGCGCCTGTGCATCCAGCTTCCACTCGGCGCATTGTTGTGCGACGGCGATAGGGTGGGTGATATAGGGTTCGCCGCTGTTGCGCAGCTGGCCCAGATGGGCCTCATCGGCAAAGCGATAGGCGCGGCGGACGTTGTCAATGTCGGCAGCGCTCATGTAGTCGAGTTTCGCCGTGAGCGCAGCAAAGCTTGCCGCTGCTGCGTTGGCGGCGGCGGGGGTCGACTTGCTGGAAACAACAGGCGAAAGCATGGCGCTCATGCCTTAAATGTATCGCGGCATGAATAAATCATGAAAAAAATGGCCTTTATGAGGCCATAAATGAAAAAAGCACCGCATTGCGGTGCTTTTTTGCGGTGCCAGATTTGACTCAGGATGGCACTTTTTTCAGCATTTCGAGGCCAATCTTGCCTTCTGCGATCTCGCGCAGAGCGGTGACGCCAGGCTTGTTCTTGCTTTCAATCTTGGCGGCGTGCCCCTGGCTGAGCATGCGTGCACGGTAGGTGGCAGCCAGAACCAGCTGGAAGCGGTTCGGGATTTTTTCGAGGCAGTCTTCAACGGTAATGCGGGCCATGGTGATCTCCGGTGTGATCGATAACGGGGAAAGCGGGTGAAATCAGGGAATTTGAAGGGCCTGGAAGGTTTCGGCGCGGGCTCGCCGCTGGGCCGAAAACTTGAGCCTTTGGGCATGCACAATGGTTTTCAGGTCGAAAACTGCCCGCTCAAATAACTCGTTAATTATAACGAAGTCGAATTCGCGGGCCTGGGCCATCTCGGTGGCTGCGTTTTTGAGCCGCAATTCGATGACTTCGGCACTGTCTTCGCCACGCCGCTGCAGGCGCGAGCGCAACTCTTCCCAGCTTGGCGGGAGTATGAAAATCAGCACCGCATTGGCAAAAATCCGTTTGATGTTGATCGCACCCTGAAAGTCTATTTCCAGAATCACGTCGGCGCCGGTGGCGATTCGCTCCTCAATGGTCTGCCGCGAGGTGCCGTAGCGGTGGCCGTGTACATGTGCCCATTCCAGGAAGGAGTCACGCAGCACCATGCCGTCAAAATCCTCGGGCGAGAGAAAAAAGTACTCCCTGCCGTGCTTTTCCTGGCCGCGTGGAGGGCGTGTGGTGTGCGACACCGCGGGCTGGATGCGTGAATCCAGTTCCAGAAGGGCCTTGACCAGGCTGGATTTGCCGGCCCCGCTGGGGGCGGCTACAACAAAGAGGTTTCCGGGGTAGTCCATGCGTCCTGGGCGGTGATTTCGGTGTTTAGGCTAGGGCGGGGCTATTCGACGTTCTGGACCTGCTCACGGATCTGCTCTATCAGCACTTTCATGTCGACAGAAATGCGTGTCAGCTCGAGGGACGCCGATTTGGAGCCCAGTGTATTGGCTTCGCGGTGCAGCTCCTGGATCAGGAAATCCAGGCGCTTGCCCAGTTCCCCGCCGTTTGCCAGAAGGCGGTCAATTTCATCCAGGTGCGAAGAGAGGCGGGTGATTTCTTCCGCGACGTCAATGCGGATGGCAAAGGCTGTGGCCTCTGTCAGCGCCCGGTCCTGTGCAACTTCCGGCAGCGTGGCGCCGTCCGACAGCGCCATGGCTTCTTTCCAGCGTTCCAGGAAGCGGGTTTTCTGCTGCTCAACCAGTTTGGGCACCATGGGTACCGCCAGCGCTGCCAGCGCGCGCAGCTGTCCCGTGCGGTCAAGCAGCATGTCGGCCAGCCGGGCGCCTTCGCGTTCGCGGGCCGCCATCAGCTCTTTCAAGGCTTTTTTGGCCAGCTTGAGCAGCTCATCGCTGTAGTCATGTGGTTTTTTGTCCTCATTGGTGGCGATCCGCAGAATATCTGCCACGCTGAGTGCGGGTGCCTGCGGCAGCCAGGATTTGATACTGTCCTCCAGCGACCCGAGCCGTTGCAAGGTGGCCGAAGATGGCGCGCGCAGGGTGCTGGCCGAGGTACTTTCCAGCGAAACCCGCACTTCCACCTTGCCGCGCTTGAGCTTGCCGGTGAGCAATTCGCGCAATGCGGGCTCGGCCTGCCTCAATTCGTCGGGCAGGCGAAACGCCAAATCAAGAAACCGGCTGTTGACGGAGCGTATTTCGACGCCCAGACGGGAGCTGGCATCCGCGCCCGATTCAGTTTCCGGGGCGGATTGCGCCATGCTCGATTGCACGGCTGCATAACCCGTCATGCTGTAAACTGACATTTAAAAATACGCTTTACTAGAGAGAGAACAAGACCCAGACTGACCAAGTCATTCTGGTTCATCCCAAATTATGTCAAAGGTCAAGCCCGCACCATTGCCGCCCGACACCGTGATTGGTGGCTATCGTGTTGTGCGAAAGCTTTCAGCCGGTGGCTTTGGCGTAGTTTACTTGGCCGTCGACAACGAGGGCCAGCAGGTCGCCATCAAGGAGTACCTGCCGTCGTCCCTGGCTGGCCGGGCCCCGGGGGAATTGCTTCCGCAGGTCCAGGCCGAAAAGCTCTCGCTATACCGGCTGGGACTCAAAAGTTTCTTCGAAGAAGGCCGTTCGCTGGCCCAGATTTCACACGGCTCCGTGGTCAGTGTGCTGAATTTCTTCCGTGAAAACGAGACCGTTTACATGGTCATGAACTACCTGGAGGGCGGAACCCTGCAGGATTTCATCATCACGGCCCGTGAGCTGAAAAAGCAGAAGGTCTTCCGCGAGTCGACCATCCGTTCGCTTTTCGACGAAATCCTTCGGGGATTGCGCATCGTGCACCAGCACAAGATGCTCCACCTGGACATCAAGCCCGCCAACATCTTCATTACCGACGATAACCGTGCCGTCATGATCGACTTCGGCGCAGCCCGCGAGGTGCTGAGCAAGGAAGGCAACTTCATCCGCCCCATGTACACCCCGGGCTTTGCTGCCCCCGAGATGTACCGCAGGGACTCCTCCATGGGTCCCTGGACCGATATCTACGCGATCGGCGCCTGCATTTACGCCACCATGCAGGGCTATCCCCCCAATGATGCGCCGCAGCGCCTTGAAAAAGATCGTCTGTCGCTTGCCCTGTCCCGTTTGCGAGGCGTGTATTCCGACAACCTGATTGAAGTTGTAGAGTGGTGCATGTCCCTTGACCCCTTGTCACGGCCGCAGTCGGTATTTGCATTACAAAAAGAATTGAGCAGGGAAGGTGAGCGTCGTTACACCAAACTCACCGTCAGCGAAAAGGTTCGCCTTCAGTTTGACAACATGGTGTCTGACACGAAAAAAACCGCGCGCAAGGCCACTGGCTACGCGACTAAATTCAAATGAAATTCTCAGTCTTTCAGGTAAGCCGAAAAGGCGGGCGCGAGAAGAACGAAGACCGGATGGGCTATTGCTACACGCGAGAGTCGGGCCTGTTTGTGCTGGCAGACGGCATGGGAGGCCATCCTGAAGGCGAAGTAGCGGCGCAGCTTGCGCTGCAGACCATTTCCGCGCTGTACCAGAAAGAAGCGCGTCCCGTCATTGAAGACACCACCGAATTTCTTTCCACCGCGCTGATGGCGGCGCACCACCAGATCATTCGCTACGCCAGCGAAAAAGGCATGCTCGACACGCCCCGCACCACGCTGGTCGCGGCGATTTTGCAAGGCACCGGGGCCACTTGGGTCCATTGCGGCGATTCACGCCTGTATGTGGTGCGAGACGGCGAACTGCTGACACGCACCCGCGACCACTCCTACCTGGAGCAGCAGAGCGCCGGCGTCATCAAGCTCGAACGCATCAACCGCAACATCCTGTTCACCTGCCTCGGTTCTCCGACAAAACCTGTTTTTGACGTTGCCGGGCCCGTGACCCTGCAGCAGGGCGACAAGCTGCTGCTCTGCTCCGACGGCCTCTGGGGCAGCCTGAGCGACGAGGAAATTGTCCGCCAGCTGGCCGGCAAAGGCGTTTCCGATGCCGTCCCCGACCTGGTCGAAAATGCCTTGCGTACCGGCGGAGAACACAGCGACAACGTCACCGTGCTGGCCATGGAGTGGGAAACGCCTGACGCCTTCGAATCCACCCGGGGGGTGTCTACCGACAGCATCATGGACGGCGTTTTCGCCTCGACCATCCAGGCCGGCGTGCTGGATACCGTGGTGGACGACCTTGACGAAGCGACCATTGAACGCTCCATCGCTGAAATCAACGAAGCCATTCGCCGCTCGGCCGCAAGAAAAGCCTGATACCCCGGCTTAGCCGTTTCGGTGGCTGCGCCTTCGGCGCCGCTTGCCTCTCCCGTTCCCGCTCCATTCCAGTTCCGTTCCTTTCAATTCCGCCATTCAGTCCCAGTCCGGCGACTTGCCAGAAAGCCATCCACCATGAGTCAGTTTGAACGAAGCGGCGCGCGTGCGGCCGACGCCCTGCGCCCCGTGCGCATCACCCGCCACTACACGGCCTATGCCGAAGGCTCCGTACTGATCGAGTTCGGCGGCACCAAGGTGCTCTGCACCGCCTCCGTTGAAGAAAAAGTACCTGGCCACAAAAAAGGCAGCGGCGAAGGCTGGGTCACGGCCGAATACGGCATGCTGCCCCGCGCCACGCACACCCGCGGAGACCGCGAAGCCGCCCGCGGCAAGCAAAGCGGGCGCACCCAGGAAATCCAGCGCCTCATCGGCCGATCGATGCGGTCGGTGTTTGACTTGAAAAAACTCGGCGAGCGCACCATCCATCTCGATTGCGACGTGATCCAGGCTGACGGCGGCACCCGCACCGCCAGCATCACCGGCGCTTTTGTGGCCGCGCAGGACGCCGTCAATACCCTGCTCGCCAGCGGCAAGCTCCAGCAAACGCCCATCATCGACCACGTCGCGGCAATCTCGGTCGGCATCGTGCAAGGTACGCCCTTGCTGGACCTGGAATACACCGAAGACTTCGCCTGCGACACCGACATGAACGTCGTCATGACCGGCGCCGGCAATTACGTGGAAGTGCAGGGCACCGCTGAAGGTGCGGCGTTCTCGCGCAAGGAAATGGACGCGCTGCTGGTTCTGGCCGAAAAAGGCATCGCCGAACTGGTCGGCATGCAGAAACAGTCGCTATCAAATTAATAGCTGCTTGCGCCCGACCGTATTGGTCTAGAGCCATTTTTCGCTTATGAAAATCGTACTTGCGTCGAACAACCAGGGCAAACTCGCCGAGCTCAAGGCCATGCTCCTTCCCTTGGGCCTGACGCTGGTCAGCCAGGCCGAGCTGGGCCTGCCGGAGGCTGACGAGCCCTTTCGCACCTTTGTGGAAAACGCACTTGCCAAAGCCCGCCAGGCGTCGCGCCTCAGTGGCCTGCCCGCGCTGGCTGACGACGCGGGCTTGTGCGTGGATGCCTTTGGCGGCCTGCCCGGCGTGGACACCGCGTTTTACGCCACGCAGTTTGGCTATGCCAAGGGCGACGACAACAACGTCAAAGCCTTGCTGGAGCAGATGACCGGCCTGACGCAGCCCGCCCAGCGTCGCGCGGCGCTGGTCAGCACCCTGGTGGCGGTCCGGTCTGCTGAAGACCCGGAGCCACTGATCGCCTCGGGCCGCGTGGCCGGAGAAATCGCACCAGCACCCGTCGGCAGCAACGGTTTCGGCTTTGACCCGGTGATGTACATCCCCGAGTTCGGCCAGACCTTCGCGCAGCTGCCCGTTGAAGTGAAAAACGCCAACAGCCACCGCGGCAAAGCCGCACAGCAGATGATCGAACTCCTGCGCGAGCGCTGGCTGTAACCACTCTTCCTTTTATGGCCCAGCAAGACATCCAGCACTACATGCGCAGCGGCACGCTGCAGCTGGCCGCGTTGCCGCCGCTGTCGCTGTACGTGCACCTGCCCTGGTGCCTCAAGAAATGCCCCTATTGCGACTTCAATTCGCATGAAGTCGCGGGCGAAATGCCAGAGCAGCGCTATATCGATGCCGTGGTAGCCGACCTGGAGGCCGCGCTGCCCCTGATCTGGGGCCGCATGGTGCACAGCATTTTTATTGGCGGCGGCACACCCAGCCTGTTTTCACCCCAAGCCATAGACCGTCTGCTTGCCGACATCCGCGCACGCCTCAGACTGGAAGCCGACTGCGAAATCACGCTCGAAGCCAACCCCGGCACCTTTGAGAAAGACCGCTTCAAGGCCTTTCGCAGCGCCGGCGTCACGCGCTTGTCCGTCGGCGTGCAGAGCTTTGACGACAAGCACCTCAAAGCCCTCGGCCGCGTGCATGACCGCGCCCAGGCCATCGCCGCGGTAGAAGAAGCCGCACAAGCCTTCGACACCTTCAACCTCGACATCATGTACGCGCTGCCAGGCCAGACCATGGAAAGCCTGGAGCAAGACATGCGGCAGGCGCTGGCGCTGCAGCCGCCCCACATCTCGATTTACCACCTCACCATCGAGCCCAACACCTACTTCGCCAAATTTCCGCCCGTGGTGCCTGAAGAAGACACCGCCTACGCCATGCTCGACAAAATCACCGAGATCACGCAGGCCGCCGGGTTGCAGCGCTATGAAGTGTCGGCCTACGCCCGGCCCGGCCACCGCTGCTTTCACAACCTCAACTACTGGCAGTTTGGCGACTACCTCGGCATAGGCGCCGGCGCCCACAGCAAGCTCAGCTTTGCGCACCGCGTCGTCCGCCAGGTGCGTTACCGAGAGCCCAAGCTCTATATGGAAAAGGCCCTGGCCGGCGAAGCCGTCACGCAAGAAACCGAAGTCAGCCGCGCCGACCTGCCGTTCGAGTTCATGCTCAACGCCCTGCGCCTGCGCGACGGCTTCAAGCTGCAAGACTTCACCGAAAAGACCGGCCTGCCCTTCACCGCCATCCAGCGCGGCCTGGAAGAAGCCGAACGCAAGGGCCTGATCGAGCGCGACTTCATACGCGTCAAGCCCACCGAGCGCGGCTTTGATTTTTTGAACGACCTGCAGACATTGTTTTTGGCCGACTAGCGCCCACGTCAACGCCAACGTCAACGTCAACGCAACATCTCTCTACAAAATCTATGGAAACATCAGCCGTTGTTTTTCTGGTTATCAGCTGCGCCGTCAGCTTCGGCCTGGGCCGGCTGTTTGTGCACTTCCGCGACAAAAAACGGAAAGAAAAACTGCAGGCCCGCGAAGCCGAAGCATTGCGCAACCGCCCGCCAGAACCCGAGTCCCTCAACAAGGCCAAGCGCAAGCGGCAGCTTCAGCAACAGAGCAAGCTCAGCAAGGGTCGTGATAGCCGTTAAGCCGGTTACGCGAGCCGTATCTTCCGGCACGATTGCGTCAGAAAATCCAGGGTCGTATGAGTGTTCGGCCTATCTGGCCGCCCATTTCGCGCAAGCTTCATGCGATTTTCCGCTCAACCAGTAAATGGCGTTCAATTCTTCTTTCGGCAATTGCTTCATGGCTTTCAGAAACGTGGGCTTGTCTTGCCTGGCGCATGCATAGCTCGGATAGAGGTTCTTGAAATACGGATCCGGATAGCGCGCAATAAGGTCTTCAAAGCTTGCCTTCATTCGCGGCCAGTTCATTTTTGATCCGGGCATTAAAGCCCGACTGCGGTGAATATAGAGCCGCGCATACATAGAGCTCCCTTCAGTGGCCCGTTGTTGCTCGCTCCAGTAATTGATGAAGGCATCGATGGCCTCCCAGTTGCCATCATCCGCCTGCGCGATGCTGTCCAGCGTATTCCGATAAAGATAGAAGTCCCGCGGCCAACGCTTGACCGCATTCCTCAAGGCCGCCTCAATATTGGCGTTGGGTTCTCTTGAGTTCAGCGCGATGTCGAGCGTCAGCATGTCCCACATCGGCGTGGCTTTCAACTCAGCGGGGGCGTTATCAAGTATTTTCTGGGCGGCGGCAAGCCTGCTGTCATAAAGCTCCCAAGCCTCGGGAGATATCGAGTTCTGTCCCCCCGAGCCGCGCGCGTTCCACGCATTGGCGTATTGGTAACGCGCTTCGGCAAAAACCGCAAAGTAAGAATTCGGAACAGCGGCCTTCCAGCGTTTGATTCGGTCTTCTTCCACGGGCAACGTTCCAGGTGCGGGCATTGCCAGCTTGAACGCCATATAAGGAGCGGTAGCCATGGGCTCGCCTGCGGGGAAATTCTTGCCCGATGCGATCAACTCTTTTAGTGCCCGTTCCAGCGCCTTGAAGCTTTCCATTGTGTACAGCAGCTTCAGGTTTGACGCGGCGGTCTGATAGTTGGGCCAATAGTCGTTGTTGCATGGTGGCCCTCCGGGGGGCGTGTAGCAACGCCATGGCATTTCGTCGCCTGAGGCGGCAGATGCCGGGCCGACGAGAGCAGCCGCGAGCGCTGTAAAAATGCAACCCTTTTTCAGATGGCTTATCCAGTTGTAAAGAATCAACGCCTTCTTTAAATCGATGAGTTTCAGCATGCGGTTATGTCCCTATTTGGAAGCCCATAGCGTGCAGACATCGTACGAATGACTCTCAAGCCATATACCGTGAAGAAGCTGCTCTTTTGGCAATTGGCTCATGGCTTTTGTGTATGCCAGTTTGTCCCTTGCGAAACAGGCGTACGCAGCAAAGTAGTTTTTGAATGCAGGGTCGGGGTAGCGTGTGGCCAGGTCTTCAAGGCTTGCCCGCATCCTCTCCCACTTCATTTTTGTGTCGCTCGGAAGAGCTGTTCCTGCCAGGCTAATATACAAACGCGCATACATCGACAACCCTTCGGTGGCCTGTTGTTGCTTGCTCCAGTGATCGATAAAAGCTTCCACAATCTCCCAGCTGCCGCCCCATTTGGGCGTCAACCGTGACACAGCATGTGTGTAGAACTCGAATTGACGGGGCCATTGCGTCACGGCAGCCTTGAACACAGGCGCTACTTTGTTCTTGTTCCTTGAGTCCAGCGCAATACCAAGGGCCAGGCCATGCCAAAGCGGCGTCTTCTTCGCGGCCGCAGGCGCGCTGTCGAGAAGCTTCTGTGCAGCCCGAAGTCTGCTGTCGAACAGCTTCCACGATTCGGGTGAAACGGTGCCGGCATACCCCTCGCCCCGCGCGTTCCATGCATCTGCATACTGGTAAGCAGCTTCCGCAAGGACGACAAAATGCGAATTCGGAAACGCGGCTTTCCATTGCGCCAGTTGCATGCGCTCATGTTCCCCCGCGCCTGGCCCTTTAAAAATCTGGTGGAAAGCAAAGTAAGGCGTACTTGACAAAGGCTCTCCCGTCAAAAAGTTTTTGTCAGAGCCCGACAGGTCTTTGAGCGCATGCTCAAGCAGGCCAAAACTTTTCAGCTGAGGGTTCAGGTAATAAAGCAGTTTCAGGCGGTCTGCACTGGTCGGGAGGTCCGGCCAGTCTTCGCCCTTGCAGACGTCACCTTGAACGCCATAGCAACTCCACGGGTAAATGCCCAGCTTTTTGAATTCCCCGGGTCTTGGCCCACCTGCTGATACCGCTTCAGAAGCAGCCACCGCAGCGGTGAGAAATCCGCTAAACAGCAAGGCAAACGCGCAAGCTTTCTTCAGGAAGGCGTTCCAGTTGTTGATTGACATTCGCAGCCTTTGATAAGTGGAGCAGATGGCCAGCAGAGGCTGCCGAACGAAGGAAGAATATCAGCAAGGGGTCGTTTGCATCCTGCAAACAGAGGGCTTGCGTGGGGAGGCAACAACAACATTCACGTTGGTATGTCGGCCTGCCAAACCTGGCAATCCATCGAACGTAGTCTGCTCAGCAAGGCCGGGCGCAAGCGGCCGCAGAAACTTGAAAACAAAAGAAGTCAAAAACCACGAGCGTTAGCCGGCCTTCGCGCCGGCCTATGTTTTTAACCGCAGCTGACGTGCGTCACGCGCCCGGCCGCATCCACCGTCAAGCTCAGCCGATCAGCATTGAACTCCATCGTCACGACCTGTCCGGGCTTGAGAACCCGGACGGCTTTGGTGCCGGCGCGTGTGCGGGCTTCTTCTTCAAGTGCTGCGTTCGCATTGCGGCCCACGGCAAATTGGGCTGGTGCGGCGTTGCAAGCACCGCTTGGCGGCGCAGATGCTGGCGCTGATGCGGCAGGGCCTCCTGCACAGGCGGAGAGGGCTATTGGTAGGGCAAGTACAAGAGCGTTGGGGAAATGCATGCGCATGGCGAGGTCCTTTCGGCGAAGTTTCTTGAAACATATCTCACGAGACATGACAGGGCCGCAAGTGGGCGAAGCCCGCTTGCGGACGTCCCCTCGATGGAACGGTTAGTCGGTTGGTTGCTCATGCTCCAAGTATTTGAGCAGAATGTCTCGGGTTAATAGCAGCATCTTCCAGCGCGTTGGTCCATCGGTAGGTTTTGCGTTGACCCAGTTTCCGTGGCGAACAGGATCGGCGTATGCCTTGATAGTGTTGTCGATGATTGCGCGCTCCGTGCCCAAGGCGTCATGCAAAGACTGCCAAGTGTCCTTGCCCGTCTTGAAGGCGAATGCGGACTTCAGGCTCTCGACTACGCGGAAGCAGTAGGTCGCGCAATCGGTTGTGTCGTTGATGGCGCGGAGATAGTCTCGCAGTGCCAGACGGAAAAACAGATCGCGATTCGCCTGCACGAACGCTCGGTTGAATACGGGGCCGTACGGATCAAATCCGAGCGTTTCGGTTGATGCAGTGCCCGTTGGCCGAACACCAAATACATGGGGCGTTCCGTCTTCCTCGGTAACTTGAATCAACTCGACCGCGTAGCCCGAGCCCAACGAGAATCCGAGCGCGCCCACAACAATGTGCGCGAAGTGTTCCGCCGCGATGTATGCGGTTATGAAACCGTCAATTGACATGAGGTCCAGGAGCACCGTGACTTGAGAAGAGTCGCACTGTGCAACTACCCGTCCGTGCTCTGGCATCTGCCATTCGACGGGGCCGAAGCGAATGTCGGCTCGCTCAGGGTGGACTCTGCCGGTGGCAACGTATCGCATGGGCCGCCTAACGTCTGAGATGAGAGGCGGCGCCCGACCTGCCGGGCGACGTCCTCTCGATTGAAGGGCTAAGCTGCCGCTTCCAGTGCGCCAAGATTGCCTCGACATCTGCTAGGTCGCGAGCTTGAGCTTCTTGTGCCAAGTTGCTCGATGCTGAAACGACCTTGGTGTACAAGAGCTCTTCGAGCCCTAGTACCCGGAGTTCCAAATTCTCGAAGCTTGCGAGAAGGGCGTTCTGGGTAGCTGCTGCAAAGTCGAGTGCGCCAACTGAGGTTAGGACATCGACTTCTTTACTGGCCTGATCTGGAAGACAGAGAAGTTTCTTTGTCATCTGGAGCGTTTCAGCCGTGAGTTTGTTGCTTTGGACTGGTGTGAAGGCGCTCAGTACCTGATGAAGCTTGTCTGCGTTGACCTCCGCCCGCGAGACAACGAGATCGAGATCCTCCGTTTCTCGGTTCATGCCGTGTGCTTGCATCGCCTTTCCACCAATCACGAGAAACTCTATACCTGCCGCGAGAAACGTCTGGGCGACTGACAGCTGATACGGTGAAAGTGAAGGCATTTGGAATAGCGCTCCAAGCGGCCTAACGTGGAGATGACCGGACCACCAACGAGAGCGGCGAAGCCGCCTCCCGCTGTTGTGGGTCCGCGTCGATTGACCAGTTAAGCACGCAACACCTCCCTCTCGAACTTTTCCATGGCCGGAGTGAGATCCTCCTTCAGTAGCCAGTAGTTGTCAATTGCACGACTGAGCATGTCAATTGATTCATGCTTCAGGTCGAACTTCACGAGCTTGGGGGCGCCCACGTCCCAGTGCTTCAGGCTGTTCCTTGCCATGTTTGCTCGGTCCGCGATGTGCCTCGGTGGGGTGGGTTCGCCATACAGCTTCAAGTGAATTGCCGCCACCGCACGCTTCAGCGCTTCTAGCGAGTTTTCCTTCCCTTCCGCGACCAAAAACTTACCGAAGACCTCGTCAGCCGCTCCGGCGAGCGTGACTACTGAACCGTAGTCTTTTCCTTCCGCAAAAAGAGCTAGCGCGGTTTCCAGATGTTGGCGCGCCAAGTCCTCGCGGTAGTAGGTTTTCACTGGCATGGGATATGTCGCTGTTTAAAGTAAAGATGACCAGACCACCAACATGAGCGGCGAAGCCGCCTCCCGCTGTTGTGGGTCCGGTGTCGATTGCATGTTAAGCAGCAAGATGCCCTCCCACTCTGAGAACAGCGAAAACAAAGAATGCAACTAGAACAGCAACAGTGGGAGCCCATAGCCAAACCGGCATGCGCCAGAAGTTTTTTCGGTCTCTGGAGGCAAAGCGCTGCCACCGCGGAATCTCCCGATGGAAGCTTGCTTGCTCGAAATTGGCATTGAGATTGCGAGAAAGCTCCTCCAACTCGTGTGCATTCTCGAGCGCTTCCTGGCGTGATAGCTCGCGCTTCATTTCTGCTGTTTAACGTTGGAGGTGAGCTGCATACAACGGCAAGGGGTCGCGAGGCGTACGGTCCCCGGCGCGCTTCGCGACCCCTTGCCGTAGTGTGTCGATCTCGACCAACTTGTTAGGTCTCATTCCCATTGCTCCTACGTGTCACCGCTTCGACAGCCACAGCGGCTAGGATAAGTATGTAGCCTACGACGCTCGTCCAGTGGAGCGGCAACGATCGCTCGCGCGGCACTTGACCGAAAGCCCAATTTCGGAGCGCCCGATATAGAACCAGCGTTTGCCATGAGACCTAATGTCGGAGTTGACCGGTGGGTGTCCGCGTCGACGACCTGTTAGACCTCATGGTCCGAAAGGGTCGAACGGCGACCGGTTCTGAAATTCCACCACCAAACGTGTGGCAACGCTTGCACCGGGGGGGGCCATGCGCGACTCCAAGATGTATGCGCCGGTGCATCCTCGAGCGCCGAAGTTCTTTGCGTCGCCAAGACCAATCCACCCGTAAATGTCCAAGCCAAATATACAGAATAGTCCCTTCCCGCCATCTGCTTCAGCCCACACGCATTCGTACCGCATCTTTCCTGTGCAAGAGATCACCGCGTCCATGCGGCCGAGAGCGCGATTGGACTTGAGCGCTTCGACAAACGCGAGATGCTGTTTAGGTACAGGCTCGACGTGAACTGCGCCGTCCTTAACGCTTCCATGCGGGAGCGGCGGGGTCGCCTGAAACCATGTTCCCAGAGGAAGGGGCTCCCGGTACAAAGCAGCATGGAAACCACCGACCCACCGGCGGATCCCTCCTATGACATCAAGATTGTCGAAGTACGCTGCGTGAAGGGAACCATCGGAAGCGGTGAGCAGATTGACTTGGAGCCGTGTGTTTGCGGGATCGAGAGCCTTGCGCCTCTGGGTTGCGATCAGCTCTCCTAGCTTCGCGTCATTCTCCGTGTGTTCGTTGTTGCAGCGGAAATGGGTCTTCAATTTCAGCGGCGGGTTTCGATCCGACGGATCGAAACATGTCTGGGCCGGCACATGGTCGTGATTGGTCTCGTCCGCCGGCGCGAAGGGCTTGCCGCAAACGTGGCAGAACGGAAGGTCCCGCACCGCGCGCAACTGGGCTTGGGTCGAGACGGTGACCATGTTTCTGAGGTCTAACGTAAAGTTGAGTGGACGCCGCAGGCGGTCCGCTCGAACGACAGGTTAAGTGTCACGCCCACGGTTAGTCCCTTTTAGCGTACTTGAACGGGAGTATCAGGACAACTTCGTCGGCCAAGGCTGCCATTTCAGGTGGGAACACCTCAAACGAACCCTTGGTAAGACTTGCGATCATGGTTGGCACATATCGCTCGATGAAGGGGGCATGAGACGGGACCATCTTGATCCATTTCATCCAACCGTCTGCGCGAATTCTTATCTCCGCGATGGCACAGCCATACACACGCTCGCCGTTGTCAGTAGGCCAGTTTTCAGTTCCGTACTGCTCAATGCGGTGAGTCAGGCGTGACAAGTACGACTTGAATGGCTCCTCCGTCGTGGTAGGAGTGAGGTAATGCACCCTCAAGTCAAGCTCTCGCAGATTTTCTTCGACTCTTGCCAACGTTCGTCGCATGTGCTGGAGCCGCGCCTCTCTTTCGGCGTTTTGCGGCCGGGTTGCCTCCAACTTAGCCATTTCTGCGCGGTAGTTAGAGAGACGCTGATCGACCTCCGCGCGCAGGCGTGCCTTGCGTGCGGCCGACTCTGCTAATTCGACTGGGGTCGGAGCATCAATAGGCTCGCGTGAGCACGGATCCGCCATGGTGGAAAGACTGACGCATGCCAGGATGACTGCGTGCGCGACCAACAGGGCGACGCGCAAGGATCGAGATGCGCGGGGCGATGTCTCCATGAGATTTAACGTAATGTATACCGCAAGGTCTGCGGTATAACATCGCCCCTGCCGTATATCCTGGCCACTGAAAACCCAGCCAAGTGCTTGTTATTAAAAGGCTTATTTTCCATTTTGAGTTTTGTTCAGGTCAATAAAAAAGGACCAAACCCCGCAAACCAATTCTAGGCGGACAGTCTTCTTTTCCTCAATGCAGTGATCACATACAACCAAGGTAGCAGCCACATTGCAGAATAAACCATGAATACCCATGGTATTGGGTCCGACGAAGGAAGACTGGGTCCAAGGTAAGCCGTATAGAAATCGACACTCCAAAGTACGTTCAGCACACCGAGGAGCGGAGCCAACGCCACGACCCAAGCCCCGAATACCTTTGCCCCTTTCACAAACAGGAGTAAAGCGATTGGTACTGCCGCGCCAACTATGGGAGTCCAGAGTAAAAGTGAATCAAGAGCGCGCAGGGGAGAACCCCATCCACCCAGTGCTAACGCTGCCGGCCAACTCACGAGTCCAATACCAATCGCCAACACGATTCCGACAATTTGCATAACGCTCAAGTCCGCTTGAAGGAAGAGTTATGCCGCACCCTAGACCGGCAGGAGGGGCTTGAAATCATGGGGCTCATATATGACCTCGATAGTATCGGTGGCCTGAACGGTGCCACCTTCAAGAACGATTGCCATCACTCCAGCCTTGCGGATGAGTGAGCCATCAGTGGAACGTCCCAACACGGCGGAAAGAAGACCAGGTTGGAAGTTTTCTATCTGGGAGCAAGGGTTGCGCAGACCAGTGATCTCAACGATGGCGTGAGCGCCAATCTTCAGCCTTGTGCCTGTGCTCAGATTGAGCAGTTTGATTCCCCGTGTGGTGATGTTCTCGCCCATATGGCCGGGTAGAACCTGTAGGCCATGTTCTGCAACCTCGGCGAATAGCTCCTCGTGGAGGAGATGAACTTGCCGTAGGTTCGGCTGCGTGGGATCTTTGGCCACTCTCGACCTGTGCTTGACCGTGACACCATAATGCGCATCGTCTCGCACGCCGTGACCCGGCACAAGCTCTGTGCTCGGAACTTCGGACTTGGAGAACGAGTGCATTTGGTTCCTATGCACTGCTACGACTTGATAAGGCATATCTTGTGCGGCCTAAGGTTGGAGGTGACCGGCACGCACYGGCRGCGCGCCGCGAGGTGCACGATCACCCGCGCGCATCGCGGCGCGCTGCCGGTGCGTGTCCGTGTCGACCGACTTGTTAGGCATCGCGCCCCACCAGCGGAACACGCTGAAGATGAGCCCAAGAATACGCACCAAACGCCAAGATGGCTATGGGGACGCTCCACGCGTAGGGCAAGAATCTCAATGAGGCGGCAATGACCAAGATGGCGACGATACCTGGCGCCAGGGACCACCATGACACACTCACCTTCCTCTGACACGAGCCACACGTTGCCTTCGTAGCCGGGCCGAGGAACATCTTGCGCGTCGGGGACAACGCGCGTTGCATGCAGTAAGGGCAGGTGTACATCGTGATGTCTAACGTTGGCGCTGCCCGGCACGCAGCCAGTGCCGCGAAGCGGCTATCTGCGGCTGAGTGTCCGTGCCGAGCAAAAAGTTAAAGCTCATGCGTAACGCCCCAGAGCGGCCGCTACTGCAGGCGGTGGTTCATGACCATCCTCGGCCTTCATCTCGTTATCCCATCGAACAAAACGCGTTACAGAAATGCGCTCGCCCAATGCATTGGACACCGCCGCGATCAAGTAGTGAATGGAGTGCGTTTGGTCTTTCACGAAGCGTTGTTGCATCAACCCCTCTACCGATGCTGGATTTTCCGCCGCGATGTGCACTGCAACGTCACGTGCAAGTGCAACGAACTCCTGACACCGCGTGCTGAACTCGTCACGGACGCGAAATTCCACCATGACACCAACGCGACCGTTGTGTCCAAACGTTTCGATCACACGCGTGTAGCCGTCTTGGTCCATGAGATTTAACGTAATGCATACCGCAAAGTCTGCGGTATAACATCGCGCTTGCGGTATAACCTGGCCACTGAAAAACCAGCCAAGTGCTTGTTATCAAAAGACATACTGTCCATTTTGAGTTTCGTTCAGATCGATAAAAAGAACACCAAACCCCGCAAACCGATTCTAGGCGGGCAGTTTGGGTGCCGCCACCCCAAGATAGACGAGCGCCTCGCTTGTGACGCGCGACGAGGGCGTGACGTGACTCATTGCACGGGCGGCCATAGATCGGAGTACGCGAATGCGGGCCAAGCCACTGCACAGAAAAGCACAAAGACTGCTAAGAACATCGCGCCGTACCAGCGGACCAACTGCTGCAGCCAGTCTGGAAGGAAGCCAGCGCGCCCCAACCTGGCCATTGACCCGTGCTCCGGATGGAACCACGAAGCTGCACAAAACATTGCCCACGGAATGCCGACGGCTGGGCCGGCCAGCGCCCCGGCCAATCGAGCCACCACGGGCGTGCCATACGCGGCGCACGCAGCAAATGCACCGAAGCCGGCGATCGTGCACGCGAATGCCACCCAACGCTTGCTGTAAATGCGGATCGCAACTTTGGTGACGAGTACGGGTGTCATGTGTAGTGGTGCCTAGGCGACATTGGCGATGATGAGTCGGTCCGATGTAAATATCTCAGCTCGCAAAGGGAAAGCGTAGAGCGAAGATGATGTAAAGGCCTATAGCGATCTCGCCCAGGCCGATGAGGATTGCCGGAAGCCCTTCAACGACACGCTTCTCGTCGCTATCTCCATTCCACGTGAATTTGGCTTCTCGTCGCAGAACACTCTTCACGCCCGCTGCGATCGATGCGAGGCCAAACAGTACGGTGATGATTTTTAAAAGCAATGCCATGAGACGCCTAATGTTAGAGGTGACCGAACCACAATAGTAGCGGTGGAGCGGCCTTTTTTCTGTTGTGAGTCTGTGTTGATTGACGGGTTAAGCATCTCTATCAACCCTCAAACCTGACACTGCCGGCGATGCGTCTGGCGGTGGGCGCATGCTTGTTGTTCTCGGTCACGGCTACGGCCACCAGGATTAGGCACCTTTTTTGTGCGCACAGTTATTGTTCCGTACCTTGAACGAAAGCACTCAGCGTAGGCATAGTGGTATTTGTACGTTTAGCGGAAAGCATACGATCGCCGGGAAGGAGGTAATACCAATTGAGAACCGGGGCCTCGGCTGGAAATGGTGGGGGAACAAAATCGAACGACCCGTCGATGGTCGTAGCAGCGTCACCAAGCAGGTGAAGTGAAAATGTCACAACGGAAGCTGAGGAACGGGTCACCGTTCCCCCAACCTTCAGCCTGCGCATACCAGGAGGCGAGTAATTGCCCAAGTCGATGGAACCATGAAAGTGTTGCTCGCCTGAAACCTCACACAATCCAGCAAACCCAAATTTTTGCAGGATCATTGTTGGCAGAAAAAATGACTGCCTGGGGTCAAAGCTATCAGGGTGATTGAACGTTTTTTCATCAAGGCCGTGAAATAGGTGTCGCCCGCCAGAAAGCCGGTAAGACTCGGCGACCGCAACACCCTGGATGACGCGCGAAAACATTTGTGCGTTACCCAAGTGGCGTACCTCTACCTCAAAAGATTCTTTCGGGTTTTGTTCATTGGATGAGATTAGGTGCAATGACTTTGCCGCCGTCCAACTTTCTTTGTCAGAGCATGCGGCATGACTGGACGTGACCTGAAATAGTGAAATGGCAATTGAGATACAAAAAAGACGCATGGTCAAGACACTCAACGTTGAAAAGTGAACCGCGCACAAAGGCTTGGCGCTATGAGTCGCGCCGAAAATCATGCGCTTCGCGGAGCCCCGGCGTTGTGTGCCGGTCTCGATCGGCCTGTTAGGCAACATGGCCAGGCCGCTCCTTGCTCCGATGCGCAATCCAATAGGCCAACACCGCGAGCGCAATGACCAGTGCCTGAACTGGAAAAAGAAGCACCCATGCGATTTCGGTGTCCCTGTAGCCTCTCGCCAAGAGGCTGGCCATCCAAACACAGAATGCGATGAGCGCTGCATTCCCCGCGGCGAGAGTAGCAAGCCATAGCGTAACGCTCGCACGGGCTCCCATCAAAATCAACGCGGAGCAATACAAGACGGCAGAGCACCAAGCATAGTTCGCCAAAAAGTGTTTCCACTCAAAGCCCGTGTTGCCAATGAATTGCGAGTAAACCAGGAATATCGGACCAGGCAGAACAAGAAGCGAAACAATCGCAATGACTCTCATGGTGCGGCCTAACGTTGGAGTTGATCGGCGAGCGGGAGACGTGTGCACGGAGCGCATTGAAGCACTCGGGCGTCAGTGTCGAACGGCTTGTTTGATGCCATTGCCACTAGTGGTTCCTCAGATAGTTCCGGGCAGTGTAGATACCAGCCGTCGCGCAAAGCCCGCCAACTAACCAAGCGAACGCCAGCCCGAACCATGCAAATCCTAAGGCCACTCCGATGCAACCGCCGGGGGGACAAAACTTTTCGTTCGCAAGGTGCAGCAGTGCACCGCAGAGGATGGTCCATCCAATCCACCCGGCCCATAGAAACCTGCGAAGCCGGTGCAATGGGAGTTCGTCGGGATGATTCAAGAATGCACCAACCGCAAAGCCAACCCCAAAAATTGCGAGTACGAGGAGGAGCAGCGTTTCCATGGCATCTAGCGTTTGACTTAAGCGGACCGCCGTAGGCGGGTCCGCTTGAAGGAAGGGTTAGGGCGCATTGTTGCCGGGCTTCCTGCGTGCTGCTGACGCTAGCGATGAACAGGAGCAGTTTGATTGCTCAGGCGGTGCTTGTATTCCTGCACCCAGTCACGGTACCCGGTGCCCCATTTCGTTTCGACCTTGGTTGAGACGACTCTAGAGAGGCTTTCGTCGTATCTAACGATGAGAATCGACGCTCCAATGCCGAATGGGTTATGCCAACCGTCGAATCCCTTCTCTGAGTAGTTGGCATCTGGAACTCCGAGGACGGCATGTACGGCCGAACGTTCCTGACCAGGTCCAATGTCCAGCCAGCGCTTGGGCATGAACAGACTTGGCATGAACGCGAAGCTCATAGCGGCGATGAAGAGGGGCAGCAATGTTATTGCGAGTGACCGTAGGTTCATGTGCGCCCTAACATTGGCGTTGACCGGCGCACATGAGGCAAGTGCGCGAAGCGCACGGAAGCACCTGTGCGTCCGTGTCGAACAGCCCGTTATGCCGCATGCTTCTCAACCTCGTGCTCGTAGCTGGTTGACTCAGTCGGCTCGCGATAGTGGTACCACGCCTCGTGCGGAGAGAATTTCTCACATCCATAGCATTGAGTACTGGGCCACTTCACGCCACAGCCGGGACAGACGCCACGCGTCCAAAAGGTGTTCCAGGTGGTGCCGCACGAGGGAACGCAATCCCAGACGTCGTAGGGACCCGGTCGCCACTCGCACTTCGGGCAATAAATGTCCGCCTTGTCATTGCTCATTGCACGACCTCAAACGGCAAATATACCGGTCCTGCGGCATAACGTTGGAGGTGACCGGTGCGCTGCCGAGGCGTGTCCGTGTCGATTGACCAGTTAGAGGGCATGGGCCTTGAGCGTCCGGTTGCAAAGATACGCGACCACGGGGGCCCAAAATGGAAAGCCCATGAGAAATTGGAACGAGAGGCCGCCCAGTGCGATCCCTGTTGCCGCGGCAATGCTATGGCCGAGAGTGGGATGAAGCCAGAGGCGACCGACGGCAAACTGCAGCACGACCTCGAGCAAGAGAACAAGGGCGAACAGCCACCACAGGCTGCCATTCAGCCGAAGGAACTGAACTCCAAAGAGCAGAATGACGGAATAAAACAGGAGGCAGATGCAGGCCATGGTGTAGAAGGACGCATGCACGTGAGTGGCGTTAAGTTCCACAGCGAGCTGGTCCACCGTACCCGCTGCAACCCAGAAGATGGAGGTGCCTGTGTAGATGAATCCGCCCATCGCCAAGATTACCGCCGCTACACCCAGTGCGCGGAGAAGTCTGGAAAGCCACACAGTCGCCATGAACTGCCCTCTAACGTTGGACATGAGCGGCTCCGGGAAGCGTGGGTAGTACGCTGGAAGATGTCCGATCGATCGAAGGGTTAGGTGGCTTTGTGCGCCGCGTTGGCGGCAGGCCGCGATCGCTAACCTCGTCAGCCAGCAAGCCAAACAGCGCCATGCATACTAAGAGCGCCAAAGCCCACGGCAGATTGCTACGTATCCCTCCCGCAGTTTCCCCAAAGAAATGAAACCAATTGTTCCTTTGCTTTGAGGGAAGAAGCACCAAACAAATCGGAAGAGCAACACCCGCGAGAACGATGAGCCCAGTGGCCCAGAACCAATCGCGAAAGTAACTGAAGAAGGCTTCTGAATTCTCCCCGTGCGCATATGCCATGTACGGATTACTGTTCTTTCTTTTAATGAGCACCTCACCATCAATGAACGTTTCCCAGCCGAGGTAAAAAAAGTAGCTGCCAAAAGCGACCAATAGGGCGGATGCAATGAGGAGCCGTACGATCCCGCCGCTTCGGCTTGAAATGACTGATCGTGCCATAGCAGCCACCTAACGTTAGAGGCCACCGGCACGCAGCATGAGCCGCGAAGCGGCAACCCGATGCTGCTTGTCCGCGTGGGCCGAATTGTTAGAGCGAATACTAACGGAGCGGTGAGCCATTTGGATTGATCGCCTCTTCATCACGCCTCGTCGGGTAGTACTTCATTTTCACGTCAAGTTCGAAGAACAATAGCCCATGAATACCCATGGCATCTCGCTTCGGAATCCGGCGTGTCCAGATCCGCTCGAATGCCGCGCCGAGCTCTTCACCCGACCCCCGAGCGTAGACTTCATCGACAAAAGCAACGTCTTCTCCACTCGGATAGATGAGCGAGAACTCTTCGTCCGTCGCTTGGAAGATGTCATACACCGAGTTGACGGCACCGTCTATGACCTGGATGTTCTTCATGCGCTCTAACGTAATGTGTACCGCAAGGTCTGCGGTATAACATCGCGCCTGCGGTATAACCTGGCCGCCGAAAAGCCAGCCAAGTGCTTGTTATTCAAAGACTTATTGTCCATTTTGAGTTTCGCTCAGGTCGATAAAAAAGGGATCAAACCCCGCAAATCGATTCTAGGCGGACAGTGTGGTGATCGCCTCCTCAATATGGACGAGCGCAGCTTAAACAGCCGATTCCGTTGTGTTTGACCATCGCTACCCATAACCCGGCCCGGCTGCACCCTTGGGTGCCAGTCGCTGCGCTTGGTGTCACGTCGGCCGCGGGCCAGGCTTAACGTTTGAGATGAGAGGCGTGACCCGGCTCCGGGGCACGTCCTCTCGATTGAAGGGTTAGGGCGCTGGTGATGCTGCACCATTAGGCGAGTATTGTTGTACCCAGCTAACAGATGCAAGCACTGCTTCTTCCTTCAATTTTGCAAAGTTGAACTTCGCATACTCGTTGTGAGAGACGAATTCATACGGCTGTTCAAGCGCTTCGTCGTAGCTCCAGTACAGACCAAGAAGTTGTTCAATGCCGTACGCATCACCGACATGCTCTCTTGCAGGCGTTTCAAAATCGTAGTTCGAGGACCGTATTCCAGCCATTAGCTGCTTCAAACCCTCAATAGGGTCGAGCACGCGCTCAGCTATTGGTGAGATATGGGCTAGCAGGAATTCCCAGGGAGCTACTTTGGATGGTTCCATGACGCTTTGCTCTCTAGAAAGCAGATCGAACTTTGCAAGACGGGAGCTCGCTGTAGCGAGTCGGGTGCAACGAAGGGTTAGGCGTCATCCGGCACCCACTGTTGAACGCTGGACGAGGACCGTAGGCGGAAGCTTACGGCGGAGGAGGTACCCGCCGATACGACCATCCGGTGTGAGCGCTGAATAGCTTGCCTTAATGTATGGGCGTGCCCCGTCGACAGGATAGAACTCAGTGTTGAGGTGGGCGACTTCATCCGCTGTAAGCGCACGAGCGGAGCCATCGTCTTCGACCATCACGAATCTGAGGGCGAACGTGTCATTGGCTTTGGCAGCACGCTCACGAGCTTGAACCATTCGGCCAGCCATGAGCGCACAGGCCACGACCAGGAGCGCGATGACAGCGACAGCGGCCCACATTTCGCCTATGACGCCTAACGTTGAAGGCAACCGGCGCACAAGAACCGGATGCGAGTAGCGCTCAGATTTACTTGTGTGTCCGAGTTGACTGAATTGTTAGGCCGCTGCATTTGCAGTACTCCCGCTTGAATTACTTAGACCCATAAAACGCATTAGCCTTTTACCAACAAGGCGATACCGATACAAGTCACAACAACAAGGAATAGGACCGCCTGTATAGCTCGTCCGATCCCCAAAAAACCTAGCAAACGATTCAACCAATTTTTCAAACCGATCTCCCTCTACAAGCAGTATCGCCTAACGTGCGTGTAACCGGCGACTTGCGAGAGGACGCCGCAAGGCGTCCGTGTTGACTGGCTGGTTAGGTTTCACTTCCACCATCGGCACGTGCGCGCAACCACTTCTCCAACATGATGCCGTCTTCGGACTGCCTGTACATGGCCAATTCGATAAGCCTTTCATGATACGCGTGCTCCAGGTAGAGAGATCGAGCCGCGTCGTTGTTTCTCCGACACTCAACCAGGATTCTCTCAGCCCCCGAAAGTTGCGCGACGGATTCCAACCAAGTGATGATCGCGCTGGCCAAGCCTTTGCGCCGATATTGAGGTCGAACCGCGAGCAGCTCCAGGTGGGCATGACGCTCACCGTAGCGCATGGTGCCAAATGCGAGGACGTTGTCATCTGCGACGACCACGGCTACGTTTACGTCCTTGTCGCGCAGAGACTGAGATATGCGGCTTCGCGTCCAATTCCAGCCCAGACCATGCTCGATGTAATCGCGCGACATTTCCGCAATCTGTGTTGAGTGAGATTCTGCTGCCAGGCGGACAGCTACATCAGCGAGCACGTGAGACCTAACGTTTGACTTAAGCGGCGTGCCGAAGGCACGTACGCTTGAAGGAAGGGTTAGGCACCAGCGGGTCCACCGAAATGTTAGGCCCAGTGCGCGAGCAGGCCGGCTACGTAAAGGACGGTGGACAAGACGATTCCTCGAAACGGCGTGCTGAACCAGTAGCGCCAGCCAAGAAAGGCGCAACCGCCGAGCAGCGCCAGCCCGACAGCCAAGAGGAACCACGATGAAAAGAAAACAGCAGGCTGCGCAAGCGCGAGATAGCCGTAGACGAGGCCGAACAGTATTGCCCCAAAGCTGTGGCTCGCGTTGAAGCCGACCCAAGCGTCCCACATCGACATTTTGCGCGAGATGACAGGCGAAACCTCCTGCATCCGAGCCATGAGCGCCAGGTCGCGAGGATGAAACTTGTTCCCACGGAAAGTGAAGAGAAGATGGGCACAACCGAGACCGAGGATCACGAAGGCGCCGGCAGCAACAAGTATGGAGGGAAGGCTTGGCATACGGTGTTCCTTCTGCTGGGGCTTAACGTAAAGATGACCGGACCACCAACACTTGCGGCGAAGCCGCCTCTTGCTGTTGTGGATCCGAGTCGATTGACATGTTAAGCCGCAGCGTCACTTCCGTCTAACTCCTCGCTTGAAGCGCTCGTACTCCGTCCACGCCGGATCATGCCGCGAAGACACCTCAATCGGGAAGCGACTTATCGGAACAAGCGCACTCGAAACGGTCGCACGGAAGTCGACATCCGATTTTGCGTAGTACGTCCACAAACGCACGTTCTCGCCCGTCGAGATCAGTACTAGCATGCCACGACCGCCATTCTCACTCGCCTGCCGAAGTCGATCCTCTACCTCGTACATGGCATCAATGACATCGCCAACAGGCATGCCACTCTCAGACGAGTACCGCCAGCTTAGAACGACAACGTAGGGAAACTCAGTACGTTCCAATGGATGTCTAAATTCATCAACATACCGGAAAATAACGCGACGCCCATCGGTCGGACGTTCCGCGATAGCTGTCGCCCAGACGTCTTCTGCGGCTTCGGTCCGGCCAAGGCCGAATGCGACAGCAATGATTAGCGGAGCGATGAAGCGTTTCACTGCGGTTTAACGTTCAAAGTAAGTGGCGCCGCTAGGTGTCCACTTGACTGCGATGTTAGACAGGCAGCCGAGAAACGGATCGATGTAGAAACTCATAAAACAAACAATGCTATGCCGATAAAAACAGCGGCTACGACGATCATTAAAGCCATCAGCGACCAGCGTGGACTGGGATGACTCAAGATAGCTGAGTCCACAAAAGAAATAACCTCTCTTCTAATTTCGCCGCGGCTGAACCAGACAGCAAATCCGACAGCCAGGAGAAGCCCACCAAAAAATAGCATGTGAGCTACGTAAGCGTAGAAGAATAACGGCGACTGGTCCTGGTGAATGAGCGTAATTTGGTACCTGCTAACGTAGAAAAACCCCCGCATGAGTGCGCCACCCCCCATGAACAAGAACCCGGAACCGAGAAGCAACAAGAGAGCCGAGGCAATAGCGATCTTTATAGTGTTTTGCATTGCAAACTGCGGCGGTCTAACGTAGAAATGACCGGCGGACAGTAGGCCAGCGAAAGCCGGCCGATAGGACGTCCATGTCGATTGCCATGTTAGACGTCACGGGCGCGAGCCTTCAAGGTACGAAACACCCACAGAACGAGGCCTCCAGCCAAGACTGACTTGTTCAATCCCCACCTCCGCAGGAACCACCGTCAGCAGCACATCCGCCGTCTGAGGATCCTCCTGACCCACTGACACAAGCCCAGCTGTCACCACCGCCACTAGACGACGGCGGACGCTCTTTGGCCTTGCGCGCGAGTTCCTCGGCTTCCTCTTGAGTTCGAAGTGCGGCAACCTCTTCGCCTGAATGACGCGTCCCCTCGGGCAGTTGCACCCCGCACTGCTCACACTTGGGGTAACGGCGATTGAATACGGCAAAGCCGCAATTGGGGCAGTTGAAGCTTGGCGAGCGGCGCATGGCTAGGTACAGAGGGGTGCTTTGTTGGGTGAAGCCGCGAAATTGACGTCTAACGCAATGTATACCGCAAGGTCTGCGGTATAACATCGCGCCTGCGGTATAACCTGGCCGCCAAAAAACCAGCCAAGTGCTTGTTATCAAAAGACATACTGTCCATTTTGAGTTTCATTCAGGTCGATAAAAAGAGTACCAAACCCGCCAGCCGATTCTAGGCGGACAGTGTGGAAACCGCCTCCTCAATATGGACGAGCGCAGCCCAAACAGCCAATCCTGTTGTGTTTGACCATCGTGACTCATAACCCGGCCCGACTGCCCCCTTGCCTTGGGTGCCGGTCGCTGCGCTTAAGCAGCATGGTCAGGCCGCTCTTTGCTCCGATGCGCAATCCAATAGGCCAACACCGCGAGCGCAAATAACCAGTGCCTGAAACGGAAGGCGGGTCCGCTCGAAAGACGGGTTAGAGCACCGTTTGAGTCAGCACCGCTGCCATTGGAAATGCGAATGCTGCAAGGGCAATGCAGAGATAGACCCGCCCCTTGGCCGCCGAGGACTGGGCAACGCCTGCAAACCAGACCCACCCCCACGCGGCTATGACGAAGATCACTGCACCGGCAAGGAACGAATGTACGGAGCCTGCGCTGCAGGCCCCCCATGTGGCGCCGGCTATAAGCGCACTCGCGCAAGCTACGCCGACGGTGGTTTCGGAAGGCCTTTGCGGCTCTACCTGTTCTGGCGTTGTTGCCTGTGTTTCCCAGATCAGGCCGGCAACGAGACCGAGTAGGGCTAGAACGACACCCTGGAAGCCGCTCAACCAGGGAAACAGGTGCACCAGGGCAATCGCCAGCGCACTACTGCCAATAAGGCACAGCGCGACGCGCCAATGCAAGACAAGAAGGATGAGGGCGAGTACTCCGTCGAGATCCATACTGGCTGATGCGACTTAATGTGCCGGAGACGCTGGCAAAGACTCAAAGTAGGCTATTTGGTCGCAGCTTCGCGGCGTACTCTTTGCATTTTTTAAAGTAGTCGCCGGGCCATGCGTCTTTCATAGGCGTGCCATTAAAGCTGCGGGTCATGGCTATAAACGTATCCACATCGCCGGCTTGGCATGCGAATTTCGCGTACGCATTCCTATTCCAATCGTCGGGGTATTGCCTGATCATGTCTTCGAAGCCGGATTTCATGAGAGTCCAACTGCCGGAAGACGTGATCTGACCAAAAATGCTGGCGTCTCGATCCAAAACAGTCCAGAAGATGCGTGCATAGAGTGCTCTTCCCTCAACCGCACTTGTCCGTCTGACCGCATCGGCTGCGAGCGCGTTGAGTTGCTCTACACTGCCGCCCCACATTGGGGAGACTGCATCTGCAACGGCTTTATAAGTATCGTGATAAAGAGGCTCGGTCTTTAGAGCCTCCTCATACAGAAGTGCGTATTCACCATCTTTCATGGTGCGATGCTTGGCCAAGCTCAGCGTCATTACGTACCATTCTGGGTCAACGCTGCTAACGCGCTTGTGCTTCTCCAAGGTATTTGCGGACATCGATACGTATCGCGAAAATTGTTTCCACCCCTCTTCTGTCACTGTGTTTGCAACGCCGGTGCCACGATAAGACCACCCGTGTCGAAGCTGAGCCCAGGCAAGAAAGATTGGTGCAGTTGCCGAATTTGGATTAGTAGCAACCCAGCGCGAGATTTTTTCTTCAATACGCTGCCACTGCTCCTCTGAATTTGCTTTACCTCCCTCGTACATCGCATTTCTGAAATTGCTGTAGAAAATCGCGAGATTCCAGCTTCCAGAAGAAGATCTGCTCTTAGTAGTGCGGAACTGAGTTGCCATCTTGTCCAGCGTCAAAAAATCATCATTCCGAAATGATGTCGTAACGATCTCAGTGATTTGAGTTGGCGTATATGCAGTGACCTGAGGGCCGGCGGAGGGCCCAGGAGCTTGCGCATTGGGGCGTGCATTCACGAGCATTGCCAAAACAATCACACCAAGAATTCGCACCCACTCTCTCATAAATTCATTCCTCCCCATTTTGTTGAGGGGAAGTTTAAGGCCATCGGTTTCGCATGCGAAACGAAATCTGCTTGGAGCGGCCGCTTTTAATGTGCCGACGTCTGATTCGTTATCGCAGTTTTCCGCAACGCTATCGTGATCTGCGGACTGTCACACGTCAGCGCTCGAACTTTCTCTTTCCATTGCGCCGACACGGCGCAATCCGTGAGAGCTTTCCACTTATAGCCAACCTCCTACAGCTCCAGACTGGTGACAGTCTTCACCGGCATCCCGTTCTGACTCAACGTGATCAGATACACGGTCTTCCTCCGCATCGTCGTTCGCCCAACCACATGCAGACCTTTGAGCCTTTATGGCTCCAAACAGAGGACCGCTTCGCAAGCAAACAATGAGAGGTCATGAGGGGGCGCTTTTTATTGCTACGATGCCGCGATGACAAAGCTACACCTGCTCATCATCGCGCTCGGGATTTGGTAAATTTATTGATCGATCTCTGCCTGGCGCAAAGACTGATTTATTGCAGCGTCCAAGTTATTTTGCATTTGGCGTCCTTACCACTGGCATGTTCGCGATGAGCGAACTGATCGAACAGTTTTAATAGCCGGTCCAACCCGAGACGATTAAATGAATCTCAGTACTTTTTTTAACCCAAGGTGGATTAGCTGGGGACTCAGCTTCGTTATGTTGTTGACGTACCGAGCCGATCCATACCCCTTAACGTTGTATATCGCTTTGGGTTTGACGGTTCTTCTGAACGCTGTCCATCTTGTATTTTCAGTATTCGAATCGACAAAAGACGAATTTGTGAAAACGTCGATTGATCTCTTATGGGGGGCGGCCTTCTTGACCGCACTTGGCGCGGCAGCAATTTATTTTGATGCAGATTTTGTGAACAGGGGCACGCGTTATGACGCCAATACTTTTTGGCCACTTGTTCAAGCTAGCGTGCTGCAGGGTGCTGTAACGTTGGTCTGCTTGGTGATTCGCAGGTTTCTTCCGCCGTACCAAGCTACGCGCAGTTAAATTCACCTCAATGGAATGAATATCTGCCCCACGCTTGCTGGAAACCTTGCTATCAAATTAGGAGAAAATCCAGAGCACTGGATTGCGGTTGCAGCACTTGAGGCTGAACCGGAGAGCACACTTTTAGACCAGCTAAAAGCCAGTGCCAACAAGTGGCGGAAGCGGTGAGATTCGAACTCACGGAGGACTTGCATCCTCGGCAGTTTTCAAGACTGCTGCATTCAACCGCTCTGCCACGCTTCCGAGCCGCATAGTTTAACCGCTTGCCGGCGGTCATCTGGCTCGTTGGCGGGCCGCTGTCGATAAATGCGGTTTCGCAGCCTGGACAACGGGCGCGCCTGGCGCATTGGCTGCCTTCCACACATTGAATTATTCGCGAGGGCAGGGCACTGCCAAAAATAGAGGGCTGAAGTCCACCTCTTTTGGTTCGTCATTGGTCACTTTGTGACTGTCAAGCAAATAGAGCCAAAAAAACGGACTTATTTCCTGGAACTATTTCCTCTCCGCTTCCTAAACGTTTTTGGGAGCGGTGACTAAAGGCGCTGGCACAGCCATGATTGAAACATTCAGTTACAGCACTTTAAGAGGACACAAATATGACTGCTCCAGCATTCACCCCCGAGTCGGCAGAGAAGGTTACTACGGCATTTGTGCATGCCACCGGCGCCCGCTGGTCGTTTCCGCGGGTCGAAGTGCAGGACCGCGGAACCTTCATGTTGATTAGCGTGGACTCACTTTCCCCGGAAATCCGGGAAATTGAGTTACCCATCAAGAAATCCATTGCACATGCCCTGAACCAGGTCATTCCGGCACACCCTACGCAACGGTTTGGTAACTGGATGGTCGTTTTCTTCCGGGACGGCAGGATGTTCGAAACTGTTCACCCCAGCGAGTTTGAGGTGTAAGGACGTCGGGGTGGCCTGCTATCTCTCTCTATATATATGAGTCAGCAGCCCGTCGTGGCCAGGGCCTGTCGCCGAAACGCTGTCCGCAGGCGGCATTCACGACCTTGTCCTACACACCGCCAGCCAGCCGCTGGCTAAACTTTCCTTGCGGCCCGTCCTGGGTCGCACCTCCCTCCACTGGCGAAGCCAGTTTTACTGCCCGGTCTTCCGGGCTTTTTTTTGCCTGCTCGCCGCTATGCGGCTTCAGGCTGGGCCAGCAGCATTCCTTTTGTCTCGATAAACGCTATGACTTCCGCAAGGCCGGCATTGGTCTTGAGATTGGTCATGACAAAAGGCTTCAGGCCCTTGGCCGTGGTGCGCATGCGGATGGTGTCCGCCTCCATCACGCCCAGGTCGGCGCCGACGTGGGGCGCCAGGTCAGTTTTGTTGATGACGAACAGATCGCTTTTGGTGATGCCGGGCCCGCCTTTGCGCGGAATCTTCTCGCCGGCGGCCACGTCGATCACGTAGATGGTGAGGTCGCTCAGCTCGGGACTGAAGGTGGCGGCCAGGTTGTCGCCGCCGGATTCGACGAACACGATGTCGGCGTTGGGGAAATCCACCAGCATGCGGTCTATGGCTTCGAGGTTGATCGAGGCGTCTTCGCGTATGGCGGTGTGCGGGCAGCCGCCGGTTTCCACGCCCATGATGCGTTCGGCGTCCAGCGCGCCGCTGACGGTCAGGATGCGCTGGTCTTCCTTGGTGTAAATGTCGTTGGTGATGGCGACCAGGTCGTATTTGGCCTTCATGCCTTTGCACAGCATTTCAAGCAGTGTGGTTTTGCCGGAACCGACGGGGCCCCCTATGCCGACGCGCAAGGGGGGGAGTTTTTTGGTGCGGTTGGCGATGTGGTGCAGGCTCATGGATGGCTTTTGTTGGAATTGCGGTGAGGTTTGCAGTGAAATTTGCAGTGGGAAGTCAGGAGCGGAACAGCCGCGAATACTGGGTTTCATGCTGTGACGAAAGAATGGCCAGCATGGGCGAAAAGGCCTGGCGTTCGTCATCCGACAGCTGCATGGCGGCTTCGACAGCTGTGGGGATGCCACCGGCAAGGCGCGCCAGCATGCGCTGGCCGGCGCTTTGCCCCAAAGGCACGGATTTGATGGCGGCTTGTGTCATGTTTTCAGCCCAGCCGAAAGCATAGGCCAGCAGGCAGTCGCGCACGCCTGCCTCGGTCTGTGAAACGGCCAGCGCAAAGGCAACGGGGAAGGTCGGCTGCATCTGCGCACAGGCCTCAATGTGCGCTGCGTTGGCGTCGTCATGGTTGCGCAGCCAGTCCAGCAGGGATCTGCCCATTTGCTCAGCCTGGGCGCGCAGCTCGCTGGTTTCCCGGGTTTGCAGCACCCAGGCATTGAGTTGCTGCACGCGTTGCAGGTCGCCTGTGCGCCAGGCGGGAATAGCCTGGGCAATTACCGCCAGGTCACCGCGCGCCAGGCTGATCTGGAGCTGGTCGGCCAGCCAGTCGCTTGCTATCATTTCTGTAGCTGGTTGCGCCCGTTCCATGGCGGTTTCAAGCCCTTCAGAGTATGAAAAACCGCCTACCGGCAAGGCCGGGGAGGCCAGCCAGATCAGCTGGAGCAGGCTGGCGGCCGGTAGCTGCCCGGCAGGCGCGGCGGACATGTCCATCAACGGCCTAGTGCGGCTTGTGCCTGTGGATCTGGATGGCGACCGGCTGGGCTTCGTGGGTGTGGTCGTCGTGGCCATGATTGCAATCGGGGCCATGCACGTGTGGCGCGGGGGCAGGCTGCGCATGCTCATGGGCGTGCCCAGAAGAATGGTCATGCCCATGGCTGTGTCCGCCAGCGCTGTAGGCGCCGCCTTCAGGTTCGAACGCTTCTTCAACTTCGTTCACGATCAGGTGCATGGCACGCAGCATGTCGGCCAGCACATGGTCGGGTTCAATTTTCAAGTGGTCGGGCTTGAGCTCAATCGGCACATGCCGGTTGCCCAGGTGGTAAGCGGCGCGTGTCAGGTCAAAAGGCGAGCCGTGCGACGGGCAGGCAGTGATGCGGAGCACCGCTTGCGGCGCGGCGATCACTTTGACCATGGAGCCGTCTTCCACCACCAGCACGTCGCCGCCACGCACCAGCGTGCCGCGCGGCAGGAACACACCAAGGTGGCGGCCGAGCGAGTCGGTCGCGTCAAATCGGCTTTTTTGGCGCACATCCCAGTCGAGCTCGACGATGGCGGCGCGTTTAAGAAGCACGGGCGCGAGGCCCTTGCCTTGCGGGAGGACTTTGGAGCACTGCAACATGGAGGGGGTCATTGTCGGTAAAGCGTTGTTGCGGGATTTATGTTGCTTTGAAGGCACCCGTGAAGCCCGTTTTTTTCGCAGCTCATTGCGCCTTCTTGAACACGACCACCAAATGAGAGGTGATTTGTGTGGAGGGCGAACTGCTTACCTCGAGGAATACCCCCTCGCTTTCCCAAATGGCGCCGCCGAACAGACCGGCGTGGCGCGATTCCAGGGTCATGGACTTGGGCGCGCCGTATTTTTTGCGGAGCTCAGCGGCAATCTTCTCGAAGTTGATCTTGGTCGATGCGTTCTGCACGTATTCGTCTTCCTGCCGGGCCAGCACGTTGACGAGCTTGTCGTCGATGAAGCGGAAGCAGGTGTTGAACTTCACGCCGGCGAGGGCCAGACTCGCTTCTCGTAGGCAGGTGCCCCAGGGCTTGCCGCTCGGTGCCGCCGCAATGGCTTTGGCGGAGGGAAAGCGCTTGGACACATCAGCCGGCGACATGCCCACTTGCGTGCCCGGCCATAGTTCCTGGGCGTGACTTGCGGCGGCGGCGCAGGCCAATGCGGTAGCGATCAAGGCAAGGCGCGCGGCGGACTCGAACGGTGTGGTGGGTTTCATGGCGGAAGGAGAGTGAGCGAGATTCCCGATTGTCGCAGCGCCTCTGCGTCGCCGGTTAGAAAAGAAAATACCGTTGCGTCATCGGCAGGCTGGTGGCTGGCTCGCAGGTCAGCAGCTGGCCATCTGCGCGCACCAGGTAGGTCTGCGCGTCAACCTCCATCCTGGGCAGATAGGCATTGTGGACCATGTGCTGCTTGCGCACGCCGCGCACGTTTTTCACGGCGCTCACGGTCTTGGCCAGGCCGAAGCGTTCCTTGACGCCGGCGCTCAGCCCGGCTTGCGAGACAAAGGTCAGCGAACCTTTGGCAATCGCGCCGCCGAAGCCGCCGAACATGGGGCGGTAGTGCACCGGCTGCGGCGTAGGGATGGAGGCATTCGGGTCGCCCATGGCCGCCATGGCGATAAAGCCGCCTTTGAGGATGACCGAGGGTTTGATGCCGAAGAAGGCGGGCTTCCAGACCACCAGGTCGGCCCACTTGCCCAATTCGACTGAGCCGACTTCGTGCGAGATGCCATGGGCAATCGCGGGGTTGATGGTGTATTTACTGATGTATCGCTTGGCCCGGAAGTTGTCATGGCGGTCCGAATCACCAGGCAGCTTGCCGCGCTGCTGTTTCATCTTGTGTGCGGTCTGCCATGTGCGAATGATGACTTCGCCGACGCGGCCCATGGCCTGGCTGTCACTGCTCATCATGCTGATGGCGCCCAGGTCGTGCAGCACGTCTTCGGCTGCGATGGTTTCCTTGCGGATGCGGCTTTCGGCGAAGGCCAGGTCTTCCGCGATGCCGGCGTCCAGGTGGTGGCACACCATCAGCATGTCGACGTGCTCGTCGAGCGTGTTGACGGTGTAGGGCATGGTCGGGTTGGTGGAGGAAGGCAGGAAGTTCTCTTCGCCGACCACACGGAGGATGTCGGGTGCATGTCCGCCGCCAGCGCCTTCGGTGTGGAAGGCGCACAGGCTGCGGCCCTTGGTGGCAGCAATCGTGTTCTCGACAAAACCGGACTCGTTGAGCGTGTCACTGTGGATGGCGACCTGCGTGTCGGTTTCCTCCGCCACGTCCAGGCAGTTGCTGATGGCTGCGGGCGTGGTGCCCCAGTCCTCATGCAGCTTCAGGCCGATGACGCCGGCGTTGATCTGCTCGTGCAGCGCAGCGGGCAGGCTGGCATTGCCCTTGCCCAGGAAGCCCAGGTTCATCGGGAAGGCGTCGGCCGCCTGCAGCATGCGCTCGATGTTCCAGGGGCCGGGCGTGCAGGTGGTGGCAAAGGTGCCTGTGGCCGGGCCGGTGCCGCCGCCCAGCATGGTGGTGATGCCGGCAGTCAGCGCTTCCTCGATCTGCTGCGGGCAGATGAAATGGATGTGCGAGTCGATGCCGCCAGCCGTGACGATCATGCCTTCGCAGCTGATGATCTCGGTGCCGGGGCCGATGATCATGTCGACGCCGGGCTGGGTGTCGGGGTTGCCGGCCTTGCCGATGGCGGCGATGCGCCCGCCCTTGAGGCCGATATCGGCCTTCACGATGCCCCAGTGGTCGATGATGAGCGCATTCGTCATCACGCAGTCCATGGCGCCTTCGGCCCGGGTTTTTTGCGACTGGGCCATGCCGTCGCGTATGGTCTTGCCGCCGCCGAATTTGACTTCCTCGCCGTAGCTGCCGGCGCGCAGCGTGTAGTCGGCTTCGACTTCGATCACCAAATCCGTATCGGCCAGCCGTAGCCGGTCACCCACCGTAGGGCCGAACATTTCCGCGTAGGCGCGGCGTCCAATTGTTGCCATCAAAGTGCTCCCTGCACGAGTCCGCGAAATCCGAACACTTTTCGGTCGCCGGAAAATTCCACCAGTTCCACCGTGCGCTGCTGCCCCGGCTCAAAACGTACCGCCGTACCCGACGCGATGTTCAGGCGCATGCCGCGCGCGGCATCACGGTCAAAGCCAAGCGCGCCGTTGGTTTCGGCGAAGTGGTAATGCGAGCCGACCTGTATGGGCCGGTCTGCCGTGTTCTGCACAACGATGGTCAGCGTGCGCCGGCCTGCGTTGAGTACGTGGTCGGGTCCGTCAGTAATCAGTTCGCCGGGAATCATGGTGCGCCTCAGACCAGTTGGGCGAGCACGGTCACGCCGAAGAGGGCGACGGCGGCGCCAGCCACGCGCGGCAGCCAGACGCTGGCGCTGCGCAGCGCCCAACCCGCACCCAGGCCCGCCAGGTGCAGCAGCAGCGTCGCGGCCAGCATGCCCGACAGGGTGGCCCAGGCATTGGGCGCCCCGGCCAGTTCATAGCCGTGGGCCAGGCCGTGAAAGACGGCGAACACGCCGGCGATGAGCGCGGCCGCGACACCTGGCACATGCCAGCGCGTCACGACCAGCAGGCCGGTGACCAGCAGCGAAGCCGCAATCATGGGTTCGACGGCGGGAACCTGCAGACCCTGCAGGCCCAGCAGGGCGCCCGCCAGCAGCATGCCGGCAAAGCCCAGCGGGCCCCACAACAGCTCAGGCCCGGCGCGCCGCGCGGCGAGGGCGCTCCACAGGCCCACGGCCACCATGGCCGCAAGGTGGTCCATACCCGTCAGCGGGTGGATGAAGCCGCTGAGGAAGGCGCTGGCGTGGTCGTGCGCCGCAGCGCCGGAATGATGGTCAATATGGGCGCTAGCGCCCGCCGATAGAGCGCAAGCAGCTATCAAAAAAAGAGCGTTTTTGGTTTTGATTTGCATGGTGGCGATCTCGGGTAGTGCTTAAACAATCGGCTGGTGCACGGTGACCAGCTTGGTACCGTCGGGAAAAGTCGCTTCGACCTGGATGTCGGGGATCAGCTCGGGGATGCCGTCCATCACGTCGGCGCGGGTCAGCACTGTGCGGCCCTCGCTCATCAGCTGGGCGACGGATTTGCCGTCGCGGGCGCCTTCCATGACGGCGGCGCTGATGAGGGCTACGGACTCGGGGTAGTTGAGCTTGAGGCCGCGGGCGCGGCGCCTTTCGGCGAGCAGGGCAGCGGTAAAAATAAGGAGCTTGTCTTTTTCTCGGGGCGTCAATTCCATGGGGCTCTCTCAGGGCAGGCTGCCGGCTTGGGGATGCTTGCCGGGGTGCAAGAATGGTGCCATAAGAAACGTGAGCCACCAAGGCCGCCCCGGGTAGGACGCATGGCACAGAACATGCACCTGAAGACGGTCAATCACTCCGCGCCCGGCGCATCTGCCCACCCTATGGACGCCCCGCTCACGCCCCAGCTGCCGCCACTGCCGCCCGAAGCGGCCGGGGCCGCGCCTATGGCGGCTGAAGCGCCGCCGGTGCAGCGCATCATCAAGGTCAGGCGCGACTACAACAGCTGGGTGGCGAGCGAAACCATGGAAGACTATGCGCTGCGTTTCACGCCGCAGCGCTTTCGCAAGTGGTCCGAGTGGCGGGTTGCCAATACCGCGTTCGGCGCGGCTTCCTTCCTGATCCTGGAAGCTGTGGGCGCCACGCTGCTGGTGAAGTACGGGTTTACCAACGCCTTCTGGGCCATCATGGCCACCGGGCTCATCATTTTCATGGCGGGCCTGCCCATCAGCATTTACGCGGCGCGCTATGGCGTCGACATGGACTTGCTGACGCGCGGCGCCGGTTTTGGCTATATCGGCTCCACGCTGACCTCGCTGATCTACGCCTCGTTTACCTTTATCTTTTTCGCGCTGGAAGCGGCGGTCATGGCTTACGCGCTGGATCTCGCCCTGGGTATCCCGCCCAGCTGGGGTTACCTGATCTGCGCGCTGGTGGTCATTCCGCTGGTAACCCATGGTGTCTCTGCCATATCCCGTCTGCAGGTCTGGACGCAGCCCTTGTGGCTGGTCATGCTGGTGGTACCTTTTGTTTATGTCTTTCTGCGTGATCCTGGTGCGTTTTCGGGCGTTTTGCACTACGGAGGGGAAACTGGAACGAATGGCGAATTCAATTTGCACCTGTTTGGTGCGGCTTTAACGGTCGGAATCGCGCTGATCACCCAGATGGGCGAGCAGGCCGACTATTTGCGCTTCATGCCGGTGCAGACTGACGCCAACCGCTGGCGGTGGTGGGCCGGTGTGCTGGCGGGCGGGCCTGGCTGGGTGTTACTCGGCGTGGTGAAGATGCTGGGCGGCGCTTTTCTGGCCTATCTGGCCATTTCCAACATGGTGCCACTGGACAGGGCGGTAGACCCCAACCAGATGTACCTTGCGGCCTACGAGTATGTCTTCCCGAATTACGGCATGGCGGTGGCGGCCACGGCGTTGTTCGTGGTGGTGTCGCAGCTGAAGATCAATGTGACCAACGCATATGCCGGCTCGCTGGCCTGGTCGAATTTTTTCTCGCGCATCACGCACAGCCATCCCGGGCGGGTGGTCTGGGTGGTGTTCAACACGCTCATTGCCTTCATGCTGATGGAGATGAATGTGTTCCAGGCGCTGGGCGACGTGTTGGGGCTGTATTCGAACATCGCCATCGCCTGGGTGATGGCTGTCGTCGCCGACCTGGTCGTCAATAAGCCGTTGGGCCTTTCTCCCAAAGGCATTGAATTCAAACGGGCCCACCTGTACGACATCAACCCGGTCGGTGTGGGCGCCATGGCGCTGGCTTCGCTGTTGTCGGTTACAGCGCATCTGGGGCTTTACGGCGAAACGGCGCGGGCTTTTTCCGCGGTGATCGCCATGGGCACCGCATTTGTGGCCGCGCCCCTGATCGCGTGGGCGACCAAAGGCCGTTACTACATTGCGCGCAGCTCCGGAGCGACGGCTTCCGACGGTTCCTACAAGCGCTATGCAACGCAGCAGTGTGTCATTTGCGAACGCGCCTACGAAGGCCCGGACATGGCGCACTGCCCCGCCTACCAGGGGCCGATCTGCTCGCTGTGCTGCACGCTGGACGCGCGCTGCGGTGACCTGTGCAAGCCGCACGCCAGCCTGTCGGCGCAGTGGTCGGGTGCGCTGCGCTGGCTGCTGCCGCGCCGCACCTGGCCTTACCTGGATACGGGCCTGGGCCATTTCCTGCTGCTCATGCTCATCATCGTGCCGCTGCTGGCCAGCGTGTTCGGCCTGCTTTACCACCAGGAAATCAGCGCGCTGGCGGACATCGAACCCTCTGAGCCGGCTTTGCGTTCAGGTTTCATGAAGGCGTACATGGCCTTGCTGGTCATTGCCGGCCTTGTGGCCTGGTGGCTGGTGCTGGCGCATAAAAGCCGCCAGGTGGCCCAGGAAGAGTCGAATCGCCAGACCCATTTGCTGATGCGCGAGATCGAGTCGCACCGGCAAACAGACGAGGCGCTGCAACAGGCCAAGCTGGTGGCAGAAGAGGCCCGCCGCCATGCCGACCAGGCCAACCAGGCGAAAAGTCGCTATATCAGCGCCATCAGCCACGAATTGCGCACGCCGCTCAACAGCATCCTGGGTTACGCGCAGCTGATGGGGGAAGACAACGCCATACCTCCACACCGCAAACAGGCGGTCAGCGTCATCAAGCGCGGGGGCGAACACCTGCTCTCGCTGATCGAGGGAACGCTCGATATTGCCCGCATCGAGGCGGGCAAGCTCACGCTGAATGTCAAGCCCATGCATTTCGCCGACTGTGTGCACGAGATGGCCGGCATGTTCGAGCTGCAGGCCGCCGCCAAGGGTCTCGGGTTCCGCTTTGAGACAAGCGGTCATCTGCCGGAGCTGGTGCGGGCCGATGAGAAACGCGTTCGGCAGATTCTCATCAATTTGCTGGGCAACGCCATCAAGTTCACGGCGCAGGGCCAGGTGATTTTCAGGTTGCGCCACGCGCGCGAAATGGCCTACATCGACATTGAAGATACCGGCCCGGGCATGGGTGAGGCGGAGTTGGCGCAGATTTTTGAGCCCTTTGCACGCGGGGCTACAGCCGGCCAAAGCGCGGAAGGCACACCGGGCGCCGGTTTGGGTTTGACGATTGCCAAGATGCTGACCGACCTGATGGGTGGCGAGATGACGGTGGTCAGCACCCCGGGCGAAGGCTCGATTTTCCGCATCCGGCTGTTTTTGCCCGAAGTGCACGCGGCCGCAGGGGCCGTCAAGGATGCCGCCACCAAACCGGCAAGACGCCAGCCGCGCGGCTATGAAGGGGTTCGCCGCAAGCTGCTGGTGGTCGACAACGAAGAGCCCGACCGTGAACTGCTGGTGCAACTGCTTGAGCCCATGGGATTTGAATTGCGTACCGCCGCCAGTGGTCACGATTGCATGGACCTGCTGGCCAGCGGATACCGGCCCGACGTGATCTTCATGGACCTGGCCATGCCGGGGATTGATGGCTGGGAAACCCTGCGCCGTGTGCGTGCGTCAGGGCACGAGGACATTCATCTCGCCATTGTTTCCGCCAACGCATTCGACAAGGGCGCCGAGAACGATGCCGGCATCCTTCCCGAGGACTTCATCCTCAAACCGGTGCGCCACACCGAATTGATCGACTGGCTTGAGCGGCGGCTGGCCCTCAGGTGGCGTTATGACCTTCCTGTGGATGATCGCGCGCCTGTAGCTCAGGCTGCGCCACCGCGTGTACTGCCCGATGCGTCTCAACTCGCGGCCCTGCTCGAGGTCGTCAATCTCGGGTTTTACCGGGGCATCATGAACAATCTGGCAGAGATTGAAAGGCAGCGGCCGGAGGCCGCGGCCTTTGTGGACGAAATGCGCGTGCTGGCGCGGCAATTTCAGTTTGAAGCCATGGGCCGCCAGCTAGCGAACAAGGAGACGGGCCATGAGCAGCGTGCTTGACGACGGACCAACGCTGGATCGAAAACTGGACCGCACACTGGACCGGGCCAACAGCGATATCGTGCTGATTGTGGACGACGTACCCGACAACCTGTCGGTCCTGCACGATGCGCTCGATGAATCGGGCTATACCGTTCTTGTGGCCACCAGCGGCGAGGCAGCGCTGCAGCGTGCGCTGCAGGCTTTGCCCGACATCGTCCTACTCGACGCCATGATGCCCGGGATGGACGGCTTCGAAGTTGCCAAACGCCTGAAGGCCATGGCTGAAACGGCGCATATCCCCATTATTTTCATGACCGGCCTCACGGAAACCGAGTACCTCGTGGCGGCCCTGGAAGCCGGTGGAGTGGACTACGTCACCAAGCCGATCAAGCCCAAGGAAGTGATGGCACGCATGGGCGTGCATTTGCAGGGTGCCCGCCGTGCCAGGCAGGAAGCGCGGCAGGCAGGGCAAGCACGCAATGCGTTGGACGCTTTCGGCTACGCCAGCATCACGGTGCGCATGGGCGGTGAGGCAGACGGGAAACTGATCTGGCAAACGCCGCTGGCGCGCGACCTGCTCATGCGCTATTACGGTACGTCCGCGCCGCAAACACCCGAACCTGTACTCGACTGGTTGCGTCGCCACATGGCGGAGGCGGAGCGCCAGGTTGAGCCGCCGCGCCTGGCGGTGGAGCTTGGTCCGCGGCGCCTGACCTTCCGGCTGCACCAACAGACCGGCGACGGGGACCGCGGCGGTGACTGGCTGATCGTCATGCGCGAAATTTCCGACGACGCAGTGGTGGAAGCCATGAGCCTGAGCTTCAAGCTCACTGCCCGTGAAGCTGAAGTGCTGTATTGGGTGGTCAAGGGCAAAACCAACCGTGATATCGGCGATATCCTGGGTTCCAGCCCGGCGACGGTGAAAAAGCACCTGGAACGGGTGTATGCCAAGCTGGGCGTCGAAACCCGCACCGCTGCCGCGGGTATGGCGATGAACCGCATACGGCAGCTGCATCCGCAGTTTGAGGGCTAGATATGGCCCCCACGGTCGCTCACTGCGTGTAGCTTCCTGCCCCCCAAGGGGGCCGCTGCGCCTGCGGCCCGGCAAAGCCGGTTCCGCGGCCCCTGCTTGCAAGAAGGGGGCTGGCCGGCACCGTATGAGGGTTAAAAGCGTGATTTGCGCCGGGCGGTTACAATAAGAGCTTCGGTAAAGCATCAGCTTTTTTCATCGAGGCCTTTTCCCAACAGGCTTCCTTCTCAATTGCGGCGCTTCCCAGAGCCCGAATCCACAGTGTTTTCAGTGCCCATACAGCCCTGAACCTTCTCAACACTGTTCCGTTTTTCCGGTGAGCACTATTCCCGACAGTGCCACGCATGGCTCAACCAGCCCAGCCCCTGACAAGGGCCAGGTGGGTGGACACCGAACACCCGCCGGCTTGCTCGCAAGCCGATTACTCCTTATTTATCAAGCCGGGACACATACCCGGCACGGACTTTTTATGAACGTAGATCACACCAAAATCGCGGTGGGCAAGTACCTTGTCTCACCACTGGCCAAGCAGCAAGGCGAACGCTACGCTGCATCGGTCTCCATCCGCTCAGGCAGCGGCAGCGCCACGCACGACCGCGTGATGCGCTTCAGCGGCCTTTTCGACAGTGCGGCCGCGGCCGTGCATTACGCGACGGAACATGCCCTCGGCTGGATCCACGAGCGTTCGGCGCCGGCCTGCGCATAAGCCTTGCCAGCCCTTACAACAGACATCACTGACAATTTTTCCAATTCCCTAGGAGTTACATCATGGCCAAAGAAGAACTGATTGAAATGCATGGGCTGGTAGACGAAGTGTTGCCTGATTCGCGCTTTCGCGTCACGCTCGACAACGGCCACAAGCTCGTGGCTTACACCTCGGGCAAGATGCGCAAGAACCACATCCGCATTCTTGCGGGTGACCAGGTGTCGCTGGAGCTCTCGCCCTACGACCTGAGCAAGGGCCGCATCACCTTCCGCCATATCGCTGGCCGCGGCCCCGGCCCGGCACCGCGCCAGGCTCGCTAAACCGGCGGCTCGTCGCGCCCCAAAAAAGCACAAAGCCCGGCAGGCGGAGAATCCTCCGTTTGCCGGGCTTTGTTGTTTTTCCCTGAACTGTGAACAGGCCCTAGCGCCGGCCGGTCGCCATGTGCTCGGTCTTCTTGTTGATCAGCACTTCGGGCTCCTGGGCCTCGACCCAGGTTTCATTGTTGAGCCCGGTCTGGAGCCGCTCGGTGTCCAGATCATTCGTCCATTTGGCGACCACTATCGTGGCCACGCCATTGCCGATCAGGTTGGTCAGCGCCCGCGCTTCCGACATGAAGCGGTCAATTCCCAGAATGAGCGCCAGTCCGGCCACAGGCACGGTACCCACCGCCGACAGCGTGGCGGCCAGCACAATGAATCCGCTGCCGGTGATGCCTGCCGCGCCTTTCGAAGTCAGCAATAGCACCGCCAGCAGCGTGAGTTCCTGCGTGAGGGTCATGGGCGTGTTGGTGGCCTGCGCGATGAACACCGCCGCCATCGTGAGGTAGATTGACGTGCCGTCCAGGTTGAACGAATAACCGGTCGGGATCACCAGGCCGACGGTGGTTTTCTTTGCGCCCAGGTTCTCCATCTTTTCCATCATGCGCGGCAGCACGGACTCGGACGACGAGGTGCCCAGCACGATCAGCAGCTCTTCCTTGATGTACTTGATGAACTTCCAGATGCTGAACCCGTGCAGGCGTGCAATGGTGCCCAACACCACGAAGATGAAGATCAGGCAGGTCGCATAGAAAGCGGCCATCAGCTTGCCGAGCGACACCAGGCTGTCCACGCCATAAGCGCCTATGGTGAAGGCCATTGCACCGAAAGCGCCTATGGGCGCCACCTTCATGATGAAGCCGACAATGGTGAACAGCACATGCGAGGCTTTTTCGACGAAGTCGAACACCAGCGTGCCGCGCCCGCCGAAACGGTGCAACGCGAAGCCGAACATCACCGCGATCAGCAGCACCTGCAGAATTTCACCCTTGGCGAAGGCATCCACCACGGTGGACGGAATGATGTTCATGATGAAGTCGGTCGTGCCGACCATCTTCCCGGGGCCGGTATAAGCCGCGATGGCTTTGGTGTCCAGCGTGGACACGTCGACATTCATGCCTTCGCCCGGCTTGAATACGTTGACCAGGACCAGCCCGATGATCAATGCGAAGGTGCTGACGACTTCAAAGTACAGCAGCGCCAGGCCACCGGTCTTGCCGACCTTCTTCATGTCCTCCATGCCGGCGATGCCGATCACGACGGTGCAGAAGATGATGGGTGCGATCATCATCTTGATGAGCTTGATGAAGCCGTCGCCCAGCGGCTTCATGAGCTTTCCGGCCTCAGGGTAAAAATGCCCCAGCAGCACACCGGCGATCACGGCGCAGATCACCTGGAAGTAGAGCGATTTGTAAAGGGGTGGCTTGCGGCTTGTCTTCGTTGTCGTTGTGCTTGTCATGGCCGGGTCGCATCAGCGAATGCGCGGGTTGTGGGGGACGGGTTCAATATAGCCACGCCACGCGATTTGTCCATGTGGGAAACCACAGATAACAAATCTTTACGCCGCTCCAGCGTAAGCTCAGCCGGCCGGGCTGCCGCTGCCAGTACCCGCGGCCGGCGGGCGGGCCATCCACGCAATCAGTGACGAGCGCATGGCTTCTTCCACCGACATGTCGATAGGCTGCACCCACTCCGTCGGCACAAACACCGTGTAGCCGCCGATCATGTAGCCCATGGGCAAATAAACCGCAACACGCTCACCCGGAAGGAATCCGGAAGGCAGGTCGGCAAAGCTGCGGCGGGTGATCAGGCCCACGATTTCCATCGCGTGCCCAGGCATGCGCAATATCACCACGCTTTGCTCGCCCTGCTTGCCCGAAGGTGAAAAGTAGTCGGCAAAACTCTTGAGCGACGAGTAGATGCTTTTGACCACCGGCAAATTGGTAAACGGCAATTCCGCGAAAGACAGCACTTTGCGCACACTTTGCTGGGATACCAGGAAGCCAATCGCCAGAATGGTCAGGATGCCGAACGCCAAGCCCATGCCGGGCAGGTAAAAACTGCCGATGAGAGGGCGCAGCATCCACAGGGCGGCAGTTTCCATCCATGCCAGAAAGATATAGAGGAGGTATACCGTCAGTGCCACCGGCAGGATGGTGATGAGGCCACGAAAGAAATATTTATAGAGGCTTTTCATGGGCTTTTCGTTGGCTTTTCGTTAAGGCGCGCTGCGCATGGTGCATTTTTCTGGCTAGCCTGCAATATAACCATTTCGCATGACACACCTCGCCAGGGAGGGTGTCGGTCTTCTCCTACATTTTCACGGTACTAATCACTGCCGGGTGTCACAGTCTCTTGCTTAAACTGTCGCAGTGCAGCCGTTACCCAACATTAGCCAAATTACCCGTTGCTGCTTCAAGGCAATAACAAAAATCAATCAACCCACAGCCCCAAGCCCAGTGCTGACATGAACCCGGACCCAGGTCTTCTTCCCGCTCACATCGTGCTTGCACCTGAGCAGGTGCCGATGCTGAAAGTTACCTTTCATTCCCTTGATATTTTTCGGCTGCGCTATCAACTGCGCAACAACGTCATGCCTGGCCATCCCGGCCTTTTTCTAGGATATTTATGAGCCAATCCACGCTGGTCAATGCGCAACTCAATGCCCCCTTGCGTTCCCTTGCCCTGACAGTCGAAGAACCCGCGCCAGGCGAATTTTGCTGGCGCATCCTGGAGAGCCACGCGGATCCTCTGGTGTTTGAATCGGTGTCCTGCTCCGATATCAGTTTTGCCGCATATGACACTGCATTGGCCACCGGTTACGGCGAGTTGCAGCGCCTGATCGGCCCCGACCTGCAATACGGCCCGCGCAGCGACGAGCCGCAGCAGGTCGATCTTTTCGGTGCTGCCAGTTCTGCGAAGAAAAATACGGCGGCCGGCAGCCCGGAAATCCGGGCGGCGAGAGACACCGGCATCAAACCGGGTGCGGTACCTGCGTGAAACCCGATCTGCAAGCGGAGTACGTACGGCTTCGCGCACAGCTTGAAGCCCTGGGGGCGGCACCGGTAAAGAATTTTCCGCGCATAGACCAGCTCATCGATGAGCTTGAAAAAATTCAGCTGGCCATCAAGGCCGAGCACGGCCTCAAGGGCAACAATCCCAACGAATAGTCCACCGGATAAATATGCAGAAACAAGGGGGACCGCGGCATGTGGCAAGTGCGGCCCCATTCAGCGCGGAACGCGCAAGAAACCTGGGCGACCTCGAGTCATTGAATCAGGCCCAGGTGTTTATATTGGTTCGGTGCGTAGCATTTTGTGACCTCGCTTGTCCTACATGACAGGCCGTACCGGACCGACGCCGTGTCCCAGTCTCCCCTCGTAAATTGGAATTAGCTGGCAATACGGCCAGCCATTTACCAACCCTGATTGCCTGTGATGGGCATGACTTAAGGAGCAAGACATGAAGTTTTCCAAATCCCTGGCCTCTGCCGTAGCCGCTGCCGCTGTTGTGAGCACCATTGGCCTGGCATACGCCCAGACCGAAACCCCAACGGCACCAGCTGCGCCTGCAGAATCGTCCGGCCAGACCATGCAAAACCAGGACACCACCACGCCTAGCAGTGCGGCACCTGCCACCTCGACTGAAAGCAACACGGCTGGCTTCCAGACCGAGCGCCCAGCACAAGCTGACCGCAACTAAACCCAGACCGTCATGCGCCTTGGTGTGACGCCGCTCCGGTTTGCCGTGTCTTTTAAGGCGCGGCTTCCGGAGCGTTTTCACGTAGGTGCCGGATCGTCCTTGTTGTTTTAGCGTTGGCCATGCGTCGTATTTTCATGAACGTGTTTGGGTCGCCCGCGCCCCCGGCCGGCGATGGGCCCGGCACCAGCCGCGCAGACGTTCTTGACGGCATCAAGCAAGGCATCTTGCTGGGCTCGGCACTGCTTGTCCTCACATTGCCGCTTTTTCATGCCCGTCCGGTTTCCTCTCCGGCCCTGAACCCCATTCCTTCCAGCGCCTTGCAGCTGGCGCCGTCTTTGCGCTTTGCCGATTTTGGTGAAGAGCCCGCGTCGGATGAGGCGCGGCAGGTCGCCAATTGGGTGGTTGCTTCCGGGGACAACCGCAGGCTTTTCTTTGTCATCCTCGACAAGATAAATACCAAGGTTTTTGTTTTCGAACCCTCCGGCAAGTTGCGCAGCGCCACGCCCGTGCTGATCGGTGCGGCGGTCGGCGATGATTCCGTGACCGGTATCGGCGGGCGGCCCATTGCGCAGGTGCAACCCCACGAACGCACCACACCGGCGGGCCGGTTTATGGGGGAGCCTGGCCGCAACACCTTGGGTGAAGATGTTGTCTGGGTGGATTACGAGGCGGCTGTTTCCATGCACCGCGTACGAACACTCGAGCCCAAAGAGCGCCGGCTGGAAAGGCTTGCGTCTCCCGGTACCGAGGACAACCGTATTTCCTACGGGTGCATCAACATGCCGGTGGCATTTTTCGAAGATGTACTCAAGCGCGCGTTCAATGCGAGCTATGGCGTGATTTACGTTTTGCCGGAAATCAAACCACTGGCTGAGGTTTTTCCTGCCGCCCATGCGCTTGCCGCAAAACAGGGGCTTCGCCCCGCCGCCTGACACCCGCCTGTTCGCTCCTTCGATCACCTCTCGCGAAGAGTGAGTTGTAACAACCCCCTGACGTACTGTTGCGCGCTCGCATCTCCCATGCGAAAATGCCCACATGTGGCCGCTGTTACCAAATTCCTGAGTAGCTAAATTTGGCTGCAAAAAAAGCATTGCATGACAATGCAGCAAACGATTTATTGCTATTAAAAGCATAGCAAAATTCCAGAGGATTTCAGGGTTTTTCCGTTGTGAACATTTGCTTGCATCGCTAACATGGTGCAACCACAGCCGGGCTCCTACCCAAAAGGTTCGAGGCCGGCTTTTTCATGTGCTCCGCACATGGCAATGAATTCAACCCACGGGATCAGGATGTTGTTCAAAGGAAAGGCACTGCGCGCAAAAACCGTCTGCACGGCGGCCATTGCCTTTCTCGCTGCGATCCCTCTGTGGGCATCTGCCATTCCCGTAGATCCGCCCTTGGTACGCGGCCCGGAACCCGTGATGGCGGTGCCGGGCGCCGGCAGTTCCGCCGACATGACACTGGTGGCGGCATCGGCCGATGCACGCTACGCCCTGCGCTGGATCATGAACGCACGCGATAACCAGGGCCTGCCATTTGTGGTGGTCGATAAAAAAGGCGGGCGCATTTTTGTGTTCGACGCCACAGGGCAATTGCGCGGCGCATCGCCCGCATTGACCGGCCTGACACCCGGCGACCACACGGTGCCGGGCATGGAGCAGCGCAACGTCGCCAGCCTGCGCGCAGACGAACGCACCACGCCGGCAGGCCGGTTTGTTTCCGAACCCGGCCACAACCTTCACGGTGAGGCTATTGTGTGGATCGACTACACGGCCAAGCTGGCAATCCACCGTCTTCGCCCTGCGGCTCCGGCAGAACGCCGCGCCGAACGGCTGGCTTCTGAAACACCTGACGACAACCGCATTTCGCTGGGGTGTGTCGTAGTGCCCGTCAATTTCTACGAAACCGTCGTGAACCCCGTGCTGGGAAAAAGCCATGGCGTGGTGTATGTCCTGCCTGAAACCCAGCCCGTGCAGCGCATGCTGGGCGCGCTGCAGTTCAGCCAGCGCTAACGCCTCTGCACGCCTTGATGCTGCCGGCCCCCTGGCCTGGGGTTTATGGCAACTGCCAGAACGGCGAACAGCATTCCTTGCTGATTGAGGTGACAAGGTTGCTATCATTTTCGGAGCTGCTTACACCCGTCCCGATTGACCTGCGGGCCGATTTTGCTTGAATTCTGGGTGTTTCCATGCTGGACTGCAGGCGGGCGAGCCGCACAACTACACGCGCGTCAGCGATTCCTTACTTGCAGCAAGCCTTCAGGCTGGCATGGCCGCCCCCGGACGCAATCTACATTGAAGTTGTCTTCAATTTGACAACTTTCAGGAGAATCAAATGCCTCTCATTGCCTGGTTACTGGGTGTTCCCCTTAGTGTGGTTCTTATCCTCATGCTGCTGGGCGTGTTTTAGGCCCCGCATGGTGAGCGGCCTTTATGGCCGTACAGGCAAAAGCCCGCGGACGCGGGCTTTTGCTTTAGTGATTCAGGGAGTGGGGCTCCGACAACGCCGCGGCCGGTTCCCGCCGCCTGGCGCGCAGCCGCGCCACTTTCCACCATCCCGGCAGCAGGCTTTGTACTTCGGGCCGGGTGAAGCGGTCGTCCATGAGATAGACCACGCCGCGGTCCGAGGTGGTGCGTATGACCCGTCCGGCCGCCTGCACGACTTTCTGCAGGCCGGGATAAAGGTAGGTGTAGTCGTAGCTCTGGGCCGCGCCGAAGTTGACGCCCATGCGTTCGCGGATCTGCTCGTTCACCGCATTGACCTGCGGCAGGCCCAGTGTGGCGATGAACGCGCCTATCAGCCGGTCGCCCGGCAGGTCTATGCCTTCGGCGAACGAGCCACCCAAAACCGCAAAGCCTATGCCTTGCGAGGCCGGCGTGAAGCGCGCCAGGAAGGCGTCGCGCGCGGCTTCCTCCATGCCGCGCGTCTGTTCCCACACGGGAATATGCGGGTAGCGCCGCCGGAACAGCGTGACCAGTTTTTGCAGGTAGTCGTAGCTGCTCAGGAACGCCAGGTAATTACCAGGCCGGCTTTCATACTGGCGCGCCATCAGGTCGACGATGGGCGAAAGCGAGTCGTCACGGTGTTGAAAGCGCGTGGAGACGTCGCTCACCACCGAAACCTGCAGCTGCTCGGCCAGGAAGGGTGACTCCACCTCTGTCCACACGGTGCCGGCCGGCAGGCCCAGCGTGTCGGCGTAGTAGTTTTGCGGGCTCAGCGTGGCGGAGAAGAGTGCCGTCGACTGCGCGGCGGCAAAACGCGGCGCCAGGAAGGGCGCAGGCACCACGTTGCGGATGTTGAGCACCGCGAGTTGCTGGCCGAGTACCTGGCCCAGCGCGTCGCGGCCGGCTTCCTGCTGCAGCGTCACGTCAAACAGCGAGTGTTCGCCGAAGTCTTCAGCCATGCGCGAAAAGTGCAGTGCCTCGAAATAAAAATCCTGCAGTTCGCCGTCCATGCGGGTCGGGTTGGCCAGCAGGAAGTCGGTGATCTGGGTCAGCGCCTGCGCCAGGGTTTTCAGAAAAGGCACGGGCAGCTCGGGATGGACCTGGTAGGCCTCGCCGCGCGCCTGCTGCGCCTCCTGCAATTCCAGCAGGCTGCGGTTGAGCCGCTCCAGTGCGCCGCGAACGGCGCGGGGCGCGGTGGCGTGCACCTGTTGCAGCTGCGCCTGGCTCAGCGTGGCTGAGTACATCTTGCGCGCGCGCTCCACCAGGTTGTGCGCTTCGTCCACCAGCACGCCTACGCGCCACTGGTTGCCCACGGCCTGGCCGTGCAGCAGCGCGCTGGTGTCGAAGTAATAGTTGTAGTCGCCCACCACCACGTCCGACCAGGTGACCAGTTCCTGGCTCAGGTAGTAAGGGCACACATGGTGGGCCAGCGCCAGTTCACGCAGTGCTGCTTTATCGAGCGGGCCTTGTGCGGCGGCATGCTGCACCGCAGCGCTGCGCGCCTGGGGCAGCCGGTCGTAAAAGCCCTGGGCGAGCGGGCAGGCGTCGCCGTGGCAGGCCTTGCCCGGGTGTTCACAGGCCTTGTCACGCGCCACCAGCTCCAGCACGCGCAGCGGCAGAGCCGTCGTGCTGCCCTTGATGCGGTCCAGCGCATCGAGCGCCAGCCTGCGGCCCGGTGTTTTGGCCGCCAGGAAAAACAGCTTGTCGAGTTGCTTTTTCGGCACAGCCTTGAGCAGCGGGAACACCGTGCCAATGGTTTTTCCGATGCCCGTGGGCGCCTGTGCCATCAGGCAGGTGCCGGCCTGGGCTGTCTTGTAAACCGCTTCGGCCAGCTCGCGCTGACCCGGCCTGAATGCGGGGTGCGGAAATGCCAGCGTGGCCAGCGCAGCATCACGCGCCTGGCGGTGCGCCAGCTCCTGGTTGGCCCAGCCCAGAAAGCGCTCGCACTGCGTTTCAAAGTACTCCTTGAGCGACGCGGCGGAAAAATGTTCGGTCAGCGGTGTTTCCTGCGTGCTGGCCACGTCAAAGTACACCAGTGTCAGGTTGACGTCCTGCAGCTTTTTGGCTTCGCAAAGCAGCCAGCCGTAAATCTTCAGCTGTGCCCAGTGCAGGTGCCGGCGGTTGTCGGCCATGGCGTGCAGGTCGCCCCGGAAAGTCTTGACCTCTTCAAGCTGGTTGCGTTCAGGGTCGTAGCCGTCGGCACGGCCGCGCACCTTCAGGGTCTTGTACTCGCCCTCCAGGCTGACTTCGGCCTGATAAGACTCTGAGGACTCTGCACGGCGCGACGCCACCATGGCGTGCCCGGCCATGCCTTCCTGTGCGGAAGGTGATGGCGTAAAACGCAGGTCCAGGTCGCCATGCTTGGCGGTGAACTCGCACAGGGCCCGGACAGCCACAAGGTATTTCAATCGGTAGTCGCTCTCTGAGTCACGTGAACAGGGGAAGGGTTCATGGTAGCGCAGGCGCCGGGCGCCGCCTCCCAAAATCAGCCCAAATAACCCGAATTGTTCTCCATTGTTCTCCCTATGGAAAAAGAACATTCACCGGGCCACCATTTACTGCTGCGCTGTAGCCGTCTACATTGCATGAACGGGCAACAAAAGCGGGGCTGAACGGCTTTGCAGCCCGCAACGACCCTCGCAGAAAGTAACGCGACTCCATGGAACAGATCATTGTGTGGCTCGAGCACTACGGGCTCGCCGCCGTTTTCCTGAATGTTGGGCTGGAACAGCTCGGCTTGCCGATTCCGGCCTATCCGGTGCTGATCCTCACCGGCGCGTTGAGCTTTAACGGCCAATACTCCGCGGCAGGCCTTATCTTCACCGCCGTGCTGGCTTGCCTGGTCGCGGACAGCGTCTGGTACTGGGCCGGCCACCGCTACGGCAGCCGCGTGCTGAAAACGCTGTGCCGCATTTCGCTGTCGCCCGACTCCTGCGTGCGGCAAACCGAATCCATCTTCACGCGCTGGGGTGTCAAGTCGCTCATTCTGGCAAAGTTCATTCCCGGGTTTGCTTCGCTGGCCACGGCGCTGGCCGGACGCACCGGCATTCCCTTCGGCCGCTTTCTGGTTTTTGATGCGCTGGGCGCAACGCTTTACGCTGGTGCCGGTGTCGGGATCGGCATGATTTTTCATGACGCGGTGGCCGACGTGCTGGCCATTTTCGAGCAGATGGGGCGCATCGGGCTGATGGTGCTGCTGGCTGCGTTTGCGCTCTTCCTGGCGCACAAATGGTGGCAGCGGCAGCGCTTTTACCGGCAGCTGCGCATGGCCCGCATTTCACCGCAGGAGCTGCTGCAGCTCACGCAGCAGAACAAGCCTGCAGTCATCCTGGACGTGCGCACGGAGCTGGCGCGTGCCGGTGGCGGCATTATTCCGGGAGCGCTGGTCTGGTCGGACCTGGACCGAACCCGGGCATCGCTTGACATCCCGCACGATGTCGCCGTGGTCGTTTATTGCGCTTGTCCCAACGATGCTTCTGCAGCCCTGGTGGCCAAGCGCCTGATGGCGGCCGGGTTCAGCAATGTCAGGCCGTTGCACGGCGGGATTGATGCCTGGCAGGCGGCCGGGCTGGCGCTGGAATACCCCCAGACTGCCTGAGTGGAGTGGTGGTAATAATTGCCAAATACCGAACCGGCAATTCATGTAATTCCGAGGACCTATTAACTGCCGTCATAGGAGGTCTTAAGTATGCAAAAACTAGGCCAATCTAATCGAAGGCACGGCCAAAAGAAATCAGGGTGTTGTCCTATAGTGCAATTAAATGCAGCATTACACACTTGCACTGCGGCAGCTACAGAAAGCGGGGCCTTGATAGAGCCGCGCACCTTTGCAAAGAAAGTCACCACCGGCGGATGAACCCCAGTTTGCCAAGCGCATTCACCGCAGTCCACCGTGAGCCTGGCCTGATGGGTGCGCCCATGCCCCTGCCGCGTCGGCCCGGCACGGTTACCGGTCAGGTGCCGCGATGAAACGCGACGAGACGGCAGAGCAGTCCCAGCAGCGCATGCAGGCTGAAGCGCTTGCGCTGGCAGCCGCCAATGATGCGTTGAAGCTTGAGATCGTTGAGCAGCAGCGACTGGTCGAATCGCTCAGGGACGACATCAGCAGCTTGCGCAGCCTGGCCACTGTCTCCGCGGACTGGTACTGGGAGCAGGACGCGGAGTACCGTTTTACCGACTTCACGGCCGAGTACAGCAACAAGTCACAAGATAAGGATCTCGACAGTTCCGTCGGCAAATGCCGCTGGGAACTGCCTGGCGCCCTGCCGGTCACCATGTCATGGGAAGACCACCGCGCCGTACTGGCTGAACGCAAGCCCTTCCGCGATTTCGAATACATACGCGTGCTGGAGGATGGCGTCGCGCACTATTTCTCCATCAGCGGCGTGCCGGTGTTCAACAAGCATCAGGAGTTCATGGGTTATCGGGGTATCACGCGCGATGTCACGGCCAGCAGGCGCGCGGAGGAAAAAGAACGCAAAGTCGCCCGCCTGCTCGACGACATCGTTGAGAACATTCCGATCGCCATGAACCTGAAAGCCGTCACGGACCACCGTTACGTCGCATGGAATCGCGCGGCGGAAGAGCTTTATGGCTTCACTCGGTCGGAAGCGCTGGGCCATACCGTCCATGATCTGTGGCCCAAGGCCCACGCCCACAACATGCATGCCTCGGATCTTGCCCTGATTGCTGCCGGCAAGATGCAGGAATTCCCCGACCGCCTTGTCCAGACCAAGCACAAGGGCGTCATTCGCGTGCACATGCGCAAGGTTCCGCTGAAAGATTCCAGTGGTGTGGTGACGCACGTCCTGGTTACGGCGGAGGACATAACCCAGCAGCTGGCGGATGAAGAGCGCTTGCGCAGCAGCGAGCAGCAGTTCCGTAGCCTGACCAGTCTTTCGTCCGACTGGTACTGGGAAACCGATGCCAATTTCCGCTTCACCAAGCTGTCCGGCGGCCAGACGGAAGAAGCCAAGCGCGCGATCAAGGAGCATCTCGGTAAAACACGCTGGGAGATCGACCACAGCCAGGCCAACCAGGAAATGTGGGCACATCACCGCGCCCTGCTGGAGCGTCACGAAGTCTTCCGGAATTTTGAATACGAACGCGTAGAAAAAGACGGCAAGCGCGTGACCTTGTCCATCAGCGGAGAGCCAATGGTGGACGCCAAAGGCCGCTTCACCGGCTATCGGGGCGTGGGTAGCGACATCACCGCGCGGCTGGAGGCCGAGGCCAAACTGCGCCGCAGCGAAGAGCGCTTTCGCAGCCTCACCGGTCTTTCGTCCGACTGGTACTGGGAACAGGACACAAACTTCCGCAACGTCTTTGTCTCCAATGATCCGCAACGCTTCGCCCTGGGAACCCAGGTCATTGGAGAGGGGCAATGCCGATGGGACCTGCCTAACTCCACACCGCTTGTCGGCACATGGGACGAGCACAAGGCGGTGTTACAGGCGCATTTGCCGTTCCGCAATTTTGAATACCGGCTGACCAAGGAGGATGGCAGCGTCGTTTACCGCAGCGTCAGCGGGGAACCGGTGTTTGGCGACGATGGAACCTTTGCGGGTTATCGGGGTGTGGGCGCCGACATCACGTCACGCAAGGAAGTGGAGATCGCGCTGCGGGTCGGCGAAGCCCGCTTCCGGGCGGTTGTGGGTGCCTTGGCCGAAGGCGTGATCCTGCGGGATGCCCAGGGGCATATTGTCGATTGCAATGCCAGTGCAGAGCGCATCCTCGGCCTGGCCCTGGCCCAGCTGAAAGGCCAGACCTCGGTCGAGCCGGAATGGCAAAGATTCCGTGAAGACGGCACGCCAATGCCCAGGGAAGAGTGGCCCAGTGTTGTCGCCGTGCGTACCGGCCAGCCACAGCTGAACCGTGTGGTGTGCCATCGCAGGCCCGACGGCAGTGAGTTCTGGGCACTGATCAACGTGCAGCCCCTGGTGGACGGGAACGGCGCTCCGTCGGGGTATGTCAGCACCATTACCGACATCAGCAAACGCCGGCAGGCGGAGCAGGAAATCGTCCGGCTCAACGTCAACCTGGAAAAACGCGTGCTGCGCAGGACCGCCCAGCTGGAAGTCGCCACCCGGGAGATCGAGGCCTTCTCATATTCTGTGGCGCATGACTTGCGGACACCGTTGAGCACCATCGACGGATTTTGTGCGCTGCTTGAAAAAGCGGTTCCACCTGAGTCGGGGGAGCGCGCGCATCACTTCATGGGCCGCATACGCAGCAGTGTGCGCCGCATGGGTGAGCTGACCGACGGTTTGCTGTCCCTGGCCCAGTTGTCGCGGACCAGCCTGAACTGGGAGTCTGTCGACATCAGCACCGAGGCGGCCAAGATCATCAAGCAATGGACGGAAAACGATCCAGACCGGCGGGTGCGGATCACTGTCGAGCCCAACCTGTGGGGCCGGGCGGACGTTGCGTTGCTGCGTCAGGTGCTGGAGAACCTGATCGCCAATGCATGGAAGTTCACCTCGAAAAAACCGCACACCGAAATCCTGGTCGGAAAAGAAGCAGGGCCCGAGGACCAGGTGGTTTACTTTGTGCGGGACAACGGTGCCGGCTTCGACATGGCGTATGCCGACAAGCTCTTCGGCACCTTTGAGCGGCTGCATTCACCGGAAGAGTTCGCCGGCAGCGGCATCGGGCTGGCCACGGTCAAACGCATCATTACCCGTCACGGCGGAAAAATCTGGGCCAAGTCGGCAGTGGGTGAGGGCAGTACCTTTTATTTCACGCTCGGAGGCGAGCAGGCCGGGGCCATGCCGGCTGAGGGGGACGTGTTTGACGATTCAGGCGTTGCGCTGACGGACGGCGGCGCCAGTGCGTTCGAGGACGCCGGAGAAGTAAGTCCCAAGGGGGCCGGCCCCATCAGCACGGACAACGATGTCTTCACGGTCAGTGACCAGCAGTTCAGCAATGCGTTTGAACACGCGGCCATCGGGATGACGCTGATCGGCATCGACTCGCGCCGGCTGAAGGTCAACACCGCTTTTTGCCAGATGCTGGGGTATTCAGAGGCGGAAATGCTGTCGCGCACTATCCATGACCTGACTCATCCAGACGATATTGCCTGGGACCTGGAGCAGCGCCGCAGGGCATTGGCCGGCGAAATCGAATCGTTCCACGTCGAAAAGCGCTACATCCACAAGTCCGGCCGTACTGTCTGGGGCTACATGAGCTGCTCCCTCGTGCGCGATGCAGACAGAAAGCCGCTTCAATTTATCGCGCAGATCCAGGACATCACCGAGCGCAAGCAGACCGAGCAGGTTCTGCGTGAAAGCGAGGAACGCTTTCGCGCGCTCACGGCGCTGGCCTCCGACTGGTTCTGGGAGCAGGACGAAAACTTCCGCTTCGTCGAGGTTCCCGGCGAAGCCCCAAGCGCCTCCGGCATCCCGAAATCGGCCCATGGCAAGACTGCCTGGGAGCTCGACTACATCAACATCGAAGCCGGTGCGTTGGCCGAGTACAAGGCCAAAATAGCCCGGCACGAGGTTTTCCGCGACCTTGAAAGTACACGGCGCGACTCCAAGGGGCGGCCGCGCTACTTCAGCATCAGCGGCGTGCCGAAATTCGACGCCAACGGAAAATTCACCGGCTATCGCGGCACGGGACGCGACACCACCGAAATCCGCCGTGTCACCGAGGCCCTGCGCACCAGCGAAGCGCAGATGCGCGAAATCACCGACACCGTGCCGGCCTGGATCACTTACGCTGACGCCGATCAGCGCCTGTGCTTTCATAACCGGGCCTACGAGGAAGTCTTCGGCATGACGCAAGCGCAGCTCGAAGGCAAGACCATCCGGGACATCGTGGGCGATGAGATGTACGCCCTGATCAAGCCCCGGGTGGAAGAGGTGCTGCAGGGCTATCCAGTGGTCTACGAGCGTACGCAGAAAACCGCCCGCGGCGGCGTGCGCGACTACGTGGTCAATTATTTCCCGCGCTACGGCGACGGCGCCGACGAGGGCAAGGTGATCGGCTTCTACACGCTGGCCAACGACGTCACCGAGCTCAAACGCATTGACCGCATGAAGAGTGAATTTGTCTCGACGGTCAGCCATGAACTGCGCACGCCGCTTACCTCGATCCGGGGCTCGCTGGGCCTGATTTCCGGCGGTGTTGCCGGCCAGCTGCCCGACGCCGTCAAGACGCTGGTGGGCATCGCGAAGACCAACTGTGAGCGCCTGATCCGGCTGATCAACGACATCCTGGACATCGAGAAGATCGAGTCCGGCAAGATGACCCTGGATTTCCAGGCCATCGAACTCAGGCCCTTGCTGGAGCAGGCGCTGGCCGCCAACGAAGGCTACGGCGCGGCGAAGAATGTGCACCTGCAGCTCGAGTTTCCCGATGAAGACCTGCAGGTCAGGGTCGACAGCGACCGGCTGACGCAGGTGGTGACCAACCTGCTGTCCAACGCGATGAAGTTCTCGCCCGAAGGCGGCACGGTGGATATTCACGTGGCACGCAGCGAGACGGGCATACGCGTCGAGGTGCGAGACCACGGGCCCGGCATTCCGGAGGAATTCCGCAACCGCATCTTCCAGAAATTCTCCCAGGCCGACTCCTCCGATACACGGCAAAAGGGCGGCACGGGCCTGGGCCTCAATATTTCACGGGCCATCATCGAGCGCCTGGGCGGCAGCATCGGTTTTCATACCGACCCCGGGGTCGGTACCACCTTCTTCTTTGAACTGCCCGAATGGGTGGATTCGCCGGAGCGTACTTCAGGTTTCTCGGCACTGGTCGAACAGCGGCCGCGCGTCCTGGTTTGCGAGGACGACCCGGACATCTCCCGCCTGATCAGCATGATGCTCGACAAGGGCGGTTTTGACACCGAAATGGTGTACACGGCCAAGCAGGCCGTCGCGGAGCTGGCAAGAAGGCGGTACGCCGCCGTCACCATAGACCTGAAGCTGCCCGACCAGGACGGCATTGCGCTGATCAGGGCGCTGCGCGCCCAGCTGCATACACGCGACGTGCCGATCGTGGTGGTGTCGGCCTCGGCGGCCGAGGGGCGGATCCAGTTCAACGAGCAGTCCCTGACCGTATCGGACTGGCTGGAAAAACCCATCGACGAGAACATGCTCGTGCTGGGCGTGCGGCGCGCCATTGCGGGTTCGGTCGAAGCCCGCGCCGTCATCCTGCATGTTGAAGACGATCCGGACATCCAGCGCATCGCAGCGACCATTGCCCAGGGGTTTGCAACCTTCGTCTTTGCCGACACGGTGCAGGAAGCACGCGACCGGCTGAAGGAGCAGCGCTTTGACCTGATCCTGCTGGACCTCAGCCTGCCGGGCGGCTCCGGGTGGGATTTGCTCAAGGACGTTGAGGCGATGGACGGTCCGCCGCCGGTGGTGATTTTCTCGGCACTGGAGGTGGACAGGCTTCAGGCCACGCGGGCGGCCGCCGTGCTGGTCAAGGCCAAGACTTCCAACACCGAGCTCCTCGAAACCTTGCGGCGCGTGCTCGGGCAAAGCAATTCTGCGGAATCGCCTGCGGACGAAGCCTGAACCTGTACCGGGCCCGCGGCAGGCTACGGGGTTTCTAGCGCGCTAGTGAATAAATCCGGGATTTAGCCTTTACTGTCGGGCGCAAGCAGCTATGTTTTTCATAGCAAATTCACGCAGAAGGCGTGGTCATCAGTGCGGTATAGCGGCGCTGCATTTCTTCTGGCGACACGGTTTCAATGCTGTGCCCCACGCTCCAGCGGTAGCCTGCCGGATCGCGAAAGCTGCCCGAGCGCTCACCATAAAACTGGTCTTGCGCCGCCATTTCCAGCGTGGCGCCGGCTTTCAGCGCACGCGCAATCACATCGTCGCAGTTGTCCACATGCAGGTGCAACGTGACGGTGGCCGGCGCACCGGCATCGGGCGCCCGGGTGCCGTACTCCGGGAATTCTTCCGACACCATCAGCGTGGCGCCGTCAAAGTCCAGTTCGGCATGGCCGATGCGGCCATCGGGTTCTGTGAGCCGGAATTTTTCCGTGGCACCAAAAACCGAGATGTAAAACGCCATGGCCTTTGCCGCATTTTTGACATGAAGGTAGGCAAACAATTCGTGGGTGGCCATATCGCCTCCGTCGGTGATGTGAAGGAACCAGGCGAGGCCTGAGGTGCTGCCAGCCTGTCCTGAAATTATGAAGCGCATTGGGGCTCAGTGACAACCCGGCGTGCTGCGGGCATGCACCGCCAGGCCAGGCGCCAGAAGAACGCGGCCACGCTACTGTCACCGAACCGTCATGCAAAGGCAACACACTGTATGACCGCCACTGCCCGGGGCAGGCCACCCGATACCGGCTGCCCTGCGCCTGCAGTGTCCGATTCACTCCAATTTTGACTACTTCACGCCACTTCTGAATGGACATCACTTATGGCGCCGACAGAACCGGCCTGCTCTGCGGCTACAGGTTTGAAAACGGCGCGCCCGGCATACCGGTAGATCTCCTGGAGGCGGCCGCCTGGCTGCAGGACAAAACCCCCAAGGGAAAATCAGATTTCGTCTGGCTCCACTTCAACCTCAGTGACGCCGCGGCAGAGGCGAGCATCCGCAAGCATCTGCACGCCGTACCCGAGTTCTTCGAGGCCTTGCACGCCGGCTCAAGGTCCACCCGCATAGAAGATGCGCACGACACGCTGATTGCTGTCGTCAACGATGTTGCGTATGAATTCGCGTTTGACCCGGCTGAAATGTCCAGCCTGTGGCTGAACGTGGCGCCCCATATGGCGCTGAGCGCGCGCTCCCATCCCCTGCGTTCCATCGACCGCATGCGTGACGCCATCAAGAACGGCAAGCCGCTGGCGTCATCGGTGTCTTTTCTGAACCAGCTGCTGCGCGAGCAGGGCGATGTGCTGGTGCGCATCGTGCGTGACGCCACTGTCCAGGTGGACGTGGTGGAGGATAAATTCCTGATCGGCCGGCTGCACAACCGCCGGGCTGACCTGGGCAAGCTGCGGCGGGTGCTGGTGCGGCTGCAAAGGCTGCTCGCGCCGGAGCCCGGTGCGCTTTTCCGCCTGCTGCGGCTGCCGCCGCCATGGGTAAGCGAGCACGACCTCGAGGAGCTTCGGCAGGCCACGGAAGAATTCTCATTGACCATCCGGGACATGTCCGAGCTGAAGGAGCGCATCAAGCTCCTGCAAGAGGAAATTGCCGCGCAGGTCAGCGAGGAGACCAACCGCAGCGTCTTCATCCTGACGATGGTCACCGTACTCGCGCTGCCCATCAACATTGTTGCCGGCCTGCTGGGAATGAATGTGGGCGGCATCCCCCTGGCCGAGCACCCTCACGGCTTCATGGTGATCGTGGGGATCATTGGCATTTTCACCGCCTTCGCGGCCTGGTATGTTTACCGGAAGAAATAGCTTTCACAAGCCATTTCCCGCATCACCATTTGCGCAAGCCGGCGCGTCGTTTACTGGGGTTTCGGCCCGTTCATGGCACGTTCAAATTCTTCGCGCGACAGCATGTTGTCCTTGTTGGTGTCGGCTTCGTCAAAGTGTTTGGAGACACCGCGAAAGTTGGACGCCTCATCGCGGCTGACTTTGCCGTTGTTGTCCTTGTCCATGAAACTGAACGCGCGCTCAAGGTCTCTGGCCGCGTATTTGGGGGTGGGGGAAGCCGCGGCAGCGGAGGGTTGCGATGCACCGGCCGCAGGCGCCGACGCAGCGGCGGCCGGGTCTGCCGCCTGCGCATGCCCGCGCGGGGCGTACAGCACGGCTGCTGCGGCCAGGGCCAGCGCCACTGCACCCACGTAGCGGGCTGCCACACGGTGGCCGGGCGTAGGGAAGGTTTGTTGCGCGCTGGACAAAATCATCGGGGTCGTGAACGGGGTCGTGAAAGGTGAATGAGGTGAATGGTTCATACCCTGATTGGATGTCAATTCACGTTTCAGTGCCAGCCAACTTGCAGGGTGTTTCGCCGCTTTACAGGGTAGGTGCAAGCCGACACATTTATTTGCACGCTCAAAAAAAGCGCTTCACCCCGGCGGCCTGTCCACAAATCGTGCGTACATAAAGAAACAGATTTCCCGGGCCAACCGGGTTGACAAGCCTCATCATTTATCAAATACTAAGCCAAATGGTTAAGTATAAAAATGATGCGCAAGAAGAGACCCTGAACGCCGTATTTGCCGCACTGGCAGACCCGACGCGGCGCAAGGTGTTGCAGGCCCTGGAACAGGGCAACCTGTCCGTCGGCGAGCTGGCCCAGCCGCACGGCATGTCCCTGCCCGGTTTCATGAAGCACCTGCGGGTGCTGGAAGACGCCGGCCTGGTCAGCCGCGCCAAGGATGGCCGCGTCGTCAACCTGGCGATTTCACCCGAGCCCATGCAGGAGGCCGCCATGTGGCTATCCCGTTACGAGAAATTCTGGTCCGAGCGCCTTGACGCGCTGGGCCGCTACCTTTACCAGCAAGAGGAGTTGAACCCGCCATGGAAAGAAGCACAGCGCAAGGCAAACCGTCCGCCGGCCCGTCCGTCGACATCACCCGCCACTACCCCGTCGCTCCCGAAAAAGTCTGGCGCGCGTGGACCGACCCGCAAGCACTAGCGCAGTGGTTCGGCCCCGACCCGGCCGGCGTGGTGACCATTGCCGACATGGATGTGCGTGTGGGCGGCCGCTACCACATCCAGTTCGGCGTGCCGGGCGGGGAAACACACAACGTGAGCGGCACTTACCTCGAAGTCGAACCACACCGCAAGCTGGTGTTTGACTGGGGCTGGAAGAGCACACCGGAACGCGTGTCGCGGGTCACGGTCTCGCTCAAACCTTCCGGGGCCGGCACCGAGCTGGTGTTCAAGCATGAGCGCTTCTACGACCTGGCCGCACGCGACAGCCACAACGAGGGCTGGGCCGGCGCTTTCCTCAAGCTCGACAAACTGTTTGTTTCATCGGCTGTGACCTGAAAGTCACCCCAAACCGCCACCGCTGTTCAGCCCCAACCCCAGGAGAGAAACACCATGCTTGCCAATCGAAACGCCATGGCCACCATCGCCGTCAAGGACCTTGCGGCGGCGAAGAAATTTTATGGAGGCACACTCGGCCTCACCCCGCTTGAGACCGCCGAGGAGGGCGTGCTCAGCTACCAGAGCGGCACCGCCACCGTGGTGGTGTATGTCTCGTCTTTCGCCGGCACCAACAAGGCCACGTCCGCCACCTGGGGCGTGGGCGACGAGTTCGACAACATCCTGAAGGCGCTCAAGGCCAAAGGCGTGGTGTTTGAGCACTACGACATGCCCGGCATGACGCTGCAAGGCGATGCGCACGTAGCGGGCGACTTCAAAGGCGCCTGGTTCAAGGACCCGGACGGCAACATCCTTCACATCCTGAACCAATAGGCCACCGTTCCAGCAACTCGACCCTTCACTGAACTGACCGTATCCAGGGAGCCCGCCGTGACTTCAACCCCCGCAAACGCTGCCAACGCCGTTTTCCACTCCGTGGTATCCAAAGACGAATGGCTTGCCGCCCGCCAGCTGTTGCTGGCCCGTGAAAAAGAACTCACCGCCCACCGGGATCTGGTGAGCGCCGAGCGGCGCCGCTTGCCCTGGCTCAAGGTCGACAAGCCCTATGTGTTCGACGGCCCCGCGGGCAAGGAAACCCTTGCCGGTTTGTTCGAGGGGCGCAGCCAGCTCGTGGTTTATCACTTCATGTTCGGTCCCGGCTGGAAGGAAGGCTGCCCCAGTTGCTCCTTCCTTTCGGACCACATCGACGGCGCCTTGCCGCACCTGGCAGCGCGCGACATCACGCTGGCTGTGGTGTCGCACGCGCCGCAACCCGACCTGGCTGCGTTCCGCCGGCGCATGGGCTGGCGCTTCAAGTGGGTGTCGTCCTTCGGCAATGACTTCAACCACGACTACCACGTCTCCTTCACGCCCGAAGAGCTGGCCAGCGGACAGTTTGACTACAACTACCGCATGAACGATGTCGACGGCGCCAGCATGCAAGAGCTGCACGGGGTCAGCGTGTTCTACCAGGATGGCCAGGGCAACATCTTTCACACCTATTCCAGCTACGCCCGCGGGGCGGACATGCTGGTGGGCGCCTACAACTACATGGACCTCACCCCCAAGGGTCGCGACGAAGGCGGCTTGCCTTTCCCCATGGCCTGGGTGCGCCACCATGACAAATACGGCACTGAGATACACAGCGCTGACAAGGCTGGCCACAACGCCGCGGCCAGCCAGCCCGCACCGGCGTGCTGCCACGCCGAGGCCCGCGCTGCATGACGGCTTCGCCCAAAGCCACGCGCCGCGACTGGATTGGGCTGGCCGTCATCGCGCTGCCCTGCCTGCTGTATTCGATGGACCTGACGGTGATGAACCTGGCAGTGCCGCACCTGAGCGCCGACCTCAAACCCACGGGCGCGCAGCTGTTGTGGATGGTCGATATTTACGGCTTCATGATTGCCGGCTCGCTCATCACCATGGGCACGCTGGGTGACCGCATTGGCCGGCGCAGGCTGCTGCTCATGGGGGCTGCCGCGTTTGGCGCTGCGTCGATGCTGGCCGCGTTTTCCACCACGGCTGAAATGCTGATCGCCACGCGCGCACTGCTGGGCATTGCCGGGGCGACGCTGGCACCTTCCACGCTTTCGCTGATACGCAATATGTTCCTGGACGCGGGCGAGCGCACCGTGGCCATTGGCGTCTGGATCACCAGCTACTCGGTAGGCGGCGCGATTGGCCCGCTGGTGGGCGGTGTCCTGCTTGAGCATTTCTGGTGGGGCTCAGTGTTCCTGGTCAGCGTGCCCGTGATGGTCCTGCTGCTGGTGCTGGGTCCGGTGCTGCTGCCTGAATACCGCGACCCCGACGCCGGCCGGCTGGATCTGCTGAGCGCGGCGCAGTCACTGGCGGCCGTGCTGGCCGTCATCTACGGCCTCAAGCGCATCGCGGAAGGCGGCCTGGGCTGGCTGGCCGCGGGCTGCATCCTCGCGGGGCTGGCGATAGGCGCGGCTTTCCTGCGCAGGCAGCGCACACTGGCCAGCCCGCTGATTGACCTGGCCTTGTTTCGTGTGCCGGCATTCAGCGCGGCCCTGGCCATCAACACCTTCTGCTTTTTCGGCGCGTTTGGCGCTTTTCTTTTCATCGCGCAGTATTTGCAGCTGGTGATTGGCCTCTCGCCGCTGGAGGCCGGCCTGTGGTCCGTGCCGTCGGCCTTGGGTTTTGTGGTGGGCTCCATGCTGGCACCTGTCATTGCGCGGCGCATCCGCGCCGGCCTGGCCGTCACGGGCGGGCTGGCGCTGGCGTTTGTGGGCTTTGGCGTGCTCACGCAGGTGAGTGGCGCCTCGGGCCTGGCCACGCTGGTCACCGGCAGCGTGATTTTTTCGCTGGGCCTGGCCCCGGTCGTGACCTTGGGTACCGACCTCATCGTCGGCTCCGCGCCGCCCGAGCGCGCTGGTGCGGCTGCGGCGATTTCAGAAACCAGCTCGGAGTTTGGCGGCGCACTCGGCATTGCTGTGCTGGGCAGCGTGGTGACGGGGGTCTACCGCCATGCGATGGAGGGCACCGTGCTAAGCGGTGTGCCGGCCGTAGCCGCAGAGGCCGCCCGCAGCACACTGGGCGGCGCGGTGGCCGTGGCGGCTGAATTGCCCGGCGCCAGCGGTGCGGCCTTGCTCAGCACTTCACGCGATGCGTACGCCCAGGCCTTTCAGGTCACCGCCGGCATCAGCGCCGCACTGGTGCTGGGCACGGCCATCCTGGCCGCTGTCATGCTGCGGCAGGTGCGTAGCAGCGCCACGCCCATGTAGGCCGGAGAGTCCAGGATGGACGCCTTGCCCGCTTCAAAGAGGCTGTCAGCAGCCCCCAGCGCCCTTTTCAGGCCTGTTTTGATCATGAAAAAGGCCTGAAATCCAATGACACCGGGCGCAAGTAGCTACTGATTTGATAGCATGCGGGAAGGCAGGGGGAAGCCCATGCAGTGCAAAGATGGGCTGGCGAATTGATCATGTTCAGTGAAACCGGGGAGAAACTGCAGATGACACACAACATGGAAACCCGAAAGCGCTGGTGGGCACTGATGGTGCTCTGCCTGGGTGTGCTGATGATCGTGCTCGACACCACCATCGTGAATGTGGCGCTGCCGTCCATCCGCACAGACCTCGGCTTTACCGAAACCTCGCTCGTCTGGGTGGTGAACGCCTACATGCTGACCTTCGGCGGCTTTTTGCTGCTGGGCGGCCGGCTGGGCGATCTGTACGGTCAGCGCCGGCTGTTCCTGGCGGGGCTCACGCTGTTCACCGTGGCCTCGCTGGCCTGCGGCCTGGCCAATTCGCAGGGGCTGCTGGTGGTGGCCCGCGCGGTGCAGGGCCTGGGCGGCGCGGTGGTGTCGGCGATTTCGCTGTCGCTCATCATGAACCTCTTCACCGAACCGGCTGAGCGCGCCAAAGCCATGGGGGTCTACGGTTTTGTCTGTGCCGGCGGCGGCAGCATCGGTGTGCTGCTGGGCGGCGTTCTGACCGATTCGCTCAACTGGCACTGGATCTTTTTGGTCAACCTGCCCATAGGCGGCGCCGTGTTTGCGCTGTGCCTGTTCCTGCTGCCCGGCGGCAAGGGGCAGGCCACCGGCGCGCGGCTTGACGTATGGGGCGCCGTCACCGTCACCACCGCGCTGATGCTGGCGGTCTACGGCATCGTCAACGGCAACGAAGCCGGGTGGCTGTCAGGCCAGACGCTCGGTTTGCTGGGCGTTGCCGCGGTGCTGATGGCGATCTTCCTGGCCATCGAGGCCAGGGTCACGACACCGCTGGTGCCGTTGGGCCTTTTCCGTCTGCGCAACGTCGCCACCGCCAACGTGGTCGGCGTACTGTGGGCCGCGGCCATGTTTGCCTGGTTCTTTATTTCGGCGCTGTATATGCAGCTGGTGCTGGGCTACAGCGCCCTGCAGGTCGGCTTGGGCTTTTTGCCCGCCAACCTGATCATGGCCGCGTTCTCGCTGGGCCTGTCGGCCAAAATCGTCATGCGTTTCGGCATACGCGCACCGCTGTCGGCCGGCCTGCTGCTGGCCGCCCTGGGCCTGGCCCTGTTCGCGCGTGCGCCGGTGGGCGGCGCCTTTGTGCTCGACGTGTTGCCCGGCATGCTGCTGCTGGGGCTGGGGGCCGGCATGGCCTTCAACCCGGTGTTGCTGGCCGCCATGAGCGACGTGGACCCGGCCGAGTCGGGCATTGCCTCGGGCGTGGTCAATACGTCCTTCATGATGGGCGGCGCGCTGGGGCTGGCGGTGCTGGCCAGCCTGGCGGCGGCGCGCACCGGTTCGCTGGCCGGTGCGGGTGCCGATGCCGTGGTGGCGCTCAACGGCGGCTACCAGCTGGCGTTTGTCATCGGTGCGGTGTTTGCGGCCTGCGCCGCATTGCTGGGCGCCGTGCTGCTTCGCACGGGCGCTGCAGTGCCGGGCGCGCACCCGGCGACGGAAGCCGGCGGCTAGCCACGGCTGGTTTATGCATCAAACTGGCCTTAAGCCCAATAGGGACGGGCGCAAGCAGCTATTAATTTGGTAGCGGATTGACAGGGATGGCGGCGTGGGTCCGCCGCCCACAGGTGGTCAGTAAACCCCGAACAGGGCGCGAATCTCATCGCCGGCTGTGCGACCGTGTTTCTGGCTTTTGTACTTGTCGCCGATGTCGGCGCACTTTTCCATGATCAGCAGGGTGAACTCCTGCAGCTCCGGCGTCAGCGCGTCGCCTTCCGTCATGGCACCGGCCAGCTTGGCCAGGTTCACGAGCTGGCGGTCGCTGATGGAGCCGATGGAAAAGTCTGAAGGCTTGAAATCCGGTGGAAGTGACATGGCGTGCACCTGGAGCTGGAGATGTCAGCCGGTGTCCGAAAGTGGATTGCCTGCGTGACGGGTTTTGTCCTACAGGGTACCCCAGACATTTCGTCCTAGCATTCGTTTTTTCCCTAGGAGATGCGTCATGGCAGACGACACAACGAAAACCGGTGTGGACCGCAGGTTCATCGCCTTGGGGCAGGACTATGAAGTTCGCGACTGGACCAAAACCCTGGGTTGCACCGAGCAGCAGCTGCGCGAGGCCGTCAAGGCTGTCGGCAATTCAGCCTCCGCCGTGCGCCAGTACCTGGGTAAAAAATAGCGTCATCTCAAGGGGCAGCGGTTGGCGCCCTCCCCATCACCATTGCGCGTGATTCGCGCCGGTACAAGCATGAAAGAAGGCACAGCATGGCAAAAAGCAGCATTGCGGGTGGCAGCATTCCGCCCGAACAGTGGATGCGCGGAAAAGACACACAGTCGCTCGGCCCGGGCGACAGTTCAGACACCGGCAGCGACACGCTAGGTGCCTACAGCGAAGAGGAACTGGCCAGCGACAGCGACGCTGCGGGTACCGGCGAGCGTGCCGGTGTCATCGGCGACGAGCGGCCTGATGCCGACATCCTGCCCGACCGGACAATGGACGAGGCCGACTTCCTGGAAGAAGGGGAAGGCGCCGGTGATGAAGACCCGGAAGCAAGGGGCGAGGAGGGTGAAGCTACCTGGGCCGCAGGCGGTGCAGAGGAAATTGCCGGCGTCCTGGCCGATGAAGATGAAGAAGATGAAGAAGATGAAGAGAATGAAGAAGACGACGAATACGGGGAAGGTGAAGACGGCGATGCAACAGTTCGTGGAGGTGGCGCATGACGATCACGGGAAGCTGCCATTGCGGCAAAAACGCCTTTCGCATTGACGGCGAAATCCCCGCGCAGCTGACGCGCTGCACCTGCTCGTTTTGCGCCAGGCGCGGTGCGCTGCTGGCGTACTACACGCCCGATCAGTTCCACGTCACCACCCCCACGGATGGCGACGCCATCTACCGCTGGCAGACCAAGCTGGTAGACCACCACTTCTGTGCCGAATGCGGTGTGTCCACCTATTCAGACAGCCCGGCATTCGAGATGGACGGCAGCTGGGACGGCACCACCCGCCGCATCGGCGTCAATGCCCGCCTCTTTGACGGGTTCGACGCAGCCGAAGCACCTGTGACGGTGATCGACGGCAAGAACCTCTGGTAGTTGAGCCCCAAGGCAGGCGGTTGACATCCTCTTTTGATCGCCTTAATATAGCCAAACAGCTATATAAACGATTGGCCATGTAATGACCCCAGACACCCTCAACAAGGCGTTCGCCGCCCTCGCGGACCCGACCCGCCGCGCCATCGTCGCCCGGCTTGCTTCCGGCGAAGCCACGGTCAATGAACTTGCGGCACCCTTCGACATGACGCAGCCTTCCATTTCGAAACACCTGAAGGTGCTGGAGCGGGCAGGCTTGATCTCTCGCGGACGAGCGGCGCAAACCAGGCCGTGCCGCCTGGAGGCCGCACCCCTGAAAGAAGTCGCCAGCTGGATGGCGCTGTACCGCAATGTCTGGGAAGACAGCTTCGACAGGCTCGACGCGTTTTTGCAGCCGGACACATCCACGTCATCAGCCCAGTCAACTCAATCAACCCCCAAAAAAGGAAAGAAACATGCCCGCAAATGACAGCAAGGCAGCCATGGCTTCCCCGTTCCTGATCGACCGCGTGTTCAAGGCCCCGCGTGACCGCGTATGGAAAGCGTGGAGCGAGGCCGGCAACATCCAGCAGTGGTGGGGGCCCAAGGGCTGCTCCATCGACCTGCTGCGTTTCGAGTTCAGGCCCGGTGGGTTTTTTCACTACGCCATGAAATTTCCGGGCGCACCCACGATGTGGGGCCGGTTCAATTACCGTGAAATCGCCCAGGGTGAACGCATCGTGTGGCTCAACTCGTTTGCCAACGAACACTGCGGCATTGCGCGCGCACCGTTCAGCGATGCCTGCCCCCTGGAAATAGAAAACGCCGTGACCTTCATTGAGCAAAACGGAAGCACCATCGTGTCACTGCGCGCACAACCCTTCGGTGAGGTGGCGGCTGAACGCCAGTACTTTGAAGAGTTGAAGCCGTCGCTCACGCAAGGCTACGGCGGCACCCTCGACCAGCTCGCCGCCCATCTGGGCGCTTGAACGGCGCGGGGCCTAGAAGTGCGGCGGCAGCTCGTCGCGCAGGCTGCGGCCCACCGTCACGTCGCCGTCGCGCACCGGGCCGGCTTTCAGTTCTGCCACCTCGCGCACCAGCGCACCAATTTGCTGCTGCTGCCGCACGATGACCTTGTCGAGCTGGTCCAGCAGGTCTTCGGTAAAGCTGGCCTTGATCTCCAGCGCCGTCAGGCGCTGGTCGGTTTGGGGTGTGTCGTTCGTCGGTTCCATGCCTGTATTGGACATGAAGCTGCGCGGGGCAGGGGCCTCAATGTATTCCAGCGCCCTCCACAGCAACAATTTACGCATCATTTTGGCCTGCAGCCCTTTATGTCCGGGCGCGACCAGCTATGTTATTGATAGCGGTTCGGATGATAAAGCTGTCAGGTTTCGCTGGCGCCACCCCCTGCGCGTTGCTTCGATACGATTTGTGGGAATAAGGGCCTTGTCTTTCCCGCACCGCCTGCCTAAGCTGGCCTGAGTCTTTGCAGGGCGTCGCGTTTCATGGCAACGCCGGAGCCGTCTTCAAAGCCCATGCGGTAGCTGTGTTGTTTGCCCAAGGAGGCGAGATATGACCGAGCCAGGCACTGGAAACCCCCTCACACCGGAACAGGCGCAGGAACAAGCGCAGGAGCGGGCGCAAGAAGAAGAGCGCAAGGCCATTGATTTCCGGCGAGGTTTTATTTACGCCAGTGGCACGGCCCCCCGGGAGTTGTGGGGCCTGGCCTTGTCCGGCGGGGGCATTCGCAGCGCCACCTTTTGCCTTGGCGTGTTGCAGGCACTGGCAAAAGCCGGGTTCAACCTGCCGGGAGAAAGTGGCCCGGGAAGCGGCCCGGGATGCGGCGCCAACGACAGGCAAAAGCCCTGGCCGCTGCTCGCCCGCTTTGACTTCCTTTCCACCGTCAGCGGGGGCGGGTACACCGGCAGTTTTTTCTCGGCCCTGTTTCGCGCCCGGGAACCCCTCACGCCTCCCGCTCCCCACTCGCCGCAAACACCTCCTGCGCCGCCCGCGCCCGAGGTGCTGGCCACCGAAGCCTACGAAGCACTCGCGACCGACCCGCCCGGCAGGCTGAGCAAGGTCCAGACCGCGCTCACCCAGATGCCCGACCGCCCCTTGCGCTGGCTGCGTGAAAACGGGCGTTACCTGGCACCGAACAACACCGGTGATTTTCTCTACGACATCGCCATTGCCATCCGCAACCTCTGTGCGGTGCATTACGTGATCGGCGTGACCTTGCTGACCATTTTCCTTTTGATGTTTGCCCTGCGTTACGGCAGCCTGCAGATTCCATGGGAGGGGTTTCATGCGCTGGGGCTTACGCTGGAATCCATGATGCAGCCCAGGCCTCCGCTGAAGGGTGGAGACATCTGGTTCAGCCCGTGGTTCGGTGTGCTGGGTATCTGGCTCGTGCTGGCGGTCATACCGTGCGGCGCGGCCTACTGGCTCGACCAGGACACCTCGCCTCCCGGCACCAACACAAAAAAAGCGCCGCTGCCGGCCATTCCCGCCCCGGCGCTGGCGGCTGCCGGCTTGCTGGCCGCGGGTGTGCTGGCTGCCTGTGTCCTCTGGAGCCGGGTAGTGCCGCCGGCTTCCGGCGCCGCGTCACTGCTTGAGGCTGTTCCGGTACCTGTTTTGCTGCTGGTGCTGATCGATGTCATCCTGGCTTTTTCTCTGGGCGTGTTTTTTGTGGCGAAGTACCTTCCACAGCAATCACCCGGGCTGTTTCGCAACCGCATCACACGGTGGCTCTCCAGGGTATTGACGTACGCATTCATCGTTGCCGTGCTGGCGCTGATTGAAACCGCGGGGCAAACGCTGTATCTCTGGCTGGCGACAAGCCAGTCAACACCCCTCACTGTTTTCAGCGTGGCCGGCGTGGTCGCGGCCCTGGTGGCGGCCGTGAAGCAGTTTGCGCCGGTGCTGGCCCAGCCCGGAAAAGACGGCCTGCTCAGCAGGCTGCCGCTCAACACCCTGCTTGGCGCGATTGGATTGGCGCTGGCCCTGCTGCTGGCCGTGGCCTGGAACTGCGCGGCCGCGGCCCTGCTGTTTGGCATGCAGCCGCCGCTGCCGGGGCTCGGGCAGCTGATGATCGAATCCATGTTCACCACGGTCCGTTTTGGTGCGGACTCATCATGGGTCTGGCAATACTTCTACCCCGTCATCTCCATTGTGTTTTGCCTGACGGCTGTGGCGGTGGCGGGCTACTTTCTGGGGTTCATCAATTTATCGAGCCTGCAGGTGATGTACGGTGCGCGCCTCACGCGTGCCTACCTGGGTGCGTCCAACAAGGCACGGTTTGAATCGGAACGGCCGAAGATGGACGTGACCGAAGCCGATGCAAGCGACGACTTCACGCGCGAGGCCTATTACCGCAACGACCACCTGGGTCCGGCCCACCTCATCAACGTGACCATCAATGCCACCACGGGCACCGGCGACCAGCTGACGCAGCGGGACAGGCAGGGCCTGCCGCTGGCAGTCACGCCTGCGGGGATCACCGTGGACGGCAGGCTCTGGAATGCAAAGACCGGCAATTTTGCGGGCACGCAGGCCAAAGCCGCCAGGCGGGCGCCGCCCGAGCTGTCCATCGGCCAATGGGTGGGCGTGTCGGGCGCGGCGTTTTCGACCGGGCTGGGGCGGGGCACGGCGCTGGGCCAGGCCATGCTGTTCACCATCATCAACATACGCCTGGGCTGGTGGTGGAACTCCGGAAAATCCGACCCCAGGACGCCGTTCCCGCTCTGGCGCAACCAGACTTATTTGCAGCGCGAACTGCGCGCCCGCTTCCTGGGCACGGACGGCTCGCACTGGTACCTGAGCGACGGCGGGCACTTTGAGAACACGGGCGTCTTCGAGCTGCTGCGCAGGCGGGTGGATTTCATCGTCTGCTGCGATTGCGGTGCAGACCCGAACTACAGCTTTGAAGACCTCGCCAATCTGATGCGCCTGGCACGCATTGATTTCGGTGCCGAGTTTGAATGCGTCGGGCCGAGCGCGGTGCCACGGCTTGCACCCAATGCCGCCACACTGGCACCCTATTTCGCCCGCGACGAATCTGAACTGCGCCCGGCAACCGACCCGCTGGCGCCACTCGACGAAAAGTGCGCGTTGCTCTACCGCGTGCGCTATGCCAGCAGCCAGCCGGGCAAGCCGGCTGAAAGTATTTTGCTGGTGCTCAAGCCGCGTTTGATCAAGGGTGCGCCCCTTGACCTGTTTGAATACCAGACCAAAAAACCATCGTTCCCGCAGCAAACCACGTTTGACCAGTTCTTTGACGAAGCGCAGTGGGAAAGCTACCGAAAGCTGGGCGTGCTGATCGGCTCCCGCATATTCAGGTAGTGCGTGCGGCGCCTGGCCGGGTCTGCCGCACGGTGGTCTTGCCGGGTTGGTTTGGCATTACTTTGGCCTGCAGCCCTTTATGGCCGGGCGCAAGCAGCTACGTTATTGATAGCAATCCGTGGGGTAACAACCATCATGCTCGCCATGTCGATCACAAAGCGGTACTTCAGCTAATGGGCATCCGCATGGGTTGACGCATACCGCTCCAGCAGCGCATACAGCACCAGCCCGCCCGCCAGCGGCAACAGGTAGTAAAGCGCGCGGTAGGCCAACACCGCACCCATCAGCGCCCCCTGTCGCACGCTGCCCGACAGCAGCGCCAGGTAGACCGCCTCCAGCACACCCAGGCCGCCGGGGATCGGCATGATCACCCCCACGATGGATGCCGCCATCAGCACGCCCAGTACCGTGGTGTAGGGCACTTGCTGGCCCAGCAGCAAATACATGGCCGCGCCCATCAGTGCCCAGTTACTGGCTGAAATACCCAGCTGCACCAGGGCCAGCTGCGCAGAAGGCAGCTTCAGCCGCCGCCCGCGCACCCGCCACACGTGCCCGCGCGCCAACGCGCACGCCACCACGTAGCCCAGTGCAATTAGCACCATCACCACGCCCAGCAGGCGCAGCGCCGCGGCGCCAATGTGTGCCTGGCTGGGCGGCGCAATGGCGCCGGCGGCAAAGAGGCTGCCCGCCACCAGCCCATAGCCCAGCCAGTTGGTCGCAAGGCTCAAGCCCACGATCTGCGCAATGGTGGCTTCGTCCAGCCCGGCCCGCGCATACAGCCGCGCCCGCAGCGCCACCCCGCCGACCAGCGAGCCCAGGTTCAGGTTAAAGGCATAGCTGGTGACCGCAATGGCCCAGGTCTGTAGGCGCGGCAGCTTGTGGCGCGTGTGCTGCCGGCCTATCAGGTCAAAGCAGCCATACAGCGCATGGCTGGCCGTGGCCAGGCCCAGCACGGCAAGCAGCAAAAGAGGTGAGTAGCGCCGCAGCGTCTGCCAGGCGCCTTCCCAGTCCACCTTGTGGGCATGGGAAACCAGCAAACCCAGGACGACGATGCCCAGCGCAGGAAACACCCAGCGGCGGATGCGCGGCCACAGCGACGTTGCGGCTGCCGGGGACGTGCTGTCGGGAAGGTGAGCCGCAGTGCTGGGCATGATCAGTGCATTTTCAGCAAGGCGCAAAGCGAACTCCAGCGAGGCTGGCGCTGATTTTTGTAGGCGAAAACCGACGGCGGCCCACCACGCTGCAGCGCCGCCCCTTCAGCGCTCCAGCTCAAGTCCTGCGGGATACAGGCGGTTCCATGGCGTTGCCTTCTCAAACGCAAACGCTGCGCGCAATATCGTGGGCTCGGCGAAGGGCCGCCCGATCACTTGAATCGAAACCGGAAGTCCGCCGTCAGACAGCCCTGCCGGTATGGCCACCGAGCACAGATCCAGCAGGTTCACAAAGCGGCCGAACCTTGACAGCGGCGTGGCCAGTTCGTCGACCTCGCTGACGGGAATGGCGGTAATGGCGTTGGTCGGAAATACACAAACATCCACGCCGTCCATGGCGTCCAGCATCGCGGCTTTCGCAGACTCGCGGTCGCGCAGCAGGGTGATGTACTGGGCGGCCCCGATGTCCCGGCCCAGCATGATCCGCCGCTTGATGTTCGGGTCAAACTCCAGCTCATTGCGCTCGAAAAGCGTGCCGAGATTGGCATAGCCTTCGGCGCTCATCAGGCTGCCCGCAATGCGCATGGATTGCGCCAGGCTTTGCGGAAGCGGCTTGTCCACCAGGGTCATGCCAAGCCCGGTGAACACGGAAAGCGACCTGTCGTAAGCTTTCAGCACTTCCGGGTCCACGTCTTCGCGTTCAGCTTTTGGCAGGGTCCAGACCCGCATTCCCCTGACATCTTTTTTAATCTCTTTTGAAACCGAACGCGAGGGCGAAAAGCGGGATGCCGCGTCCTGCGGGTCAGGCCCCGCCAGCACGTCCAGCAGCGTCGCGCAATCCTTCACGGTCCGTGTGATGGGCCCCACTGTGTCATGCGTGGGGCACAGGTCAATCAGGCCGTAACGGCTGATCAGGCCATGCGTCGTTTTCAGCCCCACCAGCCCGCAGAGCCCGGCCGGAATGCGAACGGAGCCGCCGGTGTCCGTGCCCAGCGCTGCGCTGGCCATGCCCGCCGAAACCGCCACGGCCGAGCCGCTGCTGGAGCCGCCGGGCACACGGTGGGTTTCAAGGTCCCAGGGGTTCCAGGGTGTCCCCATGGAAGTATTGGTTCCCCAGCCGCCAAAGGCAAATTCCACCGTGTGTGTTTTCCCCAGCACGATGGCGCCGGCTGCCCTCAACCGGTCGACCACCGTCGCCGTGATGGTGGAGGTGCGCGGCGGAAGCGATCTGGAGCCCGCGGTGATGGCATGGCCTTTAATTTCAAAAAGGTCTTTGACGGCAATGGTCACACCATGCAGCGGGCCCACCGTGAAGCCGGCCTGCCTGAGCTTGTCCAGGCCGCGGGCGGCCTGCAAGGCTTCATCTGCATAGAGGTCTACATAGGCGTGCAGCTTGGTGTCAAAGGCGTCTATGCGCGAGAGCTGGTTTTCGACCAGCGTTTCGCTGGTGGTTTCTCCGCTGGCCAGAGCCTCGAGCGTCTGCTCCATGGAAGCGTAGGCAAGCGGGGTGTTGGAGATATGGGAGGTATGGGCGGTGTCGGTCATGCAGCACCCATGACCCGCCGGCCGCGCGAGAGGCGCATTTCCAGCGCCCGCGAAAGCATTGACAAGGGGAAAGCAATGGCAAAGTAGAAGGCGCCCACCAGCAGGAATATGTGCAGGGGCAGGAAGAACTCGCTGGACATGGCCCGCGCCGTCAGCATCAGCTCGTCCGTGGCGATCAATGCGCACAGCGAGCTGTCTTTTAACAGCGCCACATAGGTGTTCAGCAGCGGTGGCAGCATAACGCGCAGCGCCTGGGGAAACACCACATGCATAAACACCTGGTGCGGCGCCAGGCCGACGGCCAGGGCTGCTTCGCGCTGCCCGCGATGAATTGACTGCAGGCCTCCGCGCAAAATCTCGGCAACATACGCCGCGCCGTGCAGGCCCAGCCCGATCACCCCGGCCCAGAAGCCCGGCAGCGTAAGCCCGAGCGGCGGCAGCGCAAAGTAGAGTGCCAGCAGCAGCGCCAGCAAGGGCACGGTGCGCACAAACTGGATGAAGAAGTTCGCGGCAAAGCGCAGGGCTGGCCGACCGCTGCGGATCATGGCCGCCAGGGCCGCGCCCAAGAGAAGGGCCATCACAAAGCCCGCAGATGACAGCTTTGCCGTCACCTTGGCCGCCTCGGCAAGGCGGGGAGCCCACTCGGGCCAGTATTGCAGGAAGACTGCAAAAAAGCTGTTCATCGCTTGCTCTCCATGCGGCTTTCGGCCTTGGCAAATCCCCAGCTGACCGGCAGCACCATGGCCGCATACAACAGCATGGCGGCAAGATAGATCAGGGTGGTTTCAAAGGTAGAGGTCACCAGGTTCCTGGCAAAAAACATGATTTCCGGCGCGGCAATCGCAGAAGCGATGGACGTGTCTTTGAGCAGCTGGCTGGTGTAGTTGCCGAGGGATGGCCAGGTCACCCGCAGCATTTGTGGAAGAAGAATGTGAATCAGCGCCTGCCGCGGTGTCATACCGACGGAAAGGGCGGCCTCGCGCTGCCCGGCATGAAGGCACTTGAGCCCGGCGACAAATACATCGCACAACACCGCTGCGCCAACCAGCCCCAGGCCCAAAATCGCCGCCACCAGCGGCGAGAGCCGTATGCCCACAGCCGCCAGCCCGAAATAGATCACAAAGAGGTGTGCCAATGCCGGAACGTTGCGCATCCATTCGATGTAGGCGGCAATGGCCAGCTTCAGCAAACGAAAGCGCGCGAAAGTGACCGTCACCGCCAGCAGCATTCCGCCCGCCAGCGCAATGACGAAAGCACCCAGGGCCACCACCGCGGCGGTAACCGCGCCACCCATCAGCACGGCGAGGATGCCCCCGAAAATTCCAAGCTGTTCCATCACCTGGCCAGCCCCGGGTTGTCAGCCACCTGGCCGAGAAAGCTGCGTGTGCGTTCCAGCTGCGGGTTGTTGATGACATCGACAGCGGGGCCCTGCTCAACAATGTGGCCGCCGTCCATGAAGATCACGCGGTCGGCGACGTCCCTGGCAAAGCGGATTTCGTGTGTGACCAGAATCATCGAGCGGCCTTCTTCGGCCAGCTCACGAATCACCGTGAGCACCTCGCCGACCAGCTCCGGGTCAAGCGCAGAAGTCGGCTCGTCAAAAAGAATGAGCTTGGGCTGCTGGGCCAGGGCCCTGGCAATGGCCACGCGCTGCTGTTGCCCTCCGGACAAACGCTCCGGGTATTCATTCGCCTTGCTGGAAAGGTGAACCTTCTCCAGCATGGCGTCGGCAAGTTCATACGCTTCGGGTTTCGACATTCCGCCGGCCTTGATGGAGCCCAGGGCCACGTTGTCGCGAACGTTCAGGTGCGGCCACAAATAAAACAACTGGAACACCATGCCGATCTCGCGGCGCTGCGGTGCAAGTTCACGGTCATTCATGAAGCGGAACCCGCCATGCCGGGTTGGCACCTGGCCTATCCGTTCGCCGTCAAGCACGATGGCGCCTTCGCCCGGCTGTTCCAGAAAATTCAGGCAGCGCAGGCAGGTCGATTTTCCGGAGCCGCTGGGCCCGATCAGCGAAAGGGTTTCGCCTTTACGCAGGTCAAAGGAAATCCCCTTGAGCACTTCGAGCGGGCCGTAGCTTTTTTTCAGCCCGTCGACTTTTAACAGGGTGTTGTTCATTAGGTTCAGTTTTTTGACGCAGACGAACGCATGAGAAAAACACGCGTTCGCCTGTATCCATGCTTCGAAGGGCTTACTTGCAGGACGGCAGTTTCCAGTCGGCAGGGCGGTCTACGCCGGCGCGGAAGTTCTGGCCCACGGGCACATACCAGACGTCTTGCACCAAGCCGTATTTGCCGCCGATCTTTTTGAGCTCACAGCTCTGCCAGAGCTTGGTGATTTCCGCGTTCACGGCCTTGGCGAGTTCCGGGTTGTCCTTGTTCAGGCCAAACACCACCTGGCCCAGCCCAGTGAGCAGGGGGTAGTCCGGGTTGTTGTCAACGAAGGCGTTGAACTTGAGCTTCCATTGCGGGTTGCGCGAAATGGCGTACTGCATCACGGGCGGGTCGCCGATGACGGCGTCGATGCGGCCGGCCAGCAGGTCGCGCACTGCCGCGTCGGATGTGTCATACATCGTCAATTGCAGGCCGGTGATTTTGCGAAGCTCCGGAATGAACGAAAAACCGGTGATCGTCCCGACCTTCTTGCCTTCCAGGTCCTTCAGGTGCGACCAGTTGGTTTTGCTCGACTGGGTAATGCCGTTCTTGAAGTAATGAATCGGGTCGCTCAGGGTCATGATCTTCGAACGCTGCTCGGTCCAGCCCATGGTGCCGGCCATCACGTCGACGCGTTTGGCCTGCACCGAAGCAATGGTGCCCGACCATTCCATGAGGGCGGGCTTGACCTTGAGCTTCACGGCCTCGGCCACGCGCTGAAGGATCTCGCCGTCGTAGCCAATCATGGCGCCGTCCTGGTAGCCGGTGCCCGGCATGTCACCGGTGAAGGCGATCGTCAACGCGTCTTTTTCAACGGTTTGCAAGGCCTGGGCGTTGGCAGCCGGCAGTACCGCCCCCGCGGCGAGAAGCATGCACAAGAGGCGTGCGGCGAATGTTTTTTTCATGAAAACTCCTGATGGTGGTTTAACGAAACTCTCACTGACGGGGTGGATGGTATGAAGCGCCGTCAACTTGTCATAGGAAGCTTTGGCGTGTAAATTGAACGTATGCGACATTCAGGAAAATTACCGACAAAGGCCGCTTCTGCGCCCAAAGCTGCGGCGGCAAAGCGGGCAAAGCGTGCACCCGCGAAGGCCAACAAGGCGGCCGGCGCACAGGATGAGGGCAACCAGCTGGTGGACCGGCTTGACGCGGCCAAGGCCAAAACGCCTCCCAAAACCGGTGTGGAACTGCGGGTCGGTATTTTTCTGTGCCCGCGTTTTCCCCTGTTGTCGCTGGCGGGGCTGTGCGATGCGCTGCGCCACGCCGCAGACCTGGGCGACCAGAGCCGGCAGCTTCGCTGCACGTGGGCGGTGCTCAGCGCCGCCGGCGAGACCGTGGCCTCCAGCTGCGGCGTCGAAGTGGCCACGCTGCCCGCGGCTTCGTCAGACTGCAACTTTGATTACGTGGCGGTGATCGGGGGCTTGCTGCCCTTCATGAAAACGGCCGACCCTCGAGGTGTGAAGTTTCTGAACCACGCCGCAAAAGCCGGTGTGCCGTTGATCGGCATTTGCACCGGCAGCTTTGCGCTTGCGCGGCATGGGTTCATGCAAGGCCGCATGGCCTGTGTTCATCCCTTCCATGTCAATGACTGGAAGGAAGCCTTTCCCGATCTACCCTTCACCACCAACTGCGACTACATCTTTGATGGTGACCGGATCACCTGCGCGGGCGGTATCTCCATCATCGAGCTGGCCACAGAGCTGATTCGCCTGCATTGCGGGCCGGACCGCGCCGCCAAGGTTGTGCACCAGATGACGGTAACCCGCAAATCCGCCATCTCGCACGTCGCGCGCCGGCGCGCGCTGGGTTATGCCTGTGCCGACAACGACAAGCTCCGCCAGGCCATTGTGCTGATGGAAAAGAACATCACCACGCCGCTTGAAATTTCCGTCATCGCCAAAATTGTGGATTCCAGCAGCCGGCAACTTGAAAGGGTTTTTCTGGCAGAAACGGGCGCTTCCCCTTCAGGGTTTTACCGCAACTCCCGGCTCAAATACGGCCGGTGGCTGCTGACCTCAACCGATTCACCGGTGAGCACCATCGCCTACGAATGCGGCTTTGCCGATGCCTCGCACTTCATCCGGCACTTTCAACAGCTGTATGGTGTTTCGCCCGGGCGGCTGCGGAAGGCGTTGCCTGCGGTGGAGGTGTAGGCTCAATTACTGGCCCAGATAGAGGCCCAGGTAGAGGCCCGCGGGGAGCATTTCCGCTTTTCTCAACCTCTTCGTATCGGGGCAGCTCCACCCAGAAGACGCTGCCCCGCCCCCGGCGGTCCGTCATGCCCACGGGGTGCCCCAGCAGCTGGCTCAGGCGGTAGACGACCGCCAGCTCCAGCCCAAAGCCCTCGGCCATGCCCTGCTGCGGGATGCCTTCAGAGAAAGTCTGCTGGCGTTCACGCGCAACGCCCGTGCCTGTGTCCCACAGCTCTATGCGCCACTTGCCCCGGCGCTGCCGCGCGGCCAGCAACACACCGCCGCCATGCGTGTTGCGCAAGGCGTTCGACAGCAGGCAGCCCACCAGCCGCGTGAGCAGCACCGGGTCTGACACCGCCCGTCCCGCGGCGGTTCGGGTGCGCAGTCGCAGGCCTTTTTCGCGCGCCTGCGGCGTGTGCTCTTCGGCCAGCGTGTGGACCAGCGCGGCCAGGTCTACCGGCTGCAGGTGCACGCTCAGCGAAGCCGGTTCCAGCCCTGCCAGGCTGAACAGCGATTCAAACAACTCGTCAATCTTGCGTGTCGAATCGCCAATCTTGCGCGCAATCTGCGCCGCAAACTCCGGCTCCGCCGTCAACCAGTCGGCATACGGGCCCAGCGCATGCACGGGGTGGCGCAGCTCATGCGCGGCGCTGGCAATAAAGCTGCTCCGCACGGCTTCCGCCTCCGCCAGGGCCTGTTTGCGCTCCTCCAGGGCCTTGATCAGTTCCTGGCGGTCGAACTGCCGCTCCAGGCTGATGCGCTGGGCCCGGTACATGCGCCGGCCCGTCACATGGGCCACCCACAGGAAGACCAGCACCACCCCCATTTCGGCGCCGGTGTCGAGCACCGAAGGAACACCCCCCGTCAGGTCTACTCGCCAGGCCAGGGCCGCCAGCACCGAGGCACTCAAGCCGTTGCAGTACGCTGAGACGGTACGCAAGCTCGGCGGGCCCGAAGCCACCGCGACCACCGCGATGCCCCCCAGGATCATGATGCACACCAGCTGGTCTTCAATGGGGGCCTGGCGGTACACCACAAACATCAGCGAGCCCCAGACCACCGCGCTCAAGGGCCAGGCCCATCCAAGGAGCGACATGAACTCCCGCAGCGCCACCCCGTCGGCTTCTGCCAGGCGGTGGCGGTAAGCATGCAGGATGGCATAACGCAGCAGCGTCATGGAGCAGGTGGCCAGGGTCCATACCCACAAGTCCCATGGCGCCACACGCCCATGCAGCATTGCCACCACCACCAGAATGATCAGCACGGCCGCATGCAGCGTAGGCCGCGCATTTTGCATAAACGTGCGGGCCAGCTGCACGCTGATCCAGGTCTCGCGTGGGGTCATCGAACGGCGCCTTCAGGGGCTGCTGGCGTGGTGGGCGTCATTGAGAGCGGATTCTTCTGTGAGCGGGGCGGGGTGCGGGCAACAACAATATCAGTGATTTTCCCTTGGGTACCGGGTGGGAAGAAGAGGGCGGGATTGGGGGCTTCTACCTATTATTTGGCTTACGGAATCTGCCCCGCCTTTCGCTTGGGGGGTCTTCATGAAGACCTTCCTTGCGAGGTATCGGGGATTGCGGCGCGGCCGTTTGGCGGTGCGCCGTATTCCATTGGCTTCACGGCAGCCGGGGCGTGAAAGTTTGTTTTCTGTTGCCCCGCCAGCCTTGTGCTGATCTTGCCAGTGTTGGCGGCGTTGGGCGAGCCGTCTTTGGTTGTCTTTGTGCGGTGGTTACACAGGCGGAACGTGTACCTTTTTATTCATGGCTTGGGTGTGTGAGCCTAGCGCGGGACGGATGAAGTGATTGTCTCGGCGGCAGCATCATGCGGGTAAAGCCTTTTGCCAACGACCCACTGGACAGACGCACTCGATTTCAGCAACACCCATGCAGACGCCATCATTGCCCACGGCAAAGGCGGCTGGCCGCAGGTGGTTGAAGTGCTGCTGATGCGTGAGCGCCTGGTGCCCCTTTGCACGCCCCAGCTGGCCGCCGGCCTGCGCGAGCTGCGCGACCTCGCCGGCGTGACCCTGCTGCATGCCACAGCCAACCGGCATGAATGGCTGACGTGGCTGCGCGGCGTCGGCGTGCCGGACTTGCAGGGCGCGCGCGAGCAGCTGTTTGACATGGTGGACATGTGTGTACAAAGCGCAGAGCGCGGCCTGGGCGTTGCCATCGCCGACGCCGCATTGTTCACGGACCTGATCGCCTCGCAGAAGGTGGTGATGCCTTTCGACATCGAGGTCGACAGCGGGAATGGTTACTTCCTCACCTACCCGCCTGAGCGGCGTGAGCAGGGGAATATTCGGCTGTTTGAGGAATGGGTGCTGGCCGCGCTGCGGGAGTAAGGGGTGGGCACCTTAGGCTGTTCATTGTTGGTTGGTCCAAGGATCGTTCATGAATCCGCATCGACATTGCAGATCGACAGGACAAACTCTGTGCGTCAAGCAAGGGCTAAGCATCCCCCAGTTGTACTAAGTGCAAACCCTTGGTGAGAAGCCTTACATTGAATCGAATGAGTTGGCTTAATCCGTGTGAACATGGGTGGTGCTCAAGGGTGGTGCGGACGAACCGACTCGACGACTCTTAAGGTGTCTGTAGGTTTGAATAGTCTCTACAACCGTAAATCCACAACACGCAAACAATAGCCTATACGCGATTCCCTAGAGACACTTATGATGCCTTCTCTAAGGGAGCTAAAACCTCTTATTTCTAACAACACTTGAGGGAGTGTCTTTTGGGGATTGTTCGGTTCGTTAGAAACCTGTTTGGTCCCGTTAGCGCGGCAAAAGAGGAGCCGCTACCGAGAAGCACTGGTCGTCAGCGGTTCAAAACCAAACATGACGTCGACATCCTCCAATCAGCGTCACGTCCTGTTGAAGTGGACTCGCGCAGGGGTACGACCTATCGCACTCCAGCCGATGTGAAAGAAGAATTTCGCGGCCACCCTCGACGTGCACTCATTGTCACAACGGTCGTCCACGAGAGCCGTTCCGTGAAAGCCTACCTCTCTGACTCCGAGGTACTAGTGGGTGAGAAAGGCGCATTTTACGAGTACGGCCGTTTTTCGGATCCTGCGGGAGATTGGCTCGTCGTTCACGCCATCACGTCTCAGGGAAACTCCGACGCAGGTCTCGTTATCAGTAAAGCACATCAGGAATTTGGAAGCTTCAATGCGCAGATGTTCGTCGGTGTCGCCGGGTCGTTGAAGGCAGATATTCCGATCGGCAGCGTCGTGATTGGCGACTATGTTCATAACGGCCACTCAGGGAAGGTTGAGGACACGGAGACTCTCGGCAGACCCCACTCTTTGGTCCCCGCTCGAGAGCTCCTGACTGCCTCGCAAGGCCTCATCTATTCGAATGAGTGGATAGACCTAATTCGTGCACCGACAGGCATGGAGTTACCAAAAAGGGTGGACTATCCCTGTGACTTTCCGCCTTTGGCTGTCATTAAGGGCATCGTTTCCGGGGAAGAGGTTGTGGCAGGGGGGAAGTCAGCCCGCTTTGCTTGGCTTCGTTCTCACTTTAACGAAAGTGGGGCTGTTGAAATGGAGGGGTGGGGCGCCATGAACGCCGCGCATTACGAGAACACGCCGGCCATCGTTGTGCGTGGTATCTCCGATATGTGTGCCGGAAAAGATCACGAGAAGGATAAATTGCATCAACCGATTGCGGCAGCCCACGCTGCGGCCTTTGCGTTCAGCATCCTTTCGTTCCGTAGCAAGGTTCCGACGACGGAAAAGCCTTTGATTGGTGGTGAAGCCAAGAAGCCGATGACCGTACAAACGTTCGATGCCCCTTCCACCGAAGAGCGCCGGGTAGAGTTTGTTTTCAACTTCGAAGGCTCGAAGGACGAATGGTCGAAGGAAAAAATCGATGCCGTCGTCGAAAGGCTAAAGCATTCGATGGGCGACGAGAAGTTGAAATTGGTTCGCGTTGACGTTGGGTCCGTTCGGCTCGTGCTGAGTGTTCGGGAGAGTGATCTCGCGGCCATAGACCTAGCGAAGCTTAGGGAGGTCGCGTCCGACGGCGGCGTTACTCTTCTTGGTGCGACGCCTTTGGCATTGATCGGCGAAGCGGAAGAGGCCAAAACGGCTTTGGCTGCAGCATCTGTTGATCTCCTCTCCTGGCAAAAAACACTTCCGAATGGTCGCTGGATGGAGCGGCCGGAACGGGAAGGGATTGAGGCCCGCTTTCAGCTCAATACTAGCGCGACGGTGCTGCTTGGTGAGCCCGGCTCAGGCAAGTCAGCGCTTCTTTCGAGGATTGCAGCCGACCTATTGGAACGCGGTGCTCCGGTATTCGCTCTGAAAGCGGATTTCCTTTCGACAGAAATACGAACCGAAATGGACCTACAGCGCGAACTGCAGTTACCGGCGCTGCCAAGTGATCTTATCTTCCGCTTATCGGCACTGGAGCCGGTATACGTTCTCGTTGATCAACTAGACGCGCTTGCAAGCCAACTTGACCTTCAAACGGGACGATTGAATGTCCTCCTCAATCTAGTTCGTCGGATTGCCGGGATGCCCAATGTTCACGTTCTGCTGTCTGCGCGTACGTTCGAATTCAACCACGATGTTCGACTGCGGACGATCGAAGCTGAAGCGGTGACGCTTGCGCTTCCACCTTGGCATGAAGTGAAAGAGCGACTTTCTGAGGTCGGCATTGATCCCGATGCTTGGCCCGAAAAAGCACGAGATGTGGTGCGTATTCCGCAGGCATTGAAGACGTTCATCGCTCTTGTGAGTTCAGGTCGAACTGAACCCTTCAGCACGTATCAAGCAATGCTCGAGCAGTTTTGGAATGATCGTGTTGCCTCAGCCGATGACAGCATGGGTCTTATCGCGCTTGCATCTAACCTAGCTGGAAAAATGGCGGAGGAAGAGGCCCTTTGGCTTGCGGCTTCGCGCTTCGATGATCGCTTGAGCTATCTCAAGCGGCTGGAGGCGTTGGGATTCATTGTTCGGTCAGAGAACAATCTTAGCGTCGCTTTTAGTCATCAGACGCTCTTCGACTACGTCCTCGCCAGGACATTCGTTAGAAACGCAGGATTGCTCTCGACATATGTCCTAGAGCGTCAAGACTCGTTATTCGTACGTGCAAAAGTCTGGTCAGCATTAAATTACCTGCGAGAAGCCGAGGTCAGCTCCTACGAGCGCGAATTCATCGGAATTTGGAAGACTAAAAACCTCCGACGCCATCTTCGACTACTTTTGATCGAGTTTCTTGGTCAAGTCATTCAGCCGTTGGAATTCGAGAGAACCTGCATGGCAGAAGTGCTTAATTTGCCCGGGCTCCGAATGTTTGGCCTCAAGGCGATTGGAGGAAATTCAGGTTGGTTTCCTCACTTCGCCTCGACCGCCATTCGAGACGCAATGTTGGGCTCTGACCCCGAAGCTGGCCAAGCGGCTCGAATCCTTGGACTAGCTTGGAAAACAGATGAAGATCGGGTGATCCGACTCATCAGGGAGTGCTGGCTACCTTATCTCGAGAAAGACACCTACGCGTGGACCGTCATAAACGAATGTCCCTTTTGGACTGACGAGATTGAAGAATTAGCGAAAACTATCCTCGGACGCAGCCCAATCGCTGCATGGCATGTAAGCCACGTCGCAATGACACTGGCTGTAGCGCAGCCAGAAGTAGCTCTACGATTGGTTCGAGCGAAGCTCGACTTCCTTCTAGTCGAGGCGAAGGGTATGCCAAAGCCACCACAGTTTCCGATAGATGGGGCAGAGGACGAGAAGGCAGTTTGGCACATTCGCCATGACGAAGCAAAGCCATTTAAGAATCTCCTCGACTCAGGGGAGTGGGACGATATCCCGTCTTTAGCAGAAGCTGCACCGCTGGCGTTCCTGCAAACTTGTTGGTCGTGGTACGTCTCGGTATTCTCGGAAATTCTTGCCGCTAGAGATAGCGAAGAAGTCTCGCATATGTATCCTGGTCTGTACGTTCTCGAAGTTGAATTTGAATCTTCAGAGGCTCAAGCAACGTCGCGCGAAAAGGCAGTGATGAGTGCTGTTCAGATTGCGGTCGAGGAACTTGCAAAGAAGTCACCCCACCAATTCTTGGACTGGGCGAATTCGAATTCCGATCTGGAAATTTTGGCCGTGCAACAGTTGATATCGCATGGATATGAAATAGCGGCAGATCAATTGGCATCCAAAGCTCTTGAATGGCTACTCCTCGATCAGCGACGATTCCAACTCGGCACTGCATATGGCTACAGACGCACGACCATAGACCTTTTGCGCGCCTTGGCTCCGCATTGGACGAAAGAGGAGATTGGTCGATTTGAGAACGCGGTACTAAGTTATCGGCCCGACGTTCCGGTTCACATCAAGGAGCCGGAGCAGCGAAAAATGTTCGCAGACTTAGTTCGAGCAACTAAAAAAGATCTTCTCCGAGCACTAGGCGTAGAGCGGCTAACTAACGAAAACCGCGAGCTGGTGGAAGCTGAACAGCGCGCGCTGGGCGACCGTTTCGATTGGGCGATAAACGCGGGTGAGGGTGGTTTCATTGGTTCGCCTATGGAAGCTAGTGCGATGACCAAGGCAAAAGATCGCGACGTCCTCAAAATTTTCAACGAGATCCCCGACAATGCAAATTGGGATCATCCAACACATTGGATGCGAGGCGGCAATATTCAACTGTCCCGCGCTTTCGCCGAGTTTTCACGGGCCAATCCTGAAAGAGCGATCCGTCTGATCGAACAGTTTGAACCTCTCCGTCAAGAGCGGGCCGCCGGTTATGCGCTTGAGTCGATGGCTGACGATGCGTCGAATGACAGCCGTATAGTTGAAGCCCTTCTTGATTTGCGCGCGCGCGGATTTCGAGCAAGGGAGTTCACGAGCTCCGCAGCACGGGCCATTGAAAAAATTGCGACTAGAAGAACTGATATAGGTGATGATGTCGTCGACATATTGGTTGAATGGTTGAAATCTGCTCCTGTCCCGGAGGGCGACGAAGATGAAGAAAAAAGCAGCGCACCTACTTTGAGTTCGGAAGATGGAAGCGTTCGGGATGAGAGTTTGCTATGGGGGCACGGAGCTGCGTCGATTCTTCCGGGCGGCAACTTCAACGTACTCTCAGCGCTAGCTTCGATTCTCTTGGGCAGGAAAGAGGTCGGTCGGGATAAATATTTCGCTATTCTCGACGATCACCTTCGACGTGAGTGCGATCCGAATATTTGGAAAGCCCTTCTCCATAGGCTGGGAAATTCAGGTGGATCAACGCCACAAGTGGTGTCGACCTTCCTTCGCAAGTTGTTTTCTCGTTTCCCTGAAATCCTCGCGACTCGGGAGGCCGTTATCTTTCTTGCGCACGCTCAGCGGTGGGACGACCACCTAGTGTTCGAACTCATTGCCGATTGGCGCAAATCGGATCGTCTTTTCTTTCAGCGAGCATATGGTGAACTTGTGGGGCTAGTCTCTACAGTCAATGCTAAGGGCGACTGGATAAGAGCGCGAAATGAACTTACCGCATCTGGCACTGTCGAAATGAAGATTGGGTTGGCGTATGCTGCGGTCAATATGAGGAGCGACCCGAAGTTCGGGCAGATTGCTGGGGAGACCTTGGTGGCCCTGTTGAAAGGTGCGAGTAAGGACTTGGTCGCTGTTGTGATGGATGTCTTCAGGGTGAGCGACGAACTTACACCCGATGCCTCAACGATTCAATTGCTACGTGCATTGGCCGACCCCGCCACTGACATGTCTGCTGCGCCCTCTCACTTTGTTGTGGAGCGTCTACAAGCACTACTCCCACACGAGGCGGAGCTTGTTGCGACTATCGCTAAGAAGCTTGTGGCGGCTTGGCGTGGCGAGCTAGGAGATGTGCGGACTGGAACAGCAATCGCTGCACCGCAAATAACGGACCTGGCCCTCACGCTTCACAGACTTGGCGGAACGTCACGTCAGTCTGGCGTCGATCTGTTCGAGGCGATGATTGAACTCGATGCCTATGGTGCCCGAGATACTTTGATCGAAATCGACGGCCGGTTCGGACCTAACCAGGGCGCCGCACGGCTACGCCTTGCAAGACGACGTAGACCTCGCCGTGAGCGGCGCGTATCAACATAGGCTCTTTAGGTAAATGTCGCCACCCCGTACAGGAGCTATTAGGGTACAAATCACTAGCTATCGATAAGTACATATTTCGCATAGCTAACAACAGGTTGTGCGACTCCAAAGAGAGTTGCGGCGAGCGCAAATTGCTGCCAACTCCGCTCGAGCCGCATCCCCTCCGCATACGCCACCCGGCGTATTCCCCAGTCCCGTTCCGGTCTTCAGATTGGTTTATCTCTGTTTAGAAGTCTTGGTATCCCCAAGTTTAGATGCAGCGAAACGCGATTCTCTTCCCTACCGAGCCGTAAACCCAACCGGCAGCAACGGCGGCCCCATCCGATACATATCCACGTAAATCGTGATGGTCTTGCCGCCTCCGTCAACCTGAATGTCATAGACATCCAGCAGCCCGCCACCTGAGGGGAGCCCGCTACCCGTCGGGATCGATTTGTCCTCGTATTCGCAGCAGGCGCCTCGGCGTTCATAGGTCACGGGTTCGCCTTTTGGTCCGCGCAGTGAGTTGAGGTACAGATGGTGAAAGCTCTTGTCTCTCGGTCCTGTCTTGATGGGTTTGGCGGCAGAGTAGCCGTAGCCCGGGTCGGTGGCGATGGGCAACTTGAGTGTCCGAAAGTAGGGCGCTGTTGAATCTGTGCGGCCGTTGGGGATGCCTTTTCCTCCTACGCGGGTGACGGAAAGAATCTTGGGCTCGGGGTTGCTTGCGCTTGGGCCGGGCTTGGTGGTCTGGCACCCTGCGAGGATTGTGGCGGTCAAGGCAAGGATGACCAGGTGTGAAGAGCGGGAAACCAGCGCGTTCATAGAAGAGAGTCCTCTTTTTTTAGTTTGATATTGGAGAGAGGTCGGTGGATGCAGTGGCCTCCCTGTAATGCCGGCCCTCACCGGCACCCCACAGCATACCGGCCACCCCGCATACGCCACCCGGCGTATTCCCCAATCCCCCTCCGGTCCCCAGAATCGGTTCATCGCTGTGTAAAAGCCTTGGTTTCCCCTGGTTTTGACGCAGCGAAACGCGATTCACACACCTATCTACCGGAGCGAGGATTCACATGCAACAACGTCGATTTACCCTCAAGGCGATGACCGCCGCAGTCGCACTGGCAGGCCTTGGCGCCATGCCTGCCGCTTTTGCCCAAGCGGGCGGCACCATCAAGGTTGGCATCTTGCACAGCCTGTCGGGCACCATGGCAATTTCTGAAACGACCCTGAAAGACACCGTGCTGATGGCGATCGAAGAGATCAATGCCAAGGGCGGCGTGATGGGCAAGAAGCTCGAGCCCGTGGTGGTTGACCCGGCTTCCAACTGGCCCCTGTTTGCTGAAAAAACCAAGCAGTTGCTCGGTCAGGACAAAGTCTCCGTCATCTTCGGTTGCTGGACGTCTGTGTCCCGCAAGTCGGTGCTGCCGGTGGTCGAAGAAATGAACGGCCTGCTGTTCTACCCCGTGCAGTACGAAGGCGAAGAGCTCTCCAAGAACGTGTTCTACACGGGTGCAGCGCCTAACCAGCAGGCTATTCCTGCGGTCGACTATTTGATGAGCAAGGCCGGCGGCGGCGCCAAGCGTTGGGTTCTGCTGGGCACTGACTATGTGTACCCACGCACCACCAACAAGATTCTGCGCGCCTACCTCAAGAGCAAGGGTGTCAAAGACACCGACATCGACGAGAAATACACCCCCTTCGGCCACAGCGATTACCAAACCATCGTGGCTGACGTGAAGAAATTCTCGCAAGGCGGCAAGACGGCTGTGGTGTCCACCATCAACGGTGACTCCAACGTGCCTTTCTACAAAGAGCTGGGCAATGCCGGCCTGAAGGCCAAAGACGTGCCAGTGGTTGCGTTCAGCGTGGGTGAAGAAGAACTGCGCGGCGTGGACACGAAGCCCCTGGTCGGCCACCTGGCTGCCTGGAACTACTTCCAGTCGATCAAGAGCCCGGCCAACACCGAGTTCATCAAGAAGTGGTCTGCCTATGCCAAAGCCAAGAAGCTCCCTGGCTCTGACAAGCCTTTGACGAATGACCCGATGGAAGCCACCTACATCGGTATCAACATGTGGAAGCAGGCTGTTGAAAAAGCCAAGTCCACCGACACCGACAAGGTCATCGCCGCCATGGCCGGCCAGACCTTCAACGCGCCTTCCGGCATCGTGAGCAAGATGGATGAGAAGAACCATCACCTGCACAAGTCGGTCTTCATCGGCGAAATCAAGGCCGACGGCCAGTTCAATGTAGTGTGGAAGACGCCTGGCCCTGTGAAGGCCAAGCCATGGAGCCCATACATTGAAGGGAACGACAAAAAGCCAGACGAACCCGTCAAGAAGTAAGCCATAGAGCTACTGCGCAACCCGATCTGGGCCTTGCAGTGCTCGCCGTACCTCTGTACGGCTCCGCGCTGCAAAACCCACCTCGGGCTGCTCGCTACGCTCTCTGGACCACTTCTTCAATGGAGTGGTTCTGGTTCTTCCAGTCTTGACGCCGTTTTGGTGTCTACGGCCTGGTTCTTGCTCTTAGGAGCGGGGCCGGTGCCCCTCAGGAAGTTGCAGTCTGGGCGCAACACGGTTGCGTGCTGTGCCCAACCTACAGGTTCTTTCCCCTATGCTCCGTTACTCACTTCTCCGCTTACTCCTTCTTGCTACGCTTTTGATAGCTGCTCGCGCCCATGCCTTAAGCCCTGAGGAGGTAAAAGGCATGTCAATTGGCGAAACGGAGGCACGTGTGGAGGCCTTGGGCAAGGCCGCTGCCAAGGCTGACGAGAAGACGGCCGCATTCATACAGGCGCTGTCTGACGATGCGGTGAAAACCAAGGGCGACAAGGTTTTTGTTGTGAAAGACGACAAAGCCTTTGACCCGATCACCGGCGCCGAGGTGCCGCTGCCGGCTGATGCTGAAGACGTGATCAACCCCAACCTGATGCGCAGCGAGATCGACAACGCGCTGGCCGCGTTGAAGCTGTTTTCCAAAGACGAGAAGCAGCGGCGCGATGCGATCAAGACGCTGGGCGGTGACAACGACGAAGCGCGGCTTCCGTTGATTGAAAAAGCCTACGCGGCTGAAACCGTGCCCGAGCTGAAGAACCAGCTTGAGCTGATGCGCGCCGCCATCATGCTGGGCAGCACCGACAAGGCCAAGCGCCTGGAAGCCGCCGCGCAGCTGGCCGGCAGCAAGAACCCCAATACCAAAACGGTGCTGATAGAACGCCTAGGCACCGAGGCCGATGCCGACGTGAAGGTGGCCCTTCAAGCCGCGCTGGCCAAGGTTGAGGCCTCACTGGAGTGGGGCAACAAGCTGGGCGCGATTTTCAGCGGCATCAGCCTGGGCAGCATCTTGCTGCTGGTGGCGCTGGGGTTGGCCATCACTTACGGGTTGATGGGCGTCATCAATATGGCGCACGGCGAGCTGATGATGATTGGCGCCTATGCCACCTACGTGGTGCAGGGCGTGTTCCAGAAATACTTTCCCGGCGCGTTTGACTGGTATTTGCTGGCCGCGGTGCCGGTGGCCTTTATGGCTTCGGCGCTGATGGGCGCGGCGCTGGAGCGCAGCGTGATCCGCTTCCTCTATGGCCGGCCGCTGGAGACACTGCTGGCCACCTGGGGTATCAGCCTGATGCTGCAGCAACTGGTGCGCTCGATTTTTGGCGCGCAAAACGTGGGTGTTGAAAACCCGGTGTGGATGAGCGGTGGCGTGCAGGTGCTGGGCAATCTTTCGCTGCCTTACAACCGGCTGGTCATCATTGTGTTTGCCGTGGCGGTGCTGCTGGGCGTGGCTTGGCTGATCAGCCGCACACGGCTGGGCCTGTTTGTGCGCGGCGTCACGCAGAACCGGCCGATTGCCTCTTGCATGGGTGTGAACACGGCCCGCGTTGATACTTACGCCTTCGCGCTGGGCTCGGGCATTGCCGGCCTGGCGGGCTGCGCGCTGAGCCAGGTGGGCAACGTGGGGCCTGACCTGGGCCAGGGCTACATCGTGGATTCGTTCATGGTGGTGGTGCTGGGCGGCGTGGGCCAGCTGGCGGGCACGGTGTATGCCGCGATGGGCCTGGGCATCCTCAATAAATTCCTGGAAGGCTGGACGGGCGCCGTGCTGGCCAAGATTGCCGTGCTGGTGTTCATCATCATCTTCATCCAGAAGCGGCCGCAGGGCATCTTCGCGATGAAGGGCCGCAGTGCGGAGGCCTGAGATGACGACCACCATGACCCCGATGCCAACTATCGTGCACCTTCCGGCCAAGGGCCCACTGCTTACGCGCGGCGGCTGGAGCGCCTTCATGATGGCACTGATCGCCGTCTGCGCCATTGCGCCCATCCTCAACCTGTGGGTGCCCGAGGGCAGCGTGTTCCACATGAGCACCTACGCCGTGGCGCTGCTCGGCAAGATCATGTGCTACGCCATCTGCGCGTTGGCCATGGACTTGATCTGGGGCTACACCGGCATCCTCTCGCTGGGGCATGGCGTGTTCTTTGCACTGGGCGGCTACGCCATGGGCATGTACCTCATGCGCCAGATTGGCCGCGACGGCAATTACAAAAGCGACCTGCCCGACTTCATGGTGTTCCTTGACTGGAAGACCTTGCCCTGGCACTGGACTTTCAGCGACAGCTTTGCCGCCACCCTGTTTTTGATTGTGGCGGTGCCGGGCCTCATTGCCTTTGTGTTTGGCTTCTTCGCGTTCCGCTCGCGCATCAAGGGCGTTTACTTTTCCATCATCACCCAGGCCATGACGTTTGCGGCCATGCTGCTGTTCTTTCGCAATGAAACCGGTTTTGGCGGCAACAACGGCTTTACCGACTTCAAGCGTATTCTCAACATCCCGATTGCCACGCCGTCGATGCGCATGACGCTGTTCATCATGACGGGCCTCACGCTGCTGGGCTTCTTTTTGTTTGCCAAATGGCTGGTGGGCAGCAAGTTTGGCCGCGTGCTGCAGGCTATTCGCGATGCTGAAACGCGTGTGATGTTCTCGGGCTACAGCCCGCTGGGCTACAAGCTCACCATCTGGGTGATTTCGGCCATCATGTGCGGTGTGGCCGGTGCGCTGTATGTGCCGCAGGTCGGCATCATCAACCCGAGCGAGATGAGCCCGGCCAATTCGATTGAAATTGCCATCTGGGCCGCAGTGGGAGGACGCGCCAGCCTGATCGGGCCGATTGTGGGCGCCTTCATCGTCAATGGCGCCAAGAGCTGGCTGACGGTGGCGTATCCCGAATTCTGGCTGTACTTTCTGGGGGCACTTTTCATCAGCGTCACGCTGTTCCTGCCCGATGGGGTGGTGGGCCTGGTCAAGAAGCTTCGTAAAGGGGGTGGCAAATGACCCCCGACCTTCTTGAGCAGGGCGCACGCCGCATTGAAGAGCGCCTGGCCGCGCTGGAAGCCGGCAAGGCCAATACGGCATCGGGTGGCCGTAGCGCCAGTGGCCGCCGTATTGCTCATGCCACCGGCGAGGTAGACGTTACCCACGGCCGTATCCTGTACCTGGAAGATGTGAGCGTCAGCTTCGACGGCTTCAAGGCCATCAACAAGCTGAGCCTGGACATTGCGCCCGGAGAGCTGCGCTGCATCATCGGCCCCAATGGAGCCGGCAAGACGACCATGATGGACATCATCACCGGCAAGACCCGGCCCGATGAAGGCACGGTGTTTTTCGGCAGCACGATTGACCTGCTGCGCCACAAGGAAGCCGAAATCGCCCAGCTGGGGATAGGCCGCAAGTTCCAGAAGCCCACAGTGTTTGAGCAGCTCACCGTGTTTGAAAACCTGGAGCTCGCGCTCAAGACCAACAAGGGCGTGAAGCATTCGATGTTCTTCAAGCTCGATTCAACACAAAGCGACAGGCTGGCCGAGATCCTGGTGACGATTCACCTGGCAGACAGTGTGGGCCGTATGGCCGGCAACCTGAGCCATGGGCAAAAGCAGTGGCTGGAGATCGGCATGCTGTTGATGCAGGACCCGAAGCTGCTGCTGCTCGACGAGCCGGTGGCTGGCATGACCGATGAAGAAACGGCACGCACGGCAGAGCTGTTCTTGACACTCAAGGGCAAGCATTCGCTGATGGTGGTGGAGCACGACATGAGTTTCATCAAGACGATTTCGGAGATCGTTACCGTGCTGTGTGATGGGTCTGTGTTGGCGCAGGGGACGCTGGACCAGGTTCAGGCGGATGAGCGGGTTATTGAGGTGTATCTTGGCCGTTGAGGTTTTATCTTCGCCTGTTCTTGCTCCGGCGGTGTGCTCTTTGCTGTGGGCGGCTGGCCGGGGGTTGCCCGGCGGCAACTCACTTTTCTTTTGCGTCGCCAAAAGAAAAGTAAGCAAAAGAAAAGGCGACCCTGCTGTCTGCGTCCCTGCGCTTCGCTACGGGCAACCTGCGGTGCTCGGTCCAGGCGGGGTCTCGCTCGAACTCGCTTCGCTCAGACAATCGCGATCCCTGATCCGCCTGAACCTGCGCTCCTCGGCGCAGACAGAAGGGGGTGGGGAGAGGAATACCAAAACCGAATACCCAAACTGCCAAAGACAGAACCCCGAAGACCGCAAGAAACAAGGACTCGCCGTGGCGAGTCCTTGTTGGTATTTGTCTTTTGTTTTCGGCCTTCAGTCCCCGCTCCCGATTGGCCCTTGTGGATGCGCCGAGGAGCGCAGGGCCAGACGGATCAGGGCAAAAACTTGTTTGAGCCGCAGGCGAGTTGTTTTTGACCCCGGCTGGACCGAGCACCGCAGGTTGCCCGTAGCGAAGCGCAGGGACGCAGGAACCAGGGTCGCCTTTTCTTTGGTGACTTTCTTTTGGCGAAGCAAAAGAAAGTTACTTGCATGCCGGGCAACCCCCGGCCAGCTACCCTCAGCAGGACGCGCTCATTCGACAAAACCCAGCCCTCGGCGGAGTGAGGAAGCCATATGCTCCAAGTAAAAAACATCAACCAATACTACGGCGGCTCCCACATCCTGCGGGACGTGAGCCTGGACGCTCACCTGGGCAAGGTTACGGTGCTGCTGGGCCGCAACGGTGTGGGCAAGACCACGCTGCTCAAATCACTGATGGGCCTGATCCCCATCAAGACCGGCACGATTGAATTCGACGGCAAACCCATCCAGGGCAACACGCCGTATGAGCGCGCCCGCGCAGGCATCGGCTTTGTGCCGCAAGGCCGTGAAATCTTCGCGCGCCTGACGGTGGAAGAAAACCTGCGCATGGGCCTGGCCTACAAAAGCGCCAGCACGCCGATTCCTGCCGAGCTGTATGAGCTGTTTCCGGTGCTCAAGCAAATGCTGAACCGGCGCGGTGGTGACTTGTCGGGTGGGCAGCAGCAACAGCTGGCCATTGCGCGTGCACTGGCGGCCAAGCCCAAGCTGTTGATTCTTGACGAGCCCACTGAAGGTATTCAACCCAGCATCATCAAGGACATCGGCCGCGTGATCCGCATGCTGGCCGATCGCGGTGACATGGCCATCTTGCTGGTGGAGCAGTACTACGACTTCGCGCAGGAGCTGGCCGACGACTACCTGGTGATGGAGCGCGGCGAATTCATTGCGCGCGGCCAGGGCAAGGACATGGAAACCAACGGCGTGCGGCAGCTGGTGGCGATTTAAGCAGGGTGCCTGTCGTCGCCTTGCGTCAAAGCCCGGTTTGTCCGGGCTTTTTTGTGCCTGCAGGCATGCCGATATTCGTATCAGTTCCGCGAACGTAGAATCGCAGCGGTCGCCGAAACAAACCGGCTAAAAACAATCAAAAAAAGGTAGATGCCGATGGCGTTGCTTGCGTTGGACAACTGGCTGATCCAGACGAAATCTCATGCGGGCCTGTCGGGCTTTCGCCGCTTTTTGGTGGAGTTTGGCTGCTTCGGCCTCAAGGAAGCCAGGGCCTGCCTCTTTGCCGGGCTGTTCTTTGCAGCGGTGTTCCTTGTGCCGCGGGCAGGCGTGGCCGGTGTTCCGCGCTACGACCTGCTGCTTTTGATAGCGCTGCTGATTCAAGGCTGGATGGTGCTGGCCAAGCTGGAAACCCTGGATGAGCTGAAGGCCATCTGCCTCTTTCACGTGGTGGGGTTTGCGCTGGAGGTCTTCAAGACTTCCGGGTCCATCCAGTCCTGGAGCTACCCGGACTTTGCCTATACCAAGGTGTTTGGCGTGCCGCTGTTTTCCGGCTTCATGTATGCGGCGGTGGGCAGCTACATCATCCAGGCGTGGCGATTGTTTGACCTGCGCATCCGGCATCACCCGCCTTACTGGATGGGCGTGGTGATTGCATTGCTGATCTATGGCAACTTTTTCGCGCACCACTTTTGGGGCGACTACCGCTGGTACATCGCCGCCTGCCTGGCCGGCTTGTACGCCAGGTCCACGGTGATCTTCCGGCCCTATGACCGGGACCGGAGTATGCCCTTGCTGCTGGCTTTTTTGCTGATCGGCTTCTTTATCTGGGTGGCTGAAAACATCAGCACGTTCTTCAGCCTGTGGCACTACCCCAACCAGCTGGGCGCCTGGTCCCTTGTTCATGTGGGCAAATGGAGTTCCTGGTCACTGCTGGTGGTCATGACCTTCACCATCGTGGCCAACCTGAAGCATGTGAAGGCGCGCATCCATGTCCCCGACTGAGACAGGCGCTTCCCGCGTGAAGCTGCGCTTTGACCGCGAGGCTGCACTCTGGGCGGTCTTCATCTTCATCATTGAAGTGCTGATCGCGACTGTGTGGTCACACCACCGCTGGCTGCGGGGTTTTGTCGGCGACGTGCTGGCTGTGGTGTGGGTGTACCTTTTGCTCAAGACCGTGATCAAGGCCAACACCCGCGGCCTGGCGCTGGTGGCGTTTGCGGTGGGTTGCCTCGTGGAGCTGGCCCAGTACGTGGCCAGCGTCAATGGCTGGCACGTGCAGAACCGGGTGCTGAAGATTCTGCTGGGTTCGGTGGCTGACTGGATGGACGTGCTGGCCTATGCCTGCGGATTCCTGCTGGTTTTGGCGCTGGAGTTTCTGCTGGCCCGCTGGAAGGCTGCCAGAAGGCCAATTACTCCGATTGCGCCTGTTACTTCGAGCGAAAGATGATCTCCTTCATGCGCTGAAGCCGGGGTGCCGTCATCGGCACCGTCAGCATGGTGCTGGCAATGGCCATCAGCAGCAGGGCGGTGAAGGTCTCATTGGAGATGATTTTCTTGCTCAGCAGGATGTTGACAAAGATGATCATGATCAGGCCCTTGGTCTGCAGCAGCCAGCCGATGATGGAGCCTTCACCGGGCGCCCATTTCAGCACTTTGCCTGCGATGTAAGTGCCCATCAACTTGCCGCCAACTGAAGCCACCAGCAGCACCGCCGCGGCGATAAAAACGGCTTCTCCGCCGACGGACCAGTTGGTGCGCAGCCCCGCACTGAGGAAAAACACCGGCATCATCACCAGCAGCACGTGATGGCGCAGCAGGTCCATGTGTTCCTGGTCGAACCACTCACCGTCGATGACGGCGCCGGCCAGGAAAGCCCCGATCATGTAGTCCAGCCCGGCCCATTCCGCGCCGAAGGCGCAGACGATCAACCAGATCAAGCCGACGTACCAGCGGTCACGCTCGGGCAGCCACACCATGAGCTTGCGGAAGGCGTAGCTCACGACGCCGAACGCCACGAGGAAACCGACCTGGGTGCCCACGCGTTTCCAGTCCATCAGGATGAGCGCCAGCACGCCCCAGATCGCGATGTCGTCGAGGCTGGCGTAACGTATCAGGCGCTGGCCAACCGGCTGGCGCAGGATGGCGAGCTTGTCCATCAGCAGGATCAGCACGGGAAGCGCCGTCACGGCGCAGGCCATGCCGACACCCACCACAAACTGCCAGGGCATGCCTTGCGTGCCCAGCCACCCTGGGTACATCAGCATGCCTGCGGCCACGACGCAGCCCAACACCAGCGGTGTGCTTAGCGCCAGGCCGGCGGTGATGCCGCTTTCGCGCCGGTGTTCCCAGGTCTTTTTGAGGTCCAGCTCGATGCCGGCGATCCAGACAAACACCATGACGGCCCACCAGGCAATGCCGTTGAGCGACTGCACCACCGGCGCGCTGAAGACAAAGGCGTAGTAGTCGGGGTAGACCTTGCCCAGGATGCCCGGGCCCAGCAAAATGCCGGCGATCATCTGCACCACCACCAGTGGCGCGTAGTAGTCGGTTCCGAGAACCCGCCAGATCAGGTAGGGCACCGCGAAGATGAGCGCCATGGCGATCAAATAGGTTTCGGTGGTGGTCATTGCGGAGTCCATGGTTCCCTTTGTTTTTATGCCTTCCGGCTCCGTGCCGGCGGCCAAGCCCCGCATGGTAGACCATGGCGGTGGCGCCGGTTGTAAGCCGCCTGCCTGTCGGTTACCATGGCGTCGGCTGGCCCCATTGCCAGCCACGTCGCTCGGACGGTTCCGGGCGCTTACGTGAAAGTTTCTTATGTCCGCCTCTTCTTCAGGCAAGCGCCGCTTTGCGCGCATTGACCGGCTTCCCCCCTACGTTTTTAACATCACGGCCGAGCTGAGAATCGCGGCGCGCCGGCGTGGCGAGGACATCATCGACATGAGCATGGGCAACCCCGATGGCGCCACGCCCGCGCACATCGTGGCCAAGCTCACAGAGGTCGCGCAGCGGCCCGACACGCACGGCTATTCGGCCAGCAAGGGCATTCCGCGGCTGCGGCGCGCCATTGCGCACTGGTACCAGAGCCGTTACCAGGTGGCGATTGACCCTGACACCGAGGCCATCGTCACCATCGGTTCCAAAGAGGGTTTGGCCCACCTGATGCTGGCCACGCTGGACCGCGGCGACACCGTGCTGGTCCCGGACCCGAGCTATCCCATCCACATTTACGGCGCGGTGATCGCGGGGGCCGACATTCGCTCGGTGCCGCTGACACCCGACACGGATTTTTTTGCCGAGCTGGAAAAAGCCATTCGCGGCAGCTACCCCAAGCCCAAGATGATGGTGCTGGGGTTTCCGTCCAACCCCACCGCGCAATGCGTGGAGCTGGAGTTTTTCGAGAAGGTGATTGCACTGGCGCGCAAGCACGACATTTTTGTGGTGCACGACCTGGCCTATGCCGACATCGTGTTCGACGGCTGGAAGGCGCCGTCCATCATGCAGGTGCCGGGCGCCAAGGACATCGCGGTGGAGTTTTTTACACTCTCCAAAAGCTACAACATGGCGGGCTGGCGCGTCGGCTTCATGGTGGGCAACCCCGACCTGGTGGCGGCGCTGGCGCGCATCAAGAGTTACCACGACTACGGCACCTTCACGCCGCTGCAGGTGGCAGCGATTGCCGCGCTGGAAGGCGACCAGCAATGCGTGAAGGACATTACCGCGCAATACCAGGCGCGGCGCGACGTGCTCTACAGGGGCCTGACCGAAGCGGGCTGGCCGGTGGACTGCCCCAAGGCGTCGATGTATATCTGGGCGCGCATTCCCGAGGCTTACCGCAAGCTGGGCTCGCTGGAGTTTGCCAAGCAGCTGCTGGAAAAAGCCAAGGTGTGCGTGTCACCGGGAATCGGCTTTGGCGACCACGGTGACGACCATGTGCGCTTTGCCTTGATCGAAAACGAGGCCCGCATCCGGCAGGCGGTGCGCGGCATCAAGGCCATGTTCAAGGCGGATGGGGTGCTGAAATCCGCACAAACCGATAAGCAGGAAGGCTAAAAAAAAGTAGGCCGCAAGCGGTCCACTTTGACATGACTCCATACCGGCACCAAAGGTGTCGGCGCTGTTTTCTTCAACTGTCGGTGGCGTTGGGTGTGCCTTTTCCTGCGATACCGGTTGTGGCTGCCAGCAGTTTTTTCTCCAGTTCGGCACGCTCCGCAATCTCCCGTTCCAGCAGGTCGTTGACGTGCGCCAGCTCTTCCGCGGAGCTCTGGATTTTGTCTTCGAGTTCCGCGGTTTTTACCAGCGCCATCGCAACGTCGCCTGTTTTGACCGCGGGTGGAATTTCTTTTTCGAGGACCTTGTTGATTAGCAGCAGTTCTTGTGCGGATCTTTCCACTGTGTCCTGCACGGCATCGTTTTTTTCGAGCGCTCGCGCCAGTTGTGGCTTCTCGGGCGAGGTGTTCTGGGGTTTTTGCATGGATGCTTTCGTGGCGGGTGACGTGGCGGGTAATGGCCGGGGGAACATGGAGACGGCGTCCCGCAGTGGACGCGCGATAGTCCCCCTCATCATGCACGCGAAATCCGTTGACCGGGTGGACTTTACGGGAGGATTACCTGTGTTTGGCGGCGAATGAAATATACGTCGCCTGGAGAAACCGGCGATGTGGAAAACCTGCCCATACAACGCACACAAAAAAGAAGTGGGCCGCAAGCGGCCCACCTTTGCTTCTGCTCCATCCGGTGAATTCATCAAACCCCGGCGGAGCGAGTGGCAACTGGTTATTGCGGCGGTGAGGCGACGGGCGCCGGGATCACCACAATGTCTGTCGAGGTCTGCGGCTGCACGCGAACGTTGGTGGCGCCCGGGGGCACTACAACGGTTTCTACCTGGCGCACGACACCGCCGCCGGCGACGCTGCCATCAGCCTTGCCGTAGCCCACGATACGGGCCTGGCAGGCGACCTGGTCTTCGCCCTTGAAGACATCGCAGCGCTTCAATGCATTGGCGGCAAACTGGCCATTGGCGTTGTCGACCTTGCCGGCGCGTTTGGCGGCGTTGGCGTTCTTGACTTCAGTGATACAGGTGGCCCGGTCTTGCTGGGTCTTGCCGTTGTTACAGGCGGCCATTTCGCTCCTGGCGTCACCCGTGGCGTCGATCCCGGTAGTGCCGGACGCAATCTGGGCAGCAGCGCCCAGGGAAAGCAGGGCGGCTGCGCCGAAACAGGCAGCAGTGCGCGCAAGGCGGAAATTCAGGGATGAGGTCATGGTCAAACTCCTTGTTCGAAACTCGATGGATATCGATAAATGGAGTCTGGGCCGCTGCCTGAAACGGCCATGAAAGGAAAAGGTCCGGGTAAGCCGTGCCCTAAGCCCATTCGCCTGTAGGACAGGTCTTTCAGCGGTTTTTGACGGGCCGGGGCTTGCGCGGGTAACGGCTAACTAAAGACTACAAAACCCGTAGAGCTGCGGAGGACGCGTAACGAATTTTCCGGAAATGTTTTTTTGTACAGCCTGCGTGAGCAGCTGCAGGACTACATCGACCAGATGCGCGGCGTGGACGGCGCCAGCTGCCAGAGCTGTGTGCGCCAGGCTTGCCAGACCTGCTTGAGCAAGGCCATGGCAGGCTCAACCACCGGCGACAGCACACGGACGACGACGACCTGCCCGTCGGGGCTGGTCGCACCGGCGTATGCGGCAAGCGGGTGGGCCTGCATCACCTCACGTGCGCAGTCCAGCGCCAGCTGGCGGCGATGGCGCTCGAGCTTGCTGCCCGCCACAAAAAAAAGTGACGCGAGGCAGCGGTTGCCGGCCATGCCGAGCGGGCTGTTCATCAGCAAGGTGTCCGTGGCGTCCATGCGTGCGCGCTCGAGCCAGACGCCGGGCATTTCGATGTGCTGGCGAAAGCTGCCGCTCTCGAACGGCAGGCTGGCGGCGGGCAGGCCCAGGGCGGTGACGTCCCAGCCGATCAGTTCGGCACCGGGCGCCAGCGTCATGGTCAGGTGGTTTTCGGCAAGGCAGCCGTTGTAGCAAATAGCCTCCAGCGGCAGCCATTCCATGCGGGCGCCGGCCTGCAGGTCAAGGCGGGTGCGCTGCAGGGCGGGCTCGCCGGCGGAGCGGTAAAAGCGCGTGGCGCCGGGCGTGGTGATGAGGCCGTGTGTGCCGGGTGCTGCGCTGAAGGCCAGGTCCAGCGTGTCGCCGCCGACCAGGCCGCCGGGCGGGTGCACGATGACGTTGTGGCAAATCGCGTCGCCTTCGGGGTAAAGGCTTTGCAGGATGCGCAGGGGGCCGCTATGGCGAAAGTGGGCAAGGGTCTTGCCGGCCTGGTGGGTGTAGTCGAGAGCGAGGGTCGCGTTCCAGGTCATGGGGCAAGTTTACCGCGGGCAGGGTGCCTGGCTTTGCTATTAATTCAGGAGCTGCTTGCGCCCGTCCTGATTGGGCTACAGCCTCTTTTTGACTGAAATTCAGGGTCCTGCGTATTCACTGCTGGCTTGCCGGGCTGCGAAAAGCGGTGCGGCTCATCCGCGCCGCTCTCCGTTTTGCCCGGCAACCCTGACACGCTAGTGCGCGACTGTCTCTTTGGCTTCTTTCACGCGCGCGGCCAGGTGGTCCAGCGCCTCTTGCACCTGGTCGACCAGGATCAGGCAGAGGTCACCAGGTGACAGGCGTGAAAGCGCGGTGTCGATGGCCAGGAACTCACCACGGATCTCGTCGATTTTCTTGGTACGTTGCGCCTTGTGGGCGCCTTCCAGGCCCTGGCGCAGCAGACCCATGACTTCACCGTCGGCGCGGCCGCGCTGGGCGGCGTCCTGGTAGAGGATGACGTCGTCGAACGCGCTGCCCAGGATGATGGTCTGGTCGCGGATGTCGCTGTCGCGGCGGTCGCCGGCGCCGCTGATCACCACACTGCGGCGCTGGCCTGGCGTGGCCGGCATGGCGTCAACAGCCGCCACCAGGGCGCGCATGGCGTCGGGGTTGTGGCCGTAGTCGGCGATCACCGTGGCGCCCTTGTAGTCCATCACGTTGAAACGGCCGGGCGCGTTGTGCGCGTCGTTTACGAAGCTGGAAAGCCCGCGCTTGATGGTGTCCCAGTTGATGCCGGCACCCCAGGCGGCAGCGACGGCGGCCATGACGTTTTCGACCTGGAAGCTGATGGTGCCGCCGCGTGTGACGGGAACGCCCTGCAGCGCGATGCGTTCGACCCAGGCGCCTTCGGCGGCCACCAGTGTGGCGCCGTCGACATACACGGTGCGCTTGCCTTGTGCGCGGTGCGTGGCCATGAGCGGGTGGTGCCGGTCGGCGGCGAAAAAGATCACCTTGCCGGGGCAGGTGACCGCCATGTCGGCGACGATGGGGTCGGCGGCATTGAGCACCGCGTAGCCGGTGGTCGAGACATTCTGCACGATCACGCGCTTGAGCACGGCCAGGTCTTCCACCGTGGTGATGTAGTTGAGCCCAAGGTGGTCGCCGCTGCCGATGTTGGTGACAACGGCGACTTCGCAGCGGTCAAAGCCCAGGCCTTCGCGCAGCACGCCGCCGCGGGCGATTTCGAACACGGCCGCATCGACGTCAGGGTGCATCAACACGTTGCGCGCGCTCTTGGGGCCGCTGCAATCGCCGCTGTCGGTTTGCCGGCCGTTGATGTAGACGCCGTCGGTATTCGTCATGCCGGTGCGCAGGCCGTCGGCGGCCAGCAGGTGGGCAATCAGGCGGGTCGTGGTGGTCTTGCCGTTGGTGCCCGTGACGGCAATCACCGGCACGCGGCCGTTGTCACCGGGGGCAAACAACTCGTCGATCATGGCGACGCCCACGGCGCGGCCCTTGCCGTACGAGGGCGACAGATGCATGCGCAGGCCCGGCGCGGCATTGACTTCCACGACGCCGCCGTTTTGTGTCTCCAGCGGGCGCAGCATGCTTTCGCACACCACGTCGACGCCGCAGATGTGCAGGCCGACCATTTGCGCCGCAGCCACGGCGCGCGCGGCCACAGCCGGGTGTACGTCATCGGTCACGTCGGTGGCGGTGCCGCCGGTGCTCAGGTTGGCGTTATTGCGCAGGATGACACGCCGGCCCTTGGCGGGAATGGATTCGGGCGTGAGCTCCTGTGCTTCCAGGCGGGCCACCGCGATGTCGTCGAAGCGGATTTTGGTGAGCGAGGTGGAATGGCCTTCGCCGCGCTTGGGGTCCTGGTTGACGATGTCGACCAGCTCACGCACGGTGTGCAGGCCGTCGCCCACGACCTGTGGCGGCTCACGGCGCGAGGCGGCCACCAGCTTGTTGCCCACCACCAGCAGGCGGAAGTCGCTGCCGGGCAGGAATTTTTCGACCATCACTTCGCCATATTCGGCGGCTGTCCTGTAGGCGGTGTCGAGGTGTTCGCGCGTGCTGATGTTGACGGTGACGCCCTTGCCCTGGTTGCCGTCCAGCGGTTTCACGACTGCCGGCAAACCCACTTCCTGGGCCGCGACCCAGGCATCGTCCGTATCGGTGACCGGGCGGCCGAGCGGCACGGGCACGCCGGCCGCGCGCAGCAGTTTTTTGGTGAGGTCTTTGTCCTGCGCGATGGATTCGGCCACGGCGCTGGTGGCGTCGATTTCCGCGGCCTGGATGCGCCGCTGTTTGGAGCCCCAGCCGAATTGCACCATGCTGCCTTTGGTCAGGCGCCGGTAGGGAATGCCGCGTACCACGGCCGCATCGACGATGGCGCCGGTGCTGGGACCGAGGCGTTCGTCTTCGTCGAGTTCGCGCAGTTGGGCAATCGCGGCGTCCAGGTCAAATGCGGTATCGCGCAGGGCGGCGTGGATCAATGCTTGCGCCAGCTCAAACGCCAGCCGGCCGACGGTTTCTTCGCTGTACTCGACCACGACCTGGTAGGTGCCCGCTTCAACAGTAGAGGCGGTGTGGCTGAAAGTGAGGGGGCAACCGGCAGCCGTCTGCAGCGCCAGCGCGGCGGCTTCAAGCACATGGGCCAGTGAGACGGGGCCTGCGTGGCCGGTCTGCCGGAAGGCGCCCATCTCGGGGAACAGCGAGCGCACGCGCGGCTCAAAGCCTGGCAGACCCGTGATATTGCACTCCACCGCAGTGCAGGCAACGATGGCTTCGAGCGCCGTGTGGCGGCTCCAGAGGTTGGGCCCGCGCAGGGCCCGGATACGGGACACTTCCATTACTCGGCACTCCCGGCGGTTTTAGGGGTGGTTTCAAAGGCTTCCATGCCGGCGCCTATCAAATTGAGGGGGATGCCCAGCGCCCAGGCGGCGCCCACGGCGGCCAGCAGTCCACCCTCGGACAACCCGCGGCGTTCGCGCCAGGCGGCAAGCTTGCCGAGGCCCGGCAAAAAAGCCTCGCTGGCACCGGTGGCCAGCACGACCTGGTCTTGGCGCAGGTAGAGCGCACGGCCGCCTTTGGCGCAATGCGCCGCAATGGCCTCGGCCTTGGGGTCGGTGCTGTAGAAAATGACTTCGCCGTCGCAGAGCTCCTGCATTTCGGCGATGCGGGGATCTGCGGCATTGAGCACGGCGGCACCGCCGGGCAGCACCACATCGACCTGCGAGCGCATGACCTTGTACATCTGGTCGGCTTCGGTGATGTCGAATTCGGCCAGGCCTTCGGCGCCGCCCAGGTCGGTAACAACACCCACCTGGCATTTGTCATAGGGCAGTCCGGTGCGCAAGATGGTGTCGGCGCCGTTTTCAAACACCGCCGCCTGCACGGCGCGGTTGATCAGCAGGCGTTGGCCGGCTTCCCAGTTGGCGCAGTTGGATGCGTCCACACAGCGTTGGTCCAGGAACAACCCACCCTGGCAGGCCAGGCCGGTGTGCCGGCCCGACAGGTGCAGCAGCCAGGCCACCAGACGCGCCACGCGCTGGTTGTCGCTGGAGCCGGCAATGCCGACGATGGGAATGCGGCCGTCAGGGCTGTCGGAGTCGGTGGCAGGGAAAAGGTGGTCGCAGATGGCACGGCCCACCGGGCGCGGCGCGCCTTCGGCCGGCTTGAGGTGCATGAGGAGGCCTGGGCCGGCGTTCACTTCAACGATGGCGCCGCCTTGCTCGTGCAGCGGGCGCGAGATGTCTTGCGCCACCACATCGACCCCGGCGATGTCCAGGCCCACCACGCGGGCGGCCAGCGACACGATGTGATCAACGTCAGGGTGAACCTGGTCGGTGCAGTCGATGGCCACATTGCCGTTGCGCTGGATCAGCACCTCGCGGCCAACGGCGGGTATGGCTTCGGGGCTCAGGCCCTGGCGCTGCAGATCAAGAATGATGGCGCCGTCGCTGGCCGTGTTGATGCGGCCCAGCGGGAAGTCTTCACCGATGCCGCGGCGCGGGTCGGTGTTGAGCTGTGCGTCCACCAGCTGCGATACGGTCGAGGTGCCGTCGCCGATGACCCAGGCCGCCTCGCCGCGCGCGGCGGCGACCACACGGCCGCCGACCACCAGCAGGCGGTGTTCGTTGCCGCGCACGAAGCGCTCGACCATGACTTCGCTGCCATGGCGCGCCGCAACTTCAAACGCGCCTTCGACTTCGGCCTGTGTTTTGAGGTCCAGCGACACGCCACGGCCATGGTTGCCGTCGGACGGCTTGACGACCACCGGCAGGCCGATGTCTTCGGCCGCTTCCCAGGCTTCTTCCGCTGTGGCGACGATCTGGCCTTCAGGCACCGGCACGCCGCAGGTGGCCAGCAGGCTTTTGGTGAGGTCCTTGTCGTGGGCGATGCCTTCGGCGATCGCGCTGGTGAGGTCGGTTTCGGCCGTCCAGATGCGGCGCTGGCTGGCGCCGTAACCCAGTTGCACCAGGTTGCCGTCGTTCAGCCGGATATGGGGAATGCGGCGGTCGGTGGCCGCGGCCACGATGGAGGCCGTGCTGGGGCCGAGGTAGCAGTCGTCCACCTTGGTCCGGATTTTCTCGACGGCGGACTGCACGCCGGCCTGGCCGTAGTCTGTGCCGTTGATGGCGGCCATCAGCAGGCGGTGGCCTTCGGCCAGCGCGGTGCGGGCCACCTGCTCGTCGCGGGCACGGAACACCATGCGGTAAACGCCGCGCTGGGAGGTGCTGCGCGTCTGGCCGAAGCCGGTCGGCATGTCGGAAAGGTTCAGCAGCTCGATGACCACATGCTCCAGCACATGGCCGGACCAGGTGCCTTCCAGCAGGCGCTGGATGAAGCCGCCGCGCTCGCCCACGCCGCAGTGGTGTTCGACGAGCGCCGGCAACAGGGCGACCAGGCGGTCATTGAAGCCAGGCAGCAGGTTGGAGGGAAAGTCTTCGAGGCTGCCGAGGTCCAGCCAGACTTCCAGCACGGGCCGATAGGTCCAGATGTTGGGGCCGCGCAGGTAATTGATGCGCAGCAGCTTGATGTCGTCCTGTGGGCTCATTTTTCGCAAAATTGTCGGCAGGGTTAGGCCTTGGCACCCCGGGGAGCAAGGCTCGGCCCTGGCCGATGGATTTCAGTGTGAGGCCGGTCAAGGTCTCGGTGGGTCCCTGTGTCTCGTTATGTTGTTGTTTTTGTCGCGGCGATGGCCGCCAGGGGTCGATTTTGATGGTTCCGTCATTTTCAGGGGGTTGATATGGTCAAACCGGTCGCTTCAGGCCGCATTCGGCGAAAATCCCTGTTTCGGGCCTATTCGCACAACTACGAAGAACCTGCGAATACCCTGCCGCGCCAGATGCGGGACGCCAAGATTTTCCACAACACAATGCAACACAACCACCCGGCAGACGACTCCAGCCCTACCGACCCTGTTCTGGCAGGGCTTCGCTCACAACTTGCAACCCAAGAGAACGTTTTGTGCACGCTGGTGGTTGACCTGGATAACCAACTTCATTTCGCCCGGGGCCTGCTGGCCCTGACGGACCGCCGGCTGCTGGCCTGCAACCCTGAAGGCGTATGGGCCAGCTGGCCCACGACGAACGCCGACGGCACCGTATTGCAGGGGCTTTCACTGCGCCATTTCGACCATGCCGGCGTGGGCACGCTGGAGCTGCATGAAGCGGGCCGGCGGCTGGCCAGCTGGCGGTTTACCCTGGGTGCCAATGTGCAGGCCCTGCGCCTGGTGCGCCTGTTTGCCCAGCAGCAGGCCCCGGCGGCGGGCGATGCCGCGGCACTGGCCGAGGACACGGCCCTGTGCCCCGAGTGCGACCTGCCGCTGCCGCCCGACAGCGAGGAATGCCCGGCCTGCGCGCGCGAGCTGCACACGCCGCCTTCCACCTGGGTGCTGCTGCGCCTGTGGCGGTTTGCCGATCCGTACCGCTACCAGCTACTGGCCGGTTTTTTGCTGACTTTGGCCTCCACCGCCGCCACGCTGGTGCCGCCTTACCTCACGATTCCGTTGATGGACGACATCCTGATACCGTTCCAGAACGGCCAGAAGATTGAGCCCTGGAAGGTGGGATTGCTGCTGGGTGGCCTGCTGGGCGCGGCCGTGCTGGGCTGGGCGCTGAACTGGGCGCGTACCTATTTGCTGGCACTGGTGTCCGAGCGCATAGGCGCTGACCTGCGCACCGCCACCTTCGACCACTTGCTGGAGCTCTCGCTGGACTACTTTGGCGGCAAGCGCACCGGCGACCTGATGTCCCGCATCGGCTCGGAAACCGACCGCATCTGCGTATTTTTGTCGCTGCATGCGCTGGATTTCGCGACCGATGTGCTCATGATCGTGATGACCGCGGTGATCCTCATTTCCATCAACCCCTGGCTGGCCGTGGTGACCCTGCTGCCGCTGCCGTTTATCGGCTGGATGATCCATGTGGTGCGCGACAAGCTGCGCACCGGTTTTGAAAAAATCGACCGTGTCTGGTCGGACGTGACCAATGTGCTGGCCGATACGATTCCGGGCATTCGCGTGGTCAAGGCCTTTGCCCAGGAAAAGCGCGAAGCCCAGCGGTTTCGCGAAGTCAACCAGCACAATCTGGCGGTCAACGACAAGCTCAACAAGACCTGGTCGCTGTTCACGCCCACCGTCTCATTGCTCACAGAAGTCGGCCTGCTGGTGGTGTGGGCTTTCGGCATCTGGCTGGTGTCGCGCCAGCAGATCACCGTGGGCGTGCTGACGGCTTTCATCGCCTACATCGGCCGCTTTTACGGCCGGCTTGATTCGATGAGCCGCATCGTTTCCGTCACGCAAAAGGCGGCAGCCGGCGCCAAGCGCATCTTCGACATCCTTGATCACGTTTCCAACGTGCCCGAAACGGCCAGCCCGGTGAAGATTGGCGCGCTCGAAGGCCGCATCGACATGAAGAACCTCGGGTTCCGTTACGGCAACCGCTCGGTGATCCGCGGGCTCGATCTGCAGATCCGCCCCGGCGAAATGATCGGCCTGGTGGGCCACAGCGGTTCGGGAAAAAGCACGCTGGTCAACCTGATCTGCCGGTTTTACGACGTGAGCGACGGCTCCATCAGCGTGGACGGCACCGACATCCGCCGTTTCGGTGTGGCCGACTACCGCCGCAACATCGGCCTGGTGCTGCAGGAGCCGTTTCTTTTCTTCGGCACGATTGCCGAAAACATTGCCTACGGCAAGCCGGGCGCCACGCGCGCTGAAATCGTCGCGGCCGCGCGTGCCGCCCATGCGCATGAATTCATTTTGCGGCTGGCGCAGGGCTATGACTCGCTGGTGGGTGAGCGCGGCCAGGGGCTGTCGGGCGGTGAGCGCCAGCGCATCTCGATTGCGCGGGCCTTGCTGATCAACCCGCGCATCCTGATCCTCGACGAAGCGACCTCGTCGGTGGACACCGAAACGGAAAAAGAAATCCAGCGTGCCCTCGACAACCTGGTGCAGGGCCGCACCACGATTGCCATTGCCCACCGCCTTTCAACACTGCGCAAGGCCGACCGCCTGGTGGTGATGGACCGCGGCCAGGTGGTGGAAGTGGGGCCGCACGACGAATTGATGGCGAAGCAGGGTGCTTACTGGCGGCTGTACGAAGCCCAGGCGCGGCAGGTCGACAGTGAAGAGGGCGGCGAGGAAGCAGCGCAAAGCCTTATCGCAGTGGCCACTTCGCAGCTGGCCCACACCGTGCAGCACACCGGCAACCGATAAGCCAAGGACTGCACATGACCAACTCCTCTTCCCAGTTCTCTTCCTCTTTGTCCTCGTTGTCCTTTTCCCTGGAACGCACTGCGTCGGGCCGGCTGGTGTTCGTCGATGCCGGTGGCCAGCAGCATGTTGGCGTGGTGCCGGTACGGGCCTTTCCCCTGGCTGCACCCGATGAAGGCATTTCACTGGTCAACACCGAAGGGCACGAGGTGGCCTGGGTGGAAGACCTGCAGGCCTTGCCGGCGCAAGCGCGTACCCTGCTCGAGGAAGAGCTGGCCCTGCGCGATTTCGCCCCTGAAATCACACGGCTCAAAAGCGTTTCGACCTTTGCCACCCCCAGCGTGTGGACGGTAGAGACCGACCGGGGTGAGACGTCTTTCGTGCTCAAGGGTGAGGAAGACATTCGCCGCCTGGGGCGCACGGGTTTGCTGATTGCCGGCAGCCAGGGGGTGCAGTACAGCGTGCGGGATATGACGGCGCTGGACCGGGGTTCGCGCCGGTTGTTGGAGCGGTTTCTTTAGGCCGGGTCTTGCTCCGGTCTATGCGCCTTTTTCTGAGAGCTGCAGGCCGGGGGTTGCCCGGCATGCAACTCACTTTCTTTTGCTTCGCCAAAAGAAAGTAAGCAAAGAAAAGGCGACCCTGGTTCCTGCGTCCCTGCGCTTCGCTACGGGCAACCTGCGGTGCTCGGTCCAGCCGGGGTCAAAAACAACTCGCTTCGCTCAAACAAGTTTTTGCCCTGATCCGTCTGGCCCTGTGCTCCTCGGCGCATCCACAAGGGGGTGGGGAAGGAATGCCGAACAGCCAATAACCGAATCCAAAACCCGAATACCTGAAGAAACAAGGACACGCCATGGCGTGTCCTTGTTGGTATTGGAGTTGGTATTTGTCTTCGGTCCCCGCTCCCGATTGCCCCTTCTGTCTGCGCCGAGGAGCGCAGGTTCAGGCGGATCAGGGATCGCGATTGTCTGAGCGAAGCGAGTTCGAGCGAGACCCCGCCTGGACCGAGCACCGCAGGTTGCCCGTAGCGCAGCGAAGGGACGCAGACAGCAGGGTCGCCTTTTCTTTTGCTTACTTTTCTTTTGGCGACCCAAAAGAAAAGTGAGTTGCCGCCGGGCAACCCCCGGCCAGCAAACCCCAGCAAAAAGCGCAACGCCGGAGCAAGACCGGCTTAATACCTCAGTCCCCTTGCGACCCCCGATGCGCCCACCCCGTAGTGTGCTTCTCCACATAACTGAAGAGCTCATACATCGCCATAGCCATCGCCCCAATCACCACCAGCCCGGCAAAAGCCAACGCCAGCCGTTGTTGCGACCCGGCACTTTGCATGAGGTAGCCAATGCCTGAATCACCCGCAGTCATTTCAGCCAGTACCGTGCCGACAAAAGCCAGCGTGATGGCGACCTTGAGCGAGGCAAAGAAGAAGGGCATGGAGCGCGGCAGGCCGACCTTGACCAGCACGTCCCAGCGTTTGGCACCCAGCACGCGCAGCACGTCTTCCAGCTCTGGCTCCAGCGTGGCCAGGCCTGTGGCCATGTTCACGGTGATGGGGAAAAACGAAATCAAAAAAGCCGTGAGGATGCCGGGGCCCACGCCGATGCCGAACCAGACAATCAGGATGGGAACAATCGCGGCCTTGGGCACCGCGTTGAAAGCCACCAGCAGCGGATAGACCGCGGCATAGGCCAGCCGTGACGAGCCCACCAGAAAGCCCAGCAATACGCCGACCACGATGGACAGGCCGAAACCCACCATCGTGACCCAGAATGTTTTCCAGGCGGCCTCGGCAATCGGGCCGGCAAATTCAGCCATGGCCTGGGCAATGGTGAATGGCGCGGGAAAGATGAACTCCGGCACCGAAAATCCGGCGCACACCGCCTGCCACAGCCCCACCACGGCCGCCAACAACACCCAAGGCGCCCAGCGTTCCAGCTGTTTGTTGCTCATGTTCATACGGTGGCTCCACCGCGCACCGCGCCGATGTGGCCGCGCAGCTCATGCACGATGTCGCTGAACTCGCGGGTGTAGGTCACTTCGAGGTCACGCGGGCGCGGCAGTTCAATTTCGCGCCGCACGACAAAGCGGCCGGGGCTTTTGCTCATCACGTACACCGTGTCGGCCAGGAACACCGATTCGCGCAGGTCATGCGTGACCAGGATCACGTTGAAGCGCTGCTCGGTCCAGAGGTCGCGCAGGATGCACCAGAGCTCTTCGCGCGTGAAGGCGTCGAGCGCGCCGAAGGGCTCGTCGAGGAGCAGCATTTTGGGCTCGTGGATCAGCGCGCGGCAGATGCTGGCGCGCTGCTGCATGCCCCCAGACAGCTGCCAGGGGAATTTGTCTTCATAGCCTGCCAGGCCCACCTTCTGCAGCAGCTTGCGCGCCCGTTCTTCAAACTCCTTGCGCCTTGCCTTGAACTGGCTGCGATAAGGCTCGACGATTTCAAGCGGCAGCAACACGTTGCCGACGGTGGTGCGCCAGGGCAGTAGCGATGGCGCCTGGAAGGCCATACCGGAAATCTTCAGGGGCCCCGTCACGGGCCGTCCGTCAATCAGGATGCTCCCGGCCGACGGCATCTTCAGCCCGGTGGCCAGCTTCATGAAGGTGGACTTGCCGCAACCCGACGGCCCGACGATGGCGATGAACTCGCCCTGCCGCACCTGCAGGTCTATGGCCTCAACGGAGAATTGCTTGCGCGCGAGCAGCTCGTCGTTGTAGGCGAGCCAGACGTCGCGGAAGTCAACAAAAGGGCTGTCAGCGGCGGCGAATGGCATGTTTTGGATATGAAAATGGCTTCTGGCCCAATTAGGACGGGCGCAAGCAGCTATTAAAAGTGTAGCAATTCAGGCCGGCAAAGTATCGGGAATGGCGCATGAAGCCGGGTTCATTTCTTCGGCAACACATTGAGTTCCGCTGTGGTGGGCAGGAAGCTGCCGTTCCACACCAGATCAGGATTCACGCGGGTTTTGGTGCCGAAGGCATCCGACACCTGCGAGGCCATCAGCGTCAGGCGCGGCGCCAAGACCCGCCCGAAGCCTTCGGCGCGTGCGTCGGGGCTGTTGATGACGGTGTCGATGGCCAGGCGCAGGCGGCGTACTTCCAGCGGGACATTGATGATGCCGTCGCGCGCCTTCACGAATTCGATGGCGGCGGCCGGGTCGGCCACCACGTCTTTCACGCCCTTGGTGAAGGCTTGCAGGAACGCCTTGACGGCGGCCGGGTTTTCCTTGATGAGTTTGGGCGAGGCAATCACCACGTTGCCGTAGTGCTTCACGCCGAAGTCGGCATAGGGCAGCACCACCACGTCTTCAGCCTTGACACCGCGCGCTTCCAGGTTGAGCAGCGAGGTAAAGGTAAAGCCGGTGATGGCGTCCACATCGCCGCGGGCCAGCATGGTTTCGCGCAGCGGCGGGTCCATGGCTGTCCACTGAAAGCCGGTGATGTTGTTGGCCTTGGCAAAAATCGGAAAGGCGCGGCGGCCTGCGTCAAACACCGGCGCGCCCATTTTTTTGCCGTTCAGGTCGGCCGGGGTCTTGATGCCCGATTTTTTGAGCGCCATGACCGAGGCCGGCGTGTTGTTGTAGACCATCATCACCGCGACGGGCTTGTTGGGCGCGTCGGGGTTGTTGGCGTGAAATTCCATCACCGAGGCCAGGTCGGCAAAACCCATGTCATAGGTGCCCGAAGCCACACGGGTCACCGCCCCGCCTGAGCCGTTGCCGGCGTCTACCGTCACGTCGAGCTTGTTGGCCTTGAAATAGCCTTTGGCCACCGGTGTGAGGAAGAGGGCCGCCGGGCCTTCGAAGCGCCAGTCGAGCTGGAACTTGATCGGCGTGTTTTGCGCATGGGCGTTCAGGGCTGCAAGGGCGATCACCGCCCCGGTCATCCTGGCGACAAGGCTGGGAAGGGCAGATGCGGCAGGTGCACGATTTTTCATGGCGGGATTTTCTTGAAGGGGTTGCAAAAGGGGAGACCGGCAGGCCAGCACATCAGCATAAGAACGCGGTGGCCGTGAAATCGAAGCGAACCTCAAAACGATACAGCAAAAACAATGCCTGCCACGCTGCGAAGTAGAACTTTGGCATTGCCCCGGCAGTTCAGGTGTCGCCGTACGGGCTGAGGGGTCTTGCCGCCAGGCGATAGGGATTGGCCTAAGAGCAACAACTGCCGCGTTCAGGTGCTGTCAGTTTTCGCACACTGGGATTACTCACAGGATGCATTTTGTGATGTATCGGCATCCGTATTTTTGAGCATACGGCTTGCCTGCTTTCCGCGCATTGACCGGCCCGACCGGGAGGATGCCCGGAGTCAGCTATCAAAAAGGTGGCGGGTGGCACGTCCCGATCCTGGCAGCCAGGAACTTCTGGAGGAAGGTTGAGGGTGTTACAGCTGTTTACGTTTGAGCGGGGCAGCTGCCGGTGATTTGGGCCGCGCACCACCGCGCCCATGCCCTTGGCAGGTTTTACCTGTCAGTCCTGACAGGGCGGGTGCCATGAACAGCCTTTGACTATTTTTGCAGCCGGTCCATAGAGTGTATTTGCGTAGGTGACAAGGATTAAGCCGCAAGGCCATGCAGTTCCGAAGCCTTGACAAAGCCTTGGGGCAGTAGCCGAAGTCATCCAGCAACGATGTACTGGGTTAGCGGGCTTTCCAAAACAAGGCTTTCATGAAAACACCTTCCTCGCAGCTTCGCCGTCAGATGTTGTCAATCCTGGGCCTGGGCGCCCTCGCAGGGGGTATGGGTGGGCCGGGTAGCGCCTGGGCCCAGGTTTCGGCTGCTGCCGCTGCTTCTGCGGCTAAAAAACCGGCAGGTGGCGCGAACTGGCGGCTGCTGGTCAATGAAGCGGTAGGCGGTGACACCAACTCGTTTTTGCTGACCAACCGTTATCGCCCTGCCGCCGACTTCATCAGCACCCAGCTCAAGGGGCGGCCTGTCGTCGTGGAGCCCATGGTGGATATCAAGCGCTTCATGGCGGTGGCCCAAGGCGCCAGCAAGCCGGAGTTTGTCTTTGGGAAGTCTGTCAACCAGTTGGCCAAGCTGGTGCGCGACAACGGCTACCAGCCGGTGGTGCGGCGCGCCGACCCTTACAAGGCGGCCTTCATCGTGGCCAAGGATTCGCCCATTAAAACCCTGGCGGATGCGGTTGATGCAAAAGTCATCATGCCCGACGAGTCTGCCGCCACCAGCGCGGTGGCGCTGGCGGAACTGCGGCGGCAAAAACTTGGGCAGGTCCGCGTGACGCATGTCCGCTTCCAGGAGGAAGTCGCGCAGTTTGTGAAGTCCGGAATGGGCCAGATCGGCGTGGTCAATCCCACCATTGCCAAGAAATGGGTGGAAGAGGGCGGGCGCGTGGTGGCTGAAACCCAGCCGGTGGTGAACTGGTCAGTACTTGCCAGTCCCAGCCTGGCCGCGGACATGGTCCAGCAGCTGCGCGACGCGCTGCTGGCCACCAATTCAGAAAGCGCCGCAGTGATGGCTTCGATGGGCGTGAAGGCCTGGGCCAAAGCGGAACGGAAGGACTACCTGGATTTGTTGGACTACACGAGGGAGTAAAAAATGGCTACGTTGATTCAAGCACGTCTGTTTTCACTTTCACTTTCACTTTCGCCATGGCGGGCCGGACTGCTGGCCGCCACCTTGGCATTTTCCTGCGGCGTGCAAGCCCAGGAAAAAAGGGCGATCCCGCCCAACATCGCACTGGCTGCGGCCGAAATTGCGGCGGAGCTCGCCAGCAGTTGCCCGCTGGCGCCGGCCGGTGACGTCAATGCCTACACGCAGTGCCGGCAAACCCTGTTCGGCCCGAGCCAGCTACGTGCACACGTGGCGCCCATCATGTTGTGGGGCCGGCAAAACAAGAAAGACAACGCCACGCTGCGCCAGACCAACCTGACCCAGTTCGCCCCTGACGCCTGGACCGGTATGTATGCGCCGCTCTTCATGTTCAACGGCCGGCATACCGTGGAGTGGGTGGCCGACGAGAAGATGTTCCTGGTGCGGCTTGAGGCGGCCTTTCGCAACCGCCTGCCGCCGGGCCAGTTTCCTTATCCGTTCTGGCACGACGAGGCCAAATGGTCGATGTACGAAAACGCCCGCAGCATGATGCTCTGGATCAGTCCCGAAACGGGCACCATCAAGGTGGCGCAGTTCACCGACGTGGCACCCACGCCGCTGCTGCAACCGGTGCAGACGGTGCAGCATGAAAAATACCAGGGCCCATGGCTCTGGACCGACGACAAGGGCCACACGCAACCGGCGGTGACGCTGTTCGACGGCTTGTACCGGCCGGAAAACCCGTACCTGGGCAATGTCGACAAGCGCTACCGGGACCTGGCGCTGCAGATGCGCGAGTCGCAGTGTGTGAACTGCCATGTACCCAACAACCCCGACAAGATGAGCCGCCTGGTGTTGCTGTCGACACCCGCGCATGCCGCGGCAGAGGTGGACCGGTTGATCAAGGCCGTGCGCGAGGACCGCATGCCGATGGACGAGTTCAGGTTGAGCTACGCGCTCTCGGAAGACAACAAGAAATGGCTGCTTGAGAGTGCGCTGGCATTCAAGGCAACCTTGACAGCTGCCAGGCAATGGGAAGACGAGGCAGCGAAGAAGACCGTGCAATCTGCAATTAACCCTTTGAAGGTGATCAAATGAATACTCCGTTGCTGTCACAAGTTACCGGTCGCCGCGCGGTTCTTCGCGGTGTCGTGGGCACCGCGGTTGCCGTGGCCTGGCAGGGCTTTCCCATGGTCAGCTGGAGCCAGCAGGCGGCGGGCCAGCTGGCGGGTGTAGACCGCTGGAGGCTGCTGATCAATGAGGCGGTTACGGCAGACCTCAGCATTTCGATGCTGGCCCTGCGCTACCGGGGGCTGGCCGACTACCTGGGAGGGCAGATCCGCAACAAGCAGGTGGTGGTTGATCCCGTCATCGACATCCAGAACTTCGTGCGGCAGGCGTCGTCAGAGCAAAAGCCCCTCATGGTGTTCGGAAAATCCGTCAACCAGCTGTCCAAGCTGGTTCGCGATGGAGGTTACCAACCCCTGGTGCGTAGGCCCGAGCCCTACCAGGCCGCCTTTATCGTGAAGAACAGCTCGCCCATCAACAACATTGGGCAACTGAGCGGCAAGAAGATCCTGATGCCGGACGAATCGTCCGCCACGGTGGCGGTCGCGCGTGCCGAGATGCGCCGCCTGAATGTGCGCGAACCCTATATTTCCTACACACGCTATCAGGATTCCGTGTCGGCACAGGTGGCGGCAGGCCTTGCCGAGGTGGGTGCGGTGAATCCGACCATCGCCAGGAAATGGCAGGAGGGCGGGGGTCGCATCATTGGTGAAACCCAGCCCGTGGTGAACTGGTCGGTGCTGGCCGCCCCCGGCGTGCCGGCGGACATGATCAGCCGCCTGCAGGATTCCCTGCTGGCCATGAACAGCCAGTCGGCCGGCATCATGTCCGAGATCGGCGTCAAGCAGTGGGTCAAGGCCGAGCGCAAGGAATACCTTGCGCTGTTGGACTATACCCACGAGTAACCTGCCATCAGCCCGGGCCGGGCAGCAGCAGATCGAGTAGCGTCCGCGCAATCACCTTGGTGGCGCGGCGCAGGTCTTCGAGTTCCAGGCGCTCATCGGCCCGCTTGGCGTGGGACTCCAGCACGGTGCGCGGCCCGGCGCCGTAAATGACGCCGGGAATGCCGGCCTCGGCGTACAGCCGCACATCGGTGTACAGCGGCGTGCCCATGGCCGGGATGGCCTGGCCGAACAGCGCTTCGCCGTGCTTCTGGATGGCCTCCACCAAGGGCTTGTTGCCCGCCAGCGGCCGCATCGAGTTGGCCAGCAGCAGGCGCTTGATGTCGACTGTGATGCCCTTGTAGCCAGCGGCCGCGTCGGCAATCACTTTGCGGATGTTGGCCTCGACCTCGGCGGGGTTCTCCTCGGGGATCATGCGGCGGTCCAGCTTGAACATCACCTTGCCGGGCACGACGTTGGTGTTGGTGCCGCCTTCGATGCGGCCCACGTTGAGGTAAGGGTGCTGGATGCCTTCGACCCTGGAGGTGACCTGCTGGTAGAGCGCGTTCTGTGCATAGAGCGCATTGAGGATGTGCACCGCGCCCTGCAAGGCGTCGATGCCGGTGTCGGGAATGGCGGCGTGCGCCATCTTGCCGTGCACCGTGACTTCCATCTGCAGGCAACCGTTGTGTGCGGTGACGACTTCGTATGAGAAACCCGCCGCGATCAGCAGGTCGGGTTTTGTCAGGCCATTTTTGAGCAGCCAGCCCGGGCCCATTTCGCCGCCGAATTCTTCGTCGTAGGTGAAGTGCAACTCGACGCCGCCTTTGAGTGGCGCATCCAGTGATTCGAGCGCACGCACTGCAAAGGTGAAGCTGGCGAAGTCGCACTTGCTGACGGCAGATGCGCGCCCATAGATTTTTCCGTTTTCGATCTCGCCGCCATAGGGGTCTTTGGTCCAGCCTTCGCCGGGTGGCACTACGTCGCCGTGGGCGTTGAGGGCAATGGTTTTGCCTTCGCCCTCTCCTTCGCCACTACCTCCGTACTTGCGGCGCACGATCAGGTTGGTGATGGACTCCATGCCGTAGCCGCGCACTTCAGCTTCGGGTACCGGGTGTTTTTCAGCGTCAAAACCAAAGGCCTTGATGAGTTCAGCCGTGCGCTCGGCATGCGGCGCGTTATTGCCCGGCGGTGTGTCGGTGGGCACGCGTATGAGCTGCTGGAGGAAAGTGGTTTCTTCGTCGAAATGGGCATCGATCCAGCTGTCAAGCCGGGCGTAATCTGTGGTGAGGGTCATTGTTGTTCAGGAGAGAGATTAGTGAGCAGATGCGCCAGGGCCTGGATCGCAAGTTCGATGTCGTCGCTGGTGGTGCTTTCCAGCGGGTTGTGGCTGATGCCGGAGTTCTGGCCCCGCACAAAAAGCATGGCCTGCGGCATCACCTTGTGCAGTTTCATCGCGTCGTGGCCGGCGCCGCTGGGCATGCGATAGAGGGGTACGCCCAGGCTTTGCACAGCGGCTTCCCAGCGCTGTTGCCAGGCAGGTGCGCTGGGGGCAGCGGCGGCGCGCTCGGTCAATTCGGTCGTGAAGTGCACACCGCGGCGCTCGCAAATGCTTTTGAGCTCGGCCAGCACGTCGGCTACCAGCGTGTCGCGCTGCGCATCGATGGGCGCGCGCAGGTCGAGCGAAAAGAGGCAGCGCCCGGGCACTACGTTGATGGAGCCGTTGGGTACCTGCAGCATGCCGACCGTGCCGACGGAATTTCCGTCTTGCGCCGCGCGCCGTTCCACATACAGCAGCAGTTCGGCCGCGGCCGCTGCTGCGTCACGGCGGCGGGTCATGGGCGTGGTGCCGGCGTGGCTGGCCATGCCGGTGATCTCGCACAGGTAGCGGACATTGCCGTTGATGGAGGTCACGATGCCCAGCGGCAGGTCGAGCTCGTTGAGGACCGGGCCCTGCTCGATGTGCACCTCGATAAAGCCGAGGTAGTTGTCCGCGTCACGTTTGATCTTCGTGATGTCTTCGGGCTTGAGGCCGGCGTTGTGCATGGCCTCGCGCATGGTGATGCCGTCAGCGTCTTTCTGCTCCAGCCACTCGGGCTTGAAGTCACCGATCAGCGCGCCTGAACCCAAAAAGGTGGCTTTGTAGCGCTGGCCTTCTTCTTCGGCAAAGCCGACCACCTCAAAATTAAAGGGCAGGCGCTTGCCCTGGCGGTGCAGCTCGCGTACGCAGGCCATGGGCACAAAAATGCCGAGCCGGCCGTCGTATTTGCCGCCGTTGCGCACGGTGTCGTAGTGGCTGCCGGTCAGCAGGGTCTTGGCGTTGGGGGTGGCGGCCTTGTAGATACCCACCACATTGCCGACCGCGTCGATCTTCACCTCGTCAAAGCCGCAGTCCCGCATGGTGTTGCTGATGAAAGCCGCGCAGGCACGGTGCGCATCAGTGAGGTAGGTCACCGTGAGCTGGCCCTTTTCAAGATAACCCGGATCGCTGTACTGCGAAAGGGTTTCCTGCCAGTCCCACACGTCGTTGCCCAGCGCGGGCGTGGCGGCGAACTTGTCGTTGAGCCGTAGCTCCACCACGCGGTGGATATTGCGCAAGTTTTCCTGCAGCTCGAAGTCAGGGTGGTTTTGCAGGCGCCGGGCGAAGGTCTCGATGATCTGCTGCTTGTTCAAACCGTCACCGCGCGGGCCGCGCACCGCCAGGATGAAAGGAAAGCCGAACTTCGTGTTGTAGTCGGCATTGAGCTTTTGCAAGGTGGCGAATTCTTCGGGCGTGCAGTCCGTGAGGCCGGCCTTGCCTTGCTCGTGTGTAGATTCAGCCGTGAGGGTTTTGCTGACCATGGCTTTGCCAGCCAGCTCGGGGTGCGCCTGGATGAGTTTGACCTGTGCGTCTTTGCCTGCCTCGCGGAGCACACGCGCCATGGCGTGTTTCAGGTGGGCCAGCGACTCGAAGGGGCGGGCGTCCAGCGCCTTATCTGCAATCCAGGGGGAATGCTCGTAGAGGCCGTCCAGCAGTTGCAGCGCTTCGGCGCGCGGCGCGGCGTTGATGTGTTCAAGGATTATGGCCATGTTCAGCTTTCCTGCCGGGGCATGTAAGGATGGTTGGCCTGCCAGTGCCGCGCAATATCGATGCGGCGGCAGACCCAGACGCGCTCATGCTTTTGCACGTGGTCAAGAAAACGCTGCAGCGCCACGATGCGGCCCGGCCGACCCAGCAGGCGGCAATGCATGCCGACGCTCAGCATCTTGGGCGCCGCGCCGCCTTCGGCATAGAGCGCGTCAAAGCTGTCGCGCAGGTAGATGAAAAAGTCGTCGGCCTGCGAGAAGCCTTGCGGCAGGGCAAAGCGCATGTCGTTGGTGTCCAGCGTGTAGGGCACCACCAGGCGCGGCACGACCTGGCCGTCGGTGCGTTTCACCTCGGTCCAGAAGGGCAGGTCGTCGCCGTAGTAGTCGCTGTCGTATTCGAGCCGGCCGTCATCGGCCACCAGCCGGCGCGTGTTGGGGCTGTCGCGGCCGGTGTACCAGCCCAGCGGGCGCGTGCCGGTGAGCTTTTCAATCGCATCCAGCCCCAGGCGCATGTGTTCGCGCTCGGTGGCTTCGTCGATCTGCTGGTAGTTGATCCAGCGCCAGCCGTGGCAAGCGATTTCGTGGCCGAGTTCGGTGAAAGCTGCGGCGACCTCGGGGTGGCGCTGCAGCGCCATGCCCACGCCAAAAACAGTGAGCGGCAGCTTGCGTTTTTCAAACTCGCGCAGGATGCGCCACACGCCCACGCGTGAGCCGTATTCGTAGATGCCTTCCATGCTCAGGTGCCGGTCGGCGAAGCTGGGCGGATTAGCCATTTCAGACAGGAACTGTTCGGAGCCGGCATCGCCGTGCAGCACCGAGTTTTCGCCGCCTTCTTCGTAGTTGAGGACGAACTGCACGGCGATGCGCGCCCGCCCCGGCCAGTTGGCTTGCGGCGGGTTGCGGCCGTAGCCGATCAGGTCTCTAGGGTAAGGAATAGCCCCCACGCTGTTTTCGTTTTTATTCATGACAGCGCCATTGAAATATCGTTGGTAGGCACCTTGCGGTCGAAGGCGAGGCTTTCCTCGACGTGCCGCAGGTGTTCGTTCATGAGGCGCACGGCCAGGGCTTCGTCCTTGGCGGCCAGCGCCTTGACGATTTCGGCGTGCTCGTCGTTGGAGTGTTCGGCGGCGCTGGCGGTCTGGTACATCAGGGTGATGAGGGCGCAGCGCGAGGTCAACTCGCCCAGCATTTGCGCCAATACCTCGTTGCCCATGAGTTCGGCCATGCGCACATGGAAGTCCCCCAGCAACTCGGTCCGGCCGGACACGTCGCCGAGGTCGACCGCAGATTTCTCCCGTGCGACGTGTTCTTTCAGCGCTTTGATCTTGGCGGGGGTGACTTCGCGCACAAAGGCCCGTGTCATCTCGGCTTCGAGCATGCGGCGCACGGCAAACACCTGGCGCGCTTCCATCACGGACGGCGCAGCCACGAAAGCGCCGCGGGCCGGTTCCAGGCGGATCAGGCGGTTTTGCGAGAGCTGAAAGAGCGCCTGCCGCACCAGCGTGCGCGAGACACCGAAATGGTCGGCCAGTTTTTGTTCGGCCAGCTTGGTGCCTGGGTGCAGCCTGTGCTCCACAATGGCCTTGGTCAGGGCTTCGACGATGGTGTGGGTGGTTGACGATTCCATCGGTCGATAATAGCCGGAATGCTGAAAAGTGTATACACTTTTGGTAAACCAAATCAAAACAAGAGCTGCTCAAAAACCCAGCGAAGCGGTTCTGGCCAGGCGCGTCGCCGCAGACAGTGCTATCCGCACGGCAAGGCGGCGCGACAACGCCAGGAGAGGTTTTTGAGCAGCTCCCTCAACTACTACCAAGGAATACCATGGGCTTGAGCACACATGTACTGGACACCATGCACGGCACGCCGGCAGGCGGCATGAAGGCGTCGCTCTACACCACGCATGCGGGTCAGGCGACGCTGGTGAAGCACTTCATCCTCAATGAAGATGGGCGCAATCCCGATGGACTGCTATACGACAGCGCCAATCTGAAAGCCGGCACCTACCGGCTCGTGTTCGAGGTGGCTGCCTACTTCAAGGCGCGCGGCGTGAAACTGCCCGAACCAGCTTTCCTGGACGAGGTGACGCTGGACTTCGGTGTGGCTGATCCGGGCCTGCATTACCACGTGCCCCTGCTGGTCAGCCCCTGGAGTTATTCCACCTATCGCGGCAGTTGAGCGGGCGCCAAGCCAGACCGTGTCATGGCGCCGTCATCCGGGGCGGCGACAATCAGCGGTTTGTGCAACTTTCTTTTTCCTCCATGAACGTCAAGCCAATGACCCTGAGCCGCCGCCAGGCCCTGCTGCTGTCCGCCGGCACTGCCGCCAGCCTTGTGGCTCCGGCCGTATTGGCCCAAGGCCCTTCAGCGGGTTCTGCCGGCTCACCGGCCTCGGCCGCATCCGTTCCCGCCGGCATCTATCCTGAGCGCGCCGTCAAGATCGTCGTGCCTTTTGCCCCCGGCGCCGGCACCGACGCCATGGCACGACTGATTGCGCAAAAACTCGGCGAAACCATGAATGCCACCTTTGTGGTGGACAACCGTGCGGGCGCCTCGGGCGCCATCGGCACGCAGTACGTGGCGCAGTCCCCGGCCGACGGCTACACGCTGCTGCTGGTGGCCTCACCCTTCACCACCGTGGCGGCCTCCCTGCCCAGCGCCAATTACGACCCGCTGCGCCAGTTCACGCCGGTGGGCATGATCGCCAGCGGACCGCTGGTCTGGGCCGCCAACACCAAGCTACCGGCCAACACCATGAAAGAGCTGGTCACGCTGGCCCGGCAAAAGCCCGGGGCGCTGAACTACGGTTCGGCCGGCGCGGGTGGCGTCAATCACCTGGTGCTGGAACTGCTGAAGTCGCGCACCGGCACCTTCATCACACACATTCCTTATCGCGGTGTGGCGCCCGCCACCATGGACATGATCGGCGGGCAGATCCAGCTGATCACGGGCACCATCCCGGCCCTGCTGCCTTTCATCAAAAACGGCAGCATCAAGCCACTGGCGGTGACAAGCGCGAAACGCTCAAGTGCCTTGCCCGACGTGCCCAGCATGACGGAAGCCGGCCTGGCGGGCATTGACGTTGTCAATTACTTCGCATTGATGGCACCCACCGGTACACCGCCAGCCATCGTCAATGCACTGAACGCGGCCATCAACAAGGTCGTGGCTTTGCCCGAGGTGGTGGCGCGGTTCAAGGCCGATGCCGTGGAAGCCGCACCCGGCTCGCCCGCATTGCTCGGCCACTTCATCGAAGCCGACTATCGCGCCTGGCGCAACGTCGTTAAAACCCAGAACTTAAAGATAGAGTGATGTGAACGGCTGTTGAGGCGACGTCGAAAGGCGATGCGAAGCGGGTCGTAACAAGGCCAGCATGAGCCGTGGAACCGGCTCTGCCGGGCCACAGGCGGGCGGCCCCCTCGCGGGGGCAGGGAGCTACACGCAGTGAGCGACCGTGGGGGTCCTATTCACCGTGGGGCTAGTCTTGTCCTTCGGTCAGCGTGTCGAGCTGGAATTTGCCGCTCTTGTGCCAAAGCCAGGTGTCGGTGTAGACCACCTTGCCCATGCGCGTAGGCGCCGGGAAGGGGGACGCCTGCTGGATGGTGCGTTCGATCTCCGCTATCACTTCGGGTGCATGGCGCGGTGCGCGCATCCAGTCCAGGCGGGTGACGCGGCCGACCCTGTCGATTTCCACATTCAGCACACCCACGGCATACAGCAGCGGTGGCATGCGGCCTTTGTAGATACGGTCGGAATTGAGACCGTAGATGTGCGTGGCGCCGTCTTCCCGATAGGCGCGCGGTGTGGACGCCCCCGAACTTCTGGCGGAACCTTGCGGCCCCGCGATCGGCCCGATCACCGGGGAAGAGGGTTCCGGGGCCTTCGATGTCGGTGCTGCGGGTTCCGGCGCGGTCTTGCAGGCGCTCACCACGGCTGCACCGGCTGCAGAAAGCAGGGCCACCAGCCAGAAGCGGCGCGGTGTGGAGTTGGACATGTCTTGTCTCATCGTGCTTGCCTTTGCCGGATTTTTGAAGGGCCGGCTCATTGGATTCTGTGTATACCTGCTATCACGCCCCGTAGCTGCCAGGGGCCAAGGTGGTGCTAAGGTGGCGTTCAAGGCATTTTGCCCAATATTTTGTCCACCCACCTGTCAAGTCGTCACCAATGGTTTCCAGTGTCTCCAGTCTGCAACTTGAAGACTTCCTGGCCCGCCTGGCCTCGGCGCCGGCGGTGCTGGTGGCGGTTGTAGAGACGCAAGGCTCGGTGCCGCGCGAGGCGGGAACCTGGATGGCGGTCTTTCCCGATGCGCTGGTGGGCACGATAGGCGGCGGCCACCTGGAATACGACGCCATCGCCAGGGCGCGTGCGCTGCTCGCGGGTGACGCCGCCGGGCGTCAGGCGACAACGCTGCGCGTAGCGCTGGGCCCGTCGCTGGGCCAATGCTGCGGCGGCGTGGTGGCGTTGCGCTTTGAATGCGTCAACGCGGGCGACGCACAGGCGCTGACCTTGCGGCTGGGCCAGCCCGCGCTGACGCCGGTGGCGCTGTTCGGCGGCGGCCACGTCGGCCACGCGCTGGTGCGGGTGCTCGCGCCCTTGCCGTTTTCACTCACCTGGATAGACAGCCGCGACGGGGTGTTCCCCGCCACCGTGCCGCCGCGTGTAGTGGCCGAACATTCCGATCCCGTACAAGCCGCCGTGCATGGCCTGGCGCCGCAATCGCGCGTGCTCATCATGAGCTTCAGCCATGCGGAAGACCTGGACATCGTGGCCGCCTGCCTGCTGCGCCAGCGCGAGAAATCCGATCTACCCTACATCGGCTTGATCGGCAGCAAAACCAAATGGGCGGCATTCCGCCACCGCCTGGAGGCTCGAGGCTTCGCCGCGGGCGAGGTGGCGCAAGTGACGTGCCCCATCGGCGTTCCCGGCATTACCGGCAAGGAGCCAGAAGTCATCGCCGTGGCGGTAGCGGCCCAGCTGTTGCAAACCATCAACGCGGGTTGAGCGCGGCGCAGAAATTTTTCGGAGCTGAAGCCAAACTCTATAAACTTGGCGCGTCAGGCCGCAGCGGAGCCGGGAAGCCGGAGCTAACTTCAAGTTGGCGCCAGCTTCTTTTGTTCGCGGCCACGTTTTCTGCTTACAGCGCCCGCAGTGGTGAGCAGGTTGCACAAGGCAGCGCCCTCGCGTGCTGCATAGGTTGAGAGATATGGAAAACTACCTTCTCGACTGGGCCAACCTGCTACTGCGCTGGGTCCATGTCATCACCGCCATCGCCTGGGTGGGTTCCTCGTTTTATTTTGTCTTTCTCGACAGCAGCCTCACGCCGCCCGAGGATGAAGACCTCAAAAAGCAGGGCGTGAGCGGCGAGCTCTGGGCGGTGCACGGCGGCGGTTTTTACCACCCCGTCAAATTTGCCGTCAAGCCGCCGCAGCTGCCGGCCCACCTGCACTGGTTTTACTGGGAAAGCTACAGCACCTGGCTGTCGGGCTTTGCGCTGTTCACGATTTCCTATCTGTGGAACGCTGGCACCTACCTCGTCGACAAGTCGCTGATGAACTGGTCGCCCGGTGCGGCCGGTGCGGTGGCGCTGTCCTTCTTTGTAATTTTCTGGATGCTGTACGACGGCATCTGCCAGCTGTTCGGGCGCAAGAAAAACGGAGACGCCATCGTCGGCGCGTTGGTCGCGGTGCTGGTGTGCGCAGCCTCGTGGCTGGCCTGCCACTGGTTCGCCGGGCGCGCGGCCTTCCTGCTGGTGGGCGCCATGATGGCCACCGCCATGAGCGCCAATGTGTTCTTCTGGATCATCCCCGGCCAGCGCAAGGTCGTGGCCGCTATCAAGGCCGGCGAGCCGGTCGATGCGGTGCACGGCCAGCGCGGCAAACAGCGCAGCGTGCACAACACCTACTTCACGCTGCCGGTGCTGTTCGCCATGCTCAGCAACCACTACAGCTTTACCTGGAGCCATCCGCAAAACTGGCTGGTGCTGATCCTGATGATGCTGGCCGGCGCCGCCATCCGCCAGTTTTTTGTGCTGCGCCACGGCTACAAGCTGGGCCGCAACCGGCACCCGTTGCCGTATGCGCTGGTGGGTGTGGCTGTCATCGCCTGTGTGATCGTCTGGATGAAACCTCCTGCCGCTGTGGGCGCTATCAATTCAGTAGCTGGTGGCGCACAACCAGCGGGCGCTGCAGGCCAAAACAGCTTTCAACAAGTGCGGGCCATCATGGCCCAGCGCTGCTACCTGTGCCACGGTGCGCAGGTGCAGATGAAAAACGTGCGGCTTGATTCGCCCGAGGCATTGAAGAGCCATGCGACGCAGGTCTACCAGCAGGCGGTGGTCACGCGGCTGATGCCCATGAACAATGCCACGGGCATCACCGAGGCCGAGCGGCAGGTGATCAGGCAGTGGTTCGATGCGGGCGCCAAAACCGAATAAGCCGGGCAAGCCTTACCAGTTGCCCGCGAGCCCTGCGGCGCGTGTGGACGGCTTGCTGAAATGCTGGGCCAGGAAATCCACAAAAGCCTTGACCCGCACCGAATGCTGGTGGCGGGCCGGGTACACCGCATGGATGTCGGCTGCCGGTGTGCGGTAGTTCTCGAGCACCTGCACCAGCCTGCCGCTGCGCAGGTATTTGGCGATGTCCCATTCGGCGCGCATCAAAATGCCGTGGCCGTCGAGCGCCCAATTCACCGCAATCTCGCCGTCGCTGGTGCTGAGGTTGCCGTGCACCTTGATGGCCTGTGTGTGCTTGCCGGACGCCAGGCGCCACATGCCGTAGGCCTCGTCGCCCTGGCGTATGCCGATGCAGTTGTGCTGCGCCAGGTCGTGCGGCACCCTGGGCGTGCCGTGGCGGGCCAGATAGGCCGGTGAAGCGCAGAGCAGGCGGCGATTCGGCGCGATCAGCCGCGCAATCACGCGGGCGTCCGGCGGTTCACCGAAACGGACACAAACATCGAAGGCGTCTTCAGTCAGCGGCGGCGGATTGACCGTGAGCTGCAACTGCACTTCCACCTCAGGATGGGCTTTCACGAAACGCGAGATCAGCGGCGCCACATGGCTGCGGCCGAAGCCTATGGTGGCGTTCACGCGCAGCAGGCCCTTGGGCGCCGCCACGGCACTGGACACCTGCTGCTCCATGTCGTCAATGTCGGCGAGGATGCGGCGCGCGTGCGTGAGGTAAATCTCGCCTTCCTGCGTGAGACTGGCGCGCCGCGTGGTGCGGCTCAGCAACTGCACCCCCAGCCTGGCCTCCATCTGTGAGAGCCGTTTGCTGATGGCTGCCGTGCTGACACCGAGCTCGCGCGCCGTGGCCGACAGGCTGCCGTAGCGCGCCAGCAGGCTGAAAAAAGCCATCTCCGAGGGGGCTGTATTGACCGGATTCATTCGTAACTTACAGTTAACAGTGATCTTACTTTAAGAGGTTTTATTGCCTGTGCCAATCGCTACAGTGAGCAAATCACAACCGAGAAAACTGAGGAACCGACATGAAGACCTACAAGATCGCCTGCATCCCCGGCGATGGCATTGGCAAGGAAGTCATACCGGCCGGCCAGCAGGTGCTGCAAGCCCTGGCCGCCGCGCAAAAAAATTTCGCCTTCAGCTTCAGTGCTTTTGATTGGGGCGGCGACTACTTCCGCCGGCACGGCATGATGATGCCGGAGGATGGCCTGGACGCGCTGCGCGACAAAGACGCCATCCTGTTTGGCTCGGCCGGCGACCCGCACATCCCCGATCACATCACGCTCTGGGGCTTGCGCCTCAAAATCTGCCAGGGCTTTGACCAGTACGCCAATGTGCGGCCCACGCGCATCCTGCCCGGCATTGACGCGCCGCTCAAGCGCTGCACACCGGAGCAACTCAACTGGGTGATCGTGCGCGAGAACTCTGAAGGTGAATATTCGGGTGTGGGCGGGCGCGCCCACCAGGGCCACCCGATCGAAGTGGCCACTGATGTGTCGATGATGACCCGCGCCGGTGTTGAACGCATCATGCGCTTTGCCTTCAGGCTCGCCCAGTCCCGCCCGCGCAAGCTGCTGACCGTGGTTACCAAGTCCAACGCCCAGCGCCATGCCATGGTGATGTGGGACGAGATCGCGCTGCAGATCAGCCGGGAGTTTCCGGACGTGACCTGGGACAAGGAACTGGTCGACGCCTGCACTGCCCGCATGGTCAATCGCCCCGCATCGCTCGACACCGTGGTCGCCACCAACCTGCACGCCGATATCCTGAGCGACCTGGCCGCTGCACTGGCTGGCAGCCTGGGCATTGCACCGACCGGCAACATCGACCCCGAGCGCCGCTTTCCGAGCATGTTCGAGCCGATTCACGGCTCGGCCTTCGACATCATGGGAAAAGGCCTGGCGAACCCTATTGGCACTTTCTGGAGTTGTGTCATGCTGCTGGAGCACCTGGGCGAAACCGGTGCGGCCGCGGTGTTGATGGCGGCGATTGAAAAGGCGACCGCGAACGCCGCCCTGCATACGCGCGACCTGGGCGGAAGCGCTACCACGGCGCAGGTCACCGAGGCCGTCTGTGCAGAGGTCGGCAGGCAGCGGCAACTGCAGGCCGCTTGAGCCTTTCAGTGAAAGCCGGTGCAACCAGGCTACGCATGACGGCGAGTTTTCCGCTTCAGAAACATTCAGGAGACACACCATGAAAGTTGAAGTGAAAAAGTGGATAGGCATTTTCTGCATGGTCGCAGTGCCCGCCGCGATGGCGCAGACTGCCGCACCCGCAGCGGGTGTGGTGTGCCCCGACAGGAACGTGCTGTACTGGCAGGCCTTTCCACCGGGTGGTGAGTCGGACCTGTCGGCGCGCCACCAGCAGGTCGTGCTCAAGAAAAAATGCCCGGCCGTCGACACCATCATCCAGTACAAGGCGGGCGCCGGCGGCGGCCTGATGTGGGGCCAGATGAACAGCCTGCCGGGCGACGGCCTCAATGTAGTGGGCATCAACCTGCCGCACATCGTGTTCCAGCCCATCGAGGGCGAGGTGCAGTACAAGACTGCCGACATCGTGCCGGTGTTCTGGTTTCACTACACCCCCGACGTGCTGGTGGTGCCCGAGAAAAGCCCGATCAAAACGTTTGCAGACTTCATCGCCGCAGCCAAAAAAGACCCCGGCAAGCTGAACCTGGGCGGCTCGGGGCTGAACTCCGCCAACCATGCGGCGCATGAGCGGCTCAACGCTGCCTTCGGCGTCAAGAGCACCTACGTGCCCTACAAGGGTACGGGCGACATGTCGATGGCCGTGATCGGCTCGCAGGTCGACGGTGCGATGACCTACACGCCGTTTGCCATCGGCAACAAGGGCAGGGTGCGCCCGCTGGCAGTCGCCATGGAAAAACGCCACCCGATGATGCCCGACGTGCCCACCTTCAGGGAGCTCGGTGTGGACTGGGTGGACGGCGCCTACCGCGGCATTGGCGTGCCCAAATCCACCCCGCTGGAGGCGCGCAGGCGCTTGTCCGACATGTGGGCCGTGCTGAACAACGACCCCGAGATGAAGGAACTCGCCGCCAAAAATGGCTTTGAACTCGTCAGCGTGGGCCTGGACCAGATGGACGGCTTCATGAAGGAGCGCATCCGTATCTACACCGAAGGTGCGAAGCGCCTGGGCCTGGGGAAAAAGTAGCTCCCGGCGCCGGTCGGTTATGGCTTCAACTCCAATGTCGGATCTTTGCCGTGAGATGAAAGTCCTGTCAGGGCCGCAAGACCGGGGCGTCAGTGGAGGCTGGTGGTGTTGGAAAGAAGGTTCAACACCACCACGCCGGCAATGATGAGCGCCATCCCCACCATGCCCCAGAGGTCAATTTTCTGCTGGTGAACGAAGAAACTGGTGATGCTGATCAGCACAATGCCCAGGCCCGACCAGATTGCGTAGGTCACGCCGGTGGGGATGGACTTCATCGTCACCGTGAGGAGATACAGTGCGGTGCCATAACCCGCGATGCTGATCAACGAGGGCACCAGGCGCGTGAAACTGTCGCTGGACTTGAGTGCCGTGGTGGCAATGACTTCGGCAACGATGGCGATGCCCAGGGCGAGGTAACCGTTCATGCTGTTTCTTCTTGGGTGGTGATGGGGCATTCTAGGCAAGCCCTGCCGGGCGCCGCCACGCAAATCCCCCAGCCGTGCCGGGTTACTGCCCGATTACCACGGCACAATCCGGGGTGGAGACATTTCAATGACTGCAGCCAAGACACCTACCCCCGGCACGCCCATCCCGGACGCCGCCACCCAGCCGCGCCAGTTCCTCGAGCACCTGTACGCCGCCGCCGTTGCGCGCGCGCTGCCGCTTGAGAACACCGCACGCTACCTGCCCAAACCGCCCACCCCCGAAAGCGGCGGCCGCACCATCGTGATCGGTGCGGGCAAGGCCGGCGGTTCCATGGCGCAGGCGGTGGAGGCACTGTGGCCCGCTGACGCACCGCTTGAAGGCCTGGTCGTGACCCGCTACCACCACATCCCGCCGCGCCCCGAGGGACTGAAACAGCGCATCGCGATTGTCGAAGCCGCGCACCCGGTGCCGGATGCGGCAGGGCTGGACGCTGCACAGCGCATCCTGGCCATGGTGCAGGGGCTGGGCAAAAACGACCTGGTGCTGTGCCTGATCTCGGGGGGCGGCTCGGCGTTGCTGACCCTGCCCGCTGAAGGCCTGACGCTGGAAGACAAGCAGCGCATCAACAAGGCACTGCTCAACAGCGGCGCCAATATTTCCGAGATGAACTGCGTGCGCAAACATCTCTCGCGCATCAAGGGCGGCCGCCTGGCCGCAGCCTGCGCGCCGGCGCGTGTGGTGACGCTGACCATCAGCGACGTGCCGGGAGACGATCCGTCCATCATCGCCAGCGGCCCGACGGTGCCCGACGCCACCAGTTGCGCCGAGGCGGTGGCCATCCTGCAGCGCTACGGCATTGAAGTGCCCGGCGCCATCATGAGCCTGCTGGAGCAGGGCGCACTCGAAACACCCAAGCCGGGCGATGCGGTCTTCCAACGCCATGAGGTGCACATGATTGCCACGCCGCAGCAAAGCCTGGAGGCCGCCGCCGCAGTAGCGCGCGCAGCCGGCCTGCAGGCGCACATCCTGAGTGACGAGATGGAAGGCGAATCCCGCGAGGTCGGCAAGGTGCATGCGGCGCTGGCCCGCGCCGTCGCATTGAAGGGGCAGCCCTTCAGCAAGCCCTGCGTGATCCTGAGCGGCGGGGAAACCACAGTGACCGTTCGCAAGCAAGCAGAAGGCACGCCGCGCGGCCGCGGAGGCCGTGCCGGCGAATTCTGCATGGGCCTGGCCTTGGCCCTGCAGGGCCAGCCGGGTGTGTATGCACTGGCGGCTGACACCGACGGCATCGACGGTGTGGAAGACAACGCGGGTGCCTATGTAGCGCCCGACACACTGCAGTACGCACTGGCCAAAGGCATGAAGCTGGACCAGTACCTGGACCGCAACGACGCCTACGGCTATTTCGAACCACTGGGCGGTCTGGTCATTCCCGGGCCCACACATACCAACGTCAATGACTTCCGGGCGCTATTGATTTTGTAGCTGCTCGCGCAGGTTCTGCCTGCGCTGCGGGCCTGTTTGGTACATAAAACAGGCAAAAGAATCCTCACACTGCCGTCAAACCACCCGTGCCGGGCGCCGCGCTGATCTCGGGCGGATGCGTGACGATGGATTTGAGTTCCGGCCGTGCCGTCTGCAAAGTTTGCAAATCGGGTTGCGGCCTGCGCAAGGTATCGCTGGCTTCAAAGACCTGTTCCAGCGCCTGGCATGCGGCCAGCAGTTGCGCATCGGCGTGCAGCCGTCCAATCACCTGCAGTCCGAAGGGCATGCCGTGTTCGTCTTTGCCGCAGGGCAGCGCGAGCGCCGGGTTGGTGGCCAGGGTCACCACATAGGTCAGGCCCAGCCAGTGGTAGTAGTTGCGCATGGCCTGGCCGTCGATGTTGCCGGCATACAGCTCCGTCCAGGGAAAGGGCGTGACCGGCGTGACGGGCGCCAGGATGATGTCGTATTGCTCGAAAGCTTTGGCAAAGCGGCGTGAAATGCGTGTTTGTTCCAGGTGCGCCCAGGCGCGGTCCGCCAGCGTGATGGCGGCCGCGATTTCCATGTTGGCGCGTACATTCGGGCCCAGGGTTTCGGGAGCGTTGCGGTAGGTGTCGGCGAATGCCGCTACAAAACTTTCTGCGCGCAGCGTGTCAAAGGCGCGGTCGGCATCGCCCAATTCAAGGTCTATCGGCTCGCAGCTCGCTACCAGCGGCCGGACGGCTTCCACGCGCTGGCGGAACACGCGCCGGATTTCCGGGTCCACGATGCACATGCCAAAGTCTTCCGTGGTGCCCACACGCAAGGTGGAAAGGTCCACCTGCTTCAAGGGCCAGAACGTGGAGGCATCCACCGGGTAGGAAAGCGGGTCGCGTGCGTTCGCGCCCACGCTGGCGGCAAAGAGCAGCGCCGTATCGGCCACGTTGCGCCCCATCGGCCCCAGCACGGAGATGACAGACCAGCCCAGCGGCCGGGCGTCGTTGGCCACCAGTCCGGGCGAAGGCCGCAGGCCGACCACACCGCAGAGCGAAGCCGGGATACGCAGCGAGCCCCCGGTGTCGGAGCCGGTGCAGATCGGCAGCATGCCGGCTGCCAGCGCCGCAGCCGAACCGCCGGAAGAGCCGCCGGCATTGAGCGTGGGGTTGAACGGGTTGCCCGTCGCGCCCCACACCGGGTTGCGTGAGTTGGCGCCGGCGCCCATGTCGGGCACATTGGTCTTGGCCGTGACGATGGCGCCGGCCCCGCGCAGTTTGGCCACCAGCGCGTTGTCTTTGGCCGGCACGTTGCCGCGAAGTCCTATGTTGCCGTAGGTGGTGAGCAGGCCCGCGGTGTCCTGCAGATCCTTCACCCCCAGCGGCAGTCCGTGCAAAGGGCCCAGCGGCCCGCCGCGCATCACTTGCGCTTCGGCTTCGCGTGCACCCTCGCACGCGCGCGTGAAGTCGGTCGCGCAGATCGCGTTAATGGCGGGGTTGAGGCGTTCGATGCGGTCTATGCAGGCGTCCATCAGCTCCACCGGCGATACCTCGCGGCTGGCGATCAGGCTGCGGAGTTCAACGGCGGAGATGTCTGGAAGGGTGGAGTGCATATCAATGTCTTGTGTCGAAGGAAATGGTCATGTTCCGCCGCCGGGCCGCCCCAAGGCGGAACGCGCCCCCTCGGGGGGGCAGCGAAGCACACGAAGTGGCGAGCGTGGGGGCCAGGTCTCGCCGCCGGGCCGCCCCAAGGCGGAACGCGCCCCCTCGGGGGGGCAGCGAAGCACACGAAGTGGCGAGCGTGGGGGCCAGGTCTCGCCGCCGGGCCGCCCCAAGGCGGAACGCGCCCCCTCGGGGGGGGCAGCGAAGCACACGAAGTGGCGAGCGTGGGGGCCGTCATGACTAATCTGTTTTGATCTGGGAGCGTTCGGCCAGCGCCTTCATGCGCGCGATCTCGGCCGTCACCAAGCCGGACCAGTCGGGAACCGCGGTATAGCCGGGTTCGAAGCCGGCGGCCTTGAGCTTGTCCAGTGTTTCGGTGCTGGCCATCACCGTGGCCAGGGCCTTTTCCAGCCGTGCCTTGACGGGCGCCGGCAAGCCCTTGGGCGCCACCACGGCCAGCCAGGCGTTCATGTCGACGGCCGGGTAGCCGGCCTCGGCCATGGTCGGCACATTCGGCAGCAGGGCCGAGCGCTTGTTCATGGCCACGGCCAGCACGCGGATCTTGCCGGACTTGAGTTGCTGCGATGCGGCGACCACGGTGTCGAAAGACACCGGGATTTGGCCGCCGATCAGATCGGTCATCAGGGGGCCGGAGCCTTTGTAGGGCACATGCGTCATCTTCAGGCCCGTGGCCGTATTGAACATCGCGCCGGCGAAGTTGGAACTGGTGCCGTTGCCGAAGCTGCCGTACAGGTATTTGTCCGGATTGGCCTTGGCCGCCGCGACGAACTGGTGCACGTCGGTGGCCGTGACCGACGGGTTCACCAGCATGGCCAGCGCCACCGAGCCCACCATGCCTATCGCCTCAAAGCCCTTGGCCGGGTCATAAGACAGCTTGGGTTGCAGCGCCGGGTTCAGCGTGAAGGTGGAGTTGGAGCTCACGAGCAGGGTGTAGCCATCGGGCTTGGCGTTGGCCACTGCGGCGGCGCCTATGGCGGTGCCGGCGCCCGGCTTGTTTTCAACCACCACGGGCTGGCCCAACTGGTCACCCAGGGCTTTGCCAAGGATGCGCGCCAGCACGTCGGCCGCGCCGCCGGCAGGGAAGGGCGCGACCAGCGTCACCGGACGCTCAGGAAAATCGGCGGCATGGGCGGGTCCAACCATGGCGGCAAGCCCGCAGGAAAAGAAGGCGCTGGCGATCAGCGTGCGGCGCATTGCTTTAAAGGACATGTGTTGCATGGTAGGCCTCGTTGAAGATTGGATCAATCGGAAGTGGGGATGCGGGAGTGTGGGGAAGGGGCGATTCTGAAAGGTGGCCGCAGGATTAACGCAACCGAGCAGGTGACAGCCTGGACGCATCAACGCCTTGCTGGTGCAGCTCTTCAGGCAGCGCCGCCTGGCGGATCAGCGCATCGGCCAGCGCACTTGCACCTGCCGCGCTCTGGATGCCGTAGCCGCCCTGCGCCGCGAGCCAGAAAAAACCGGGGCAGGCGTTGTCATGGCCAATCACCATTTCCCCGTCGGGTACAAAAGAGCGCAGGCCGGCCCATGTACTGGAAGGGCGGCGGATCGTCAGTGTCGACACGCTTTCGATCTGGTGGATACCCATGGCAATGTCCAGCTCTTCAGGAACCACGTCGTGCGGAACCGTCGGATCCGCATTGGCGGGCGAGCCTAGCAGCTGCCCGGCATCGGGCTTGAAGTAGTAGCTTTCATCCACACCCACCACGGCGGGCCAGTGTGAGGCGTCCATGCCCTCGGGCGCCTTGAAGGTAAAGGCGCTGCGCCGGTGCGGCACCAGGCCGATGGGCTGTGCGCCAAACATGGCGGCCAGCTCGTCAGCCCAGGCGCCTGCGGCATTCACCACGGTTTTGGCGCGCAGCGTCTCGCCGTCGCTGAATTGCAGGGTCCAGCGCTGTCCGTCATGCGTGGCCTGTGTCAGTGTGGCGGCGGTTCGCAGCTCTCCGTCGGTACCGGCCTTCTGGCGAAAGCCGCGCAGAAAGCCCTGATGCAGTGCATGCACATCCATGTCCTGCGCACCTGCGTCGTACAGCGCGCCGTGCACCACATCGGGCCGCAAGCAGGGCACATGGGCCAGCGTGGTGCCGGCGTCCAGCGTCACCAGGCCGGGGCAGCTTGCGGACAGTTCCTGGCGGGTGTGCGCCAGTTCTTCTTCCTGGCCGTGCGTGGCAAGGTAAAGCACGCCCCGGGGCTGTATCAGCGCCGGGTGAAACCCTTCCGGCGGCCGTTCGTAAAACCCGCGGCTGGCACGCGTCAGCGCCCGCACCATGGGCGGGCCATAGGTTTCCATGAACATGGCTGCTGACCGGCCGGTGGAGTGAAACCCCGGCTGGGATTCACGTTCGACGAGCGCAACGCTGCGTTGCCCGGCCAGGCGCCAGGCCAAAGATGCGCCCGCAATGCCGGCGCCGAAGATCAGGATGTCAAATTCTCTCATTTGAGAATTCTCACATGCGAGAATCGTGCCTGTCCAGCCCATTTACCGGGATTTTTCGAAAAAAGGGAAAACACCATGCCTGCACGCCCCGCCCGCAACCCTGCCGCCCCCCCCGAGGCGGACCGGGTGCGGCTCGGCCTGAGCCTGCGCGGGCACCGCAAGGTGCGGCGGCTGACGCTCAAGGACCTGTCCGGCCGTTCCGGCGTCGCGCTGTCCACGCTATCCAAGATGGAGCTGGGCCAGATTTCGGTCAGCTATGAAAAGCTGGCCGCCGTGGCGCGGGCGCTGTCGCTGGACGTGGGGCAACTGCTGGACGCGCGGGCCGCGGCGCCTCCGCCGGGCGCGGCGACGCCCGTGGTGGTGTGGTCCGAAGCAGGCGGTGCGCCGGCCTACAGCTCGGGCAACTATGACTACGGCGCGCTGGCCGCGGGTTTTCCGGGCAAGCGCATGACGCCGATGCACGGCCGCATTGTGGCGCGCAGCCGCAGCCAGTTCCCCGATTTCATCCGCCACGCAGGGCAGGAGTTCGTGATTGTGCTGTCGGGCCGCGTGCGCATCGAGTTCGAGACCGGTGAAGTCATCGAAGTGGGGCGCCATGAGTCGGCCTATTTCGACAGCGGCGTGGGCCACATCTACCTTTCACTGGGCCGCAGCGATGCGCAGGTGCTGGTGGTGATGAGCGAATAGGGCTGCCTGGCCTTGTGTCTCGGGTCTGTACCCGGGTTCAGGTCGACAGCTTCTCCCAGGTCAGGTCAAATTTCAGCAGATATTTGCGCAACCGGTCCGCATCGTTCACCACGCTGCGCTGGGTGCGCGATACATTGAAGAGTGCCCGCCCGGCGTCGCTGAGCGAGGCGCTTTTGCGGCAGACCTCAATCACGGCTTGAAGCTGCAGCTGTTCAAAATAGTCAAGTGTGTCCGCGGCGTCTCCCATTAATTCGGTGAGTGAGGCAGCGCCGCCGCTGGCTTCCTGTTCGGTGGCCTGCCATTGCCAGCGTAGCCGCGCGATCTCGGCCTCCACCAGGCTCGCGCCGATGCGGCCGTTGTCGCCCAACGTGGCAAGGCGGGTGATGGATGCGCTCAAGTCGCGAAAATTGCCGGCCCAGATGGCCTCGCCCGATTGTGCAAATCGCAGGTAGGCTGCGCGGGCTTCGGCGGTCATGCGGGTTTTCCTGCCCAGATCTTCGGAGGCGAGCATGAGTTGGTGGTCCATGTTGGGCTCGATATCCTCCCGGCGCTGGCTGAGGCCGGGCAGGGTGTAAGTCCACAGATTGATACGCGCAAAAAGGTCCTCGCGGAAGCGCCCGCGGGCCACTTCCAGACGCAAGTCCTTGTTGGTGCCGGCGATCAGCTGGAAGCTGCTTTCGACTTCTTTGTCGGCGCCTACGGGCAGGAAGCGCTTTTCTTCCACGGCCTTGAGCAGCATGGCCTGCTCGTCCAGGCCCAGCTCGCCAATCTCGTCAAGAAACAGCACGCCCTTGTCGGCGGTGCGCAGCAGGCCGGGACGGTCATTGGCCGCCCCGGTGAACGCCCCTTTCTTGTGGCCGAACAGCGTGGAGCCCGCACCGTCGCCGTGCAGCGTCGCGCAGTTCACGTCGACAAAGCTGCCGCTGACCTGGTGGCGTGACTTTTTGAGCTCGAAGATGCGCCGCGCCAGCATCGACTTGCCCGCGCCGGTCGGTCCGGTCAGCAGGATGGGCGCCTTGCTCTGGATGGCGATGTGTTCGATTTCCTCGATCAACTTGTTGAAGCGGGGGTTGCGTGTGGCGATGCCGCTTTTGAGAAAGGACACTGCATCTTGCTGCGCCACCGCAAGCCGCGTGTTGATCGCGTCATACCGCGAGAGATCCAGGTCAATCAGTTCATAGCTGCCCACACCCTGGCCTTGCCGCCCCCTGGGCGGCGCCGTCTGCAACAGAACGCCGGGAATGAAGCGCGCCTCGACCAGCAGGAACAGGCAGATCTGTGCTACATGGGTGCCGGTGGTGATGTGCGCCCAGTACTCTTCGCGCTCGGTGTCGAAGGCGTAGGCGCGCATCCAGTCATACAGCGCGCCATAGACCTCGCCGAAATCCCAGGGGTTGGCCAGATTCATCTCGACCAGGCGAACCTCGGTGCCGGGCGAGAGCTGAATCACGTCATCGCGCACGCGTTCGGCCAGCGCCTTGTTGCGCACGTCGTGCATCAACTCCAGCCTGTCGACGATCAGGTCCTCATGCTGTGCGATCGACACCGTCGGTCGCCATTTCTCCCAACGCGAAGCACTCAGGCCTGAATCCAGTTGGGTACCCAGGAAACCCATCACCACTTTTCTCTTCATATTTCTAATGTACTAGCTTTAAAGCTAAGTATGGCGAAATTTAAAGAAGGAAAGTTGACCTGTTAACTGCTCTATAGAGGGAAAATAATTAATGAAATCAACAATCTTTTAAGCGCGACCAGCGAGCCGCGCAAGCCTGGCACGTTGCCTGCAATAAAGAAGGTGTCAGATGAGAAAGTTGTTCGCTCACAAGCAGGGGTTTCCGGGAAACCGGGCCCCGCTGGTGCAGGAAGGCCCGGGTTGCCCTAGGTCTCCTGTATGCCGCGGCAACGAATGCGCTGGCACCAAGGCATGTGGTCAAGGGGCGGCTCAGGTAGAGGAGCCGCCCCGACAGGTTCGATTCCTGATGCCTAAATTCTGTAGCTCAGAAGGTAGAGCACCGTGTTTTTAACGCGACTGTCGCGGGTTCGAATCCCGCCTAACGCTGACGTAAAAAATCAGCTTACTTGGAAGTTAGTAGAACGTGCCGCGAGTGGGAAAAGTGGATGCAGGCTGCAACGGGAAACCGCGGCAGTGTGCAGGGCCAGCACCCACCGGCAACAGTTGCCAGTGCGAAGGTACTGCGACACCGGACAGTGAAGACGCCGGACGTGACATCGAGAGATCTCATGGCCAGGCCCCTCACCTGAAAGTGCCTGCACCCCGAGTCCGCGGCTGTTGCTGATGCGGACTATGTTTTTGTTGAATGAAAAAGAACAACGAAGAAAACGAAAAAGAAAACGGAGAAGAAAATGTTTGGAATAAAGCAATACAAGATCAAGAAAAACGAACGCGGCCTGTTGCTGCGCAACGGCGATTTCGAGCGCGTGCTGCAGCCCGGTAAACACTGGGTGTATGCCGGCGCCGACCAGGTCCGGGTGGAAACGTTCGCCATGGAGCAGGCGGCTTTCACGCACGGCCTTGCTGACTACTTCATGGCCAAAGAGCCGGCGGTGGTGGCGCAAGAGTTTGTGCTGGCTGCGCTGTCGGATTCGCAGGCAGGCCTGCGCTATGAGAACGGCTTGCTGGTCGAAGTGCTGGCGCCCGCAACCCGCAAGCTCTACTGGAAGGGCCTGAACGACATCCGTATCGACGTGGTCGATATCGACCAGGGCGTGGCGAACAGCGAAAAGCTGCCCGCCGGCCTCGTGGCCACACTGGGCCAAACGCAATTGCGCCAGCGCCCGGTGAAGGGCCTGGAGGGCGTGCTGCTGGTGCAGGTGCCCGACTTTCACGCCGGTGTGCTGACGCTGGACGGCAAGGTGACCGGGTTGCTCGGCGCCGGTGCGTATGGCTTCTGGCGCTACGGCCGCAAGGTCGAAGTCGAATGCATTGACCTGCGTTCGCAGGCGCTGGAAGTCAGCGGGCAGGAAATCCTCACCCGCGACAAGGTGAGCCTGCGCCTGAACCTGTCGGCTACCTGGCGTTATGACGATCTGCTGAAGGCCTTTGCCCAGTGGGGCAAGCCGTCCGAACAGATCTACCGCGAACTGCAACTGGGCCTGCGCGCGGCCGTAGGGACCCGCACGCTCGACGAGCTGCTGGAGAACAAGGCCGCGCTGGACGAGATCATTGCCGGGCACACCCGTGAACGGCTGGCGGGCGCCGGCCTGAAGCTGGAAAGCCTGGGTGTGAAAGACATCATCCTGCCCGGTGAGATGAAAACCATCTTGTCGCAAGTTGTGGAGGCCGAGAAGGCGGCCCAGGCCAACGCGATTCGCCGTCGTGAAGAAACCGCGGCAACGCGCTCGCTGCTCAACACGGCCAAGATCATGGAAGACAACCCGATTGTCCTGCGCATGAAGGAGCTGGAGACGCTGGAGCGTGTGGCCGAACGCATCGACAAGATCTCCGTATTCGGAGGTCTGGACCAAGTGCTCAACGGGCTTGTGAAGCTGCGTTGAGCGTTATTGAAAAGAGGATAAAGGGCGCGCTGGCACAGAAGGGAGCGCCACTGCCAAAAATGTTGATATTGCCGGCAGGCCGGGTAACACCGGGTGCGGCGGGAAAGCCGGTTGACGGGCAAGGTTGAGGATGCAGGTGCTGGCTCCGATGACGGGTCTGTCACTGGCGCGCGTTTCCAACCGTCAGCTGGGCCACAGGCGTCAAACACCGTGGTCGCCGTATTGATGCGGGTTCGAATCCCGCCGCGTCCACCATTGAAAATAGAGATCATGAAAAATCGAAAATTGACTCCCAAAGAAAAGCGACAGGCAAAGGAATCTGCGGTGCTGACCGCGGAGACCGTTGGCCTGGACCCCGTGCTGTACGCGGCGGCTTTGCGCTATCTTTTTGACCGGCCTGTACCTTCGGCAAACGAGCAAGAGTGGTACTGGAATATCGATGAGCCCGAGTTTGCCGCCACACCACTGGAGTGGACGCGCATCCAGACCGTGCTGTTTGCCAATGCGGGTGCCGACCTGGTTCCGTATAGCAACCAACAAGTGGGCATGGGCCTTAACCATGTGATGAGCAACAACGCGGGAAATATTCCACATATGGCAAACGACCCTTCGGTACCTCTGGCCGACGCCATGCAGATGATGCGGGCCTTTCCTTCCTTGTGGAGGGACTGCATAGGACCGCGACTGGACCCTGCAGAGGCAACGGAAGATGCCAGCGGCGTCACTCGCCTGGACTTTGTGTGCCATATGTGGTTTGACGTGTGGCCGACTTTTTGGAATGCAAAACACATTCCGGAGTGGCGCGACGCCGTGTGGCATGTGTTGTGCGAAATGCTGGATATGCCCTTTCGCGAAGTACAAAGATCCGCATTGCACGGAATTGGCCACACGGTGCATGACCTACAACGCAAGGAAGCTATCGACCAGCGCATTGCGCGCTTTATCACCACCGTGGCTAACGACGCCGAACTGGTGAATTACGCCCGTGCCGCCGCGGACGGTATGGTGCAATGAATTCAGAATAACGAACAAAAATCGAGAAAGAAGAAAAACAATGAACTACCAACAACACGAAGTCACCGGCGGTGTGCCGGTAAAAATGTGGACCAACGGTGTGCCGGTGGAAGCGCAGGCACTCAAGCAGCTGGAGAATTCCGCACGCCTGCCCATTGTGTTCAAGCACGTCGCGGTAATGCCCGACGTGCACTACGGCCTGGGCGCGACCATCGGCAGCGTGATCCCGACCTTCAAGGCGATCATTCCGGCCGCGGTCGGTGTGGATATCGGCTGCGGCATGATGGCCTGCAAGACCACGCTGCGCGCCGAAGACCTGCCCGACAACCTGGGCCCGCTACGCACGGAGATCGAGAAGGCCGTGCCGCACGGCTCGGCGCCCAAGACCTACCGTAGGAACGGTTCGGTGCGCGAGGTGGGTGCCTGGACGAACCCACCCAGCGCGGCTGATGCGGCCTGGGGGCAACTGGTCGATGAATTCGAGGCCATCTGCCTGGACTACCCGCGCCTGAAGAACACCAACAACCACCGCCACATGGGAACGCTGGGCGGTGGCAACCACTTTGTCGAAGTCTGCCTCGACGAAAGCGGCGGGGTGTGGATCATGCTGCACAGCGGTTCGCGCGGGGTGGGTAACGCCATCGGCACGCACTTCATCGAGCTCGCGAAGAAAGACGCCGAGCTGCATCAGCGCAACCTGCCGGACAAAGACCTGGCTTACCTTGAAGAAGGTTCGCAGTACTTTGGCGACTATGTGCGCGGCGTGGGCTGGGCGCAGAAGTTCGCGCGCCTGAACCGCGAGGTGATGATGCAGGCCGCCATCGGCGCGCTGCGCAAGGTGATCAGCAAGCCGTTTGAGACGCACCTGGAGGCGGTGAACTGCCACCACAACTATGTGCAGAAAGAAACGCACTTTGGGCAGGAAGTGTTTGTGACCCGCAAGGGCGCCGTGAGCGCCAAGGCGGGAGAGCTCGGGATCATTCCCGGCAGCATGGGCGCCAAGAGCTTCATCGTGCGCGGCAAGGGCAACCCTGACAGCTTCATGAGTTGCAGCCACGGGGCGGGTCGCACCATGAGCCGCACCCAGGCCAAGAAGCAGTTCACGGTGGACGACCAGATCAAGGCCACCGAAGGTGTTGAGTGCCGCAAGGACGCCGACGTGATCGACGAGATTCCGATGGCCTACAAGGACATCGATGCCGTGATGCTGGCGCAGAGCGACCTGGTGGAAGTGGTTTACACGCTCAAGCAGGTGGTTTGTGTCAAAGGATGAGGGAGGGGGTCAAAAGGACAAGGCTCTGCAGGCATTGTCCGGTCCTGCCCTGACGGCGCTTCGGGAAAAACTTGCCGAAGCTGGTTGCGTATTTGATTTTGCTGTTTACACGCTGGAGAAAGGCATTGATCCTTCTGCGGCGCTGCATCGGTGCGCGCTGGAGCTGCTGTTCGCGGACGTACGGGAGCAATGGTTGGTAAACCACCAGGAGGCCATCAAAAAATTTCCGCAATTTAGTGCGTCGAATTTTCATCAGCTCGACTACGACTGTGCCGCTGCGAGTCCGGAAATTTTGCCGGTGGAAAAAGTACGGGACCTCTTTTCCTGCGCGGCGCATCCAGCCGGTGCGTCTTGTTTGTTTTTGAGTTTTAGTGACCCACCCTACGGTTTCATGAAAGATGCTGACGCGAAGGCGCTGTTTGACCAGTGGTGTCAAATTTTGGGTTTGATACCTGACCATCTTCCTGAGGTGATCGACTGGGTTGGTGACCCCGACCTTGAGCCATCGCGCAGCGAATGGAGTAACTATTTTGAAGCCGGAAAAGAGTGGTGGGGCATCTGGTGCCTGACCATTTGGAATCCCGTTACCCGGACACTGGGTGTCCTGGCCGCCAGCGCCACTGACTGATGAAAGAAGAAGAAAAATGATTGAACTCGATGGCTCGCAAGGCGAAGGCGGCGGGCAGATATTACGCACCGCGCTGGCCCTCAGCTTGGTGACGGGCAAGCCGTTTCGCATGAACAACATCCGTGCGAAGCGGCCCAAGCCCGGCTTGATGCGCCAGCACCTGGCTTGCGTGAACGCGGCTGTGGCTGTGGGCGGCGGTGTGGACCAGACTTCTGCCGTCAATGCTACCGGCCAGGCCGTGCAGATTGGCGAAACCACGTTGCTGTTCACGCCCGGTGAGGTGTGCGCGGGCGACTACGAGTTTGCGGTCGGCTCGGCGGGCAGCTGCATGCTGGTGCTGCAAACCGTGCTGTGGCCGCTGCTCCAGGCCAAGGCGGCTTCGACGCTGCTGCTCAGCGGCGGCACGCACAACCCAATGGCGCCGTCGTGTTCCTTTCTGACCGCGCTGGCGCCTTATTTCGCCGGCAGCGGCGAGGCGCTGTTTGACATTGAACTGCGCCGCCACGGTTTCTACCCGGCGGGAGGCGGGGAGGCGCGCGTGCGCCTGAACCCGCCCGCGCAGGGCTTTTCGGCCATTCACCTCATGGAGCGCGGCGCGTTGCTGGAGGCTTATGCCGAATGCCTGCACGCTGGCCTGCCCAGAGGCGTGGCTGAGCGTGAGCTGGACGTGCTGCGCAAGGGGCTGGGTTGGGAAGAAGGCTGCCTGCGCGACCGCGGGCTGCGCAGTAACGAAGGGCCAGGCAATGCGCTACTGGCTGTCCTGCGCTATGAGCACATCACCGAGGTCTTTGCGGCCTATGGCGAAAAGAGCGTGAGTGCCGAGCAGGTTGCCCGCCGTGTGCTGCAGGAAGTGAAGGATTACCAGGCACACGAGGCGCCGGTAGGCCCGCACCTGGCGGACCAGCTGATGATTCCCCTGGCACTGGCGGGCCTGCAGGGACGGATGGGTCGCTATTGGGCGACGGAGCTGACCGAGCACACCCGCACCAATGCGCGGACCATCGAAGCCTTCCTGCCTGTGAAGTTCTCATGCGAGCCATGCGGTGGCGGAACGGTGATTTCGCTGCAGATGTGATGAATGGCCGGGTCATTCCTGGCCGATGCATGCCAGTATGGAAAGCTGCGGGACGTTGCTGGTGTTGAGTCCGGGACCAGAGAAGCCTTACAGTATGGGCTGGTCGCATGAGGAACCCGCATGTCCAACGGCAAAAATACACTACCATCCGGCGCCCTCGATAGAGCCCAGGTCGAGAACGCGATCGAAAAGGTCAACCGGCAGATCAAGATTCTGCGGGCCTTCAAAATATCGGTGACGCAAACCGGCTGGGATTCGAGCGTGGAGTCCCTGCAAAAGAAAGTCAACACCACCCTGGCCGACAGCTTTGGGGTGGGCACGCCCGAATACCGGCAGTTTGCCGTCGCGATACAGGATTTTCTGCTGGACAAGACTTTCGGCGACCGCTTCACGGAAGACGAACGCCAGCAAAAAGTCAGGCAGGGGATCGATCTGGCCATCATGCGTGTGAATGCGGCCAAGAAGCTGCTGAGCGACTACCTCAATGGCACTGCGGCGCCGATAGTTGAGCCGGTTGCGGAGGCGAAACCAGTGCCGCCGCCCCCACCAGCACCAGCACCGGAGCCGGAGCCGGAGCAGATTTCCACACCTTCACCTTCCATTCCACCGAGGATGCCCATGTCCAAGACCGATCTCCCTTCCTCTTCCGCCACCGCGCCGCAAGCCGTGTCCGGTACCCGCGTGGCTATCCTGGGCCTGGGCGGTGATGCCGTAGGCGATGCGTGCGAGTTCGTGGAGCAGCTGGGCCTGGAGGCGGCAATCCTCGACGCCGTCTCCATTGATCAGCTGGAGGGGCTGCGCAATGTGGCATTTTTGCTGCTCCTGCCGGGCAACAAGTCCGATGCGCCCGCGGCCATGCTGGCCATTGGATTCATGCTGGCCGCACTTGGCCGCAACCGCATAGCCTGCTTGCTGTCCGAAGACGACGCCTTGCCGGATGTCCTGAAGGGCGCCACAAGCATTTCGATCGACGAGGCAGGCCTGTGGCGGCTGCTGCTGGCACGTGAAATGAAGCGGGCAGGCGTGGAGGTGGATCTGAACCTTGCCATGTGAGTGGCGCCCCGGCGACATGAGTGGTGTCAGCGTGCCGTGGGTTTCGTTGCTGCATCGTCAGGCAGCATGGCAGCGTCTCTTTGCATCAAGGCACGGACCAGCCAGGCGAACCATGCACCGGCAATCGCCGCTGCAATCCAGACCAGCATCTGCCCCAGCCGGGCCTGGTCGTCCAGCAGGTAGGCGTTGCAGACCCGTACCGGCGAAGTTTCATACAGGTTGCCCACGACCGCCATCATCGGCAGCACATTGCCCAGAAAGAAACCCTGCACCAGCAGGCCCGCCGCTTGCCAGGACAGGCGCACGGCGGCGCCGCAGGCCAGCAGGGCCAGGCATTTCAGGATTTCGATGCGGCTGTCCACCAGCGCCAGGTCCAGTACGCGGGGGATCATCAGGATCGCGAGCATCATCGCGGCTGCAAACAAACCGCTGATGCCGTGGGCGTTCCACAGCCCCAGGCGTGCCAGCCAGCGTCCCGGCAGTGCTGCGGCGAGCAGATAGCCGGCGAGCGCCAGCAGGGGATACTGCACCAGCATATGAAGTGTCATGCTGGCTTCCAGCCCATGCCGCAGGCCGGGCAAGGCCAGCAGGCAAAGCAGGGCGACAGCCATAACCGCCAGGGTGCCGCGCGAGGGAGGCGCCAGCCTCTTCATGGCGGAGCCGCCTGCGCAAGGTGCTGCGCATAGTCGAGCGCGAGCTGCTGTTCCGCGTAGTCAAAAATGCGAACCAGCCGGCCTTTCTGATCGATGACCAGCAGCGCCGCGTTGTGTTCAAAATCGCCGCGGCCATCAGGAACCACCACGACCTGGAAATCGGCCAGCAGGCGCTGGGTGTCCCGCGGGTCCTGCACACGCACAAAGCGCCATAGCGCCGGGTCGGCGCTCAATCGCGCTGCATAGGCCTGCAGCACGGCGAGGCTGTCGTGACGCCCATCGAAGCTGATTGACAGCAGCTTGACCCTGCCGCCGCGCTCCTGCCTCGCCTGCAATATCTGCTGCATTTGCTGGAAGCTGCTGCCCATCGCCAGGCAGACGGTCTGGCAACGTGTGTAGATGAAATCCACCAGCGTGACGGACTGCCCGTCGGCGAGATGCTGCGACAGTGCCTGAGGGGCGATGCCGGGCCCATCGACGTTGACTGCGGGGGTTGCGACAGGTCGCAGCGCAACTTCGAGCCGACGGGCGCCCTCGGCGGTCCAGACCTGAAAGTCGTGCGTCAGCCACGCGGCAGCGGCATAACCTGCCAGGGCCAGCATGACGCTGAGCAGGGCGGTGCGAAGCATCAGGGCTGGCCCACCACGCTTGCTGCCCCTTCAGCTCAGGAGCTTTTGGCCGCCAGCGCCTTGAGCTCGGCGGCGCCGTTGAACGGTGTGGTGCGCGTGCCGGCCTTGCGTTCGGCTTCAAACAGCTCGGGCTTGATCGCACCCGCCTTGTTGGACCATTCGGCGCGGACGTAGCTTGCCACCGCGGCCAGTTCGGCATCGCTGAGCTGCGCGAACGCCGGCATGGCGCCCTTGAAGGTGTTGCCCATGACGGTGATCTCGCCCGTGACGCCGTGCAGCAGGATGTTGGCCACGGTGCGCTCGTCGCCGGTGACCCATTCGGAGCCGTCCAGCGGTGGAAACACCCCGGGCAGCCCTTTGCCGGTGGCCTGGTGGCAGGCCACGCAGTTGGCGGTGAACAGCTGTTTGCCGTTGGCCGCAGCGCCTGGTGCGGGGCCCGAGAGGTCCGCCAGGGTGCGCTTGTCCCCCAGGTCGGCGCGGCCGAAAGAGCCGGACAGCACGATGTAGCCCGCGCCCCACAGCACCAGGGCCAATGCCCCGACCAGGAAGATCAGCGGGATGGGCTGACTCTTTTCAGAGGGCTCCGCCTGTTCCCGCTCCTGGGCCCGGCTTTCAGATGTCTTGTCGTTCAACATGGGATGACCTTGTGTGGCTCAGGGCTTGGGGGCGGGTGGCAGCACCGGGTAGGTGTGGTTCAGGCCCTGCAGGTACTTGACCAGGTCCAGCGCCTGCGGCGAAGGCACGACCACCTGGCCGATGTTCGGCCCGTAGGCGGGTGGCAGGGCCAGCGGCTGCTCGCCCTCGCTTTCGGCGTCTTTGGCGTCCTTCACCGTGAAAAGATAGGGGTAGGACGGCATGATGGAGCCGGGCACATAGGCGCGCGGCTGGTACAGGTGGCCCAGGTGCCAGTCCTTGCTCGGCTGGCGCGCCCCGATGTTGAAGAGGTCCGGCCCGGTGCGCATGCTGCCCAGCAAATGCGGCCTGTCATAGAAATAATCGCCCGGCACCGAGGCCCGGCCCCAGCCGCGCTCCGCGTCGGGGCCGAAGTTCCGGTCACGCGGCTGCTGGCTGTGGCAATAAACGCAGCCATTGGCAATGTAGACCTCGCGCCCGCGGAGTTGGGCGCTGGTGTAGTTTTTCAGCTCCGGCGGCGGTTTGATGTCGCGTACCTGCATGTAGGGCATCACCACCAGGGCCGCCGTGGCGATGCCCAGGGCCACCATGGCGCCCGATGCCAGCTTGACTTCATTTTCCATGAGTGGCTCCCATTTCAGCGCTGCGTGCGTCGTTGGGCCAGAAGAGGGCGGCGCCCGCGCGGCCCGGCCCGAAGCGAAGCGCCATGGCCAGGAAATGGCCGACGAACACCAGATGGCTGAGTACCATCAGGCCGCCGCCCACGGATCGCCATTTCAGGTAGGGCAGGGTCAGCTCGACGGAAGCCATGAAGGGCTGGGCGGCATCCAGCATCGCCACACCTTGAAGCCAGCCGCCGATGGTGAGCCCGACAAAATATATCGTCACCCCGACAGCCGCCAGCCAGAAATGCAGGGTGATCAGTTTCGGGTACGGCCACTCCCAGTTCAGCACCCGGGGCATCATGAAATAGATGGCGCCGAACAGCACCATGGTGACGAAGGCATAGGCGCCCAGGTGCGCATGGGCCACCGTGAAATGGGTGAAGTGGGTGATCTGGTTGACGCTGCGCAGCGCCTCCAGCGAGCCCTGCAGCGATGAGGCCAGGTACATCAGCCCGCCGAACATCATGAAGCGCAGCGTCGGCGAATAACGCGCCAGGTGCATGCGCCCCTGCAGCGTGGCGCCCATGTTGATGCTGAAGGCGATCACCGGAATCACCATCATGACGCTCTGCACGATCGACAGTGTGATGAGCCAGCCGGGCACCGGGCCGCCGATGAGGTGGTGGCCGCCGACCTGCCCGTAGAAAAATGCCAGCGTCCAGAAGCCCAGCAGCGAGAGGTTGTAGGAGCGTATCGGCCGGCCGATGATTTTGGGCAGGAAGTAATAGATGGCGCCCACGCTCACGGGCGTGAACCACAGGCCCAGCACGTTGTGCCCATACCACCAGTTGGTGGTGGCCTGCTGCACGCCGGTGTGCACGCCGGGCATCTTGCCAACCAGGAAGAGCAGGGCAATCCACAGCAGCGCGGCCGTCATGTACCAGACGCTGACGTACAGGTGCGAGACCTTGCGGTTGACCAGCGTGAACAGCACCGGCAGGATGACGAGGGCAAAGCCGGCGAACATGAAGATCGCGATCTGCCATGGAATTTCCAGGTATTCCATGCCGTCGTTCCAGCCGGTCGCGATGGCGCCTATGCCGCCGGCGATGCCCATGTTGATGAGCGCCCCGCCCAGCATGACCCAGATGGCGCCGTAGAGCCGGGTGCGCAGCAGCCGCGGCAGCAGCCACACGATCATTCCCAGCGCCGCATTGGTGATCCAGCCGTAGAGCACGCCGGTCAGGTGCACGGTGCGTATCCGGCCGAAGGTCAGCCAGGCATAGTCGGTGAGCCAGTCGGGCTCATGCAGCTTGATGGACGACACCAGCCCCGCCATCGAGCCCACGATGAGCCACAGGCAGGCAAAGGTGATGAACATGAACACCGGAAACGCGGTGGAGCGGTCGGACGTGATGCGGTCCAGCAGTTCGGCGGCATCGGCGGCGTGTGTCTTGATGCCGCCTTCCTTCACTACCTTCTGCATTGACGCCTGTGCCGCGTCCTGTAGCGCGGGGTCGTCGACCTGGCCGATCTCGCCGTGCGCGAAGATGACGGAAGCCGCGACAGGGTTTTCTTGCAGCAGACCTTTGCGCAGCGACCAGATGAAGACAAAGAGTCCGATGATGGACAACAGGAAAGCACCCAGAAGGCTGAGGGCGGCGCTGTCCATCATGCAGCTCCCGCAGCCAACGCGCGCGGCATCGTCGGGTTCTCATTGCCCGCGCTCCGGGTTTCCAGAAAAAGCGGTGTCAGCCATCTGAACGACTGAGCCGGTCCGCCGCTTGTGCATGGTGCAACTGTCATGATTTCTCCGGTGTGAAAACCCGCAGACGCCATCTGCTGCCTGGCGCCGGGCGGGTGGGGCCGCGAGAACTTGCCGCAGGTGTTCCATACTACGCCTTTGATGGCTGCCAGCCTGGACGCCAGGCTGTATTCCAGTCATCTGCTACTGTTTTTATAGCTGCTTGCGCCCGTCTATATTGGTTTGCAGCCTGAATCAATGTATTGATATGGCTTAAGACAGGCCTCATCAAGCCGTGTTAGCCTCGCGGCCATGTTGAACCGCATCCCCTCTTTCCTGCGCCACGTCGGCCCAGGCGTTGTCACCGGCGCTGCCGATGACGACCCTTCCGGCATCGCTACCTACACGCAGGCGGGGGCGCAGTTCGGCACCGGGCTGCTGTGGACGGTGTTTTTGTCACTGCCCTTCATGATCGCCATCCAGCTGGTCAGCGCCCGCATAGGTCGTGTCACCGGCAAGGGTGTGGCGGCCAACCTGCGCGAGCACACGCCGCGGGCTTTCCTGATGAGCATGGTGTTTTTGCTGGTCATTGCCAACACCATCAACATCGCCGCCGACATTGCCGCCATGGGCGAGGCGCTGCAGCTGGCTGTGGGCGGCGGCGACCACTTTCATGCGGTGGCCTTCGGCATCATCACCGTACTGCTGCAGGTGTTTGTGCCTTACCGCAAGCTCGCACCCATTTTGAAATGGCTCACGCTCTTTCTCTTTGCCTATGTGATCGCCGTGTTCCTGGTGCAGGTGCAGTGGGCCCAGGTGCTGCATGACCTGGTCGTTCCCAAACTGCAATGGACCTCGGGCTACTGGATGATGATCGTCGCGCTGCTGGGCACCACGATTTCGCCTTACCTGTTTTTCTGGCAGGCCTCGCAGGAGGTCGAAGAGCTGCGCTTGAAGGGCGGCGTGCTGGGCGCTGAAAAGAAGATCCGCCGCGACCTTCGCCGCGTCAAGCGCGACACCTACATCGGCATGTTTTTCTCTAATGCCATCGCCTTTTTCATCATGGTGTTGGGCGGTGCGGTGCTGTATGCGGCCGGTATCCATGATGTGACATCAGCCGCGCAGGCGGCGCAGGCTTTGCGGCCACTGGCCGGCGATTTTGCCTTTGCGCTGTTCGCCGGCGGCATCATCGCCACCGGCCTGCTGGCCGTGCCGGTGCTGGCCTCGTCGGCCGCCTACGCCGTGGCCGAGGCCTTCGGCTGGCCCGAAGGCCTGGAGCGCCACTGGTACGAGGCCAAACGCTTTTACGCCATCATTGTCATCGCCACCATCGTAGGCACGGGCATGGACTTCACCAGCATAGACCCGATGAAAGCGCTTTACTGGAGTGCCGTGATCAACGGCGTGGTGGCCGTGCCCATCATGGCCGGCCTGATGCTGCTGGCCGGCCGGAAATCGGTCATGGGCAATTTCACCTCGGGCCTGAAGACCACGTGGTTCGGCTGGGGCGGTGTGGTGGTGATGGGCTTTGCGGTGGCGATGATGTTGCTGGATCTGATCCGCCCCTTGTTCTAGGCTTCCCGGCGACGAACCCACAAACGCTGCGGCCCCGCGCCCTGCCCGGCGAGCTGGTCATACGGGTTGCGCAGCCGGCATTTGTCAATCGACAGGCAGCCGCAGCCTATGCAGTCGTCCAGGGTGTCGCGCAGTTTTTTGAGCTGGGCCATGCGCTCGTCCAGGTCGGCGCGCCAGGCTGCCGACAGTCGGGCCCAGTCCGCGCGGCTGGGGGCCGCCTTCGCGGGCAGGGTGGCCAGGGCTGCCTCGATGTCGGCCAGCGCAATGCCCACCCGCTGCGCCACACGCACAAAAGCCACGCGTCGCAGCATCTCGCGTGCGTAGCGACGCTGGTTGCCTTCGGTGCGGGTGCTGCTGATCAGCCCCTTGGTTTCATAAAAATGCAGGGTGGACACCGCCACGCCGCTGCGGCGTGCCATGTCGCCGACCGAGAGTGTGGGAAAGATGCCGGCCTGTTCCAGTTCCGTGCCCATGGATTTCCTTGAAAAAATGCTTGACCTAAACTTTACTTGAGGTTTCAGACTCCTCATTTTCAGGCCAATCCGGCCCGCTTATTTCAAAGGAGTTGTTTTCATGTCCAGCGATTTATCAAGCCCCGCTTCCGCCTCCGTGTTCCGCGTCGACAAATTCGTCGTGCCCTCGCAATCGATCTCCGCTTTTGTCGAGCGCATTCACCAGGTCCAGCGCATGCTGGGCGAGCAGCCCGGCTGCCTGCAAAAACATGTGCTGACCCAGACGGGCGACAGCAGCGAGTTCGATGTGGTGACCGTGGTCGAGTGGGCCAATGCCGATGCGGTGGCCGCCGCCCAGACCGTCATGCAAAAGCAGCTCGCCAGCGAGGGCTTTGATATTCAGGCCTTCAGGAAGAAGCTGGGCGTGCGCGGCGACTCGGGGATGTACCGGGAGGCTTGAGCGTCAGGCCGGGTTCTGCCGTAAATGGAATACTGCGGCAACCTGGAGATCGAGGGCCGGTAGGCCTGTGAACGCCGCTATCGGGTATCGCGCTTACCGCGTACCCCTGTTAATCTCCGATAGGATGGCTGTTGTCGCCATCAGCGCGACTACAAATATCGGGGCCATAAGCATGCAGAACGAAAACAGCCAACCGTCGGAAGAAGAGGGCCCACCGGCCATCGCCCTTGTCTTTGCCGGCTTTCTCCTGATCGTCCTGGAGATATTTATGTTGGCATCAGGCGTGGCCGGGTGCTGGGGCGGGTGCAGCCTCGACGTCATCCCCAAAATTGTTTTTCTGTTTTTCCTTGCTGGAGCAGGGCTATGGATGACCTATCTGGTTTTCTCGGCGGGCAGCATCGTTGCCATGCTGTTTATCATTCCCACGAGTCTGGTATCGGGCGGCAGCATGTTGCTGGTCCTCTGGTTGTTCGCTGCCTCGGCAATCAGCCTGGTTGTGAAGGTCTTCAGCTAGGCGCGATGCAGGCGGCCGGGAAGGGTCAGGCTCTCTGCACCCGCCCCAATCCGACCTGCCGATTACCGGCGCCCAAGAGCGCTCAGCACATTCTCAGCCGTCGCCGGAGCGGTCAGCACCACGCGTTCATCCCCGGCCTTCACCGCGCCCACCGCATCGCGCAAAGCCTCATACACACTGATCGCCAGCATCAGCGGCGGTTCGCCCACGGCCTTGCTGCCGAAGACGTTGTCTTCGCGGTTGGGCTCGGGCCACAGATCGATCTTGAAATGCTCGGGTACATCGCCGGTCGCAGGAATCTTGTAGGTGCTGGGCGCGTGCGTGGTCAAAAGGCCCTTGTCGTTCCACACCAGCTGCTCGGTGGTGAGCCAGCCCATGCCCTGCACAAAACCGCCTTCGATCTGGCCGATGTCGATGGCCGGGTTGATGCTGGTGCCCACGTCATGCAGGATGTCGACTTTCAGCACGCGGCTTTCGCCCGTCAGGGTGTCGATGGCGACTTCGGTGCAGGCTGCGCCATAGGCGAAGTAGTAGAAAGGCCGGCCGGTCAGCGTGGCCTTGTCGTAATGGATTTTCGGCGTGCGGTAAAAGCCGTCGCTCCACAGCTGGATGCGGTTGGCGTAGGCCAGCTTCACGACTTCGGTGAACGGCCGTGCGCCAGTGGGTGTGATGACCTCGCCGCCCTCAAAACGAACAGCACCCGCGCCGCAGCGGTCCAGCCCCGCGACAAACTGCGCCAGGTTGTCGCGCACATTGCGCGCTGCGTACTGCGCGGCGCGCGCGTTCAGGTCGGTGCCGGCTGAGGCTGCGGTGGCTGAGGCGTTCGGAATCTTGCTGGTGTCGCTGGCCGTGGCCAGCACCTGCGCAAACGGCACGCCCAGTTCGTCGGCCACGATCTGCGCGACCTTGGTGTTCAGCCCCTGGCCCATCTCGGTGCCGCCGTGGTTCACCTGCACGCTGCCGTCGGTGTACACATGCACCAACGCGCCGGCCTGGTTGAAGAGGGTGGCGGTAAACGAAATGCCGAACTTCACGGGTGTGATGGCGATGCCGCGCTTGATGACCGGGCTTTGAGTGTTCCAGGCAGAAATTTTCTGACGGCGTTGTGAATAAAGCGCGGACAGCTCCAGTTTTGATAGCAGCGGCTCAAGAATGTTGTCCTCGACCTTCATCTGGTAGTGGGTGACGTCACGCTCGCCGATGCCGTAGAGGTTGCGTTTGCGCACGGCCAGCGGGTCCAGGCCCAGCGCGCGCGCGATGTCGCCCATGATGGCTTCAATCACGATCATGCCCTGCGGACCGCCAAAGCCGCGGAAGGCGGTGTTGCTTTGCGTGTTGGTCTTGCAGCGGTAGGACGCTATCTCCACGTCCTCCAGAAAGTAAGCGTTGTCGGCGTGGAAAACCGCGCGGTCGGCCACCGGGCCCGACAGGTCGGCGCTGAAGCCGCAGTTCACCGCCATCATGAGCTTGAGGCCGCTGAGCCGGCCGGTCTCGTCAAAACCCACGTCGTATTCATATGCAAACGGGTGGCGTTTTCCGGTGACCATGAAGTCGTCGTCGCGGTCCAGCCGCAGCTTGACGGGGCAATGCAGCTTGTGGGCAGCGATGGCGGCCCAGACGGCCATCTGGCCTGACTGCGTTTCCTTGCCGCCAAAGCCGCCGCCCATGCGCCGGCATTCGACGCGCACTGCGTGGTTGGCAATGCCCAGTGCGTGCGACACCCAGTGCTGGATCTCGCCGGGATGCTGGGTGCTCGAGTAAACCAGCCATTGCTGCTGTTCCTGCGGCACCACGTAGGCGACCTGGCCTTCGAGGTAGAAATGCTCCTGGCCGCCCACTTCGAGTGTGCCGTGCAGCGTGTGCGCGGCTTTCTTCAGGGCGTGCGCTGCATCGCCGCGTTTCACGAAGACCGGCGGCAGCACGTAACTTTCGGCCTTGAGCGCGTCGTGCACGGTCAACAGTGCGGGCAGAGGCTCGATATTGCACACCACTTTTCGCGCCGCCCGGCGGGCCTGCATGGCGGTGTCAGCCACCACCACGCCGATCACCTGGCCGATGTGCTGCACTGTGCCCTGCGCAAACACCGGCTCGTCGTGCGAGAAATTGCCCAGCACCGGGTCGCCCGGAATGTCGCGCGCCAGTATCACATCGCGCACGCCCGGCATGGCCAGCGCTGCGGCGGTGTCAATGCCCAGCAGCCTGCCGTGCGCCACGGTCGACAAAATGGGCGCCGCATGCAGCGTGCCGCGCACTTCCGGAATGTCGTCGACATAAGTGGCGGCACCGGCGACTTGCGCGCGGGCGCTTTCATGGGGTGTGGAGCGGCCGGCTGCCTGTGTGCCTGCTGGCTTTTGGGCCAGCGATGCTTTTTCCGCAAGGTCCGAGAGGGGCATCTCGCCAGCGTGAGCATTGGCGGCACGCACGTCCGGGTCGGCCACCGCATCGCGGCTGACGGAGATGTCTTTCGCGGCGTTCATGCGGCTTCCTCCAGCCGGAAGCTGGCCAGGTTGATCTGCTGCAGGCCCTGACTTTCCAGCCAGTAACGCTGCAGCAGGTTGCCCAGCACCTGGCTGCGGTAGGCGGCGGAAGCGCGCATGTCTGAAATTGGCGAGAACTCGGCACGCAGCGTTGCGATGGCGTGCCGTACGATGGCCTGCGTCCAGGGTTGGCCCCTCAGCGCCGCCTCCGTCTGGATGGCGCGCACCGGCGTGGCTGCCACACCGCCCGCACCGATGGAAGCAGCGACCACGGTGTTGTTTTCAATCCGCAGGTTGATCGCCAGACAGACGGCGGAAATGTCGTCGTCGTAGCGCTTCGAGATTTTGTAAACCTTCATCGCCTCCAGCGGTTGCGGCCTGGGCACCTTGACCCAGGCCAGTACTTCGTCGGGCGCCATCAGGTTCTTGCGGTAGCCGGTGTAAAGCGCTTCCAGCGGCATTTCGCGGTGGCCGCGCACGCTCATCAGCACGATGTTGGCCCCCAGCGCAATCAGCAAGGGCATGGAGTCGCCGATCGGCGAGCCGTTCGCGATGTTGCCGCCCAGCGTGCCGGAATTGCGTACCGGCAGCCCGGCAAAACGGGCCGCGAAGTTGTGCAGCTGCGGCCGGTCTTTCACCAGCGCTGCGTAGGCGTCGGCCAGAGTCACGGCGGCGCCTATGGCGACGTGCTGCGGGTAGTCTTCAATCCGGCGCAATTCCCGCACCCGGGTGACATCCAGCACTTCGCCAAACTGCATGTGCTGCTTGGTCACCCACAAACCCACGTCTGTGCAGCCGGCCACCAGCTGGGCATGGGGGTGGGCAGCGCGGGCCTGCAGCAAGCCTTTCAGTGTGGTGGGTGATTTGTAAGCCAAATCGGCCTGCAGCCCAAGAGGGGCGGGCGCAAGCAGCTTCAGTTTTTGTAGCAAACCAGCTTCGTCGACTCGCACCGGAGGCAGGCTTCCCATGGTCTGCGCGGCCTCCAGGATGGGCCGGTAGCCGGTGCAGCGGCAGAGGTTGCCCGAGAGTTCTTCCTGTGCGAGCTCCCGCGTGACAGGCTCGCCCTTGCAGACATGGTTCTGGTACATGCCGAACAGGCTCATCACAAAGCCGGGCGTGCAGAAACCGCATTGGCTACCGTGTTTGTCGACCATGGCCTGCTGGGCAGGATGTAGCGCTGGTTCAACCCCTTCTCCCTCGCCAGCAGGGGCCGCGGAACCGGCTTTGCCGGGCCGCAGGCGCAGCGCCCCTGAGGGGCTGGAGCCCGCGGCTTCAAGCCTGCCTGCGCAGGCTTGGACGGGCGACAGAGGCGAAGCGTCTCGCGAGCCGCGGCCTGCAAGGCCTCGCGCATTACACGAAGCCGAAGGCGAAGTGAGAAGCGTGGGGGCAATATCTTCCACGGTCCAGACGGCCAATCCGTCTATCGAATGCGCAAGCCGAATGCAGCTGTTGATGGCGCGGTATTCGACCTTGCCACCAGCCGCTTCCCCCAGCACCACGGTGCAGGCGCCGCAGTCGCCTTCGCCACAACCCTCCTTGGTGCCGGTGCAGGCCAGGTCCTCGCGCAGCAGCTCCAGCAGGGTGCGGCTGGGTGGTACATTGCTGACGGAAACAACTTCACCCCGCCTGACGAAGCGGATGGGTCTGGAAAAAGATGGGACAGCCATGCTTCAGGTTAAAACAGCCTTGCTGCGGCCGGCATACAAAAGTGCATATCAACCGCATGGGTGAAAAGGTATGAAAGACCAGGCGCTTTTCGACAAGATAGACCTCCATCTCATCAGGGTCTTGAACACCGTGCTTACCGAACGCAGCGTATCACGCGCCGCCCTCCGCCTGGGCATGTACCAGCCCGCCGTCAGCGCGGCGCTCAAGCGCCTGCGCACGCTGGCGGGTGACCCTATCCTGGTGCGGTCCGGCTCCGGCATGGTGCCTACGGATGCGGGCCTGCGCATGATCGAGCCCTCGGCCAGCATTTTGCGCGCGGCCGGCATGCTGTTCAGTGACGCGCGGGGGTTTGATCCGGCCACCGCCGAGACCACCTTTCGCCTGGCGGCGAGCGACTACCTGGACCCGTCTTTCCTGCCGCAACTGGTGGCACAGATCAAATCCCAGGCGCCGCTCTGCCATATTGAAATCCACCCGCTGTCCGCTGAATCCGACTACCGCATGCACCTGGCGCAAGGCCAGGCCGACATCGTCATAGGCAACTGGGCCGCACCGCCCGACGACCTGCACATGGCGCGGCTTTTCGGCGACGAAGTGGTGTGCCTGGTCGCCAAAGACCACCCGGCGGTGCGCCGCGGCTGGGATGCCGCGACCTGGCTGGAAGCCGAACACATCGCCCCTACCGCCACGCACCCCGGCGCCAAGGGTGTGATCGACGAGCATCTCGACACCCTGGGCATGGTGCGCAACATCACGGTGCGCTGCCCGCACTTCAGCCTTATGCCGTCCATGGTGGCATCAAGCTTGCTGGTGATGACCACCGGGCGCCAGTACTGCGAACGCTTTGCCAGCCTGTTGCCGGTGAAAATACTGCCTACCCCGATCGCCTTTCCCCGCATGATGTATTACCAGCTCTGGCACGAACGCACGCATGCCTCCAATTCGGCCCGGTGGCTGCGCGAACGTGTCAAGTCCGTGGCCTCAACGCTACGAAAAGAATAGCTGCTTGCGCCCGTCCTGTATGGGCTGCAGCCAGAATTACCTATAAATCGAAGACAAAACCGGATATCCAGAGACAATGACCGCAGCCCCGCCCCAGACTGACAGCCCGCCCGGCCAGCCGCCGCGGCTGCAGCTTTCCGGCATCACCAAAAGCTACCCGGGCGTGGTGGCCAACAGTGGCATTTCGCTGACGGTGCAGCCCGGTGAGATCCACGCCGTGCTCGGTGAAAACGGCGCGGGCAAATCCACGCTGATGAAGATCATTTACGGCTCGGTCAAGCCCGACGCCGGCAGCGTGGAGATGGACGGCAAGCCGGTGGTTGTGCACAACCCGCACGAGGCGCGGGCGCTGGGCATCAGCATGGTGTTCCAGCACTTCAGCCTGTTCGACACGCTGACGGTGGCCGAAAACGTCTGGCTGGGGCTGGACAAACACCTCACGCTGACCGAGGTCTCGCAGCGCATCATGCAGACAACGCAGGCCTATGGCCTGCAACTGGACCCGACGCGCCCCGTGCACACCCTGAGCGTGGGGGAGCGCCAGCGGGTGGAGATTGTCAGGGCGCTGCTCACGCATCCGCGGCTGCTGATTCTGGACGAACCCACGTCGGTGTTGACGCCCCAGGCGGTCGAAAACCTCTTTGTCACGCTGAGGACACTGGCCGCGCAAGGCTGCAGCATTTTGTACATCAGCCACAAGCTGCATGAAATCCGTGCACTGTGCACCGCCTGCACGGTGCTGCGCGGCGGAAAGGTTTCCGGTTTCTGCGATCCGCGCCAGGAGTCCAATGCCTCGCTGAGCCGTCTGATGATTGGTGCCGAGCCGCCCGCGCTGGAGCACCGCGAAGTGCGCGCCGGCGCCGTGGTGCTCGACGTGAAGCGGCTCGACGTGCAAAAAGAGGACCAGTTCGGTGTCGACCTGCACCAGGTCGCGCTGCAGGTGCGGGCCGGGGAAGTTGTGGGCATTGCCGGTGTATCGGGCAACGGCCAGAAAGAATTGCTTTATGCGCTGTCCGGCGAAGACACCCGCGCCGACAGCGATGCAATCACCGTCAAGGGGCGGCTGGTGGGCAAGCTCGGACCAGGCGGGCGGCGCGCGCTGGGCCTGCATTTTGTGCCTGAGGAGCGCCTGGGTCGCGGTGCCGTGCCATCGCTTTCGCTGGCGCGCAACCTCTTGCTCACGCGCAAGGAAGCTGTGGGCAAAGGCGGCTGGCTCGACCGTGGCGCGCTGAAGGCACAGGCCGCCCGCATCATTGCCGACTACAAGGTGAAGTCCGGCGGGCCGCAGGCGGTGGCCAAGTCCCTTTCGGGCGGCAACCTGCAGAAATTCATCATGGGCCGCGAGATTGACGCGCGGCCTGAGCTGCTGATCGTTTCGCAGCCGACCTGGGGTGTTGACGTGGGCGCGGCCACGCAGATACGCGGCGAACTGCTCAAGCTGCGCGATGCCGGCTGTGCGGTGCTGGTGGTGAGCGAAGAACTCGAGGAACTGTTTGACATCTGCGACCGGCTGTACGTGATGGCCAAGGGCCAGCTCTCGCCTTCGCTGCCTCGCGCCGACGCCACGGTGGAACTGGTGGGGCAGTGGATGAGCGGGCTCTGGGCGCCCGGCACACACCCAACAGAAACAACACACACCACGGCGGAGGCCTCGGCATGAAGCTCGAAATCCGTCCCCAGCCGTCTTCCTTCTGGAGCTATGCCTCCCCGGTGCTGGCCCTGCTGATTACCGTGCTGATCGGCGTAGCGCTCTTCGTGGCACTGGGCAAAGACCCGGTCAAGGGCCTGCAGGTGTTTTTCTGGGAGCCCATCAAGTCGCCGTATGCCGTCGGCGAACTGCTGGTCAAGGCCACGCCGCTGCTCATCATCGCGCTGGGGCTGGCCGTGTGTTTTCGCTCCAACGTCTGGAACATCGGCGCCGAAGGCCAGTTCGTCATGGGCGCGATCGCCGCAGGCGGCGTGGCGCTGCTGGCTGAAAAAACCACAGGCCCCTGGATCGTTCCGGCCATCCTGCTGGCAGGCCTGGCGGGCGGCATGGTGTGGGCCGGCATCACCGCCTTGCTGCGCGACCGTTTCAACGCCAATGAAATCCTGGTCAGCCTGATGCTGGTCTATGTGGCCGACATGGTGCTCAATTACCTCGTCTTCGGCCCCTGGAAAGACCCCAACGGCTACAACTTTCCGCAGACCAAAACCTTCGAGGCTGTGACGCAGATCCCGCGGCTCATGCAGGGTTCGCGCGTGAACATCGGCATTGTGCTCGCATTGCTGGGCGTGGCGGGGCTGTGGCTGTTCATGTTCCGCACGCACGCGGGTTTCCGGCATGAGGTCAGCGGCCTCGCACCGGCGGCGGCGCGCTATGGCGGCTTCTCGTCGCGCCGCGCCTTGTGGCTGGCGCTGCTGACATCGGGCGCCGCGGCGGGCCTGGCAGGCGCGCTGGAGGTGGCCGGCCCCATCGGCCAGCTCACGCCGTACGTGCCGGCGGGCTACGGCTTCGCCGCCATCATCGTGGCCTTTGTCGGGCGGCTGCATCCGGTCGGTGTGGTGTTCTCGGCCATCCTGATGAGCATGTTCTATATAGGGGGTGAGCTTGCGCAGTCGCGCCTGGGGCTGCCCAAGTCCATCACCGGCGTGTTCCAGGGCTTGCTGCTGTTCAGCCTGCTGGCCTGTGACACGCTGATCGCATACCGCCTCAAGCTGGCCAGGCCCGTTGCCCTTCCTGTAACCATGCCTTCTTCAACCGACGCCGTGAAAGGAGCCCACTGATGGACTCCACCGCATTGCTCATCGCGGCCACACTGAGCGCCGGCACCGTGCTGGCTATCGCGGCCTTGGGCCTGCTCATCAATGAGAAGGCGGGCATCGTCAACCTGGGCGCCGAAGGCATGATGCTGTGCGCCGCCATTGCCGGCTTTGCCACCGTGGTGCACACCGGCAACAGCTGGCTGGGCTTTGCGGCCGGCATGGCGGCGGGCGCATTCCTGGCCGCGGTTTTCGGTGTGCTGGTGATCTGGCTCAACACCAACCAGTACGCCACAGGCCTGGCGCTCAGCCTGTTCGGCGCGGGTTTTTCGGCCTTTGCCGGCATCAAATACGTGCAAGAGAAACTGCCCGAACAGTCGCAGTACCCGATTCCCTTCCTGGCCGATATTCCGCTCGTGGGCCCGGCGCTGTTCCGCCAGCACCCCATGGTTTACATCGCGATGGCGCTGACGGCCGGGTTGATCTGGTTTTTGTACCGCACGCGCGCTGGCCTGGTGTTGCGCTCGGTGGGTGAAAGCCCCGAGTCGGCGCATGCGCTGGGCTACCCGGTGCGGCGCATCCGGCTGGCGGCCGTGGTGGCCGGCGGTGCGCTGTGCGGGCTGGCGGGCGCCTATGTGTCGGTGGTCTATACGCCGCTGTGGGTGGAGGGCATGATCGCCGGCAAAGGCTGGATCGCGCTGGCGCTCACCACCTTTGCCACCTGGCGCCCGGCACGGGTTTTGCTGGGTGCTTACCTGTTCGGTGGCGTGACCATGCTGCAGTTTCACCTGCAAAGCCTGGGCGTCAACATGCCCACGCAGTTCCTGAGCATGCTGCCCTACCTGTCCACCATCGTGGTGCTGGTCCTGATCTCGCGCAACCCGTTGTGGATTCGCGTCAACATGCCCAGCTCCATCGGCAAGCCTTTTTACCCGGGGGCCTGATGGTGTATTGCCGGCCGATCCGCCGCATAATTGCTTTTTTTCGCCTTTCCGTTCCACTTTTTATTTCAATGTCATTTCCTAAAAACGAAAGCGAGTTCACATGACTGACCTGCAAAAACGTTCCCTGCTCAAGCTGGCGGCCCTGTCGGCCGTGGCGGGGGCAGCCCTGATGGGCTGCGGCAAGAAGGAAGAGCCGGCAGCGGCGCCTGCCGCACCGGCGGCGGCAGCGCCCGCCAAGGTCGAGCCCCTGAAAATCGCTTTTGCCTATGTCGGCCCTGTGGGCGACGGCGGCTGGACCTTCGCGCACGACAACGGCCGCAAGGCCGTGGAGAAAGCCTATGGCGACAAGGTAGTCACCAGCTTTGTCGAAAAAGTACCCGAGTCAGCCGACGCCGAGCGTGTGATCCGCGACATGGCAGCCCAAGGCAACAAGCTGATCTTCGGCACCACCTTCGGCTACATGGAGCCCATGCTCAAGGTAGCAGGCGACACCAAAGACGTGAAGTTCGAGCACGCCACCGGCTACAAGCAGGCCGCCAACATGCGCACCTATGACAGCCGCACTTACGAAGGCGCCTACATGGCCGGCGTGATCGCGGGCAAGATGAGCAAGACCGGCACGCTGGGGGTGGTCGGCTCGGTGCCGATTCCTGAGGTGGTGCGCAACATCAACAGCTTCACGCTGGGCGCGCAGTCGGTCAACCCCAAGGTCAAGACCAAGGTGGTGTGGGTCAATGAGTGGTTTAACCCACCCAAGGAAACCGAGGCTGCCACGGCGCTCATCAACGGCGGCGCCGACGTGCTGTTCCAGAACACTGATTCGTCCGCCGTGCTGCAGACCGCCGAAAAAATGGGCAAACGCGCATTCGGCTGGGATTCGGACATGACCGCTTACGGCCCCAAGGCCCACCTGGCATCGGCCATCATCAACTGGGGCCCGTACTACGTGAAATCCGTGGGTGAGGCCCTTGAAGGCAAGTGGACCGGCAACACGGCTTCGTGGTGGGGCGTCAAGGAAGGCGCCATTGACATTGTGTCGATTGCCGCCGATGTGCCGGATGACACCAAAAAGCGCATCGACGAAGTCAAGGCGGGCCTGAAGGACGGCAGCTTCTCGATCTGGAAAGGCCCGATCACCGACAACACCGGCAAGGAATTGCTGGCCAAGGATGTGGTGGCGGACGACAAATTTCTCGGCGGCCTGAAGACGTACGTCAAGGGTGTCGAAGGCAAGGTTCCCGGCAACTGAGGATAATGGACGCAGCGCCGTGCCTGGGGCAACAGTTCCCGGGCCGGAGCGCTCGCAACGTAGTTTCAAAGCTGCCTTCGGGCAGCTTTTTTTGTTTCTGGAGTTGAGATGACGCCCACACCATTCAATGTAAAACCCGTGTCCGCGGACCGCCTGCCTGAGTTGCTCAAAAGCATGCCCAAGGCCGAGCTGCATATGCACATTGAAGGCTCGCTTGAGCCCGAACTGATCTTTGCGCTGGCCCGCCGCAATGGCGTGAAGATTCCCTACGCCAGCGTTGAAGAATTGCGCAGCGCTTATGCCTTCACCAACCTGCAGAGTTTTCTCGATATCTACTACGCAGGCGCCAGTGTGCTCATCACCGAGCAGGATTTTTACGATATGGCCGAGGCCTACTTGCGCAAAGCTGCCGCTGACAACGTGGTGCACACCGAAATGTTCTTCGACCCGCAAACGCACACGACACGTGGTGTCAGCATGGAAACGGTCGTCAACGGCCTGCACCGCGCCTGCGTGGATGCACAGGCCGGGCTGGGTGTCAGCGCCTCGCTGATCCTGTGCTTTCTGCGCCACCTCAGCGAGGAGGACGCGTTTGAAACGCTGGAGCAGGCCTTGCCGTTTCGCGATAAATTCATCGGCATCGGGCTCGATTCGGGCGAGGTCGGCAACCCGCCCGAAAAATTCGCCCGCGTATTTGCGCGCTGCCGCGAGCTGGGCTTTCACCTGGTGGCCCACGCCGGGGAGGAAGGCCCGCCCGAATACGTCTGGACGGCGCTCGATGTGCTCAAGGTGGAGCGTGTGGACCACGGCGTGCGCTCCAGCCGCGATGCGTCGCTAATGCAACGTCTGGCGAAAGACCGCATTCCGCTGACCGTGTGCCCACTCTCCAACCTCAAGCTCTGCGTATTCCCGGACCTTGCCAGCCACAACCTGCGCGAGCTGCTCGATGCCGGGCTGGTGGCCACCGTCAATTCAGACGACCCAGCCTATTTCGGCGGCTACATGAATGAGAACTTCACGCAGACTTTTGCTGCGACGGGGCTGAATGCGCAGCATGCCTATGTGCTGGCGCGCAACAGCTTTGAGGCAAGTTTCATCGAAGCCTCGGCAAAGTCCCGCTATGTCGACCGCCTCCATCAGGCCTTCGAAACATTTCAATAAGCCTATCAGCGCGTTGCCCCAAGGTACGGCCTGAATTCAACATGACGGAGAACTGTGTATGGCGTTGACGCCAAAAGAAGGGCAAACCCCGGGCGCCCACAATCCCTGGCCCATCGCGCTGGCGGGGCTGGTAGCGTTGGCGGTGGCCATGGGTCTAGGGCGCTTTGCCTTCACGCCGCTGCTGCCGATGATGCTCAACGACGGCGTGGTCGATTTGCCGACGGCCAGCTGGCTGGCCAGCGCCAACTACTTTGGCTACATGCTGGGTGCGATTCTCTGCACGCTGCAGCCCTGGCTGTGGGCGCGCTTCAAGTGGCTGCCGCACCTGGCGTATTCGTCCCTGGTGCGCGCCGGTCTGGTTGCCACAGGCGTGCTGACGCTGGCCATGGGCTGGCATTTTCCGGCTGCATGGCCGCTGCTGCGCTTTGCCGCGGGCGTGACCAGCGCGGTGGTGTTTGTGTTTACTTCGGGCTGGTGCCTCTCGCAGCTGGCCAAGCGTGGCGTGCCCGCGATGGGCGGCATCATCTACGTCGGGCCGGGCGCCGGCATTTTGGTGAGTGGCCTGTTTGCCACTGGCATGGTCGCCTGGCACTGGACGGCCGCCACGGGCTGGATGATTTTCGGCGTGCTGGCGTTTGCGCTGACAGCCTCGGTGTGGCATGTCTTGCGCGGCGGCGATGAACGCCTGATTGCACTGGCGCCGCGCGCTGCTGCCCGGCCGGGTGATGCGCCGCAGCACCACGGCAATGCCGAGATGACCCTGCTCACGCTGGCCTATGGCCTGGCCGGTTTTGGCTACATCATTACCGCCACTTTTTTGCCGGTGATCGCGCGTGCGGCCTTGCCGGGATCGGCCTGGCTGGACATGTTCTGGCCCATCTTCGGCCTGGGCGTCATGGTGGGTGCGCTGCTGGCCACACGCCTGCCGCCGGGCAAAGATTTCCGCCTGTTGCTGGCCGGCTGCTACTTTTTGCAGGCGCTGGGTATTGCCGCCAGCCTCTGGAGCCCCAGCCTCGCGGGCTTTGCCATCGGTAGCCTGATGCTGGGCATACCGTTTACCGCCATCACTTTTTTTGCGATGCAGGAAGTGCGCCGCCTGAAGCCCGCCACAGCCGCCAGTTTCATGGGCCTTCTGACAGCCACCTACGGTGTCGGCCAGATCCTCGGCCCGCCGCTGGTGGCCGTGCTGCTGCGGCGCACACCCAACGCGGGTGCGGGTTTCACGATGTCGCTGGAAATTGCGGCGGCCTCGCTGCTGGTGGGCGCTGTGGTGTATGGGTGGATGGCGAAGGCTTATCCGGTACTGCCTGCGTTGACGGCTGGCGGCGTAGCGGCGCAGAAGTAAGCGCTTCGCTCATCAGTTAGGACCGGGCTGTTGCACCAGCGCCATGGCAAACTTGCCGCCGCCCACCGACCAGTCCGAATAGTCGTTTTCATGCATGAAGATGAAAACGTCATCGGCGGCAACACCGGCGTTGGTCTTTAAATTGCGCGCGATGGCCGCATAGAGTGCTCGCTTCATCGCGTCGCTGCGGCCGCGCCGCATCGTGATCTCGACGACCACCGGCTGCTCTGAACGTGCCATGCCGTTGAAGCTTCGGTTGAAGAAAAACTGCTGCGCATCGTAGCTGCTGACCGAATTAAAAAGCTCGTCTTCAGGCATGCCAATGCTGTCGACCAGCGCCTGGTGAATCCCGTCGACGATGCTTTGCCGTTGCTCGGGGCTGGTGCTGTGGTGGACGCTGGTGCGGACAAAAGGCATGTGATTTTTCCTCAATTTAAATAGACAACGATGAATTGAATTTTTCACCGAGCTAGCGCGAATTCTGGCAATCAATGACCGTCAGGAAAAGCGATTTGTTCGCAAGTCATATGTGCCATAAACTCACATAATGATGAAGCGTCATCTCCCACCCTTGAATGCCCTGCGTGCCTTTGAAGCCGCTGCCCGGCTGGGCCGCATGACGGCTGCGGCCGAGGAGCTGTCGGTGACCCCCGGCGCCATCAGCCGGCAGGTGCGCCAGCTGGAGCAGTCCCTGGGCGTGCCGCTCTTCGAGGGCGCCAAAAACAAGCCACAACTGACCGCTGCCGGCGCTGCGCTGTGGCCGGCACTTGCCGCTGCGCTGGATCAGATGGAAGCCGCCGTGCGTGAAGTGCGCAGCAGCGAGGCCGGAACACTGGACGTTTCCTGCTTCAGCACCTTCACCGTCAAGTGGCTGATTCCGCGTCTCTATGACTTCAATGCGCGCCATCCCGATATCGACGTCCGGCTCAGCGCCGCCGAGCGTGTGACCGGTGTGGACCGTGACCGTTACGACCTCGTCATCACGGTAGACGGGCGGGGCAGCGAAAAATCGGCCACCTTGCTGCCGCTGTTTGTGGAGCGCCTGGGGCCTGTCATGGCGCCTGCGCTCGCCGGTCAGTCGAATGTGCACAAAGCGATCGACCTGGCCCGCTTGCCGCTGCTGCACACCCGAACGCGGCGGGATGCCTGGCAGATGTGGTGCGAGTCGCGCGGCCTTGCCCTTCCTATTCAGGACGGTCCGGAGTTTGAGCACTATTACTTCACGCTGGAGGCGGCAGTGGCTGGCCTGGGCGTTTGCATCGCGCCCTGGCACCTGGTGATGGACGATATCCGCGCGGGGCGGCTGGTGGCGCCGCTGGGCTTTGAGGAAAGCAGCTACCAGTACGTGGCCAGGCGGCGGGCCGGGGCGAATGTGCGGCTGGACAAATTCTGCGATTGGCTGGAAAAACAGGCACACGAAGCTCCCGCGCCCTGAAGCCGCTATTGGCCGGTAAATCCCCCGAAATCCCGCTATTGGCCGCTGGCCGTTAAAATCAGGGCTTGCGTGCTGCCTCGGCGCGCCGGCATTTGCTTTGTTTCCGGGGCCATGTAGAGGACTACCATGTATAAAAACCTCGCGACCCCCGGTCTTTCGGCCTCAGTGGGCGCCTGTTTTATTTCTCCCGCTCAATGTCTCCCTTCGCCCCGGCAACTGCCTGTGGCGCGCTGCGGCCATGACGCTGCGAAAGCCGCGCCATGAGCTACCAGGTCAAGGAAATTTTCTACACGCTGCAGGGCGAGGGCGCCAATGCCGGACGGCCTGCGGTGTTCTGCCGTTTTGCGGGCTGCAACCTGTGGACAGGCCGCGAGCAGGACCGTGCCACGGCCGTCTGCCAGTTTTGCGACACCGATTTTGTCGGCACCAACGGCACGCTGGGCGGCAAGTTCGCTGATGCCGATGCGCTGGCGCAAAAAGTTGAAGCGCAGTGGCCGGCGGGCGACAGTGCGCACCGCTTTGTGGTGATGACAGGCGGCGAGCCCTTGCTGCAGGTTGACGCGGAACTGATTGCCGCGCTGCACGCCCGTGGTTTCCAGATTGCAGTGGAAACCAACGGCACCATCGCCGCGCCGGAAGGCATCGACTGGATCTGCGTGAGTCCCAAGGCCGGCGCACCTTGGGTGCAACGCGCGGGTCAGGAGCTCAAGGTCGTCTGGCCACAGCCAAGTTTCGACCTGGCCGAACTTGAGGCTGCCGACTTCACCCACCGCTACCTGCAGCCCATGGACAACCCCCAGCGCCAGCAGAACACCGAAACCTGCATCCAGCTGTGCATGGCACGCCCGGCCTGGCGCCTGAGCCTGCAGACCCACAAAATCACGGGCATCCGATGAAAAAGCTCCCCACGCCAGAACCCATGCGCTGCGAGATCAGCCAGACTTTCTACTTTGACGCGGCGCACACCCTGAAGCGCGTCATCGAGGCCGACAGCAGCAAGCGCGTGCATGGCCATACCTACAACGCCGAGGTTTTTGTCGCTGGCGAGCCCGACGCGGTCACCGGCATGGTGATGGACCTGGGACTGGTGCGGCGCGAGATCGAGGTGCTGCGCGAGGAACTGGACCACCACCTGCTCGACGACGTGAAAGATCTGGGCCCGCCCACACTCGAAAACCTGTGCCAGTTCATCTTCCGCAAGCTGGACGCACGCCTGCCGGGCCTGACTTCGGTACGTGTCTGGCGCGCTTCGCTGGGCGACGGCTGCCGGGTAAGCCGCTGAACCCGGCTGTCCGGCTGGCAACAAGCCCAAAAATCCTGATAAGCCCTATAGGCCTTATCGGGTTCTGAGTATTCAGCCCGCCGGCGACTGGGTTAATCTTGCAGCCATGAAAGCCTATCGCGCCGCCCTCCTGTACTTTGCCGCGCCTGCGCAGGCCGTTTATGAGGCTGATGGCCTGCTGGTAACCGGGCCCGATGCCGAAGGCCGCCAGGTGGTGCAAGCCGTCGGCAGCTACCACGCGCTGGTTTCCGGGTTTGCCGAGGTGCCCACCGAACACCTGCCGGGCCGCCTCATCGCGCCGGGTTTTGTCGACATGCACGTTCACTATCCGCAGCTGGACGTGATCGGCTCGCCTGCCGAAGGGCTGCTGCCCTGGCTTGAAAACTATACTTTTCCAGAAGAAAAACGCTTCGCAAGCAAGGACCACTGTGCGCAAGCAGCTACGTTTTTCATAGCAGAACTGCTTCGCAACGGGGTCACCACGGCACTGGCCTTCGCGACCTCGCATGTGGAATCCGTCAACGCGCTGTTCGCCGAGGCACAGAAAAACCAGCTGCGCCTCATGACCGGAAAATGCCTGATGGACCAGAATGCCCCGGACGGCGTGCGCGACGAAACGGTGCAAAGCCTGCGGGACACCGAAGCGCTGATCCAGCGCTGGCATGGCGTAGACCGGCTGGGCTACGCCATCACGCCGCGTTTTGTGCCCAGTTGCAGCGAAGCGCAATTGCGCGGCGCCGGCGAGCTGGCCGCGAAATACCCGGACGTGTGGATCCAGTCGCACGTGGCGGAGAACAAGGACGAGATCGCCTGGGTGCGCCAGCTCTATCCGAAGGCGCGCAGCTACCTCAGCGTCTATGAACAGTTCGGACTGCTGCGCCCGCGCGCCGTATATGCGCATTGCATCCACATCGACGACGAAGACCGCGCCCTGATGCGCGGCACCGGCACGGCGGCAGCCGTGAGCCCGACCAGCAACCTGTTTCTGGGCAGCGGCTTTTTTGACTACGAACGCGCAGACCGCATCGGTTTCCCCTATGGCCTGGCCAGCGACGTGGGTGGCGGCACGTCGTTCAGCCCCTTCCACACCATGCTGGCCGCCTACTACGTGGGAAGGGAAGGGCAGACCAAAACCGGCCTGTCGCTCAAGCCGCCGCACCTGTGGTGGCAGCACACGGCGGGTGCGGCGCGTGCACTGGGCCTGGAGGGTATCGTCGGTAACCTGCAGCCCGGTTGCGAAGCCGATTTTGTTGTGCTCAACCTCCAGGCCACCCCGCTGCTGGCGCGAAAGACGGCGCAAGCCGCCAGCCTGGACGAGTTGTTGTTCGCGCTGATTGTGTTGGGTGATGACCGGTTGGTTGAGAAAACGGTCATTTCTCAGGCCATTTAGTGCACCGGTGTCTCGTGAGGGCGGCGCAGTACCAACCAGTTCAATGAACCTGCGCGGTAGCGACGGGAACCTCCAGGATGAACGATGCGCCTTTTCCAGGCCCGTCGCTGTGGACGTGCAAGCTGCCGCCCATTTCCTGCGCGGCCAGAACGCAGCTGTGCAGACCAAAGCCATGCCCGTTTTTGCGGGTGGTGAAGCCGTGGGAGAAAACGCGCGTCAGGTTCTCCGGTGCAATGCCTTCCCCGTTGTCTGTCACCGTGATGCGCAGCATGGGCCCTTCCAGCAAAACGGCATTGAGCGTAATGAACGGGCGCTTGTCGGTAATCGTGCCAAAAGCCTGCTTGGCGTTGCTGATCAGGTTCACCAGCACCTGCAACACGCGTTGCCGATCCAGCAAAAGGGTGGGCAACGTTGCGTATTTTTTTTCAACATCCACTTTGTGGCGTGTCAGTGCATCCGCATTCATGCGCAGTGCGTCGTCCAGCAACTCATCCACCTTTGCGGATTCGACGACACGCGGGGTGCCTGCGTATGATTGCTGGGTCGCGATGACCTGTTTGATATGGTCCACACTGCTGCAAAGTGCGTCGAGTTCTTTAGCGATGGATTCATGCTCTGCCTCCAGTGTCCGCGCCAACTCGCGCAGATAGGCGGGTAACAGCTTGCCCTTGCTGTCCCGCGTCAAAAACTCCCCCAAATCCCCGATGTGGGCGTCCATCAAACCCACAGAGCGGGCGAGCCCCTTGAGCTTGGACGTCCGCAACTGGCTGCCAATCAATTCGGCCGACACGTTGACGCTGTTGAGAACGTTTCCCACGTTGTGCAACACGTTGGTTGCGATCTCTGCCATGCCCGCCAGGCGCGCCGTGGTGAGCAGCTGGGCTTGAACCTCTTCAATTTTTCGTTCCGCTTCCTTCAATTCGGATATGTTTTTCGAAGTTCCGAAGGTTCCGATCAGTGTGCCGTTCCTGTCTCTCCAGGGGCCTTTGGTGGTGAGGTACCAGACGACACGCCCGTCAGGATGAACGGTTTTTTCGCTCTTTTCGAGGATGGGTTTCCCCGTCCGGATAATCTCTTCTTCGTCGTGGCTAAATTCACTCGCCCTGTCCTGGCCGTAAATGTCTGCATCGGTTTTACCAATCACATATTTTTCAAACTCCTCCACACTGGCCAAATGCGGTGGAAGTGCCTCCTCACCCGTGTCCGGATGTGCTGCGCGATAGCGGCTGATCGATAGCCGCAGGAGGTTGTGAACCTCCGAGCGGCTGACTTTTACCAAACGTGATTTCAGATCCTTGAAGAAGATGGAATCTGGTGAGCTCTCCATGAGCGTAGCCAGCAAATCATGGTGGTGCGCCAGCGCTGCTTCAGTCTGCTTCAGGGCAGTAATGTCCTTGGAAATACCGAAGGTACCAATGATGGCTCCGGCGTTGTTGCGCAGCGGCATCTTTGTACTCAGCTTCCAGGATTCACCGCGCCCGTCTTTCCAGGTTTCCTTCTCCACTTTGCCGATGATCGGCTGACCTGTGCGCAGGATTTCCTGTTCATCCTCGTAGGCGGGGCGCGCATGCTCTTCGGAAAAAAAATCGTGATCCGTCTTGCCCACCAGCTCCTCCGGTGATGCCCCAAACTGTAGCGCCTGTGCCTTGCTGCATTTGAGAAAGCGGGACTGCGCATCCTTGAAATAAATGTGATCGGGAGCGTTGTCCAGAAGCGTGCGCAACAAATCCTGCTCGTTGATCTGGGAGGCAGCCGCCGGGTTTCCCTTCTCCGTGGCATCCGCCTCTGGGTGCCCGCCTGGATGAGACCCGGCGAGTTGTTGCAAATGCCACTTCTCTGCCAGGGAATACGCCAATTGGATGACTTCTACAGTATCAAGCGGCGTCTTGAGCACCACCCACCTGCTATTCATGGCTCCCATGGCTGCGAACAGTGCATCAGAAGAAAGATCCAGCCGCTCTGCGCACACCACTATCTGGACTCCCGGATCAAGCGCCCATATTTGAGGTGCTATTTCAAGCGCATTTCCTCCCGCAGTACCAGAAACACCGATAAATGCCAGGACGTAGGGACGCGAAGCCAGAAGCGACTGTTGTACCAGGGCCAGCGCCTCGCGTGCGTTGTGGGCACCATCCAGTTCGAATTTCCCTTGCACATTCTCATCTTCAACAAGCATGTTGTGGAAGGCATCGTGAACGCCGGGACTGCCGTCCAAGACAAGAATACGGTCCTTGTTCTGGGTAGAACTTGTTTTCATAGTGGGGCGCCTCGCATGAACCGGCTTCAGATATGGGACAACGGCACTTCAGCTTGCACCTGTGCCTGTCGTGGGGGCAACGTTACGCGGAATGTGATGTCTTGACCAGCGGCACTTTCCCCGTCCATGCGTCCCTAGCGTTTTATCGGATTGTGGGGCAGCGATAGCCCTCAGCCCGTGCCTTTGCCGACGGGCCCTCTGGTGAGGAAGGGCCGGCTGTCTCCGGATTGGCGGTTAGTGGGGATTGCACTCCAGCCCCAACTTACAATCACAGCCACAACAGGAGCCCCATCCCATGAGCATCAAGAGCGATAAATGGATACGCCGCATGTCCGAGCAGCACGGCATGATCGAACCTTTTGAACCCGGCCAGATCCGCCAGCGGGACGGCCAGAAAATCATCAGCTATGGCACCAGCAGCTACGGCTACGACATTCGCTGCGCGCCTGAATTCAAGGTTTTCACCAACATCCACAGCACGGTGGTGGATCCGAAGAATTTCGACGAAAAAAGTTTTGTCGACTTCCATGGTGACAGCTGCATCATCCCGCCCAACAGCTTTGCGCTGGCCCGCACCATGGAGTACTTCCGCATCCCGCGCAATGTGCTGACCATCTGCCTGGGCAAAAGCACCTATGCGCGCTGCGGCATCATTGTCAACGTCACCCCGTTCGAGCCCGAATGGGAAGGTTATGTAACGCTGGAGTTCTCCAATACCACGCCGCTGCCCGCCAAGATTTACGCGGGTGAGGGCTGCGCGCAGGTGCTGTTCTTCGAGAGCGACAAGGACGATGTCTGCGAGGTCAGCTACAAGGACCGCGGCGGCAAGTACCAGGGGCAGGTTGGGGTGACCTTGCCGAAGGCGTAACGGACATCTACGCGCCTGATTTGGACGGACGCCTGCAAAGGGCGTCCGTTTTTTTGCTTCTGCCCTCCACAGCATCAGGGCTTGGCGACCTGGGGGCGGCTGGCAAAGCCGCTCATGTACTTGATGGCGTCGCCAATGGTGTCGCGCCACACCGGCCATTCATGATCGCCATCGACGACGCGGTACTCCACCAGCTTGGGCTGGTATTCAAACAATTTCTGGAACAGGCCGGCCGAGTGGTAGGCAATGGAAAAGGTGTCATGGTCGCCGCTGTTGATGTACAGGGGCACCACGATTTTTTTGCTTTTGTAGGCTTCCCAGCTGGCGGTGTAGTTCAGGCGGTCCCACGAGGCCTGGTCAAATTTGCCGCCTGCCTGGAACGGCGCCACCTGCATGGCCGAAGAGTGACCCGGGGGTGTTGGTGAATAGATCGCCGGGCTCAACGCCGCGGCGGAAACAAACAGCTCGGGGTACTTGAAAACGGCGTTCACCGTGCCGAAACCGCCGGCGGACAGCCCGGCAATCATGCGGCCTTCACGTGCGGTGATGGTCCTGAAATTGGTGTCGATGTGCGGAATGAGCTCCTTGATGAGCGCGGTCTCGGCCTTGTCCTTGTTGCCGTCCACCCACCAGGTGGAGCCGCCGCCCGGCATCACGATGATGGCCGGCTGGACGCGGCCTTCCCGGACCAGCGTGTCCATGGTCGCCTGGACCTGTCCTTTGACCAGCCAGTCATTGTGGTCGCCGCCGTTGCCGTGCAGCAGAAACAGCACCGGGTAGCGCAGCCGGCCGCTCTCGTAGCCGTCGGGCAGGTAAACGGTGTAGCGGTAGTCTGCGCTCAAGGCCTTTGAGTTCAAGGACCTGACGGTGACCTCGCTGGCAAACGACAGTGGTGCGCCAGCCGCAACAAGCGCCAGTAAAAACCAGCCCAGCAGTTTTCGAATCGATTTGAGCCCCATGCCTGTCTCCATCTTGATCTCCTTGTTGTGTGATGGTGAGTATCCGGCAAATCGCGGACGCATGAACCCGCGCTTTCGCGGCGGCGCCAGCGGATGCCGGGCGGGGACGCAGCCGCAGTGAAGCCTGCTACTTGACCAGCAGCACCGGAATGTCGCACTCGGCAACTACGCGCTGGGCCACGCTGCCGATCAGCGCGCGGCTGAGCAGGCCCTGGCCGTGTGTGCCCATCACGATAAGGTGCACTTTTTCTCGCTTGGCGGCACGCAGTATTTCGGCGGTGGGCGAGCCGACCACGGCGAGGGTTTTAAACGCCATCTTGTGGCGCTGCAGGAAACGCTCGATCGGCGCCAGCACCTTTTGCGATTCTTCGGCGTGGTAGGCGGTGACGTTGGCCGAACCCAGCATGGTCTTGACGCGCCCCGGCACGGGAGCCTGCACATTGATCACCACCACTTCGCCTTCGGCACCGGCGAGTTCATCGTGGTTGACCAGAAAAGCCAGGGCCTTTTTGGTGTATTTGCTGCCATCGGCGGCGAACAGAATCTTCATGGGTGGTTCTCCTGTGTGAAACGAACCAGCGTAACACCCGGGCTGCACCTTGTGTTTTTTCGCGGCTGCCATGAGGGCGAAAAGGCAATGGCCATAAGAGCCAGAAGCCTCTTCATATGGTGCTGAAACATCATGTTACATTTACTGCGGTGCCAAGGTACTGAACAACTAACTATCACTAAGGGAGACTTGAATGTCCGTTCGCTTGTATTCCATCGTTTTCGCTTGTGTGGCCATGACAGGTTGCGCATCTATCACTAATGACACCACCACGCCGGTTCGTTTTGAGGCCTTCAATGCGGCCGGCGTTGAAGTCAAGGACGTGGAGTGCACGCTGGAAAACGACTACGGTCAGCAACTCATCAAGACGCCCGTCACGGCCAACGTGCGCCGCTCGTCCAAAGACCTGCATGTCACATGCACCAAAGCCGGTGAAACCGACGGCCGCGGCGTGGCGATTTCCCGCGCCAATGCGGGCATGGCCGGCAATATCATCTTCGGCGGCGGCATAGGCGCCATCATTGACCACAACAAGGGCACCGCCTACACCTACCCTCAGTGGGTTCAGGTCGTCATGGGCAAGTTGTTGACTTTTGACCGCAAGGCCGACGTTGAGGGGCAGCCCAACAAGGGCGCGGAATTGCCGGCGCCGGTCGCCACCAAGTAAGCGGCTTTTCAGGCCAATGCGGCGCGTGCCGCGGCCAAGTCCCAGCCCGCCCAGCCGCAGCTTTTAAACAGCACCGGCCCGGCGGGTTTTTTGAGGTCCTGGCGGATCACATCGGCCAGTGTGGCGAAGCGGGCCACGTCCAGTCCGGCCTGCAGCAGGTCCCCTGCCTCGTGGATGGCATCAGCCGTGTCGATAAACACCGAACCCTTCGCCGCGAAGTATTGGCATAGCGCGGCGCTCAGTTCCATCATGGCCGGGGTGAAAGCCCCAACGGCGCTGATGAAGCCGTCAGGCCGGGGCAGCGCGCTGAGGACTACGGCGGCAGCCGGCGTGCAGGTAACGGCCAGCGGGCAGTCGGCCAGCGCAGCATCGGCGTCGTGCACCACGCGGGCGTTCAGGCCCAGCGCCTCTGCATGCTGCACCAGGGCCTGGGCGCTGGCGTAGCTGCGCGAAGCGATGCGAAATTCGTGCACGCCCAGGCCTTCGGCATAAGCCTCCAGGTGCGCAAGTCCCTGGACACCGGCACCGACGATGAGCATGGGGCCGTGCGTGTTGGGCGCCAGCCGCTGCGCGGCCAGCAGTGAGACGGCTGCCGTGCGCCGGGCGGTGACGGTGGGCCCGTCGAGCATCAGCCGGCGACTGCCGGTGGCCACGTCAAACACCACAACGTCGCCCTGGATAGTGGGTCGGCCGGTGCCGGCATTGCCAGGCGTGAAGGTGATCAGTTTGGTGATCGCGGTGCGGTCGTCCAGCGCAGGCATCACAAACAGGCTGCCGCCCCCAGGCAGGGGCTGCACCACGCGCGGCGGCACCTGGACGGAACTGTCCTTGAGCAGGTGCGTCAGCTCGCTGACCAGCAATGGGTAAGGCAGGCGGGCGGCGGTCTGGGCGGGGTTGAGCAGGGTGGGCGTCATGGGGCGATGGTAAAGCGAGGAAGGAAGTGGAAGGGCGAGACGAGAGGGTGTCGGTGCGCCGCGTTACGTCGCGTAAAAAAATGAAAGGTTTTTATCCTACATATTCCCGGGAAAAGTGCTGGATGGAAACCGCAAACGCTTCCCTAGGATGAAAACAGGTTCACAGGGAGGCCTGCCATGTTTTCTGACCAGTTGCAAAAATTCGACAAAATGCCTTACAAGACGCTGCTCTGGGTAGCGGCTGGGCTGGTGTTTGTTTGCCAGCTGGCAGCCTTCGCGTTTGTGGCGGACGGGCAAGTTACCAAAGCCAGGATCCGCGACTATCAGCGCCAGGCTGAAGTGCAGGCGATTGCGCAGTGCATCGAAAACACCGCCGGTGCCGCCCGCCAGGGTTGTATCCAGCAGGCCCGCGTCGCGGCCGCCTCAGCCTTGCCGCCCGTCATCACCAGCGCGCAAAAGGGTCAGGCTGTGGCCGATTCATCGGGGGAATCCAGCGGTGTGATGGCCAGCAACGCAGCAGGCGCCACTGTCAGCAGCATGCTGCCAATGCAGCCTGCACAGGGCTTTATGCCGGCGTCCTTCGCCATCCGCTGATTCAGCAATCATCGGAAGGTTTTCCGGCCGGTGCGGTTAGCATGTGGCCACGATGGATTTGTCACGCCTGTTGCGTCTTTACCAGCCGCGAAACCCCCTGTTCTGGCTGATGCTCGTGCTCAACGGGCTGTCTCCTTTGCTGGCCTGGGTGGTGCACAACCGTCCCTTGAATTCCTGGGCCACGGTGCTGGTCACCTGTTTTGCGCTGGGTAACGCCGTGGTTGGCACATTCCTGCTGTGGCGCCTGCTGCGCGATGAGCCTGCCGTGCCCACGCAGAATGCCGGCGCGCAAGACGCTAACCCTAACCCTAACGCTAACGCTAACTGACGGCCCCGGCGCCTTTGATGAGGTCGTGCGGTGTGGCCAGCGCCGCCGCTATGGCCAACCGCAACCCGCGCACGATCTCACCGAGCGGCAAGCTGGGCGCGCCCTGTTCGGGCACATAGGGCACATGGATAAAGCCGCCGCGCGTGCGCCTGAAGCCGCGCTTTGTGGCCAGGGCATGCATGAGCGCATAAAACACATGGTTGCAGACAAAGGTGCCCGCGGTCTGCGATACCTCGGCAGCCACGCCCGCCTCCTGCAGCGCCTGCAGCATGGCCTTGATGGGCAGGCTGCTGAAATAGGCCGCCGGCCCGCCCGCCACTACCGGCGTGTCGACGGGCTGACTACCGATATTGTCTGGAATACGGGCATCGTTGACGTTGATGGCAATGCGCTCCAGCGAAATCGCGCTGCGCCCGCCCGCCTGGCCGACGCAGATCACCAGTACCGGCTTATGCAGCGCGAGCAGCCGGATGAGTTCTGCGATGGAGGCCTGAAACACGGTGGGCAATTGCGCCGCCACCAGGAGGTGGCCGCCTATGCGCTTGCCACCCAGTGCCTGCACCGCCAGCCAGCTGGGGTTGAGGGGCAGGCTGCTGTGTCCGGTGTCGCCGAAGGGGTCGAAGCCGGTGAGCAGGACACGGGGGAGCGAAGAAGCAGAAAGGGCTGTGCGCATGCCGCCATTGTGAAGGACGGCAGTGTTTTGGCTACCCCAACCATCCGGACATTTCCGCGCTGGTTGCCGCGCCCCGGAAAAGGTACCAGCCTTCCGGGGTGGGGTGAAACGGGAGACCGGGCCCCACTCGATTGCTCGGCGGTTGAGCTTACTTTTTGATCACCGCGCCGGTTTCGCTGTCGAACTTCACGACGCGCACCTGGCCGTTCTGACCGGGGAAGTTGTCAAACACCGCGCGAACCAGGTAAGGCACGACCAGCGGAAGGTCGCCGCTGCCGCCTTCGTACACGGCGCGCGACTCGAACACCGTGCGCGGCGGCTTGCCGGGGGGCGTGCGCTGGGTGTCAAGTAACCGCACGCGCAGGCTGTTGGTGTAAATCGTCATGTTGAGCGGCCTGTCGCCTACATAGCGCGGCCCGAAAGGGTCGGGAACCCAGCCGCCTGCGTATACGCGGCCCGCGGCGTCGCGGTAAGGCGGCAGGAAGACAAAGTTGTCCTGGTAAACCGGCTGCAGAAAGGTTTTCTCTTCGCTGCGGCTGCTGGCCGCCACGTCGACATGCAGGCGCCCGGTCTGCCCTTCCGGCGCGCGTTTGAGGCCGCGTTTTTCCAGTTCGGCCTGCACATAGCCCTCATAGGTGGCTTGTTCCAGCTGCCGTGTCGAGTCCACCGGCGTGATGTAGCTGAAGGTAGCGCCTGCCGTATCGACCGGCCACTGGTTGAAGCTGGTCACGCGGGTGGTGATGGGGCTGGCGCAGGCCGTCAGCAGCGCGGCCAGCAGCACCGCAAGCGCCAGGCGTAGCGGGAAAAACATGGAAATGGCGCCGTCCTGGGTGCCGGGGCCCGCGGGCGTTGGATGGGCAAAAGTAGTCATGACGAATGGATACACCAAGGTTCAATTTTGTTCCACGGCGGGGGGCCGCTCAAGTAAAGTCGGCGCATGCGCTGACAGCGGACCGGGCTTTGGGGCAGGTGCCGCAGCGGGCCGGAAAGGCCAGTATGCACGGATGACAGACAGGGAGACACCATGAAGTGGGAAGGCAATCGCGAATCCGACAACGTTGAAGACCGGCGCGACGGCGGTGGCGGGGGAGGTGGCTTCGGCTTTGGGGGCCGCAGCGTCGGCATCGGCACCATCGTGGTGGCGCTGGTGGGCGGCTGGATTTTCGGCATCAACCCGATGACCATCCTGAGCCTGCTCAGCGGCGGCGGATCCCCTGCACAGGTACAACAGGGCCCGGCCCCCAAGCCGCCGGCCGATGACCGTATGGCGAAATTCGTTTCTACCGTCCTGGCAGACACTGAAGATGTCTGGACCGACGTGTTTGCCAAGGGCGGCGGCACTTACCAGAAGCCGCGGCTGGTGCTCTTTCGTGGCGCCACACAAACGGCCTGCGGCCAGGGCCAGGCCGCCATGGGGCCGTTTTACTGTCCGGGCGACCAGAAGGTCTACATCGACCTGGGCTTTTACGAAACCCTCCGTAGCCGGTTGGGAGCACCCGGCGACTTCGCCCAGGCCTATGTGATCGCGCATGAGGTGGGCCATCATGTGCAGAACCTGCTGGGCATCAGTGGCAAGATGGACCAGATGCGTGGCCGCGTCAGCAAGGCCGAATACAACGCCCTGAGCGTTCGCCTTGAGCTCCAGGCCGACTGTTTTGCCGGCGTCTGGGCGCACAACGCACAGAACGCGCGCCAGATACTGGAGCAGGGCGACGTGGAGGAGGCCATGAACGCGGCCGCCAAAATCGGCGACGATGCCCTGCAGCGGGCCGGTGGCGGCGCGGTGGTGCCTGAAAGCTTCACCCACGGCACCAGCGCCCAGCGCCAGCGCTGGTTCGACACCGGCCTGAAAACCGGCAGCATGAAGGCCTGCGACACCTTTAGTGCCCGCAGTATTTAGCCGGCAGTCAACAATTTAGAGTGAAATCGGGCCGTAGCCCTTTACTGACGTGCGCGAGCAGCTATAAAATAAATAGCAATAAAGGGGCATTGCCCCAGTGGCTGCCCTGGCCCAAATGGCCCTGAAAGCGCAGTGGGCCGGCAAAACCGGCATCGGGGCCCAAAGTGCGACAATAGACGGCTGAGGAAGCGCTGCAACAGCCCCATCATGGTCGCTGACCGTGCCACGCCGGGCGGCCTGCCGCGCTCCCTTTCTTGCCAATGGTGCAGCGGTGCCGTTGGCTGCCAGCGCGCCGGTCCGCGATTTCCGGTTCGTACACCCTTCGCAAGACAACCCGCAGAATACCGCCGAGCCATCTTTATGACATCCTCTTTTTCCAATCTTTCGCTGGCAGAACCGCTGGCCCGTGCCGTGGCCGAAATGGGCTACGAAACCATGACCCCCATCCAGGAACAGGCCATCCCGGTCGTCCTGCAGGGTAAAGACGTCATGGGCGCTGCGCAAACCGGCACCGGCAAGACCGCAGCCTTCGCCTTGCCCCTGTTGCAGCGCATGATGAAGCACGAAAACGCCTCGACGTCGCCTGCCCGCCACCCGGTGCGCGCACTGGTGTTGCTGCCCACGCGTGAACTCGCCGTGCAGGTCGCCGAGCAGGTCAAGCTGTATGCCAAATACACCAACCTGAACAGCGCCGTTGTTTTCGGCGGCATGGACATGAAGCCGCAGACGGCCGAACTCAAAAAAGGCGTCGAAGTGCTGGTGGCCACGCCGGGCCGGCTGCTCGACCATATCGAAGCCAAGAACGCTGTACTCAACCAGGTCGAATATGTGGTGCTCGACGAGGCCGACCGCATGCTGGACATCGGCTTTTTGCCCGACCTGCAGCGCATCCTGAGCTACCTGCCCAAGCAGCGCATCACCTTGCTGTTTTCGGCCACTTTTTCGCCTGAAATCAAACGCCTGGCCTCCAGCTACCTGCAGGACCCGGTCACGATTGAAGTGGCGCGCTCCAACGCCACGGCTTCTACCGTCGAGCAGCATTTCTACAGCGTGGGCGCTGACGACAAGCGCCGTGCCCTGCACCAGATCCTGAAACAGCGCGGCATGAAGCAGGCTTTTGTGTTCGTCAACAGCAAGCTCGGTTGCGCACGGCTGGCGCGTTCCCTGGAACGTGAAGGCCTCAAGACCACGGCGCTGCACGGCGACAAGAGCCAGGACGAACGCCTGAAAGCGCTGGAAGCCTTCAAGAAGGGCGAAGTCGACCTGCTGGTTTGCACCGACGTGGCGGCCCGCGGTCTGGACATCAAGGATGTGCCCGCGGTGTTCAACTTCGATGTGCCCTTCAATGCCGAAGATTACGTGCACCGCATCGGCCGTACCGGCCGGGCCGGCGCATCGGGCCTGGCTGTGAGTTTTGTTGCCAGCAGCGACCAGCGCCTGGTGGCTGATATTGAAAAACTGATCAAGACCAAGATCGAACTGGAGCCCATCGAGTTCGAGGAAGACCAGCCCCGCATCAGCGAGCAGGGCCGTATCAATGACGGCCGCCGCATGTACCGCGAAGGTGAAGAAGGCGGCCATGCGCGTGAAGCGCGCCAGCCGCGGGAGCGGCGAGAATACACGCCGCATCGCCAGCCGGCGGCGCCGCGTGACCCGTTCTTCGACCAGCCCTACGAACCAACCGCTGCGCCCGATGCCACGCCCGCCTGGGAAGCCGCCGCCAAGGCCGCCCCCGCGCGCAGCAGTGTGTCGGCCAACATCAAGCCGAAGAAAAAAGTCGCAGCGCTGTTCAAGACAGCCGGTTAAGACAACCGGCTAAGACAATCGGTTAAGGCGCACCGGTCCAGCACCGGTTCATTGCGGGACGCTGAGCAGCGCCCCTACCCGATTTCCGCTACCCAATCTCCATACGCCCGTCGGTTCACGCCTACGGTGCGGGGAGCTGCTGTCCGGTTGGGTCTTTGCTGCGGGTTTCCTAAGCTTTCGGGATGATGGAGAAACCCGATTCGCATGTTCAGGCCCCGCCAGCCTTCGCGCATTTTTCCCTTCAGAAGATTTTCAGGCATCTTTACCGGCCCCTGTGGCAAGCCATCGACCACTGGATTGATGCAGGCGGCATGCGCATGAGCGCGGCCATGTCGTTCTACGGCATCCTCAGCCTGGCGCCGTTGCTGGTGCTGATGGTCGCAGTGCTCGGCTGGTGGCTGGACCGCCGGTATATCGAAACCAGCCTGGTGGATCAGATCCGTAGCGTCATCGGCGCGCAGGGCGCGCAGGTGGTGCAACAGGCACTTTCAAGTGCCCAGGCGCCTTCAGAGGGCATCACGGCTTCGCTGTTTGCTTTTGCGCTGCTGTTGTCGGGTGCGACCGGCGTCTTTGCCGAACTGCAGGATGCATTTGAGCGCCTGTGGCGGCAAGGCAGTGGTGAGCTGCCGCAGCAGAAATGGTGGCACAGCGCTTCTTTGCGGCTGCGAGGTGTGGCCTACATCCTGGCCTTCGGTTTTCTCTTGCTGGTTTCGCTGGCGATCTCGACTTTTCTGAGTCTTCTCTCAGGCTGGGCAGGCGGCTATTTGCCGATTGAGAAAATCGCCTGGGTCCTCAATGAGGTCGTGTCTTTCTGCTTTTGCGTGGTGCTCTTTGTGGCACTCATGAAAATGAGCGTGGGCCCCAAGCCCGCTTTACGCTATCTGGTGATGGGTTCCGCCGCGGGGGCCATCCTGTTTGCGGTCGGCAAGCACCTGATGGCTTTTTATCTTTCGACCGCTGCGATTGTGTCGGCCTATGGCGCGGCGGGCTCACTGGTGGTGATCCTGATGTGGATCTATTTTTCGTCGGCTGTGCTGTTGCTGTCAGCCAGCGTGGCCCGGGCCTGGGCGGACGAGGCAAGTGCCGCGCGGCAACCGGTTTAAGCCGACTTGCCGGCCTTGCCGGGTTTTTGCGCTTCTTCGCATTGCACACTGACCAGTTCAAACTCGCCGGGCGCCGCTCCTAATCTGGCTGCCGTGAGGCAGCCGCCCCACACGCAGCCGGTGTCGAGTGGCAAGGTGTTGTTGCGCAGGGCGGGTGTGCTGTTCTTGCCGCTGGCCAGTGTGGACCAATGGCCAAACGCCACCGGTGTGCCGAGTGTCGCGCGGCCCGGGACATCAAACCAGGGCAGGTGGCCCGCGGGCGCGCTGCCGGGGCCGTCGGTACTGCTGAAGTCCATCACGCCTTCGGGTGTGCAAAAACGCAGGCGCGTGAGCGCGTTCACGATGACCCGCAGCCTGTCGGCGCCCTGCAGGCTGTCGCTCCAGTGATCAGGCGTGTTGCCGTACATGGCCTGCAGAAAGTCCTTGAGATGGCCGCCGCGCAGCACCTGCTCCACCTCTGAGCCCAGCGCCACGGTTTGCGCCGCATTCCATTGCGGCAGCACGCCCGCATGCACCATCAGCCAGCCGTGGCGATGGATGGCCATGGCGCGGTGGCGCAGCCAGTCGAGCAGCGTCTGGCTGTCCTTGGCCTCGAGGATGTCCTGTACGGTGTCGCTGCGGCCCGGCTTGCGCACGCCTTGCCACACAGCCAGCAGGTGCAGGTCGTGGTTACCGAGCAGGCATTGCGCAGCGTCGCCCAATGCCGAGAGGCTGCGCAGCACCTGAAGGGAGCCGGGGCCGCGGTTGACCAGGTCGCCAAGGATGTTGAGGGTGTCGCGGCTCGGGGAGAAGTCGACCTTGTCCAGCAATCGCTGAAAAGGTGCGTGGCAACCCTGCAGGTCGCCGATACAGTAAAGTGACATGTGTTTATTTTGCGCCAGGCCCCATGGACTTTTTCCTGATTGCTTTTCTGACCTTGCTCAACGGTGTGTTTGCCATGTCGGAGATGGCGCTGGCTTCGAGCCGCAAAGCCCGGCTCTCGGCCATGGGCGAATCCGGCGACAAGGGGGCGCAGGCGGCGCTGGGATTGCTGGACAACCCTACGCAGTTTCTTTCGTCGGTGCAGGTCGGCATCACCTCCATCGGCATGCTCAACGGCATTATTGGCGAGGCGGCCTTCAGCAGCGGCCTGGCGGCGTGGATTCAGACCTTCGGCGTGCGGCCGCGCGTCTCCGAGATCACCGCTACCGCGCTGGTAGTGACCGTCATCACCTTCATCACCATCGTCTTTGGCGAGCTGGTGCCCAAACGCATCGGGCAGCTCTACCCGGAAACCGTTGCACGTCTGGTTTCAAGGCCCATGATGTGGGTGGCGACGGGCTTCAAACCCTTCGTCAGGCTGTTGTCCATCAGCACGCAGGCGGTACTCAAGCTGCTGCGGATCGACAACAGCGCCGGCCGGGCCGTCACCGAAGAAGAAATCGCGGCCAGCCTGGAGGAGGGCGTGGACGCCGGCCTGATTGAGGAGCATGAACACCAGATGGTGCAGAACGTGTTTCTGCTGGATGACCGCCTGCTCACTTCACTGATGCTGCCGCGTTCCGACATCGAGTGGCTCGATGCTTCCGACACCATTGCCCAGGCCATCGACAAGGCGGGCGCCACTGGCCACTCGTGGTATCCCGTGTGCCGCGGCAGTCTTGATGACGTGGTGGGCGTGGTCAATGTGGCCAAGCTGCTCGCGCTGCGCGGCCAGATCCAGCCCGCCGCTTCCGGCCAGAGCTCGGGCGCGGTACCCTCGGTGACCGACCGCATAGGCGCTTATGCAGTGCCGGCGGTCTTCGTGCCGGAAACGCTCACGGGCATGGAGTTGCTGGAGCAGTTCCGGGCCCGTTCCACCCGCATTGTGTTTGTAGTCGATGAATACGGGGTTGTGCAGGGCCTCATGACCCCCATGGACATGCTGGAAGCCATTACCGGTGAGTTGCAGCCCGGCGCGCAGATGGACGCATGGGCCACCGAAAGGGAGGACGGCAGCTGGCTCATTGACGGTGTCATGCCTGTCTCTGAACTCAAAGCCCGTCTGGATATCAGGGAGCTGCCCGAGGAAGGCCGGGGCCGCTATAACACGGTGGCCGGCCTGCTTCAAAGCGTTTCGGGGCGGTTGCTGAAAACGGCCGAGCGGGTGGAATGCGCGGGCTGGCGCTTCGAAGTCCTTGACCTTGATGGCAAGCGGATCGACAAGATCCTGGCCAGCCCTATCCCGGTGGAATCCGATATGTAAGTATTTGTGTCTCCTGGTGGGGTGCCCGGGTTGTATCGGTGGAACATATATGTGAAAAAAGGCCGCTTTTAGGTAGATTGGATTCAACATGAGTCGCCTTCACAACACCTTCATACGTAAATAGTTGTAACTTGGCGGTGCTGTGTTTAAACTGAAAAAAAGTTAAGGCACTCATGTTTGATGTTTTTGTGTTGGCGCTCACTGCGACAGCGGTGTCTGCAATGGCGACGGGAGCAGCCTGCCACCATGGTTGGCTGGCGCGTTCCGCGCGCAAAAAAAGGCGCCTTCCCTCGCAATGGCACTTGCAGCCCAGGCCTTTGTTGCTGGAGTCCGAACAGGACGTATGGCATTGGCTTCAGCGGGCCTTTTTTGACCACCATGTCCTGATCAAAGTCCCTGTCATCCGCTTCGTCTCCCCACGGACCGAAGCCGAGGGGCAGCGTTCCTTTGAATTGCTCAAAACCGTTTACTGCACTTTCACTGTATGCGCCGCGGATGGCACCGTCATTGGTTGCCTGGATGTTCCCGGGCCCCGTGGGCTCAAGGCCAGCAACCGTGACCTCAAGCGCAAGCTGTTCGAGGAATGCGGGATTGCCTACGCCGTCGTGCGTGCGAGCAACCTTCCCACCCTGGAAGATGTTCGCGCGGCGTTCCTCGGGGAAATCGACCTGACCGACGACGAACCCGCCGTGCTCGGCGAGCCTCCCCTGGCCTTATCTGTCGAGGTGGATGCGGACGCCGATGCCATGGCCACCGTGCCCGATACCATGCGTGCAGCCAACGGAACACTCCTGGAGGACGCGCCAAAAGTCGCCAGCATGGACATCGCGGCGGCCCGAAGCAGCCTGCAAGCCAAGCTGGAACGCAACCGCAGGATACGGTTCACAAATTTCGACCCGCTCAGCACCGGTTCCGGCATTGTTCATGACAACGCCGACCACAATTTTGCTGTGCAGTGGGAAGACTCTTTCATCACACCGGAAGAGCCGGATACGCCGAACGGCACCAACGCCTGAGCGTTTAAAGCCGCAGCGCTGTTGCGGTCTTCAGGCTTTACTCAATTTGCTTTCGCGGTGTCAAACAATGCCTTCGTTTCCGCCGGCATCACGGTTGTCAGCGGTTTGCCGCCCGGTTTCAGGGGCTTTAAAAACCATTGTTCATACCAGCCTTGCGCTGCACCGCTGCGCATGGATTCCTTGATAGAGGCGTTCACCAGGTCACCCATGACTGCATCCCCCTTGCGGTAGGCAATGGCAATAGGCTCTACCGACAGGCGTTCGGGCAGGATCAGGTAGTCGCCTGCATTGGGCAGGCTCGCCAATTGCGCGGCGAGCGCTACACCGTCGCGGGCGTACCCTGCCACCCAGCCCAGTTGCAACTGTCCGAGGGCGGCATCCGCGTTGACTGCTTTGGCGTGCTGCCACTTCAATGAATGCTGCTGCGCGTAGAGATCCAGTGCGGGAACCACGGTGGTTCCGGCAATGCCCACAATGCTTTTGCCTTGCAGTTGGTCGAGCGCACTGAGTTTGTCCTTGGTGCGCACCGCCACCTGGATGGCTTCGATAAAAATCGGTGTCGAGAAATCCATCCGCGCCCGGCGCTCCGGTGTGTCGGTCACGTTCTCGCACAGCAAATCCACACTGCCTTCAGACAGCAAGCGTGTACGGGCGTCCACATACGTTTCGATATACCGTACCGGCAGGTTCGGCTTGCCGGCAGCCTGGCGGAGCCGTTCGATGATGGGTTTGCAGAATTCGATGCTATAGCCCAGAGGCTTTTCCGCCGTCTGGTGAAACGAGAAGGGCGCGGAGTTTGCGCGGTAGCCCACATTGATCTGCCCGCGGCTCTTGATTTTCTCCAGTGTGGCCTGCGCTTGGGCCCACTGCGGTACGGCAATCGCCGCTATGGCCAGGACGGCCGGAAACAGCCGTTGTCGAAAAGGACGAAGCGGAATTATCCCCATACGAATCCCCCTGTTGCTGGGTTTGATTCTTATGGAAAAGGGCCAGGTTCGCAAACAATGCGGGGGGATGACTTTCCCGGTACGACCAAGGTACTCATTGTGTTGCAATCATCGGCGGCTATGAATAAAAAAAGCCCAGGATCGCACCCACTGTTGATTTCCAGGGTGCCTTCAGTCCGGCAATGACCGCTGCAGAACTATTGCTGAACGTAAATGCATGCAGGCGGCAGGTCGCTCTGATAGCGCTCATACATTGCCGTGTAAGCAGCCTCGATGTGACTGACGAACAAAGGCGTGTCAAACAGCGGTGTTGTCAGCCTGTTTCGAGCCAGTTTTTCCTTGATCTGTGCCAGGCGCCGGGGGACGGTCGCCAGCTCAATCGCTGAGGTCTCATAGTCCGTCATGTTCGAGGTAATCAGCTCGGTCAAGCCAACCGTATGCAGCAGGCTTGCGGCCACCCGGCTGGCGAAAGATTCGCCCATGCACGTCAATACGGGCAGTCCCGTCAACAGGGCATCATTGGCTGTTGTGTGCGCGTTGTAAGGCAGCGTATCCAAAAACAGGTCGGCCAGGCGATGCCTTGCAAGGTGGTCGGCGGAGGATACTCGCTTTGCAAAAATCAGCCGTTCCGAGGCAATGCCTCTTTGCAGCGCTTCTTCAGTCAAATTGGCGGTGGCTTTTGGGTTGTCCTCAAGAAGCCAGAGGACGCTTCCTTCCACGGCCTTCAATATTCGCATCCAGCAATCGAAAACTTCAGGCGTAATCTTGAAATTGTTGTTGAAGCAGCAGAAGACGAAACCGTTTGAGGGCAGGCCAGCTTCCCCGCGGCTCAGTGCCTTGTCTGTAATAAAACGCTTGCTGTCGTTTGGCTGATAGCTATTGGGAAGGTAGACGATCTTTTCGCTGTAATGCTGTTGGCTGGACTCGGGGATGACTGTTTTATCTGCAATCAGATAGTCCATGAAATCGGCGCCCATCGTACCCGGATAGGCGAGATAGTTCACCTGAACAGGCGCAGCTCTCAGGCTAAAGATATCCGGCCGGCTTCCCAGTGTGAAACCACTCAGGTCGATGGCAATATCTATTTCCAGGTCCATTGAAAGTTGTACGACGGCTTTATCGGATTGGAGCCGTACATCAAAAAACTTGTCGAAAACTGCCGAAACCCTGTTCCTCATTGCGTCCTTCTTGTCGGGACCAAATGAGAAGGCGTACAGCTCAAACCTGGATCGATTGTGTCTCTCAAACAACTCAGCCATTAAATGCATGGTTGCATGGTCGTGAAAGTCAGCGGAAAAGTATCCAACCCGGATTTTTTCGTGCCGCTGGCGTTTGGGGATGGAGCTGACGGTGGCTGAGTTTGGGCATCTATCTTTGACCCATATTGCGGCCGCTTGCACCTGCAACGCCAAGTCCGTTGTGAGCCCCAGGATTTCGAACGGCATTGCCACCTTCTTCCCATGCTCGATTTCCTGGAAAATTTTTGGCAGATCGGAGGCAAGTGAATGCCAGTCGCAAACTTTCATTTTTGCGTGCAATAGCGAGCCAAACACGAATTCGACATTCGCATCCAGCTCCATGCTCCGCTTGTAACAGTCGGCGGCTGCATCATGCCGCTTCATCTCATTGAGGGTGATTCCCAAATTGATCCACACGTCGGGCAGATTTGGCGCAAGCGCAATCGCTTTGGCATATGAGGATTCGGCTGCCTCATGCTGCTTCAGTCCGTTCAACGCGACGCCCAGGTTGAGCCAGGCCTCGGCTGAATCTGGCGCCAGTTCGGTCGCCTTGCGGCAGGCCGCTTCGGCGGCTTCGTAATTCTTCTGGTCGCTCAATAAACCACCAAGATTGACATAGGCTGGTACCAGATCCGGATTCAATGCAATTGCGGTCCTGACGGACGCTTCGGCATCTTCCAGGCGTCTTTGTTTGCTCCGAAGTTTGCCCATGTTGGAGTGAGCAAACGCATAGTCAGGAGCCACTGCCAGTGCTTGATTCAGACATTGTTCCGCTTCTGCGTATGCGCCCAACTCTGTTAGCCGCAGGCCGATGCTGTTTTGCGCGTCCGCCGAATTGAGTGTCCGAATCCGGGCCTTTTCAAAGGCGGCTACCGCCTCAGATCTCTTGCCCATCCCTCCGAATGCGGTTCCCAGGTGATACCAGGCCTCTGGCAGGTCAGGGGCCAGTTGAAGACTGCGTTGGCACCACTCAGCAGCGACGGTGTATTCACCGCGGGCGTTGGCCGTGCCGGCATTGCTGATGTAGTGGGAAAGAAGCTGTTCCAGCATTTTGATTTTTTGGTTTCCGGGAGGCTATATCTTCGCATGCCCTTCACGCGCAAACAGGCGCGACTGAGGCCAAGGCTGGGGCTAATCCCCTTTTTTCGACGTTCACGCAATTGCCAGACGAGGGCGTCCTTACCTCACTATTGAACAAGACGGGTGTGCAACTTAGGGGCGCTGTAGTCGAGTCGGACTTTCAATTGGTTCCGAAGAGATGCTTTCATATATCTAACAGGAGCCTTTAAGCTGTCAATTTTTAAGGGCAGCTTGTTGAATTCCACTGAAGTCTGACCCGAGTTTTCCATCGAATATTGACCCACACTCTTTGTGAGCAGAAGGTGCTCACGATGTGGATAAGTTCTTGGTTTTCTCCTTTTTAGGCTGAGTCTGTGTGGATCTGCCTCAAAGTGCGCCGCTGTTTCCGCGATTTTGTTGCCTCGATATCCAGCCAGGTGGCCAGCTTCTCGGCGTAGGGATCGAGCTTGCTTGAGCTGACCCGCCTTGGGTACTTGGGCTCGCTCTCTTCCGATCGCAGGTGCTTCTTTATTGTGTTGCGAGCCAGGCCTGTACGCCTTGAGATCTCGCGGATGGACATCTGATCCCTCAATGCCCAACGTCTGATGACATTCAATGTCGCCACGTCTATCACTCCTAATTTCCCTCTGCTTTTAAAACAAGCAGGGTAGTGCCTACGTGGGTCAGTTTTGGATGGAAATTACTGCGTTAAGTGGATCAGATTTCGACGGAATTCAACATGCCTATGTGGTGCTTGACAAGTTCACTTACCCTTCTGGTTTGGTAAACGAATATAGAGCAACCTTCTTTGTTCCCATAGGCGTTCCTGAGCCCAGCGGTGACATCGGTCATTCAGCGTTTTACGATTTTGGAACCCTCACTGTAGTGTGTACCGCTGCGAGAGCTGCTGCGAGAACAGGTTTTGTGTCTTGCTGATGAGAGGGCAGCAGAAATCAACAAGGTTTGGGTTGAGTCGGCGGTAAATGCTTGCCTACCGAAAAGAAAAAGCCTCCACAAAGGAGGCATTTTTAATGCGGAAAATCGACTGTCACCAGAAGTGACCTCAGCGATCACCGGTAAGTGACCACTATCGCTATTTCCGCCTGAATTGGTGCCGGAGAGATGAATCGAACACCCGACCTTCTCATTACGAATGAGCTGCTCTACCGACTGAGCTACACCGGCTTTTTATGAAATACAGCCTTCAATTATAGCCCGGAGTGGTAGGAGGTCACCCGTTCGACCTCATTTTTGGAGCCGAGGATCACGCTGACCCGTTCGTGCAGCTTGGTGGGCTGCAGGTCCAGGATGCGCTGTTTGCCGTTGGTGGCGGCGCCGCCGGCCTGCTCGATGAGCCAGCTCATGGGGTTGGCTTCGTACATCAGGCGCAGTTTTCCGGCCTTTTCGGGCTCGCGTTTGTCCCAGGGGTAGAGGAAGATGCCGCCGCGGCACAGGATGCGGTGCACGTCGGCCACCATGGCGGCGATCCAGCGCATGTTGAAGTCCTTGCCGCGCGGACCGTCTTTGCCGGCCAGCAGCTCGTCCACGTAGCGCTTGACCGGCTCGTCCCAATGCCGCATGTTGCTCATGTTGATGGCGAACTCTTTGGTGTCGGCCGGGATCTGCACGTTTTCCTCGATCAGCACAAAGGAGCCCTGCTCACGGTCCAGCGTGAACATGGCGACGCCGTCACCGACGGTCAGCACCAGGGTGGTCTGCGGGCCGTAGATGCAGTAACCCGCCGCTACCTGCTTGTGGCCGGCCTGCAGGAAGTCGCCTTCATCCACACCGCGATCGCCCTCGGGCATTTTCAGCACGCTGAAAATGGTGCCAATGCTGACGTTGATGTCGATGTTGCTGGAGCCGTCGAGCGGGTCGAACAGCAGCAGGTATTCACCTTGGGGGTAGCGATTCGGCACCACGTAAATGCCCTCCATTTCCTCGCTGGCCATGCCGGCCAGGTGGCCGCCCCATTCATTGGCCTCAATCAGCACTTCGTTGGCAATGATGTCCAGCTTCTTCTGGATCTCTCCCTGCACGTTCTCGCTTTCGGCGCTGCCCATGCCGCTGCCGAGCGCACCCTTGTTGACGGCCTGGCTGATGCTCTTGCAGGCGCGGGCGACCACTTCGAGCAGCAGGCGAAGCTGCGAGGGAATGTGACCGTCGATGCGCTGCTGCTCGATCAGGTAGCGGGTCAGGGAGATTTTTTGGGACATAGGGGGCTCCGTTCGATTGAGGGATAGTTCGTTTGGGCGGCGTATGGCTGGGCGGGGCGCTTAGCCAGGCTCGCCTTGCTGTTCGCGTTCTTCAAATTCGGCAAGCGTGGTCAGGGCGTCGTCCAGCAGGTCCTCGTCGTCCTTCGCACGGGCAATGTCCACGCGTTGCTGGAAGAGGGCGCGCGCTTCGGCGGGCTGGTCCGTTTCGTGCGCGAGCACGCCGAGCTGGAACAAGGTGTCCAGCACGATGTCGGTGTCCTGCAAGGCCTGGCCCAGCGCCAGGCGCTGTTGCAGCCAGGCCTGCGCCTGCGCATGCTCGCCGAGCTCGTAGGTATTTTGCGCCAGGTTGTTGATGAGGCCGGAGAGGCGCTTGTCCGTGCTGGAGCCGAAGGCGCTTTGTGCATCTGCCAGCAGTTGCCGGTTGTGTGCCAGCGCCTCGGCGAAGCGGCCGGCCTCGTGCAGGGCATAGCCGATCTCTTCGCGGATGCCCAGCTTCTGGTCGGCGCCCAGCGTGGCGCCTTCGTGCGCGGCCCAGTGAGCCGACTGCTGAAGGTGTTCGACGGCGGTGTCATATTCCTCGACTTCCAGGGCCGACTCGCCGATGGCGTAATGCTGTTCGTAGCGCTCGGTGGGCGTGAGGCTGCCCTTGGCAGCGCGGATGGCCAGGGCGCGCAGGCCCAGGGGCAGGCCCTCGGCATCCAGCTGGCGTTTGCGGAACACCACGAACTGCAACCACAGCAAGTCAGTCAGCTCGACGGAGTCGGCGCCCAGGGCCTCGGCCAGAGGCTCAAGCGCGGCCAGGTCGGCTGACATGCGCGAACCGCTGAACATGCCGCTGGCGTCGTACACGGTGTCGCGCAGCGGGTTGAACTTCTTCGCAAACCGCTGTGCGGGGGTATTGAATGTGAAGAATGCCATGGCGGGTGCCGTACGCGTTCAGTCGGCCAGTGCGCGAGAGACGACTTCGTGTGTGTCTTTGCTCAAATCAGTCTTGGCCGCGACGCGCGCAATCGCCTCGCGCGCCGCGCTGCGGTAGGGCTCGGCCAGCTTGCTCCAGCGGTCCAGCGCGCGCGCCAGGCGGGCGGCCACTTGCGGATTGATGGTGTCGAGCTCCATCACGCGGTCGCTCCAGAACACATAACCCGCGGCGTCCGCGCGGTGGAAGGCGGCCGGGTTACCCTGGCAGTAGGTGCTGACCACGCTGCGCGCGCGGTTGGGGTTGCGCAGGCTGAAGTCGGCATGCTTCATGAGTTGCTTCACGGCTGGCAGGATGTTGCCGTTCCGATCCGGCGCGCCGGCCTGCAGACCAAACCATTTGTCGATGACCAGGGCTTCGTCCTTGAACATGGCGTGGAACAGCGGCAACGCCTCGGCGGCCAGGGCATGGCCGCTGGAGACCAGCGCGGCCAGCGCGTTGAAGCGGTCGGTCATGTTGCCGGCGTCCTTGAAGCGCTGCAGGGTCTTGCCCGGCCAGACGGTATCGCCAGAGGCCTGGGCCGCCAGGCACAGGTGCGTGAGTGCCATGCCCGCGAGCGCGCGGCGGCCCGAGGAGGCCGGGTCAGGCGTGTAAGCGCCGGTATCGTGGTTGGCCTCGTACACGGCTTGCCAGTCGGCTGCCAGGGCTGTGGCCAGCTGCAGGCGCATGGCTTCGCGCACTGCATGAATGCGCTGCGGGTCCACCACATCCAGCTGCTCGGCCAGGTAGGTTTCAGACGGCAGGGTCAGCACCAGTTCTTTAAATGCAGAGTCCAGCGCGGGGTGGCGCAGCACCTGGCGCATCGCATCAAGATAAGCATCGTCGAGCACCGCAGCCATTACGGGGCCTGCGCCACCAGCTATTGATTTGATAGCGCGGTTGACCGCCAGGCGTTGTCCGGCTTCCCAGCGGTTGAAGGGGTCGCTGTCATGCGCCAGCAGGTGCAGCAGCTGGGCATCGGTGTAGTCAAACTCCAGCACCACCGGGGCGGTGAAGCCGCGCAGGATGGAGGGAACCGGCTCGGCATCGATGTTGACGAAGGTCAGCGTTTCGCTGGCCTGCGTCAGCACCACGGTGCGGGTGCGGGCAGGTGCCTGGCTCTCACCGGCCAGCTGCAGCGGCAAGTCCTGGCCGTCTGCGCCCAGCAGGCCCAGGCCGACCGGTATGACAAACGGCTCCTTCACGGCTTGCCCTGCCGTGGGCATGCAGCTTTGCGACAAGGTCAGGGTGTAGGTGCGCGCCGCCGCGTCATAAGCACCCTGCGCGTGCACACGCGGCGTGCCGGCCTGGCTGTACCAGCGCTTGAACTGCGGCAAGAGGCGCGCCAGGTCCGACATCGGGTTGGCGTCGGCAATCGCCTGCGCGAAGTCGTCGCAGGTCACGGCGTGGCCGTCGTGGCGTTCAAAGTAGAGCGTCATGCCGCGGGCAAAGCCCTCACGGCCCACCAGTGTCTGCATCATGCGGACGACTTCGGCGCCCTTTTCATAAATGGTGACGGTGTAGAAGTTGCTGATCTCGACATAGCTGTCGGGTCGCACCGGGTGGGCCATGGGGCCGGCATCTTCGGGGAACTGCGCGGTGCGCAGCACGCGCACGTCTTCGATGCGTTTGACGGCGCGGGCTGAGGCCTCGCCGCACAGGTCTTGTGAAAACTCCTGGTCGCGGAACACCGTGAGGCCTTCCTTCAGGCTGAGCTGGAACCAGTCGCGGCAGGTCACGCGGTTGCCCGTCCAGTTGTGGAAGTACTCGTGGCCGACCACGCTTTCAATGTTGGAGAAATCAACGTCGGTGGCGGTGGCCTGGTTGGCCAGCACGTACTTGGTGTTGAAGATGTTCAGGCCCTTGTTTTCCATTGCGCCCATGTTGAAGTCGCTGGTGGCGACGATCATGAAGCGCTCCAGGTCCAGCGGCAGGCCGAAGCGAGCCTCGTCCCAGGCGACCGAATGCATCAGCGAAGTCATGGCGTGCTCGGTTTTGTCGAGGTCGCCGGGGCGCACATAAACCTGCAGCACGTGCTCCTTGCCTGCGCGGGAGGTGATGCGCTGCTCGCGGGCCACCAGCTGGCCGGCCACCAGGGCAAAGAGGTAGCTCGGTTTCTTGTGCGGGTCTACCCACTTGGCAAAATGCCGCGCGCCGTTGGGGCCGGGCTCCAGCGGGCCCTGGCTGACCAGGTTGCCGTTGGACAGCAGCACCGGGTACTGCACCTTGTCGGCGCGCAGGGTCACGGTGTAGCTGGCCATCACATCCGGGCGATCCAGGAAATAGGTGATACGCCTGAAACCCTCGGCCTCGCACTGCGTGAAGAAGGAGTTGTTGCTGACGTACAGGCCCATCAGCTTGGTGTTTTTGGCGGGGCAGGTGGTGGTGAAAATTTCCAGCTCGAAGGGCTCGGTGCCTTCTGGCAGGTTTTCCAGCACCAGCTGGTTGCCTTCCATCTTGAATGAGGTGCCCTGGCCGTTCACCAGAACGCGGGAGAGATTGAGCTCTTCGCCGTCCAGCTTCAGGGCTTGTGCCGGCACGTCCGGGTTGCGGCGCAGGCTCATCTTGTTGAGCACGCGCGTTTTCTGCGGGTCCAGGTCAAAGCACAGATCGACCGTGTCTATCCAGTAGGCGGGCGCGACGTAGTCGGCGCGGTTGATGACCACCGCGGCGCCGGGGCTCGCTCCGTCAAGCATATGCAGCATGGTTAATTCCTGAAAATCAAAATTTCACAACTTCCGGAGCGCGTCGAAAGGCACACGCTCACACGCCCTCACACACCTTGTTTGAGTGAGGCTTCAATAAACACGTCCAGGTCGCCGTCCAGCACTTTCTGCGTGGCCGAGACTTCCACGTTGGTGCGCAGGTCCTTGATGCGGCTGTTGTCCAGCACATAGCTGCGGATCTGGTGGCCCCAACCCACGTCGGTTTTGGTGTCTTCGAGTTTTTGCTGCGCTTCCTGCTGCTTGCGCAGCTCGAAGTCATACAGCCGTGAACGCAGGCGCTTCCAGGCCACGTCGCGATTGCTGTGCTGGCTGCGGCCGTCCTGGCACTGCACCACAATGCCGGTCGGAATGTGCGTCAGGCGCACGGCCGAGTCGGTCTTGTTGATGTGCTGTCCGCCGGCGCCGCTGGCGCGGAAGGTGTCGGTGCGTACGTCTGAAGGGTTGATCTCGATCTCGATGGAGTCATCGATCTCGGGGTAGACGAACACCGAAGCGAACGAGGTGTGGCGCCCGCCGGAAGAGTCAAACGGCGACTTGCGCACCAGGCGGTGTACGCCGGTTTCCGTGCGTAGCAGGCCAAAAGCGTATTCGCCCTCGATTTTGATGGTCGCGCCCTTGATGCCGGCGGTGTCGCCGGGCGATTCGTCTTCGACCGTAGTCTTGAAACCCTTGCGCTCGGCGTACTTGAGGTACTGGCGCAGCAGCATGCTGGCCCAGTCGCAGGCTTCGGTGCCGCCCGCGCCGGCCTGGATGTCCAGGAAGCAGGGCAGGGGGTCGGCCGGGTTGTTGAACATCCGGCGGAATTCCATCTTTTCGACTTCAGCGGCCACCTTGGCGGCTTCGCCTTCAATCGTCTGCATGCCGGCGGCGTCGCCTTCGGCTTTCGACATCTCGAAGAGCTCGGTGTTGTCCGCCAGCTCGGCGCTCAGGCGGTCGATCACATGGACCACGTCTTCCAGCGATTTCTTTTCCTTGCCGAGTTCCTGCGCGCGTTTGGGGTTATCCCAGACCTTCGGGTCTTCCAGTGCGGCGTTGACTTCGTTCAGCTTTCGTTCTTTGGCAGGGTAGTCAAAGATACCCCCGAAGTTCATTGACCCGGTTGCTGAGGTCCACGAGCTGGTTGCTGATGAGGTTGATGCGTTCTGCGTCCATGATTTTTTTGTCCTGAAATGGGTGATCGCCGCATTGGCGGCTGAACCCGCTATTTTCTCATGATGCGGTGCCTTTCAGTCCAGAAAGCCCTCAATCAGTGTTGCCAGCTGTTCCGGCTGGTCGTGGTGCAGCATGTGGCCGGCATCCTGGATCACGGCGACACGGGCTTCGCGCACCTGTTTGAGCCGTTTGTGGTACTCGGCCAGGGAGTATTTGCCCTGCCACCAGGTGGCCAGCGAATCGTCGGACGCCTCGACGGCCAGCACCGGCGCGCTGATGCAGCGGTAGACCTCGAGGGCTTCATCGACGCGGTAGAGCTGCGCGCTGGTGATCTTGTGGGCAGCTTCCCCCAGAATCTCCCATTTCCCTTCGGCATTTTTCCGGGACCAATGGCTGGCCAGCCAGCCGGCCTTGTCGGCGGACAGGCGCGGGTTGGTCCTCATCAGGCGGCGTGCCACGCCTGTCACGTCGGCATAGGCTTTGAGTTCCAGTTCACCCCGATGCAGGCTTTTGAGTTCATTCATCCATTGGGCATAGCGCCCGGGAGCCTGCCCAGCCTGACTGGACGGCAGGCCAAAGCCTTCCAGATTGACCAGCCTGCGGATGCGCGCCGGCCGCACGCCCGCGTACAGCATGGCGACATTGCCGCCCATGCTGTGGCCTACCAGGTCAACGGGTTTGTCGCCTGCGTAATGGTCAAGCAGAAAGTCCAGGTCGGCCAGGTAATCGGGAAACCAATAATTGTCAGCAGGGTTGCCTGCGGGGCCGGAGCCGGTCAACCCGAAACCGCGCCAGTCGGGCGCGATGATGGTCCGGCCTTGCACGAAGACGTCCGACAGCGCGTCCACCATGAACTGGTAAGAGGCTGCCACGTCCATCCATCCATGAACCAGAACCAGCGGCGGCAATGCCGGGTTCGCGCCTGCTGCGCTTTCCCAGAGCCACACGTGGTAACTCAAGCCACGTATAGGGACAAACTCGCTGCGTGATGATCGTTTTTCTTTGTACATTGGTTCCCATGATAAAGAGACACGAATCGAAACGCAGTCAAGGCAGCGACAAGACCGGTGGCGGCAGGAATTCCTCGGAAAGTGGACCGGTTGACCTGTACGCAGCGCTGCACGCCGGCTTCCGCTGGCAGGTTGACGAGCACTTCAACATCGCCGAAGTGTGTTGCAGCCGCTGGGCCAGGGGTGAAGGTGCAACGGCGGGCGCTACTAAAAGAATAGCTGTTCGCGCTCACCAGCCGGGCGCTGCAGCCGTTTCTTATACCTATTCGGAACTGCAGAGCGCTGCCGATGCCTTGAGCCACGTGCTGGCCGGCCTGGGCGTTCAGCGCGGCGACCGCGTTGCCATCGTGATGCCGCAACGTTTTGAAACCGCTGTGGCTTATATGGCGGTGTTCCAGATGGGGGCGGTCGCCATGCCGCTGTCCATGCTGTTCGGCCCTGACGCGCTCGAATATCGTCTGCAGGACAGCGATGCGGTGCTGGCCATTTGCGATGAGAGCTCGATTGACAGCCTGAATGCCATCCGCGGCAACTGTCCGGCGTTGCGCACGGTGGTGGCTGCAGGTACGGCGCAGGGCAAAGGTGACGTGGACTACGAAACTGCGTTAGCGACACATGGGAGCGCCTTCACCGCCGTCAGGACCAAGGCCGACGAAGGCGCGATCCTGATCTACACCAGCGGCACCACCGGCCCACCCAAGGGTGCGCTGCTGCCGCATCGCGCCTTGATTGGCAACCTGCCTGGCTTTATCTGCAGCCAGAACTGGTTTGGCTTTGACGCCCGGACGAATAAAAAATCCGACGCGGTTTTCTGGTCACCGGCAGACTGGGCGTGGACGGGCGGTCTGATGGACGCCTTGCTGCCCAGCCTGTACTTCGGCCGGCCCATCGTTGCTTTCAATGGACGCTTCAGCCCCGAGCTGGCCTTCAGCCTGATGGCGGAGCAGGGCGTCACACACACCTTTCTGTTCCCGACGGCGCTTAAAGCCATGATGAAGGCCTACCCCCGGCCCAGGCAGCATTTCAAGCTGAAACTGCAGGCCATGATGAGCGCCGGCGAAGCCGTGGGCGATGCCGTGTTTGCGTACTGCAAGGAGCAGCTGGGCGTCACCGTCAATGAAATGTTCGGGCAGACCGAGATCAATTACGTCGTGGGCAACTGCAGCCGCTTCTGGCCTGCCCGGCCTGGCAGCATGGGCAAAGGCTACCCGGGCCACCGCGTGGCGGTGATTGATGACGAAGGCAAGGAATGCGCGGTGGGCGTGCCGGGCGATGTGTCGGTCAACCGCTACGACATCCACGGCGACCCCGACCCGATTTTCTTTCTCGGCTACTGGAAGAAAGACGAGTCCACCCGCGGCAAGTTCACCGGCGACTGGTGCCGCACCGGCGACCTGGCAAGGCGCGATGCCGACGGCTACCTCTGGTACGAAGGCCGCGCAGACGATGTCTTCAAGGCAGCCGGCTACCGCATCGGCCCCGGCGAGATCGAGAACTGCCTGGTCAAGCACACAGCCGTCGCCAACGCCGCCGTGGTGCCCAAGCCCGACCGCGAGCGTGGCGCAGTCGTGAAGGCCTATGTGGTTCTTGCTCCTGATTTGATAGCTGCTCGCGCCCGTCACCCGGGCGGTACAGCCCGATTTGATGATGAGTTGACGCTGCAGCTGCAAGCCCACGTCAAGACCATGCTGGCGCCGTACGAGTACCCGAAAGAGATTGAGTTCATTGATGCGCTACCGATGACGACCACTGGCAAGGTGCAAAGGCGTGTGCTGCGGTTGCAGGAAGAAGAACGTTTCAAAGCATCAAAAGCGTAGCAGCGAACCGCCATAAAAAAAGCACCCGAAGGTGCTTTTTTTGTTCCAGTGGGCGACGCGGAACTGGCTTTGCCAGGTCGCAGGCGCCGTCCCCTGCAAGGGGAGAACGCACTACACGAAGTGAGTGCGGACAGGGGTGTGTCAACGTCCAGCGACTTGCTCAGCCACGTAGATTTCAACGCGGCGGTTCTTGTCACGGCCCTGCTGTGAGTTGTTGTCGGCAACCGGCTCGCGCGAACCGCGGCCGTCCGTCACGATGCGGGTACGCGCCACACCGCGGCTGACCAGGTAATCGCGGGCCGAATCGGCACGGTCAATGGACAGCGGGTTGTTGATGGCGTCAGAGCCGGTGTTGTCAGTGTGGCCGATGATGGTCACGGTCGTCACCGGGTTCTGGTTCAGGCTGGTGGCGAACTGGTTCAGGATGGGGGCGAAGTTTGGCTTGATGGCGGAACGGCCCACGTCAAAAGAAACGTCGCTGGGGATGTCGAGCTTCAGGCGGTTGTCGGTGGTCTGGCTGACGGCCACACCGGTACCGACGGTCGCTTTTTCCATGGCGGCTTTCTGGTCCTGCATTTTCTTGGACCAGATATAACCACCGCCGGCGCCTACAGCGCCGCCCAGAACAGCACCGGTGGCGGCGCCTTTGGATCCGCCGGTTGCGGCACCCAGCACGGCCCCTGCCACAGCGCCAATACCGGCGCCCTTGGCGGTGCCCTGTTGTGTTTCGCTCATGTTGGCGCAGCCGGAGAGGGTCAACGCAGCCAGCGCCGCACAGGTAATGGATGTGATGGTCAGTTTGTTCATGAAATGCTCCTCGGAAAGTGAATGTAGTTAATCTAGGTATCGGAGTGAAGGAGAAAGGTTGTCGGTCTCACTTCAATCAGCAGCGCATTAAAGCGCGGGTGTGTGAATACTAGGCATGCAAAAAGTGAGCAGTTGTAAGACAAGGGCGCGATATAGGCGCGCCTGCACGCCGTTTACGGAGACCTTAAACTAGCCGTTTTGTCAATTCCGTGAATTCCGTCACAGCGTTTTTGCTGTCGTACGGCCTCTTCAATCTCACATGTGACTCCTCCATGAATAAAGTTCAACTCGGCTCCAGCGACCTTCACGTGACCCCCATTTGCCTGGGCACCATGACATTCGGCGAGCAGGTGGATGAGCCCACGTCCCATGCCATCCTGGACCGCTCACTGGAGCGCGGCGTCAACTTTCTCGACACCGCCGAAATGTATTCGGTGCCGGCGCGCGCCGAGACCTGCGGTTCGACCGAAACCATTATCGGCAACTGGTTTGCCAAAAATCCTTCCGCACGCAACAAGCTGGTGCTTGCTACCAAGGTAGCCGGACCTTCGCGCGGCATGCCCTGGGTGCGTGAAGGCAGCGGCATGACGGCCCAAGACATTCTGGCTTCGTGCGATGCCAGCCTGAAGCGGCTGAAGACCGATGTCATCGACCTCTACCAGATTCATTGGCCTGAACGCCACGTGCCGGCGTTTGGCGCGCTGTATTACAACCCTGCGCAAGAGCGCTCGGCCACGTCGATCCATGAGCAGCTCGAGGCACTCGGCGCTTTGGTGAAAGCCGGAAAGGTGCGTTTTATCGGGCTTTCCAACGAAACCCCGTATGGCGTGCACGAGTTTGTGCGCCTGGCCGAGCAGCATGGCCTGCCGCGTGTGGCGACGGTGCAGAACCCATACTGCCTCGTCAACCGCACGGTGGAAAATGGCCTGGACGAAACCATGCACCGCCTGGGTGTCTCGTTGCTGGCCTATTCGCCCCTGGGCTTCGGTTTGCTCACAGGCAAATACGACCAGTCCGGCACTGAAGGCCCGGCCGCGCCCAAAGATGCACGCATCGCAAAATTCGAGTCGGTGCGCAAACAACGCTGGGGTCGCCCCGAGGCACTGGCCGCCGCACGGCGCTACAACGCGCTGGCGCGTGACAACAAGCTGACCCCGACCCAGCTGGCGCTGGCGTTCTGCTACACCAAGTGGCATGTGGCCAGCACCATCATCGGCGTGACGACGGTCGCGCAACTGGACGAAGACCTGGATGCCTGGGGCACCAAGCTCACGCCGGAAGTACTTGCCGAAATTGACAAAATCCGTTGGGAAATGCGCGACCCAGCCTTGTAAGCTGCGGTCTGTTGCGCACGTCGCGTCATGGCAAAAAAAGATCACGTCAGCGAAACCCAGGCTACCGCCTTGCTTAAGGCCAGCAAGGTCGCCTTCACTGAGCACCCCTACGAATACCTTGAGCACGGCGGAGCGCAGCATAGCGCCGAGGTGCTTGGCTTCGATCCTTTCACTGTCGTCAAAACATTGGTCATGCAGGACCAGGACGCCAAACCGTTGCTGGTGCTGATGCACGGCAACCGCAAGGTCTCGACCAAAAGCCTGGCGCGGCAGATCGGCGCCAAGTCGGTCGAACCCTGCAAGCCCGAAGTCGCCAACCGCCACAGCGGCTACCTGGTCGGCGGCACATCGCCTTTCGGCACGCGCAGGGCGATGCCGGTGTATATCGAGGAAAGCATCCTGGCCTTGCCCAAAATCGCCATCAATGGCGGCCGACGCGGCTACCTGATTGGTATTGACCCGCAGGTTTGTGTCACCTTGCTGGGTGCAAAATCAGTCAACTGCGCATTGAGTATGGACAACGCAACGGGCCACGGCTGAAATGCCGGTGGCCACCACATAACAAGGGAGATGAATTTGGACTACGTGTATTCAGCCGGCGCGACCTTGCTGGCCTACCTGATCGGCTCGCTGTCGTTTGCCGTCATCGTCAGCCGGGTGATGGGTTTGAGTGACCCCCGCAGCTACGGCAGCAAGAACCCCGGCGCCACCAACGTGCTGCGTTCCGGCAGCAAGGCAGCGGCGGCAATCACGTTACTGCTGGACGGCCTCAAGGGTTGGGTGCCGGTGGTGCTTGTCAAATGGTTTGGCGGTGACTATGGCCTGGGTGAAGGCACGATGGCTGCCGTCGGTCTGGCCGCCTTTCTGGGCCATCTTTACCCGGTGTTTTTCCAGTTCAAGGGCGGCAAGGGTGTGGCGACTGCAGCGGGGGTGTTGCTGGGCGTCAGCTGGGTATTGGGTGTTGCCACGCTGGCAACCTGGCTGATCGTGGCCTTTTTCTCGCGCTATTCCTCACTGGCATCACTGGTGGCAGCCGTTTTTTCGCCGCTGTATTACCTGTTTGGCGACCGAGCCGCCTGGTATGTCGACAAGAGCCTGCTGGCCATGATGGTCGTAGTCAGTGCGCTCCTGATCTATCGCCACCGCGAGAACATCAACAAGCTGATCAAGGGAACGGAGTCGAAGCTCGGTGGTTCAAAACAGGCCGCCAAGTAGGCGAGGGCCGTAACACGCTGCGGCAGGCTAGTAACGCTTGTCCAGCGTCATCAGGTTGTTGTCGCGCTTCATCTGAAAACGCGATAAAAAGCTGTTGCCCAACAGCAGAAAAGGCATGGGTTGCGGTGTCACCACGGCATCGACATCAAAGACTTCGACATCGCCCACGCGCACCGAGTTGAGCTTGATGCGGTAGCCCGGTGTAACACCGTTGGCTGTCGACATGCGCACCGGCTGGCCCTCTTTATAGTTGATGCCAGCGCGTTCGGCGTCAGCGACACTCATGGCAACGTTCGTGGCGCCGGTGTCAACCATGAACTGCACGGCCTTCCCGTTGATCTGCCCGGCCGTCATGAAGTGGCCGCCACCGCTTTCGCTGATGGTGATTCGCGTCCCCCGTCCGGCCGAGGCAGTGTTGCCACCTGAGTTCACCGGGGCATCGCCCACCCGCAAGGTGTGGCGCTTGCCGCCCTGCTCAATGACCGCCTGGTCGCTGGTGGTGGAAATAATCTTCACGCCCTGGTGTGTTTCACCGGGCGCGACACTCTTGGGTGAACCGCCGTTGACCACCAGCAGGGCCTTGGTGCCCATCATGCCGGCCAGAGCCACTGACTGGCCTTCGCTCTGCGCCTGGGCGGCGCCGTGCAGCAGCAAAGACGCGGACAGCAAAAATGCTGCTTGGGTGAGGGTAGGCAGAAGATTCATGGCAATCCTAATCGCGACGGTTGTCAAAACTCAGCGGAAAGTCCTTCATCTCCGACAGGATCAGCGCCATGGCGGCCTGCAGGTCGTCGCGCTTGGCGCCCGTGACGCGGACTTTTTCTTCCTGGATGGCGGCCTGCACCTTGAGTTTGCTGGTCTTGATGGCGGCCTGGATCTTCTTGGCGGTTTCGGTGTCGATGCCATTGCGGACCTTGTTGGTCTGCTTGACCTTGTCGCCGCCGATTTTTTCGATCTTGCCGGTGTCCAGAAAGCGCACGTCAACGCCTGCCTTCGCGAGCTTGGAGCGCAGGATGTCATTGATCTGGTCGATCTGGAAGTCGCCGTCGCCGACGAGGATGATGTCCTTGTCCTTCAGCTCGATGGAGGCCGAGGTGCCCTTGAAGTCAAACCGATTGCCGACTTCCTTGCCGGTGTTTTCCACGGCGTTTTTGACCTTGACCAGATCGGCTTCAAGAACGGTGTCGAAAGAGGGCATGGTGCAAGTCTTTTTTACGGGGGTTGGAGTGAGACAATCACCCGGATGTTAGTCGAGAAAAACGTTCCACTCCAGCATTCCAACACCTTTGGCATCGTCGCCAAGGCACTCAGCCTGGTGCGGGTGACAAAGGAGGCCGATATTGCCGCGTCTTTGCAGGACCCGGCCCTGAAGGCTGCCCCCAAGTTTGTGCTGGGCGGCGGAAGCAATATCGTGCTGACCGGCGACGTCAAGCCGCTGGTGCTCAAGGTCGAAATCATGGGTAAACGGCTGCTCAGGGAAGACGCGAAGGCCTGGATCATTGAGGCGGGTGCCGGTGAAAACTGGCACGACCTCGTCACCTGGACGCTGCAAAACGGCTACCCGGGCCTGGAAAATCTGGCATTAATTCCCGGAACGGTCGGTGCCTCACCGGTGCAGAACATCGGCGCCTATGGCGTGGAATTGCAAGACCGCTTTGAGTCGCTCGACGCCATCGATTTGACGACCGGCCAGCCATTTACCCTGAATGCCGCGCAATGCGCGTTTGGCTACCGTGATTCGGTGTTCAAACACAGCAGTTCGGCGCCGGAGTCAGCTACCCATGGTTTTGGGCTGGAGGGCAAGGCGTTTATCACGCGGGTGCGCTTTTCCCTTCCCAAGGCGTGGAAGCCGGTGCTGGGCTATGCCGACATCGACAAAAAAATGGCGCAATCCGGCATTCAGGCACCCGACGCTCAGCAAATTTACGACTGGATCTGCGAAATCCGCAAAGCCAAGCTGCCTGATCCTCAGGTGATTGGCAATGCCGGCAGCTTTTTCAAGAACCCGACCGTCTCGCCCGAGCAATGCGCCGACATCATCCAGAGGGAGCCCAAAATCGTTCACTACCACCTCGCCGACGGCACGGTCAAGCTGGCCGCCGGATGGCTCATTGACGCCTGTGGCTGGAAGGGCAAGACCATCGGCAATGCCGGTGTTTATGAAAAACAGGCACTGGTGCTGGTTAACCGCGGCGGCACGGCCGACCCGGTCACGGGCGGCGAGGTCATGACGCTGGCCAAGGCTATCCAGACCAGTGTGTACGAACGCTTTGGCATCCTGCTGGAGCCTGAACCGGTGGTGGTCTGATGGCGACCGCCACAAAGGTCTACACCGGGCCCGATATCGCGCTCTGGCGCCGCCTGGTGCTGCGCCATGCGCGGCAGCTTGCGGTCGTGCTGATCGTCCTCTGGGTGGTGCTGATGATGGCCGGCGAGGCCGGCTGGCGCAAACCGACGGGGCTGGCAACCGGAATATTTGGGTTGGTCGCCGCCATGGTGGTGCTGGCTGTGTGGGCAACGCGTGAACGCGAACGCCTGGTGCGCGAGGCGCCGCTGCCGCAGTTCCTCAAGCGCAAGCTGCGCGACACCTATCCGCACTTAAGCGTAAAAGACACCGAGCTGGTCGAGCGCGGGCTTCGGCAGTTTTTCCTGGCCTGCGTGCGCAGCAAGGGCAAGTTTGTGGCGATGCCGTCGCGCGTGGTCGACAGCATGTGGCACGAATTCATCCTGCACACGCGCGCCTACCGTGAATGGTGCGACCTCGTTCTGGGCCGTTTTATGGACCATGTACCGGCTGAAGTGCTGGGCCGCCGCGCTTCCAGCAACGACGGCCTGCGGCGCGCCTGGTACTGGGCCTGCCGCGACGAGGCCATCAAACCACGCTCGCCCAGCCGCCTGCCGCTGCTCTTTGCCCTGGATGCGAAGCTGGCGATCCCCAACGGCTTTCATTACCTGCCCGACTGCAGCCAGCCTCAGCGTGACGACGGAACAGGCGGCTCGGCAGGAGCTTATTGCGGCGAAAGCTTTTCCGACGGCAGCTACAGCGGCGATGCGGATGGGTTCGGCGGCTCCGAGGGCAGTAGCGCCGGTGATGGCAGCGGAGGCAGCGATGGCGGTAGCGACGGTGGTGGATGCGGCGGAGGTTGCGGCGGTGGGGGCGACTAGCGCGTGCCGAGGGACCAGAGGCCAACGAAAAGCCGCCTGAAGGCGGCTTTTTGACGTTTGCTATGTTTTTAATAGCTGCTTGTGCCCGTCAGATGGGCATTTCAGGTACTTTTCATGCCTGAAATGAAGATTGTGGAACGCCAAAACACTTTTTCGGCCGTTTTATGCCCTGCCCAAGCAGAAGCGGCTGGATTAACGAGGGGCGTGGGGTGAAAAGCAACCCGTCGTCATAATCGGCTGCGAAGTGCCATCAGATAGTGCCCATTTGGCGCATTGACCTCATTCCCATTGGCTCCAGAAACCACTATTCATGCTCGACGATATTAAAAAAACACTCTGGGCCGCGGCCGACAAGCTGCGCGCCAACATGGACGCCGCCGAATACAAGCACCTGGTGCTGGGCCTCATCTTCGTCAAATACATCTCCGACACTTTTGCCGCCCGCCGTGCTGAAGTCGCGGCACGGCTGGCTGATCCCAAGGATGACTACTTTTTCGAAGACGCTACGCCTCACAAGATCGCTTTGGAGCTGGAAGACCGCGACTATTACAAATCGGTCAACGTCTTCTGGGTGCCAGAAGCCGCGCGCTGGGAAAGCCTTCGCGCAGCGGCCAAACAACCCGACATAGGTAAACGCATTGACGACGCGCTGACGCTAGTCGAAGTTGAAAATCCCAAGCTCAAAGGCATTCTCGACAAGCGTTATGCGCGTGCGCAATTGCCCGACGGCAAGCTTGGTGAACTGGTAGACCTGATCTCGACGATCGGCTTCGGCGACAACCCTTCCATAGCGCGCGACATTCTGGGTCAGGTGTACGAATACTTCCTTGGAATGTTTGCAAATGCCGAAGGCAAGCGCGGCGGGCAGTTCTACACACCCGCAAGCATTGTGAAAACATTGGTGGCCGTGCTGAATCCACACAGTGGAAAGGTGTATGACCCGTGCTGCGGCTCGGGCGGAATGTTTGTACAAAGCGAGCAATTCATCGAAGCACATGGCGGCAAGCGTGGCGATGTTTCCATCTACGGGCAGGAGGCCAATCCCACCACCTGGCGCCTGGCTGCTATGAACCTGGCCATTCGCGGTATTGACTACAACTTGGGCAAAGAGCCCGCAGACACCTTCACACGCAACCAGCACTCCGACCTGCGCGCCGATTTCATTCTGGCCAACCCGCCCTTCAACATCAGCGACTGGTGGCACGGCAGCCTGGAGGGCGACGCGCGCTGGCACTATGGCGACCCGCCGAAAGGCAATGCCAACTACGCCTGGCTGCAACACATGTTGCACCACCTCAAGTCCACGGGACGCGCTGGCATCGTTCTAGCCAACGGCAGCATGAGCTCAAGTCAGAACAACGAGGGTCAGATACGGGCCGCCATGGTGGGAGCCGATGTGGTCGAGGTGATGATTGCACTGCCCGGGCAGTTGTTTTTCAATACACAAATTCCGGCGTGCTTGTGGTTTCTAGTCAAAAAGAAAACTCACCGAAAAGGCGAAGTACTGTTCATAGACGCCCGCAAACTTGCCACGATGATTTCCCGGGTGCAAAGCGAGCTCACCGATGAAGTCATTGCGCGCATTGCTAACACCGTCGCAGCTTGGCGCGGCGACGAACCCATCGCTCCAATATTTGTAGAAGGACGAGGCGCCTATGCGGACATCCCCGGTTTCTGCCGCAGCGTCAAGCTAACTGAAATCGCCCAGCACGGCCACGTGCTCACCCCCGGCCGATACGTGGGCGCGGAAGAGGCGGAAGACGACGACGAAGCCTTTGCCGACAAGATGACCAAGCTGACCGAGAAGCTGGGTGAACAAATGGCCAAGGGCGCGGAGTTGGACGCGCTGATTAGACAGAAGCTGGGGGGGATGGGGTATGAGTTTTGACCTGACAGTTCTGCCGCTTGAAGACTGTATTGATGCGTTGATCGACTACCGAGGAAAGACCCCGGTAAAGACGGAGTCCGGTATTCCGCTAGTTACGGCGAAGATCATCAAAGGCGGACGCATTGAAACGCCAACAGAGTTCATTGCAAAAGACGATTACGTCGCTTGGATGCGCCGGGGTATGCCCAAAGAAGGCGACGTTGTTTTGACGGTTGAAGCGCCGCTCGGTGAAGTGGCGCAACTCGGTCCAGAAAAGATTGCACTTGCCCAGCGTGTCGTGACCTTACGTGGCAAAGCAGGGGTGCTTGACAGCACTTATCTGCTGTACTTGCTGCAAACTGAGGAAATGCAGTCGCAACTAAAGTCTCGCGCAACGGGCACGACGGTGCTCGGCATAAAGCAGAGTGAATTGCGAAAGGTAGCATTGAGTCTGCCTCCGTTTGATTTGCAGTTGAGCGCAGCAGCAACGCTCAAAGCCCTCGATGACCGCATCACCCTCCTGCGCGAAACCAACGCGACGATGGAAGCCATCGCCCAGGCGCTGTTCAAGTCGTGGTTTGTCGATTTCGACCCCGTGCGCGCCAAGATGGAAGGCCGCCCCCCCGAAGGCATGGACGAGGCTGCTGCGGCACTGTTCCCAGATGGGTTTGAGGAGTCGGAATTGGGCTTAGTGCCGAGCGGGTGGCGCGTGTTACCGATTGGCGACGCGGTTGACGCAGTCGGCGGCGCTACGCCCGATACTAAAAATCCCGTTTACTGGGAGCCCGCAATCCACTGCTGGACAACACCTAAAGACCTTTCTGGGATTTCTGCCCCCTTGTTGCTGGACACAGAGCGCAAGCTCAGCGACGAAGGTTTGGCGAAGATAGGTTCAGGTGCTCTACCCACTGGTACGTTGCTCCTGTCGTCGCGTGCACCGATTGGCTACCTGGCGCTGGCTCAAGTGCCTTTGGCCATCAACCAAGGCTATATCGCCATGTTGCCGGGTGGTTTGCTACCGCCGTTGTACATGTTGTTCTGGTGTCAGCAAAATATGGATGTCATCAAGGGTAGAGCCAATGGCTCTACCTTCATGGAGATTAGCAAGAAAGCGTTTCGACCAATTCCAGCACTAGTTCCATCAGTAAATGTCGTTCAAAAATTCGCAGAAGTAGTGGGCGTTCTATTTGATCGACTGATAGAGAACGAGAGGCAGGCCCAAACCTTGGCAACCCTCCGCGACACGCTTCTCCCGCGCCTGATCTCGGGGCAACTGCGGTTGCCTGAAGCCGTTGAAACTGTAGAAGAGGAAGTCCTGTGAACGAACCGATTCAAGAACGAGAAGCGCACTGGACTGAGTTTCGCAAACTATGGCCGCTTGAGCGCCTGGAGCGGTTGACAATTGCCGAATACACCAAAAACAAGTCGAAGGACTCGTTTATTTATTGGGTAGAAATTGAAACGAACGACTTGGGTGGCTACAAAGGTGGCGGTGCCTTCAAGTTTGGGATTTACCACCGAGACCAAGCACCAAAAGAAAAGCGGGCTCACTTCATGCACGGCAAGGAGTACTCATGGCTTAAGAAGTACGGTGACGATGAGAATATCGTGTTTGCAAATGTCATGAAGCAGATAGTTTCCGTTGCGCGTGCCGCAGAAGCTGGTGACTTCGTTGCAGTTGAAAAGGCCGATCTTGGTGTTGGGTACAAGTGGAAGATCGCGTTTCTATATCAAAGTCGTGAAGCTCCAAGTGTTCTTCCGATTTTTAAGCCTGAGAGCTTGCGCACTGCTGCGGGCATCAAGAAAAAAATTCCGCAGCAGGAGATGTATGCAGCCCTGATGGCTGCGAAGGGTGATGAAAATATCTTTACCTATGCGGATGAGCTTTGGGCCAAAGTGGTTGCGCTTCAAGCTGCAAAGCTGACCACCGAGCAGGCGTATGAATTTCTATTGGTCTCTGAGCGCTTCAAACCAACTAAGTCGCCTACGGACAAGATGGCTGGCTTCGAATCAGAGGCCGGCTTGCAGCTTGCCTTGGTGCTCGAAAACAAAGCGCCTACCATTTTCTTGAGTGATGGACCTTGGCGTGATCTGGTGAGCGAAAAACTCACCAAAATTACCCTGTACGACAAGAGCAAGCCGCGCAACAGCAACCTGGCGGCCAACGCATCAACACTCGCTGAGGGTAATGTTGCCGTAAGCGTGCAAGTTCCGACCGAAGCAGCCCTTATTGTTCTTTGCGAAGCTTACGATGCACCCGAGTTTCTGGATATCCCCAATGCATTGTTGGAAAGCAACTTGTCTATGACCACTATTCCGCTAAATCAAATTCTCTATGGCCCTCCGGGAACGGGAAAAACCTACCGCACCATCGACGAGGCCGTGAAAATTCTCGATGGAGATTTCTTCCGGACCCATGTCGATAATCGTGCCGTGCTTAAAGGCCGCTTTGATGAACTAACGAATGATGGGCACATTCGATTTGTCACATTTCATCAAAGTTTCAGCTACGAAGACTTTGTGGAGGGTTTGAGGGCGAACAATGATGGTGACGGGCGTCTGCGGTATGAGGTGGTGGACGGCGTTTTCAAAGCATTGTGTGATTCTGCTGCGGCGCGGGTGACCAAGCAGGCAGAAGGGCCGATTGATCTCAGTGGGCGAAGAATCTGGAAAATGTCCCTGGGCAATACGAACGGGCGGGACGCTTACATCTACGACGAATGCATAGACCAGGGGTATGCATTGCTGGGCTACGGCGGGGATGTTGACTTCAGTGGATGCAAGACCCGCGATGACGTTTTGCAGCGCTTTCGGGAGAAAGATCCGGCAGTCAAAGATGGCGACTATGAGGTAACGGCAGTCTCTACTTTTCTGCTTCGAGTGAAAGTTGGCGACTTGTTGGTGGTGACTGATGGTCTTACCAAATTTCGCGCAATTGGTCAGGTAACCGGTGACTATTCTTGTGTGATTCGATCGGAGGGAGATGGTTACGGTCAACGCCGTCAGATGAAATGGCTGCGCGTGTATTCACCGTCGCTCGCGCATGAGCAACTTATGAATAATCAGTTCAGCCAGGCAACAATCTATGAGGTGAGGCCGCATGCAATCAACATGGCAAAGCTTGGTGATTTGCTGGGATCAGAGGGGTCCGCGCAACCAGGCAATGCCAGAAATGGTGTTGATGTGGCTGGCGTGGGAACCCCTAAAGTGCTGATCATTGACGAGATAAATCGGGGCAATATCTCCCGAATATTTGGCGAACTTATTACGTTGATTGAGGCAAGTAAACGTAGTGGCCGACCGGAAGCGCTGGAAGCTACCCTTCCATACTCTAAAAAACCGTTCAGCGTTCCCGAAAATCTGTATCTCATAGGAACCATGAACACCACGGACCGCTCGCTGGCAGGATTGGATATTGCGCTAAGGCGACGCTTCTCATTTATCGAGCTGCCACCTCAGCCCGAGTTGCTTAAAGGTGTCAGCGTTGGTGGAGTTGACCTGCAAGAAATGCTGGAGACTATCAATGAACGGATCGAGATTCTCCTGGATCGTGACCACCGCTTGGGGCATGCCTATTTCATGTCACTGACGTCAAGCTCTGAGTTTTCAGCTCTGGCAGGAATATTCAGGCAGCAGATATTGCCATTGCTCCAGGAGTACTTTTTTGAGGACTGGGCGAGGATTTCCTGGGTACTTAATGATCACCGAAAGACTAATAAGGAACACCGTTTTATTGATCGTCCCCAGAACAAAGTGTCCGAGCTGTTTGGGAATGTGGGTGATGCGAGACTTCAAGACAACCGTTGGCTGATTAATGAAAAAGCCTTCAAGTTGCCAGAGAGCTATCAGGGCATAACCAAGGTGCTTTCTTGACCCTTGTGACCGTGCGTGAGTATGCACGGTTGACCACAGCTGAGAATTACCGTTCGCTGGACGAGCACACAGTGACGGAGTCGGCGTTTAACTATCTATGCCAACTGTCAGCTGGTTTTAGACTTGGTGGCGCTAACTTGCTGCAGATGGAAGATCGCATCTCGTTAAGGCTTGATAGTTTTGTTGGTGTGGTTGAAACGCCTTGCGGTACCGTCCTGGAAATCCTTCCAAAGCATGCAGACCATGCCGATGATGCGGACTGGGCGCGAGTGCTGCTCAAAAAAGTATTGCCATGTGCGCTGGATTTGGCAACTCGAGACGTAAGCACCGCAAGCATTGAGTTATTTAAAAGCCCGATTTCCGAGTGGGTAATGGCTCAATTTCTGCAGTCGCTTGATCACCTCGTAAAGCGCGGCATGCGCTTTGATTATTTGCGGGTTGAAGAAGAGCAGCGCTTTTTACGAGGGCAGCTTGACGTTGCCCGGCAGATGCGTCAACCGCCCGGGCGACGGCATTTTTTTCAAATTCGGCACGATGTATTTTCACCCGATCGCCCTGAAAACCGTTTGCTTAAAAGCGCGCTGCACAAGGTTTGCAAACATACGCAGGAGGCCGGCAACTGGCGTCTAGCGCATGAGTTGGCTTCCTTGTTGGCAGAGATACCCGCTTCAACCGACCAAGGGGGCGACTTCCGCTGCTGGCGCGGCGATCGCCTGATGGCTCACTATCAGCCAGCCAAACCATGGTGCGAGTTGGTGCTGGGGGAACACATGCCACTGGCGCTCAAGGGCAAGTCGCATGGCATCAGCATGTTGTTTCCAATGGAGAAGCTGTTTGAGCGCTATGTTGCGAACAGGCTGCAGAGTTGTTTGAATCCTGGCGCAGCGTTAAACACTCAGGTTAGCCGGAAGTCACTTTGCAAACATGAGGGTAGCGATTTTTTCCGACTCAAGCCGGATCTGTTGTTGACGTATAGCGGAAAGACTTGGGTACTTGATACCAAATGGAAGCGATTGGATGGCATCTTGCGAGCCTACGGCGATGACGATGGCGCGCGGAAGTACGGCCTGAGTCAGAGCGATTTTTATCAGCTCTTTGCGTATGGGCATAAATACCAGGGCGGCAAAGGTGATGTCGTGTTGATCTACCCGGTGACCAGGGAATTCGGCAAGCTGTTGCCGGTTTTCAAATTTTCTCCGGAGATGAACTTGTGGGTGATGCCTTTTGATCTGGAGAATGACACGCTCCTCCATGAAGAGGTGCCGCTGCCGCTGGCGAGCGCAAGTGGGATTGAGCAACGCGCCACCCTGCCGTGTTAGATTGCCCGAGTCGAAGCCTTTGAGGTGACCTAATGACCGAAGACCAACTCGAACAAGAAACCTTGGGCTGGCTCACAGACGTGGGTTACGTCCACCACTTCGGACCCGAGATTGCCCACGATGGCAGCAATCCCCAGCGCACCGATTACCGTCAGGTCGTATTGGCCAAGCGTCTGCGCGCGGCCATCGCGCGGCTGAACCCAGCGATTCCCGCTGCGGCGCAGGAAGATGCGGTGGGGCAGGTGCTGAATCTGGGCATTCCGTCGCTGCTGTCGGCCAACCGGGCTTTTCATAAACTGCTGGTGGGTGGCGTGCCCGTGCAGTACCAGAAGGGTGGCGATACCCGTGGCGACTTTGTACGCCTGATCGACTGGGCAGATGCATCCCGGAACGACTATTGGGCCGTCAATCAGTTCAGCATCAAGGCGGCACACCACACCAGGCGGCCCGATATCGTGCTGTTTCTCAACGGGCTGCCGCTGGTCTTAATCGAGCTGAAAAACCCGGCTGACCTGAACGCGGATGTGTGGAAGGCCTACGATCAGATCCAGACTTATAAGGAACAGATTCCCGACGTCTTCCAGACCAACGAGATGCTGGTGATTTCGGATGGCACCGACGCGCTGCTGGGCTCGCTATCAGCCGACCCGGAGCGCTTCATGGCCTGGCGCACGATTGACGGCGACACGGTTGATCCGCTGGGCCAGTTCAACGAGTTGCAAACGCTGGTGCGCGGTGTGCTGGCGCCCAAATACCTGCTGGACTACCTGCGCTACTTTGTGCTGTTTGAGGACGACGGCACACTGGTCAAGAAGATTGCCGGCTACCACCAGTTTCACGCGGTGCGTGCGGCCATCACCCAGGTGGTAGCGGCATCGCGCCCCGGTGGATCACACAAAGGTGGCGTGGTCTGGCACACCCAGGGCAGCGGCAAGAGCATCACCATGACGTGCTTTGCGGCGCGGGTGATGCAAGAGACGGCGATGGAGAACCCGACCATCGTGGTCATCACCGACCGCAACGATCTGGATGGTCAGCTTTTTGGCGTGTTCAGCCTGGCGCAAGACCTGCTGCGCGAGCAGCCGGCGCAGGCGACAACGCGGCAAGAGCTACGCACCCTGCTGGGCAACCGACCGTCGGGCGGCATTGTGTTTGCCACCATCCAGAAGTTCATGCCGGGGGAAGATGAGGACAACTTCCCGGTGCTTTCGGACCGGCACAACATTGTGGTGATTGCCGACGAGGCGCACCGAACGCAATACGGCTTTGAGGCCAAACTCAAGACTCGAAAGATCAAGCCGGAGGGAGGTAAGAGCCCGGCCGTGGCGGCGGTTGCGACTGATGGCGAAGTTCACACAACTGCAGCAACCGCTGACTTTGCATCACCCGAATACAGGGTGAGCTACGAGGCGGGTTATGCCCAGCACCTGCGTGACGCCTTGCCCCATGCCACCTTTGTGGCGTTTACCGGCACGCCGGTCAGCGGCACCGACCGCGACACGCGCGCGGTGTTTGGCGACTACATCCATGTCTACGACATGCAGCAGGCCAAGGAAGACGGGGCTACGGTGGCCATCTATTACGAGAGCCGTCTGGCCAAGCTGCGCCTGAAGGACGAAGACCTGCCCACCATTGACGACGAAGTGGATGAGCTGGCGGAGGGCGAGGAAGAAAGCGCCCAGGCCCAGCTCAAGAGCCGTTGGGCCGCGCTAGAAAAGGTGGTGGGCGCCAAACCCCGAGTCGAGAGCGTTGCCGCCGATCTGGTTGCCCACTTTGAGGAGCGCAACAAAACCCAGTCCGGCAAAGCCATGGTGGTGGCGATGAGCCGCGACATCTGCGTACAGCTGTATGACGCGATTACCGCGCTCAAACCCGACTGGCACGACACCGATCCTGAAAAGGGGGCCGTCAAGGTCATCATGACCGGCGCGGCATCTGACCGCCCCCTGCTGCGGCCCCACATCTATAGCGGCCAGACCAAGAAGCGGCTGGAAAAGCGATTCAAAGACGCCAAAGACCCGCTCCGCTTGGTGATTGTGCGCGACATGTGGCTGACTGGCTTTGATGCGCCTTGCGTGCACACGCTGTATGTGGACAAGCCCATGAAGGGGCACAACCTGATGCAGGCCATTGCCCGCGTTAACCGCGTCTTCAAGGACAAGCAGGGCGGCCTGGTGGTGGACTACATCGGCATTGGCAACGAGCTCAAAGCCGCGATGAAGGAATACACCGCCAGCAAGGGGCGCGGGCGTCCCACGGTGGATGCGCATGAAGCTTACAGCGTGCTGGCGGAAAAAATGGACGTGCTGCGCGCGATGCTGCACGGGTTTGACTACAGCGGCTTCTTGACCGGCGGGCACAAGACACTGGCGGGTGCGGCCAACCATGTGTTGGGTATCAAAGAGGGGAAGAAACGATTTGCCGACGTGGCGCTGGCCATGAGCAAGGCGTTCACCTTGTGCTGCACGTTAGACGAGGCAAAAGCAGTGCGCGAAGAGGTGGCATTCCTGCAGGCGGTCAAAGTGATTTTGACCAAACGGGATGTAGCAACGAAAAAGCGTACCGACGAAGCGCGGGAGTTGGCGATCAAGCAGATCATTGACTCTGCAGTAGTGTCCGAAAGTGTCGTGGATATTTTTGACGCGGTGGGGTTGGAGAAACCCAACATCGGCCTATTGGACGATGAGTTCCTCGCCCAGGTGCGCAACCTGCCGGAGCGCAACCTGGCCGTGGAGCTGCTGGAGCGGCTGTTGGAAGGCGAGATTAAAAGCAAATTCGCCAGCAACATCGTGCAGGAGCGCAAGTTCTCCGAACTGCTGACCAACGTGATCGCGCGCTACCAGAACAGGTCCATCGAGACGGCGCAGGTGATGGAGGAACTGGTGGACATGGCCAAGAAATTCCGCGAAGCCGCGAGCCGCGGCGAGGTGCTGGGTCTCAACGACGATGAGGTGCGCTTCTATGACGCGCTGGCCACCAACGAATCTGCGGTGCGGGAACTAACAGACGAGACCTTAAAGAAGATTGCCCACGAGCTGACCGAGAACCTGCGGCAGAACATCTCCGTAGACTGGTCAGAGCGAGAGAGCGTGCGCGCCAAACTGCGCCTGATGGTCAAGCGCATTCTCCGCAAATACAAGTACCCGCCCGATCTGCAAGATGCAGCAGTCGAGCTGGTGCTTCAGCAGGCCCAGGCTTTGGGCGAAAGCTGGGGCGAGTAGCGCGGAGGCTTACTTTCCCAACTTCAAAAAGTCATCCCCCTTACCCAACTCCAGCATCCCCGCGTTGGAATAAATCCCCAGCTTGGCCCGCGTATCCGTGATGTCCAAGTTACGCATCGTCAGCTGCCCAATCCGGTCGAGTGGCGAGAACGGCGCGTCTTCGACCTTTTCCATGCTCAAACGCTCAGGCGCGTAAGTCAGGTTGGGCGACTCGGTGTTCAGCAAGCTGTAGTCGTTGCCGCGGCGCAGTTCCAGCGTCACGGTGCCGGTGATCGCGCTGGCGATCCAGCGTTGGGCGGTTTCGCGCAGCATGATGGCCTGGCTGTCGAACCAGCGGCCCTGGTACAGCAGGCGGCCCAGCTTGCGGCCGTTGTCGCGGTATTGTTCGATGGTGTCTTCGTTGTGGATGCCGGTGACCAGGCGCTCGTAGGCGATGAACAGCAGGGCCAGGCCGGGGGCTTCGTAGATGCCGCGGCTCTTGGCTTCGATGATGCGGTTTTCGATCTGGTCGCTCATGCCCAGGCCGTGGCGGCCGCCGATTTCGTTGGCCTTGAGGATCAGGCTCACGAGGTCGGGGTAGGCGACGCCGTTGAGCGCGACGGGGCGGCCTTCTTCAAAGGTCACGCTGACTTCTTCGGCCTTGACGACGCAATCGTCCTTCCAGAACGGCACGCCCATGATGGGGTTGACGATCTTGATGCCGCTGTTGAGGTTTTCCAGGTCTTTGGCTTCGTGCGTGGCGCCCAGCATGTTGCTGTCGGTGCTGTAGGCCTTTTCGGCGCTCATCTTGTAGCCAAAGCCGTTGGCCGTCATGAAGGCGCTCATCTCGGCGCGGCCACCCAGCTCGTCGATGAACTGCTGGTCCAGCCAGGGTTTGTAGATCTTCAGCGCGGGGTTGGTCAGCAGGCCGTAGCGGTAGAAGCGCTCGATGTCATTGCCCTTGAAGGTGGAGCCATCTCCCCAGATGTTCACGTCGTCCTGCTTCATGGCAGACACCAGCATCGTGCCCGTTACAGCGCGGCCCAGCGGCGTGGTGTTGAAGTAGGTGACGCCTGCGGTGGTGATGTGGAACGCGCCGCTTTGCAGCGCGGCAATGCCTTCGGCGGCGAGCTGTGGGCGGCAGTCGACCAGGCGCGCCTTGATGGCGCCGTATTCCATGGCCTTGCGCGGGATCTCGTCGTAGTCGGCTTCGTCGGGCTGGCCCAGGTTGGCGGTATAGGCGTAGGGCAGGGCGCCCTTCTGCTTCATCCACAACAGCGCGGCGCTGGTGTCCAGGCCGCCAGAGAACGCGATGCCGACCTTTTGGTTGGCGGGGATGTTTTGCAGAATGGTGTTGGACATGTTTTAGGCCTGAATATCGCTGAAAGCCGCGCAGAACGGGTGCGAGCAGCTATGAAAAAAGGAGCGGAGGATCGGTTTGGGGTGGATCTAGACGCTTTTTAACCGAAATGGCAGATGTAGTGGTAAGCCGCTTCGCCCGCTGCAACGCGGATTTCGAATTTGGCGTTACCGGGCACGCTGAATTTTTCGCCTGCCGAAGACTTGACCCAGCTGTCGCTGCCGGCCAGCTTGTATTCGCACGCGCCGGCCACGCATTCCATGATTTCGGGCGCGCCGGTGTTGAAGGTCAGGGTGGCCGGCAGGATCACGCCGACCGATTTTTTGGTGCCGTCGGCCAGCGTGATGCCGTGGCTCACGCATTTGCCGTCAAAGTAGACGTTGGCCTTGGTGATCACGCTGATGTTGTCGATTTTTTCGGTTGGCATGGGAATGTGCTGAAAAGAGACTGAAAGAGGCGGGAAGAGAAGAAAGGGGCCGTTCCGGGCGGCGGGAAAGCACCGCGTGGCGCCCAAACCGTTGATTTTAGGTCACCCGGAGCCCTTCGCCGGGCCCGCAGTGAATCCGGTTGGCCCTTTGTGGCGTATCCCCAATGCGAGCCGCTTGCCGGTGTTTCCCGATAGCCACCAATACCTGACAATGTTCTTCATGAAGCCAGAAAGCCCGGACAGACAATTGATCGCGCTGATTGACCGCGTGGCCCAGGCCGATGAGTCGGCCCTGCGGGAGCTGTATGAGCTGACTTCGTCCAAGCTCTACGGTGTCGCGATTCGTGTGGTGACCAACCGTGAATGGGCTGAGGACGTGCTGCAGGAAGCTTTTTTGAACGTCTGGCGCATCGCAGGCGACTACAAGGCGACCCTGTCACCGCCCATGGCCTGGATGGCCCTGGTGGTGCGCAGCCGCGGCCTGGATTTTTTGCGGCGCCGGGCTTCGGACCGGGCCGACCTGATGCAGGAACTCGACGATGTGATTTCCGACACCGTGGCCGGCGACTCGCCCAATCCGATGGACACGACACAGGCCAGCGAACAGGCCTGGGCGCTGCACCAGTGCCTCGGCCAGCTGGAACACAAACAGCGCGAGGTGGTGAGCCTGGCGTATTTGCGGGATTTGAGCCATGGCGAGCTGGCTGAGCAGCTGAAGCTGCCTTTGGGTACCGTTAAAACCTGGATCCGGCGCGGACTTGAACAGCTGCGCGGTTGCATGGCAAGGTTTGCCTGATGAATATCCAAAATAACCCCGCCCTTATGGACCAACTGGCGGCCAGCTATGCGCTGGGCACCTTGCGCGGCGGCGCACGTCGCCGGTTTGAGACGCTGGCACGTGACAACGCGACCTTGCGTGCTGCGGCGCTGGTCTGGCAAAGCCGGCTGTCGTCGGTCGCCGAATTGCAGCCGCAAGAGGCGCCCAGCCCGGTGGTCTGGAAACGCATTGAAAACCTGGTGAGAGCCGACAAGGAGGCGCGCGCCATGCAGGCGGCGCGGGCCGCTCCGAGTGCCATGGGTTGGTGGTCCAGCCTGGGTTTGTGGCGCGGCGGGGCCGTGGCGGGCGCACTCGCGACTGCGGCGGCGGTTGTCGTGGGGCTGAACGTGAACGGCCGGCTGAGCGGGCAGGTGAGCGAGCTGACCGCCAAACTGACAGCCACGCCCGAGATCGAATACGTGGCCGTACTGACCGATGACAAGGCTTCGGCGTCGCTACTGGTGACGTTTGACCCGAAGAACAAAACGCTGGTGCTCAAGCGTGTGGGCAGCTTCAGGGAGCAACCTGACAAGTCGCTGGAACTCTGGGCCTTGCCGCCCGGCGCGGCGCCCAAATCACTGGGCGTGATGGGCGCAGACCCTGTGGTTCGGCTGACCGCAGCAGGCACTGACATGCGCCAGGTACCGACGCTGGCGATCACTCTGGAGCCCAAGGGTGGTGTGCCGCCTGGCAGCGGGCCGACCGGGCCGGTGCTGTTCAAGGGCGCCCTGATTGAAACGCCCAAATAGCAACAGTCAAATATTCGCGGACAGCAAAAAGGGGCGTTGCAAACGCCCCTTTTTTTTGTTCAGCCCGCCAGTTGGTCTTAGCGCCAGTGGCGGTGGCCATAGCCCCGGCTGTAGCCGAAGTTCAGCGACAGGCCGATAGGTGCGTAGTACGGCTGGTAGTAGGGGCGGGGGTAGTAAGCCGGGTAAACCACCGGCTGCTCCACATACGTCACAGCAGGCTGGACATACACCGGCTGGGGTGCCGGTTGCACATAGGTCTGGGGCTGCTGCGGCGCTGACTGGAAAGTCTGCGGCGCAGGCGCCATGGCGCCGACCGGCGTGACCTGCAGGCGCACATACTGGCCCGGGTCGGTGGCCATTTGCGTGCTGTACTGCGTGCCCTGGTATTCGTACACCACGTTGTAGTGGCTGGGGCGGTTTTCGTAATAGGTTTGTGTTGTGCACTGCTGCACGTTTTGAACCTGGTTGTTTGAGCCTTCGATGCGGTCGCCAACGATGGCGCCGCCCACCAGCCCGATCATGGTGGCAACCGCACGGCCGCCGCCATTGCCGATGGCGTTACCGGCTGCACCGCCTGCCAGAGCGCCCATCAGCGCGCCTGCGCCCGAGTTCGGCTGCTGGACGACGACGGGTTGGTTGCTGCAGACCTGGCGCGGCACAGCCACTTGCTGCACCACCGGCGTGCTTGAAATCACCCGGGCCAGGATGTCCATGGCGGAGGCGGGTACAGCTGCCAGCCCGGAGGCGGCGGCCAAAGCAGATAGAACAAGCGCTTTTTTCATGATTCAACCCTTTTCAGCACGTGGCTGAAGTTGCACCGCCAAAGGGCTCACCCTGGTCGGGTGATGGCTCGGGTGGCAAACGTAATTTTAGTAAGTCAGAGTCATTTTGGGGCGCGGAGTTCGGTAAATCGACGGTAAAGCTGGTCTTTTAGTCTCTTTAAGGCCCTCTGGAGGCAAAACAGGCTGCAAAACGTGACCGGTTGGCCTGCCGTGCGTTCAAACCCTCGCCGCCCAGCCCTGGGCGTCAAAACCCACTGTGATGTCTTTGCCCCAGTCCACCACGGGCCGCTTGATGACGCTGGGGTTGGCCAGCATCAGCGTTTGGGCGCTGGCGCTGTCATGCACGCCGGCCTGCAGCGCCGGGTCCAGCTTTCGCCAGATGGTGCCCTGGCGGTTCAGCAGCTTTTCCCAGCCTGCCGCCTGGGCCCATCGCGCCAGCTGGTCGGGCGGCACGCCCTGCTTCTTGAAATCGTGAAACTGATAGTCAACACCTTGTTCGCCGAGCCATGCACGGGCTTTTTTGACGGTGTCGCAGTTGGGGATGCCGTAAAGAATGATCATGGCCTGATTTTCGCAGATTTGAGGGAAATAGGCCTTTCGGCCAAGCAGGACGAGCGCGAGCAGCTATCAAATTGGTAGCGTTGTCGTAAAGACAGGCAAGGGCGTGGACGCGTGGGCGAGTCTTTGGCAAGGCTGGAATAATGAAGAACGCCGACCGGCCCAACCTTTTTTGTATGGATGCCTTGCCTCATGACCGCTGCTTCAGCCACGCGCACTGCCCCCGCCGTTCTTTACCCGCCTCTCGAACCCTTCCGTACGGGCATTCTTGAAACGGGTGACGGCCATTCGGTGTATTGGGAGTTATGCGGCAACCCCAAAGGAAAGCCGGCGGTGTTTTTGCATGGCGGCCCTGGCGCGGGCTGCTCGCCCGAGCATCGCCGCCTGTTTGATCCCGAACGCTATTGCGTGCTGCTGTTCGACCAGCGCGGCTGCGGCCGTTCCCGCCCCAGTGCCTCGCTGGACAACAACACGACCTGGCACCTGGTGGCCGACATCGAGCGCCTGCGCACCCTGCTGGGCGTGGAGCGCTGGCTGGTGTTCGGCGGCTCCTGGGGCAGCGCGCTGGCACTGGCTTACGCCCAGGCCCATCCGGCCCGGGTGTCGGCGCTCATCGTGCGGGGCATTTTTGCGCTGCGCCGTGCCGAGCTGCTCTGGTACTACCAGGAGGGGGCGTCCTGGTTGTTCCCTGATTTGTGGGAAGAGTTCATCAAACCTATCCCGCAGGCAGAGCGCGGCGACCTGATTGCCGCCTACCGCAAACGCCTGGTGGGCGCCGACCGTACTGCGCAACTGGCGGCTGCCCGCGCCTGGAGCCTGTGGGAAGGCCAGACGATTACGCTGTTGCCCGACCCGTCTTTTACCGCCCAGCACGGCGACGACGCTTTTGCGCTGGCGTTCGCCCGCATCGAAAACCATTATTTTGTGCACGCCGGATGGCTCGAAGAGGGGCAACTGATTCGCGATGCGCACAAGCTGGCCGGGATTCCCGGCGTCATCGTGCAGGGCCGCTATGACGTGGCCACGCCGGCCAAAACCGCCTGGGACTTGCACCGTGCCTGGCCGGAGGCTGAATTCCACATGGTGGACAACGCCGGCCACGCCTTCAACGAGCCTGGCATCCTGCGCCAGCTGATCGCAGCAACCGACCGTTTCGCAGGCTGACCTCCTGCTTCTTTGCCAGCAGGTGCCGCGGAACTGGCTTTGCCAGGCCGCAGGCGCCGCCCCCTGCAAGGGGGGAGGGCGCTACACGCCAGTGAGCGCCAACGGGGGTATTCGAGCTACGCGACAATAGGGGGCTGTATGCAAAACCTCACAACCCTCGACGACTGGCTCGCTTACTGCGAGCACCTGCACCCCGTCGGCATCGACATGGGCCTGACGCGCATCAGCGCTGTGGCCAAGCGCATGGGCCTGGCCTTTGACTGCCCCATCATCACGGTGGCGGGCACCAACGGCAAAGGCTCGACCTGCGCGATGCTCGAAGCGATCTTGCTGCAGGCCGGCTACCGCACCGGCGTCTTCACCTCGCCGCACCTGGTGCATTTTGAAGAGCGCTGCCGGGTGCGCGGCGACATCGTGAAGGCTGACGAGCTGGTTGTCCAGTTCGCGCGCGTCGAGGCGGCGCGCACGCAGGGCGAGGCGATCTCTCTCACCTACTTTGAATTCACCACCCTGGCCATCCTGCAACTGCTGGCCGATGCGAAGCTCGACGTGGTCATCCTCGAAGTCGGCCTGGGTGGCCGGCTGGACGCCGTCAACATGCTGGACGCCGACTGCGCGGTCATCACCAGCATCGACCTGGACCACATGGAATACCTGGGCCCCGACCGCGAAAGCATAGGCCGCGAAAAAGCCGGCATCATGCGCGCCGGCAAGCCGGTCATCGTGAGCGACCCGGTGCCGCCGCAAAGCATCATTGATTACGCGGCCGCAGTGGGTGCTGACTTGTGGCGTTTCGGCACCGACTTTAATTTCTCGGGCGACAAACAGCAATGGGGCTGGGCAGGGCGCGGGCGCCGGTATGCCGGCCTGGCGTACCCGGCCTTGCGCGGCGCCAACCAGCTTGTCAACGCCTCGGGCGTGCTGGCGGCGCTGACGGCCTTGCGTGAGCGCCTGCCGGTCACCGCCCAGGCGGTGCGCAACGGGCTTTCGATGGTCGAGCTGCCGGGACGCTTCCAGATCGTGCCCGGCCAGCCCACGCTGGTCCTGGACGTGGCGCACAACCCGCACTCGGTGGCGGCGCTGGCCGAAAACCTCGACGCCATGGGCTTTTATCCCTGCACACACGCGGTGTTTGGCGCCATGGCCGACAAAGACCTGGCCCCCATGCTGGCGCGCGTCGCACCGCTCATCGACAAGTGGTATTTCACCGATTTGCCGACGCCGCGGGCAGCTTCTGCCGAAGATTTGCAGGCCAGGTGGACGGCGGCCAATACCCGGCCTGATGCAAGCGCCGGCACTTACAAATCCCCCGAAGCGGCGCTGCAGGCGGCGGTCAGGGCCGCAACCCCCGCTGATAGAATTGTCGTGTTCGGCTCCTTCTACACGGTGGGCGGCATTTTGAAGGACGGTGTGCCGCGTCTTTCGGCCCCGCACCTGGCCGCCTGAGACCTGACAAGCGGCCCGCAACGCGTTCAAAAAAGGGCCGTCAGCCCGCGTTCACCGTTAACGTCACCCCTTATCGGATCCAAGCCACACCATGCCGTTTTTCAACTTCCGCCGGGGCGGCTCCAACGCTGCCTCCAATGCCGGGTCAGCCGCTCAAACGGAAAGCGTGGAAGTGATCCGCAAGCGTGCCAAACACCGGTTGATCGGTTCTGCCGTGCTGGTGCTGATCGGCGTGTTGGGTTTCCCGCTGCTGTTTGACACCCAGCCACGGCCTATTCCGGTCGATATCCCGATTGAAATTCCCGGCAAAGGCACGGTCAAGCCCCTGGTGATTCCCGGGCCCGGTGCCCCGGCAGCCACTTCCGCATCTGCCCCCAAGGTGGCCGACAAGCCCGCCGAAAAAGTAACCGCTGACGCCAGCCTGGCACCCAAGGAAGAAATTCTCTCATCAAAACCGGCTCCAGCCCTTGCTGCATCTGCGCCACCAGCTATCAAAAATGAAGCAAAGCCGGAGGCCAAACCTGAGGTGAAGCCTGCGGTCAAACCGGAACCCAAGCCGGCCAAGCCCGCTGCGAATGACGACGCCACACGTGCCGCCGCGCTGCTGAACGGCACCGCCGCGCCGGCCGCCAAACCGTCTGCCAGCGAGGCGGACGGCCGTTTTGTGGTTCAGGTCGGCGCGTTTGCCGATGTGGCCAAGGCCCGCGAAGCGCGCCTGAAGGTGGAAAAGGCGGGCCTGAAAACCTATACACAAGTGGCGGAAACCAAAGACGGCAAGCGCATCCGGGTCCGCGTGGGCCCGTTTGCCACCAAGGCCGAGGCCGACAAGGCGGCGACCAAGATCAAGGCCCTTGATTTACCCGCTGCCATCCTGACCTTGTAAGCAACGCAGTTGGTGTTTAGTGACGGCTGTTGACTGGATTTTGCTGGGAGTGCTGGTTTTTTCCATGCTCCTGGGCGCCTGGCGCGGGCTGGTGTATGAGGTGTTGTCGGTGCTGGGCTGGGTGGTGTCGTTTTTTGTGGCGCAATGGTTTGCGCCCGACTTGGCCACCCGCTTGCCGGTGCAGTCTGCTTCTGACCCGGTGCGTTATGCGGCGGCGTTTGTGCTGATCTTTATCGCTGCCGTATTCGCGGCAGGGCTGCTGGCCTTTGTGGTGAAGAAGCTGGTAGCTGCCGTCGGCCTGGCGCCTGTGGACAGAGTATTCGGAGCCGCTTTTGGTGTGTTGCGCGGAATTGTTTTGCTGCTGGCCGCGACCGTTGTGATCGACATGACGGCGCTGAAGTCCAGCAGTTGGTGGCGGGAATCAAAGGGCGCGCCGGTGTTGACGGCCACGCTCAAAGCCCTGAAGCCGGTATTGCCCGAACAGTTTGCCAAGTATTTAATTTAACTTTGAAGAGTCAACTCATCATGATCGGAACACCATGTGCGGGATAGTCGGCGTCGTCAGCAAAGCCCCGGTCAATCAGCTGATTTATGACGGCCTGTTGCTGCTGCAGCACCGCGGCCAGGATGCCGCAGGCATCGTCACGCAGCAGGGGCGCAAGTTCTACATGCACAAGGCCAAGGGCATGGTGCGCGACGTGTTTCGCACCCGCAACATGCGCGCGCTGCCGGGCACGGTGGGCCTGGGCCAGGTGCGCTACCCCACGGCCGGCAACGCCTACAGCGAAGACGAAGCCCAGCCGTTTTACGTCAACGCGCCGTTCGGCCTGGTGCTGTCGCACAACGGCAACCTGACCAATGCGGCCGAGCTGAAGGCCGAGCTCTTCAACACCGACCACCGCCACATCAATACCGACAGCGACTCCGAAGTGCTGCTCAACGTGCTGGCGCATGAGCTTGAAAAAACCACTCGCGGCTTGCCGCTCAAGCCGGTTGATGTGTTTGCTGCCGTGCGCGGCGTGCACAAGCGTGTGAAGGGCTCTTATGCTGTCGTCGCGCTGATCGCCGGTCACGGCTTGCTGGCTTTCCGTGATCCCTTTGGCATCCGACCGCTGTGCATCGGCCGCGGCGAGAATGAAAACGGCACGACCGTCATGGTGGCCAGCGAATCGGTGGCGCTCGAAGGCACTTCGCACCAGTTCGAGCGCGACATCGCCCCGGGCGAAGCCGTGTATGTAGACATGGAAGGCGTGGTGCACGCCGAGCAGTGCGCACCCAACGCCAAGCTCAATCCCTGCATCTTCGAATTTGTGTACCTGGCGCGCCCCGACTCGGTGCTGGACGGCATCTCGGTCTACCAGGCCCGCCTGAACCTGGGCGAGACGCTGGCCAAACGCGTGGTCTCTACCGTGCCGCCCAGCGAGATCGACGTGATCATCCCGATCCCCGAATCCAGCCGCCCCAGCGCCACGCAGCTGGCGCACCTGCTGGGCATTCCGTACCGCGAAGGTTTCGTCAAGAACCGTTATGTGGGCCGCACCTTCATCATGCCGGGGCAGGGCGTTCGCAAGAAGTCAGTGCGCCAGAAGCTCAACGTGATCGCCAGCGAGTTCAAGGGCCGTAACGTGCTGCTGGTCGACGATTCCATCGTGCGCGGCACCACCAGCCGCGAGATCGTGCAAATGGCGCGTGACGCCGGTGCGCGCAAGGTCTACCTTGCCAGCGCTGCGCCGCCCGTGCGCTTTCCCAACGTGTACGGCATTGACATGCCCACGCCGGACGAACTCGTGGCCCACGGCCGCACGATTGAAGAAATCCGTGAAGTCATTGGCTGCGACGCATTGATTTACCAGGACGTGGAAGGCATGAAGCGCGCCATTGGCTCACTCAACGGCAAGCTCGACGGCTTTGACGCCTCGTGCTTTGACGGCGTTTACATCACGGGCGACGTGACTGCAGAGACCATCGCAGCGATGAATTCGCAGCGCGCAGATACCGCCGGCGAAGAGGGCGACGTGGACGTGTCCCGCCTGGCGTTGCCCAATCCGCAAGAAGCCTGAGCATGACGAAAAGAAAACTGCCCGACAACCTGCACCGCGACACGCTGGCCGTGCGCGTGGCGCTGGAGCCCAGCCAGCACGGTGAAAACTCCGAAGCGCTGTACCTGACCAGCGGCTTTGTGCAGCCCGATGCCGAAACCTCGGCGCGGCGCTTTGCCGACCCGACGGAAGGCTATACCTACGGCCGCACCTCCAACCCGACGGTTACCAGTTTTGAGCGTCGCCTCGCCGCCATGGAAGGTACCGAAGCCGCCATCGGCGCCTCGACCGGCATGGGCGCGATCCTGATGATGTGCATGGGGCTGTTGAAGTCCGGCGACCATGTCATTTGCTCGCGTTCCATGTTTGGCTCGACGATCGCCCTGATAGGCCGCGAGTTCGGGAAGTTCGGCGTTGAAACGACGTTTGTGTCGCAGACCGACGTGAGTGAGTGGAAGGCCGCATTGCGACCAGGCACCAAGCTGCTGTTTGCTGAAACCCCGACCAATCCGCTGACCGAAGTCTGCGACATCCGGGCACTGGCTGATCTGGCGCACAGCGTGGGCGCCTTGCTCGCGGTGGACAATTGCTTTTGCTCACCGGCGCTGCAGCGTCCGGTGGAATTCGGCGCCGACCTCATCATGCATTCGGGCACCAAATACCTGGACGGCCAGGGCCGTGTGATGGCGGGTGCGCTCTGCGGCTCGTCCAAACTGATCGTTGATGTGTTCGGCCCGATCGTGCGCACCGCCGGCATGACGCTCGCGCCCTTCAACGCCTGGGTCGTGCTCAAGGGCCTGGAGACGTTGAACATCCGCATGCAGGCACAGAGCGCCAACGCGCTGGCCGTTGCCAGGTGGCTTGAAACGCAGCCTGCGGTTGCGCGCGTTTATTACCCTGGTCTTGAGTCGCATCCCCAGCATGAGCTGGCCATGCGCCAGCAATCGGGACTGGGTGGCGCGGTGCTGTCGTTTGACGTGCTTGGCGACACACCGGAAGCGGCACGCGCAAATGCCTTCAAGGTGATCAACAGCACGCAAGTGCTCAGCATTGCGACCAACCTGGGCGACACCAAGACCATCATCAGCCATTCAGCCACCACCTCGCACGGGCGCCTCAGCGAAGAGCAGCGCCAGGCCGCCGGCATAGGCCAGGGCCTGGTTCGCGTGGCCGTCGGGCTGGACCACGTAGACGACATCAAGGCCGACCTGTCCCGCGGCCTGAGCCTTATCGTATGACTGCATGACTGCCCCAATGACCCAAAAGACAAGAACCCGTTTCGCCCCTTCCCCGACCGGATTCATCCATCTCGGCAATATCCGCTCAGCGCTTTACCCCTGGGCTTTTGCCCGTGCCACCGGCGGCGACTTCGTTCTCCGCATTGAAGACACCGATGTCGAACGTTCCAGCCAGGAAGCCGTCGACGTGATCATCGAAGGCATGCGCTGGCTGGGCCTGAACCACGACGAAGGCCCGTTCTTCCAGATGCAGCGCATGGACCGCTACAAGGCCGTGCTGGCGCAGATGCAGGTTGATGGCCTGGTCTACCCCTGCTACATGAGCGTGGCCGAGCTCGACGCCTTGCGTGAAAAGCAGATGGCCGCAAAAGAAAAACCGCGCTATGACGGCACCTGGCGCCCCGCGCCCGGCAAGACCCTGCCCACCGTGCCCGAAGGTGTGCAGCCCGTGCTGCGCTTCATGAATCCGCAAGGTGGCAGCGTGGTCTGGGACGACAAGGTCAAGGGCCGCATCGAGATCAGCAACAACGAACTCGACGACCTGGTGATCGCGCGGCCCGACGGCACGCCGACTTACAACTTCTGCGTGGTGGTCGACGACATCGACATGGCCATGACCCACGTGATCCGCGGCGACGACCACGTGAACAACACGCCGCGCCAGATCAACATCTTCAAGGCCCTGGGCAAAGAGCCGCCGGTGTATGCCCATCTGCCGACCGTGCTCAACGAGCAGGGCGAAAAACTCAGCAAACGCAACGGCGCCAAGCCGGTGACGCAGTACGCCGCCGAGGGTTACTTGCCCGACGCCATGGTCAATTACCTGGCGCGCCTGGGCTGGAGCCACGGCGACGACGAAATCTTCAGCCGCGAGCAGTTCATTGAATGGTTCAACCTTGATCACCTGGGCAAGAGCGCCGCGCAGTTCGATGAAGCCAAGCTGCGCTGGGTTAATGCCCAGCACCTGAAAGCCACTCCTGATGACACACTGGCAACGCTGGTGCAGCCCTTCCTGGCAGCCCAGGGCATTACCGGCGTGGACCCGGTATGGGTGACGCGCGGCTGCGGGCTTTTTAAAGACCGCTGCAGCACACTCGTGGAGCTGGCCGGCTGGCTGCAACTGCTGGTGACCGGGGGCAAGCCCAGCGCTGAAGACATCAGCACGCACGTCACGGAGGCAGTGCGCCCGGCCATTGCAAAACTGAGCAGTTCGCTGGTGGCCTGCGAGTGGAGCAAGGCCGCGATTTCGGCGGCCATCAAACAGGTGCTGGCCGACACGGGCCTGAAGATGCCGCAGCTGGCAATGCCCGTACGCGTGCTGGTCATGGGCACGCCGCAAACCCCGTCCCTCGACGCGATTCTGGAGCTCATGAAGCGCGAAGATGTGATCTCCCGGTTGAAGCTTGTTTGAGGATTTGAAATAGGCCAATTTTTCGGGCTATAATTCAAGGCTCGACAATTGCAGGGAAACCTCAATAACTTGACGGGGGTATAGCTCAGCTGGGAGAGCGCTTGCATGGCATGCAAGAGGTCAGCGGTTCGATCCCGCTTACCTCCACCAAAAGTTAAAAGTTAGTCGGGAAGAATTTGAAGTTTTGTGGGTCCGTGTGAAAGCAGGGGCTCATCCGGAAGTTCCAAGGTTTTGACCCTATCGTCTAGAGGCCTAGGACACCACCCTTTCACGGTGGCTACAGGGGTTCGAATCCCCTTAGGGTCGCCAGAATTCATCGCACCTTGTGTGTGGTGCCCAAGGCGCAAGTTGACAACCGCCGGCCCGCAAGGGCCAAGCGACTTGGCTCGAAAGAGCGAATGTTGTCACTACCAGGAGTGGTAGTTCAGTTGGTTAGAATACCGGCCTGTCACGCCGGGGGTCGCGGGTTCGAGTCCCGTCCACTCCGCCAATATTGATAAGGGTTAGCAGGTAAGTATCTGCTAACCCTTTTCTCTTTTCCGGCCCTTGTTTCCTGACTGCGTCCTCAAGATTGGGTGAGTGTCGCAAAGCAGCGGTATCGGCCCTGCTTTTGCTATTGCCGGATTCTTCCGTTTCCACTGACGATCGTCATCTCCACGAAGCGCGAACCATTGCGCATCCCCGGGCGAAATCCGATGACATATCCTCCCAGGTCAAAGCTGTCCAGTCCATCCAGAGCGGAAGCAAAACCTTCACGGGTCACACGCGAGCCTTGCCGCCGGGCCGCTTCAACAATCACCTTGGCCGCGATGAAGCCTTCCATCATTGCGTAGCTGATCGGAACATCCTGCGCGCCGGCCGTTGCCGCGATGTCGTTGAACTCCTTGGAAAGCCGATTTGTCAGTTTGTAGGGACTGGGCGTAACCTGGGCGATCGCGATGCCTTGCATTTGCTCGTCAGAAAGCCGTTTCGCCATCTGCTCAATGTCCGCGCCCGAGTGTGCAAACAGCTGAGCCGTTCCTCCGGCCGAGCGGTACTTCTCTATAAAACCGGAAGCAGCGCCTCCGCTTGCAATCATGATGATCGCCTGCGGCGAGGCTTGCAGCATGGCGTCAGCGGCGGCAGTCACGCGGCTGGTCCCGGCGTCATAACCCGCCGTTTGCACGATCCTCGCCTTGGCATTCGCCGCTGCTTCCTGTGCGGCGGCGATGAGTGGCGCAGCACCGGAGCCGTTTTCGTAAAACAAGCCAAGCCTGGTGATTCCGACTGTCGCCAGGTGCGCCGTGATTCTCGCAAGTTCGTCTCGCAATGTGGCGCGCACGCCATAAAGTTGTGGCACGTCCAGATTCAGTTCGGTCGCGCGAAAGCCGACCAGCACGATGCGCTCGCGCTCAAATACGCCCGCGCTGACCAGTTGGGCGATATTGCGGCTTCCAAAATAGCCGGCAAGCACCACGGGCTTGTCCTCGGCCAGAAGCGCGCGCGTTTGGGTGAGTGTTTCATCGGGGCGTCCAGCGTCGTCGCGGCGCGCCAGGATGAAGGTGTTTCCGTTGACCCCGCCCGCCTTGTTCACGGCGTTGAAATGCAACTGCATTCCAGCCGCGTAGGCGCGGCCCTGGCTCGCGTCAATGCCGGTCAACGGCGCCACCTGACCGACTACAAGCTGAGCGGCCAGCACGGACGACGCTATACCGCTTGCGATAACCAGGCCCGCCAAGCGGGCAATCAACTGACCAGTTCTCATTTTCAGTTTCCTTAACGCGGTCCAACTCGCACGTGCAACGCTTTCACCTGTCAAGCCTGAGGCTGTAGATAGTGAATCCAGCCCCATGGGTAACAATCAATCGGAGAAGGCCACGAGGTCCTTGCCGGCCGCCACTTTCAATCGATCCGGATGTTGGAACGCAGGGCAATCACGCGCATGCGGGGCAGCTCGTTTTCGATGCGCGCCGCAACCGTGGCAGCGGGCTCCCAGGCGTATTCGAGTCCGTTCGCGACGAGTTTTTCGCGAAGCTCCGGATCCTTCATGGTTTCAGCCAGCGCCTTCTGCAGCTTGGCTTTTACATCCGCCGGCACCCCCTTGGGCGTGGCAATGGCCAGCCAGGAATCGGCCGAGAAACCTTTGAAACCGCTCTCCGCCACAGTCGCCACCGTGGGCATTTGCGTCGCGCGGCTTTCGCCGGTGACGGCGATGGCTTTGATCCTCGGCTTGGCCGCCTTCAGCTGCGGCAGCGCCGCCGCGACGGTGTCAATCGAGAAGGGGATTTGGCCGGCCATCAGGTCGGTCATCGCTGGTGCGCTGCCTTTGTAAGCGATGTGCTGCAGCTTGATGCCAGCGGCGCTCCAGAGCATTTCACCGGCGAAGTGCCCTGTGGTGCCGTTGCCGAACGATCCGTACACGTACTTGTCCGGTGCGCGTTGCACCGCTGCGATCAGCTGCTTCAGGTCGTTGATCGGGACATCGGAGTTGGCCAGAAGAACAAGGGGAACGCGCGCCACCATCCCGACAGGCTCGAAACTCTTGATCGGGTCGTAAGGCAGCTTGGGCATGAGTGCCGGGTTGACCGTGAAAGTGGATCCCGAGCTGATAAGCAGCGTGTAGCCGTCCGGCGCCGCCTTGGCAACAAAAGCGGCACCGACGATGGTGCCGGCGCCCGGCCGGTTGTCGATGACCACAGGTTGCCCCAGGCGCTCACCCAGCTTCTTGGCGACCAGCCGTCCGGCGATGTCGGTGGCGCCACCCGGCGGAAAAGGAATGACCAGTTGGACCGGCTTGGACGGATAGCCCTGCGCGTGAACGCTGGCCCATGGGGCCAGCAAGACCAGCGCCATGGCCAGGAATAAGCGCTTCTCATACCTTGGTTTCATCATCGTATTGCTCCTCTTTGATACGGCACGGGCCGCGTTGATCAACCGTTGCGAAACAGGAAACTGCAGGCATTGCGTTTCGACGTAACCAGAATCCCAAGCGGCAAAGTTGGAGGGCATGTCGGAAATCCGCTTGAGGAGTCAAGGAAAGTCTATCGCCGAGGCCGCGCAACAGGGTTGCAACATAATTGACTTTTAAGATTAGGTATTCGAATAATTGGATATAAAAACTTGGAGAAGTGTGTGATTAAAGAAAAAAGAGAAATAAAAGTGCGTTTACAGAATGAAACAACTGCCCCGAGGCCTGACCTGGACCGGGTGGATCGCGTGATCCTGCGCTTGCTTCAGCGCGATGCATCGATTTCCAATGTGGCACTGGCGGCCAAGGTGCACCTGAGCCCCGCAGCCTGCTTGCGCCGGGTGGAGCGCCTGAAATCGATGGGCCTGGTGCAGCGCATCGTCGCGTTGCTCAATCCTGCCTCGCTGAACCTTGGCATGCTGGTTGTGATCGGTGTGGTGTTGGACCGGTCCACACCGCAGTCCTTCGCCGACTTCGAAAAAGCGGTGCAGAAGGTGCCGGGCTGCCTGGAATGCATGGTGGTGACGGGCGAGTTCGACTACTTCGTCACCGTCCGCACGCAGGACAACGAATCGTTTAACCGCCTGCATGCCGCGGAGCTGCTCTACCTCCCGGGGGTGAGGCAGATCCGCACCTTCGTCGTGCTGAAGCAGGTGCTCTCAACGACGGAACTGCCGGTTATGTAGTTTTCGGGGGTTAACAAACCTGATGGAAATTGCCGCATACCCGATTGGGGCCGTCGCGCATTTCCTCGCTGGCTTCTCACGATGTCTCAGGCCTTCAAGACTCGCATGTGAATTCAAGAGCGACCGTTCAACAGGGCAGTGGTGGTATCAATGGTAACGATGGTCCCCGCAGCAGAGTCCGATAGCGTGTTTCGTTCATAATGAGAATAATTCCCATCTACGACGCGCGCCTGGTCAGCCACCGCCACATCTCGTCTGCCGCTTGAAGGGATCCGTCACTTCCATGGCAATGACCGACCTGTGCTTGAGCGCTATTACCAAGAACTGCTGAACTTCTGTTCCCGCACGGTGCGAAACCGCGATGCCGCGGCCGATGTCGTGCAGGAGAGCTATGCGCGCGTCCTGGCAGTGCAGCATTCGGGCCAGGCGGTGCCGGAGCCGCGCGCACTGCTCTACCGCACAGCACGCAACCTGCAGATCGACCAGCACCGCCGCAGTGAAGTGCGCGGCGAGGCGCTGCATCCCGATGCCGAGGCCTCGGCCGCCGAGCTCGAGAACCTCGCGGCGCCGCTGGCCTGCGAGCCCGATGCGGCTGCGTCTTCCGCGCAGGGGGTGAATGCCCTGCTGGCCACGATCGATGCCCTGCCTTTGCGCTGCCGCGAGGCCTTTATCCTGCACAAGTTTGACGGTCTGCCGCATTCGGAGGTGGCCGAGCGGATGGGCATCTCGCGCAAGATGGTCGAGCAGCACATCAAGCTGGCCATGGACGCCTGCAGGCGTTGCAAAGACGCGCTCGACGGGGCGCCCGCCGCCGCCGGCCCAACTTCTACCCCCATCTCTACCCCGGTGCTCCGACGAAGAAAACCTGCCCGCGAATGACTTTCGGCTTTCGAATGAATTTTTATTTGTACTCTTGCTTTCCCGGCATAGGGTTTCAGCTTGTTCGTGCGTCTACATCCAAGAGCCGATAAGCACACCATGAACACCCCGCCGCCAGCCCACCCGCCAGCCGCACCGTCCACAGAGCCCGACGAAGCGGCGCTGGACTGGTTCGTGCGGCGTACCGGTGGGCAGCTCGGGGCGGCGGACGAGGCTGCGTTCCTGGCCTGGCTGGCGGCGGACAGCGCCCACGGCGCGGCCTTTGCGCGCCACCAGCGTGACTGGCGTTTGCTCGACGCGCTGCCGGCAGATGGCTTGCGCACGCTGAGACAGAACCTCGCCGACGACAAAGCTGCTGCCGCCGTCCGTACCGCGCCGCGCCGGCGCGCCTGGTGGCAGGGGCTGTCTGCCTGGGTGCCGCAGGGCGCACTGGCCGCCGTGGCGTTGATGGTTTCCTGCGGGGGCTATATGGCCTGGAGCCTCTGGCAACAGCAGCCGGTGTTCGAGCAGAGTTTTGCCACCACGCGAGGCCAGCAGCTGGAGGTGGTCTTGCCGGAAGGCAGCCGCCTGAGGCTGGACACCCTGACCACCGCCGACGTCACGCTTTACCGTGAGCGCCGTGAAGTGCGCCTGCCGCAGGGAGAGGCAATGTTCCAGGTCAAGGGTGACCCGGCGCGTCCTTTCGATGTGCTGGCCGGGCCCTTGCGCATCACGGTGGTCGGCACGCGGTTTTCTGTGCGCTACACGCCCGGTGTGCCGGGCCGTGCGGGTGTGCAGGTCGCCGTGGAAGAAGGGCGTGTGCGCGTGGCGCGCGCCGAACGGTCCGCTACCGATGCGGTGGTTGAGCTGGTCGCCGGCCAGCAGATCGCGAGCGACATGTCGGGATTGCTGGGCGCGGTGTCTGCCTTGCCCGCAGCCGGGATTGCGCCCTGGCGTGAAAGCCGCGTCAGTTTTGACAACACGCCTCTGAACCAGGCTCTGGCCGAGTTCGAGCGTTACGGCCCGGTGCATCTGACGGTGCGGGAGCCGGCCGTGGCCGCGCTGCGCGTGACGGGCACGTTCGACCCGCGGCGGCCGGGCAACTTCGCCCGCATCCTGCCGCAGGTCTTGCCGGTGCGGCTGCGCGAGCAGGGCGGCGAGGCCGAGATCGTCGCCGCCGGTCATTAGTCATTAGCCCGGACGGGGCTGACATCAGGACACAAAAAAACTTTGTGCCCGACCTAGGGTTTCCCGGGACCCACGCGTCTACATGAGAAGGATTCTTATTTAAACCTTCTCCCGGAGATTGCACGCATGCCTCGTTCCCGCTTCCACCTGCCCCCATTGGCCCTGATTCTGGCCCTCGGCAGCTCGGTGGTTTACTCCCAGGGGGCCGCCAGCGCGCGTGCCGCCACCCCCATGCAGATCAGCCTCGCGGCGCAGCCACTGGCTCAGGCGCTCAACAACCTGGCGCAGCAGGCCGGGCTGGAGTTGATGGTCCAGCCCGCTCTGGTGGCTGGCAAGACGGCGCCCGCGGTATCGGGCCGGTTGACGCCGCAGCAGGCGCTGGACCGGTTGCTGGCCGGCAACGGCCTGGCGGCGACCATCGACGGCAATGTGTTTGTGGTCAAGCCTGTTTCAACGTCATCGGGCGCGGCAACCTTGCCGCTGGTGACCGTGACGGCCGGCGCGGAGCAGGAAACGGCCACCAGCGGCGGCAACGGCTACGTCGCCAAACGCAGCGCATCGGGTTCCAAGACCGACACTCCCATCATCGAGACGCCGCAGTCCATCTCGGTGGTGACCAAGCAGCAGCTGGAAGACCAGAAGCCGCGCAGCGTTTCCGAGGCCTTGAATTACTCGCCCGGCGCCTTCACCGGGCTGGTGGGCGCGTCCAACCGCTACGACTACGTGGCGCTGCGCGGCTTCAAGGACAGCAGCGTAGACAGCACGCTGCTTGACGGCCTGCGCATGCTGAGCGACCAGGGTAGCTACACCTCGATGCAGGTGGATCCTTATTTCCTGGAGCGCATTGACGTGGTGCGTGGCCCGGCCTCTGTGCTGTACGGGCGCGCGTCGCCGGGCGGCCTGGTGGCGCTGACCAGCATGACACCGCAGTTCCAGCCTTACCGGGAAGTGCAGCTCACCATCGGCAACCGCAACCGCCGGGAGGCGGCTGTCGATCTTTCGGGGCCCATCGACAAAGACGGTGTGATGGCCTTTCGCCTGTCGGCACTGACGCGCTCGCTCGACTCACAGTTCAGCACGGTCAAGGAAGAGCGCCAGGCAATCGCGGCATCTCTTGCCATCAACCCGTCAAACGACACGCGCCTGCTGCTGCAGGCTTATCTGCAGGACGACCCTGAGGGCAGCTACCACAGCGGGGTTCCGGCGGACGGTAGCCTCAATGCCCGCCACAACGGCCGGTTGATCTCGCGCTATTTCTTTGATGGAGATTCCAGCGTCGAGAAATACCAGCGCAAGCAACGCTTCCTCGGCTACCAGTTCGAGCACGCCTTTAACGATGCGTGGAAGTTCCGGCAGAACTTCCGCCATGTGACGGCAGACACCACGCTGCGCCAGATCTACGGCTACGGCTGGGCCAGCGCCAATGAGTTGACGCGCTACTATTCCGGCGCCACGGAGTCGACACGCGGCAACACGGTCGACAACCAGCTCGAAGGCCACTTCCAGACCGGCGCGCTCAAGCACACCCTGCTGACCGGGCTGGACTACCAGAAGCGCCGCGTCAGCGGGAGCTGGGAATCGGGCAGCGCACTGCCCATCAATGTGTTCAACCCGAGTTACGGCGCCCCGGGCCTGACCGGCGTGACCAGCGACCCGATCGACCGCAAGCTGGACCAGACCGGCCTCTACCTGCAAAACCAGACCGAGCTGGACCGCTGGCGCTTCACGCTGGGCGGCCGCATGGACTGGGCCAAGGCCTCCAACCAGTATGGTTCGGGAAATCCGGCGCAGTGGAGCGGCTCCAAATTCACCAAGCGGGCCGGCGTTGTCTATCTGTTTGACAACGGCGTTGCGCCCTACGTGGGTTATTCGGACGGCTTTAATCCCAGCCTGCGCAATGACCGGCAAGGCAACAACCTGCCGCCCGCGGAGACCCAACAGCTGGAAGTCGGCATACGCTACCAGCCCAAGGACTCCAACACCTTGCTGTCGGCGGCGGTGTACGACCTGTCGCAGAAAAATGTCGCCACACGCCCGGTAGGCGCCACCTACTTTGAACCTACCGGGAAGGTGCGCTCGCGCGGCCTGGAACTGGAGGCCCGTTCGCAGCTGAGCCGCAAGGTCTCGGTGATGGCGAGCTACACCTATACCGACATGAAGTTCACCGAATCGTCGGACGGCTTCACCGGCAACACGCCGTACCAGGCGCCGCGCCATATGGCCTCGGTCTGGGGCGACTGGAACTTCTCGCAAGGCTACACCATGGGTGCGGGCGTGCGCCATGTGGGCTCGAGCTGGGTCGACAACGCCAACAGCATGAAGGTGCCGCCCTACACGCTGGTGGACCTGATGCTGCGCGTCGATCTGGCCCAGCTGAATCCGTCGCTCAAGGGCGCCAACCTTCGCCTGAGCGTCAATAACCTCCTCGACAAGACCTATGTGGCGTCGTGCCTGAGCCAGCAGTACTGCTACTGGGGCGACGCGCGCAGCGTCAACGCGACCGTGACGTATCAGTGGTAGGAACGCGGCCCGGTGCTGTAGTCAGCGGCGGGCATTCTTTTGATCACCATGCGCCACCGGATGGCGCACCAGAAATCAGGGAGTTCAGTGCAATGAAAAATGATGTCTATGACTTTATTGCGATCGGGCTTGGACCCTTCAATCTGAGCCTGGCCTGTCTGGCGGAGCCGATCACCGAGGTGAACGCGGTTTTTCTGGAGCGCAATGCGGAGTTCAACTGGCACCCCGGGATGCTGATTGACAACACCACACTGCAAAACCCCTTCCTGGCCGACCTGGTGAGCCTGGCGGACCCCACCAGCTGCTTCAGCTTTCTCAACTACTGCAAGGAAGAAGGGAAAATCTATTCGTACTACTTCCGCGAGAGCTTCTACCTGACGCGGGCTGAGTACAACGCCTACTGCCGCTGGGCGGCGGCGCGCCTGTCCAACGCGCGCTTCGAGTATGACGTGCAGGAGATCGTCCACGACATCGAGAACGGCTGCTATGTCGTGACCGGTGTGCAAGGCCCGCAGCGCGAGCCTTTTGTCATGCGCTGCCGCAAGCTGGTGCTGGGCGTTGGCTCCAAGCCCCGTTTCCCACAATGTTGCGCGCCGGGCGGGCATCGCTACCTGCATACCGCCGACTACATCACCCGCAAGGCCGAGCTGCAGAAGAAGCGCTCCATCACCATCGTCGGCAGTGGCCAGAGCGCGGCCGAGGTCTACCACGACCTGCTCAAGGACGCCGACGGGCACGACTACAGCCTGACCTGGATCACCCGCTCTTCGCGCTTCTTCCAGATGGAGACCACCAAGCTCACGCTCGAGATGTTTTCTCCCGACTACATCGATTACTTCTACAACCTGGCCGATGGGAAGAAGGAGCGCATCGTGCGCGCGCAGGACAGCCTGTACAAGGGCGTCAATGCCAGCCTGATCAACCAGATCTATGACCTGCTGGACGACAGGCGAAAGCAGGGGCCGCTGCGCACGCACCTCATTACCAATTGCGAGTTGCAGGGGTGCCGTTACGACGCCGGAAGCGACAGCTACGAGATCGAATTCCGCCAGCTTGACTGCGACGCACGTTATGCGCATCGCAGCGAGGGGCTGGTCTTCGCCACGGGCTACCGCGAGAACATCCCGTCTTTCGTTGACGGCATCCGCCACCGCCTGCGTTGGGACGAACAAGGCCGCTATCGCCTCGCGCGCAATTACGCCGCCGATTTCAACGGCAACGAGATATTCGTGCAGAACGCCGGCCAGCACACCCACGGCATGACCAACCAGGACCTGGGCATGAGCTGCTACCGCAACTCCTACATCCTGCGCGAACTCACGGGCGTGGAGCACTACAAGATTGAGCGTCGCGTCGCGATCCAGGATTTCACTATTCCGTCCACAGCGGACTTCGTCCTGCTCTGAGGCCTGAGGCGCACAACAAACATGAACCTGAGATTTCACATCATCACGATGACGGTACTGGCCGTTATCAGCGACGCCATCCTGATTCCCTTCTACCCGCAGTTTTTCAGCGCGCGCTACGGTATCGACAGCCCTGTGCACGTGGGCGCCTACGTGGCGGCGATCTCCATCGCCGTGATGTGCACCCTGCCATTGTGGGCACGCGTGGCACGCCGCGTCGAACCGCTGCACCTGCTGGTCTACACGCAGTTTGCCGCCGGCACCTTCAGCCTGCTGAGCGACTGGGCGCCTACCGTGGAGATCTACTGGGTACTGTCGATGCTGATGTTCATGTGCAAGAGCAGCTACCTGCTGATGTACCCGTACATGATGCGCCTGACCCCCAAAGAGCAGCATGCGGCCACCATTGGCATTCTGTCGGTGGTAGTCCACTTCGGCGCCATCTTCGGCGCAGTGGTGGGTGGCTTTGTGCTACAGACCTGGGGGCCGCGCGCCAGCATTTTTGCCATGGCGGCCGGCGACTATTTTCAGATGGCGGTCTGCTTCTACCTGATCCGCAGCGGAAAGATCATTCGCGTCAACACCGGGGAGCAGGCAATGGCCGAAGCCACCGAAGCGCGCCGCGTCGGGCTGCTGGCCCGCCTGCCCATCCTGAAGCTGGCGCTGGTGATGCTGATGTTTGACTTCAGCGCCTACCTGATCCGCCCCTTCTTCGCGCTGTACTGGCAGAGGATCACTGGCAACGACAGCGAGCTGCTGTCGGGCATGGCCTTCGCCATTCCGGGTGTGGTGGCCATCGTCGCGCTGCGCTTGCATGCCTGGATACGGGCACGCGGCGGGGACCTGCCCGACCACACGGTGGGCAACCTGCTGCTGGGTGCGGTCGGGTTGCTGCTGCATGCCGCACCTGATCCTTTCCTGGTCGTGCTGGGGCGCGTGCTGTACGGCTGGGCCTTCTTCCAGATCATTGTCAAGCTGGAGGTCAACCTGTTCCGCCTGTCTACGCCGCAGCGCTATGCGCAAGACTACAGCATCACCAACTTCTTCCAGAACATGGGCGTGTTGCTGTCCTCGTTTGCGGCGGGCGCGATTGTCAATCGCTACGGGCTGCATGTGCCCTTTCTGCTGGCGGCCGGCGGCTTTGTCCTCACCGCACTACTGGACCGCCTGATCCTCAAAGTGCCCAGCGCCGGACATCTGGACGAAACCGGAAGCGTCACAAATTCTTCATCTTTAAAGGAGCCCGCCCATGCTAACTGACACGCTGCACCGCCGCGCCGACGCCGTGCAAAGGCCGTACCGCGACGAGACGGGTTTTGTGTTCCGCCCGTTGCGGATACCGGAGGACATCCCGACTTTGCATCGCTGGTTCATCCAGGAGCGTGCCGCCTTCTGGCTGATGCAGGACAAGACCGAGGACGAAGTTCGTGAGGCTTACCAGCGCATGATGGATTCCGGCACCGCCACACCCTACATCGGCTGGCACGAAGGGCGGCCAGCTTTCCTGGCTGAGTGCTACGACCCCGCGCAGGACCGCATCAAGGCCTTCTACACGGTGCGGCCCGGCGACCTGGGCATGCACATCTTTATCGGCCCGCCCCAGCAGCGCATCGCCGGGCACTCGCGCACGGTGTTTTACGCGCTGATGCGCTTCATGTTCGAGCACCTGGGTGCGCAGCGCATCGTCGTGGAGCCCGACGCCACCAATCACAAGGTCCATGCCTTGAACCGGTCGGCAGGCTTTGCCTACGACCGTGATGTGGTCTTCCCCGAGAAGATCGCCAGCCTCGCCTTTTGCACACGGCGGGATTTTGAACAGGCTACGGCCGCCACCTTAGAGGAAGTCCATTCATGAACGTCACCATCGCCCACCAGATCGCGCACGACCCGGCCCAGTTCGCCGCCCACCTGACGCCGGAGGTCTGGGCCCAGGCCAACCGCCTGCTGCTGCGCAAAGCCATTGCCGAATATGCCCACGAGATCATCATCGAGCCGGAGCTGCTGCGTGCCGGCCAGGGCGGCTTCGCGCTGTACCAGGTGTGCTCGGACGACGGGGCCGCGTGCTACCAGTTTGAGGCACAGCGACTGGCGCTGCGCCATTGGTACATCAAACCGGAATCCATCCGCAAACAAGTGAATGGCGCAGACCAGTCGCTGGACGCGCTCCAGTTCATCATCGAATGCCGCCAACGTCTGGGCATACGTGATGAGCTGCTGCCCATCTACCTCGACGAGATCAGCAGCACGCTCTTCGGTAGTGCCTACAAGCGCATGAAGGCAGACGCACCCAGCAGCGCCCAGCTGGCCGACGCCACCGACTTCCAGACCATTGAGGTCGCCATGACCGAAGGCCATCCGGGGTTTGTCGCCAACAACGGGCGGCTGGGTTTCACCGCAGCCGACTATCAGGCCTACGCGCCTGAGGCCGGCTCGGAGATTCGCGTCATCTGGCTGGCCGTGCACAAGGACCATGCGGCTTTCTCCAGCATCTCCACGCTCAGCTACGAACAGCTGCTGGCCGAAGAGCTGGGGCAGGAGACCGTGGACGGCTTTACCCGTGAAGTGGCAGCGCTGGGCGTCGATCCAGTCGACTACAACTTTATGCCGGCCCACCCGTGGCAGTGGTTCAACAAGCTGTCGATCGCCTTCGCTGGTTATGTGGCCCAGCGCAAGATCATCTGCCTGGCCTACGGCCGCGACACCTACATCGCCCAGCAGTCGATCCGCACCTTCTTCAACACCAGCGACCGCAGCAAGCGCTATGTGAAGACCTCCCTGTCCATCCTGAACATGGGCTTCATGCGCGGCCTGTCGCCTTATTACATGTCGGGCACACCGGCTATCAATGAGTTCATCAAGGACCTGGTGTCGGGCGATGTCTTCCTGCGCGCGAACGGCTTCACCATCCTGCGGGAGGTCGCCTCCATCGGCTTTCGCAATCACTACTATGAGGCCGCAATACCGGTCGATACGCCCTACAAGAAGATGTTCTCGGCGCTGTGGCGTGAAAGCCCGCTGCCCTTGCTCAAACCGGGCGAACGCCTGATGACCATGGCCGCGCTGCTGCATGTCGACAAGGACGGCCACGCGCTGCTGCCTGAACTGATCCGCCGTTCCGGCCTGAGCACAAAGGCCTGGCTGAAAAGCTATCTGGCGTCTTACCTCACGCCGCTGCTGCATTGCTTCTACAAGCACGACCTGACCTTCATGCCGCATGGCGAGAACCTGATCCTGGTGCTCGACAAGCATGTGCCGGTGCGCGCCATCATGAAAGACATCGCCGAGGAATGCACCATCCTCAATATCGAAGCGAAGGCGCTGCTACCGGAGCGCGTCAATCGCCTGGCGGTCGATGTGCCCGACCACTTCAAACTGCTGGGCATCTTTATCGACGTGTTCGACGGCGTGCTGCGCCACATCAACCAGGTGCTGGTGGAAAACGCCTGCTGCAGCGAGGGAGACTTCTGGCAATCGGTGGCCGACTGCGTATCCGATTACCAGGATGCCCACCCCGAGTTGGCCGCAAAGTTCGCGCACTATGACATGTTCGTGCCCGAGTTCCTGCATTCCTGTCTGAACCGCCTGCAACTCGGCAACAACGTGCAGATGGTCAACCTGGCCGACCCCGCTTCCAGCCTGAAGATGGCCGGCAATCTCGTGAACCCGATTGCCGGGCTCCGCCGCCGCGCCGCGCACCGGGCCGAGGCAGAACCGGTTGCGGAAAGCGTTGCATGAGCTTTGACATGCGGGCGGAGGACACGGTGCGCGACGGCGCGCCGCTGCAGGCGTGGGCGTCCGCGCCCAACGATGACCTCGCCCGCGTGTTGCAACTGGCCGGGCGCATCGCACCCTCGCTGCGCGGCGAGCAGGGCGATGTACCACTGCCCAGCGCACTGCGTCATGGCGACGACGCAGCGGCCAGGCCGGGCCCGTTGCGGGCGCTGTGCCGGCACTGGGCAGAGGCCTACCCCGAAGCCGGCGCGCACTATGTGGCGCTGCGCTGCTGGGGCCTGACGATCTGGCAACCGGTTTACCTCAGCGTGATCGCCGCGCATCTTGATACGCATGTCCCACGGCTCGCAGGCCTGGCGCAGCCCGTGGTGGACGGCTTCCCCAACGGCTTTCAATTGCCGGTGCACGCGCCCATGAAGGCCGCGACGCTGCCTTCGCGCATCCGCCTGGCAACAGGCGAGCTGCGCGAACTGTGCCAATCCACGCGCGCGGCACTGATGCCGCTGGTGGCGCTGCATGCACGCGCCGCCGACCGGCTGCAGGCTGAGTGTGTGCTGGGCGCGCTGCTGCTGGTGCATCGCAGCCGGTCAGTTCTGGCCGATAGCGAGGTCGCCGCGGTAGGTGAGGAATGGCTGGCCCGGCTCGGCATCAGCGGCGGCTGCGGCTTTTTTGCCTACCGGGCGCGTGACGGGACGCCCGCACTCGCCCTCGACCGCAAGGTGTGCTGCCACTACTTTCGCCGCCATGACGGCGAGAAATGCAGCACCTGCCCCAAGCTCCCGCTCGACAAGCGTATCGCCCGACTGCTGGCCGATCCTTCGTAGTCCGGGCCATTGATTCCGCGATGCGGCTGTGCCTTTCTCAAGGCCGGTGTGCTTCGCCACGCCCTGGAGAGTTCCATGAACGATATCGCACGCCTGGTGCATGTCATGCCGGCCGATCCGCAGCTGCCCGTAGGCGCGTATTTCGACGAAGCCCTGTTCGCGCGAGAACAGGCCTTGATCTTCAACCAGTCCGCCCGCTACCTCGGCCATGAAAAAGCCGTGCCGCAGGTCGGCGACTGGCACCGGCTCGCGCAGGAAGGCGGAGGCCGCGTGCTGGTGCGTAATCCGCAGGGCGTGGAGCTGTTGTCCAACGTCTGCCGGCACCGGCAGGCGCTGATCCTGGGCGGTGAAACCGGCAACGTCAGCGGGCCGGCCAACCCCAAAGGCAACCTGTCGGCTGCCGGCGGGAACATCGTCTGCCCGCTGCATCGCTGGACTTACAACAGCAGCGGCGAGTTGCTGGGCGCGCCGCAGTTCGAGCAAAAACCCTGCAAGAACCTGCAGCGTTTTCCCTTGCGGAACTGTCACGGCCAGCTGTTCGAAGGCCCGCGCGACCCGGCTCAGGATATGGCGCCGCTGTTCGAGCGGCCCGAGTTCGATTTTTCGGATTACGTGCTCGACCACGTGGAAATTCACCAATGCAACTACAACTGGAAGACTTTTATCGAGGTCTATCTGGAGGACTACCACGTCGCCCCTTTCCACCCCGGTCTGGGCAGCTTCGTCAGCTGCGACAACCTGAGCTGGGATTTTGCCGACTGGTACAGCATGCAGCGCGTGGGCGTGCACGATTCGCTGAACGCGCCGGGCTCGGACATCTACCGCACCTGGCACGACCGCCTGCTGAACTACCGCACCGGAACACCACCGGATTTTGGCGCGATATGGGTCACCTACTTTCCTACCCACATGATCGAGCTGTACCCGCACGTGCTGGTGCTGTCCACGCTCTACCCCAAGGGGCCGCAGGACACGGTCAATATGGTGGAGTTCTACTACCCCGAAGAGATCGCCGCCTTCGAACGGGAGTTCATTGAAGCGCATCGCGCCGCCTACATGGAAACCGCCCGGGAGGACGACGAGATCGGCGAGCGCATGGATGCGGGCCGGCGCGCGCTGCTGGCGCGGGGCGTCTCGGACACCGGGCCCTACCAGTCGCCGCTGGAAGACGGCATGCAGCATTTCCACGAGTGGTACCGGCGGACCATGGGTGCCTCATCTCCCCCTTGAAGCCAGGATGCCGCTAGCCTCACAATGCAGCCATGCGCAAACATTTCTCCGAAACCACCGGCCCGCAGCGGCTCACCCTGGGCCTGGTGACCGGGCTGATCGTGGCGGCGCTGCCGCTTCCCCTGGGCTGGCAGTTTTGCGGCCTGCTGGGCTGGTGTGCCGGCGTCGGCGTTTACCTGTGGCTGGCCTGGTGGCTGTGCGTGCGTTTCGACGCCAAACGCACGCGCGAGCGCGCGCAGGCACAAGATGAGCCCAGCGTGGTGCTGTTTTTGCTGATGCTGCTGGCTACCATGGCCTGCGTCGCGGCCATCACGGTCATGATGCAGCAGTCCAAAAATCTGTCAGGGATGGAGCGCACGCTGCGCATCGTGTTGTCAGTCGCGGCACTGGCCGCCTCCTGGCTGTTCATGCAGACCATTTATGCGTTTCGCTATGCCCATCGCTATTACCACGAAGAAAAACTCGGAGAGCCCGATGGGCCTGGCCTGTGTTTTCCCGGTGGGCTGGATCCGGACTATTTTGATTTTTTGTACTACGCCCACGTGGTCGGCATGACTTCGCAGGTCTCCGACGTGCAGGTCACCTCGCGCGAGATGCGCCGGCTCACGCTGGTGCATAGCGTGCTGTCCTTCGGCTTCAACATGCTGATTTTGGCGCTCAGCATCAATGTGGTGGCGGGGGCGCTGCAATAAGCGGCCGCAACGCCCGTCGGACGCCCGTGCCCAGGCGCGCCGGTTTCTAAATTCGAAGCAACTGCTTGTTCAGCGCCATTTTTTCCTTCTTGCGCAGGCTCGCTTCGGATTTGCGATGCGAGCCCGCCTTGCGTTGCGCTGCGAGCGCCACCAGCGGGTTGCGAGGCTTGGGCGCAGTCAGCTTGAGTTTGGTCTTGCGGGCGGAGGTCATACCTTTTGCTGTTCAGGTTTGCGGCCCAGCTTGAGCAGCCCGGTTGACAGCGCGGTGCCAATCACAATCACCACGGCGCAGATCACCATCCAGGCCGTCACATGCTCACCGAGGAAGATCACGCCATAGATCACCGCAAACACCGGCACCAGGAAGGTGACCGACAGCGCGCGCGGCGGGCCGGCGTTTTCGATCAGGCGAAAAAACAGGATGTAGGCCAGCCCGGTGCAGACCACACCTACGGCCAGCAGCGCCAGCCAGGCATGCGCGCCCGGCATCTGCGCCGGCCACAGCCAGGCGGCGGGCAGGGCCAGGCCGAGGGTTGCGCCAATCTGGCTGCCCGCCGCGGTGACCAGCGGCGGCATGCCTGACAGATAACGCTTGGTGTAGCTGGCGGATATGCCGTAGCAAATGCAGGCAAAGAGGCAGGCCAGCACGGCCCACCCTGGCGCTACGCCCGAAGCATCGGGCTTGAAGGTGGCTTTGTCCCAGGCCAGCATGGCTACGCCGGCAAAACCCACGAAGAGGCCCAGCACGCGTGAGGCATTGGGTTTGTCTTTCAGCCAGAGCCAGGCCACCAGGGCGCCGAACATCGGCACCGTGGCATTGAGGATGGCCGACAAGCCGGTGGTGATGGACAGCAGGGCAAACGAAAAGCACGCAAACGGGATGCCCGAATTCAGTATGCCGATGAAGAAAATCCGTTTCCAGTTTTTCTTCAGGTCAGGCAACAGGCCGCGCAACCATACGATGGGCAGCAGGAACAGCGCCGCAATGCCCACGCGCACTGCGGCGGTGGGCAGGGGACCGAACTCCACCGTGCTGATGCGCATGAAGAGAAAGGAAGAGCCCCAGATGGCCGCCAGCATCACAAAATCGGCAGCCCAGTTTTTGGGCTTGGTGAGGGCCGCACCCACCGGCGCGGCGATACCGGAGGGACTGGAACTCACAGCGTGCTCTCCTGAAGTGCGCCTTCGAGTTTAAGCAAGGCGGTTTTGCGGTGCAGGCCGCCTGCGTAGCCTGTGAGTGAGCCATCGGAGCCCAGCACCCGGTGGCAGGGCACGATCACGCTGACCGGGTTGCGCCCGACTGCTGCGCCCACGGCGCGCACGGCTTCCGGCTTGCCGATACGCTGGCTCACCTGGCCGTAGCTGAGGGTGCCGCCCTGCGGGATGGCCAGCAGCGCCTGCCATACCGACTGCTGGAAGGCCGTTCCGTGACCCAGGTCCAACGGCAGGTCAAATCCGGTGCGTGTGCCGGCATAGTATTCCGTGAGTTGCTTGATGGTCTGCTTGAGCACCGGGTGGTCCGGGTCTTCGCGCCATACATAAGGTTTCACGAGTTGCGGCGGCAGGTGACGCTGGCCGGCAAACCAGGTGCCGGCCAGGCCTTTGTCAGTCGCGGCAATGATCATTTCCCCCAAGGGGCTGTGGAAGGTCGTCTGGACGATGGAGTTGTCGAATTTCATCTTGTTCACCTTTGAATGGTTTCGAGTTTCTGCCTTATCAGGTCTTTTCCGGGCCTGAATAGGCGGCTTAAGCTGACTTGTCTCTTTTACGGGCAAAGACTGGCTCGATCATTCACCGGCGATGTTCGCGCCAAGGCGCTGGACCGTCCAATGAAATCGAAGCGCCGCATTCATTCCCCGAACGCATGAATCGCCATGTTGTCGCTGTGGCACCGTCAGCCGGGGCGCTCCAGCGTGCCGCTCCAGGCGCGTATCACCGCATAGCTGCGCCAGGGTTTCCATGCATCCGAGGCCAGTTCAGCCTCCCGCGCCGGGTTCTTTTTTCCCTGCACACCCAGCGCCTTGTGCAGCGCCACGTCGCCCGCCGGAAAGGCATCGGGCCAGCGCAGCGCCCGCATGGCGATGTATTGCGCCGTCCAGTCGCCGATGCCGGGCAGCGCTTTCAGCGCGGCCACTGTCGTGTTGACGTCAGCGCCGCTGTGCAGTTGCAGCCGCTTGTCCACCACCGCCTGCGCAATGCCCACGATGGCGGCCTGGCGCTGCCTGACGATGCCCAGTTGCCCGAGTGCGTCGCCGCTGGCCGCGGCCAGCACGGCCGGCGCGGGGAAGAGGCGCGTCAGCTGTGGCCACGGTGTTTCCACGGGTTCGCCAAAACGGTCGACCATGCGCTGCGCCAGCGTGCGTGCGGCGGCCACGGTGATCTGCTGGCCCAGCACGGCGCGCACCGCCAGCTCGTAGCCATCCAGCGCACCCGGCACACGCAGGCCGTCGCCTTCGGGGAAACTTTCGTGCAGTACGCTGTTGATAGTGGCCGGATCCGCGTCCAGGTCAAAGGTGGTGCGCACGCGGCGTATCACCAGCGGCAGAACTTCGCGCAGCGAATCGCTGACGCGCAGCACCAGCTGCGAACGGCTTTCATCAAAGCTTGCGAGCAGCCAGCCGGCATGCAGCTTGCCACCCGACTCAATGCTGAAGGTCCGGCCCAGCGCGGGCTGCACAGCGTCCGCGTCAATGAATTCAATGGCGCTGATGCAGCGCTTGCTGAAGAAGGCCAGCATGGCCTGCACGTCATAGGGCGGGCGGTAGCCCAGCCGCACGATGACGCCTTCACCCACCTCACCGACCCGGGCCGGGCCCTGGCGTCGCAACTGCGTGGGGTTGAGTTTGTAGTGCTCCACAAAGGCTGCGTTGAAGCGCCGCACGCTTGCAAAGCCGCTGATCAGCGCAATCTGCGTGATGGGCAGATTGGTGTCGGCCAGCAATTGTTTGGCGGTGTGCAGCCGGTGCGTCTGCAGGTATTGCATGGGCGAGACCCCGAACTGTGCCTCGAAAATCCGCCGTACGTGGCGGTCGCTCACGCCCAGCCTGGCGGCCAGCTTTTCTACAGAAGGTGCTTCCTCGGTCCACACCTCGGGCTCATCCAGCAGGCGCGCCGCCTGGTGCGCCAGGATGTAGGACGCATCCTGTATTGACCACACCACTGAATGCGGCGCCAGCTCGGGCCGGCAGCGCAGGCAAGGTCGAAAGCCCGCGTTCTCGGCCTGGGCGGCATGGTGGAAGAAACGGCAGTTCTCGCGCTTGGGCGTCTTCACGCTGCAGACCGGACGGCAGTAGATGCCGGTGGAGGTCACGCCGGTGAAAAAGCTGCCGTCAAAACGGGCGTCCCGCGCCTTCAGGGCGAGGTAGCAGTCGTTGTCGGCAAGAGGGGTGGTTTCGCGGTTCATGAGGGAAATGATACGCCGCAGGGTGGCTTTCACTAGCCGTTTTCGGACATGTTCCTGAGGGCCTGAAACCCTCTGTTTTGGGGCCGGCCTGGCTGGTTTTTGAGGCGCCGCAATAGTCTGAACGGACCTGCCGGAAAGGGCTACGGCCTACAGCTGGCGCATAGGCCGGCACCTACAATGAAAATCAACCTTCTTTCTGCTTGTCTTTCCAGGAACCGCACCCGATGCAAATCAACCCGTCCATTTTCAAGGCGTATGACATTCGCGGTGTGGTGCCGTCCACCATCCATGAAGACATGGCCGAGGCCCTGGGAAAAGCGTTTGGCATGGCCGCGCTGGCAGAAGGTGAAAAGGCGGTAGCTGTTGGCCGCGACGGCCGGATCAACGGGCCTGCGCTCAGCGCGGCGCTGATGCGCGGCCTGGCCGCCACCGGCATTGATGTGATTGATGTGGGCATGGTGACCACACCCATGCTCTATTTCGCGGCCAGCACGCTGGCCGGCTCGGGCATCCAGGTCACAGGCAGCCACAACCCCAAGGACTACAACGGCTTCAAGATGGTGTTGGCCGGCCGCGCCATTTACGGCGAAGAGATTCAGGGTTTGCGCCGCGTGATTGAGGGCGACAAGTGGGTGCTGCCTTCACAGGCCGGCGCCATCCGCCAGGTTGACGTGGGCACGGCCTACCGTGACCGCATCGTCTCTGGCATCAAGCTGGAGCGCCCGATGAAGATCGTCATCGACTCCGGCAACGGTATTGCCGGCGCGTCGGCGCCCGCCATCTTCCGCGCGCTGGGCTGCGAAGTGACGGAGTTGTTCAGCGAAGTGGACGGCAACTTTCCCAACCACCACCCCGACCCGAGCAAGCCCGAAAACCTGCAAGACCTCATCAAGGCCTTGCAAAGCGGCGACGCCGAACTGGGTCTGGCCTTTGACGGCGATGGCGACCGCCTCGGCATCGTCACCAAAGACGGCCAGAACATTTACCCGGACCGCCAAATGATGCTGTTTGCCCGCGACGTGCTCTCGCGCGTGCCGGGCGGCACCATTTTGTTTGACGTGAAATGCTCGCAGCGCCTGGCGCCCGAGATCGAGGCCGCCGGCGGGGTAGCGATGATGTACAAGACCGGTCACTCGCTCATCAAAGCCAGGATGAAAGAGGTCAACTCGCCCCTGGGCGGCGAGATGAGCGGCCACATCTTCTTCAAAGAGCGCTGGTACGGTTTTGACGACGGTACCTATGCCGGCGCGCGCCTGCTCGAAATTTTGAGCCGCGTGCCCGACGCCGGCATCGTGCTCAATGCCTTGCCGACCAGCTTCAGCACGCCTGAACTCAACGTGGCCTGCAAGGAAGGCGAGCCGCACACGGTGGTGGAGGCCTTGATCAAATCCGCGAAATTCGCGGCACCCGCCAAAATCTCGACCATCGATGGCGTGCGCGTTGACTGGCCCGACGGCTTTGGCCTGATCCGTGCGTCCAACACCACGCCGGTGCTGGTGCTGCGCTTTGAGGGCCACACCCAGCAGGCGCTGGAGCGTATCGAGGCTGACATGCTGGCCTTGTTGCGCAGCGTTAAGCCCGACGCCAGCTTTGCTGCAGCGAGTCATTGAACACCCCCGTCCAGACTCACTTCGTGTAGTCTGTTCCCCCCTCGAGGGGGCGGCGCCTGGGGCCGGCGAAGCCGGACCCTCGGCCCCCGCTGGTGGAATACCTCGTTAGTTACGCCCATCGGCCTCTTCAGCCAGGGTGCCGTGGAACCGGCTTTGCCGGGCCGCAGGCACCGTCCCCTGCAAGGGGAAAAGGGCTACACGCAGTGAGCCCGATAGGGGTGTGCCAGTTTTTCGGCTTTGCCGGGCCACAGGCGGGCGGCCCCCTCGGGGGGCAGGGAGTTACGCGAAGCGAACGACCGTGGGGGCCTAAAATACCTCATGAAAATTTTGCTGGTCAAGCTGTCCTCGCTCGGCGATGTGGTGCACACCCTGCCGGTGGTGCAGGACATCCACGCCGCGCTCCCGGACGCGCAGATTGACTGGGTAGTGGAAAAGGCCTTTGCCCCCTTGCTGGCGCGCCACAAAGGTCTGCACCGCGTGATTCCCTGTGAGATTCGGCGCTGGCGCAAATCATTCTGGACGCTGGCCACGCGAAACGAATGGCGTGCCTTCCAGCACGAACTTCAACGTGAAGCCTATGACGCCGTCATCGACCTGCAGGGCTTGACCAAGTCGGCGCTGGTGGCGCGGCTTGCCACGGTGGCGCCCGGCGGCAAGCGCTACGCCCTGGCCAACCAGACCGAGGGCTCGGGCTATGAGGCGCCTACCCGCTGGGTGGCCGACGTGGCCATCACCCTCCCACCGCATATTCACGCGGTGCAGCGCTCGCGCGAGCTGGCGGCGCGTGCGCTGGGCTACACCCTGAAAGGCGCATCGGATTTTGGATTAAAAATGCCTGCAGCCCATGAGGGACGGGCGCAAGCAGCTCCTGAAAAGATAGCGCCTGCAGCGTCGAAAGGCCGGGTGGTGCTGGTCCACGGCACCTCGCGCGCCGACAAGGAGTGGCCGCTGGACCACTGGATCACCCTGGGGTGGCGCCTCCATGCGGCCGGCTATCCGGTGGCACTGGCGCACGGCAATGCGCACGAGCTGGCCACCAGCCAGGCCATTGCGCAGGCGCTGACCAAAACCGCCGAGGACATAGCCCTGGTGCTGCCGCTGCTGCCGCTCGATGCGCTCACCGAAGCGCTGGCGCAGTGCGCCGGTGTCATTGGTGTCGACAGCGGTGTCAGCCACATTGCCGTGGCATTGGATTTGCCGCATGTGCAGATCTACAACTTCGACACGGCGTGGCGCACCGGCCCCGGCACCCTTGACCACGGGGGGCGGCAGGTCAGCGTGTTTGCGCGCCCGGCACCCACGGTGGAAACCGTCTGGCAGGCCTGGCTGGCTTGCTGGGCGGTGAGCAGCCCCGCCAGGGCCGGAGGGGCGAAATGAGCGCGCTGGCCCTGAAGCTTTATTCGCTGCTGATGTGGCTGGGCCAGCCGCTGCTGCGCCGCAAGCTGGCGCGCCGCGGCAGGCGGGAGCCCGGTTACCTTCAGGCGGTGCAGGAACGGTTTGGCCATTATGCCCAGCCGGCAGAAACTGCCTCGGAGCTGGTCTGGCTGCATGCCGTTTCGCTCGGCGAAACGCGCACAGCGGCCATGCTGCTCAAGGCGCTGCGCGCGCAACATCCCGGTTTGCGTATTTTGCTGACGCACGGCACGGCCACGGGGCGCGCCGAGGGCGTCGGCCTGCTGCAGCCCGGCGACGTGCAGGTGTGGCAGCCCTGGGACAGCCCGGGCGCAGTGGCGCGGTTTTTTGGCCACTTCAAGCCGCGCGTGGGCCTGCTGATGGAAACCGAGATCTGGCCCAATATGGTGGCCGCAGCCCAGGCGCGTGCCATGCCGCTGGTGCTGGTGAACGGCAGGCTGTCCGAGAAATCCCTGCAGCAGGCACTGAAAATGTCGCCACTGTCGTTTCCGGCTTACGCGGCGTTGTCTGCGGTGTATGCCCAGACCGATGACGACGCCCGGCGGTTTCGCCAGGCGGGTGCTTCGGTGAGCGGCGTGTTTGGCAACCTCAAATTTGACGCTTCGCCTGACGACGCCCAGCTGGAAAAAGGCAAGGTCTGGCGCCGGACGCTCGGGCTTCCGGTGCTTATGTTTGCCAGCTCACGTGAAGGCGAAGAGCAGGAATTTTTAAAGCAATTAAGTGCCACAGCCCAATCTGAACGGGCGCAACCAGCTATCAATTCTGTAGCAGATGAATTGCGGGAAGGCGCACACAAGGAGGGGCCGGGAAGCCAGTTCAGGGTGTTGCTGGTGCCGCGCCACCCGCAACGCGTCAACGAGGTGGAGGCGCTGGTGCAGCAGCACGGCCTGCGCGTCTCGCGCCGCTCGCACTGGCCCGATACGGAGGGCGGCCCGGCCGTGAACGACGATGCGTTGCACGCGGATGTGTGGCTGGGCGACTCACTGGGTGAAATGGCGCTGTATTACGCGATGAGCGATGTCGCGCTGCTGGGCGGCAGCTTCGCGCCGCTCGGCGGGCAAAACCTGATCGAGGCGGCTGCCTGCGGCTGCCCGGTCGTCATGGGCCCCCATACCTTCAACTTCACCGAAGCAGCCGAGCTGGCCATCGAGGCGGGGGCAGCCCGGCGTGTGGTCGATATGGAACAAGGCGTGCGCGCCGCCCGAAAGCTGATGGACAAACCCGAAGCACGCGCTGCCGCGGTGGCCGCCGGGCTGGCTTTCGCCGACAGCAATCGGGGTGCGACGGTGAAGACGGTGGATGCGCTCCGGACCTATTTAAGTCGCTTTAACGGCACCTAAGCCGCCTGGTCGTCAATGAGCTCCAACAGCTCAATTGCACTCTTGGCTCGCGCACCCGTGCCGTTAGCGAGTGGTGCAATGCGGTGGCGCATTGAGTGGATGAACGCATTGAGTGTTGCTTTGACCGAGGCTCCAAGATATGTGTCGTAACCTTTTTCAGGGACGAATGAGCCACCAAGATCTATTAATGACTCCATAACTGCTCGCTGCGCCCACTCTTTCCCCTTCATGAGAATCTGTTCAATCTCCGGAAGGACACCCAAGACGACCGGATAGTACGTACCCCTGTGGTTGTTTCCAGTTGCCCAGAGAAGCGCATCGTAGGCGTCATTTGCGGTCGATTCGTCGTATGCATTCCAGAGCGCGTCGAGCGCGGCTTCCACGCTACCGGCCGCGTTAGAGTCCGGCTGGGGAAAGTGATCGAGATCGAGCGGCTTCATGGTTGTTTTGGTGGTCCAGCGATTGACATCAACACGGGGGCAAGTGACGTTTTGCTGAAAGGCGTTCGTTCGATGGCCTAGCGCTTGCCCAGCACCTGGTGGCAAGTGCAATTGCCCCACGCGTACATGCGCAGGTGATGCGCCCAATCGCGCAGCGTGGCCCAGGCGCCGCCGGTCGCCACTTCATAGGGTGTCAGGCCGAACATGCCGAGGCTGATGGAGGGCTCCACTGACACCACGGAGTGCCAGGTTCGCCTCGGGATGAACAGTGCATCGCCGGCCTCAACGCGGGCGTGGTAGCCATGGGCTTTTTCGAAGGAGGCGAGTTCGCGGACTTGCTCGGGCAGGCGCGAGACGTTGATGTCGCTGAGCGTGGCACCCCAGTCGTATTTGGCGGCCGGGCACATGTGCTGGCGCTGGTCGGGTGAGAAAAGGATGAACTCCTTGACGCCCTGGAGTTGCACAAACCAGTTGTGCGGGAAATCGTTGTGCAGGCCGGTCACGGTATTGGCCGGGCCCATGAACACGTATTCCCAGGTCATGCGGCCGGGCCACAGGCTCTTGATGAGCAGGTCGCGCCGCAGCTCGGGGTATTTTTCGAGAATGTCCCACTGCGCGAGGTACAAGGTCGTCGGCTTGAACGACTGCATGTGGGCCCAGTTCAGGTGAAAGCGCTCGCCGGGTTTGTAGCTGTCCCGCACCGGCTTGGGTAGCAGGCCGGCCATGGGGTCCGGTGTGCGTTGCGCCGCCTTGCCGAGTTCCCGCAGGTAGGGCGCAACCGGAAGGAAGGGGCGGCCCTTGGTCACGCCCTGTTCGACCAGGCCATCGGTGAACTTGACCGGCACCTCGGCGCCCTTGCCGGCACAGACGTCGGCGAGGAATTCAAACGACCATTTTTTCCAGGCCGGCCAGTGATGGATGCCGCCCTTGACCAGCACGGGTTTGTCAAACGGTTGCCGGCGGCCCGCGCGCTTGAGTTCTTCCCAGGTGGTTTCCTCGATCAGCTCGAAGCTGGGGCCTTTGGGGATGTGTAGCGGCGCATCGGTCACGCGTTCAGCCTCTATCGGCAAGGGCAGGGGATTGTGTGCGGGCATCAACATGGAAATTCTGGCCCCGGGCCGGGCCTTTGTTGGAGTGTTGTGAAGCGTATCGCGATTTACCTGGCCAGCAGTGCGTTGATTTTTTGCAGGTCTTCCGGTGTCAGCGTGCCATTGGCCTGGCGCAGTTTCAGGTCGCCCAGCAGCACGTCGTAGCGCGCTTTGGCCAGGTCGCGTTTGGTCTGGAACAGCTGGCTCTGCGAGTTGAGCACGTCGATGTTGATGCGAACGCCGACCTGGTAACCCAGCTTGTTGGCATCCAGTGCGCTCTGGCTTGACAGTTCGGCCGCCTCCAGCGCCTTGACCTGTCCCTGGCCCGATTGCACACCGAAGTAGGCGGTGCGCGTGGCCTGCGCCACGGTGCGCCGCGCGCCTTCGAGATCGCTTTGAGCCTTGTCGCGCAGCGACAGGGTTTCGCGCACGCGGTTCTGCGTGGCGAAACCCGCAAACAGCGGCACATTGAGCAGCACGCCAACGGTGGTGGTGTTGGTGCGGAAGGCAAACGGCGGGATGGTGGTCGCCGTGCCCGAGGGGTTGCGCGTGACGTTGTAGCTGGCTGTCGCGTCAAGCGTGGGCTTGTGGCCGGCTTCGGCCTTGTTGACCTCCAGTTCCGCGATTTCCACATTGCTTTGCGCCTGGCGGATGCTGGGATGCACCAGCTCGGATTGCGAGACCCAGATGCCGACGTCGGCCGGCGTCACTGTGGGCAGGCCGACCGGGTTTACCAGGGGCTTGGGCTGGGTTTCCGTTTTGCCGACCAGCGTGTCCAGCGCGAGTTTCTTGACACGCAGGTCGTTCTCGGCGGCGATCTCCTGGGCAATGACCAGGTCGTAGCGGGCCTGCGCCTCGCGGGTGTCGGTGATGGTGGAGGTGCCCACCTCGAAGTTGCGCTTGGCCGACGCGAGTTGCTCGGCCACCGCAGCTTTCTGGGCCCGTACAAAGGTCAGGGTGTCCTGCGCGGCCAGCACATCGAAATAGGCCTGGCTGGTACGCACGATCAGGTCCTGGTCGGCGGCCTCCAACTGGGCCTTGGCCAGGTCCACCTGCCTGGATGCCTGCTGGTAGGTGGCCCAGTTGGCCGGGCGGTATAGCGGCTGAGAGAGGTTGAGCGTGGCATTTTGCGTATTGAAGCTGCGCTCGATCACCGGTGCGGTGTTTTCAAAATTGGTGCGCGACACGCCCGCCGAGATGCCGGCTGTCGGCAAGATGCCGGCCTTGGCCTGGTCGGCCCTGGCGAGGTTGGCGTCGTATTGGAGCTTGGCGGACTGGTAGGCGGCGTCGAAGGCGCGGGCCGACTCATACAGCTCCACCAGGCTCTGGGCCTGCGCGGCCGGGGCCGCCATCATCAGCGCCGCAGTGACGGCAATCGACAGGGGCAACATCGACAGGCGTAGCGCCGGCGGTTTCTTGGGCGTGGTCATAAAGGTCCTGAGGAATGGGTGAATCGGCGATAGGGAGGTATGCGGTGCGCGGAGATCAGTACACGGGGACCGACGGGTCCACCTGCTGCGACCAGGCGTCAATGCCGCCCTGCAGATTGACGACCTCGGTGAAGCCGCTTTGCGTCAAAAAGTTGGCCACCTGCAGGCTGCGCATGCCGTGGTGGCAGAGGCAGGCGATCGGCTGGCCGGTGCCGGCTCCGATTTCCTGCAGCTCAGCCAGGCGCGTGGGTATTTCCCGCATCGGGATATGCACCAGCCTGAAGCCGTCCTCCTTGACCGAGGCCGTCTGCAGTTCCCAGGGCTCGCGCACGTCCAGCACCACAGGCAGGGCGGGCGCGCCTTCCCCGGCGTTGTTGCGCCACTCGGCGAAGTTGGCGGGGCTCAGTTGGGGAATCATGGTCGGCTGTCCTGCGTTGGAATGCGTGCTTGGCGTTGGTGAAGTCGTGTACGGCGGCCAGGCTCAGAAGCTGAATTTCGAGGGCTCAGGGAAATTCAGCAGGCGCGGCGCCACGGTGTCCCAGGCCTGGGTGGTGCGCCAGGCGTCTTCGGCCACGCGTGTGACCAGGGTGGCGCGCATCATCGGCTCAAAACCCACGATGGCGCTCAGGCGGCCGCCCACCTTGAGCAGGGACAGCAGCGAAGCCGGCACCTCGGCGACCGAGCCGCTGAGCACGATCACGTCAAACGGTCCACGAAGCGGGTCGTTGCTGGAAACGGCCTGGGCGATTTTTGCCGCGCCGTCGCCGGTGCGCACTTCGGCGTTGTAAAGGCCTGCCCTTTGCAGGTTGTCGCGTGCGGTCTGTGCCAGCTTGGGATCGATCTCCAGCGTGATCACCTGCTGCGCGCGGTGGGCCAGCAGTGCGGCCATGTAGCCGGAGCCGGCGCCGATTTCCAGAACCTTTTCATGCTTTTGCACGGCCAGTTCCTGCAGAATGCGGGCTTCGACCTTGGGCGCCAGCATGCACTGGCCTGCTCCGGTGCCCAGCGGGATTTCCATGTCGACAAAGGCCAGTGCCTTTTGGGTGGCCGGCACAAAGTCTTCGCGCTTGACCACGGCCAGCAGGGAAAGGACCTGGTTGTCCAGCACTTCCCAAGGGCGGATTTGCTGCTCAATCATGTTGAATCGGGCTTGTTCGTAGTTCATGGCGGACCTGTAGGTTGGCGAAATGGGGGAGGGTGAGCTGTACACGAGATAAACCTTTGATTTTAACGGTCGCCCATGACGGCGGCCGGCGTTGCAGCAGGCATGTCTGCGGGGTCTTGCGGCGGTGTTCTGGGGCCGAATTTGCGCTTGAACCACTGGCCCAGGTCGTCCAGGTAGCAATACGTCACCGGCACCACCACCAGGGTCAGCAGCGAAGAGGTGATGACACCGCCGATCACGGCCTGGCCCATGGGCGCACGCTGCTCCGAGCCCTCGGTCAAGGCAAAAGCCAGCGGCACCATGCCGAAAATCATCGCCAGCGTGGTCATCAGGATGGGGCGCAGCCGCACCTTGGCGGCATGCAGCAGCGCATCGCTGCGGTTCATGCCCGGAATGCGGTGGCCATCCACATCCACCTGGTCGGCACGCATGCGAATGGCAAAGTCCACCAGCAAAATGGCGTTCTTGGTCACCAGGCCCATCAGCATCACCACACCGATGATGGAAAACATCGAGAGCGTGGAGCGGAACAGCAGCAGGGCCAGCACCACACCGATCAGGGTCAGCGGCAGCGAGGTCATCAGCGCCATCGGCTGCAAAAAACTCTTGAACTGGCTGGCCAGGATCATATAGATGAACAAAATGGCCATCACCAGTGCCGACACCGCGTAGCCAAAGGATTCGGCCATGTTCTTGGTGGAGCCGCTGAACTGGTAGCGATAACCGGGCGGAAAGCTGAAGTTCTCCAGCGCGGCCTTGATGTCGTTCGACACCTCGCCGGCCGAGCGGTTGTAGACGTTGGCGTTGATGGCGACTTCGCGTGCCATGTCGCGCCGGTTGATCTGGTTGGGCCCGGTGGATTCCTTCACGGTGGCCACCTGGTTGAGCCGGACCATGTGCGCGGCGCCGTCGGCACTGCTGCCGGGTGTGCTCATGAAGGGCAGGCGCTCCAGGTCTTGCGGCGCGTTGCGCGCATCGGGCGCCAGGCGCACGTTCACGTCGTAGGTCTGATCGTCGGGCGCGCGCCAGTTGCCTACGGTTTGCCCGGCCACCAATGTGCGCAATGAGGCAGCGATCTGCGACACCGACAGGCCCAGGTCGGAGGCCGCGTCGCGTCGCACATCAATTTCAATCACCGGCTTGTCGGCCTTGACGCTGGAGTCCAGGTCCACCAGACCGGGGATGCCGCGGATCTTGTCGTTGATGGCGCGCGTGAGGCGTTCCAGCTCTTTCAGATCCGTCCCCTGCAGCGAGAACTCCACCTGCTTGTTGCCGCCTACCGCGTCGAGCAGCCCGACGTGCGTCACGGTGATGCCCGGCACCTGCTTGAGGCGTTCGCGCAACACGCCCGACATTTCGTCGACGCTGCGCGTGCGTGCCTTGCGGTCCACCAGGCGCACGTAAATGCTGGCGTACATCTTGCCCTGGGCGTTGCCGGTGTTCAGGGTGGCCAGCGTGTACTTCACTTCGGGGAATTCGCGGATGATGGCTTCCACCTGCCGCGCTTTGGCTTCGGTGGTTTCCAGCGACGAGCCCACGGGCGTGTAGAAGTTGAGTGAGGTTTCCGAGAAGTCGGCCTTCGGCACGAACTCGGTGCCCAGCAGCGGAACCATGAAAATGCTGGTGACAAAAATCACCACAGCCAGTGCCAGCGTGGCCAGTTTGTGGCCCAGCGACCAGCGCAGGATTCCCTGGTAGCTGTTGCTTAGCGAGTCGGTGGCGTGGTCGAACCAGCCGGTGACGCGGCCTATGGTCTTGTCGTAGAAAGTGACGGGCGCATGGCGTTTGCCGTGCGCTTCGATGGAAGGATCGTGCCAGATGCTGGAGAGCATCGGGTCCAGCGTGAAGCTCACAAACATCGAGATCAGCACCGCCGCCACGATGGTGACGCCGAACTCGTGGAAGAACTTGCCGATGATGCCGCCCATGAAGCCGATAGGCAGGAACACGGCGACGATGGAGAACGTGGTGGCCAGCACCGCCAGGCCGATCTCCTGCGTGCCGTCCAGCGAGGCCTGGTAGGGTGCCTTGCCCATCTGCACATGGCGCACGATGTTCTCGCGCACCACAATCGCGTCGTCGATCAGCAGGCCCACACACAGCGACAACGCCATCAGCGTGATCATGTTGATGGTGAAGCCGAACAGGTTCATGAACAAAAAGGTGCCGATGATGGAGATCGGCAGCGTGAGCCCGGTGATCACCGTGGAGCGCCACGAATTCAGGAAGAGGAAAACAATCAGCACCGTCAGCAGCGCGCCTTCAATCAGCGTGCGGCGTACGTTTTCAACCGCCACGCGAATCGGCCGCGAGCCGTCGGTGATCAGCTCCAGCCGCGCGCCGGGCGGCAACTGCGGCTGGATGTCCTTGATGGCCTGGTTCAGGCCATCCACCACGGCAATGGTGTTTTCGTCCTGCGCTTTTTGCACCGACAGCAGCAGCGTGCGCTGGCCGTTGTACAGCGCCAGGCTGTCGATTTCCTGCGCGCCATCGGCAATGCGCGCCACCTGGTCCACCGTGACCGGCGCAGCGCCCTTGCGTGCCACAATGATTTTTCCGAAATCTTCGGGGCGCTTCATGCGTGCATCGATCTTGACGACCCGCTCCTGCTGCAGCGAGCGGATCGCGCCCACCGGCAGGTCCTGGTTTTCGTTGCGCACGGCATTGACTACCTGGTCGGCCGTGATGCCCAGCGACTCCATGGCCTGCGGATTCAGGTAGACGTTGATCTCGCGCTTGGTGCCGCCCACCAAAGTAACGGAGCCTGCACCGCGTACGTTCTCCAGGCGCTTTTTCAAGACCTGGTCGGCCCAGTTGGTCAGCTCCACGGCCGACATGGCATTGCCGCTTTGGGCATTGGGCAACACCGCAACGGACCAGATCGCCCGGCTTGCCGGGTCGAAGCGCAGCACGCGCGGCTCTTTCACTTCGTCGCGGAAGTTGGGGCGGATGGCTGCGATTTTTTCGCGCACATCTTCGGCGGCGCGGCGCCCGTCGACGTAGAGCTGGAACTCCATGATGACGACCGACTGGCCTTCGTAGCTGCGCGAGGTCAGCGCGTTGATGCCGGCGATCGAGTTGACGCCTTCTTCAATTTTTTTGGTGACTTCGCTTTCAACGATTTCGGGCGAAGCGCCCGGGTATTCGGCGGTAATGACGACCACCGGGAAGTCGATGTTCGGGAACTGGTCGACCTGCATGCGCTGGTAGGAGAACAGTCCCAGCACCACGATGGCCAGCATGACCATGGTGGCGAACACCGGGTTCTTGAGGCTGACCTGCGTGAACCACATGCGCGCGAGTCCTCAGGGCGCCGGCTTGGCCGGTGCACTGGCCGCTTGCGCCGCAGCCGGAGGCTGTGTGAAGCGCACCTTGGTGCCTTCGCGCAATGCACCGATTTCGCCGCGGATCACCACCGCGCCGTCGGCCAGGCCCTTGACGGCGACCACGCTGTCTTTGCCTGCGGTGCCGCGCGCGCCGAGTTCGACGCTCTTGTGCACCACCGTGTCGTTTTCAACCGCCTGCACATAAGGCGTGGGTTTGTCGGTGCGCACGGCGCTGACCGGCACCGACAGCAGCGAAGCGCTGGCCGTGCCCAGCGTGCCCTGGGCAAACAGCCCCTGGCGCAAGGGCGGCGCGCCGGCGTCGCCTGCTGCGCCCGGGTTGTCGATGCTGAGGTAAGCCATCACACTGCGGCTGCCGGCCTGCGCCGTGGGATTGATGCGCACCACCTTGGCCGTGACGGGCTGGCGGCTGCCTTCAATCTGCAGCTGCGCGGTCTGGCCCACACGCACGTCCATGGAGTCGGTGGCGCTCAAGGTGGCTTCCAGTTCGAGCCGGCTCAGGTCCACCACCTCGACGATTTTGGTGTCGATGCCCACGCGCTCTCCGGGTTGCGCCAGGCGCTGCGATACCTGGCCGGAGATGGGGGCTTTGAGAATCGTGTCGTCCACCGATTTGGCCGCGACCTCGGTGGCAGCCACCGCCGCCTTGTAGGTAGATTGCGCGGCGTTGAGGTTGGCCAGCGAGGTGTCGAGCGCGGTCTTCGAGATGAAACCCTGGTCAACCAGCGCCTTGTTGTTGTCGTACTGGCGCTGCACCACATCCACCTGTGCCTTGGCCGACTCGGCCTGCTCCCTGGCTTGGCGCACGCGTGACTGGTATTCGGTGGCATCGATGCGCGCAATCACCTGGCCAGCCTTGACCACGTCGCCTTCGCGAACCGTGAGGCCCTGCAGCTCGCCGGCCACGCGTGCCTTGATGACAGCGGAGTTGACGGCCTTGAGCGAGCCCGACACCGGCAGCCCCTGGACCACGTCGCGCGTCTGGGCCTTGACCACATCGGTGGCGGCCAGCTCGACCTGCCCCATGTCCTTGACGGCGGAGCTGGCGGCGAGTGCCTGTTGCTGGGCCTTGCGCGCGGACAGCGCACGCAGTACCCCGCCCACGATGAGCAGCACGATGAGCCCGGCGACCCCCCACTTGACCCATCGCTTCATGCTGCGGCTTTCCTGTTGGACCGTGCGGCGGCACCGGCCGGTGCGGATATGCCGTTCAGGATGGTTTCCACCTGGAAGGCGATGTATTTTTGCGGATCCAGGTCTGCGTCGCTGCTGATGCAGATGCCGGCGGTGTGCCTGGACAGGATCAGGAAAATCATGGGAGCGACCACCAGATAAACCGCATAGTCCAGGTCCATGGGCCGGAACTCGCCGCGGTCCATGCCGCGTTGCAGGATGCTGCGGATCAGCCCGTGGCCCGGCATGATGACTTCCTGCTGGTAGAAGGCCGCGATGTCGGGGAAGTTCTTGGCCTCGCTCATCATCAGCTTGGTCAGGCCCGAGGCGCGCGTCAGGCCCACGCGCTCCCACCAGCTGTTCATGCAGTAAGCCAGCAATTCAGGGGTGGTGCCTTCAAAGGTGTCCAGCTCGGCGCGCCATTCCGTGAAGCGGCCCGAAATGTTTTCGCGCACCACGGCCTTGAATAGTTCTTCCTTGCTCTGGAAGTAAAGGAACAATGTGCCTTTTGATACTCCTGCGCGGGCGGCCACTTCTTCGGCGCGGGTGGCGGCAAAGCCTTTTTCCACGAACAGGTCAAGCGCGGCGTCCAGCAGTTCGCCGGGGCGTGCTTCCTTGCGGCGCTCGCGTTTGGCGGCGACCGCGGAGGTTTTGTCGCAAAATAATTTGGAAAGTGACATAGTTACTGACTGACTGGTTAGTAATATATCTGCTTACTTTCCGACCGTCAACCAAAACTGCCTAGGCTACACCGTAGCGGGGGAGGCGGTAGCTCCCAGAAAGGTAAACCCGCGGTAAAGCCGCCAGGTGACGGGCTCAGGTTCGGTTCGCTGCCGCCGTCTGTGGGCCGGTCTGCCTAAACAGGCGTGAACCGGCCGACCATCAGCGCCAGCCATTCACGCAGTACCTGCTGCGAAACCACCAGGCCCGACGCGGAAGGCACCCATTCCATCAGGTCGTGCTGTGCGGGCCGCACCTGGCCCATGGGGGCGGGTGTCACCGTCAGGCCCGCGCGCTTAAAGGCCGCTATGGCGCGCGGCATGTGCCAGGCGTCGGTGACCAGCGCGATGCGCTGCACGCCGCTTTGCTGCAGCAGCGGCGCCAGCAGGCGGGCATTGCCCGCTGTGTCGCGCGACTGGGCTTCGTTCCAGCGCAGTGTCATGCCGTAGTCCTGCTGCACCATGCGTGCGGCCACCACGGCTTCAGAATCGGTCTGTGCGCTGCTGGCCGCCCAGCCCATGCCGCCGGTAAAGGCCAGCGGCAAGCCCGACTGCCGCGCCAGCCACACACCGTAGCGCAACCGCGCCGCCGTGTGTGCGCCCGGCTGGCTGCTGCCGTATTCAGCCGCCTCGGGCAGCACACCTCCGCCCAGCACGACGATGGCTTGTATCTTGTGAGCCCTGAGGCTGGCCACCGGCATGGCGGCAAACTGCGGCAGCACGGTGCGCGCCAGCCATACGGCCGTGCCGTGGCAGCTGAGCAGCGCCAGCAGCAGTACCGAAAAGGTTGCCAGCGCCAGCCCGGCCTTTTTATTTCGCCAGGCCAGCACCAGGCCAAGCAGGGCCAGCAACAGCAGCAAGGCTGGCGGCAGTGCCAGGCTGGTTAGCAAAGGCTTGAGCGCGCCGAATTCCATGCGTTGTATTTATTTGCTATGAAAAATATAGCTGCTCGCGCTCGTCCTGATTGGGCTGGAGCCCTGAAAGGTCATCAATAAAAGGCTTGCAGGCCGGTCTGGGCACGGCCAAGGATGAGCGCATGCACGTCATGCGTGCCTTCGTAGGTGTTCACCGTTTCGAGGTTGATCATGTGGCGGATCACATGGTATTCGTCATGGATGCCGTTGCCGCCGTGCATGTCGCGCGCCAGGCGGGCGATGTCCAGTGCCTTGCCGCAGGAATTGCGCTTGATCAGCGAAATCATTTCCGGCACGGACTTGTCTTCATCCATCAACCGGCCCACGCGCAGGCAGCCCTGCAGGCCCAGCGTGATTTCGGTCTGCATGTCGGCCAGCTTCTTTTGAATCAACTGGTTCTGCGCCAGCGGGCGGCCGAACTGAACGCGGTCCATGGTGTACTGGCGGGCACGGAACCAGCAGTCTTCCGCCGCACCCAGAGCGCCCCAGGCGATGCCATAGCGCGCCTTGTTGAGGCAGCCGAACGGGCCCTTCAGGCCGCTCACGTTGGGCAGCAGGTTGGCTTCAGGCACAAACACGTCGTCCATCACGATCTCGCCGGTGATCGAGGCACGCAAGCTCATCTTGCCTTCGATCTTCGGGGCGGAGAGGCCCTTCATGCCCTTCTCAAGCACAAAGCCGCGGATGCTTTCCTGGCCGCCAACCTTGCCGTCGGGGTCTTCCAGCTTGGCCCAGACGATGAACACGTCGGCGATCGGGCTGTTGGTGATCCACATCTTGGCGCCCTTGACGATGAAGCCGCCGTCGACAGGCTTGGCACGCGTCAGCATGCTGGCCGGGTCGGAGCCGTGATTCGGTTCGGTCAGGCCGAAACAGCCCACCCATTCGCCGGTGGCCAGCTTGGGCAGGTATTTTTGCTTCTGCGCTTCGCTGCCGTAGGCGTTGATGGGGTGCATGACCAGCGAGCTTTGCACGCTGATGGCGCTGCGGTAGCCGCTGTCGACGCGTTCCACTTCACGGGCCACCAGGCCGTAGCTCACGTAATTGAGGCCGGCGCAGCCATAGCCTTCAATGGTCGAGCCCAGGAAACCCATGGCGCCGGCTTCGTTCATGATTTCGCGGTCGAACTTTTCGTGGCGTGCGGCCATCAGCACGCGGGGCTGCAGTTTTTCCTGGCAGAAAGCGTGGGCGGCGTCGGCAATGGCGCGCTCGTCTTCGCTCAGCTGCTCCATAAAGAAAAACGGGTCTTGCCAGTTGAATTGGGTTTTCATGGGTTGTCTCCGAAAAAGGTGGCTTGGTTTGCAGTGTAGGGCGCGTGGCTGGGATGCCCGCGGGCAGCTCGATTGTTTGACAGGCATGAATAGTTGTCTAATATCAAATATCGATCCAACGATATAAAAAACATATTCATGGAATTTCGTCACCTCCGCTATTTCCTTGTCCTGGCCGAAGAGCTGCATTTCGGCCGGGCGGCCCGGCGCCTGTCGATTTCCCAGCCGCCGCTGTCGCTGAACATCCAGCAGCTTGAAGCCTCGGTCGGCGCCAAGCTGCTCACGCGCAACAGCAAATCGGTGCAACTCACCGCCGCCGGGCAGGCCTTTGTGCCGGCGGCGCGCGCCTTGCTGGATCAGGCCGCGCAGGCCGCCGGCCATGCACGTGACGTGGGGCAGGGCATGGCCGGCAGTCTGGCCATCGGCTTTTCAGGAACCATGCTGTACAGCGGCCTGCCGGAGATACTGGAGCGCTTCCAGGCCAGCCACCCCCTGCTGCGGCTGACCCTGAAGGAGCTCAGCTCCAGCGAGCAGCTGATCGAGCTCGCGCATGACCGGCTTGACCTGGGGTTTGTGCACACCACGCACGTGCCGCCCGAGCTTTCGCAGGTGCTGGTGTCCAGCCAGGCCTTTGTGTGCTGCCTGCCGGCCGGACATGCGCTGGCGCGCAAGCGCTCGGTGTCGCTCAGGCAATTGCAAGGTGAGCCGTTTGCCGTGGTGTCGCGCGCGGTTTCGCCTGATTACCACGAACGCATCCTCGCGATCTGCACTGAAGCCGGGTTTTACCCGGAGATCCGCTACGAACTGCGGCATTGGCTCAGTGTGGTGTCGCTGGTGTCGCAGGGCATGGGCGTGGCGCTGGTGCCGGCTGCGCTCAGGCAGTCGGCCATGGCGGGGGCGGCCTTTGTGCCGCTCGACGCCGCCACCACACCTTATGAAACGCATTGCCTCTGGAAAACCGCACGCGACCACCAGGCGCTGGCCGCGTTTGTGAAGGCGGTGCGTGCAATCGCCCCGGCGGCGAAGGCATGAAGATTCCATCCCGCCAGGTGCCCTGGGGAATGACCTTGGTAAAAGTATGTCCCCCGCTGGGCAGGTAAAGCTGTCACCATGGGGCAGTTCATAGTCTTCAGGAGAACGGCATCAACCCGTATATCTGGTGTGCGGTGGGTGCCCTTCTCGGCGGGGCCGCCTGCCTGCTCGCGGGCTCCCGCGAAAAAATCCTCATCCTCGAAAGCCTCGGCGTCGGCATGTTCGGTGCTTTCATCGGCGGCGACTTCGTGGCGGCCCTGATCAGCCATGGCAAGACCAACGACACGGTTTTCAGCATGAGCTCGCTCGGCATGGCTGTTGGCGGTGCCGTTGTAGCGCTGGGCCTGCTGCGGCTGATGCGCCATGCAGTCGGTCCCCAGCACGTCACCAAAGGCCCGCGCCGTCGCGACTGAGCCGGGCGCGTTTTCCGCTTCTTTTCAGGGGTCCATGTGTGGGCCTCTGCGCAGGCTCGCGGGCCCGGCGTAAGATTGCCGCTCCCCGTACGACCAACGGATTTCAGCGGAGATTTCCATGCCTTCTTCCCCCCAAACCATCACGCTCGGCGGCGGCTGCTTCTGGTGCACCGAGGCGGTGTACGTCAAGGTGCGCGGTGTCACCGACGTTGAGTCGGGCTACAGCAACGGCCAGGCCGCACGGCCCAGCTATGAAGAGGTCTGCACAGGCCGCACCGGCAGCAACGAGGTCGTCAAGCTCACCTACGACCCGGCCGACATCACGCTGCGCGAGATCCTTGAAATTTTCTTCGTCATCCACGACCCGACGAGCCTGAACCGCCAGGGCAACGATGCCGGCACGCAATACCGCAGCGGCATCTATTACTCGACGCCGGAGCAGAAGACGGAGATCGACGACTTCATCCGCCAGGTCAGCCAGGACAAGACCTTTGGCAAACCCATCGTCACCGAAGTGCTGCCGCTCGAAAACTACTGGCCCGCCGAGTCCTACCACCAGGACTATTTCGAAAACAACCCCAACCAGGGTTACTGCGCCTTTGTAGTGGGCCCCAAGGTTGAGAAATTCCGCAAGACCTTTGCGTCACGTGTGAAGGACTGAGCGGGTTGGGGCGTGAGCGCTGTCAGTTCGCTATCAAATAGATAGCTGCTTGCGCTCGTCAGCATTGGGCTGAGGCTAGTTTTGATACTGAAAAATCGTGTTTTGCGGCGGCTGGGGCTGCTTGAAACCGTTTTTTCGGGGTTTCAAACGGGTTTTAGCCCGTTTTGACGCAAAAAAGCCCTTCATTTAGCCATCAAATTGGCCTGTAAGCCAATAGGGTCGGGCGCAAGCAGCTATTAAATAGATAGCAATGTCGGGGCCTTGCGGCAAGCCGTAGCCACCCCCGCAACGGCGCTGGCCCGGCCCATCCGGGCTCAAACCCGCCGCTGCGCGAAATAAAACCACTCCTGGCCAGCTTCGCTGCGCGGGTTGGGAAACACCACAAAGCCGTCTACCGGCGCGGTGATGGGCTCGCCGCCGTGGCGCGTGCCGATCACTTCGCCCCGCTGGACCGGGTCAAAGCTGCGCCACTCGCGGGCAAAGGTGTCGCCCGCATGGTCGCGGTCCACCACCTCGACCAGCCGCAGGATCTCCCGCTCCGCCGGTTCCGGCGCGGGCGGCTTCGCAATGAGGCGCAGCAGGCCCAGCGTCTGCGAAATCGCGTGCCGCGCCACCTGCACCGCCTGTGGGTCGTCATGCTGGCCGCACTCCAGCGTCACGCCGTAGCCGCCGCGCGAGCGCATGTATTCGGTCGTACCCACGCCGTAGTTCGGGTTGGTCACCAGGGCCTGCTTGCGGTCGCTGGCGCCGGCGCTGGCGGCTTCCGCCCGCCGTTTCACACCGCGCGCATAGGTGTCCAGCCAGCCTTCCACAATCCGGTGCGGCCCGGTGTGCAGTGCCAGTTGCATTTCTTCCGCGGCATGGTCAAAAGGCTCCAGCGCCCCGGTATTGTTCTGCGGGCCGATCATCACAAACGGCGCGCCGCCCGTGTGAAAAGAGTGCAGGTCCAGCAACACATCATGCGCATCCAGCAGCGGGCACAGCACGTTCGCGATGCGGTCCTCAAAGTCCTGGGGAATCGCACTCGGCGCCATATTGCGGTTGAGGTTGCGCTCACCCATGCGCTGCTTGAGCCGGTAGGCCAGAGGGTTGGTCACGGGCACAAATGTCACCGTGCCGCGCTCGATGCGCAACTGGCCATTGTCGATTTCTTCCAGCAGCTGCGTGATGGCGCGCGTGCCGCAGGTCTCGTTGCCGTGCACGGCGCCGGTGACCAGAAGGCGCGGGCCGGGGGCGAGGCCGTGGAAGGTGTGGCTGCGCAGGTGGGTGGGGTGCTTGGAGTGGGTTGTCATGTGCGATAGGTGTCGTGAGCAAGGGCGCCCATGGGATTGTTTATACCGCTTGCCGGCTAGGCTGGCATGGCCGCGGCTGTCCTTCAATCAGAGGATACGTTTTGATACGTTTTCCGCCTATGATGAATCGCCTCTTGCGCTACGGCTTTGTCACGGGCTTCGCCGGCCAGCGACGGCTACGGCGTGGTGACAGGCGTGTTTTATTTTTTACCGGGCTTGTCCATGCTCTCTACCCTGTTCGTCATCTCGGCTGTATGCCTGTTCGGATTGCTCTTTGCCTTTGAGTCAGCCGGCGATTCCTCGCAGCCGAAGTTCAGGCCAGCCGGCCTCATCACCTGGCTGATTTCAGGCAACTGGCCGGCCAAGGTCGGGGCCGGCCTGCTCATCCTTGGCGTCGGCGCACTGCTGCGCTATGCCTTGTTGAACATTGACGTTCCTCCGGAGCTCAAGCTGGGAAGCGGCTTTGTCGCCGCCGCCGTGCTGGGTGCCGCCGCGCTGGCCCTGAAGTCCCGCCCCGAGCGCCGCGCCATATATCTGGCACTCGGCGGCACGGCGTTTGCCGTCGCCTACCTCACGGCTTATGCCGCCTACGATTTTTTCCATTACCTCAACGACGTCAGCGGACTGGCGCTGATGGTGGTGGTGTCTTTGGCGGCGGGATTGTTTGCGGTGTCCGCGCGCGCCATGTCGGTGGCGGTCCTGGCCATGGCGGGCGCATACATTGCGCCCAAATTTGCCATTAACGCCCCCGACCCTGGCGTGCTTTACGGCTATTACCTGGCCGCCAGCGCGGTGACTTTTGTCATGGTGCGCCTGCGCGGCTGGCGCCCGTTGATTCATCTGAGCTTTTTGTTCACGCTGGCCGGCGGTCTCTTTTTTGCATGGACCCACCAGTTTTACCGGGCCGAGCATTACCAGGCCATGCAGCCGCTGCTGCTGGCCCTGGTGGCGTTGCACCTGGCGATGCCGATCGCCGAGCATCGCGGCACGCCTTCACGCTGGCTTGCCCGTTTTGACTTGGGCTATTTCGTGTTGCTGCCGCTGGTGGCCGCAGGGCTGACGCTGAAGATCGCGCCTCAGGTTTCCCGCGAAGGTGCGATGGGGTTGGGTATGCTGGCGCTGCTCTGGGGTGTTGCCACGGTGGTGCTGGCTTTTCTGCAGCGGAAGCCGGAGGCGGCAAAGCATGCCTGTGTGGCCGGGCTGTTGGCGATTGCGGCGGGTGCACTGGCCGCCACAGATGTGCCCTGGCTGATGCTGGGCCTGGCGCTGGCCGTCATGGGCCTGGTTGCCGCTCCGCGACTGGGATGGTCCACGCGCGCGCAGGAGTTACTGTGCGGCGGTGCCATGCTGGCCGGTGCGCTGCATATGGTGTTTTCGATTTTCCAGTCGGCGGCAGGCCAGCCGTTTGTCAACGAACTCTTTGCGCAGCGTGCGCTGGCCAGTGCCTTGATGGGCCTGGGCGCGTGGTTTGCGAGCCGGGGCGAGGTATCGTTCGGCCGCATGCTGGGCGCCATGGCTGCGGCCTGGGGCTGCCTTGCGGTCGCGGCGGAGTTGCTGCGCCTGCACGTGGACTTTTTGCCCCAGCTGGCTTATGGCGCGCTGCTGGCTGTTGCGCTGGTGGCATCGTTTCCGCGCCGTCTTTTGCATACAGCGCCGGTCTGGGGTGCCTTGCTGCTGTTCGCCGTCACCGGGGTCAGTTTCTGGGCCGCGACCGATGCGGCTTTCGAGATAGCCGTGGTATTTGCCGCAGGCACGCCGTTGGCCTTCCTGTGGATTGCCTCAAATGCCGGATCCACCCAGGCAAACAAGGCAAGCCAGGAGGATGACCTCGCCTTCTCCGTGGCGCTGGGCTTGCTTCCGCTGGCTTGGGCACCCTGGGTATTTGCCCTCGCGCCGGAATTCGAGGCAACCGGCAACTGGCTGGAAATGTCGGTGTTGGTGGGCAGTGGCTTTGCCGTGATGCTGGCCGCCAGGATGTGGAGCCCGGCAGGATCCGTCTGGTATCGCCATATCTCGCTCGTTCACTTTGGCGTGGCCAGTGCGGCACTCCTGTATGCCGTGCTTTTCCATATCGAGCGCGGGCTTTGGCCGGTCGTGTTTGAGGTGCTGGCGCTGGCCTACATGGCGATGTTTGTCGGCTTGCACAGGAACCCCGCCGGAGGGGCACAAGGCGTGGTCGTCATCATTGCGGCATTCCTGGTTGTTCAGGCCATGCTGCTGCGTATCTTCGGACCTGACCGCATCATGAGTGCGGCCGATATTCTGCAGATGAAACTGCCCGCGGTGGTGTCTCTGCTGTGGGGCGGCCTCGGTGCCGGCCTCGCGTGGTGGGGCACCAAAGTCAAGTCGCGCGGCCAGTGGAGTGCCGGCGTCGCGCTGTTGGCGTTGACTGCCTTCAAGCTGGTCTTCAGGGATTTTGGCGCGCTCGACCAGCTGGGCAACATCCTGGCGCTCATCGGTGCGGGGCTGCTCTTTCTCGCGGTCGCATGGTTTGCGCCGATTCCTCCGGCCGTATCGCGTTCGCAGCGGGAAGCCCGGCGTGAAACACCCCCCGCAGCGCAGCACAACGAAGCGCCTGCACAGCCTGAGGATGAAGACTACGAGCAGACACAGCCGAGCCCGCTGCAAGGTCAGCCCGCGGCCCCGAGCCCATTTGAAAAACCCGCGGGCATCGCTGCAGCGGCTGTTGCCGTTCCCGCCGATTTCACCTCTGTGCCCGCTGCGGCGCCTGGTGCGGAACGCCCCGCCGTCCGTTCCGCGCCGCGGACCGCTGCGCCGGCGGGTGGCTTTAACTGGTTGCTGGTATTGGTGATCGGCTTGCCCCTGGGGATCGCCGTCCTGGGGCAGCAATGGTGGACGCACCATCACCGCAACACGCGTCAAGCCGTCGAAATGAAACTTGCGAGCGAGTCCGCCGCACAATCGGCAGCGACGGCAGCGGAGCGGGCCGTCGCCCGGACAGTCCAGGCGAATGCGCAGGCCGCCCCGCCCGTGAAGACGGCATTGACGGAGAACCGCAACCCGCCGGTCATCGTGCCGTCAAGCAGACCATCAACTGCTGCAACACCGATCAACATATCGGATGCCTGCACAGTGTTTGCCGGCCAGTTGCCGCCAGATTACGTGCTCTACGCCGGTGGCGCATACAGCGGAAGCAAACTCGATTTCCAGATCGACCAGTCCGGCCACGAAGCCACCCGTTTCGATGTCCTGGTGAATGAACCGGGCAAGAAAGTGGTTCTTGCGCTGGGCGCTTACGAGCCCTCTGTCTGGAACATTCGCTGGTCACCGGGAACCGTGGTGGCCGGTGTGCTGGTGTCGGGCTATCACCGGCAGGCTGTAGCAGGACTGGGCACCGAGGTGCCGGTGCTGAATGCCAGCTATGAAAACCGGTCACCCTGTGGCTATTTCTACCTTGACCGCAATGATGTGACCAAAAGCGATGTGATGGTGAGGAAGGTGTTTGGCCGCTCCGCCGAAACCTATTTTGCGGCCTCAGGCGGCCAGGTCACGTTTGGCAACCAGGCCTCTTCCTATGTTCAGGGATTGGGGCCGACCGTCAGCAGCTACCGGGACAAGGATGCCCCGCTGGCCGGGCAACCCGGCATTGAGCAATTGCTTCGGGAAGGCAAGTTGCGCATGGCGACGCCGCAGGACCTGTCTGCATGGCGCGATGCCATCAGCCGGTCCCAAAACCTGCCGCGGGTCCGTGTGATTGGGGAGGAGTCGGAAATGTCTTCCGGCAATTTTCTACGCGGGAGGGCGTATGTCGTCCTCAAGCCCATGCGTTATCCAGCGGGACTCTATGGTGCGCACTCCGTCACCTTCTTCGTGGCTGCGGGCGTGCCGCGGCCAGAAGGCAATCCCGGGCATTCCGGGGTGTACGACATGAATCAGCCCCGGTAAGCGGGCCTGACAGCAGGCCGGGCTTTGGAGTTCGGAGATTTTGCATGGGTCACGTGGTTTTCTGGATCGGATGGGCCGCATTGGGATACGCCGCGTGGTCCGCATGACTGCAACGCGCATGCCCTCACGCAGGCTGCAGTTTTATGCTGGTGGCGCCGAAACTGCTGGAGCTGATGGTGCCATTCATGGTGTGGGGCGCGGTTGGCGTGGCAGCCTCCATCGGCATCGGGCTGATGCGCGGCCGGCGCAGACCGCCCGCTGAGAGCAGGGTGCAGGCAGCGCCTTCGCCATTGCCCGATGCGGTGCAGGCGCCGGTGAGTGCTGAAGCGTTGATGCATGAGCTAGGCATCACATTCGATGGACGCCTGTATGGGTTTCGTGAGTACCGTTATGAAAAGCTGGCGGATGCCATTGCCTATGCAAAGCTAGCGCAGCGGCGCAATGGCTGACTGAACCTGGAAACCTGGAAACCTGGAAAGGACTCACCATGTTTCTGCTAACTCCCGCTGACAGTGACGCCACCGCCCGCATTTATCAAAGCGACGTAGAGCAACAAGGCTTTGTGATGAACTTCAGTCACCTGTGGGCATGGCGGCGTGAGGTGTGTGAGGCTTTTGGCGCGCTGCGCACGCAACTGACGGGCAATTCGACTTTGTGGTGACGTTTGGGCGCCCGGTGGCGGAGCGTCCCTAGCCTCTCAGTTGTCGTACAGGTAGGCCTGAACGGTAGCGCCCACGCGGCGCACGATGTCCGGGCGCTTGAGCCCGACCACCGGCGGCAACCTCAGCACATAGCGGCATAAAGCCAGGCCCAGGATCTGAGTGGCGATCAGCCCTGCGCGCGCGGCGGCTGCCGGGCGCGGCTCGCCGCTCAGCTGGGCAATCAACGGGGCCATCTGTGTAGCGAAGATCTCCTGCAGGCGCGCTGCTGCCGCCTCGTTGGTGACGGCAGTGCGAAGCAGGGCCATCAGCGTTTCGTCATTCTCCCAACGATTGAGGAAATGCTCCACCAGCGCGGCGCCCACGTCTTCGCGCGGCACATCGCTCAAGTCGGGCAGGCGCAAATCGAACTCGGCGGCTGCCGCGAATAGCTTCTCCTTGTTGCCGAAATAGCGCATGACCATGGCGGGGTCGATTTCGGCCGCCGTTGCGATGGCGCGGATGGTGGCCGCCTGATAACCCACGGCGGCGAATTGCTCGCGGGCGGCCGCCAGGATGGCGGATTTGGTGGCGTCGGAGCGGCGGGGTGGGGGAGGTGGACTGGGGGGCGTTTCGGTCATGTCAACAAGTATAGGCCAACACGTGTTGACTTTTTGAAAAATGCCAATTATGATTGCCAACAGTTGTTGACCAACACTTGTTGACTTTTTTTGGAGCAAACCATGACCTTTCCCTCAAGCAATCCCATTTCCCCCGCCTCATCCGCGGGTTTTGACGCCGACGTCCTGATCGTCGGCGCCGGGCCCACGGGCCTCACGCTGGCGGCATCGCTGCTGGCGCGCGGCGTGAGTACCTGCGTCATCGACCGGCAGGCCGAAGGCGCCAACACCTCGCGCGCGGCGGTCGTACACGCCCGCACGCTGGAGGTGCTGGAGCCCCTGGGTGTCACGCGGCGCCTGGTTGCGCTGGGCATACAGGCACGGCGATTCACCATCCGCGACCGCGACCGGGTGCTGATGCCTATCGGTTTCAGCGAGTTGCCGACGCAGTACCCGTACACGCTGATGGTCTCGCAGGCAGTCACCGAGAGCGTGTTGCTGCAACGCCTGGTGGAGCTGGGCGGGCAGGTGCTGCGTCCACGCACATTGGCTGCGCTGGTGCAAGACGCGTCGGGCGCTACGGCCACGCTGGACGACGGCAGTCGCCTCCGTGCGCGCTATGTTGTGGGCGCCGACGGCATGCACAGCGCCGTGCGCGAGAGCGCGGGCATCACCTTCAACGGTGGCAGCTATGGTGAATCGTTTGTGCTGGCAGACGTACGTTTGAGCGGCGGCGTCCCGTCGGACGAAGTGATCCTCTACTTCTCGCCTGCCGGCATGGTGGTGTTGGCTCCCCTGTCTGATGGTGTGCATCGCGTGGTCGCAACGGTCGACGACGCGCCGGAGCAACCTGATGCCGCGTATGTGCAGGCGCTCCTGGATGCACGCGGCCCGCAGCGCGAACGCGCCGAAGTGCATGAGGTGGTGTGGGGCTCCCGCTTCCGCGTGCACCACCGCGTGGCTGAAAATTACCGCGCCGGCTGCATCCTGCTGGCGGGTGACGCTGCCCATGTGCACAGCCCGGCCGGCGGCCAGGGCATGAATGCCGGCATTCTCGACGCGATCAGCCTGGCGGATGCGCTGGAGAAGGCATTGGCCGGCAGCACCACCGCACTTGATGCCTACGGTGCAGAGCGGCAACCCGTGGCCCGCCAGATCGTCGCCCTGGCTGACCGCCTGACGCGGCTGGCCACGGTCCGGCCCGGGTTGCGTGCGTTGCGCAACCTGGCGATGTCGGTGGTGTCGCGCCTGCCGCAGGTACGCAAGCGCCTGGCGTGGCAGCTGTCGGGTTTGATCTACCGCTGATGAAGCGCCCGCTGCGTGCCGCCCCGCCTGCGGTTGCCTATGATGTCAGGGGCCGCACACTCTGAACATCTGATGTTGAATCTGGAGGCACCATGGACGCAGACCTTGAGGGCTTGTCACGTGAGCAACTGATTGAGGAGGTCAAAAAGCTCCGCCAGGGCATTCGCGAGCACCGCGACAGCACAGGCCACGAACTGTGCTGGCACCACCCGGCGCTGTGGGCGCTGCTGCCGGAGAAGACCGACCCGGTGCCCGTTGTACCCGACTGGCCGCAGTTTTTTCGCGGCTGTATCCGTTACCGCCAGTCGCTGGATGAACAGTTGCCGGATGCGCCGCGAAGTAATGAACCCTATCGTGACTGAACACATTTGACTGTCGATATCCGTGTATTCGTGGTGCGCTGCAAACGGCCAGATTTTCGAGAGTAAAAAATGAGTGAGATTGGCAATGAACTTCACCGTTAACCGTTGGGTGTCATGGGTGCTGATCCCGCTGTTGGTGGCCCTGCCTCTGGCTTTTTTTATGTGCTACGGAGCGCTTGATCACAACCCGCAGGAAGAGTTCTGTTCTTATGTGGCCCGCGACGTATCTGCAAATTATTCAGTCCAGGGCGAAAACTGCAACATCAAATGGGGTGCAATAGGTCTGTTGTTTGCGGTCTGGATTTTTGCGCAACTGGCGGTCTTGACGGTGGTGCGCCTGATGCTGTCCGCATTTCGCGATGACAAACGCGGTCTTTCCTGATTTCGGATAAACGACGGATAAACAAGGACGAATCAATGATGCCTGTTCTGCCTGAACTTCGTTACCCGCTGCGCCTGCTCTTTGCCCTGCTTTTCTGCGTGTGCGGCGCAAGCCATGCTGCGCCAGCCTGCGATGCGGTGGCATTGCACGCTGACGGATACGCCCGCTCCGTGAAATCAGTTCAGCATTTGCCTGAACTGGTCGCATGGGTCCGTTCGCACAAGTTTCCTGTTGTGTACGGCCAATCCACGGACAAACAAGCGTTGATGCGCGGCCATTGCTACTGGTCGGTATCCGTTTATGCCAATCGGCCGGATCGCCTGGAGCTTTGGCATGTTTTCTATGTAGAGGTCACTGGCAAGCAGTTGCTTGTTCAGGATCCGGTTTCAGGGACGGCCATCCCGCTGCAGAAATGGCGCGCCAAAGGAAAGGGCGCGTGACTGACGGCAAGCAGGCATTCATCGAATGGGCAGCCGCGTTATTCCGTGTTCAGTTCTGCCTGATCCCCGCCACCAGCTGCGTCACGTTGTGCCGCATCAGCGTGAGGTAACTGTTGGCCGGGCCGCCGGCTTTTGACAAGGCATCGACATACAACGCGGGGCCGGGCGTCACGCCAGCGTCCTTGCTCAGCTGGGCGAGCAGCTTGGGGTTGCTCATGTTTTCAAAAAACACGGCCTTGATCTTTTCGCGCTGGATCTGCCGTATCAACTGGGCGACTTCTTTTGCGCTGGGTTCGGCTTCGGTGGAGATTCCTTGCGGTGCCAGGAAGCTGACCTGGTAGTGAGCGCCGAAATAACCGAAGGCGTCGTGTGAGGTGATGACCTTGCGTTTGGCGGGCGGCACGGCGCTGAGCTGCTCTTTGGCCCAGGTGTCCAGCGCCTGCAATTCCTTCACGTAGGCTTCGCTGTTGTCTTTGTAAGTGGCGGCGCCGGCGGGGTCGAGCCGGGCGAGGGCTGCGGCGATGTTGCGCACGTAGATCACGACGTTGGCTGGATCCTGCCAGGCGTGCGGATCGGTTTCTTTCCCGCCTTTTTCACCGGGCATGGTGCGCGCCTTCACGCCTTGCGAAGCGACCGCCGCCTGGCCCTTGTAGCCGGCGGATTTGACGAGTTTTTGTGCCCACGGTTCAAAGCCCAGGCCGTTGCTGACCAGAAGCTTGCTTTGCAACAGGTTTTTGGCATCAGCGGGTTTGGGTTCGAACACGTGTGCGTCTTCATCGGGGCCGACCAGCGTGGTGACAGCGACGCGGTCACCGCCGACTACACGGACGAGGTCGCCGAGGATGCTGAAGCTGGCGACTACAGGGATTTTGTCGGCGGCCATGCTGACGGTGGCGGCGGTCAGCAGTGCGGCCCCGACCAGGGGTGTCAGCAGTTTGCGCGCCAGGTGTTGGATGGATGTCATGGAAGCTCCGGGGTGGTAAAAAAATGGGCTCAGGCAACACGGTGCACGCGCGTGAATGTGCGCGGCAGCCAGCCGCCGGGCGCCAGCAGCAGTGAGGCTAAGTACAGCGCGCCGGCGCAGCCGATGATGGTCGGGCCCGAAGGTGTATCGAAGTGGTAAGACAGCAGCAGCCCGGCGTAGCCTGCCGCCATGGCCTGTGCGCCAGCATTGGCGAGCTGTGCGGGCAGGGTGTCATGCCAGAGGCGCGCCGACACCGCGGGCAGCATCATCAGGCCGACGGCCATCAGTGTGCCCAGGGTCTGGAAACCGGCCACGAGGTTGATGACGACCAGCATCAAAAAGCCCTGCTGCCACGCCCATTTGAAAGAGGCGCTGCGGCCCGTTGCAGCCAGGAACACCGGGTCAAAACTCTCCAGCACCAGGCCACGGTAGGCTGCCGCCAGCGCGACCAGGCTGATGCTGGCCACGCCGGCCACCAGCAGCAGGCCCGGCGTGTCGACGCCCAGCGCGCTGCCGAACAGGATGTGCAGCAGGTCAAGCTGCGTGCCGTGGCCGGAAATGAGCGTCACGCCCAGCGCCAGCGCCACCAGGTAAACGGCAGCCAGGCTGGCGTCTTCTTTCAGCGTGGTGGCGCGGCTGATGAAGCCGGCCAGCGCGGCCACCAGCATGCCGGCCAGCACGCCGCCCGCGGCCATGGCCGTGAGCGACAGGCCGCACAGCATGAACCCGATGGCGACGCCCGGCAATATGGCGTGGCTGAGCGCATCACCCAGCAGGCTCATGCGCCGCAAGGTCAGGAAAACGCCCAGCGGCGCGGCGCTGAGCGACAGCGCCATCGTGGCCACCAGCGCGCGGCGCATGAAGGCATATTCGGCGAACGGCGCAAAAAGAACGGCCCAGGCGCCGTGAAGGATGGAATGCTGCGCGGCTTCCATCACGCAGCGGCCTTGTGCAGCGCGGGCGCGTGCAATGCCGTTGGGGTGGCCAGTGCCTTGTCGTCGATGCGGCAGGCTTCGGCGCTTTCGTCCCATGCCTCGGCCATCGCACGGGCGCGCGCCAGGTTGCTTTCGCTCATGACCTGTGCCGTGGGGCCCCAGGCAATGGCCTCGCGTGCCAGCAGCAGCGTTTGCGGAAAATGTTCGCGCACCTGGGCATCGTCGTGCAGCACGGCAATCACGGTGCGCCCCTGGGCATGCCACTGACGAATCAACGCCAGCAAGGCGGCGGTGGTCTTGCTGTCTATTGCGTTAAAGGGCTCGTCCAGCAGGATCAGGCGGGCGTCCTGCACCAGCAGGCGGGCAAACAGCACGCGCTGGAACTGCCCGCTGGAGAGTGTGCCGATGGGCCGCGCTTCAAAACCTTCCAGGCCAACGGTGCGCAAGGCCGTGCCGACGGCGGCCCACTGCGCCTCACTGACACATCCCCATGCGCCCTGTGAAGGCCAGCAGCCGAGCAGCACGGCGTCGCACACGTCCATCGGAAAGCTCCGGTCCAGCTCAGCCTGTTGCGGCAGATAGGCGATGCGCGCGCGCGGCGTTACCGTGGTGACCTGTCCGCCCGAACGGGGCAGCAAACCCATGATGCTTTTGCACAGCGTGCTTTTGCCGGCGCCGTTGGGGCCGACCACTGCGGTCAGCGAACCCGCCGCGAAGTGACCGCTGACGTGGTGCAGTGCCGGATGCTGCCGGTAGCTGACGGTGAGGTTGTCCAGCGTCACCATGGGGCGATCTCGGCCGAAGCCCAGGCGACCGCCAGCCACAGCAGCGCCACGGCCGGCAATACCGCGAGCACCCGGCGCCAGGCCGGACAGGCGAGGATGCTGCGGCGGCGCAGAGGCGGTGGAGGGAAAGGAGGGGGTGAAGCTGGCAAGGGAAGTTGTCTTTACAAACAAGCGGGCTGGGGGAGTCAACAAAAGCCACTCGGTTGCGGTAATAATGCAACTGAATTGCTTTATAGTTTAATGCAACATTGTTGCGTTATGCGCGCGCATGGTGAAAATACACCGCGCGCACTCTTGCCAAACTCTTTTCGAATGGCTTCATCCCATGGCATCCGTCCAACCTGTCAGGCGTTCCAGAACCGGCCCCGGCATCACCGCCGACGCAGACCCGATCGATGTGCTGCTGTCAGCCCACGGCCTGCGCCGCACCAGCGCTGCGCGGCTGGTGCTGGGCTGGCTGCTGGCCCACCCGGACACCAGCTACACGCACGCGCAGCTGCAGGCGGCATTGGGCGGTGACGATGATGCCGGCGAAGGCGTGACACTGGACCGCGTCACGCTGTACCGGCTGATTGACCGGCTCACGCAGGTGGGCTTGCTGCTGTGCCGCGTGGACGCCAACCGTGTACGGCGCTACCAGGCCATGCCGAGCAGCGTGCATGCGATTCCCCATTTTGAATGCCAGAGCTGCCACCGCGACAGCCCCTTGTCGGGTGCGTTGTCGGGCAAGCGTTCGGGTGCGCTCAAGGCCAGCACCAAAGACCTGGAGCGCGCCGCGCAGACCGCGCTGGAAGCATTGAAGGCGCTGGGCTACCAGGGCATGAGCATGGACTTTGCCGTGCGGGGCGTGTGCGCCGACTGCGCCACCGGCACGGCCTCTTCATGATCAGCACCCGGCAACTGGCTTACCGTTATGTCAACGGCCCCGGCCTCCAGTTCGGGGATGTGGACGTTGCTCAAGGCGGTGTGCTGCTGCTGCGCGGTGCGTCGGGATCGGGCAAATCCACCTGGCTGGCGCTGGCGGCGGGTTTGCTGGCGCCCAGTGAGGGCGACATCACGGTGGCCGGCCAGTCCATCAAGGCGCTGGGCGGGCGTGCCGGTGACGCGTGGCGGGCCCAGACCATTGGTTTTTTGCCGCAGAAACTTCACCTGAGCCCGGCGCTGACGGTGCAGGGCAACCTGGCCATGGCGCAGTGGGCCGCCGGCCAGCCGGATGATGAAGGCCGCATCGCTGAGGCGTTGGACGCGCTGGACGTGCGCGCGTTGGCTGATCGCAAGCCGTCTCAACTATCAGGCGGGCAGGCGCAGCGTGTGGCACTGGCACGTGCGGTGCTGCTGAAGCCGCGCGTGATCCTGGCCGATGAACCCACGGCCAGCCTGGACGACGACGCGGCCGCGGCGTCGCTGGCCTTGCTGCAAAGCGCGGCGCAACAGCAGGGCGCCACGCTGGTGATTGCCACGCACGATGCGCGTGTCCAGGCCTTTTTTAAAGATAAAAAAGGCCTGCAGTCCTTATTGGTCGGGCGCAAGCAGCTATGAAAACGATAGCATTCAAAACCGTTGTGTTTTCATGGCGCTACCTGTGGTCGCGGCCGCTGGCGGCAGCGCTCAACCTGCTGCTGCTCACCCTGGGGCTGGCTTCCATCACTTTTCTGCTGCTGGTCAGCCACCAGATCAGCCAGGCGTTTGACCGTGACGTGGCCGGCATTGATGTGGTGGTGGGCGCCAAGGGCAGCCCGATGCAGCTGATTTTGTCGGGCGTGTTTCACCTCGACGTGCCGACGGGCAATGTGCCGCTGGCGGCGGTGAAGGAGCTGGAAAAGCATCCGCAGGTCGCCAAGGTCATCCCCATCAGCCTGGGCGACAGCTTTCGCGGCTTTCGCATTGTGGGCACCACGCCCGACTACATCCACCATTACGACGCGCAGCTGGCGCAGGGCGCGCTCTGGTCCAAACCCATGCAGGCAGTCATTGGCGCGCAGGTGGCGCAGCAAACCGGCCTGAAAGTGGGCGACAGCTTTACCGGCACGCACGGCCTGGGGGGCGGCGGTGAAGAGCACAAGCTGAGCCCTTATGTGGTGTCGGGCGTCCTGGCCGGCAGCCACACGGTGCTGGACCGCCTGGTGCTGACGGCCACCGAGTCCGTCTGGCAGGTGCATGAAACCGACACCGCGCTGGACGACGACGACCGCAAGGTACTGGAAGAAGAACGCGAAATCACGCTGGCGCTGATCCAGTACAAGACGCCGCTGGCGGCCGTGACCTTTCCGCGCTACATCAACAGCAGTACCGAGATGCAGGCCGCTGCGCCGGCGCTGGAGATCACGCGCCTGCTGAGCATGGTGGGGGTGGGCACCGACGTGCTGCGGGCGCTGGCCGGCGTGCTGCTGCTGACGGCGGGTCTGAGTGTTTTTATTGCGCTGTGGGGCGCCGTGCGTGAGCGCCGGGCCGACCTGGCGCTGCTGCGCATGCTGGGCGCACCGCCGGCCCGCGTGGCCGGCCTGCTGCTGTGCGAAGCGCTGTGGCTGGCGCTGCTGGCCACCGTGCTGGGCGTGCTGGCGGGGCAGGGCCTGACGGCGCTGCTGGCCTGGGCGCTGCAACTTGAAAAATCTGTCCTGATCGGTGCGCTGTCATGGCCGGTCGAGCTGGTCAGTGTGCCGGTACTGGCCTTGGGTGTGGCGCTTGCGTCTGCGTTGCTGCCTGCCTGGGAAGCCTACCGGGTCAGTGTGTTTGAACTTCTCCAATCAAGGTAACTTCTTATGACAAACCTCTCTTCGATCAAAAAATTCCTCACCCTGTCTCCTGTTGCAGCTGCGTTTGCAGCGGTGGCCCTGAGCGCCACGTTCTCGCTGGCCCATGCGCAGCACAACGACAAGGAAACCAAGGAAGACATCCAGCGCCACCGCGCCATGGCCGCCGCCCATGAAAACGCCGCCAAATGCCTGGAATCGGGCAAGAAAGACGAAGTTTGTGAAAAAGAGCTGCAGGCCGCTTGCAAAGGCCTGGCCGTCGGCAAATACTGCGGGATGAAGCACGTTCATTAACGTCCACTGACGTCACCGGGACGCCCCTGAAGTGGCCTCACCTTTTGTCTGGATTTTCTGGAGTACTGCATGACCGCCTCTTTTCGCCCTCGCACACCAAGCCTTTACGGACTGAGGTGGGCATTGGCCTGCAGCACGCTGCTGGCCGCTGCTGGCCTTTCGGCGCAAACGCTGTCTTCACCGCTGGCGAATGGCGGCAAGCCTGCCGCGGCAGGGCCGGCGTTTGACATACCGGTCGGGCAGGGTGCGGGCGTGCATGGCGCCAACAGCCCGTTTCCGCCGCTGGCAGCCCGCACGGACGTGGTGCCCTGGTCGGTGCTGACCGCCGTGAAAACCAAAACCGAGAAAAACCGCATCCTGCCGGTCTTCACCCTCGACCAGATGGCGCTGAACCAGAAAACCCAGCGCATCCAGGGCTTCATGATGCCGCTGGACCCGGGCGAAAAGCAAAAGCATTTTTTGCTGTCGTCAGTGCCGCTGACCTGCGCCTTCTGCCTGCCCGGCGGGCCTGAGAGCATGGTCGAAGTCAAAACCAAAACGCCGGTGAAATACAGCATGGAGCCGGTGGTGGTGGAGGGGCGCTTCCTGGTCCTGAACGACGACTCTTACGGCCTTTACTACCGCATCACGGATGCCACTAGCGTCAGGTAAGAGCCGCGCACAAAACTGCCGTGGCTGAAGCTTTTCAAGCGGAGCCGTCCCGCAAAATACGGAGACGGCACCGCGACGGCCTGGCAACCCGCACGCTAAGATTGCGCAATGAACCAGCTTGTCTTCGTGTCCCTGCTTCCCGTCGTGTTGTTGATTGCTACAGGTTTCATAGCTGGTCGCGCACAGTGGATAAGGCCCGGAGCGATAAAAGACCTTTCAAACCTGATCTTCCTGCTGCTTACGCCGGCTTTGTTGTTTCGCACCATGAGCCGGGTGCATGTGGAGGAACTGGACTTCAAGCCGGTGCTGGCTTACTTTCTGGCGGTCGTGGTGCTATTTGGCGGCACCTTGCTGCTGCAGGGCTTTAACCGCCGCGCAGCGGTGCTGGCGCTGGCCAATACCTTTTCGAACACCGTGATGATCGGCATTGCGCTGATCGGGCTGATGTATGGACCGCAAGGTCTGATTACGCTGTTCACGTTGGTCTCGGTGCATTCGCTGGTGCTGCTGACCAGCGCCACGGTGGTGCTGGAGCTGGCGGTGGCGCATGAACAGAAGCTAGGCACGTCTGATGAAGTCACCACTGCGCCGCGCCACCCGGTGGCCACGGTGTTGATGGCCGTGAAAAACGCGTTGCTGCACCCGGTGCCGCTGCCCATCATGGCCGGCTTGCTGTTTGCGCAGACGGGTCTTACGATTCCCGTGGTGGTCGACAAGCCGCTGGAACTGCTGGCCAATGCTTTCGGTCCGCTGGCGCTGGTGCTGGTGGGCGTGACGCTGGCCAACACGCGCGTGGGTGAGCACTGGCGGCCGGCGCTGGCACTGGCCGGCGTGAAAAACCTGCTGCACCCCTTGCTGGTGTTCGGCCTGTGCCGCCTGCTGGGTGTGGGCGGCGTGCCGATGGCCGTCATGGTGGTGGCTTCGGCCCTCCCCATTGGCGCCAATGTGTTTTTGTTTTCCCAGCGCTACAAGGTGGCGGAAGACCTGATTACCGCCAGTGTCGTGGTGTCTACCGCGCTGGCCCTGGTGACGCTGACCATTGTGCTGCTGCTGGTCGGGCGGTTTGTCTAAATCTCATTCACGGAGCCATTGATGCAGTTCCTACAGTCCCTTCCGGTATCGGCGCAAACCATCGGCCTGCTCCTGCTGTCCAACGTGTTCATGACCTTTGCCTGGTACGGACACCTGAAAAACCTGGCCACCTCACCCTGGTACATCGCAGCGCTGATCAGCTGGGGTATCGCACTGTTTGAATACCTGCTGCAGGTGCCAGGCAACCGCATCGGCTTTACCCAGTTCAGCGTGGGCCAGCTCAAGATCATGCAGGAGGTGATCACGCTGAGTGTGTTCGTGCCTTTTGCAGTGTTCTACCTGAACGAGCCGTTGAAGCTTGACTATCTGTGGGCCGCGCTGTGCATGGTGGGCGCTGTCTACTTCATCTTCCGAAGTGCCTAAAAAGGCCCCCTAAACCCAGCATGAGCCGCGGAACCGGCTTTGCCGGGCCGCAGGCGGGCGGCCCCCTCGGGTGGCAGCGACCCACACGAAGTGGGGGAGCGTGGGGGCACGTTACACTCCCGGCAGTCACAAAAACGTCATACTTTTGACATATTTCCTGAGGAACTGACATGCTGTTTGGCAAATTGCTGCCGCGCGAAGGCAATTTTTTCGAGATGTTCAACCAGCATGCCGAACGCATCGTCGAAGCCGCCCATGCGTTTTCGAACCTGGTCGCGAACTACGCTGACGTGCAAAAGCGCGAAGCTTTCAACCGCGAAGTTGACCACGCCGAGCGCGCCGCCGACCGCATCACGCATGAAGTCAACCGGGCGCTACACAAGACTTTCATCACCCCGATCGACCGCGAGCAGATCCACAAGCTGATCAACACCATGGACGACGTGGCCGACCTGATCCAGGATTCGGCCGAAACCATGGCGCTGTACGACGTGCGCCACATGACGGAAGACATCGTGCGGCTGACCGACCTGAGCGTCAAATGCTGCGAACGCCTGCAGGACGCCGTGGCGCTGATCGAAAAAGTCAGCGATGCCGCGACGGCCGAAGCCGCCCTGAAAACCTGCGAGGAAATCGACAAGCTCGAGTCCGACGCCGACCGCGTCATGCGCTCCGCCATGAGCCGGCTGTTCCGCGAAGAGCCCGATGTACGGGAAGTGATCAAGCTCAAGGCGGTGTACGAACTGCTGGAAACCATCACCGACAAGTGCGAGGACGTGGCCAACCTGATCGAGGGCATCGTCCTCGAGAACTCCTGATCACGGGCGGCTGAACCATGCAAACCGTACAGGCTGCCCTGTGGGTGGTGTTCCTGCTGGTCTTCCTGGCCATTGCGTTCGACTTCATGAACGGCTTTCATGATGCGGCCAACTCGATCGCCACGGTGGTGTCGACGGGCGTGCTCAAGCCGGGGCAAGCGGTGCTGTTCGCCGCTTTCTTCAACTTCCTGGCGTATTTCATCTTCCACCTGAGCGTGGCGGCGACCATCGGCAAGGGCATCGTGATGCCGGGCGTGGTGGACACGCATGTGGTGTTTGGCGCACTCATGGGTGCCATTACCTGGAACATCGTGACCTGGTTTTACGGCATTCCCAGCAGCTCTTCGCATGCGCTGATAGGCGGCATCGTGGGGGCCGTCATCGCCAAGGCCGGTGCCAGCGCGCTGATCGCCTCGGGCGTGTTCAAGGTGGTGGCATTTATCTTTGTCTCGCCGCTGCTCGGATTCTTGCTGGGCTCGCTGATGATGGTGGCGGTGGCCTGGGTGTGTCGCAGGACGACCCCGTCGAAGGCCGACCGGTGGTTTCGCCGGCTTCAGCTGGTGTCCGCCGGCGCCTACAGCCTGGGGCACGGCGGCAACGACGCGCAAAAGACGGCCGGCATCATCTGGCTGTTGCTGATTGCCGCGACCACCAGCAATGTGCAGGGCTTGCCCGTGTGGATGATGGCGACCACGGAACACCTGCCGATCTGGGTGGTCATCGTTTGCTACATCGCGATCGGCTTCGGCACCATGTTCGGCGGCTGGCGCATCGTGAAAACCATGGGCCAGAAGATCACCAAGCTCAAGCCCGTGGGCGGCTTCTGCGCCGAGACCGGCGGGGCGCTGACGCTGTTCCTGGCGACCGGGCTGGGTATTCCTGTCTCCACCACGCACACCATCACCGGCGCCATCGTGGGTGTGGGCTCCACGCAGCGCGCTTCAGCCGTGCGCTGGGGCGTGGCCGGCAACATCGTCTGGGCCTGGATTTTCACGATCCCGGCTTCAGCATTCGTGGCAGCAATCGCGTACTGGGTCAGTCTTCAAGTCTTTTGACCCACCCCCGTCCAGACGCACTTCAGAAATAGGCCGACCCCCGTCCAAGCTCACTGCGTGTAGCTTGTTCCCCCCTCAAGGGGGCGGCGCCTGCGGCCCGGCAAAGCCGGTTCCGCGGCTGCCCGCTGGTGAAATACCACCCCACTGGTTATCCCCTGAGTCTTCAAGTCAGCATGAGCCGTGGGCCGGACCACAGGTGGGCGGCCCCTTTTGTGATGAAAGGGGCAGGGAGAAAGGCCGCAGGCCACACGAAGTGAGCGACCGTGGGGGCCCTACTGCGATATCTTCTTGGCCTCTTCGACTTGGTATTCAAAGTAGCGCTGGAAGCTGAAGACGATGCTGGACATCAGCGAGATGGTGCCGAACAACAGGGCAAACACCACCGCGCCTATGGTCAGCCAGTTGGTGTTGCCCGCCTGGGTATCGGGCGTAGCCGTGTTGTGCAGCGCGTTCCATTTGTCGGTCGACATCAGGCCGTAGTAAATCGCGGTGAGCGCCGTACCGGCCAGCGTAAAGCCCAGCAGCGGAATCAGCACCCAGGCGAGGTGGTCGTCCTGCCCATAAAGCCGTACACGTTCCACGCCCCACCAGCCCAGCGCGGCGGCGATGGGGTGCAGCCAGGCCCAGACGTCGCCCAGGCCGAACAGGTAAAGACGGTGCACGCCGAGCTGGCCGGTGATGAAGGCGAGCCAGGCGGCGAGGGTTTTGTTTTTGGGCGCTTTAGGGGCTGTGGAGGCAGTTGCTTGCATGCGGCGATTATGCGGCGGGTGCATCCACCGGCGGCTGCGTGTCGCCTGCGCCCAGGGTCTTTTCCATGATGACGATGTCGCGCCAGGCGCCGAACTTCCAGCCGCAGGAGGCAATGGTGCCGACCTCTTTGAAGCCAAGCGAACGGTGTACGCCCACCGAGCCGGCGTTGGCCGAATCACCGATCACGGCCATGGCCTTGCGTACGCCCACCGCTTCAAGCTGTGCCAGCAACTCGGCCAGCAACGCGCGGCCCAGGCCCTTGCGGTGCAGGTCAGGCGCCAGGTAGATCGAGTCTTCCACCGAGAACCGGTAGGCCGGGCGCGGCTTGAACCAGTTGCCGTAAGCGAAGCCCACAATTTTCCCGTCTTCCTCGGCGACCAGGTAGGACAGGCCCTTGGACAGTACGTCGGCCCGGCGGGTCGTCATGTCGGCCACACTGGGAGGCTCGGTTTCGAACGTTCCTGTGCTGTGCAGGACGTGATGACCGTAAATGGCCGTGATGGCGGGAATGTCTTCTTCGCGGCTGGGACGTATGAGGGGCATGTCTGTCGTGGTTTCGGGGATAGGAGAAGGGCGGGGAGGTGAATTTGGGCCAAAACCGTTCCGCAGGCTATAATCTCAGGCTTTGCAGCAATTCGCTGGCCGGGTGGCCATGTCGTGTGTCTCAAGCGCTGCAGAACATTGGGGTATCTACCTTACCGGTAAGCCCCACCACCCGAAGGATAAATCATGGTCGTCATTCGACTTGCACGCGGCGGTTCCAAACACCGTCCTTTTTTCAATATTGTTGTGGCTGACAAACGCGTTCGCCGCGACGGCCGTTTCATCGAGCGCATCGGTTTTTACAACCCGATTGCCAAAGGTGGCGAAGAAGGCCTGCGCATTGCGCAAGACCGCCTGACCCACTGGATCGGTGTGGGCGCCCAGCCGTCTCCTACCGTTCTGCGCCTGGTCAAGCAAGGTGCTACGGCTGCTGCCAAAACGGCCTGAAGAACTCGGTCTGATTTAGAGATTGATGCAGCCCGGCCTTCAATCGTCGGCAGGCTTGACACCCTCAAGCCTTCCGCACGACGCCATCGAAGTCGGGCGCATCCTGGATGCCTGGGGCGTCAAGGGCTGGGTGAAAATCCTGCCGCACAGCACCGATCCAGAAGCGCTTTTCGCGGCCAAATCCTGGTTTTTGCAGGCGCCTGACGCCAAATTCCGCCCGGGGTTTACCGTGTTCTCCGGCACCGTCACGCTCAGCGTCGACGAAGCCAAAGTCCACTCCGATTCCGTCGTCGCCAAGTTCATGGGCCTTGATGACCGCAATGCGGCCGAGGCCTTGCGTGGCGCGCGTATCTTCCTGCCCCGCAGCAGCTTTCCTGCAGCCTCCAAGGACGAGTACTACTGGGTCGACCTGATCGGCCTGAACGTGGTCAACCGCGAAGGCGTGCCATTGGGCCTGGTGCGTGACCTGATGGCCACCGGCCCGCACTCTGTCCTGTGCGTGGAGTACACCGTCCAGCAGGAAGACGGCTCGAGCGTGACCGCCGAACGCATGATTCCGTTTGTCTCCGTGTATGTCGACACGGTGGATATCGCCGGCAAATGCATCACGGTTGACTGGCAGCCGGACTACTGATTTTTATGGCCCAAAGGGGCTGTTGCCCCGAAGCGCCGGGCTCGCACACAATAGCCCCATGCGCTTCGACATCATCACACTTTTTCCCGAGCTTTTTGCCCCCTTCCTGGTCAGCGGCGTGACCCGCCGCGCCTACGAATCAGGCCTTGTTGAGGTCAAGCTCTGGAACCTGCGGGACTTTGCCGACGGCAACTACCGCCGCGTGGACGACCGCCCTTTCGGCGGCGGCCCCGGCATGGTGATGATGGCTGAGCCGCTGGCACTGTGCCTTGAAAAAATACAGGCTGATCGTGCTGCGAGCGGTGCGCCCAAGGTTCCCACAGTGCTTTTTTCTCCCGTGGGCAAGGCGCTGGATCATGCCGGTGTTGAAGGCTGGTCGGCCAGCGCCGGTGCGGTGTTGATCTGCGGCCGCTACGAAGGGCTGGACCAGCGCTTCATCCAGGCGCATGTTGACTTGCAGGTCAGCCTGGGCGATTTTGTGCTGTCGGGCGGGGAAATTGCCGCCATGGCCTTGCTCGATGCGGTGGCCCGGCTCCAGCCCGGCGTGCTCAATGACGAGGGCAGCCACCAGCTGGACAGCTTTAATCCTGCACTCGACGGCTTGCTGGATTGCCCCCATTACACGCGGCCCGAAAGCTGGCGCGGCCAGCCTGTTCCGACCACCCTGATGTCTGGAAACCACGCCCACATTGAGCGGTGGCGGCGCGAACAACGCCTGGCGCTGACGCAGCGCCAACGCCCGGAATTGGTGCAAATGGCACGGCAGAGTGGGAATTTGAGCGAAAGTGACGAGGCTTTTTTGGCCGATTTGGTCGAAAACCCGGACAAAGACGCTTGAAAAAGCAGTGACTTGCTATAATCAAAGGCTTTTCGATCCTCTGGCGGCCACTGCAACCATCTGAATCATCTTCGGGTGAATCCATGGATTTGCGGTCTTTAGCGTAGCGCGTGTATGAGCGAAGAAGTTAGATGGAATAAACCATGAATCTGATCCAGACCCTTGAGCAGGAAGAAATTGCCCGCTTGAACAAGACCATTCCCGTTTACGCTCCCGGCGACACCGTGATCGTCAGCGTCAATGTGGTGGAAGGTACGCGTAAACGTGTGCAGGCTTTTGAAGGTGTGGTGATTGCCAAGCGTAATCGCGGCCTCAATTCCAGCTTTATCGTTCGCAAGATCTCCAACGGCGAAGGCGTGGAACGTACGTTCCAGGTTTACAGCCCGCTGATCGCGAAGATTGAAGTCAAGCGCCGTGGTGATGTGCGTCGTGCCAAGCTGTACTACCTGCGTAGCCGCAGCGGCAAATCCGCACGTATCAAGGAAAAGCTGGGCGCCAAGGCTGCCTAAAAGCACCTCCGCCCTGAAAAGCCGCTCTGTCGAGCGGCTTTTTTTTGCCTGCTAACCTCTCATTCCATGAACAACACCCGGCCCCTGCCGAAGTTTGACCCGCGCAGCATCCCGGTGCTGGGCATTGATGACCATCTGGCGGGGGTCCCTTCGGCGCACCTTTCACCGGAGGCCCTGCGCCAGCGTTTTCGGCATCCGCCTGTGTGGACTCCCGAACACAGCGTCGAAAAGAAATTTACCGATCGCACGCCCGCACTGGCTGCGGTGCTGATTCCGCTGGTCATGCGGGACGAGCTGACGCTGCTGCTGACGGAGCGGACCACCAACCTGTCCACGCACTCAGGCCAGGTCGCCTTGCCCGGCGGCCGCACGGATGAGGCCGACCGCGATGCAGTGGACACCGCGCTGCGGGAAGCGCACGAGGAGGTTGGTCTGCCGCGCGACCATGTGGAGGTGCTGGGCACCTTGCCGACCTACGTCACCGGCACCGCTTTCATCATCACACCGGTCGTGGCGCTGGTGAGGCCCGGCTTCGTGCTGCAGCCCAACCCCGGTGAAGTCGCAGATGTCTTCGAGGTGCCGCTGGGCTACCTGATGAACCCGGCCAACCATCGCCGCCACGAGATGGAGTTCGACGGCGCCCTGCGCCAATGGCTTTCCATGCCGTACTCAGACCCCTCCATGGAAGGTGATGGCAACGAGGCCAGGGAGCGCTATATCTGGGGCGCGACGGCCGGCATGCTGCGTAATCTCTATCGTTTTCTGGTGGCCTAGCACCCCTGTCCGGACTCACTTCGTGTAGTCCGTTCCCCCCTCTAGGGGGCGGCGCCTGCGGCCCGGCGAAGCCGGTTCCGCGGCCCCCGCTTGGACGGCCCACGCTGGCAGCGCCCCAAAGAATTCTGCAAGCCAGCATGAGCCGCGGGGCTGGCTATGCCAGACCGCAGGCGGGCGGCCCCCTCGGGGGGCAGGGAGCTACACGAAGTGAGCGACCGTGGGGGCCAAGTTATGATTCCTCATGAGCTTTTTTGCTGTTTTGTTTGCACTCATCATCGAACAGGCCCGTCCGCTGGCCCGCGGCAACTGGATTCATGCGGGATTCCGGGGCTGGGCGCGCTGGACTAATCGCAGCCTGGATGCCGGCAAACCGCACCATGGCTGGATCGCATGGACGGTCGCCGTGCTGGTGCCGGCGCTGGTCACCTTCCTGATTCACTGGCTGCTGTGGACTATCAATCCCGTGCTGGCTTTTGCGTGGAACGTGGCAATCCTCTATGTCACGCTGGGCTTCCGGCAGTTCAGCCACTACTTCACGGACATACGCGATGCGCTGGATGACGGCGACGAAACGACAGCGCGCGAATTGCTGGCGCAGTGGCGCCAGGTCGATGCGAGCGAGCTTCCGCGCAGCGAAATCGTCCGCCACGTGATTGAATATTCGGTGCTGGCCGCGCACCGCCATGTGTTCGGCGTGCTGGGCTGGTTTTCGGTGCTTGCTGCGCTGGGGCTGGGGCCCGCGGGCGCCGTGCTCTACCGCATGAGCGAGTTCGTTTCACGCTACTGGGCCTATAAAAGAAGGACCGCCGCCGCGGCAGGCGAGGGCGCCAGTACGGCGCTGCAGCTCGCCGCAAGCCGTGCCTGGGGCGTGATCGATTTTGTGCCTGCCCGTGTCACCTCGCTGGGTTTCGCGGTGGTCGGCAGTTTTGAAGACGCCATTGATGCCTGGCGCAACTACACGCACCGGTTTCCGGTTGGCACACCTTCGGCCTCTGAAAACCGCAACGACGGGATCATCCTGGCTGCTACGTCCGGTGCCGTGAACGTGCGCCTGGGCGGCGAAGCGCTCAAGACCACGTTTTCAGCGGACACCTCGCAAAGTTTCCAGGCGGGTGGCCTGGACGCGGAAGACGGCATCGCCACAGAAGCCACGCCTGGCCGTGAACCCGAAGTGGCGCACCTGCGAAGCATCGTGGGGCTGGTGTGGCGTTCCGTGGTCCTGTGGATGGTCTTGCTGGCGCTGCTGACCCTGGCACGCCTGCTCGGATGAGCGGCAGCCCGCCTTCCGCCTTGCCCTTCGGGCAATCCTTCTGGAGCCCTGCGGTGCGCGGTCTTGTGCCGTATGTGCCGGGGGAGCAGCCCGGCGTTGCGGACCTGGTCAAGCTCAACACCAACGAGAACCCTTACCCACCGTCGCCCCGTGTCGTTGCCGCCATCACGGCAGCGGCTCAAAACGGCCTGCAGCTTTATCCCGACCCGCAGGCCAACGCACTCAGGCGGGCGATTGCCGGCTGCCACGGCATAGATCCTGATCAGGTGTTTGCCGGCAATGGTTCGGATGAAGTGCTGGCGCACGCTTTCTGCGCATTTTTCCGCCACGGCCAGCCGCTGTTGATGCCGGATGTCAGCTACAGCTTTTACAAGGTGTACTGTGGGCTCTATGGCATTGAGGCCGGGCTCGTGCCGCTGGATGCGTCTCTGCGCATCGATGTGGCGGATTACACCGCACCATGCGCAGGCGTGGTGATTGCCAACCCGAATGCGCCCACCGGCACCGGGCTGCCACTGGCGCAGATCGAGCAATTGCTGCAGCAACAGCCCGAGCGGGTTGTACTGGTAGACGAGGCCTATGTGGATTTCGGCGGTGAAACCGCCATCGGACTGATTGCGCGCTATCCCAACCTGCTGGTGGTGCACACGCTGTCCAAGTCGCGCTCGCTGGCCGGGTTGCGCGTTGGTTTTGCCGCCGGCCAGCGCCACCTGATCGAAGCCCTTGAGCGGGTGAAAGACAGCTTCAATTCCTATCCGCTGGATCGCCTGGCCATCGCCGGCGCCGTGGCCGCTTACGAGGACCGTGCTTATTTTGAAGCGACCTGCACGGCCGTGATCCAGAGCCGCGATCTGTTAAGCCGGCAGCTGCAAGGCCTGGGCTTTGACGTCTTGCCCTCGCAAGCCAACTTCGTGCTGGCTCGTCATCCTGGCCACGACGCAGCGGCCTTCGCGGTCGGCTTGCGCGAGAAAAACATCCTGGTGCGGCACTTCAGGCAAGCACGCATCGATCAGCATTTACGCATCAGCGTGGGCACACCGGCGCAATGTGAGGCACTGGTGCAGGCCTGCCGCGAGCTGCTCAAGGCCTGACGTTATTGCCCGGCCAGCCGCTGCCCGTCAATTCCGTCAATAGCGGGGTTGCGACAGTTCGGCAAACAATTCGCTATACAAACGATAGCGGCTCGCGCTGATTCCGTCAGGGCTGGGCCCCGATTTGACCTTTGCAATCACGCCACAACCCGGCTCATGCAGGTGGGTGCAGTTGTAGAACTTGCAGTCTTGGGCGTGCGCCTTGAGGTCGGGCATGTAGTTGGCCAGCTGCACTGGGTCAATGTGGTGCAGGCCGAATTCCTGAAAGCCCGGCGAGTCGATCAGCGCAGTGGTCCTCTGGTTGCCCGTGCCGATATTCACCCAATACAGCGTGGTACTGGTGGTGGTATGTTTGCCTGAATTCAGGGCCTGCGATATTTCCGCCGTCAGCACCCGTGCATCGGGCACCAGCAGGTTGGTCAGGCTGCTTTTACCGGCACCCGAAGGTCCCAGCACCAGCGTCTTCTTGTCCCGCAACAAATCCGTCAGTTCCTGCAATTCCGGATGCGGGGCATCGGCCGGCCCGCTTGTCGCTGTTTTGGGCTTGATGGCCAGCGAGAGCATTCTGTAGCCCATGGCCCGGTAGGGTGCCAGCTTGGCCCAGGCGCGCCCGAAAGGCTCGGTGAGGTCGCTTTTGTTCAGGGCGATGATGGGGGTGATGCCCTCGGCTTCAGCGGCAATCAACGCGCGGGTCAGCTGGCTTTCCGAGAACTCTGGCTCGGCTGCGATGAGGATCAGCACCTGGTCGAGGTTGGCGGCGAAGGACTTGGTGCGCATCTCATCCTGCCGGTAAAACAGGTTGCTGCGCTCTTCAATTTTCTCGATGGTGCCTTCGTCTTCGGAAGGCAGCCAGCGAATGCGGTCTCCCACCACGGCCTGGCTTTTTTTGCCGCGCGGGTGGCAGATGAGGCGTTCGCCGGTGTCGGTTTCTACCAGCACATGGCGGCCAAAACCCGCCACCACCAGCCCGGGCCGCGTGCCTGCGACGGGCGCGGCGGCAGGGCGTGCCGGTTTGCTCAAGCCAGCAAGGCGTCAACCTTCGACGCACAGAAAAAATCACTGACAGAGACACCATCGACGTCGTGCGTGTTGAAACGCACCGTGCATTTGCCGTAGCTCACGGCCAGGTCGGGGTGATGGTCTTCGGCGTTGGCAATGAAAGCCAGTGCGTTGACGAAGGCGATGGTCTCGTAGTAGTTCTTGAAGCTGTAGGTTTTTTCCAGCGACCCGTCAATCAGGCGCCAGCCCAGGGCCTGCTCGCCATTGAGCTTGCTCAGCTGGGTGACGATTTCCGTGGCGCTCAGGGCGCGGCGGTTTTGGTGGATGGGGTTGCTCATGTCGCGGTGCTTTCAACAGAAGGGATCATGCGGCCCAGCCGTTCGGAGGCGGGCGGATGCGAATAGTAAAACTTCACAAATACCGGGTCGGGCGTGAGGGTGCTGGCATTGTCCTGGTAGAGCTTGAGCAGGGCGCTCTGCAAATCCTTGCCGTCCGTCTGTGCCACGGCATAGGCGTCGGCCTCGAACTCGTGTTTACGCGAGAACTGCGCAAACACTGGCGAGATGAAGAAGCTGAAGAGCGGCACCACCAGCAAAAAGAGCAGCAGCGCCAGCGCGTCGTTGGCGCCGGTGAGGTTGGGCCGCACGCCCAGGCCGGTGTAGAACCAGACCTGTGACGACACCCAGCCCAGCAAGGCAAAACCGGCCAGGCTCATGGCAAACATTGAGACGATGCGTTTGATGATGTGCTTGTGCTTGAAATGGCCCAGCTCATGCGCGAGCACGGCATCCACTTCACCGGGGTTCAACTGTTTGAGCAGGGTGTCGTAGAACACCACGCGCTTGGCTGCGCCGAAGCCGGTGAAATAGGCATTGGCGTGGGCCGAGCGTTTGCTGCCGTCCATCACGAAGAGGCCTTTCGCCGCAAAGCCGCAGCGCTGCATCAGCGCTGTCACGCGCGCCTTCAGCGTTTCGTCTTCGAGCGGTTTGAACTTGTTGAACATCGGCGCGACGACGGTGGGGTAGAGCACCAGCACCAGCAGGTTAAAACCCATCCAGGCGCCCCAGGCCCATAGCCACCACAGGCTTCCCGCGCTGCCCATCAGCCACAGGATGAGCGCCACGATGGGCAGGCCGATGACGATGCCGACCAGCGTCGACTTCACCAGGTCGGCCAGCCAAAGTTTCAGGGTCATCTTGTTGAAGCCGAAACGTTCTTCAATGCGGAAAGTGCTGTACAGGGTGAAGGGCAGGTCGAGCAAACCGCTGATGAGGCCAAAGGCGGCCAGCAGGGTCAGCTGCGGCACCAGCGCGCCCCAGGCGGCCAGGCCCGAACCGGCTATCGCCTGGTTCAGCGTGTCGATGCCGCCCAGCAGCGTCCAACCCAGCAGCACGGCGGCGGCGAAGGCCATTTCCAGCATGCCAAAGCGTGCCTTGGCGATGGTGTAGTCGGCGGCCTTCTGGTGCGCCTGCAGCGAAATCGTGGCCGCAAAGGCGGTGGGCACCGTATCCCGGTTTCGTGCCACATGGCGGATCTGCCGCGAAGCCAGGTAGAACTTCGTGAGCAGCCCCAGCACCAGAAAGGCAGAAAACACCCCGGTGAAAACAAGCGAATAGTCGGTCATGGCTGGCAGTTTAGGCGATCAGCGAGAATCGCAAGATGCCTGAAACTGAACCCCTACTCAAAAAATCAGACCAGAACCTCGTCTGGCTGGACTGCGAAATGACCGGCCTCGACCCGGAAAAAGAGCGCCTGATCGAAATCGCCGTCATCGTCACGGGCCCACAACTCACGCCGCGCATTGAAGGCCCGGTTCTGGCGATCCACCAGACCGACGAGTTGCTGGACCAGATGGACAACTGGAACAAAGGCACCCACGGGCGCAGCGGCCTGATCGACAAGGTCAAGGCCAGCACCGTGGACGAGGCAGATGCTGAAGCGCAGATTCTGGCTTTTTTGGCCCGATACGTTCCCAAGGGTGTTTCGCCGCTGTGCGGCAACACGATCAGCCAGGACAGGCGCTTCCTGGTCAAGTACATGCCCAAACTCGAAGCCTTCCTGCATTACCGCAACGTGGACGTCAGCACCTTCAAGGAACTGGCCAAGCGCTGGAGTCCCGAGGTTTACAGCGCCTTCAAAAAGCGCCAGAGCCATACCGCCCTGGCCGATGTGCATGAGTCGATTGACGAGCTTGAGCACTACCGGCAACACTTTCTGAAGTGAACGTGGCTTAAGCCTTTTTTGGGATTTGGCGAGGCAGGACGGGCGCAAGAGGCTATTGAAATGATAGCAAATCAGCGTGCATGCGGCTGCGGCAGGAAGCCGCAATGGACTCGTTTGGTCAGGGGGACTGGTAGAAACCCGCAAAGCACGCTATAATCGTGGGCTTGCAGTGCACTGGGTGCCCTGCATTTGTACATCTACCTCACACTTTTGACTCCAATAACGGAGTCACCGCTTCGGGCACATTTCTGCTGTCTGGACCGCATATTCGTTTGATGGTTGATGTTTTATTAACCATGAACGAATCCTCCGCATCGCGGGGGTGAAGTTTCCTGTTCCCTCGCCAAAAGCGTTGCGCACAGGTGATTAGTGAGAAAAACATGACTGACTCTTTTGAGGCTCGTGGCGACGTTTTGCCCGACACAAATATTGATACCACCGCTGAAGCCGTGATCCACGTGATTCCGGACTTCTCTTCGGACGAGCCCTCGATGGCTCCCACCTCCCTGGAAGCCGTAGTAGCCGAACCCAATGGTTTCGTGAAGCTGGGCCTGGCCAAGGAACTCCTGCAAGCTGTCGCCGACATGGGTTTTACCCAGCCGACGTCCGTGCAGATGGCCACCATCCCCAAGGCCATGCAGGCCCTGGACCACGACGCCAAAAGCGACCCCAAAGCCAAGTTCACCGACCTGCTGGTTTCCAGCCAGACCGGTAGCGGCAAGACCGCGGCCTTCCTGCTGCCCGTGCTGCACACCCTGCTGAAACAGCAGGAAGAAGCCGAGCGTTTTGAGCGCTCCGAATTTGAACGCCTGAGCGCAGAAGCCGTAGCCCGCGGCGAAGCACCCCTGAAAAAACCCAAGCGCAAGGACCCGACCAGCCCGCGCAACTTCAAGGCAGCCACGCCCGGCGCACTGATCCTGTGCCCGACGCGTGAATTGGCCCAGCAGGTTTGCGCCGACGCAATCGACCTGGTTCGCCATTGCCGCGGCCTGCGCATTGCCAACGTGGTGGGCGGTATTCCTTACCAGCTGCAAATTGCCAAGCTGCAAAATGCCGACCTCGTGGTAGCCACCCCCGGCCGCCTGCTCGACCTGCAGCGCAGCATGCAGATCAAGCTGGACCAGGTGCAGTTCCTGGTCGTCGACGAAGCCGACCGCATGCTGGACCTCGGCTTTGCCGATGACCTGACCGAAGTCAACCAGCTCACGATCGAGCGCAAGCAAACCATGATGTTCAGCGCCACGTTTGCGCCGCGCATCATGCAACTGGCCACGCGCGTGATGCGCCAGCCGCAGCGTGTTGAGATCGACTCGCCGCATGAAAAACATGCGTCGATCACCCAGTCGCTGCTGTGGGCCGACAACATGACCCACAAGCGCAAGCTGCTGGATCATTCGCTGCGCGACACCACCATGAACCAGTCGATCGTGTTTGCCTGCACCCAGGTTGAATGTGACGGCCTGGCCAATGACCTGGTGCAGGAAGGTTTCAGCGCCGTGGCGCTGCATGGCGCGCTGGGCCAGGGCCTGCGCAACCGCCGCCTGATGGCTTTCCGCGATGGCCGCGTCCAGATCCTGGTCGCGACCGACGTGGCCGCCCGTGGCCTGGACGTTCCGTCGATCACCCACGTGATCAACTACGGCCTGCCGATGAAAGCCGAAGACTATGTGCACCGCATTGGCCGCACCGGCCGTGCCGGCCGCGAAGGCCAGGCGATCACGATTGCCGAATTCCGCGATCGCCGCAAGATCCAGGATATCGAGCACTACATGCAGCAGAACCTCAAGCCCAGTGTGATCGCCGGCCTGGAGCCACAGCAGCGCTTTGCCCCGACCTCCGACCGCCCCCGCGGCAACTTCGGTGGTGATCGCGGCGACCGCGGTGGCCGCAGCTTCGGCGGCGGCGGTGGTGATCGTGGCGGCTATGCCGGCCGCAAGCCCGCAGGTGGCTTTGGTGGTGGCGCTGGCGGTGGCGGCTTCGGCGCTCCCCGCCACAACGACCGTGACGACCGCGCTCCCTTCCAGGGTCGCGCGCCCGGACCACAAGGTGGTTATGGCGACCGTTCCGGTTTCAATGACCGCGGCCCGCGCCGCCAGGATGACCGCGGCTTCGGCGGCGGCAACAATGCCGGTTTCGCCCCGCGTGAAGACCGCAACTTCGCTCCGCGCAACGAAGGCTTTGCTTCCCGCAACGAAGGTTTTGCACCGCGCCCTGACTTCGCCAATCGCAAGCCCGGCGGCTTTGCCAAGCCAGCTGGCAAGGTATTTGTGCCCCGTGACGCGGCCAAGAAGGCCGGCAAGTTTTCCAAGCCAGCGCGTGACTGAACGCTAAAGGACGGTCCCTGGTGACCGCCTCAGAAAAATGCCGCTGCGGAGCAATCTGCAGCGGCATTTTTCATGGGCGATGCCAGCGCGGATCATATGGAATGCTATGAATTCGATAGCTGCTTGTGCCCGTTGGTATTGGATTTCAGGCCATTTTTATAAAGAATTTCAGGTGCCTCTAAGCCTGCATGGGTGGCACAAGTCAGCTCATGCCGTTGCGGCTGGCCAGCTCGACAAACAACGCCGACTGGTCCAGATCGGTCAGGCCGTTTTCAACGCCTTCGGCATAGAGCCGCTCAAAGAGTGCCGTGACCGGCGCTTCAAAGCCGATCTCCTGTGCGGTGGCCAGCGCATTGCGCATGTCCTTGAGCTGGATGTCCATGCGGGCGCGCGGCGCGAAGTCGCGCTCCAGCATGCGCTGGCCGTGCAGCTGCAGCACGCGGCTGTCGGCAAAGCCGCCGGTAATCGCTTCCTTGACTTTGGCCATGTCGGCCCCACCGCGCGCGGTGAACAGCAACGCCTCGGCTACAGCGCCAATCGTGATGCCCACAATCATCTGGTTGGCCAGCTTGGTGAGCTGGCCGCTGCCGTGCGGACCCACATGCACGGCGTGGCCGAGGTGCTTGAGTACAGGCAGGGCCCGCGCAAAATCTTCCGCCTTGCCGCCGGCCATGATGGCCAGCGTGCCGCTTTGCGCGCCGCCCGGGCCGCCTGAAACCGGCGCATCCACATGGGCGATGCCCAATGCGCCCAGGCGAGCTGCATGGTCGCGCGCTTCGCGCGGCTGGATGGACGCCATGTCTAAAAAAAGCGCGCCCGGTTTCATCGCGGCGGCCACGCCCTGCGTGAACAGCACGTCTTCCACGACCGGGCCGCTTTCGAGCATGCTGATGACGATGTCGGCTGCGGCCACCGCGGCACTGGTTTGCGTATGTTGCGTGGCGCCTAGCGCCGCCAGCGAGTCGGCCTTGCCCGGCGTGCGGTTCCATGCCTGCAGTGTGTAGCCCGCTTCGCACAGGCGCCTGGCCATGGGCAGGCCCATGATGCCCATGCCCAAAAACGCGATACGGGGCAGGGGCGTGTCACTTGTGATGGTCAATTCATGTCCTCGGAATGGCGTTGAACCATCATGAAGGAACCGGCGGGTAGAAGGCTGTCAGGCAGCTTTCTAGGCGGCTTTTTTCATCGCCGGCGCAAACATGCTTTCCATCTCCTGGCGCACTTTCCAGGCGTGGGTCGATGTGTCCATCGCCACATCGGCCCAGCTCAGACTCTGGCCTTTCTTGACCGCGCGCACGACCTTGACGTTATGCGCCAGGCCCAGCGGCAGCCCGCCCATCTTCATCGAGGTGTCGGCCGGTAGCAGCTTGCCCCACACGGTATAGCCGCCTTCGCCGTCCAGCATGTCGCCGGGCTGCAGGTCGCGTTTGGCCGTGGCCACCACGTCAGCGTTCCAGCAAGTCGCCACGCCGGTGGGTTCACCACGCAGCGCCACACTGGCGACCGATACGCCGACTTCCAGCCCGATCAGGTGCCAGCGCTTGTACAGGGTGAAATAGCGCCCGCTCGGGTCGGTGTGGGCGTTGTATTCCTCAAAACAGTTCTTGATGTAGTCGGTCTCGGCTTCAACGGTGACCCAGACACCCATGCGAATGTCGTAGGGAATCTTGCGGCCGTTGGCTTCCAGTGACGAGATCACTTCGACCATGCCCTTGCGCTCGAGCACGCCGCCTTCGCTGATAGGTCTTGTCACGTAGGGAATGTCTTCCACGCTGGCGGGCGGGTAGAGCAGGCCGTTGCTGGGCACGGTCAGGCCCGTGGCGTTGGCCACGGCGGTTGATTCGATCGAGGGCTTGGAGCCGTCGAGAAAGCTGTTGAACATCTTCGGGTTCAGCCCGCCGCGTGCGGCCTGTTCGGGCGTGAGGCCGTAGTTGCCCCACACGGTTTCGGGTGTCGATTCACAAAAATGCGGCAGCCACTTGTGGCCGCGTCCTGCCGCCACCACCGGAAAGCCACAGGTGCGCGCCCAGTCCACCAGGTCGCAGATCAGCGCCGGCTGGTCGCCGAAGGCCAGCGAATACACCACGCCGGCGTCGGCAGCCTTGCGCGCCAGCAGCGGGCCGCAGAAGGCGTCGGCCTCCACCGTGACGTTGACCACATGCTTGCCGTGTTCAAAGGCCTTCAGGCAATGGTCCACGGCCGCGATCGGGTTGCCGGTGCATTCCACAATGATGTCGATCTGCGGATGCGTGACCACCGCCTGCCAGTCGTCGGTGATCCAGGTTGCTCCTGTTTTGATAGCTGCTTGCGCAGATTCTGCTTGGGTTGCAGCCGGATTCCATCCTACACGGGCGAGGTTGGCGCGCGCTGCGTCGGGTGACAGATCGGCAATCGCCACCAGGTGCACGCCCGGCGTCCGTGGAACTTGCGCCAGGTACATGGAGCCGAATTTGCCGGCGCCTATCAGGCCGATACGCACCGGTTTGCCTTCGGCCGCGCGTTGCTGGAGTTTTGTATAGAGGTTCATGAATTCAGGCCGCCTTGCGCTCAGGCGCAATCTCTTCCATCGACGTCTGCAACGCCGTGGCGGGCACACCGTCCTTCCACGGCAGATCCACCGGGTAGTCTTTGAGCAGGCAGTCGTCGGGCAGGCATTCGATCGGCGTGAAGTCGCGGTGCGCGATGTATTCGGGGCGTTTGTGGCGACGGATGTGATTGCTCACCGCGCACAGGCTCAGGTAGACGCTGACACGGTTGAAGGGTGAGAGGTTGCTGCCCGAGGCGTGCACCAGGCAGGAGTGAAAGAGGATCATCGAGCCTGCCGGGCCCTTGGGGCTGACGATACCACCTTGCTTTCCACCGGCGCGTTGCACCAGCTGGCGGATCAAATCGTTGTCCACCGTCCAGAGCGGGTAGCTGGTGGTCGTCAGGTCGTGCTTCGCATCGACCACGCCTTTTTTGTGGCTGCCGGGGATGAACATCAGTGGGCCGTTGTGCTCGGTCACGTCGTCCATGAAGATGGCCACGTTCATCGCGCGCTCGGTCGGCATCATGTCGTCATTGAGCCAGGTGCCGTAGTCCTGGTGCCACTGCCAGACGTCGCCTTCAAACGCCATCTTGCCGTTGATCTTGAACTGGTGCATGTAGAGTTTTTCGCCCAGCAGGTCTTCCACCGGTTCGATCATGCGTGGGTGCCGCGCGAGCCGCGCGAATGGCTCGCTGTACATGTGCGCGGCGAAATTGGTGCGCACCGCGTCCTTGCCTTTTTCACGCACGTTGTAGTCTTCGCGCCGGCTGTAGAGCTCAGGCACGGCCTCGTTGAGCACGCGGGTTTCTTCGGGCGTGAAGAGGCCGGGGAAAAACAGGTAGCCGTCGCGGTCGAATTGCGCGAGTTGCTCCGGGGTCAGTTTCATCGCATGTCTCCTGGTGTGTGTTGTCGGGTGTCAGGGCGCTGCGCGAGCGCCGGTCTGGCTGAGTGCGCTGGACAGCAGGTTTGCCAGGTTGTGGCCCGCTTCCTCGCCATGCTCGCGGATCAGTGCTTCGGCCCGGGTTTCATCACCGGCCGCGATGGCCTCGGCAATGGCTTCGTGCTCATCCCAGATCGATTCCCGCATGGTCGAGACCTGCAACACAGCACCCATGGCGCGGCGGATGTGGTGCCAGTGCAGCTGCGCGCTCTGGGCGATCAGCGGGTTGCCTGAGGCGGCGTAAATGGCCGCGTGAAATTGCGCGTCGGCCGCCATCATGGCCTTGACGTCGTGGCCGCGCGCGGCCTTGCGGCCCTGGCCGATCAGTTGCGGGTCGAGCCGGCAGCGGCCTTGCGCGGCCAGCCGGGCGGCCAGCGCATCGAGTGCGCTGCGCACCTGGTAGATCTGTACCAGCCATGCCACGTCCAGTGGCGCCACCAGCACGCCGCGCCCCGGGGCGTCCAGTACAAAGCCGTCTTTTTTCAAGAGGCGCAAAGCCTGCAGCACCGGTTGTCGCGACACCGCGAGTTGCTCGGCAATGTCCTCCTGCATGATGCGCGCACCCGGTGCCAGCGAACCTTCGCTGATGGCGTCCAGCAGGCTGCGGTAGACCTGGTCGACGAGGTCGGGAGTGGATTCGATTTTGATCAGTTGTTGCGGCATATTCGTACTCTGTATACAGAATACACCGCTATCAAAGGCGTGAAATTGCGGGTTTACCCGGAAATGGCTGCGGGTGGCCGGGCTGTGCCAAGATGGCACCCATTGAAGCCGTTTTGACACTTTCAGGAGAAGAACAATGACCCAGCCCGATCCCGCCTGGCTTGACCGCATGTACAACAACCGGGCTTTGGTACCGGACCACGGGGTGTATTTCGCTCGCTGGGCTGACAGCTCGCAGGCCATTCGCAAGCGCGTGCCCTGCCAGATCGATATTCCCTATGGCAACCATGCGGGTGAAATGCTCGACGTGTTTCCGGGGGGTGATTTCGCCACCCATGGCGGCACCCACGGGCAGGCCGGTACGCCGGTGCTGGTGTTCATTCACGGAGGGTACTGGCGGTCTCTCGACAAGGCCGACCATTCCTTTGTGGCACCGGCCTTTACGCAGGCCGGCGCTTGTGTCGTGGTGCCGAACTATGCGCTGTGCCCCGCAGTGACCATTCCCCAGATCACGATGCAGATGGTGGCGGCGCTGGCCTGGACCTGGCGCCATATTGCCCATTACGGCGGGGACCCATCCCGCATCACGGTGGTGGGCCATTCAGCCGGCGGCCACCTGGCAGCCATGCTGATGGCATGCGACTGGCAGGCCTATGCCCGCGACCTGCCGGCAGATCTTTTGAAAAATGCCTTGTCGATTTCCGGCCTGTACGACCTTGAACCCATGCGCCACACGCCTTTCCTGAAGGATTCGCTGAAACTCACGCCTGAACAGGTGCTCAAGGCCAGCCCGGCCCTGCTGCCGGCACCAAGCCGCGGCACCTTGTACAGCGTGGCCGGCGCCGATGAAAGCGCGGAGTTCCTGCGCCAGAACGTGTTGATCCAGCAGGCCTGGGGCGCCGGGGTGGTGCCGGTCTGCGAATCCCATCTGGGGCGCAACCATTTCAGCATCCTGGAGGCGCTGACGGAGCCGTCTCACCGCCTGCACCAGCTTGCATTGCAATTGCTGGCGGCTGGCCGGCGTTAGCTAGCCAGCCTAGATATCGACGTCGTACTCCAGCACCACGTCGGACGCCGGCAGGCCGCCCCGGATCGCCCAGTTTTCGCGCGACGCTTCACGCAGCAGCACTTTCACGTGGTCTGCGGGAATGCCGCACAGCCCGAGCTTTTGCACAATGGCCTGGTACAGGGCGCGTTTTGTTTCCAGGGATCGGCCGACGAAGCAGTCGATCGTCACCAGCGTGTAGCGGTCGCCTTTGTCCGGCGGCGCGCGAAAGCGCTGCGGCTCATGGACAACCAGCCGGATGGAGGTCGTCCAGAGCGGCACTTTCAGCGCAGAGGTCAACGCCTCCTGGACGGCGTCCATGAGGGCGGATTCTTCTTCACCGGAATAGGGCCGGCGTACTTCAATGGCTGCGGTGGGCAAGGGGAGTGAGTCTCTTCAGGAACAAGGCTTATTGTCGCCGGAGCCGGCCTTGCTACTATTTGTTACCACCGGCCTACATCAGCAGGTGTTCACCGGCGTTGTCGCCGCCCAGGGTCACATAGTTGACTTTGCGAATGTCCAGCAGCTTCGTGCCGCCGGCATAACTGATGGAGCTCTGGATGTCTTCTTCCATCTCGCGCAAGGTATCGGCCAGCGTGCCCTTGACCGGCTCCAGGATGCGCTTGCCTTCGACGTGCTTGTACTCGCCCTTGTTGAAGTCCGAGGCGCTGCCGTAGTATTCCTTGAAGAGCTTGCCGTCCACCTCGACGGTCTTGCCCGGGCTTTCTTCCAGGCCCGCCAGCATGGAGCCGATCATCACCATGGTGGCGCCAAAGCGCACCGACTTGGCAATGTCGCCGTGTTCACGAATGCCGCCGTCGGCAATGATGGGTTTGGTCGCCACGCGCGCGCACCACTTGAGCGCCGAGAGCTGCCAGCCGCCGGTGCCGAAACCGGTTTTCATTTTGGTGATACACACCTTGCCCGGGCCGATGCCGACCTTGGTCGCGTCGGCGCCCCAGTTTTCCAGATCGATCACCGCCTCGGGCGTGCCCACGTTGCCAGCGATCACGAAGGACGCCGGCAGCTTCTGCTTGAGATAGCCGATCATTTTCTGCACCGTGTCGGCATGGCCGTGCGCGATGTCGATGGTGATGTAGTCGGGCACCAGGCCCTCGGCGGCCAGGCGGTCCACCGTGTCGTAGTCGGGCTTCTTCACGCCCAGGGATATCGAGGCGTAGGCGCCGCGCGCCTTCATGTCTTTGACGAACTGCACGTTGTCCAGGTCGAAGCGGTGCATCACGTAAAAGTAGCCGTTCTTCGCCATCCAGGCGCAGATCTCCTCATTGATGACCGTCTTCATGTTGGCCGGCACAACGGGGATGCGAAAGCTGCGCCCGCCCAGCGTCGCGCTGGCGTCGCATTCGGAACGGCTTTCCACACGGCATTTGCGCGGCAGCAGCAGGATGTTGTCGTAGTCGAAGATTTCCATGATTCCCAAGCCTTTGAAAAAACTGTTGAAGAAACAGAAGGCGCTTGGACTGGACCGGCTTTCGCTGCCTGGCGGCAACAAAAAACTCTCGCAAGAGAGTTTCAGCGGAAGCTGACAATTGCCCGAAGGGCTTGTCATGCTGAAGCTAAAACCGGGCGCAATTGCTTGGGCCCGGTGATTGATTCTATGCGCCTCTCAAGCGGGCGCTACCCCGCAAAGCGGTATAGCCTTTATATGCATAGTGGCATCTTGATAGCCTGGGCTTGAGGCGCCAGGCGTCAGCGCACTTCGACCTCGGCCACGCGCACGGTTTCCTGGCCGCGCGCCAGGCGCAAGGTCGTCCACTCATCACGTGCCTGCGGCGTGCCGAACCCGGTGGTAACGCGCACCATCACCGTGGTCCCGCCCGACAGCACCTGCTGACGATGTCCGTAGAACTGCGCTTGCACGGTGTACTTGCCGGTTTTGGCGGTCTTTAGCGAAAACTCCTCCGGCCCGTAACCGCCCCTGGCGTCGGGGCTCATCGCGCCGCCCTGATGGGTCAGCCGGTTGGCATAGCTGGCCCTTTCACCGTTCGGGTCGCTCACCCACATGTCGATGTCGGTGTCGTCGGTATCCCAGGCCATGACCACGCGCAGGGCCAGCGGCAGGTTGCGGCGCAGGCGCGTGTCGACAAGGCTCATGTCCAACGCCGGCTGGCCGCTGGCGGCAGGCTGGGCAGCAATCGCGTTGAGTTCGGCCAGCGCGATCATGTTGATGCCGGCGAAGCGGCCGTTCCAGGGCTGCGACACGACTTCCCACAAGGCGTTGACGGCGCGCTGCGGCTGGCCGCTCTCGGCCAGTGCCAGGCCCAGGTCGCGCCAGGATTGCGGCTCGTTGGGCGCCAGTTCGCTGATGCGTTCGAACACCGGCACGGCCAGGTCGTTGCGGCGCGCCTGCACCAGGCGGTAGGCATAAAGGCGCAGCAACTGGCGGTTTTCCAGGTTCATCTCCGCCAGGTTGGAGAGCACGCGCAGCCCCAGCTCCGGCAGGCCGCGGTCAAAGAACACGCCCGCTGCATCCATGTAGAAAGAGCTGCTGCTGAGGTAGGCGGCGCGTTCGTCGAGATAGACGCGGTAGAGCTCGTCCTTGCCGGCATTCTGCAGGCGCTTCATGTAGGGCGCGTCGGGCACCCAGGCCTGCAGCGCGATGGTGGCTACGGGCGCGGCGGCAACCGCCTTGGCACTGCGTTTGTCCATGGCGTCGGAGCGTGCTTCGGCCATCATGGCGGGTGCGGCTGCGGGGGCTGCAGCGGCAGGGGCGAAGGAAGGAGCCGCTACGGGTGCGCCCTGGGCTTGCTCGCGTGAGCGCACTGTGCCGGCCAGACTGCCCAGGCCGCCCTGGCTGATGTGCTTCTCGGTCTTGGGCTCCGCATGTTTGCGCGCTTCCTTGGGAAAGTCCCTGCCCCACCAGCGCTGCTTCTCGTCAAACTGCCCCACCATGGCCTCGATGTGCGCCTGCCGCGTCTGCGCGGCCTGTGCGAGTTGCTGCTGGCCCAGCCGCGCCACTTCATCTGCCAGCTCGGGCGGGGCAGGGAGGTTGTAGCGTGCATAGTCGGTGGCAAGCTCCAGCACGATCAGCGAGCTGTTGGGCCCCACGACGCCATGCGCCGCCGCGATGCGCTGAAGTTCTGCGCTGTGCAGGCCGGCATTTTCGGCCAGCTTGGCGCTGCGCCACTGGGCCCACTGCTGGCCCGGCCAGTGGCCGCTGACCGGCTTGGCGCTGACTTGCAATACCAGGGTGCGCTTGCGTCCGTCCGGGTGCGCCAGCGTGATATCGATGCGGGCGGTGCAGTCCAGCAACTCGCCTGCCACCGAGACGCGGCCCTGGTTGATCCGCGTCGTCGGCGTCACGAGTTGCCGCGCGGACAGGCTGTCCAGCTTCTCAATGCGCCAGCCGTGCATCAACATGGCTTGCGCGCCCTCGTCGGGCGATTGCAGCGCAGCATCGACCAGCGCACCGCCGGTGCGGTCGGCCAGCCTGGCCAGGCGCGCCATGTCGGCGGAGGCTGCGCCGTTGATCACCATCACCGGTGCCGTGTGGGTGTAGCGAATGAGTTTTTTACCGTCCGTCATCAGGCCGTCGGTCACCATCAGGGTGGTGTCCACGTCGGCGGGAATGGGCAGGTCGTCAAAATTGCTGGAGCCGTCGAAGGGCTCTGCGCGCAATGCATCGGCCAGTTCACCAAAGCGGCCTGGGGTGACGGTGAAGCTGCGTACAGTCTCGACCTTGTTGCGCACCACGAGCAGGCTGAGCTTGACGGGCTTGCCCAGCTTGCGGAAGTAAGCCTCCAGCACCGGCAGCACCCGGGCCTGCCCGGCGGCCGAAGCCGATGCGTCCCACACCAGTGCGATGTGGGCAGGGGCGGGCCGCTTCACCAGTTCGTCGCGCACGTCGAGTTGCCCGGCAAAGAACGGCTTGCCGCCGGTTTCGCCCACCATGACCTGCGGCTTGCCGGTGCGGCGCAGCGACAGCTGCAGCCAGCCCGCAGGGCCTTGGGGTGCCTGCCAGTGGTTTTTTTGCAGGCCCAGCTCCGTGCCGGTGGCGCCGGCGCTCAGCTCGGTGCCGGCGGGCGCCTGCAGCAGTTCCACGTCCCGGTGGGCGGCGCCGTGGGCGCGCACTTTCACCTGCAATTGGTCCACGCTTGACGCGAACACCAGCGGCACCCTCAGTACACCCGTATCGCGCTGGCGCGGCAGGGTCTCGTTGAATGTGATGAGCACGCGGCGCTCCCCCTGGGCCGGGATGGGATAAACGCGCAGCTTGTACTGGTTGCCGGCGGCGGCTTCCAGCAGGCCCGGGTCTACGCGCCGCCGGCGTATGTCTTCAAAGATCTCCTGCCCTTTGGCCTTGGGTACAGGTACTGCGTCGCGCAATTGGCCGTTGATATCCAGCGCGAAGCCGGTCACGACCTGGCCCTCCTGCAGCGGGAACTGCAGTTCGCCTTCCAGCACGCGGGGGTTGGGGTTGAAAAGGCGCAGCTCAACGCTGGTACGGGCCTGGTCGCCGAAGAGGTCGACTTCGATGGAAACGGCCCGCAGCTGGATGGGCTGGCCTGCATGGTTCACAGCGATGACCGGCGGCCGCCAGTCGGGCGGCGGCGCGAATTTCCCGTTGGGGAAAGGCTGCGGCATCGGGCTGAGCGCCAGCGCCTGCAGACTGAAGCAGGCTGCGGCGGCGGCCTGAAGGAGGCGGGCGGCAGTCAGCCGGGTGAACCCGCGAAAGACGTGAAAGCCGTTTGGCATGAAAACCCCTTTTGTTGTTGGCGATGCACCGTTAAACGGCGCACGCAACACAAAGGGGTTAAATGGCGCGAAATATTTTCAAGGCACGCAGCGCGACTGCGCCGCGGCCACCACCAGGCCTTTTTCGTTTTCCACCCAGCCCACCACGCGCATCCGGTCCGGGTTGGCGCCCTCCGCAATGCTCATGGAGCGTGCATCAAAGAACCGTTTTTGCTCTGTTTTTGATAGCTGCTTGCGCCCGTCCCAATTGGTCTGGAGCACGTTTCGAATCAAATTCCGCTCGACCGGGGAGCCCTCGGTGCCGGCCGGCAAGGTTTCGACCAGGGCAAGCCAGGCTGTCCATTGGCGGCCCTTTGCGGCGGCCGGGACGGGCTTGAGCTCGATGGATGCGCCCAGATAGCCGCTCAGCGGCAGGCCATGCGCCACACGCAGGGTGCCACCCCTGATGGTTTTGACGGGCGAGGTGTTGGCCAGGCTCTGCGCGGGGACAGGCTGGCGCAGCGCCTCCAGCCGTTGCAATCCTTCGCTTGCGGCGACGGCGGACAGTGGTGCGTCGCTGCCCTTGTCGCCAGGAACCACCCAATCCAGCGCAACCTGGCCGGCCGCGGCCTTCGGAGTGGCCGGGTCGGCCCAGCAGGTGTCGCAGTTGGCGTTGATAAAACGCTCAAGCAGCATCACCGGCCGTCCCTGGCCGTCGCTGGAGCAGGACGACTGCGCACGCGCCATGCCGGCAAACCCGAGACCCGCCGCCAGAAAGCAGGCCGCCAGCCAAGCCGGCCCTGATCGGCCCAAACCTGTAGTCATGAAAACCCCAAATACGGCTATGTTCGCAGAAGCTGCAGCCGGGCGGGGATTTACGGGTTTCCCGTCCGCAGCCCGGCGTATACCCGGCGGGTGCAGAAGAAACTGAACCATACAATTTCAAAAGAGGCAATGTTGAACCCGCGGCGCGAGCGGTGTTACCCTGCGCGCAGTCTTTCACAATTGCAGCGGCGTGCCTGACGAGCCGTTGCGCGAACCCATAGCCAATGCCTGCCATGAACGAAATCCCCGCTTCAGCTCCTGCCTCCACCTGTGACGTACTGATTGTGGGCGGCGGCCCGGCCGGCTCCACCATTGCTGCACTGCTGGCTGCCCAGGGGCGCGACGTGGTGCTGCTCGAAAAAGCGCACCACCCGCGATTCCACATCGGTGAATCGCTGCTCCCGGCCAATGTCGAGCTTTTCGAACGCCTGGGGGTGCGCGACCAGGTTGACCGCATCGGCATGCCCAAATGGGGCATTGAGTTTGTTTCGCCCGAACACGCGCACTGCAGCTACATCGAATTCGCCGACGCCTGGGACAAATCGATGCCTTCGGCCTGGCAGGTGCGGCGCTCCGACCTGGACGAACTGCTGTTTCGCAACGCGGCGACGCGTGGGGCAAAAACGCTCGAGGGCTGCACCGTGCGCGATGTGGTGTTTGACGCGGAAGGCGCCACCGTGCAGGCGGAGCTGGACGACGGCGCGAAGCGCAGCTGGCGGGCCCGTTTTGTAGTGGACGCCTCTGGGCGAGACACGCTGCTGGCGAACAAGCTGCGCTCCAAAGCCAAGAGCAAGGAGCACAACAGTACGGCGCTGTTTGGCCATTTCACAAACGTCGAGCGGCTGCAGGGCAAGCGCGAAGGCAACATCAGCATCTGCTGGTTTCCCCACGGCTGGTTCTGGTTTATCCCGCTGGCTGACGGCACCACCAGCGTCGGCGCGGTGTGCTGGCCGTATTACCTGAAGTCGCGCGAAAAGCCGCTGCGCGAATTCTTCATGGACACCATCGCCCTGGCACCGGAGCTGAAACGGCGCCTTGCCAATGCCACGCTGGTCGATGACGCGGTGCACGCCACCGGGAATTTTTCGTACAGCAGCACCCACGCCACCGGCGATCGCTACCTGATGCTGGGCGATGCATTCACCTTCATCGACCCGATGTTCTCGTCAGGCGTTTACCTCGCGATGCACAGCGCTTTTGACGGCGCTGAACTGGTGGCAACGGCGCTTGACCAGCCGGCCGACCTGCCCGCTGTGCGCAAAAGCTTCGAAGCCATGATGCGCAAGGGACCCAGGGAGTATTCGTGGTTTATCTACCGCGTGACCAACCCGACCATCCGGCACATGTTCATGCACCCGGCCAACCCGCTGCGCGTCAAGGAAGCCCTGCTGTCACTGCTGGCGGGCGACATTTTCGGTAAGACGCCGTTCTGGGGACGGCTGCGCATGTTCAAGGCGATCTATTACGGTATTTCGCTGGCGAATTTCCGCCGTACCTGGGACGGCTGGAAGCGCCACCGCATGGCCATCCGCGACGTGGGAGCGCTCAAGGGTGAGACCATCCTGAAGACGGACGGCAGCTAGAGCCCCCACGGTCGCTCACTGCGTGTAGCCCCGAGGCCTTGCAGGCCGCGGCTCGCTAGAAGCTTCACCTCTGTCGCCTGTCCAAAGCTGCTCAAGCAGCTTTGGAGCCGCAGGCTCCAGCCCCTCGGGGGCGCTGCGCCTGCGGGCTGGCAAAGCTAGACCCGCGGCCCCGGCTGGTGAAGAGAAATTTGCCCCGGGCGTACGGGGAGTATCCCGGCACCGTGCCGGTGCCGTTGATCTTTCTACAATGGGGGATGTTCCCAGAAGCCTCCAGCTCCCCTCTCCTGCAAAACCTCAATCCGGAGCAACTCGCAGCGGTCACGCTGCCCAACACGCATGCGCTGATTCTGGCCGGCGCCGGGTCCGGCAAGACCCGGGTGCTGACGACACGCATCGCCTGGCTGCTGCAAACCGGCCAGGTGTCGCCAGGCGGCATTCTGGCGGTGACGTTCACCAACAAGGCCGCCAAGGAAATGATGGCGCGGCTGTCGGCCATGCTGCCGGTGAATGTGCGCGGCATGTGGATAGGCACCTTCCACGGCCTGTGCAACCGGTTTTTGCGCGCGCACTACAAGCTGGCCAACTTGCCGCAAAGTTTTCAGATCCTCGATACGCAGGACCAGCTCTCGGCCATCAAGCGACTGTGCAAGCAGTTCAATGTGGACGACGAACGTTTTCCTCCCAAGCAGCTGATGTGGTTTATTGCCGGCAACAAGGAAGACGGCTTGCGTGCCAAAGACGTGCAAGTGCGCGACGAAGAAGGCCGCAAGAAGGTCGAAATTTATGCCCTGTATGAAGAGCAGTGCCAGCGCGAAGGCGTGGTGGATTTCGGTGAACTCATGCTGCGCAGCTATGAACTGCTGCGCGACAACGCCCCCGTGCGCGAGCACTACCAGCGGCGCTTTCGCCACATCCTGATCGACGAGTTTCAGGACACCAACAAGCTGCAGTACGCGTGGATCAAGATGCTGGCAGGGCAGGGGCCCGATGCGACCCAGGGCGCGGACGCCATGCCGGGCGGCTCGGTGGTGGCGGTGGGCGACGACGACCAGAGCATTTACGCTTTTCGCGGCGCGCGCGTGGGCAACATGGCCGACTTTGTGCGTGAGTTCGAAGTGACACACCAGATCAAGCTCGAGCGCAACTACCGCAGCTTCGGCAACATTCTCGATTCTGCCAACGAGCTGATCAGCCACAACAGCAAACGCCTGGGCAAAAACCTGCGTACCGAAGCGGGGCCGGGCGAGCCGGTACGTGTGTACGAATCAACCAGTGATTTTGCCGAGGCCCAGTGGTTTGTGGATGAAGTGAAGCAACTGGTACGTGACGGCACCGAGCGCAAGGAGATCGCGCTGCTGTACCGCAGCAACGCACAAAGCCGGGTGATGGAGACAGCGCTCTTCAATGCCGGTGTGCCCTACCGCGTCTACGGCGGCCTGCGCTTTTTCGAGCGCGCTGAAATCAAGCATGCGCTGGCCTACCTGCGCCTGCTGGAGAACCCGCACGACGACACGAGCTTTATGCGTGTCGTCAATTTTCCGCCGCGCGGGATTGGCGCGCGCAGCATTGAGCAGCTGCAGGATATTTCGCGTGCGGCCGGCTGTTCGCTGTACGACGGCGTGAGCGCCGTGCCGGGCAAGGCCGGTGCGAACCTCGGCGCCTTTGCCGCCAAAATCCAGGTGCTGAGCGAGCAGACCACAGGGCTGACGTTGCGGGAGATCATTGAACTGGTGCTGCAGCACAGCGGCCTGGAAGAACACTACAAAACCGAAAAAGAAGGCCAGGACCGGCTGGAGAATCTGGCCGAACTGGTCAATGCAGCAGAGTCTTTCGTCAGCCAGGAAGGCTTTGGCCGCGATGCGGTGGCGCTGCCGGTTGACGAGCTGGGCGCTCGCCTCACGCAGTCGCCGGCCAGCCAGGGGTTGGACCCGTCCGCGCCGCTCGTCAGCGAGCCTTTGCCCGAGGCCCTGGCGCCCGACACCGAGACCGGCGAAACGCTGTCGCCCCTGGCGGCCTTCCTCACGCACGCCGCGCTGGAGTCTGGCGACAACCAGGCCCAGGCCGGGCAGGATGCGGTGCAGCTCATGACCGTGCATTCGTCCAAGGGGCTGGAGTTTGACTGCGTGTTCATCACCGGTCTGGAGGACGGCATCTTTCCGCACGAGAACTCCATGAGCGACCGCGACGGCCTGGAAGAAGAACGCCGCCTGATGTATGTCGCGATCACGCGCGCGCGCAAGCGCCTTTATCTCAGCCATTCGCAGACGCGCATGCTGCATGGCCAGACGCGCTACAACCTCAAGAGCCGGTTTTTTGACGAGCTGCCCGAAGCCGCGCTCAAATGGATCACGCCGAAGAACCAGGGTTTTGCCTCGGGCATGGGTTCCGGCGGATGGGCTGGTGCTAGCAATTCAGGAGCTGGTGGCGCCCGTGGGGATTGGGCCAGTGGCGTTTTCTCTTCAAAAACTGGCGGCGCAGAGCGTTTTGCCAACCCACCGGTGCCGCCTCAGAAGAGTGCGCCTTCGCATGGGCTCAAAAGCGGCATGGAAGTGTTCCATGCCAAGTTCGGCGAAGGAAAAGTGCTGATGCTGGAGGGCAGCGGCGACGATGCCCGGGCGCAGATCAACTTCACGCGGCACGGCGTGAAGTGGCTGGCCCTGAGCGTGGCCAAACTGACGGTGGTGTAGTTGCCGCGCTGCTGGCGGCATTTTGTTGAATTCAAACTGACGGGAAAAAATGACAGAGACAAATTCCGAAACCGGAATCGAGACCGGAAAAAATGAAGGCACTGAAAACCCTGAAAGCCCGTCAGCGATTTACGTTCCGCACCAGGAATTCCGCACCGGCCTGCCGCACGGCCGGTTCCGCGTGATCGTGAATCCGGAGCGTGCGCAAAAATACGTCAAGCACCGGCTCTTTGTGGTCGGCATTTCCTTGCCCCTCCTGGGCATCGGTGTGGTGCTTTCCATGTACGGCTACCTCTGGGTGGGCCTGCCGATGGTCGTTGTCGGCGTGTTGATGCACAGGGTTATCAAGGCCCATGCGCCCAGGATTCTGCTGCACCTGGCGCTGAGCGACGCCAAGACCTACGAGGAAGCGATGGAGTACGAGATCCTGGAAGTGCGCCGCGCTACTTGAGCAACCTGCCGTCGCGGCCGATCACGGTGACTTCAACAAACTTCGAGCCGACGCGGTTCTCCGGCGAAAAGCTTACCTTGAAACCTCCTGCGTCATAGCTGTTCATCTTCTCCAGCTGGGTGATGATTTTCTGGCGCGTTGGGTCGGCGCCGCTGCGGCGCATGGCTTCAACAAGAATCTTGGCTGCAATGAAGGACTCCATGCTGGCATAGGAGACCACCTTGTCCGGCTGGTATTTGGCCATCAGGGTCTGGAACTCGCGGGCCACCGGTGCCAGGGTGGAATAAGGGTAGGGCATGACCTGGGAAATGCCGATGCCGCGGGCGTTGTCCTCCCCGGCATTCTTCAGCAGTTCCTTGAAATTCACCACCGAGATACTGAACAGGCGAGCCTTGCTGCCTTGCGCCCGCATCTTCTTGATGAAAGCGGCGGAGGCACGGTTGACTGAAACCATGATGATGGCGTCCGGATTGGCCGGGGTGATGGCCGCGACCGCTGCATCAACTTCCTCGGGCTTGGTGCGGTCGTAGTTACCCGTGGCCACGGCCGTCATGCCAAGTTTTTTCAGTGCACTTTCCGCACCTGCCAGGCCGCTTTTGCCGAAGGGGTCGTCCTGGTACATCACCGCGAAGCGGCGCAGGCCAATGGTGTGCAGGTGTTCCACCATGCGGGCAGTTTCGTCGGCGTAGCTGGCCCGGATGTGAAAAATCAGGGGGTTGACCGGGTCACGCAAATCCTGAGCGCCCGTGTAAGGTGCCAGCAGGGCGATGCCCGCTTCCTCAAGCACCTTGTTCTTGTTCAGGGCCAGCACGTTGCCGGTTCCGACAAAACCAAACAGGGCCAAAGGCTTTTCCTCGGCCAGCAGTTGGCGCGTCAGGGCAAGGGTCTGTTCCGGCTTGTAGCTGTCGTCCTTGAGGGCGACGCGAATCTTGCGGCCATAAATACCGCCGTTGTCGTTGATATAGGCGAAATATGCTGCGCCGCCGGCCACGTATTCGTTACCGGTTCCGGCGATGGTGCCTGTCAGCGGCGCCACCTGACCTATCACCAGATCTTCGCGTCCCGGCGCTGCGTGCCCGGAAAGGACAACCGCCAGCAGGGCGGTAAAGCCCAAGGCTTTGACCATGAGATGAATTTTTTTGTTTTCCATCAGTCTTCCTGGTTAATTAAGATTACTTACTTGTTCTGCATTGCAGAACTGTTTGCTTGATTATTCATTCAAATTGTGAAACATTAAGATACATTTTTACTAGTGGATTTCCCTTGAGTGAGATGTCCGATGCTGCCTGGGTGCCACAATCGCTGGACTTTTTATTCCGCAATGCAGAACTAGCAATGTCTCAATCTCCTGTTCCCAACAGGTCGGCCCCCGGAACGGTCAGCCCCGTTCATGCCAAGGAGGATCGGCACTTTGTGACGGCATTGGCACGCGGCCTGGATGTGCTCAGTGCTTTTCGCTCGCGAGACCGGTCCTTGGGCAACACGGAACTGGCACGCCGCTGCGGCCTGCCCAAGTCAACGATTTCGCGTTTGACCTATACGCTGACCAAGCACGGCTACCTGGAGCATGCGCAGGACGCCAGCGGTCGCGCCGGTTATCGCCTGGGTAGTGCGGTACTGGCGCTGGGCAGCGCCATGCTGGCGCGCATGGACATGCGGCAGCTCGCCAGGCCGCTGATGCAGGATCTCGCCGACAGTTCGCAGGCCATGGTGTCGTTGGGGATACGCGATCGCCTGAGCATGATTTATGTGGAAAACTGCCGCAGCGAATCTGCACTCACGCTCAGCCTGGACGTAGGTTCGCGCATTCCACTGGCCAGCACTGCGATGGGGCGAGCCTACCTGTGCGGCTGTTCGGATAAGGAGCGTGAAACCCTGCTTGAGCGTATTCGGGTCCAGGACGAGGAAGCGTGGCCTAAAACCCGCGAGGTGATGGCGCTGGCGCTGGCACATTACCGCGATCACGGCTGCTGCGCCTCTTTTGGTGATTGGCAGAAGGACGTTAACGCTATCGCTGCTGCATTCCGGCCACCGGGTAGACGCTCCGTCATGGTGGTGAGCTGCGGTGGCCCGGGGTTCAATCTTTCGCCGCATTTCCTGATGACGCAGGTGCAGCCGCAACTGGTGGCATTGGTCAGGCGGCTGCAAGACGCATCCGGCGATGCCCTGTAGGCAGCGCTGGCGCGGCCGGAATCAGTAGGTCATTTTTCCGCTACCGTCCTTGATGCCTTTCCTGCCTGCAATTTGCCAGGAGGTCCGCTGATCGATCAGGCCGGCGAGGAATTCCAGTTCCTCGTCACTGTGATTGATCGCGTTGGCGGGGGTGAGGCGGCGGCCGTTTTTGGGCTCCACTTCGCCCCAGAATGACTGGTGGTAACTTGACTGTGACACGGTCTTTTCCCCGTTCGACTCCATGTCAACCGTACCATAGCAGTTGCAGAAATAGCTGCGGTTGCCCTGGTCGGCGAAGACCTCGGCATAGACGCCCGTGCCGCGTATGCCGGCCGTCAGCGTGGGCAGGACAATGGCGCGGCTGCTGCCCTTGCCCCAGACGCTGACCACGGCGCCCGTGAGCAGGCGCAGCAGGCTCACGGTACTGAGCGAGCTGCCGCGTTCCACCTTCATCATGGAGTTCTCACGCACCTGGAATGCCGAGTTGCCGATGACAAACATCAGGTTGGAACCCGGGCCGGTCTGGATCTGGTCACCGGTGAGGATGGTTTGGCCGGTCTGCAGCCGGTTGCCGTTGAGCAGGGCATCGCCCCTCAGCTCGACGATATTGCTTCGCTGCTGGGCCATGGCTGCAGGCAAACCTCCCATCGCTACCCAGGCGGCTGCTGCCTTGAGCGTGTCACGCCGTTGAAACCACAAAATTTCCTGTTCGGTACGGCCTTGCAGCTGGTGCTGGGTCATGAAGAATCTCCTGGGGTAGCGGGGTCGTTGTTGGTGTTTTCCGGGTTATTGGCGCCGTCCGGCGAGTCACCGGGTAGCGTGGCCACGAAGCTATCACGAAACGTGAAGTAAATCGAGGTGGAAAACATGGCTGCGATGAGCAAGCCCAGGGGCATCATTGCCGCGGCCATGAATTCAGCGCTGCCTGTCAGGCCGGCAAGCACGCTCAGCACGATGACCATGCCCATGGATACGCCGAGCCAGCCCAGCCCGAACATCAGGAAGGCCCCCGCGTTGCGAACGCAGGCGACAACGCTGAAAAAGAGGCTTTTGACCGGAGAAATGCCGTGCCAGTGGACCAGGGCGGGTGCGTGCCAGAACAGCAGCAACACGGGCAGATAAAGCAGCAGGGACACCGACATGTTCTTTGCCATGGCCAGCTGGAACTGCGGCGTCATCATCGCCTCGCGGCTCGCGTCGGCGGCAACAGGGGGGTCCACCAGCATCGGTACGATCCAGTTGATCAGCACGCAGAACGCCGTATAGATCGCGCCAAGGACAAGCATCGCGCCCAAACGCTCGCGTCCCGCGCGAAAAGCGCTGAGAAGCACCGTGGGCATGGGAAATTTTCCCTTCACGGCTTCCTGTGTGGCGGCCATCAGGCCCAGCATGGCAGCGGGAACAATCATCAGCGCCAGGATCAGTCCGAAAAACGGCAGCAAGGAAAGCACTGTGACTGCGGCCAGGTACAGGAAAAACAGGCCCGACATGGCCAGGGGCTGCTGCATGAAAGTCTTGATGCCCAACCTGACCCAGGTTATGCCGGTGCTTGCGGGAACAATATTAAGTTTCATGGTCTTCAGCGGGAAATGGGGCCGGACGAGACCGGGATATTGCAGGAGGGCAGTTTGCCTGAAAGCAGCGACGCTTGGCGCTGGCCCTCAAACGGGCCTTTGGCCAAAGGGCAATCAAGCCTGCGGGATGGCTTTGGCTAGAGGACGTAAGGGTGTGTGAGCCGCTCGCGCAGGACACGCTCGAAATGGCTGGGGTCGTGCGGCTTGAGCACTGCAGCTTCACGGGGCAAATGCAAGTCCCACAGCCGCGACAGCCAAAAGCGCAGGGCTCCGGCGCGCTGCATGGCAGGCAGGAGCCTGTGCTCCTGCGCCGTCAGGCGCCGCACGCTTTCGTAAGCCCTCATGAAGGCCGCCGAACGGGCTTCGTCCTGTACGCCGGTTTCCAGGTCTATGCACCAGTCGTTGAGGCACACACCAATGTCAAACAGGAAGGTGTCGCAGCCGGCGAAGTAAAAATCAAAAAAACCGGTGAGCCGGCCGTCTTCGAACATCACGTTGTCGCGAAAGAGGTCGGCGTGTATGGCGCCGCGCGGCAGGCTGCCAAAGGCGGATGAAGCCGCTACATGGTTCTGGTAGGCCAGCTCGCCCAGAATAAGGCTGCGCTGTTCGGGTGTCATGTAGGGCAGCACGACCGGAACGGTCTCGTTCCACCAGGCCAGGCCCCGCAGGTTGGGCTGGCGCCGCGGGTATTCGAGGCCTGCGAGGTGCATGCGCGCCAGTGTTTCCCCGACACCGGCGCAGTGGCCGGCTGTGGGGGCCAGTTCACTGTGGCCGCGCAGCTTGTTGACGACGGAGGCCGGTTTGTCTTTCAGGCGGTGAAGAATGCTCCCTTTGGGGTCGGCTGCGGGATCAGGCACCGGAATGCCGTGTGCCGCCAGGTGCTTCATCAGGTGCAGGTAAAACGGCAGTTGCTCGAATGTCAGGCGCTCGAACAGGGTCAGCACATACTGGCCCCTGTCGGTGTCCACAAAGTAATTGGTGTTTTCGATGCCGCCTGCGGCACCTTTGATAGTTTGCAGCTGCCCCAGATTCAGGGCGTTCAAGAACGCTGCAGCCTCGTCAAACGAGACTTCGGTATAGACGGCCATGCCTGAAACTGGATCCTGGAGTTCTTGGAGTACGTGGGAGCTGCGAAAAATCAGAACTTCAGCACGTTCCAGACGCGTGAGCCGTTGGTGTCGTTGTTGGTCGACGCGGGGGCGGTGCCCCGGGCGCCTTCTGCGGGCTTGATTTCGTAAGCCGCACCGCCGACTTTGGGCTGGACCAGGATTTGCTGCGTTTCGCCGCCCACACGGAGTTCGTCGATCCGGCTGCCCGCGTCTTCAGTGCGAATGCGCTGGATTGCCTTGTCCGGCCGGCCTGCAGGCGCCGGGGCCTCCGCGGTCACGGGCGGCACTGCGTTTTGTGCAGGCGCTTGAGCCATGGCCGCAGCCAGCGGCAGCACCGCAAACGCGGCGGCAAGAAGAGGGCGGAAAGCGTGGTTCATGCCTGCATTGTAGGCCGCAGGGCCCGGCCGACAAGCCCGGCATGTCGTAATAAGGGGGCTGCGGCTGTAGGCGGAAAGCTTCCCCGCAGGCCAGCACTGGGCGCTATCGGCGCCGCGGGCGGCTGCGGGCCGATATCCCCGACAATCGGCTTCATGAGTACCGACAAAAAAACACTGCTGCTGGTGGACGGCTCCAGCTACCTGTACCGCGCCTTTCATGCCATGCCCGACCTGCGCGCCAACCCGGGCGACCCGGCCAGTCCGGCGACCGGCGCCATACGCGGCATGGTCAACATGATGCAAAAGCTGCGCAAGGACGTGCGCGCTGACTTTGCTGCCTGCGTGTTCGACGCCAAAGGGCCGACCTTTCGCGATGCGCTGTACCCTGAATACAAGGCCCAGCGCTCACCCATGCCCGACGACCTGCGCAGCCAGGTCGAGCCCATCCACGAGGTGGTTCGGCTGTTGGGCTGGAAGGTACTGGATGTTCCGGGCGTGGAGGCCGACGACGTGATCGGCACGCTGGCCTGCATTGCTTCAAAGCAGGGGATCGAAGTCATCATCTCCAGCGGCGACAAGGACTTGAGCCAGCTGGTCGACGAAAATATCACCGTCATCGACACCATGAACGACCGCCGGCGCGACCTGGCCGGGGTGGAGGCTGAATTCGGCGTACCGCCGCGCCTGATGGTCGATTACCAGGCACTGGTCGGCGACGCGGTCGACAACGTGCCCGGCGTGCCCAAGGTCGGCCCCAAGACGGCCGTGAAGTGGCTGCTCGAATACGGCTCGCTTGATGCGCTGGTGGCACGCGCCGGCGAGATCAAGGGCGTGGTGGGTGAGAACCTGCGCCAGTCACTCGATTGGCTGCCCAAAGGCCGTGAGCTGCTGACCATCAAGAAGGACTGCGAACTGGACGGCTACATCCCCGGCCTGCCCGCCCTTGATGCCATCACCATCGGCGGCCAGCAGACGGAACCCCTGAAAGCCTTTTATGAAAAGTATGGTTTCAAAGGCCTGGTCAAGCAGATCGAAATCGAAAGCACGCCGCCGGAATTGATTGGCGGACCTGAAGGCAGGCACAAGCCCGCGCCCGCCGGCGGTTCAGGCGGCCGTTCGGACTCGCCGGGCCTGTTTGACGAAGCGCCCCTGACCGACACGCCGCCGGCTGAACGTGCCAGCAACCTGAATTACGACACGGTGCTCACCTGGGAGGCGTTTGACCGCTGGCTCGCCAAAATCGAAGCGGCTGAGCTGGTCGCGCTGGACACGGAAACCACTTCCCTTGATGAGATGCAGGCCGAAATCGTTGGCCTGAGCTTCAGCGTCACGCCCGGCGAAGCGGCCTACATTCCGCTCACGCACGACTACCCCGACGCGCCCGCGCAATTGCCGCGCGACGAAGTGCTGGCTCGCCTGAAACCCTGGCTGGAAAATCCAGCCAAAGCTAAGCTGGGCCAGCACGTCAAATACGACCGCCATGTGTTTGCCAACCACGGCATTGAAGTGCAGGGCTATGCGCACGACACCATGCTGCAAAGCTATGTGCTGGAAGTGACCAAGCCGCACGGCCTGGCCAGCCTGGCCGAGCGGCATGTGGGCCGCAGCGGCATCAACTATGAAGACCTGTGCGGCAAGGGTGCGCACCAGATCAAGTTCAATCAGGTCGACATCGCCAAGGCCGCCGAATATTCCTGCGAAGACTCCGACCAGACCCTGGACGTGCACCGCGTGCTGTGGCCGCAGCTCGAGGCCAACGAGAAGCTGCGCTTTATCTATGAGCTGGAAATGCAGAGCAGCGAAACGCTGTACCGCATTGAACGCAACGGCGTGATGATCGATGCGCCCACGCTGGCCGCGCAGAGTCACGAGCTGGGCCAGCGCATCATCCAGCTGGAAGCCGAGGCCTACGAGATCGCCGGCCAGCCCTTCAACCTGGGAAGTCCCAAGCAGCTCGGCGAGATTTTCTTCGACAAGCTCGGCATGCCGGTCATCAAGAAGACCCCCAGCGGCGCGCGCAGCACCGACGAGGAGGTGCTGGAAAAGCTGGCCGAAGACTATCCGCTGCCTGCCAAGCTGCTCGAGCACCGCTCGCTGAGCAAGCTCAAGGGCACTTACACCGACAAGCTGGCGCAGCTGGCATTGCCCCGCACCGGCCGTGTGCACACCCACTATGCACAGGCTGTCGCGGTGACTGGGCGGCTTTCCAGCAACGACCCCAACCTGCAGAACATCCCTATCCGCACTGTGGAAGGCCGGCGCGTGCGCGAGGCCTTCATTGCACCAGCGGGCAGCGTGATCGCCAGCGCCGACTATTCGCAGATCGAGCTGCGCATCATGGCGCACATCAGCGGCGACGAGGCGCTGCTCAGCGCCTTCACCAACGGCCTGGACGTGCACCGCGCCACGGCCGCGGAGGTCTTCGGCGTCGCGCTGGACCAAGTCAGTAGCGAACAGCGCCGCTATGCCAAGGTCATCAACTTCGGCCTGATCTACGGCATGAGCAGCTTCGGCCTGGCGCGCAACCTGGGCATAGAAACCAAGGCCGCGGCCGCCTACATCGACAAATACTTCCAGCGCTATCCCGGTGTCAAGAACTACATGGACCAGACCGTGGTGTTTGCCCAGGAACACCATTACGTCGAAACCGTTTTCGGCAGGCGCCTCTACCTGTCGGAGATCAACGGCGGCAATGGCCCTCGCAAAAAAGCGGCCGAGCGCCAGGCCATCAACGCGCCCATGCAGGGCACGGCGGCCGACCTCATCAAGCTCAGCATGAACAAGGTGCAGGAAGTGCTCGACGCGGAAAAGCGCGCCACCAAAATGATCATGCAGGTGCATGATGAGCTGGTGTTTGAAGTGCCCGAAGCCGAAGTCGAGTGGCTGCGTACCGAGATCCCGCGCCTGATGGCCAGCGTCGCTGAGCTGAAAGTGCCGCTGCTGGCGGAGATTGGCGTTGGGCCCAATTGGGACAAGGCGCACTGATTAGTTAACGCGGCGATGCGTCGCCGTTCGCAGGTTTGCGCGCGGTGACCATGTAGTAGCCAAAACCCGGCAGCCACACGCCCAGGAGGAAGGCCGCATAGGACGCCACGATGTGGCCACGGCGCAGTGGCGAAAGATGGAACCGGGCTCGCCATAATTCTCGCAACGCAAAGCGCGTGGCGAACAGCGGAATCTGCAAGGCGCTTGGCGCCAGGCGCAGGCTGATGTCCTGGAACCGGATGTCGGTGAACCCCTGGCTGGCGAGCGCGGTGTGAAGCGCCTCTTTCTCGGCCAGCTCGTTCACCGCCCAGTGATGGCACCAAAGCCTGTAGATCCGCTCCATGAACCCTGGCAGCGGTTTGTTGTTGCGGCGCAAGGCGTCGGCAATTACCAGCGTACCGCCGGGGCGCAGCAAGCGGGCCGCTTCCCGCACCAGGGCGCGCTTGTCGGCGCCCGGTGCGTGGCAGGCACTTTCAAGCGCGTAGACACCGTCGTACGCACCCGTGCGCAAGCCGGTGTCTACATAGTCGGCCAGGTGAAAGCGGACCTGGTTGGGCAAGGCCGCGGCCTGGTTGAGTTGGGCGCCCTGGACAATTTGCTGCGCTACCAGTGTGACGGCGTCCACCGTGCTGTGCTTGCGGCTCTGGACGATGGACCGCGCCGTGGCGCCAGCGCCGCAGCCTAGGTCCGCAAGCAGGACGGCGCCACTGTCTGGCAAGGCCAGCCGCTCAAGCACCTCCCGGTTCATGCGCTCCAGCATGGCTTCGCGGGCCAGGGGGTTGACCTTCCAGGTCCAGTAACCGAAGTGCATGTTCATGCCGGGGCTCCAGGCCCGGTAGTCCTCGGCCACGGCGTTGTAGTAGGACCGGATGCCCGCCAGCCGTGCTTCACCTCCTTTGGCGGGCGGGGTGATGGCGCGGGGCGTGGCAGGTGTTGCGGTGATCATTTCTGTTCTCCGTTCATGAGCCTCTTCAGGCGGGCCAGCCGGCCGTGGAGGATTCATCGGACACAGCCGATCCGGCGGGCCTGGCGATGCGGGCACCTTGCACATGGGCAGCGAGCTCTTTCGCCGCCAGCCATTGCCGCACCTGCATCCACACATTGCGCGAAATGATCGCCACGGTGACAAACACGCCCGCCAGCACCAGCCACAGCGAACGCCGCACGGTATCGATGACGCTGCTGCGGTCATTGAATTCGCCGAAGGTCAGCATCAGCAGCAAGGTGCCCGACACCGCCAGCAGGTAGGCGCAGCGTATCCAGAACTCCGCGCCACCGTCGGCATCGCACAGCATGCGCAGCACCTTGTAGAGGATGGGTTTGAGGTAAGTGATCGCAACGACCGGGCCGACCAGCGCAATCAGCAGGGAGACAAAAAACAGGTTGGCACTCATGATGGTTTCCTTTCGCTTCGTGTTTGCTCGGAGGGTGGGGGTGAAAAGGTGAGGGGCTGCTTAACGTGAGCAGGTTCCGGTATCGCAGCGCGCCAGGGCCGAGCGTTCGGCCGCGCGCCGCACCGCGCCTTCAAACAGCAGGCGCACAAAGCCGCGTGGGATGCGGTGGCGGTTACGCGCCAGCACCGGGTAGCCCCATTCGGCCAGCGGGCGCAGCAAGGGCATGCGCATGGCGGAGCTGACCCAGCCCAGGCCGACAGCCTCGTACGCCAGCCGGAACACTTCAACGCCCTTGAGTACGCGGCCATCCGCGGTCCGTGCATGGATCAGCGCCAGCAGATCTTCCATCGTGGCGCCGGCGGGCACGTCGTTGAAGTCCGGCGCCGAGACGTCGGCAAAGCGCAGGTGCCCTTCGGTGTCACGCAGCATGAGGTTGCTCATCTCGGCGTTGCACAGCGGGCAGGCGGATTCGTAGAACAGAGTCAGCGGGTAAATGGTGGGATCCAGCCCTGCCTTGAAGCTGTTGTAACGGGTATTGCCGAAGTCGGGCACGCTGCGGATTTTCGGTCGGATGCTTGTCATATTTCTCTCCTTTAGAAATTTCAGTACAAACAGAAATCAATAGTCAAAAAAAGGGCCAAAACTGGCCAGGTCCTTTAAATCAAAAAGTAGGCGGTAAAAGTTCGGAGGGGTCCATGGGTTTGGCGTCGCTGTCGCCGCGCACGAACTTCTGCACGCTGGCGCCCATGCGCAACACCTTTTCAAGTGTGGTGGGCGACAGCCGCAGCATCTCGTCGGCCCACAAGCCCAGGGATTCCATCAGGCGCAGCGTTTCCCGTACCCGGTCCTGGGCATCGGCGGACTCGGCCTCAAAGCCGTCTTCCTTCACCAACTCGCGCAGCATGCGCACGGTCGGGTCAAACTCGCGCTCCTTGCGTTCGCGCACCACGGTGCGAAAGAGTTCCCAGACGTCGAGCGAGGTTTCGTAATAGTCGCGCCTGTCGCCCAGCACATGGGTCGCACGGATCAGGTTCCAGTTCAGCAGCTCCTTGAGGCTGGTGCTGACGTTGGAGCGCGCCACTTCCAGCGTATCGGCGATGTCTTCGGCATGCAGCGGGCGGCCGTGGAAGAAAAGCAGGGCGTGGATTTGTGAAACGGTGCGGTTCACGCCCCAGGCGGTGCCCATTTCTCCCCAGTGGACGACGAATTTGCGGGCGACGGGGCTGAGTTCCATGGCTTTGAATATACGCCGTCTGAAATTTCTGTCAATACAGAAATAAAAGATTCTGAAAAGAAACAACAGCCAAGGCCCAAGCCCGAGAATACGGCGCATGACAGACATCAAGACCTACGGCATGTCCGAGCGGGCCGACCACCTCGACTTCGACATCCGGTCCCAGCTGGTGCGGCCGCCGCTGGTACGTCCGCACCGGCATGAGTATTTCCAGGTCCAGATCAGCCTGCAGGGCGACACTGAACAGAATGTAGCCGGCACGGTGCGGCCTTTCCGGCGCGGCTATTTGAGTTTTATCCTGCCTTACCGCGTGCATGTGATCCCGCATCCCGAGGGCTCGCGCTACGTCATCATTAACATGTCGCAGCAGTTCCTGCGCCCCGGCCTCGATGTGGATCCGCTGGATCTGGAAGACGTGCCCTTGAGCCGCGCGCCCGAACTCGCGCCCTTCCTGTTCCAGGAATACGCTGACTTCTATTTTTCCGAGGAAGAGTTTCCGGAGATCGAAGTGCTGCTGGAAAAACTTGCGTTGGAGAACGCGCATCGCCGCTTCGGCTCCATCGAGATGATCCGCGGCCTGATGCTGCAGCTGATCGGCATGGTCTGCCGCAAGTACGAAGCCGACTTGCTGCGTTTTTCGGCCAGCCAGGCGCAGCAGGGCAGCCGGCGTGCCAGCCTGCAGCGCGCGGTGCGTTACATCCGCGACCACCTGGCCGGCGAGGTCACGCTGGCCGACGCGGCGGCGGCCGCCTTCCTCTCGCCCAACTACCTTGCGCACCTTCTGAAGAAAGAAACCGGCAAGACTTTCACCGACCTGGTGACAGAGCGGCGCCTGGAGTTTGCGCAGGAACAGCTGGCGCACAGCAGCCAGCGCATCGCCAGCATCGCCCATGCCTCGGGCTTTGCCGATGAGGCCTATTTCGCACGGCGCTTCCGTCAGCGCTTCGGACAGACGCCCAAGGCCTACCGCGACAGCGTGCGAGCAAAAATCTCCGGCGCCTGATCCATCCGCATCTGCTGCGGTGCAGCAGCACTGCATTGAATCGTCCGGTTAATGCGTAATTGCGTCCTCCCATAGAAGCCATGCCCGTCCTAAGCTTGATGGTTGGAGAAAAAACGCTGACAACAAGCTCCAGCTTTTATCAATCCCAGGAGACACACATGACACAACCAGACATGAGCAAACGCGGAATTCTGCAAACAGGCGCCCTGATGGCGACAGGCGCTGTCGTCGGCTGCGCCACGCCGGGCACGGCGGCCAATGCGCCGGCCACGCCTTTCACGGTGGCTGAGACCTACATCCCCATCGCGGGCAGCGCCGAAATGTTTCCGGTGCGCCGCATTTACTGCATAGGCCGCAACTACGCAGCACATGCAATCGAGATGGGTTCGGATCCGAGCCGTGAACCGCCGTTCTTCTTTCAGAAGCCGACGGACGCCATTCAGGTGGTGCCGCCCGGCAAGGTCGCAGACCACCCGTACCCCACGCTGACCAAAAACTACCACTACGAAGTCGAACTTGTGGCGGCGCTGGCCAAAGGTGGGCGCAACATCCCGATGAGCGAGGCGCTGGATCGTGTTTACGGTTACGCGCTGGGCCTGGACATGACGCGCCGCGACCTGCAGCGCGGCATGGGCGACCAGAAAAAGCCCTGGGAAATCGGCAAGAGCTTTGACATGTCGGCTCCCATCGGTCCCATTCACAAGGTTGCGCAGACAGGCCACTACACCAAGGGCGCAATCTGGCTCAAGGTCAACGGCCAGGTCAAGCAGAACGCCACGCTCAACCACATGATCTGGTCGGTGGCCGAGCAGATCTCCAAGCTGTCTGAAGCGTTTGAGCTCTTTCCCGGCGACATCATTTACTCGGGCACGCCTGAAAACGTCGGCCCGGTGGTCAAGGGCGATGTCATCGAATGCCATATCGACGGCCTGCCGGAGCTCAGTGTCAAGATCGTTTGAGTTTGAGTTTGAGTGTGGGGCAGGGCGGTGGGCAAGGGAAAACACCAGCGTCATTGCCTTGCGGTGGCAAGAACTTCCGGGGCCGCATAGACTCCGACTGTTTGCCTTTTGACAACCTCCCACAATCTACCGAGGAAACCGCCATGCTTGAACACGACCAGAAGAAAGACTTCGACGCCCTGCTGCCCGGGCGGTCCACCGAAGCCGGCGCCAGCCGCCGCACCGCGCTCAAAACGGCCCTGGGGGTCGGGTATGCCGCCACCGCCATGCCCATCATGGCGCAGACAGCCATCAAAACTTCCTCAGAAGGCCTGAAGACCGGCGAAACCACCTATGAAGTCAATGGCTTCAAGGTGCCCGCGTTTTTCGCGGCGCCGGCCGGCAAGACCAACCTGCCGGTGGTGCTGGTGATCCAGGAAATTTTTGGCGTGCACGAATACATCGCCGACACGGCCCGGCGCTTTGCCAAAGCCGGCTACCTGGCGATTGCCCCCGAGCTCTATGCGCGCCAGGGCGACCCGAGCAAGTACAACGAAATGGCCAAGCTCATGGCCGAAGTGGTGTCCAAAGTGCCTGACGAACAGGTCATGGCCGACCTGGACGGCGCCGTGAAGTGGGCAGCCGCTAACGGTGGAAACGCCAAAAAGGTCGGCATCACCGGTTTTTGCTGGGGTGGCCGCATCACCTGGCTGTATGCCGAACAAAGCAAGAACGTCAAAGCCGGCGTGGCCTGGTACGGCCGCCTGGTGGGCCAGCCATCGGCGTTGACGCCCAAGCACCCGCTGGACCTGGCCGCCAACCTCAAGGCACCCGTGCTCGGCCTCTACGGCGGGCAGGACGGCGGCATCCCGCTGACCACCGTCAACCAGATGAAAGACGCCCTGGCCGAGGCTGGCGCCAAGGACAACAAGGCCGCGGCCGCCTCCGAGTTTGTGGTCTATCCGCAAGCTCCCCACGCCTTCCATGCCGACTACCGCCCGAGCTACCGCAAAGATGCGGCTGACGACGGCTTCAAGCGTGCGCTGGAGTGGTTCAAGGGCCACGGCGTAGCCTGATTCCCCGCCTGCAGGCCGCAAGCCGCCAAGCCCGAAAGGGCCGGCGGCTTTTTTATTACGGCCCCACCAGTTGCGCCCAAAGAATTCTTCAAGCCAGCATGAGCCCCGGAACCGGCTTTGCCGGGCCGTAGGGCGGGCGGCCCCTCGGGGGCAGGGAGTTACGCGAAGCGAACGACCGTGGGGCTCAAGTTCTGCGGCCCCCTCGGGGGGCAGGGAGCTACACGCAGTGAGCGACCGTGGGGGCTAACCACTTGACAGGCTTGATAAGATTGAAACAACCCCGGCCGCAGGCATTGGATGCCGCGCCCGGGGTTTTGTCGTCTGTGGTGTAACCTCTGCGGATAATTTTGAGTGATTTCGGGCCTTAGCCCAATAAATACGAGCGCAAGCAGCTATGACTTTGATAGCAATCCTGGTGGGAACCCTGGCCGCCGGCATCGGCAGCGTGTGGCTGGCGGCGCTGCTCAGCTTTGGCGTGCTGGCCCGCTATACCCAGCACATGCTCAGCCTGGCGGCAGGTGCGTTACTGGCCACGGCCTTCATGCATTTGCTGCCCGAGGCCTTTGAAAGCCAGGCGGGTGCGAAAGAACTGTTTGCTACCCTGCTGGTGGGGCTGGTGTTTTTCTTCCTGCTCGACAAGGCCGAGCTGTGGCACCACGGCCATGAGCACCATGGCGGCGAGCACCATGGCCCCGAGGTGGCTGCGCATGCGCAGCATGACCATGCGGAGCACGTCCATGCCGCACACAGCCACCACAACCATGCGCATGGCGAAGCCAAAAGCGGCAGCTGGGCTGTGCTGGCCGGCGACAGCGTGCACGCTTTCGGCGACGGCATCCTGATTGCGTCGGCTTTCATGGCCGATTTGCGGCTGGGCGTGGTCGCAGCCCTGGCGGTGCTGGTGCATGAAGTGCCCCACCACATGGGCGACCTGGTGGTGCTGCGCCAGACCTCCAACAACCGCCGCGCCGCCTTCATCAAGGTGTCGCTGGCCGGTGCCGTCACCGCGCTGGGCGGCGTGGTCGGCTACGCGCTGGTCGACCAGCTGTATGACTACCTGCCGTTTTTCCTGATCATGGCGTCCAGCAGCTTTATCTATGTCGCGTTGGCCGACCTGATTCCCCAGTTGCAAAAGCGCGTCACTGCCCGGGAAACCATGGCGCAAATCGCCTGGCTGGGCATCGGCATCGGCCTGGTCACGCTGATCAGCGGCCTTGCGCACCACCATTGAGCGGCAAGGCGCAGCTGCGGTTGCGGCTGCTGTCAGACGGCGCCTGACAAGTACAAGGCCTGGCGACCTATAGGCGGGTTTCGGGCGGAGCGGGAAGATAAGGCCAGGCATCTTCCTGATGCCCCGTTGCGTTGTGCAAAACACTGTGCAAAAGGCAGACCCGCCATGAACTTCCATTCAGACTCCACCACGGTTTCCAGCGCCTTCCGCCCCTCGGCCTACGATGTCAGCGGCGAGTTGGCTCATGAAGCGCCACAGCGCAAGCCGCGGAGTTTTCACCGCCCGCGCGCAGCCGCGTACATCGCTTTTTTCATTACCGTTTTCGCCAGCATGGCAGCCGCTGCTGCGCTGGCAATCCATGACATGCCGTTGATGGTGGTGGGCCTGTGATGAGCGGCACGCGCAAGCGGCCGGGCAATGAAGAGCCCGAACCGACGTCGGAGGCGGACCTGCCATCCGACGGCCGGGACGAAAAAGGTGAGGCGATGATCCGCGACTTGCCCAAACAGGCCGGATTCCCGCAGGCTCCAAAGTCTCCCGGCAGGCTGCCGAAAGAATCCGGAAAAGGGAAGTAGCCATGGCCACCAACCCGAACGTTCCGCCACCCGAGCCCCTGCCGCCCCTGGACACCCCGCCGGACCCGGGTGAAGTGCAGACTACCCCCATGCCAATGACGCTGAAATAGGCGAAAACAGCTCCGCAAGAGATGTTGACGGGTCTGGGCGGTGGCTGCCCCGCCTGGAGCTTGCAAGGGCCATCAAGCCTGGATATGGTCGGAGGATTTTCATCCCCGGGGAGACACCATGGCCGACGTAATGAATGTCCGCTGCTGCATCGCCGGCGGCGGCCCGGCCGGTATGATGCTGGGCCTGTTGCTGGCACGCGCCGGGGTGCAGGTGCTTGTGCTGGAAAAGCACGCCGATTTCCTGCGTGACTTTCGCGGCGACACCGTGCATCCCTCCACACTCGAAGTGATCCACGAGCTGGGCCTGCTGGAGAAATTCCTGGCGCGCCCGCACGACGAAGTAAGCGAGTTGCGCGCCGTGGTCGGCAACACCGAACTCGTGCTGGCCAGCTTCAGGCATTTGCACCTGCGCTGCAAATTCATCGCGATGATGCCCCAGTGGGAGTTCCTGGATTTTGTGCGCGATGAGGCGGAGCTGTACCCCGGTTTTCGCCTGATCCAGAACGCCGAAGTGACCGGCGTGATCCAGCAGGGCGGCGTTGTGACGGGCGTGGAGGTCGCCACGCCCGGGGGCGCCTTGCAGGTGATGGCGGACCTCGTGATCGGCGCCGATGGCAGGCGGTCCACGGTGCGCAGTTCGGCGGGGCTGGTCGTGCGCGATCTGGGCACGCCTATTGATGTGCTGTGGATGCGCCTGCCCAAGATGCCGGGCGATCCTTCCACGACGGGTGGGCGCATTACCAACGGCATCTTCCTAGCCATGATTGACCGCCGTACCTACTGGCAGTGCGCCTATGTGATTCCCAAGGGCGGCATCGAGGCCGTTCGCTCGCAGGGGCTGGAGGCTTTCCGAACAGACGTGGTGAAAGTGGCGCCACTCTTTGCCGACCGTATCGCCACCCTGGCCAGCTGGGACGACATCAAGCTTCTGAGTGTCACGGTCGACCGGCTGGAGCACTGGTACAAGCCCGGCCTGCTGTGCATCGGCGACGCTGCACATGCCATGTCGCCCGTGGGCGGCGTGGGCATCAATCTGGCGGTGCAGGATGCCGTGGCGGCGGCCAACGTCCTGGCCGCGCCCCTGGCAAATCCGCAGCTTGACCGCGCCGCGCTGACACCCTTTCTGGCGCAGGTGCAAAAACGCCGGCTGTTTCCCACGCGTGTCACGCAGGCGGTTCAGGTCGCGATCCAGAACCGCCTGCTCAGCCCGGTACTGGCGGCGCGGGGGCGCGACGGCCCGCCCATGGCGCTGCCCTGGCCGCTGAAGCTGATGCGGCGCTGGCCCCTGCTGCAGGCGCTGCCGGCCTATGCGGTCGGCGTGGGCGTGCGGCCCGAGCATGTGCGCTCGCCTGCGCAGCCGGTGGCTGCCGATACGGACTGAATGGTCGTAGTTGCTATTGATTTGATAGCTGGTTGCGCTCGTCCCATAAGGACGAATGGCAGTTTTTATTTGAATTTGTGAGGATTTTCGGGACGCCCGGCCTTTTCCCTACCTGTATCGGCCTTCTTTTTCTACCTTCCATTTTCCAGTGGGGATTTGAACGCTGGTGTCCGAGCGGAAAAGACGGAAGAAGATGGTTTGTAGGTTTGTTCCTACGCAATCCACAGGCATTGCCTACATTCCCGGGCAGGAGCGGTGCCTACAGTGAATAGGGCAGGCACAGGTGCGTAGCAGGTGTGCAAGCGCCGCAAACCACCCCCAATCCCACTCAACAGTCTGCACCTCGCTACGGCTTTCCTGCCGCACGCAGAGGTGACCTTCAGGAGACCGTCATGAAAACCACCGCAGAGACACTTCACTCCCACAGGCCCGAACCCAGCCCTTCGAAAGGACGCCTGGGTGACAGGCCCGACAACGGCTCGCGGAGCAGTCGCGGTGCCGGCCCTTCGTCGGGTTCACGGCTTGACAACCCGCACAAGCGCATCCGGCTGTCCGGCCACGCACGCGCGCATTGATGCGGGTGCTTTTTCATCAAACGTTCGCGTACGTATCAGGCGAAAAACGCTTACAGCCCTGTGGGACACCGTCTCATGGGGTAAGCCCGATGTACCGGGCTAAATTGAATTCCGGCTGACGTTCAGCCACTCACCGTTCAGCCATTTCATCTTCAAAAAAGGAAACCGACATGCACGCATCCAAATTCAAACCTGCTGCCCTTACCGCCGTTGCCCTGGCCGCTTTGCTGGCACTGGGAGCCTGTGGCAAAAAGGTGGAAGACACCGGCGCGTCGCCTTCGACACCAGCCGCTTCACCTTCGACCACACCTTCGCCGTCGACCACGCCATCCCCAACAGGCAGCAGCTCTTCGATGGGTACGTCCACAACCGGTAGCACCCCAATGGGAACCAGCACAGCCCCAATGACGGGTGATGCGGCGACACCTGGTACGGCAGCAAGCGCTCCGGCCAAATAACAGACAGGGAAAGCCGGCAATGGGCCGGCGCTTTTTGAGCGGGTCTTGCGCGGCCGCTTCAACATGAAAAAAACCTGCATGCCGGAAAGCATGCAGGTTTTTGTGTTTCTGGCGGGGCCGTGAAGCAGGGTGGCCTCAGCCCTGCGCGACCGGATGCGCAGGGTCGCTGCACCAGTCGCTCCAACTGCCGGCGTAGAGCCCGCTTCTTCCGAGGCCGGCCAGCTCCATGGCAATCAGGTTGGGAACGGCGCTGACGCCGCTGCCGCAGTGGTGCACCACGGTGGCCGGGTTGCGGCCCGCCAGCAGGGCTTCAAACTCGGCCTTGAGTTGCGCTGCCGGCTTGAACTTTCCGTCGGGCCCGAGGTTCTGGCCGAAGGGGCGGTTCAATGCGCCGGGGATGTGGCCGGCCACCGGATCCAGTGGTTCCACCTCGCCCTTGAAGCGTGGCGTGGCGCGTGCATCAACCAGTGTTTGTGCCGGGCGGCCCAACTGGCTCGCCACGGTCTGGGCCGACACCAATGTGGCTTTTTCCGGCGCCAGGAGGAAGCTGGCCTGGAAATGCGCAGGTTCTTCGCCGCTGTTGACGGCGCCGCCGGCGGCCTGCCAGGCTTGGAGCCCACCGTCGAGCACCGCCACGTTTTCATGACCGGCCCACTTGAGCATCCACCACAGGCGCCCGCAGTAGTTGGCGCCGTTGCGGTCATACACCACCGCCTGCATGTTGTTGGCAAAGCCGACGCTGGAAAGCCAGGTGGCGAACTTCTCGCGGTTGGGCAGCGGGTGGCGTCCACCTGACGCCGGTGCATCAGCGCCGCTGGCCGTGATCACGCCATGGGCGCCCGCCACGCCATGCTTGGCACTCAATGCGGTGTCCAGGTTGGCATACACGGCGCCCGGAATGTGCGAGGCCAGGTACTGCTCCTGGCCGGCGTTGGGCTTCATCAGGTCGAAGGTGCAGTCGAAGATACGCAGGGGCTTGGCCGATGCCATCAGGGCTTGCAGTTGTTCGGCAGAAATCAGGGTGGTGTAGCTCATGGAAAGCTCCTTAGTGTTCTTCGGCGGGGGCATTGGGCGCAGCGCGGGCGCGCAAAACAGTTGCGGCAATCGCGCTGACGATGATGAGGCCCATGCCGGCCCAGCCGATCAGGGGGATATTGTCGCCAAACAGGATCAGGCTGTAGATAGCCGCGAACACAATGCCGGAGTACTGCAGGTTGGCCACCATCAGCGTGCCGCCATGGTTTTCAGACATGGAATAAGCCTTGGTCATGGACAGCTGGCCCAGCGAAGCCAGGATGCCGATGGGCGGCAGCCATAGCGCGTGTTCCCAATTCCAGGGTGTGATGCCCATGACGCACATGCCGAGCGCGCCGGCAACCGCCGTGCCCACGGCAAAATAAAACACGGTGCGCGTTTCGGGCTCGCCCATGCGTGAAATCGCCATGACCTGCATGTAGGCAAAGGCCGCACCCAGGCCCGACATCAGGCCCACCAGCCCGGCAAAGGTCTGGTTCTGGTCGATGGCAGGGCGCAGCAACATGACGACGCCGGCAAAGCTGGCGAGGATGGCCATGACGAGAGGCCCCTGGCTGGGCCCTTTCTGGCCGGCCTTGCCCAGCATCAGCGCGCCACCAACCAGGAAGGCCGCAATCCACACGCTGCTCATGTAGTTGAGCGTCATGGCGGTCGCCAGCGGCAAATGGGCAATCGCATAAAACCAGGCCGACAGCGACATCACGCCGATCACGCTGCGCCAAGCGTGCATGGCCGGGTAGCGGGTGGCCAGGGTGATGCCGCGGGCGCGGGCGTAGGCGGCCATGAAGACGATGCCCAGGATGCCGCGGTAGAACACCAGTTCGGCGCTGTTGAAGTGTTCTGACGCGTACTTGACGCAGACCCCCATCGTGGCAAACAGGAGCGAGGAAAGGACCATCCAGACGGCTTGCATTGTTTTCAGGCAGTTATTTTTGGGTAAAAAGTGGCCGTAGCCCAATGAGTACGTGCGCGAGCAGCTATCAAATTAATAGCATGCGGGCACCCTCAGATCATCTGGGTGGTTTTGCTGGCGCCCATTTCGCGGCGGTACCACTCGTGAAAGTGCTGCATGCCGTCTTCCATGGGGCTTTGGTAGGGGCCGAACTCGTTGTCGCCGCGAACCATCAGGGCCTTGCGGCCGGCGTCCATGCGCAGGGCGATTTCGTCGTCTTCCACGCAGGTTTCCATGTAGGCGGCTTGTTGCGCTTCGATGAATTCACGCTCGAAGGCGCAGATTTCTTCGGGGTAAAAAAACTCGACCACGTTGAGCGTCTTGTCGGGGCCCTGTGGATGCAGCGTGCTGACCACCAGCACATGCGGGTACCACTCAACCATGACGTGCGGGTAGTAGGTGAGCCAGATGGCGCCGTATTTGGGCGGTACGCCCTTGCGGTACTGCAGCACCACGTCATGCCATTTCTTGTAGGTGTCGGTGCCGGGCTTGCCCAGCTTGTCTGACACGCCCACGGTCTGCACTGAATAGTTTGGTTCAAGTTGCCAGCGCAGATCGTCGGTGGTGACAAAGCCGCCCAGGCCGGGGTGGAAGGGGCCGACGTGGTAGTCCTCCAGGTAGACCTCGATGAAGGTCTTCCAGTTGTAGTGGCACTCATGCAGGTGCACCTTGTCGAGCTGGTAGCCGGAAAAGTCGAGGTCGGCGTAGGTGGCCAGCTGCGACATCTCGGCCGCCACGTCGCGGCCGGTGTCCTCGAACACCAGGCCATTCCAGGTCGTGGTCTTGTAGCGGTTCAGGTTCAGGCAGGGGTCGATCTCGAAGTGCGGTGCGCCTATGAGTTCGCCTGAGGTGTTGTAGGTCCAGCGGTGCAGCGGGCAGACGATGTTGCTGCCGGTATTGCCGCGGCCCTGCAGCATGGTGGATTGGCGGTGCCGGCAGACGTTAGAGATCAGCTCGATGCCTGAGGCGTTGCGCACCAGTGCCCGGCCTTCGCCCTCATGCGGCAGGGCGTAATAGTCGCCCAAGTGGGGCACGGCCAGTTCATGGCCCAGGTAGCGCGGCCCGCGGGCAAACAGCTTTTGCTGCTCCCGCTGGTACAGGCCCGCATCAAAATAGCTGGAGATGGGGAGCTGGCTGGTGGCCTGCAGGAGACGGAGGCTGAGATCAGACATGCAAATTTCGGTGAACATGCCTCCGCGCCAGGGCGGTGGAGGCTGTTGACAAGCGGGTAGGCAGGCTGAGCGACAGCCCACGGAGAAAACAAGGCCGGATATCCCGCAGCAGGGGCACTGCTGTTATCGAGAACTGTTATCAATTGTACCCGCGCAGGCTTTTTTACGGGTCTTCGCGCGCTGCCACCGGATAATAGAGATGTATGGATTCGTAGCCTCGGGCGCCGGGGCCGCAACCTGCCTGCAACGGCCTAAAATCAGCCTTCATCCAAATCACCATGGCCAAAAGTCCTTCGTCCACCGCTGCTGCTTCCGCTTCCGTTGTTCCGGCATTGCCCGCCAGCTATGAGGCCGCATTGCAGGAACTCGAAGGGCTGGTTGACAGCCTGGAATCCGGGCAGCTGCCGCTGGACCAACTGCTTACCGGCTACCAGCGCGGTGCACAGCTGCTGAAGTTCTGCAGGGACAAGCTTGAGGCCGTGGAAACCCAGATCAAGGTGCTGGAAGGCACGGAACTCAAACCGTGGGTGCAGGAATAACCGGCGCAGCCGACGCCCGGCGCATTGCAGGCAGAACATTCCTTCACCCCCTAAAAAAGAGACCCACGATTGAACGCCCCTGAAAAACTGCCCCTGTTTACCTTGAGCGCCTGGAGTGCCGGGCAGCTTGCCAATGTCGAGAGCGCTTTGTCGCGCTGGGTTGCCTGTCCCAGCGATGCGCCTGCGCCTGCGGGCCTTGGCGACGCCATGCGTTATGCCGTGCTCGACGGTGGAAAACGCCTGCGGCCGCTGCTGGTCATGGCGGCCTGTGAGGCCGTGCAGGGTAATGCGCAAGCCGCCCTGCGGGCTGCCTGCGCGGTAGAACTGATCCACGCCTATTCGCTGGTGCACGACGACATGCCCTGCATGGACAACGATGTGCTGCGCCGCGGCAAGCCTACGGTGCATGTCAAGTTCGGCCAGGCTCAGGCACTGCTTGCCGGCGACGCCCTGCAGGCGCTGGCATTTGAATTCCTCACGCCCCCCGACGATTCAGTTGATGCGGCCACGCAGGCGCGCCTGTGCCGCATGCTGGCCCAGGCGGCCGGTTTTCAGGGCATGGCCGGTGGCCAGGCCATTGATCTGGCCAGTGTGGGCCTGCCGCTGACGTCCGTCCAGCTGCATGAAATGCACCGGCTCAAAACCGGTGCGCTGCTGCAGGCCAGCGTGATGATGGGCGCGGCCTGTGGCGCTGCGACGCTGGCCGCTCAAGACGCCTTGCGCGATTACGGCGCTGCTGTCGGCCTGGCTTTCCAGGTAGTAGACGACATCCTCGACGTCACCGCCGATTCCGCCACACTGGGCAAGACGGCCGGCAAGGACGCTGCCCAGGACAAACCCACCTTTGTATCGCTGATGGGGCTGGAAGACTCCAAAGCCTATGCGCAGCAACTGCTGGGCAAGGCACTGCGCAGCCTGGACGCCAGCGGGCTGGGCCACACCGATGCCCTGCGCGCACTGGCGGACATGCTTGTGAACCGTCATCATTGAAGCCGTCATCAGGATTGAATACCGCGGACCGGGAAACCGGCCTTGCCATAAACAGCGACACCACGATGTACCCATTGCTTGAAACCATCAACAGCCCCGCCGACCTGCGGAGCCTGCCCCGAGTTGACCTGAAACCCCTGGCTGACGAACTGCGTGCCTACGTGCTTGACAGCGTTTCAAAAACCGGCGGCCATCTGAGCTCGAACCTGGGCACCGTGGAGCTGACGGTGGCTCTGCATTACGTCTTTAACACCCCCGAAGACCGCCTGGTGTGGGACGTAGGCCACCAGACCTATCCGCACAAAATCCTCACGGGCCGGCGCGAGCGCATGGACAGCCTGCGGCAGTTTGGCGGCCTGTCGGGGTTTCCGCGCCGCGACGAAAGCCCCTACGACACCTTCGGCACGGCCCACTCATCGACCTCGATTTCCGCTGCACTGGGCATGGCGCTGGCTGCCCAGCAAAAAGGCGAAGACCGCCATGCGGTGGCCATCATTGGCGACGGTGCCATGAGCGCCGGCATGGCCTTCGAGGCCCTGAACAATGCGGGTGTGCACGACCATTGCAAGCTGCTGGTGGTGCTTAACGACAACGACATGAGCATCAGCCCGCCGGTGGGCGCGCTGAACCGTTACCTGGCCCAGCTGATGAGCGGACGCTTTTATGCGTCCGCCAGGCACATGGGCAAGCAGGTGCTGCGCGTGGCGCCGCCGCTGCTCGAGCTGGCCAAGCGCCTGGAGTCGCATGCCAAGGGCATGGTCGTGCCTGCCACGCTGTTTGAAAACTTCGGCTTCAATTACATCGGCCCCATCGACGGCCATGACCTGGAGTCGCTGGTCCCTACGCTTGAGAACATCAAACACCTGATGGATACCAAGGGCGGCCCGCAGTTCCTGCATGTAGTCACCAAAAAAGGCCAGGGCTACAAGCTCGCCGAAGCCGACCCCATCGCCTACCACGGCCCCGGCAAGTTCGATCCGGCCATGGGCCTGCAAAAGTCCAGTGCACCGGCCAAGCAGACCTTCACCCAGGTGTTCGGCCAGTGGCTGTGCGACATGGCCGAGCACGACAGCCGGCTCGTCGGCATCACCCCAGCCATGCGAGAGGGCTCGGGCATGGTTGAGTTCCACAGGCGCTTTCCCGAGCGTTACCACGACGTCGGCATCGCCGAGCAGCATGCGGTGACCTTTGCCGCGGGCATGGCCTGCGAAGGGCTCAAGCCCGTGGTTGCGATTTACTCCACCTTTTTGCAGCGCGGCTACGACCAGCTGATCCACGATGTGGCACTGCAAAACCTGCCTGTCGTGTTTGCGCTGGACCGCGCCGGACTGGTTGGCGCCGACGGCGCCACGCATGCGGGTGCCTATGACATTCCTTACCTGCGCTGCATTCCCAACATGAGCGTAGCCTGCCCCGCCGATGAAAATGAATGCCGCATGCTGCTGAGCTCGGCTTTCGAGCAAAACCATCCGGTGGCTGTGCGCTACCCGCGCGGCGCCGGCGCGAGTATCCAGCCGGGAACCGGCCTTGAGGCGCTGCCCTTCGGCAAAGGCGAAGTCCGCCGTGAAGGCGCGGGTGTTGCCATCCTGGCTTTCGGCACCTTGCTATACCCGGCCCTGCAAGCCGCCGAAAAAATCGGCGCCACCGTCGTCAACATGCGCTGGGCCAAACCGCTGGACACCGAACTGCTGCTCAAAGTAGCAGCCAGCCATGAAGCCCTCGTCACGGTCGAAGAAGGCGCCATCATGGGCGGTGCCGGCAGCGCGGTCAGCGAAGCGCTGCAAGCCGCAGGCATCAACAAGCCCGTACTGCACCTGGGCCTCAAAGACGAATTCATTGAACACGGCGACCCGGCCAAACTGCTGGCCTTGCAAGGCCTGGACGCCGCCGGCATTGAAGCGTCCATCACGGCACGTTTTGCCTCACTGCTGCAGTCTGGCAAATCCCCCAAGCCCGCACTCAAATCCGTCGCTTGATCACGGATTCAGTCAGACCCTGAAAGGCTCTTAAATCAAGCAGGGGCCGCGGGACTGGCTTTGCCAGACCGCAGGCGCAGCGGCCCCCTCGGGGGGCAGGGAGCGACACGAAGTGCGCGACCGTGGGGGCCACATAGACAGCTTCCCGTCAGCTCTTCAAGGGTAAACCCGGCCGGGTCCCTCTCCCCTCATTTTTAGAATTCCCAAAGACCTGCAAAACGGTCTGGCTGGTGCCTGAGCCCAGTGGAATTTTCATTTTTACCTTTCGGAGTCAACCTGATGGATCGTCGTTCACTCATCAAACACGCCGGCATTGCCGGCGTTTTGGCAGCAGGCGTTGCGCCTGCTGTTCACGCACAGGCCGCTGTTCGCTGGCGCCTGGCATCCAGCTTCCCCAAGTCGCTGGACACGATCTATGGAGGTGCTGAAACGTTTGCCAAGCATGTCAAGGCGATTTCAGGCGGCAAGTTTGAGATTTCAGTCCATGCCGCAGGCGAACTGATGCCCGCGTTTGGTGTGGTCGACGGCGTGCAGCAAGGCTCCATCGAGGCAGCCCATACGGCGCCTTACTATTTCTTCGGCAAGGACGAAACCTTTGCCATCGGCGGCGCCATTCCTTTTGGCCTGAACAGCCGCCAGATGAGCGCCTGGACCTTTGAGGGCAACGGCTTGAAGCTGATGCGCGAGTTCTACGCCAAATACAACATGATCAGCTTTCCGTGCGGCAATACCGGCGCGCAAATGGGTGGCTGGTTCCGCAAGGAGATCAAGTCCATTGCCGACATGAAGGGCCTCAAATTCCGCGTCGGCGGTTTTGCCGGCAAGGTCATCGAGCGGCTGGGCGGCGTGCCGCAGAACATCCCCGGCGGCGAGATCTACCAGGCGCTGGAAAAAGGCACCATCGATGCCGCCGAATGGATCGGTCCCTACGATGACCAGAAGCTGGGCTTCAACAAGGTGGCACCCAACTACTACTACCCCGGCTGGTGGGAAGGTGGCCTGCAGCTGGACCTGTACATCAACCAGAAAGCCTACGACGCGTTGTCGCCCGAATACAAGGCGATTGTGGAAGCGGCCAGCGCCGCCGCACACGTCGACATGCAGGCCAAATACGACACCAAGAATCCGACGGCCCTGAAGCAGCTGGTGGGTGCTGGCGCCAAGCTCCGGCCGTTCCCCGCCGATGTCATGAATGCCGCTTTCAAGGAGTCGATGAAGCTGTATGAAGAGCTGTCGGCCAAAAATGAAAACTGGCGCAAGGTCTATGCGGACTATTCGAAATTCCGCGGTGACCAGAACCTGTGGTTCCGTTTTACCGAGGCGACCTTCGACCGTTTCATGCAGAGCCAGAAGCTGTAAAGCCATCAGCTTGATCAGATGGGGGCGAGCGGCTTGCAACTGGCAAGCCGCTCGCTGAAACGTTTTCGTCAAAAAGCCGCCTGCCCAGGCGGCTTTTTTGTGCGCGATCTACGGGTAAAAACGGGGTGTTTTTATGCAAAAGAGTGACAAAGTATCCATGCTCCGCCGATTCAATCTAGGCAATGCAATTCAACTGTTGTAGCAGGCCTAACCGATCTGGCAGATCAACGCAAAATTCGATAACTTCAGGAGAGAGTTTTATGGATCGTCGCTCACTTATCAAAAACGCCGGTATTGCCGGTGTGCTGGCGGCAGGTGTAGCACCTGCTGTTCATGCGCAGGCTGCCGTTCGTTGGCGCCTGGCCTCCAGCTTCCCCAAGTCCCTTGACACCATTTTTGGGGCCGCCGAAGTATTTGCCAAAGCCGTCAAGGCCATGTCGGGCGGCAAGTTCGAAGTGTCGGTTCATGCCGCTGGGGAATTGATGCCCGCTTTTGGCGTGGTCGACGGCGTACAGCAAGGCTCTGTCGAGGCGTGCCACACGGCCCCTTACTATTTCTTCGGCAAGGATGAGACCTTTGCCCTTGGCTGTGCCATTCCCTTCGGCCTGAACAGCCGTCAGATGAGCGCATGGATGTACGAAGGCAACGGCCTGAAGCTGATGCGCGAGTTCTATGGAAAATACAACATCGTCAATTTCCCCGGCGGCAACACCGGCGCGCAGATGGGCGGCTGGTACCGCAAGGAAATCAAGTCGCTGAAAGACATCAAGGGCCTGAAAATGCGCATCGGCGGATTCGGCGGCAAGGTTCTGGAGCGTATCGGCGGTGTGCCGCAGAACATTCCCGGTGGTGAGATTTACCAGGCCCTCGAAAAAGGCACGATTGACGCCGCCGAATGGGTGGGACCTTACGACGACCTGAAACTGGGCTTTAACAAGGTGGCCCCGTTTTACTACTACCCCGGCTGGTGGGAAGGCGGCCCCGAACTGGACTTCTTCATCAACAACAAGGCTTTTGACGCCCTCACCCCTGAGAACAAGGCCATTGTCGAAGCAGCTGCGGCCCAGGCCCATGGCGATATGCAGGCCAAATACGACGCAAAAAACCCCGGTGCGCTCAAGCAGCTCGTGGGTGCGGGTACCAAGCTCCGTCCATTCCCGACCGACGTGATGAACGCTGCTTTCAAGGAGTCCATGGCGCTTTACGAAGAGATCAGCGCGAGGAACGAAAACTGGAAGAAGATCTACGCCGACTACTCCAAGTTCCGCGCCGAGCAGAACCTGTGGTTCCGCTTCACGGAAGCCACGTTTGACCGCTTCATGCAAGCCCAGAAGCTCTGAACCCGGCCCATCGGTCATCCAGAAAGCCGCCTCTTGCAGGCGGCTTTTTTACGTCTGTCCCGATACGGTAAAAACGGGTTGGGCAAGCGGTGGGAAATGCTGACAAAATAGGTCTCTGCCCTCTTGCTCAAAACCGCGGCTTGCAGCCGTCGATTGCCAGCTGGGCGCCCGCAGGTCCATTCGGACCGCAAACCCGACCACCCTTCAGGAGATAGCATTTAATGGATCGTCGTTCACTTATCAAAAACGCCGGCATTGCCGGTGTACTGGCCGCCGGTGTGGCACCTGCTGTTCACGCGCAAGCTGCCATCCGCTGGCGCCTGGCTTCCAGTTTTCCCAAGCCGCTTGACACCATTTACGGCGGTGCCGAAGTGTTCGCCAAGAAGGTCAGCGAAATGACTGGCGGCAAGTTCCAGATCAGCGTCCACGCCGCCGGCGAATTGATGCCTGCCTTTGGTGTGGTCGACGGCGTCGGCCAGGGTTCCGTGGAAATGTGCCACACCGTGCCTTACTACTACTTCGGCAAGAACGAAGCGTTTGCCATCGGCGCAGCGATTCCCTTCGGCATGAACTCGCGCCAGATGTCGGCCTGGATGTACGAAGGCAATGGCCGCAAGCTCATGAATGAGTTCTACGCCAAATACAACCTGGTGAGCTTTCCTGGCGGCAACACGGGCACCCAGATGGGTGGCTGGTTCCGCAAGGAAATCAAGACCGTGGCCGACCTGAAAGGCCTGAAGTTCCGTATTGGCGGCTTTGCCGGCAAGGTGGTGGAGCGTCTCGGCGTGGTTCCGCAGAACCTGCCTGGCGGCGAGATTTACCAGGCCCTTGAAAAAGGCACGCTGGATGCCGCCGAGTGGGTGGGCCCTTACGACGACCAGAAACTGGGCTTCAACAAGGTGGCTCCGTTTTACTACTACCCCGGCTGGTGGGAAGGTGGCCCTGAGATTGATTTTTTCGTCAACAACAAGGCGCTGGAAGCCCTGCCCGCAGAGTACCGCGCGATCATTGACGCAGCCGCCTCACACGCCCATATCGACATGCAAGCCAAGTACGACGCACGCAACCCGACCGCATTGAAACAGCTGGTGGGCGCCAAAACCAAGGTCTTGCCCTTTCCCAAGCCCGTGCTCGATGCCTCGTTCAAGGCGTCGATGGAGTTGTATGCCGAGCTGGCCGAGAAGAACCCTGACTGGAAGAAGATCTACAGCGACTACCGTGCTTTCCAGAAGGACCAGATCCTCTGGTTCCGTTTCGCCGAGTCGCGCTTCGACACCTACATGCAGGGCGTAACTCTGTAAGAGTGGCCCGCGCAAGAAAAAACCGCGATATGTCGCGGTTTTTTTTCGCCTGAAGCAGGTGTCGGAGCTCAGTGCAAGCAGGGTGCCGCGGGACTGGCTTTGCCAGACCGCAGGCACCGCCCCCTGCAAGGGGGGAGGAGGCTACACGAAGTGAGCCTCAACAGGGGTGTGCCAATTATTTACCGCGGGACTGGCTTTGCCAGACCGCAGGCGCCGCCCTGCAAGGGGAGGAGGCTACACGAAGTGAGCCTCAACGGGTGTGTGCTTACCGCTGGCTGCGAAAGGTCTTTAGTTCGCTGACAAGCCGTTCAAATTCCGCGACCATCTCGGGCGAGGCGGCGTAGAACACCGCGAACTTCCCCATCAAGGTACGCACATACAGACGTGGCGCGATCAGCCATTCGAGTCCGCGCACGCGGATCAGCTTGCCGTAGGCGAGTTCGCGCAGCTCCATGTGCTTGTCCCAGACCCAGCTCTGGTAGAGGCCTTGCTCGTCGAGGCGCGTGACGCTGCGCAGGATGTGCCACCACGTGTAGCTCACCATCAGCAGCCCGGCGATGAACCACCCCCCGCCCGCAGCCGCGCCTGAGGCCCTCCCAGCCAGCCAGGCCTGGACAAAAGCTGCGGCCAGGGCCAGCACGATGGTGGTGGCCAACACCTTGAAGGGCACGGAAAACGCCTGCCCAGAGATGCTCCCACCTGTCGGGGTGAACTTGAAGGGCGGCGGGCCGAAATAGGTGCTGGGGGCGGGTACGGGGTCCATGGAGTGCTCGCGGTATGAAAAGGAAAAACTGACAGTATGGGCTGCCAATAAAAACGCCCCTCGCGAAAGGGGCGTTGGACGCTGGCCTGGAAGGCTGCGATCGGTTATTTGGTCTTGAACAGTTCGTCGAGTTTTTTCTGTTCGTCATCGGCATTCGGCTCCGCTGGCGGCGCCAGCGGGTCTGTGCCTGCTGCACCGCTGGCCCCGCCCGCGGGCGGGGTCGCGCTCTCGTCGACGGGTATCTCGATCTTGACCTTGTCCAGGTCAACCACCTCGGGTTTGTCGAGGAAGATCGTCACCGTTTGCGGCACGAAGATGACGATCGCTACCAGAATCAGCTGCATCGCCACCCAGGGGATGGCGCCCAGGTAAATGTCGTTGGACTTGATCGGCTTGGGAATGCGTCCTTCCTTGAACAGGGTGTCGGCGATCCCTCGCAGGTAGAACAGCGCAAAGCCGAAGGGCGGGTGCATGAAGCTGGTCTGCATGTTCACGCACAGCAGCACGCCGAACCAGATCAGGTCAATGCCCAGCTTGTCGGCGACGGGGCCCAGCATGGGCAGGATGATGAAAGCAATCTCGAAGAAGTCGAGGAAAAAAGCCAGGAAGAAGATGAACAGGTTGACGGCGATCAGGAAGCCGGTCTGGCCGCCGGGCAGGCCGCTGAGCATGTGCTCGACCCACTTGGCGCCGTCCACGCCCTGAAATACCATCGAGAAGACGCGTGCACCTATCAGGATGAAGACCACCATGGCTGTCAGGCGCATCGTGCCGCTCATGGCTTCCCAGATCAACGCCGGGGTCAGGCGTTTGTGCATGGCCGCCAGGATCAGCGCACCCACCACGCCCATGGCGCCGGCTTCGGTTGGCGTGGCAATGGCGGTGTTGATGCCGGGCAGGCCACCCATGGAGCCGAGCACGGCAAAAATCAGGATGGCCGACGGGATGATGCCGCGCAGGCATTTACCCCACAGTGCCCAGCCGTTGAGCGTGCGCGCGGTTTTCGGAACGCCGGGAACATGGTGCGGCTTGAACACGCCAAGCATGAAGGTGTAGCCCGCGAAGATCAGCACCTGCAGGATGGAGGGGCCCCAGGCGCCCTTGTACATGTCACCGACGGAGCGGCCCAGCTGGTCGGCCATGACGATCAGCACGAGTGACGGTGGCACCAGCTGGGTGATGGTGCCGGAGGCCGCCAGCACGCCGGTGGCGTAGCGCATGTTGTAGCCATAGCGGATCATCACGGGCAGCGAGATCAGCGCCATGGCGATCACCTGGCCAGCCACCGTGCCGGTGATCGCGCCCAGGATGAAGCCGACGATGATCACCGAGTAGCCGAGGCCGCCCTTGGCGGGGCCGAACAGCTGGCCCATGGAGTCCAGCATGTCTTCGGCCAGGCCGCACTTTTCAAGGATGGCGCCCATGAAGGTGAAGAATGGAATGGCCAGCAGCAGCTCGTTCGACAAAATGCCGAACATGTTGAGCGGCAGGTTGGACATGAAGCTGGCAGGAAACCAGCCCATCTCGATGGCCAGGAAGCCCGAGGCCAGCCCGAGGGCGGCCAGCGAGAAGGCGACGGGAAAGCCGATCAGCATGATCAGCACGAGGCCCGCGAACATGATCGGGGCAAAATTTTCCATCTGCATGGGGTAGTCCTGAAAGTATTTTTATGGGAACGAGCGATGCAAACGGATCACTGAACCGGTTTTTCGTAGTGCGTATCCATCTCGAATTTGCCCTGGAGATAGCAGATGCGCTTGATGATTTCCGAGAGGCCCTGTACGAACATCAGACCGAAGCCCAGCGGCAGCAGCAGCATCGCCGGCCAGCGGATCAGGCCGCCGGCGTTGCCTGAGACTTCACCTGAGCGCAGCATGCTCACGAACAGCGGCCAGCTCAGGTAGGCCAGCAGGCCCATGACCGGGAGCAGGAAGACGGCCAGGCCGAAGATATCCACATACACCGGCCCGTTGCCCTTGAGCTTGCCGTAAATGATGTCGACCCGCACATGCTCGTTGAGCTTGAGGACCACAGGTGCGCCCAGCATCACGGTGGCGGCGAACAGGTACCACTGGATTTCAAGCCAGCCGTTGGAACTGATGTCCAGGCCGTAGCGCACAAAGGCGTTGCCGGCGGAAATCATCGCGGCGAGCAACACCGTCCAGGCGGCGATCTTGCCAAGTCGCGTGGTCAGCCAGTCGTAGGCCAGTGCGAGTTTGAGGAGTGCGGACACGGGATGTCTCCGATAAGTTCTTTTGAATGAGAAAGTACCCACCCGGGTACGTCGAGGCATGAATGGTACGACGGATGCCCGCTCCCGCACTGAATAAAGACTGACAAAAAATTTCCGGGTTTACCCTAGGGTTTTACGGCTTGTGCCAGACTCTCGCGCATTTTTTTCAGCGTACGGCCAGCCCGTAGCCGGCGGTGACCTCCCCGATGACCGCTGCCTCGGCAAAGCCCTGGGCGTGGAAAATTGCCAGAACCTCGGCGGCGCTGTCTGCATTGCAGGACACCAGCAGGCCTCCGGAGGTTTGCGGGTCACTGAGCAGGGCTTTGTCTACGTCGGCAAAGGCGGCGGGCAAACGCACTTCATTTCCATAGCTGGCCCAGTTGCGCCCCGAGGCGCCCGTCACACAGCCTTGTGCCGCGAGTTCGCGCGCGCCACTGACCAGCGGCACGCGATGCCAGTCGATACGCAGCTGGACGCCGGCCCCGCGGGCCAGTTCCAGGCCGTGGCCTGCCAGGCCAAAGCCGGTGATGTCGGTGAGTGCATGCACGCCTTCCATGCGTGCCAGCTCGATACCCGGCTTGTTGAGCTGTGTGGTGAGCGCGATCATGCGGGCATAGCCCTCGGCATCCAGCTGTTCTTTTTTCAGCGCCGCTGACAGGATGCCGATGCCCAGTGGCTTGCCCAGCACCAGCACGTCACCGGCGCGCGCGCCGGAATTCTTCTTGACCCGCGAAGGGTGCACCAGGCCCAGCACCACCAGGCCGTAAATCGGCTCGACCGAGTCGATGGTGTGGCCACCCGCAATCGGAATGCCCGCATCGCGGCAAACGTCCTGCCCGCCGCGCAGGATGGCGCCTATGGTCTCCAGCGGCAGCACATTGATGGGCATGCCCACCAGTCCCAGCGCCATGATGGGCGTGCCGCCCATGGCGTAGACGTCGCTGATCGCATTGGTGGCGGCGATGCGGCCGAAGTCGTAGGGATCGTCGACGATGGGCATGAAGAAATCGGTCGTCGCGATCAGCGCCTGCTCGTCATTGAGCAGGTAAACAGCCGCGTCGTCGGCGGTTTCAATGCCCACCAGCAGCTGCGGCGGAATCGGGAGGTTGCTGGAGTTTTTGAGAATTTCACTCAGCACGCCAGGCGCAATCTTGCAGCCGCAACCGCCGCCATGCGACAGGCTGGTGAGCCGGGGTGGGGTGCCCGGAAGTGTTTCAGGGGCGTTCATGGCTTGCTTTCAATGGCGTTCCCGCGGTACCGGCGGTGCGCGAGGCAGCCAGTTTAAAACAAGGGTGTTTTCTCGGGCATTTCACCTGCTGCCCTCAGGCGCAGTCCCGGCCGCGCTCCTGGCGGTTCAGTTGTCCTTGTCTGCCTTCAGTTCGCCTTTCACCGCGTCGTACACAAACAGCTTTTTGGCCAGGCCGGGCTGGTAATTGAGCATGTCAATCAGGAAGCTCAAGGCTCCGAGGTTATTGCCGAGGCGATCGACCGATCCTGCCATGTGGGCCTGCTGCTCATTGGCACCAGGTTTGAGCATCTGTTCCACGAGTTCGCGCATGTGCATTACCGCCAGGGCTGCCTGGTCTACCCCCAGCATGGACAGCACGCCCTGCATCTGCGCGAGTTGCCCTGGTACCACGGCCAGGGGTTTTTTGTCCTCCGGCGTGCGGAAAAAGCTGTCGAGGGATTTTTCCAGCACACCCAGGGCCACGCGCAGTTCACCCACCACGCTTCCCATGGTCTGTTTGTCGTTGACGCGTTGATACAGCTCCTCCATCCACGATTCCGGTGGTTGTGGCTGTCCGCCCGTCCTGGCGCTTTCGAGCCGCTCCGCAAGCCGGGCTGTCCGGGCCCACAGGCGCGGGTCGTTGGGGTCGAAATCGTCAAACACGGCTTCCAGGTACAGCACGGCGGTTGCCACCTCCAGCGCCAGTTCGGGGCTGGGGGCCTGACCCGAACTGACCGTCGAGGCGATCACGCGCGTCAGCGACCGCGCCATCGGCTCGCTCGGCGGATGCAGTTTGACCAGTGAATCCGTCACCAGGCTGAACTGGTCGTTCAAGAATTTGAACTTGCTCAGGTCTCCAGCGGTGGCTGCAGACCATGTTTCCTTTGCCGAGCTGATGCGCTTGCGGGCCTGCGCGATCAGGGCCGGGGCGAAGCGGCCGAACTGGACCGACTCATAGTCAACTGGCTTGAACCGCGTGAGGCCATAACTCGAGCGCACTGCCGACAACACCGGCGCGTCGCTGGAGCGTGGGACTTTCGCCTGGGAACACAGGAAAAGCAGATCTTCCGCAAGCCGGGCCGACGCCTCCGTACCCTTGGCCAGCCAGACATACTGCAGCAGGATGCGCAGGGTTGCACGCTTTACATAGAGATCGATCTTCAGCAGGCCTTTTGCCAGTGCTTCGAAATACGCCGCTGCAATTTTCCAGAAGGTCCTGGGCTCAATGCCGGTCTGACCCTGGGCGAACCCCAGGCACACATCGCTGAGGCTCTGCGCGGCTTCTGCATCACCGGTCCGGATGAGGGTCAGCATCAGCCGGTCCAGCAGTTGCCGGGATTCCCCGCCGTACGCCCTGGCATCGACGGTGATATTGAGGACCGGCTCTATCCAGCGCCACTGGAACACCCAGAGATCCGCCGGATGGACGCGGTCGGCGCCAACCAGGCCCTGGATGTCGCGGTACTGGGGGAAAAGTGACACCGCAGACACCGGTTTGCCGGCCAGCACGTCTTCGAGGTAATGCGTCAGGGAAAAACCGGCCAGTTCGATTTTGGTCGCAGCGTCCTGTGTGCATTGCCCCGGTGTCTGGATGAATTTTTGCACCGCCGTTTCCATGGCCCGCAGCACCAGCGCAGGCGCGCTCATGCCGACCATCTCCAGCGCGCCAACCGCCTGGTGCAACTGCTGGCGGGCGGTGCGTAACTGGCCGGCATCCAGCGCGGCAAGGTCGGAGTTGCTGACACCTTCAGCCTCCCGCAAAAAGCGTTTCAGGGCTTTGTTGGAGCCTTCCAGCGACTTGCGCAGTTCTTCCAGCACCCACGCCAGGGGCCCGAGGTCCAGGAGCGTCATGTCGAGCTCGGCGGGCGATGAGTTCAGATCGTGTGGTTGCATAAGTGGCGTGCTGGTGAGTGAGTCAAGGGGCGGGGTCAAGGGGCAGTCGATGCGTCCTCCAGACACCTGCAGGCATTCTCAAGATACGGGGCGACTGGCCGGAGTCTATCCGTGTACTTGTTGTTACAAAAGGGGGTAAGTCGCCGTGGCGCGACACCTTGCCATCAATATTTCGTCGGGTTGGCAGGCCCCTTGTTTGTCCTCGAGCCCAGTATGCAACCTAAACACTTATGCGCGCCAGCCGGTCGTCCGTCTGCTATTCTGGCCTCAATCGGCGCGCGGCTTTGATGGTGTCTTGTTTGTGTCCATTCGTGTCAGTGCTTGTCAGACTTTGTGCGGGTTCAAGACGCTACACCTTTTCATTACTCCCGCCAGCAATCATTTTTTTCGCGATGGACCGCCAGATCGATTCGCCCCTCATGCGCAGCGCCGGCCGTGACGTCCTGTCGCTGGCGCTGATGGATGCCCGCAATCACACCTTGCGGATTTTTGGCCAGTACCAGCAGGCGCTGGAATCCGTTGGTTTTGCCGTGCCGGCCTCCCCACTGCTGAGCCCTCCGCTGTGGATGCTCGGCCATATCGGCTGGTTCCAGGAATGGTGGATCGGCCGCAATGTGCAGCGTGCACAGGGAATACGCTGCGCACCGGGGCACGCCCGCCTCGCTTCGATGGAACCCGATGCCGACCGCTGGTGGGACCCTGCGAGTGTTCCGCACAGCCAGCGCTGGTCGCTTGGCCTGCCCGATGTGGAAGTTTGCCGTGCCTATCTGCTCGACACGCTGGAAAGCACGCTGGAATTGCTGGGCAAAGCCGGGGAGGACGGCGACGCGCTCTACTTCTACCGCCTGTGCCTCTTTTATGAGGACATGCAGGCCGAAGCCTTGACCCATGCGGCACAAATGCTGGGTGTGCCCATGGACAAGGATTTGCTGCAAGCCTTCACACCCCCGCCCATGGCACTGCGGGGCGCGCTGTTGATCCCGGCTACCACCTGGGAAATGGGCTCTGCCGCACCGTCGGACACTGCAGGCTTTGCGTTCGACAACGAACTGGCGCAGCATGACATCAGCGTGCCCGAGTTCGAGATCGACGCGCAGCCGGTGAGCTGGGCGCAGTTCGTGGAGTTTGTCGATGACGGCGGCTATGACCGGCCCGAGTTCTGGCAGCCCGAAGGATGGGGGTGGTTGCAGGCCACCGTGAAAAGTGAAGGCAGGCGCGGCCCGCGTTACGTTGAGCAGATTGGCGTGGCCAGTGGCGCCGTGATGCTGACCCGCTTTGGCAAGGCCATGCGCATGCTCGGCAACCAGCCGGCCATGCACATGAGCTGGTGGGAGGCTGACGCCTGGTGCCGCTGGGCCGGGCGCCGTTTGCCTGCGGAGGTGGAATGGGAAACCGCTGCGTGCACGGCCGCCCACAGGGGCTTTCGCTGGGGCGACGTGTGGGAGTGGACGGGCACCACCTTTCGCGCTTACCCGGGTTTTGTGCCCGGCCCTTTCGCGGCCTATTCCGAACCCTGGTTCGGCAGCCACAAGGTTCTGCGCGGCGGCTCGTTCGCCACGCGTGCGCGCCTGAAGCATCCCCGGTTCCGCAACTTCTGCCTGCCTGGCCGGGATGATATTTTCTGTGGCTTCAGGTCCTGCGCGCTATAAAAAGAATAGCTGCTTGCGCTCATTCATAAAGGGTTTCAAGCACTTTTCGCCAATTTTTCCTTGCGGTACGTCCACCAGGGCAAGGTGGCGCGCAGGGACAGCACCTTGCCGCTCTGGGCCGTTTCGCCGCTGTAGCCGGGCAACTCTTCCAGCGTGGCCTGCCAGTCGCTGCTCTGGAGCTCCTTGAGCAGTGCCTGCACCTGCGGTGTGGGCAGTTCGGACTTCAGGCACACCAGGTGGTAGCGCTCCTGCGCCAAGGGGACGAAGCCCAGGCCTTTCTCGCGCGCTGCCGTTTCAATGCCAAGGCCGGCATCGGCGACGTTGCTGGCAATCGCCTGGGCTACGGCCGTATGGGATGGCTCCTGGCTCTGGTAGCCCTGGATATCTGAAGTCGCCACACCGGCTTTGCCCAGCAGTTCGTCCAGCAACACGCGCGTGCCGGTGCCTTCCGCCCGGTTCACGTAACGCACGCCCGGCCTTGCCAGGTCGGTGATGCCGGCGATCTGCAGCGGGTTGTTTTTTGCCACGATCAGGCCCTGCTTGCGATGGGCGAAACCGATCAGCTTGTGCAGTCCGGGCTTGAGCAGGTTGCGGTAGGTCAGGGCTGTCACGGACTGGCTGCCAGGCTGGTCCAGCGTGTGAAATCCGGCCATCATGCAGCGCCCCGCGTTCAGGGCGGCAATGGCGTCCACGCTGCCCATGAAGCGGATGTCCAGATGCAGCCCGCGCGGGCTGGCCTGCTCCCGCAATGCAGAAAGTGCTGCGTCGTGGCTGGCGTAAAGCGTGAGCACATGGGCGTCGTCGTCAAAGGCGGTGGAAAAAGCCCGCTCGATGTCGCCCCGCAGCGCTTCGATCTGGGGCGCCAGCCGAGCCTGTGCCTGCCGTTCGGCCCAAAGCAGTTTCTCGCCGAATTCCGTGAGCCGTGCCCGCTGGCCCTTGTCCCAGACGATCAGTGTTCGTCCCAGGGTCTGCTCCCAGTCTTTGAGTGCACCCCACACGTGGCGGTACGACAGGTCGAGCGCCTTGGCGGCTTTGGAGATGGAGCCCTGCTCACGCACCGCATGGAGCATGTCCATCAGCGGATTGCGTATCAGGGCATTTTTGCCGCGCTGTGGCGTGAGCAGGTAAGAGAGTTCGACTTTATGCATGGCAGGGCGGAGGGTGCATGGATTATCAGTGCATCGGCTAGGGGAGAAAGATGGCGCGGCGCGCATGGCGGCTCGCCTGGTCAACCTATGCAAATCAATTCATAGCGATGATTCCTGATGCAAATCAAGGACTTAGGCCCTAGGCTAGAGTGCCGCACAGCTTTTACATGAACACCTTCTCAGACAGCGCCGCCACGGCGTTCGCCCTCATCACCTCGCTCGATCCCATGCTGGCCAGCATCGTGGCCCGTTCATTGGCCGTGAGCGCCGCCGCCTGCCTCATTGCCTGCAGCGGCGGTTTGCTGCTCGGTGCCTGGCTGGGCGTGTCGCGCTTTCGCGGCCGGGGTGCGGTTCTGGCTGTGCTCAACACCGCGTTGGCCCTGCCCTCGGTGGTGGTCGGGCTGGTGGTGTACCTGTTGCTTTCGCGAACCGGGCCGCTCGGTTTCCTGGGCTGGCTGTTTTCCTTCAAGGCCATGGTGCTGGCGCAGGCCGTGCTGGTGCTGCCGGTCGTCACCGCGCTGGTTCGCCAGGCCATTGAAGATGCCGACCGTTCCCATGGCGAGCAATTCCAGTCGCTGGGCGCAGGCCGCTTCGTGCGAGGCCTCATTCTTTTGTGGGACGAGCGTTATGCGTTGCTGACGGTGCTGATCGCCGCGTTCGGCCGGGCAATCTCGGAGGTCGGTGCGGTGATGGTGGTGGGCGGCAACATTGACGGCTTCACGCGCGTGATGACGACCGCGATCGCGCTGGAGACCAGCAAGGGCGATTTGCCGCTGGCGCTTGCGCTCGGTATCGTGCTGCTGGGGGTGGTGCTTCTGCTCAACATCCTGATAGCGCTGGTGCGGCGCTGGCGCGAGCAGTTCGACGACCGCCTGCCGGATGTGGCGCTGGCCGCCGGGGGTGCGCAGCCATGACGCAGGTTTTCAACCTGCATGCCATCGGTGTGCAGTTCGGCCAGGTGCAGGCGCTCAGCGGCTGCAGCCTGCGTATCAAGGCCGGCGAAAGGCTGGCACTGGTGGGCGCCAACGGCAGCGGAAAGAGCACGCTGCTGCGAACCCTCAACGGCCTGGTATGGCCTTCTGCCGGCAGCTTTCAACACGACGTGCAATTGCGGCAGGCCATGTTGTTCCAGCGGCCCTACATGCTGCGCGCCAGCGTGCTGAACAACGTGGCACTCGGACTGTGGCTGGGTGGTGTGCGCTGGAAAGAGGCCAAAGTCCAGGCATTGGCTGCCCTGGAGCGCGTGGGGCTGGAAGACCTGGCCACACGCAATGCCAAGGCGCTGTCGGGCGGGCAGCAGCAGCGTGTGGCGCTGGCGCGTGCCTGGGCGCTCAAGCCGCAGGTCCTGTTGCTCGACGAGCCCACGGCCAGCCTGGACCCCACGGCCAAGCGCGAGGTCGAGCGCCTGATGGCGGAATTTGCCGATGCCGGCATGACGCTCATTTTCAGCAGCCACAACCTGGGGCAGGTCAAGCGGCTGGCCAGCCGGGTGATTTACCTTGAGCACGGCCGGCTGGTAGCCGACTTGCCGACTGCGGCCTTTTTCACCGGTCCTGTCCCCGCAGCGGCAGAAGCATTTTTAAAAGGAGAACTTGCATGAACAGCTTGAGCATGGTGTCGGGAATTTTCGGGTCGATCAGGGCTTTGGCGCTTGTCCCGCTTGCGCTGGCAGCTACTGTTTCGATAGCACAAACCAGCACTATCGTGATGGCGTCAACCACCTCGACCGAGCAGTCAGGCCTGTTTCCCTACCTGCTGCCCGAGTTCAAAAAAGCCACGGGCATTGACGTGAAAGTAGTCGCTGTCGGCACCGGCCAGGCTATCGATATGGGCCGCCGGGGTGATGCTGACGTGCTCTTTGTGCACGACCAGGTGGCGGAAGAAAAAGTCGTGGCTGAGGGCTTTGCCATCAAGCGTTTTCCCGTGATGTACAACGACTTCGTGCTGATCGGCCCCGCAGCTGATCCAGCCAAAACCAGGGGCAGGGACATTGTCGAAGCGCTGAAAAAACTCAGCGCCGCCAATGCTGGTTTTATCTCTCGCGGTGACAAGAGCGGCACGCACGCCGCCGAACTTCGCTACTGGAAAGCCGCAGGCGTCGAGACACCGGCCGACAAGCCCGCCTTCACCAATTACAAAGCCTGCGGCTGCGGCATGGGCCCGGCGCTCAACATCGCGGCCAGCAGCGGCGGCCATGTGCTGGCCGACCGCGGCACCTGGCTGTCCTTCAAAAACCGCGGCGACCTGGTCGTGCTGGTGGAAGGCGATACCAAGCTGTTTAACCAGTACGGCGTGATGGTGGTGAACCCCGCCAAGCATCCGCAGACCAAGGCTGCCGAGGCACAGAAGTTTGTGGACTGGGTGATTTCACCAGCCGGCCAGAACGTGATTGCCGGCTACAAGATCAACGGCGAGCAGCTGTTCTTCCCCAACGCAACCAAATGAGTACCCCCCTGTCCAAGCTCACTGCGTGTAGCTTGTTCTCCCCTCCAGGGGACGGCGCCTGCGGCCCGGCAAAGCCGGTTCCGCGGCGCCTGCTGGTATGGGCTGCTGCGGCGGTGGTTGTTTTTTCAGGAGGCCTGAATATGGCTCATGCCCAGTCGCCCGCAGCATCTGCTGAAGGCGCCGCGCCGCTGCGCGTTTATGCGGCGGGCAGCCTTCGTGAAGCGCTCACTGAAGCGGCACGCGCGTATGAAGCCCGCACAGGCGTGAAAACCCAGCTGACCTTTGGCGCCTCTGGCCTGCTGCGCGAACGCATCGAGAAGGGCGAGCCGGCGCAGGTGTTCGCATCGGCCGACACGCAGCATCCCCTGCGCCTGCATGCCGCAGGGAGAAGTTCATGGGCGCAACCCACGCTGTTTGTGCGCAACCAGCTGTGCGCGTTGGCCGTGCCGCAGCTCAATGCCGATTCGGGAAAGTTGCTCGACCTGATGCTGGACCCCGCCGTCAAACTCGGTACCTCCACACCGAAGGCGGACCCGTCGGGCGACTATGCGTGGGAAGTGTTCCGCAAGGCGGAAGCACTCAAGCCCGGTGCTTACACGGCACTGGACGCCAAGGCACTCAAGCTCACCGGTTCACCCGAAGCGCTCCAGCCTCCAGCAGGCCGGGGGGTTTATGAGTGGCTGATTTCGGAAGGGCGTGCTGATCTGTTTCTGACTTATTGCACCAATGCTGTGGCGGTTCGCAAAGAAGTGCCGCGGATGAACGTGGTGCAGATGCCGCCGGCCCTGCAGGTGAGCGCTGCCTACGGGCTGACTGCGCGAAGCGGTGATGCTGCTGCTGGGCAGTTTGCTGCCTACTTGTTGACGCCGGAAGCGCAGGAGGTGTTTCGGCGGTTTGGGTTTGGGGCGCCCTAGCAAGACACCCACCCCGTCCAGTCTCACTGCGTGTAGCCTGTTCCCCCCTCGAGGGGGAGGCGCTTGGGGTCTGGCAAAGCCAGTCCCGCGGCTGCCCGCTTGCACTCATTAATCCAGCATGAGCCGCGGAACCGGCTTTGCCGGGCCGCAGGGCGGGCGGCCCCCTCGGGGGGCAGCGACCCACACGAAGTGGGGGAGCGTGGGGGCTACATATAATCACCCCGTGCCCCACCACCCCGTATCCCGCCCGACCCTTCCCGTATGGGAACGCCTTGCCGCCTGGCTGGCTTTCCTGGCCGTGGCGGCGGCGTTGTGGGCACCGGTATCCATGCTCGCCCAGGACGTGCGCAGCGGCAAGCTGAGCGGCATTTGCAGCGTCAACACCGCTTCGTCTGATGCCGGCATGGACTCCACCGATGGCAATGCAGCCTCCCCAGGCCAGCGCTGCGACCTGTGCGGCTCAGCAGGGCTGGTGCTGCCACCTCTACCGGTAGCAAGCGTTTCCTGTGTCACCGGTACCACGGTTGCGGTGGCGGATATTCCGGCAACCACCGGCACTGCCATCTCCGGGCTGCCTTTCAGCCGCGCACCTCCCGCACTTTGAACTGAACCGCCTCTCGCTGGAGGCCTCAGGCATCCCGCGCACGGGCCTTGCGGCCGGCGCCGTGCCATCGTTCATTTCAGCGTGCACTTTCACGAGCCTTTTCTGCGCACCCGTGCGCTCCGTTCGGCATGGCGCTCGCTGCGCTGGCTGGCCCTAATTTCAGCCGCAAATCCTGCTGCCTTTAATTTTCAATCCTGTAAGAATCAATCATGAAATACCCAAATGCTATTAAAACCATAGCTGCTTGCGCTCGTCCCTATTGGGCTGGAGCTATCTTTATTGCTGTATCCCTGCCTGCCACCGCACACGTCACCCTGGAATACCAGGTCGCCAATGCAGGCAGCTACTACAAGGGCACATTCAAGGTCGGGCATGGTTGCGGGAATTCGCCCGTTAAACAGATCGTGGTCACCATCCCGGCCGGTGTGCAGGGTGCCAAGCCCATGCCCAAAGCAGGCTGGACGCTGGAGGTCACACGTGAGAAGTTGGCGCAGCCGCTGCTGGACCACGGTAAAACCATCACGGAAGATGTGTCGCGAATCAGCTGGACCGCAAAAACCCCCGCCGACTATCTGCAGAACGACTGGTACGACGAATTTGTGCTGCAGGCCAAACTGCCCGCAAAAGCGGGCGTGCTGTATTGGCCGGTAAGCCAGGTTTGCGAGACCGGCAAGGTTGACTGGGCCGAAGTGCCTCAGCCGGGCCAAAAATTGTCCGACCTCAAAAACCCTGCTGCCGCGCTGGAGCTGATGCCTGCGGGCGGCGGTGAACACAATCACTGAGCGAGCCTCGGCGGCTTTATTTCCGATTCAATTTACTGCTTCAAGGAGCATTTACACATGACATCCGCAAAATTCTCAAAAGCCGTGTTGGCCTTTTCGATGGCACTGGCCAGCATGGCCGCCATGGCCCAGACGGCCGCCGTCAAGGTCGATGGGGCATGGGCGCGCGCCACTGTGCAAGGGCAAAAAGGCACGGGGGCTTTTATGAGCCTCACCGCCAAAGATGGGGCCCAGCTGGTCGGCGTGTCGTCGCCGGTGGCGGGCGTGGCTGAAGTGCATGAAATGAAAATGGACGGCGACGTCATGAAAATGCGCGCCGTGCCATCGCTTGATTTGCCTGCCGGCAAAAAGGTCGAGCTCAAGCCAGGGGGTTACCACGTCATGCTGATGGACCTCAAGGCACCGCTGGCCAAAGACAGCACAATCCCCGTGACCCTGCTGTTCAAGGACGCCAAAGGTGTGGAAAGCAAGCTCGAGCTGAAGCTGCCGGTTGCCACCGCTGCACCGGGAGCAGCCGGTGCCGCGGCCGAGCACAAGCACTGATTTGTGTTTGCCGGGTTAGCTGCGTTTGCCCGAGCCCAGGCGGCGGTAAACCGTGGCCCGGCTGACGCCGAGCGCTTTTGCGGCCTGCAGCACGTTGCCGCGTGAATCGGTCACTGCCTTGCGGATCAAGGCGGTTTCGAGTTCCTTCAGCGTTCGCGACGCGGCGCCTGAAGGCGGCAGGCTGGTTGCCGGGGGCGGCGAGTCCCGGCCGGGCAACTGCGGCAGCGCATGCAGGCGCAGGCCTGTCCAGAGCGGCATCTCCAGGATGCCGCCATTCACCGGCGCCTGGCGCTGCGCCGCGTCAAACAGCATTTCGAAGGGCATGGCAAAGAGATCGTTGCAATGCGGCGCCGTGCCTGCGGTGAAGCCCAGCTGCGAAATCATCTGCCGCGCCGCCTGGTTGGCGCCAGTGACGCAACCATCGGTATCCACGCACACCAGCCCATCGGTTTCATCTCCCAGCGTGCGGCCCGGCCAATTCAGCCGGATCAGCAATGCATGGGGCTTGCCCAAAGTGAGCGCGTTCTCTATGCTGCGCGCGGATTGCGCGACGAGGTGTTTGAGCTCGGGCCTCTCGACCACTTCGATGCCCGTCAGGTCCAGCATGCCGGCGCAGCGGCCGTCGGGGCCGAACAAGGGCGCGCCGGCACAGCTGTAGACCGAGGTGGCATCAAAAAAATGCTCACCCCGATGCAGCCACACCGGTTGCAGTTCGGTCAGCGCTGCGCCGATGGCGGTAGTGCCCACTTGTTGTTCCGAAAGGTCCGTGCCGATGCGTGTGATCATGTCGGCGCGGCGGTCGCGCCGGTCGATGGGGCCATTCACATTGATGACCACGCCGGCCTGGTTGGTCAGGATGGCGAAGTAGCGCGTGTCGGCAATGGCCTGGCCCAGCTTTTCCAGCACAGGTGCCGCAGCTTGCACCAGCCGGTGGTTGGCTTCCAGGGTGCGCCGCAGTGCGGCGGCAGAAACCATGTCGAAGGAGGGAGCCTGCTCCGGCCGGTGGCCCTGGGCCAGGCACCGTATCCAGGACCGTTCTATCCAGTTCTCAACCAGCGGCGCGGTGCCGGCTGGCAGCGGATCGCCGTGAAGAACTGCCTGGCGAGCATGTCCGATGCGTGCCAGCCTGTCCTGCCCGCCCGTCGCAGGGGCGGGGTGAAAAGGGGTCATGGAAGCCATGCTGCATTGTGGCCAATTCCCGCGGCGCGTGCAGCGCGCGATGCGGATGGCCCGTGCCATTGCCGTGCGGGCGGGCAAGCTTGTGCTTTGCCGCTTTTTCTGGCTAAAAAATGGCTTTAACCGGCTCTCAGCGTGCGCCAGCAGCTATAAAAAACATAGCGGTTTTGAGGCCGGCCACAGTCATCAACAGCGATCCCAGCACGTGTACGGTGGCCGTAAGCGCGGCCAGCCCGTAGCGCGCTTCCATCAGGAAAATCACCACTTCGGCCGAAAACGAGGAAAACGTGGTGAGGCCGCCCAGGAACCCCGTCACCAGCGCCAGCCGCCACACCGGGTCCAGCTGCGGCATGGACTGAAAGCCCGCGATGCAGATACCAATCAGGTAGCCGCCAATCAGGTTGGCCACAAGGGTGCCCCAGGGAATGAGGCCGCCCGGCGTCAGCCACAGGCCGAGGCCCCAGCGCGCCAGCGCACCGATTGAAGCTCCAATGGAAATCGCGATGACGTTCAGCATGACGGTGGTGGCGGCGGTGAGTTGGTTGTTTGGCGGGAGAATAGAGCCATGACTTTAACCTCAGCACCCGCTTTCAGCGAGCCTTCGGGCTTTCTGGGGGTGGTAATGCTCGACACGCGCTTTCCGCGGCTGCCGGGTGACATCGGCCATCCCCATGCCTTCGGCGTTCCGGTTCGCCAGTACGTGGTGCAGGGCGCCTGGCCCGGCAAGGTTGTGCAGAGCGGTGCCGGTTTGCGGGCTGCAGGCGTGGTGCCGGCTTTTGTGCAGGCGGTGCAGGCCCTGGCGAGCGAGGGCGCGCTGGCCATCACCACCAGCTGCGGTTTTTTGGTGCTGCTGCAGCATGAGTTGCAGGCTGCGACACCGGCGCCCGTGGTCACGTCCAGTTTGCTGCAATTGCCCGGCCTGCTGGCAAAGCAGCGCAAAGTCGGTGTGCTGACTATCAGTTCTAGCGCATTGGGAGCAGACCACTTGCTCGCAGCCGGTGTGCCGCCAGAGCGTTTGCAAGACGTGCTGGTCCAGGGGGTGGATCCGGCGGGCGAATTTGCAGCGGCGATTTTGGGTAACCGCGAAACCATGGATATCGACAAAGCCCGCAGCGATGTGGTGGCCGCAGCCTTGGCGTTAAAGCAGCGCGAGCCTTCGCTCGAGGCGGTGGTACTGGAATGCACCAACCTGCCACCCCACAGGCAGGCTATCGAGGCCGCCACGGGTTTGAAGACTTGGGCGCTGACCGATGATGAGGGCTTGCTGCGTCCTTGGCACGGGGATTGAGTCCAGCCCTGTCTATTTATCTTTCCATCACCTGGTGGACATCACTTATTACGGAACGGTGAACGTGAAATGAGTCGGCCTTATGTTTATTGGTTTGCATGGATTCTTGCGGCTGCCGCCTTCTGGATTTCAGTTGGCTGGTTTGGCATCGGGGCCTTGTTTGTCGACCCGTACTTTGATCGTCAAGTAGACAGGATCGCAGCAGTGGTCGCGCCCGGAGCTCCCAGTAAGGAGGATGTTGCCCAAATAGAGCGTAGCCGTAGCAGTACGTTCAAGGCCATTGGTGTTCTGGGCGGTGTCCTTTGTGGTTTTGCTTTTGGCGTAGCAGGCTGCCGATTTAATCGGGTGCGTACGAAACCGGAAACGGATCGATAGTGTGGATCTGAAGCGGGATACCGCCAGCAGCCGCTACTTGTCCTTGCCCATCACCAGGTCGGGCAAGCTCGTCACGATCTGCGGGAATACCGTGATCAGCACAATGCACACCACCAGACAGGCGAAGAAGGGAATGGCCGCGCGCGCAATGGTGTTGCTGTCTTTGCCCGTCATGTTTTGCAGCACAAAAAGATTGAAGCCCACCGGCGGCGTGACCTCGGCAATCTCGACCAGCAGAATGATGAAGATGCCGAACCAGATCAGATCGAAGCCGGCCTTCTGGATCATGGGCAGCACCACGGCGCTGGTCAGCACGATCATGGAGATGCCGTCGAGCGCAGTGCCCAGGATCAGGTAGACGATGGTCAGCACGCCGATCAGCGCAAACGGCGAGAGGTTCATGCTGTTGACCCATTCGGCCAGCTCACGTGGAATGCCGGTGAACGCCATGGTCTTGGTCAGGAATGCCGCGCCAGCCAGGATGAACATGATCATGCAGCTGGTGCGCGTCGTGCCCATCAGGCCTTCTTTGAAGTTTTGCCATGTCAGTGACCGGCTCCACAGCGCCAGGCCCAGCGAACCGGCCACACCGTAAGCCGCGCATTCGGTAGCCGTGGCATAGCCGCTGATCAGCACCCAGCAGATGAAAACGATCAGCGCGGCGCAGGGCAGCAGGTTGCCCGACTGCCTGATCTTCTGCATGAACGTGGAGGGCGGGTCGGAGGCGGGAACCTTGTCGGGATGGCGCAGGCTCCACCAGATGATGTAGCCCGAGAACAGCGCCATCAGCAGGAAGCCCGGGAAAAAACCCGCCAGAAAGATGCGGATGATGGACGCGTCTGCCGCGACGGCATACACCACCATGGTGATGGACGGGGGTATCAAAATACCCAGCGTACCGGCAGTGGCGAGAGAGCCCAGGGCGATCTTCTCGTCGTAGCCGCGCTTGAGCAGCTCAGGCAGCGCAACTTTGGAAATCGTGGCGCAAGTGGCGGCCGACGAACCCGAGACCGAGCCGAAGATGCCGCAGCCCAGGATGGTGGTATGCATGAGGCGGCCGGGCACGCGGTTGAGCCAGGGGCGCAGGCCCTCAAACATCTCTTCGCTGAGTTTGGTGCGAAACAAAATCTCGCCCATCCAGATAAAGAGGGGCAGGGCCGCCAGCTCCCAGCTGGCATTGCTTTCCCAGAAAGCACTGAAGAGATTCTTGCCCGGTTGGGTTGTTGTGAAAAAGGCCTGTCCGACCCAGCCGCAAATGGCCAGGGTCATCGCAATCCACACGCCGCCCGAGAGCAGCAGCATCATGAGCAGCAGCAAGATGCCGCCCACCATCAGGATATCCATGTCGTTGTCTTTGTAGTCTGGAAAATAAACGGGAATGAAAGAGACGCAGGCTGCAGCTCAAACTTCCGAAGAGAAGTCGCCGCGCGCATGGCGTTCTTCGACTTCACGGACAAAGGTCGGAACCCCGCCCCGTATCACGATGATGAATTCATCGACCACGGCGACCAGCAGCAGGATGGAGCCCAGCGCAAAGCTCAACTGCGGAATCCACATCGGCATGGGCAAGAGGCCTTGCGAGATGTCGTTGAACTCCCAGCTTTCATAGGTGAAGAGGCATGCCGACCATGCCAGGTAGGCCACCGCCACGCTACCGATAAAAAGCGAGGCCAGCTCCAGCACGCGGCGGGTCTTTGCATTCACCGAATCGAGCAGCAAAGTCACCCGCACAAAGTCGCCGTGCTTGAAGGCATGCGCCATGGCAAAGAAAGCGGCCGCCGCGCAAAACCAGGCCACCACGTCGTTCACGGCTCCGGTGTTGACACGGAACTCGCGCAATATGCTTTGCGCGATCATCAGCACCGCGATGAGGGCGATGAAGGCGGCGCCCAAGGCGCCGCCTGCCAGATAAAGTTTGTCGAGAAATTTGCGCACGGCCTGCCTTGTTGTATGCCTTACTTCTTCGCGGCTCTGAGCTTGTTGAAGTTGGCGATGATGGCTTCGCCGTCAGGGCCGGCCTTTTTCACCCAGTCGGCCTGCATGATGGTGCCGACCTGCTTCATGTCGGAGACCAGCTTGGCCGGCGGCGTGACGATCTTCATGCCTTTGTCGGCCAGGGCCTTTTTGTACCACTCGTTCTTTTCCTCGCTGAGCTTCCAGCCGCGCACTTCGGCATCCGCCGCCGCCTTGGTGAGGGCCGCCTGTGTGGCGGGGTCGAGCGCATCAAAGGCTTTTTTGTTCACGATGACGGCATTCTTGGGCAGCCAGGCCTGGGTGTCGTACCAGTACTTGATGCTTTCATAGGTCTTGGAGTCATAGCCGGTCGAGCCCGAGCTCATGTAGCTTTCCACAACGCCAGTGGCCAGGGCTTGAGAAAGCTCGGCGGCCTGGATGGTGACAGGCTGCGCGCCGATCAACTCTGCAATCTTGGCGGTGGCGGGGCTGTAGGCGCGCCATTTGATGCCGCGCAGGTCAGCGACCGAGGCCAGCTCTTTCTTGCTGTAAATGCCTTGCGGTGGCCATGCCACGGTATAGAGCAGCTTCATGCCCTGAGTGCCCAGCAATTTGTCGAGCACGGGCTTTTGGGCTTCGTAGAGTTTTTTGGAGTCAGCGTAGGAGGTGGCCAAGAAGGGAATGCCATCGACCCCGTAAATCGGGTTTTCGTTTTCAAAATTGACCAGCAGCACCTCGCCGATCTGGGCCTGGCCGCCTTGCACCGCACGCTTGATTTCGTTGGCCTTGAAGAGCGAGGCGTTGGCGTGCACCGTGATCTTGAGTTTGCCTCCGCTGGCCTTGTCGACGTCTGCCGCGAACTGCGTCAGCGTTTCGGTGTGGAAGTTGCTGGCCGGGTAGGCCGCGGGCAGATCCCACTTGGTCTGGGCGAAGGCGTTGGCGCCGAAGGCGAGAGCGGCGGCCACCAGAGTGACTTTGAATTTCATGAAAAGCTCCAGGACAAGGAATTAGTAAGTAGTAATAGGATAGACGCAAATCCCGCGCCAGTTCACCGGGCATACCCCGAAAAACCGGCGCCTACCTGTTTTGCGACCTTGAGGCCCCGCCATGAACCTGCGTTTTGTTGAAGCTTTCTATTGGGTGGCCTCGCTCAAAAGCATCTCGCGCGCCGCGGAGAAGCTCTACCTGACGCAGTCGGCCATGTCCAGCCGCATCGCCACACTGGAAGAAGAGCTGGGCATCCTGCTGCTGGACCGGCGCGACAAGCAGTTCAAGCTCACCGTCGCGGGTGCGCGTTTCCTGGTCTATGCGCAAAAGCTGCTGGAGCTGCAGCGCGAGGTCAAACACGAGATGGGTTCGGGTGCGGCGATGGCGGTATCGATGCGCATAGGCGCCATCGAATCGGTGTTGCACTCCTGGCTGATTCCCTGGCTCGAAAAACTCCGGGTAGACCATCCGGGCCTGGAGCTGGAGCTGACGGTGGAAACCACCCCCATCCTGATGGACCAGGTGCAACGCGGCACGCTGGACCTGGTCTTCGCCGCGTTGCCCGCTTCGGCGGACGGTGTGCGCAACCAGGCTTTGCCGCCCATGGATATGGCTTTTGTGGGAAATCCGGCGCTGCATAAAAAAAGAAATTACCGGCTGGATGAACTCGCGGAAATGGAATTGCTGACGTTCCAGAAAGGCTCGCAGCCGCACGTCACGCTGGTCGACCTGTTCAAGCAGAACCGCATGGAGCCCAAAAAGGTGCATGCCATTTCATCCATTTCCGCGATGGTCCAGCTGGTGCAGGGCGGCTTTGGCGTGGCCCTTCTGCCGCGCATCGCAGTGCAGCGCCTGACGGGGTTCGCCAGCCTGAAATTGCTCACCTGCGACACCCGTGTGAAGTCGTTGCCGATCCACGCGAGCTACCGCACCGACCCGACTTCATCGGTGGTCGAGACGGTGGTCAGGTCGGCCGTGCAGTTTGCCGCGGAGAGCACGGGAGCCGGCACCAAAACGGGTCGCAAGCCGGCGGCCAGGGTTGCAAAAACAGGCAAAAAAGGTGCGTCAGGGTAAATACCAATCATCGAAAAAATCGATGACGTAAGCAAAAAATTACTTGTTTGATTTCGTCATTTGCTAATCGCACACTTCGTCACATGTCATCCAACCGTCATGTTTTTACGAGGAGTGCGTCATGAAGAAATCTTGGTGGGCCAAAGTGGCCGCAGTGTTGCTATCAACCGGCATGGCCTTTGGCGTGCATGCACAGCAAGAGATAAAAATCGGTGTGCTTTATCCGCTCACCGGGCCTGCCGCATCCGTGGGTGCCGAGCTGCGCAGCGCGCTGGAACTCGCCGCCGACATCATCAATAACGGTGCGCCCGGTGTTTCCGAGCTGCCGCTGTCTGCCGGCAAAGGCTTGCCCAACCTCAAGGGCGCAAAAATCAAGCTGGTGTTTGCCGACCACCAGGCCAACCCGCAGACTGGCGCTACGGAAGCCGAGCGCCTGATCACGCAGGAAAAAGTCGTGGCACTCGTGGGCGCCTATAACAGCGCCGTCACCGCCACGGCCAGCCAGATCGCCGAGCGCGCCGGCATCCCTTTCCTGAACCCCGAGTCGTCGTCGGCGTCGCTCACGCAGCGCAACTTCAAGTGGTTCTTTCGCACCACGCCGCATGACGACCTGTTTGTGCACAACGCCTTTGATTTCCTGAAAGAACTCGAAGCAAAAAAAGGCATCAAGGCGGGCGTGGTCGCCAGCCTCAACGAGAACGGCTTGTGGGGCACGGAAACCACCAAACTGCAGACCAAACTCGCGCCCGAGTTCAAGCAGAACCTGGTCAAGCAGGTGATGTACCCGGCCAAGACCACGCAACTGACTTCGGAAGTGCAGACGCTCAAGGCCGCCAATCCCAACCTGGTGCTGCAGTCGTCCTACACGGCCGATGCCATCCTGTCGATCAAGACCTACAAGGAACTGGGCTTTTCGCCGGACATGATCCTGGCGAACAACGCGGGCTTCACCGATACCGATTTCATCAGGACACTCGGCAAGGACGCCGACTACATCATCACGCGTGAAGTCTGGGCGCTGGACCTGGCCAACCGCAATCCGCTGATCAAGCAGGTCAACGACCTGTTCAACAGCCGCTACAAGATCAACTTCACCGGCAATTCCTCGCGCACTTTCACCGGCCTGATGGTGATGGCGGACGCTATCAACCGCGCTGGCTCCACCGAGCCCGAAGCCATCCGCAAGGCATTGGCCGCCACCGACATGCCCGGCAGCAAGCTGATCATGCCGTGGAAGGGTGTGAAGTTCGATGCGACCGGCCAGAACACCCTGGGCCAGGGCATCCTGGTGCAGATCATCGGCGGCAAATACAACACGGTCTGGCCTTTCGACATGGCCTCGCGTGAAGTGACCTGGCCCATGCCCAAGTGGGACCAGCGCAAATAAGCCGCGAGTTTTGACCTCAAAGCCAAGAGACAACCATGACTACGGAAATATTGCTTCAGACGCTGGCCTCCGGCGTGCTGATTGGGCTGATTTACGCGCTGGTGGCTATCGGCCTGACCATGATTTTCGGCGTCATGGACATCGTGAACTTCGCGCACGGGGAATTCCTCATGCTGGGCATGTACTCGGCCTTCTGGCTGTTTTCCCTGTATGCGCTGGACCCCATGCTCACCTTGCCGCTGACAGTGATCATGCTGTTCGGCTTCGGCGTGCTGCTGTACAAACTGGTGATTGTGCGCATCATCAACGCGCCCATGCTGTCGCAGATCTTCACGACCTTCGGCATCATGATCCTGCTGCGCGGCGTGGCCCAGTTCCTCTGGAAACCGGATTTCCGCTCCATCGAGAATTCGGCGGTCAGCGGAACCGTCAAGCTGTTGGGCGTGCAACTGGGCAAGCCGCAGCTGGTCGCTGGTGTAGGGGCCGTCGTGGTTACCGGGCTGATTTACTTCTTCCTGAACAAGACCCGGCTCGGTGCGGCGCTGGAAGCCACCGCCTCTGACAAGGAAGCGGCCCGCCTCATGGGCATTGATTCGCACAAGATGTTCTCGCTGGCCTGGGGCATAGGTGCGGCCTGTGCCGGCGCGGCCGGTGTGCTGCTGTCAACCTTCTTCCCGATTTTTCCGGACGTTGGCGCGAGTTTCATCCTGCTGGCTTTTGTGGTGGTCAACCTGGGCGGTTTCGGCAGCGTCTCGGGCGCCTTCTGGGCTGGCATCCTGGTCGGCGTGATCGAGGTCATGGGCGGCCTGCTGCTCGGCCCGCAGTACAAGACGGCCATCGTGCTGGTGCTGTTCCTCGGCGTGCTGATGTTCCGCCCCCAGGGTCTGATGGGCAAGGCATGATCATGAAGCAACTCATTTTTGTTATCGCCGCTCTGGCGCTTGCCTTGGCCGTCCCCGCGGTCACGGATGCCTCGCACCTGAACATGGCGATCCTCATCCTCATGGCGGCCCAGGTGGGTGTAGCCTGGAACATCGTGGGTGGCTATGCGGGACAGGTGTCCCTCGGCCATGCGGCTTTCTACGGACTTGGCGCCTATGTCTCGACACTGCTGCTGATCAAGTTCGGCATCAATCCCTGGATAGGCGTGCTCGCCGGCGGTTTGGTGGCAGCCTTGCTCAGCCTGGGGTTTGGCTGGTCCTGCTTCCGGCTCAAGGGCCACTACTTTGCGATGGCCACCATCGCGGTGGCCGAACTGGTGCAGATTTTCTTCACTGAGTGGGATTACGGCGGTGCGGCGGTCGGGCTTTACGTGCCGATGGACAAACAAGGCTGGCTCTGGCTGAACTTCGCTACCAAATTGCCTTATTACTGGCTGGCGCTGGGCCTGCTGGTGATCACGCTGGGCGCGAACTGGTGGATAGAGCGCAGCTACCTCGGCTACTACTTCAGGGCCATCAAGGATGAACCCGACGCGGCCCGCAGCATCGGCGTGAATATCGCCCGCTACAAGCAGGTTGCCCTGTCGGTCAGTGCTTTCCTCACGGCAGTCGGCGGCAGCCTGTATGCACAGAAAGAGCTTTACATCGACCCGAACTCTGTGCTGTCGACGGCGCTCTCCATCAAGATGGCGCTGGTATCCATTCTTGGCGGTGTGGGTACCTTGTTCGGTCCGGTCGTAGGCGCCGTGGTGCTGACCAGCATCGAGGAGTTCACCCGCATCGCTTTCGGCGGCACAGGCCGTGGCACAGATGTCATTATTTATGCGAGCCTCATTATTGTGATTGCCGTCTTTTATCCCACGGGCCTCATTGGCTGGCTGCGCAGCTTCCGGGAGCGCCGCGAGGCACGCGCCGATGCATCGCGGCAGATGGCGGTGCCCACCGCCGCCGTGCAGAACGCCGGCGAGGAGGCCGTATGAAGTTGCTGGAAGTCAAACAGGTCAGCAAGCGTTTCGGCGGGCTGGTCGCCAACCAGGATGTTTCTTTCAGCGTGGACACCGGGCAGGTGGTGGGCCTGATCGGCCCCAACGGAGCCGGAAAGACCACGATGTTCAATTGCGTGGCGGGGTATTTTGCCCCCACGGCCGGCAGCATCATGCTGGGCGGCCGCGACATCGCAGGACTGCCGCCTGAAACATGCGCCCGTGCCGGTGTGGCACGGACTTTTCAGATTGCGCGCACCTTCACCAGCATGACGGCCTGCGAGAACGTGATGACCGCGGCCATGCTGCTGCAGCACAACGTTGCGAAGGCACGCCAGGCTGCCATGGACTGGCTGGCTTTTGCCGGGCTTGAACGCTTTGCCGACCGGCCTGCCGCCAGCATGACCATCAGCGAGCAGCGGCGCCTGGCCGTGGCGCGTGCGCTGGCCATACAGCCGCGCATCCTGCTGATGGATGAAGTGATGGCGGGTCTCAACCCGTCGGAAGTTCGCGAAGCGGTCGACGTCGTTCTCAAGATCCGGGACAAGGGCATTGCGTGCCTGATCGTCGAGCATGTGCTGGAAGGCATCATGCCGATCGCCGACAAGATCGTCGTGCTGGACCGCGGCGTGAAGATCGCCGAAGGCACGCCGCAGCAGGTGTCGAACGACGCTGCCGTGATTACCGCCTACCTCGGGGACTGAAGATGCTTGAAATCAAAAACCTCAAGGTCTGCTACGACGACGTGCTGGCCATCTCCGACGTCAGCCTCCAGGTCGAGCCCGGCAAGATCGTCGCGCTGGTAGGCGGCAACGGCAACGGCAAGTCCACCACCTTGCGCGCCGTGGCAGGCCTCAATGCCGCCGCAGCGGGCAGTATTACCTTCAACGGTGAGCCGGTTCACCGCATGCCGGCGCACAAACGCGTCCCGTTAGGTCTGTCGCTGGTGCCGGAAGGCCGGCGCCTGTTTCCCCGGCTGACAGTGCTTCGCAACCTGGAGCTCGGTGCCTTTACGCGCACGGACAAGCACGAGGTGGCGCGGGGCATTGAAGAGATGCTGCAGCTGTTCCCCATCCTCAAGGAGCGCGCCACACAACTGGCCGGTACCATGAGTGGGGGCGAGCAGCAAATGCTGGCCATCGCCCGCGGGCTGATGGCCCGGCCCAAGCTGCTGATGCTGGATGAGCCTTCGTGGGGCATCGCGCCCAAGTTTGTGACCAAGGTGCTGGAGGTTATCCAGCAGGTCAATGCCACAGGTGTCTCGATATTGCTGGTGGAACAGAACCTGCAAAAGGCCCTGGGCATCGCGCATTACGGCTATGTCATCCAGACCGGCCGTATCGTGATGCAGGGCAAGGGTCATGAGCTCCTCAATGATGACCGGATCAAAAAGGCCTACCTGGGCCTTTGACGGAAAAGCCGCTGTATCACCCTATTTTTTCCAATCAAGCTTTACCCTGCCATGAACAAGATTTTTGATCGTCCCGCAGACCTCCGGATGGCCAGCCGTTGCGGCGAGTTTGCCCTGCCCACCGCGGGACACGCGAACGGCCATATCCAGGCCAACCTCATGATCGTCCCCCAGGCCCAGGCCTTTGACTTCCTGTTGTTCTGCCAGCGCAATCCCAAGCCCTGCCCATTGGTGGAGGTTCTGAAGCCGGGCGCCACGGAGCCTTTGTGTGCACCGGGGGCGGACATCACGACCGACATTCCGGGCTATCGCGTCTACCGTGACGGCGAGTTTGTTGAAGAGCGCGATGAGATCCGGTCGATCTGGAAGGACGACTATGTGGCCTTCCTGATCGGCTGCAGTTTTTCTTTCGAGGCCGCGGTCACCCAGGCCGGCATTCCCCTGAGGCATGTCGAGCAGGGCCGCAATGTCTCGATGTTCCGTACCAGTCTCCAGTGCCAGCCCGCTGGTGTGTTCAGCGGTGAAATGGTCGTCACCATGCGGCCCATCAAGAGCCGCGATGTGGCAAAGGTGGTGGAGATTTCTGGCCGGTTTGACGTTGCGCATGGTGCGCCCGTTCACATCGGCAATCCGGAGGCGATCGGCATCACCGACCTGTCGCGACCGGATTACGGCGATGCAGTCGACATCAAGGATGATGAAATCCCGGTGTTTTGGGGTTGCGGCGTCACGCCGCAATGGGTTGCCCAGAAGAGCCGACTGTCGATGTGCATCACCCATGCGCCGGGCAAGATGTTTGTGACGGACCTGAAAGGGTGAGTTCCATGCACCCGCCGCCGGGCTAATTCTCAACTCCCAAGGAGTTCCCATGAAAGCAGTTTTAATAGCCGTGCTCGTCACGGCGGGGGCAGCGCACGCCCAGACAACCTGGAAGCTGGCCACGGGCTACCGGGCAGAGTCCTTCCATACGCAGAACCTCCTGCAATTTGGGCGCGATGTGGATCTGGCCACGCGCGGACAGCTGGTCATACAGGTGTACCCCAACAACACCCTGGCCAAGCTGGCGGACATCAGCGCGGCCGTGCAGCAGGGAAAGGCCGAAGCGGGCGAGACCATCCTGGCGAGCATGGTCAAGGAAATTCCGCTGGCTGGCGCGGACTCCATTCCCTTCGTCGTGGCCTCCTACAAGGACGCACAACGCCTCTGGAAACTGCAGCGGCCAGGCCTTGAAAAGCATTTCACCGAGCATGGTATGAAGCTCCTCTACGCAGTGCCGTGGCCGCCGCAAGGCCTGCATTCGAACAAGCCGGTGCGGGGCCCGACAGACTTTCGCGGTACCCAGATGCGCACCTACAACCAGACCACCATGCGTATCGCCGAAATGCTGGGCGCCAAGCCTGTGGATGTGGCCATGGTCGATGTGGGCAAGGCATTGGCCGAAGGCCGGATGGACAACATGATCACTTCGGCGCTGACTGGTGTGGAGAACAAGGTGTGGGGCCCGATCAAGTATTACTACGAGATCAATGCCTGGTTCCCCAAAAATGCGGTGTTTGTGAACAGCAAGGTCTTTGATGCACTGAAGCCCGAGGTGCGTGCCGCCGTGCTCAAGGCGGCGGGCGAGGCGGAAGTCCGCGGCTGGCAGGCCAGCCAGGCGCTGGCGACCAGCGCGACCGAGGAATTGCGCGCCAACGGCGTGAAGATAGAACGCATTCCCCCCGAGCTGGACACTGAGATCAAGCGCATGGGCGAGAAGTTCTCGCGCGAGTGGATACGATCGGTGGGCAATGAAGCCAATGATATTTTCGTGCCGTACTACATGCCGCAATAAGCGCGGGCTCCGAATCGCATGAAAACTCCTTCCGCATCCATCGCCGCCTACCTTCATGCCAAGGATGGCAACCGGCCTCACCTGCTGGCGCAAGCCTTTACGGACGATGCCCTGCTGCAGGTCACCGTCCACACCGGTGCGATTTCTTTTCCGCCGGTGTCCCGGGGGCGGGACGCCATTGGCGAGGTGCTGGTGCGCCGTTTTGGCCAGTCCTACGAAAATGTCTACACCTTCTGCCTGGGCTCGCCGCCGGAGGCCGACGCGCAAGTGTTTTGCTGTGACTGGCTGGTTGCCATGACGGAAAAGGACAGTCGCGCCGTGCGGGTCGGGTGCGGCCGCTACGATTGGTGTTTTTCGCCGCCCTCATATCTGGCGGAAAGCCTTTCAATCACCATCGCGAGCATGCAGACCCTGCCGGCCTCGCACACAGACGAGGTCATGGATTGGGTAGCCGGTCTTCCCTATCCCTGGTGCCCGGCTTCCACGGCCCTGCGGGGCGCGCCGGACATCCAGCACCTGGCGCCGGTACTTGGGTACATTGGCAGGGAGAAGATGGCCAATTTTCCGGACAAGAGATCCCGGCTGGCAACGCCTCACACCGTCGTGCCAAGCCAGGTCTGACAGCAGCAAGATCCATCAAGATCAGCAAAGAACACGTTAACTTTGAAATTAAAAACCATGCAAGACACCACTTCAAAACCGGGCGGCGACCGTTGGCAATTCTGGATAGACCGCGGCGGGACCTTCACGGACATCGTGGCCAAGAAGCCCAATGGTTCGCTGGTCACGCACAAGCTGCTGTCGGAAAACCCGGAGCAGTACCGCGATGCGGCGGTCGCCGGCATCCGCCACCTGCTGGGCCTGAAAACGGGCGAGCCGATACGCGCCGACGTGGTGGACTGCGTGAAGATGGGAACGACCGTGGCGACCAATGCGTTGCTGGAGCGTAAGGGTGAGCCGACGTTGCTGGTCACCACACGAGGCTTTCGGGACGCCCTGCGCATTGCCTACCAGAATCGCCCCCGGCTGTTTGACCGCCACATCGTGCTGCCCGAGTTGCTTTACAGTGCGGTGGTGGAGGCCCAGGAGCGTGTGGGCGCACAGGGAGAGGTGCTTCAGGCGCTCGACGAAGTGCTATTAAAAAAGGAGCTGCTTGCGCAGTACCAGAAAGGGCTGCGAAGCCTTGCGATTGTTTTTATGCATGGCTACCGCTTCACCGAGCACGAAAAGGCCGCCAAGCGCATCGCTGCCGAGGTGGGTTTCACGCAGATCAGCACTTCGCATGAAACCAGCCCGATGATGAAGTTTGTAAGCCGTGGCGACACCACGGTGGTGGACGCCTACCTGTCGCCCATCCTGCGCCGTTATGTGGAGCAGGTCGCCAGCGAGATGCCGGGCGTGCGCCTGTTCTTCATGCAGTCTTCGGGCGGGCTGACCGATGCCCATGTGTTCCAGGGCAAGGACGCCATTCTCAGCGGCCCGGCCGGCGGCATTGTGGGCATGGCCCGCACCGCGGCCATTGCCGGCCACGCCAAGGTCATCGGTTTTGACATGGGCGGCACGTCCACCGACGTGTCGCATTACGCCGGGGAATTCGAACGCGAATTCGAAACCCAGGTGGCCGGCGTGCGCATGCGCGCCCCCATGATGAGCATCCATACCGTGGCTGCGGGCGGCGGCTCCATCCTCAAATTTGACGGCGAGCGCTTCCGGGTTGGTCCACAGAGCGCAGGCGCCAACCCAGGCCCCGCCAGTTACCGGCGCGGCGGCCGCCTGGCGGTGACCGATGCCAACGTGATGGTCGGCAAGGTGCAGCCGCGCTACTTTCCGAAGGTATTTGGTCCCAATGCCGATGAGCCGTTGAGTTACGAGGCGGTAGAGGCCCAGTTCAACGAACTGGCGGGGCAGACCGGGCGCAGTGCCGAGGTGGTGGCTGAAGGTTTCATCAACATCGCGGTGCAGCAGATGGCCAACGCCATCAAGAAAATTTCGGTGGCGCGCGGCTATGACGTGACACGCTACACGCTGCAATGCTTTGGCGGTGCGGGCGGGCAGCACGCCTGCCTGGTGGCTGATGCGCTGGGCATGACCAAGGTGTTTGTGCATCCGCTGGCGGGTGTGCTGAGCGCTTATGGCATGGGCCTGGCCGACCAGAATGTGATTCGTGAGCAGGCGGTGGAGCTCAAGCTCTCGGCCGCCGTGCTTCCGGAAATTGCCGACAAGCTCAACGCGCTCGCCGCGACGGCAGAGGCCGAGCTGCAGCGCCAGCAGGTCAGCACCGGCAGCATCACCACGCATCACCGCGTGCATGTGCGTTATGAAGGCAGCGACTCTGCGTTGATCGTGCCCTTCGGTACGCTGGACGAGATCGAGTCCGGGTTCGAAGCCGCTTACCGCCAGCGCTTTGCCTTCCTGATGCAGGGCAAGGGCCTGGTGGTTGAGGCCGTGTCGGTAGAGTCGGTGGTGGCGGGCGACGCGCCTGCTGAGCCGCGCCATGCCACGCATGAGCCGCGCGAGGTGCCGCGCCGCGAAACCGTACGCATGTATTCCGGAGGCCAGTGGCATGACGCAGCGTTGGTGGTGCGTGAAGACCTGCGGCCGGGCGACATCATCTCGGGGCCGGCCATCATTGCCGAGAAAAACGCCACCACGGTCGTGGAACCGGGCTGGGAAGCCGCGCTGACGGCGCTGGACCACCTGGTACTGGACCGCCGGGCTGAACGCGCCGTGAAGTTTGCGGCGGGCACGACGGTAGACCCGGTGCTGCTGGAGGTCTTCAACAACCTCTTCATGAACATTGCCGAGCAGATGGGCCTGCAGCTGCAAAACACCGCTTACTCGGTCAACATCAAGGAGCGCCTGGACTTCAGCTGCGCGCTGTTTGACACCGAAGGCAACCTGATTGCCAATGCGCCGCATATGCCGGTACATCTGGGTTCCATGGGCGAAAGCATCAAGACGGTGATTCGCGAGAACGCCGGAAAGATGCAGCCTGGCGACGTGTATGTGCTGAACGACCCCTACCATGGCGGCACGCACCTGCCCGACATCACCGTCATCACACCGGTCTACCTTGGTGCGGCGACACAGCCGACGTTTTATGTCGGTTCGCGCGGCCACCATGCCGACATCGGCGGCACCACGCCGGGCTCCATGCCGCCGTTCTCTACATTGATCGAAGAAGAGGGCGTGCAGATCAACAACGTCAAGCTGGTGGAACGTGGCGTGCTGCGCGAGGCAGAAATGATTGCGCTGCTCAAAAGCGGCAAATACCCCAGCCGTAACCCGCAGCAGAATATGGCCGACCTGAAAGCGCAGATCGCCGCCAATGAAAAGGGCGTGCAGGAGCTGCGCAAGATGGTGGACACCTTCAGCCTGGAGGTGGTGCTGGCTTACATGCGCCATGTGCAGGACAACGCCGAAGAGTCGGTGCGCCGCGTGATCACGCGCCTCAAAAATGGCGAGTTCACCTTGCCTCTGGACAACGGAGCCCAGATCAAGGTCTCCATTCGCGTTGACGTCAAAGGACGCAGCGCCGAGATCGACTTCACCGGTACATCGCCGCAGCAGACCAATAACTTCAACGCGCCGACGGCGGTGTGCATGGCGGCGGTGCTGTATGTGTTTCGCACCCTGGTTGACGACGACATTCCGCTGAACGCGGGCTGCCTGAAGCCGCTCAAGGTCATCATCCCGCCGGGCTCCATGCTCAACCCGAATCCCCCGGCTTCGGTGGTGGCGGGCAATGTGGAAACGTCTACCTGCATCACCAATGCGCTTTACGGCGCGCTGGGTGTGATGGCCGCCGGCCAGTGCACGATGAACAACTTCACCTTCGGCAATGCGCGCCACCAGTACTACGAAACCATTTCGGGGGGCTCGGGTGCGGGCGGCAAGCTTGATGATGCGGGCAAGCTGGTGTCGGGTTTTGACGGAACCTCTGTGGTGCAGGCGCATATGACCAATTCGCGGTTGACCGACCCGGAGGTACTGGAATTCCGCTTCCCGGTGCGGCTGGAAAGCTATGAGATTCGCCAGGGCTCCGGCGGTGCAGGCCGATGGCAGGGCGGCAACGGCGGTGTGCGACGTGTCCGCTTCCTGGAGGCCATGACGGCCAGCATCCTGTCGAACGGGCGCAAACACGGCGCCTTCGGCATGGCTGGCGGCCAGGCGGGGCAGGTTGGACAGAACGTTGTGGTCCGGGCGCAAGGCCAGATTGAAACACTGGGCCATATCGGGCAGGCCGAGATGCAGCCCGGTGATATTTTTGAAATCCATACGCCGGGCGGCGGCGGCTTCGGGAAAGCTTGATGCCAATCACGGGCCGGTGTATACCGGCCTGCTTCCCAAGCGGAGCGACCGCGCAGCTGTGACGGGTGGGTAAAGCGCCTGCCCGTTCACGCGTGCGCCTGATCGTCATTCGCAAAGTCATCTGCTCAGCCGCCCGTAACACTTGGGGCTGGCTTTAGTACCTGCAAACGGCTCGACGCTGTGCATCGCGGACGCGCCGTAAACCGGACCTCCCTCCCGTTTAGCACTATCTTTTTTTGCACGGCAACGATCGGCCATCGCCAGGACAGTGGAAAATCTGCAGTGGAGCCAGCACACCTTGTGACGGGGGCAGGCAGGCTTTTAGGGGTGCGGAATGCCGTAATTTCAAATGAAATCCGGCCCTGGGCCAATCAGCACGAGCGCGAGAAGCTATCAATTCAGGAGCATGTATGACCGCTTCGTTTACCGACAACTACCGGCTTCTGGCCCAGTACAACCGCTGGATGAATGAACGGCTGTATGACGCCTGTGAAACCCTGACCGACGAGGAGCGCAAGCGTGACCGCGGCGCTTTCTTCGGCTCGATCCATCACACGCTGGGCCATCTTGTGCTGGCGGACCAGGTCTGGCTCAGGCGCTTTGCGCAGTGCGGCACCGAGAACGGAATCCGTTTTACATCGCTGAACGCTGAAGTGCTGGACATGCCGGAGGCCTACACATTGGACATGGTGCTGTACGAAGACTGGGCCGGACTGAAAGCCAAACGGCAGCAGCTCGATGGCGCCATCGAGCAGTGGGCTGCGGACATGCCTGAGGCTTACCCGGCCATGACCATGCGCTACGCCAACTCCAAAGGGGTGCAGCGCGAACACGTGGTCTGGAAGGCCCTCACGCATTTTTTCAATCACCAGACACACCATAGAGGGCAAGTGACGACACTGGTCACGCAGGCTGGTGCAGGGGTGGGAGTGACGGACCTGATTGCGCTGGTGTAGAGGTCTTTAAATTGCTATGAAATAGATAGCTGCTTGCGCCCGACCCTAAAGGGTTGGAATTCAAAATGAACATAAAAAAACCCGCTATGAGCGGGTTTTTTATGGGTGCGGGCCAATTACTTCTTGGCAGCGCTTGCGGCAGGCTTGGCTGCCTCAACCTTGACTTCGGTCTTGGTTTCTTTTTTGGTGTCTTTCTTGGCGTCTTTCTTGGACGTTACCGCCTCTTTGGCATCTTTGGCCGATTCCACCACGGCGTCTTTGGTCGCGATAGCCGCGCCCTTGACGGCATCCTTGGTGGCGATAGCTGCGTCTTTGGCCTTTTCGGTGACCGGCTTGTCGGCCTTCTTGCTGGTTTTGGCGTCCGCTTTGGCTTCGGCCTTGGTTTTTGCCTTCGCATCTGCGGCGGCCGGGCCGGTATAGGCGGCACCGCCAACGGTCAGCCCTGCGGCGGAGAACTCGGCTGCGCGTTTTTCTCCCACGCCTTTGACGCGGGTGATGAAGTCATCCCAGTTTTTGAACTCGCTTTTCTTGCGCTCGGAGATGATCAGCTTGGAGGTGACGGGGCCGATGTGTTTGATGCCGTCGAGTTCGGCCTCTGTGGCTTTGTTGACGTCGACCGCAGCAAAGGCTGCAACGAGAGACATGGCGGCGAAAAACGCCAGTACTTTCTTGAACATGGAAATCTCCTCAGTGGTGAGTGGCGAAGCGCGTTATGCATCCTGTGAATAAGAATGCTGTGTTTATAACGGCCCGGTTTCACACGGGGTTGACCTGCCTGATGCGATTGGGTTGGGGAACCCCAAGCCTCAGCGATTCTTGCCCAGCCACTGCATGTAAGCAGTTACACCCGCTTTCACATCAGCAAACACATGGTCACACCCAGCGGCACGCAGGGCGCCGAGGTCGGCCTGCGTGTAGCTTTGATATTTACCCACCAAGGCTGGCGGGAAGGTGATGTAGTCGATGAGCCCGCCGCGCACGGCATCTTCCAGGCTCAGCGCCGCAGCATCCTGCCCTTTGCGCAAGGTGTTCACGACGGCGAGCGCGACATCGTTGAAGGGCTGGGCCTTTCCGGTGCCAAGATTGAAAATGCCGGATTGTTCTGGATGGTCAAAAAACCAGAGGTTCACGGCCACCACATCGTCGATGAAGACGAAGTCGCGCATCTGGCCGCCGGCGCCGTAGCCGCCGTATTCGCCAAACAGCTTGACCTTGCCTTCGGCCTGGAACTGGTTGAACTGGTGAAAGGCCACGCTGGCCATACGGCCCTTGTGCTGTTCGTGGGGGCCGTAGACATTGAAGTAGCGAAAGCCCGCAACCTGGGTGGCTGCGCCTTCAAACCGGTTGCCGAGTTCACGCCGCAGGCGCTGGTCAAAGAGCAGCTTGGAGTAGCCGTAGACGTTGAGCGGCCGCTCGAATTCAGGCGATTCCCTGAACGTGTCGGATCCGCCATAGGTGGCGGCCGACGAGGCGTACAGCAGGCGCGTTCCCTGGTCCTGGCAGGCGTGGAACAACTCGCACGACAGTGTGTAGTTGTTGTCCATCATGTATTTGCCGTCGGGCTCCATCGTGTCGCTGCAGGCGCCTTCGTGGAACACGGCCTCGACCTGACCGTAGGCGCCTTCGGCGAACAGGTCGTAGAAGTCGTCGGCGTCCACGTAGTCGGCGATCTGCAGGCCGGCCAGGTTGCGGAACTTGTCGCCTTCGGTCAGGTCGTCGACCGCGATGATGTCGTCGATGCCGCGGGCATTGAGGCCCTTGATGATGTTGCTGCCGATAAAACCTGCAGCACCTGTAACTACTATTTTCATGATTCGTTCCAGCAGGTTTCAGAGAAGACTAACTTGCTTTGGCAAGTTATGTCGGAGCAAAAACCTGCAGCACCCGTGACAACTATTTTCATGATGAATCCTTTAACCTGAGCCGCAATTTAATGCGCGGCAAACAGCTCGTCGTAACTGACCGTTGCGGTACCAAACTTGCCGACCACAATGCCACCGGCACGGTTGGCGATGGGCACCGCATCGCGAAGGCTCATGCCCGTAGCCGCCATGGCTGCCAGTGTGGCGATCACCGTATCGCCGGCGCCGGTGACGTCGAACACTTCACGTGCCACGGCCGGTACATTCAGCTCACCCTGGGCGTCAAACAGTGTCATGCCTTCCTCGCTGCGGGTCAGCAGCAGGGCATCAAGATTGAGTGTGGTGCGCAGGTTATGGGCTTTGGTGCGCAGCTCGGCTTCGTTGTTCCAGGTACCGATCACGTGCTCGAGCTCGGCGCGATTCGGCGTGATGACGCTGGCGTTTTTGTAGCGTGCGTAGTCCGCCCCCTTGGGATCGACCAGCACCACTTTGCCGGCAGCGCGCGCCTGGGCGATCATCAGCACGATATGCGCGAGGCCGCCTTTGCCGTAGTCTGAAAAGAGCACGGCATCGTGTTGTGTGTGCAGTTTTTCAAAGGTGGCGGACTGCGAGGCGAGCACCTCGTTTTCCGGCGTGTTCTCGAAGTCGAGCCGGATCAGCTGCTGCTGGCGGCCAATGACGCGCAGCTTGACCGTTGTTTTGAGCCGTGCGTCGCGGCCGAAGTAAGGGGCGATGCCGGTTTTGGCGACCAGCGCCTCCAATTGGTGGCTGGCCTCATCGTCGCCCACCACGGTCAGCAGCGAGGCCTGTGCGCCCAACGTGACGATGTTGTAGGCCACATTGGCAGCGGCGCCTATGCGCTCTTCGGTGCGTGTGACACGCACCACGGGCACCGGTGCCTCAGGTGAAATGCGGTCTACCGCGCCGTACCAGTAGCGGTCCAGCATGGCGTCGCCCACCACGAGGACACGGGCTTTGGCGATTCGTTCAGCGGATAGTGTGAGAGTAGTGGTCATGTCTGTCTGTATTCAAACCAGAACAGCGTGGAACCGGCTTCGCCGGGCCACAGCTGTTGCCCCCTGCAAGGGGGGAGGAGGCGAAGCCTCCACGGGGGTGTTCATAATTCTTCTATTCGGCGCGTCGGGTAGCTGTCCCAAGCCTGGCAGCCAGGGCAGTGCCAGAAGTGCTGCGTGGCTTCAAAGCCGCACGCGGCACAACGATAGCGCATCAACGGTTTGGTTGCCTGACCCAGCGAGCGCTGCACCAGGGCGTGGTGATGTGCATCCTGGAGTTGTTCCCCTTCTATCCACTTGCCGGCGGCGACCAGCGACGCCTGGCGTTCCATGTGCCTGGCATACCACTGGCGTGCCGACGCGGGGTCTTTTTCCAGTTTGACGATGGCTTCAACCACGTCGATGGACGGTGTGTTGGCGTAACTGGTCTTCAGCAACTCCAGTGCGACGGCTTCCTGGCCGCTTGCCTGGGCGATATTGGCGAGCAGGCCGGCGGCAAGCGGAAGCCCTTGCGGTGCCAGGTCTTCCAGCTTCTGCAATGTGCGCAGGGCATCTTGTGGCCTGCCGAGCTGGTGTTGCAGTTTGGCCAGGTCAATCAGCGGCCGGGCCGACACCGGGGCCATGGCGACCGCCTGCTGCAATGTCTCCAGGGCCTGGCCTGTGTCGCCCGCCGCTGCGGAAGCAATGGCCTGCTCGCAGAGGTAATGCGCCTGCCGGGCACTGAAGCTGCCATGGCTGGAGGTGCCCAGCCTGGCTGCGATTTCGGTTGCGTTAGGCCAATCGCGCGAGCGTTCATAAATGGACAGCAACGCAAGCCGGGCTTCTTCCTCGAACGGTGTTCCCTCCAGTTTGCGCAGCGCGATCTCGGCGCGGTCCAGCAGGCCGGCCTTGAGGAAATCCAGGGCCAGTGCATGCTGGGCGCGGTCGCGTTCCGGTTGCGTCAGGTCGCCGCGCGACATCAGGTGTTCGTGTACGCGCACGGCGCGTTCGTATTCGCCGCGGCGGCGAAACAGGTTGCCCAGGGCGAAGTGAAGCTCGGAAGTGTCGGGGTCGTTCTGTACGGCTTCTATAAAGGCGTCTATGGCCTGGTCCTGCTGCTCATTGAGCAGAAAATTCAGGCCCTTGAAGTAGGCTTTGGGTGCCTGGCGGTTTTCGATGCGCAGTTGCCGCAAGTCCAGTCGCGAAGCCAGCCAGCCCAGGGTAAAGGCGATCGGAAACCCGAGCAGGACCCAGGTGAAATCAAATTCCATGATGAAGCGTGGAGGGGTCTTCGGTCACGGTGTGGGGGCCCATGGTGGAGGAGGCATATTTGGCCGATCTGCGCTTTTTCCACCAGCGCGGCATCATGACAAGAATACCGAGCGCCAGCCCACAGGCGAAGACACTCAGGACAACCAGCACCAGAGGTGCTCGCCACATCGTGCCAAAGAAAAAATTCACCGAAACCGTTTGTTGGTTATTCAGTGCAAAAGCAAACAGCGTAAAAAAAATGGCTGCCTTGAGCAGCCACATGAGGTATTTCACTTGGTCGTCCCCCGTGGTGGTCTCGCGATTGTAGCCAGACCACCGGGGGAAAACAGCAAGACCTTACTTCGGATCCGTGACCGCCAGGAGCTCCTGGGTCCGGGCATCCACCGTTTCCCGCAACGCCTTGCCCGGCTTGAAATGGGGCACCCGTTTTTCAGGGATGGCCACGCTTTCACCGGAACGCGGATTGCGGCCCATGCGAGGCGGGCGGCGGTTGATGGAAAAACTGCCAAATCCCCTGATTTCGATCCGGTGGCCGCGCACCAACGCGTCGCTCATGGCATCAAGAATCGTCTTGACGGCATATTCGGCGTCGCGGTGCGTCAGCTGGCTGAATCGGGCTGCCAGTTCTTCGACAAGATCGCTTCGGGTCATGGATAAAGTAGCTGTACAGCGATGCAATCCGCCGGGGGCGTATCACACCGCTGCACGGTCGCCTTACTTCTCGTTGTTGTCCAGCTTGGCGCGCAACAGGGCGCCAAGGTTGGTCAGGCCGGCGCTTTCGCGCGAAGACTGCTGGCTCAGGGTTGCCATGGCTTCCTGCTGGTCAGCGTTGTCCTTGGCTTTGACCGACAGTTGGATGTTGCGGGTCTTGCGATCCACATTCACCACAACTGCGGACACTTCGTCGCCTTCTTTCAGCACGTTGCGCGCATCTTCGACGCGGTCACGGCTGATTTCGCTGGCGCGGAGGTAGCCGATGATGTCTTCGCCGAGATCGATTTCAGCGCCCTTGGCATCAACAGTCTTGACCTTGCCGGTCACAATCGCGCCCTTGTCGTTGATCGACACGAACGTGGTGAACGGATCGGAATCCAGCTGCTTGATACCCAGGGAGATGCGTTCGCGGTCGACGTCGACTGCCAGAACGATCGCTTCGACTTCCTGGCCCTTTTTGTAGTTGCGAACGGCGGCTTCGCCGGGTTCGTTCCACGAGAGGTCGGACAGGTGCACGAGGCCGTCGATGCCGGCAGCCAGGCCCACAAAGACGCCGAAGTCGGTGATCGACTTGATCGGGCCCTTGACGCGGTCGCCGCGCTTGGTTTCCTGTGCAAATTCTTGCCATGGGTTGGCCTTGCACTGCTTCATGCCCAGGCTGATACGGCGCTTGTCTTCGTCGATCTCGAGGACCATGACTTCGACTTCGTCGCCCAGTGCCACGAGCTTGCTCGGCGCCACATTCTTGTTGGTCCAATCCATTTCGGACACGTGGACCAGGCCTTCGATACCTGGCTCGAGTTCAACAAATGCGCCGTAGTCGGCGATGTTGGTGATCTTGCCGAACAGGCGCGTGCCTTGTGGATAGCGGCGGTTCACGCCCATCCATGGGTCGTCGCCCATCTGTTTCAGACCCAGCGAGACACGGTTCTTTTCGGTGTCGAACTTCAGGATCTTGGCCACGATTTCCTGGCCAGCCGTCACCACTTCGCTTGGGTGACGCACGCGGCGCCATGCCATGTCGGTGATGTGCAGCAGGCCGTCGATGCCGCCCAGGTCAACGAACGCGCCGTATTCGGTGATGTTCTTGACGACGCCCTTGACGGAGGAGCCTTCCTTCAGGGTTTCCATCAGCTTGGCGCGTTCTTCGCCCATGCTGGCTTCGACCACGGCACGGCGTGACAACACGACGTTGTTGCGCTTGCGGTCCAGCTTGATGACCTTGAATTCCATGGTCTTGTTCTCGTACGGAGACAAGTCCTTGATGGGGCGGGTGTCGATGAGCGAGCCGGGCAGGAAGGCGCGGATGCCGTTGACGAGGACGGTGAGACCGCCCTTGACCTTGCCGCTGGTCTGGCCGGTGACGAATTCGCCGGATTCCAGGGCTTTTTCCAGACTCATCCACGAGGCCAGGCGCTTGGCCTTGTCGCGGGACAGCAGGGTGTCGCCATAGCCGTTTTCGACGGAGTCGATGGCCACGGAGACAAAGTCGCCGACCTGGACTTCGAGTTCGCCCTGGTCGTTCTTGAATTCTTCGAGCGGCACATAGGCCTCGGACTTCAGTCCGGCGTTGACGACGACGTGGTTGTGGTCGATGCGAACGACTTCAGCGGTGATGACTTCACCGGTGCGCATTTCAGAGCGCTGGAGCGATTCGTTAAATAGATCGGCAAAAGATTCAGACATGATTTTCCTCATCCACACAACAGGGTTCCAATAGCGGAATTGCTATTGTTTTTATAGCTGCTTGCGGCGGTTGCTTGCGGCCAGACGTTGAATAAGGCTGCGGGTTACGTTAATGAACCTGCTGACCAAGCGCAGGGTGCGCGTCGGGGGTCAGAAGGGCCGGGTGCCTTGCCACCAGTCAATCACCTGATCAACCGATTTTTCAATCGACAGATAGGAATTGTCCAGGGGACGGGCGTCATCAGCAGGCTTCAAAGGGGCGGCCTTTCGCGATGAATCGCGGGCGTCACGTGCCTCTAAATCTTGCTGAATCTCGCTGATTATAGCTGAATTTCCCTTTGAAATCAACTGCTTATGCCGTCGTTCAGCGCGGTGCCGGGCGCTGGCCGTCAGGTAGATTTTGAGCGGCGCATCGGGAAAAATGACGGTTCCCATGTCCCGCCCGTCTGCTACCAGACCGGGCAACTGCCGGAAACTGTGTTGCAGGGTCAGCAGCGCAGCGCGAACCTGGGGATGGGCCGAGACCCGGGAAGCGGCCATTCCGGCAGCTTCGGAGCGGATGGCCTCTGACACATCTTCCGCCCCGAGGAAAATCCGGTCGCCCTGAAAACGAACCGGCATGGTACTGGCGATTTGCGCAACAGCCGCCCCGTCGTCGAGCGAAACGTCGGCACGCAAGGCGGCAAATGCGCTCAAGCGATACAGGGCGCCGGAGTCAAGATAGTGGTAGCCGAGTCGTTGTGCCGTCAAAGCTGCCAGGGTACCTTTACCCGAGGCAGTGGGGCCATCGACGCAAATCACCGGGATATGGTTGACATCTGCTTTGGCCACCATGAACAGGGCCTCGAAGTAATCCGGAAATGTTTTGCCGACACATTTGGGGTCAAGAATCCGGATGGGCAACCGGGCCGGGTTGAAAGCGGCCAGCGAAAAACACATGGCTACGCGGTGATCGTCGTAGGTGTGAATGGGCGCGGTTTTCCATTCGCCGGACAGGGGCGGGGTAATTTTGAGATAGTCCACCCCTTCTTCCACCGTGGCGCCGAGCTTTTGCAACTCGCAGGCCATCGCGGCGATGCGGTCGGTTTCCTTGACGCGCCAGCTGGCAATGTTGCGCAAGGTGGTGGTCCCCTCGGCATACAGCGCCATCACGGCCAGCGTCATCGCGGCATCGGGAATATGGTTGCAATCCAGATCAATCGCCTTGAGCGGCCACGCACCGCGCGAGATGCGCAATGAATTGGGCGTGCTGTCGATTTGCGCGCCCATCATTCGTGCGGCCTCCACGAAACGGATGTCGCCCTGGATGGAGTCTGCCCCGACCCCCGAAACTTCAATGCCATTTTGGCCTGCAGCGCCCGATGCTATTGCGCCAAGCGCTATGAAATAGCTAGCAGAGGAAGCGTCGCCTTCAACATGGATTTCTCCGGGCGACTGGTAGCGGCTGCCGGCGGGGATGACGAACTGCTCCCAGCCTTTGCGCTGCACGTCAATGCCGAAACGTTTGAGCAGCTTGAGCGTGATTTCAATGTAGGGCCGTGAAATCAGCTCCCCCACGACCTCAATGCAGATGTTGTCAACAGCCACAATGGGCAGGGCCATCAGCAGGGCGGTCAGGAACTGGCTGGAAACATCTCCGCGTACCCGGATGGGTTCTTTCAGGTTCAATTGGCCGGAACGCAAGCGCAGGGGCGGAAAACCTTCATTTCCCAGGTAATCGATGGAGCAGCCCAGCTGCCGGAGGGCATCAACCAGGTCGCCGATAGGCCTTTCGTGCATACGGGCCACGCCCGACAGCTCAAATTCCCCACCCAGCAAGGCCAGAGCGGCCGTCAATGGACGCATGGCAGTACCGGCATTGCCCAAAAACAGCTTGACCGGTGTGTGAACGTTGCGGCCGCCAAGGCCGGTGATTATCGCGGTACTGCCCTCTTGTTTTACTTCGCAGCCAAGCTGCCTGAGCGCTGTCAGCATCACGGCGGTGTCGTCAGACGCCAGGAGATCGTGAACTGTGGTTTCCCCGTGGCTCAGGGCAGCCAGCAACAAGACGCGATTGGAAATGCTTTTGGATCCGGGCAGGCGGACAGTGCCTCCCGCTCCACTGAGGGGCGGGATGTCCAGGAACTCGATGTCGAACATGAATCGCAGGTTTATTTATGCGATTTTTGAGAAGAGATGCGCCAGTTGGCGCGCGTCTCGCTGGCTTGCTCAATGAGCGCTTCCAGGCCGTCGCCGTTGCTGCTCGAAATGAGTACTTCGAGGGACTGCAGGGTCTGCTGGAAGATCTTGGACTGCGCCAGCAACTCTTCGCGGTTGGCAATCAGGATGTCGCGCCACATTTTCGGATCGCTCGCAGCAATGCGTGTGAAGTCGCGAAAGCCGGGCCCGGCCAGGGACATGTAATCCTTCCCGTGCTCCTGTCCGGTAATGCCATTGATCAGTGCAAAGGCGATCAGGTGGGGCAGATGGCTGACTGCGGCGTACGCAGCGTCATGTGCCTGCGGCGACATCTTGAGGACATGACAGCCCATGGCGGTCCATACGTCGGTGGCTTTTTGCAGCTGGACCGTGAAAGTCCGCTCTATGGGGGTCAGGATGACCTGCTTTCCGTTGTAGAGGTCGACATCGGCGTGTTCGACACCCGACACCTCTTTGCCGGTAATGGGATGGCAGGGAACGAAAGAACCGACGTTGCCCTGCAGGACCCGCCGTGCGGCATCGACCACGTCGCGCTTGGTGGAGCCGACATCCATGATCAGGGTGTTTGGGCCAACAAGATGCCGGATCGCCTTGAAGGTGGCTTCGGTTGCAGAAACCGGTACCGCCAGCAGGACAATGTCAGCTCCGGAGACTGCCAGCAAGGCGGAAGGCGCCTCTACGTCGATGACACCCATCTGGCGTGCGCGCTCGGTCGTCGAAGGCGACTTGCTATAGCCCACCACGCGTTTGACCAGACCGGCGCGTTTGAGAGCCAGCGCAAAAGAACCGCCCATCAGGCCGCATCCAATGAGACCTAATTGTTCAAACATGTCGTGGTACCAGGGGTTTTGTGAGTTCGTGCATTAATCGCTGACAGGATAGGTTCCGAGAACCTTGTAAAAGGCGCACATTTGCTGCAGGTCAGCCAGTGCCGCCTTGACGTGGTCCTGCGACGGATGGCCTTGCAAATCGATATAAAAATAATATTCCCACTGGCCGGAGCGTGCCGGGCGCGATTCAAAGCGGGTCATGGAGACGCCGTGAGCTTTCAACGGCATCAGGATGTCATGGACGGCGCCGGGGCGGTTGGGTACGGAGACCACCAGGCTGACACAGTCTTTGCCGGAGAGGGGCGGGGAGGGCAGTGTTTGCGGCAGGCACACCACGGCAAAGCGCGTGCGGTTAAACGCGTCGTCCTGAATGGCGTGGGCGGCCGTATACAGGCCAAATTGGGTGGCGGCCCGGTCACTGGCAATGCCGGCCCATGCCGGGTTGGTGGAAGCAAGGCGTGCACCTTCCGCATTGCTGGAGGCTGCCCGGCGCTCCACATTGGGCAGGTGCGTGGTCAACCAGCCCTGGCATTGGGCCAGGGCCTGGGGGTGTGCATACACGGCTTCGATACCTTCCAGGGACTCGGAAAGCCGTAGGAGGTTGTGGCGCACCATCAGGCTGATCTCGCCAACGATGTGCAGGGGGGAGTTCAGGAACAGGTCGAGAGAGCGGGACACGACGCCCTCGGTCGAGTTTTCGACCGGCACAACCCCGTAGCTGGCGCTGCCGGCAGCCGTTGCGCGAAAAACCTCGTCGATGCTGACACAGGGAACATGCTCGATGCTGGCGCCAAAAAACTGCAGTGCTGCCTGCTCGCTGAAAGTGCCGGCGGGACCGAGGTATGCCACACGCACCGGAGATTCCAGTGCCAGGCAAGCCGACATGATTTCACGCCACACGGCCGCAACATGCTCATTTTTGAGCGGCCCCTGATTGGCTTGCTGGATCTGCTCAATGACCTGGGCAACGCGATCCGGGCGAAAGAAGGGAGTGCCTTCGCGTTTTTTGACTTCGCCGACCTGCTCGGCGACCAGGGCGCGACGATTCAGCAGGGCGAGCAGTTCTCGGTCCAGTGCATCAATCTGTACGCGTAAATCTGCAAGATGGGTGGTCATGTCAAAGACCACCCGGCCATGCGGCGGGTGCTGCAAACCTGCTGGAAAGGCGAACCATAATGAGGGCGAAAAAACATTTCATCCTAGGCGTGTTTTTGTTCGAATTCTCGCATGTACTCCACCAGTGCCTGGACACCGGCCAGTGGCATGGCGTTGTAAATGCTGGCGCGCAGCCCTCCCACTGACTTGTGACCCTTGAGCTGAAGCAAGCCCCGTGCCTTGGCACCTGAGAGAAACGCGTCGTTCCGTGACTCATCGCGCAAGAAAAATGGAACGTTCATCCGGGACCGGCAGTTTTTGTCGACCTTGTTGAGATAAAACTGCGAGCCGTCAATGGCGTCATACAGAAGCCGCGCCTTGGTTTTGTTGCGCGCTTCCATTGCGGCAATGCCGGTAGCGCCGCCTTCTTGCTGGCACTTGAGCCACGCGAAGGTAAGGCCTGCAATGTAGATTGCGTACGTGGGGGGCGTGTTGTACATGGACTGGTTGTCCGCTACGGTCTTGTAATCAAAGGCGCTGGGGCAAATCGCCAGCGCACGGCCAAGCAGGTCTTCCCGGATGACCACCAGCGTGACACCTGCAGGCCCCAGGTTTTTTTGTGCACCACCAAATGCCAGGCCAACGAGAGACCAGTCAACCGGCCGCGATGCTACATGAGAGGAAAAATCGATGACCAGTGGCGCATCGCTTCCCAAGGCCTTAAGGTCTGGAAGGCTTTGAAACTCCACACCGTGGATGGTTTCATTGGTGCACAGGTGGACGTAGCTTGCGTCCGACCGCAGCTTCCAGCCGGACGGAGGTGGTAGCAGCGTGTGCCCGTTGTCTGCATTGCTCGCAGCGATCTGCGCATCGCAATACTTGCGTGCCTCTTTTTGCGATTTTTCACTCCAGCTGCCTGTTACCACGAAATCGGCCGAACGACCCTCCGAGACATTGATGGGAACAATGGCGTTTTCGGCAAGTCCGCCGCCCTGCATGAACAGGATCTTGAAGTGGGCCGGAATGGCCATCAGCTCACGAAAATCAGCCTCCGCGTTTTCATAAATGGAAATGAACTCTTTTCCACGATGACTCATCTCCATCACGCTCATGCCGCTGCCGTGCCAGTCCAGCATTTCGCCCGCCGCCTGCCGCAAAACCTCTTCGGGCAGGTTCGCCGGGCCAGCGGAAAAATTGAAAGGACGGGTCATTTCTTGGCGGGCGGCTTGCCTGCTCCCGGCGCGGGGCCGGTACCAATGATCTTCAGCGCCACGTCGTCGAACTGCTTGGCACGTGCGAGGACGTCGGCACGGGTGGCCTCCACCAGTTTTTGTACAAAGACATTACCCAGATCGGGCGCCGTAGCCTGGTATTTCTTGACGGCAGGTGATTCAAAAAAAGCAGCAAGCTGCTGGAGTTCTTCCTGTGTGAACCGTTCTGAATACGCAGGTACCAGCGATTCGGCGCTGACTTTGCTGACCTGCTTGCTGATCAACTTGCTCGCATCATCAACATATTTCTTGAGTTCGGCGTTAAGTTCTTCAGACGCTTTTGGCTGCTTGGCTTTGGGAACATTTTCTTCCATTTTTGGAGCCCATTTAACAATGAGTTCCTGCGCCGTGGTGCCCGCAAGCTGGTTCACCAGCCGGTCAAGCTCCGGTCCTTGCTGTAGCGCGACCACTTTTTTGGCCAGCTCTGTTTTTGGATCTGCGGCCTGCGCGTGAACAGCCGTGGCGCCGCAGGCCATGGCAGCGATCGTGATAGCGGTAAGGAAGATTTTCATCAGGTACTTTCGATGTTGGGGGTGTCTGTGCCGGTACCGGTTTCAGTATCGGGTTCATCCAGCGTGGCATCGTTTTCGACGATGCGCTGGAGGCCGCTTAATTGTGAACCTTCGTCAAGGCCGATGAGCGTAACACCCTGTGTAGCCCTTCCCATTTCGCGGATTTCGCTGACGCGCGTGCGGACCAGCACGCCCTTGTCGGTGATCAGCATGATCTCGTCGTCCACGTGAACCAGCGTGGCTGCGACCACCTTGCCGTTGCGCTCGCTCTGCTGGATGGCGATCATGCCCTTGGTGCCGCGGCCGTGACGCGTGTATTCGGTGATGGACGTGCGTTTGCCATACCCGTTCTGGGTGGCTGTCAGCACACTTTGCTGCTCGTCTTCGGCAACCAGCATGGCGATCACGCCCTGGCCGTCTTCGAGCATCATGCCGCGCACGCCGCGCGCATTGCGGCCCATGGGGCGCACGTCGTTTTCGTCGAAGCGCACGGCCTTGCCGCCGTCACTGAACAGCATCACGTCGTGCTTGCCGTCAGTCAGCGACGCACCAATCAGGTAGTCGCCCGCGTCAAGGTCGACCGCGATGATGCCGGCTTTGCGCGGATTGTTAAATTCGTCCAGAGCGGTTTTCTTCACGGTGCCCATCGAGGTGGCCATGAAGACGTACTGATCAGCCGGGAAGCTGCGCTTTTCGCCCGTGAGAGGAAGGACGACGGTGATTTTTTCACCTTCCTGCAGAGGGAACATGTTGACGATGGGACGCCCGCGCGAGCCGCGCGAGCCGGCGGGTACTTCCCAGACCTTGAGCCAGTAGAGCCGGCCGCGGTTGGAAAAGCACAGGATGTAATCGTGCGTGTTGGCGATGAAGAGCTGGTCAACCCAGTCGTCTTCCTTGGTGGCAGTGGCCAGCTTGCCGCGGCCGCCGCGTTTTTGCGCCCGGTATTCCGACAGCGGCTGGCTCTTGATATATCCGGTGTGTGAAAGTGTCACCACCATGTCGGTGGGGGTGATGAGGTCTTCGGTACTGAGATCAAACGAGCTGTGCTCGATCTGGCTACGGCGGGCGCCGAGCTTTGTCTGGCCGAATTCCAGCTTGATGGCCGACAGTTCTTCGCCAATGATGATGGAAACCCGTTCCGGTTTTGCCAGGATGTCGAGCAAGTCATCGATCTCAGCCATGACTTCCTTGTACTCAGCCACGATCTTGTCCTGCTCCAGGCCAGTCAGGCGTTGCAGGCGCATCTGCAGGATTTCCTGTGCCTGTGTTTCCGAGAGGCGGTACAGCCCATCGTTGCCCATGCCAAACATTTTCTCGAGGCCATCGGGGCGGTAGTCATCGGCGTTGACCACGCCGCCATCGGCGCGTGTGCGGGTCAGCATTTCGCGCACCAGGCTGCTGTCCCAGGGGCGCAGCATCAGCTCGGCCTTGGCGACGGGAGGCGTGGGAGCATTTCGGATGATGGCGATGAAGTCGTCAATATTGGCCAGGGCCACTGCCAAGCCTTCCAGTACGTGTCCGCGTTCGCGCGCCTTGCGCAGCGTGAACACGGTACGGCGCGTCACGACTTCACGGCGGTGCGACAGGAAGACCTGGATCAGGTCCTTCAGGTTGCAAAGTTTCGGCTGGCCATTGACCAGTGCCACCATATTGATGCCGAAGGTGTCCTGCAGCTGGGTCTGCTTGTAAAGGTTGTTCAGCACCACTTCGGGCACTTCGCCACGCTTGAGTTCGATCACCAAGCGCATGCCCGATTTGTCGCTCTCATCCTGGATATGGCTGATGCCTTCGATTTTCTTCTCGTGCACCAGCTCGGCCATCCGCTCCTGAAGCGTCTTTTTGTTGACCTGGTAGGGGAGCTCGTCGACGATGATGGACTGGCGCTGGCCTTTGTCGATGTCCTCGAAGTGGCACTTGGCACGCATGACCACCTTGCCGCGGCCGGTACGGTAGCCGTCCTTGACGCCGTTGATGCCGTAAATAATGCCACCCGTGGGGAAGTCCGGCGCAGGCACGATCTCCATCAATTCGTCAATGGAGGCCCCCGGGTTCTTCAGCATATGAAGGCATGCATCGACCACTTCATTGAGGTTGTGGGGCGGAATGTTGGTCGCCATCCCCACCGCAATGCCGCCCGACCCGTTGACCAGCAGGTTCGGCAAGCGTGTCGGCATGACCAGCGGTTCCTGCTCGCTGCCGTCGTAGTTGGGGCCGAAATCGACGGTTTCCTTGTCAAGGTCGGCGAGCAGCTCATGGGCAATTTTCGACAGGCGGATTTCGGTGTAGCGCATGGCCGCGGCGTTGTCGCCATCGACAGAGCCGAAATTCCCCTGACCGTCAACCAGCAGGTGGCGCAGGGAAAAATCCTGGGCCATCCGCACAATGGTGTCGTAGACTGACTGGTCGCCGTGCGGATGGTACTTGCCGATCACGTCGCCGACGATACGCGCCGACTTTTTGTAAGGGCGGTTCCAGTCGTTGTTCAGTTCGTGCATGGCAAAAAGCACGCGCCGGTGTACCGGCTTGAGGCCGTCCCTTGCATCGGGCAGAGCCCGCCCCACGATCACGCTCATCGCGTAATCGAGGTAGCTTCGCCGCATTTCCTCTTCAAGACTGATGGGCAGGGTTTCTTTAGCGAACTGGGTCATGAGCGGCCTGGTTGGGATTTCGAGATCTTGAAGGAAACCGCTGATTTTAAGGCCGGAGTTTAAAGCGATGGCCTGTGGCGGGACAGCAACAAATGCTGAAGAATCTTAAGTCTGTGTCAGACGAAGCCGATAGCGTGCTTGAAGGTTCAGGCAGGTGTGGCACAATCGATGTAACGCTTTGAGTGATGGTCACTCACGGCGTGTAAATTACTAATCGCAGCCAGTCTGCGGCTTTTCTCTAGAGGAGAACCATGAAGAAACTCAACAAAGTGGCAATGTTGTTTGCTTCCGCAGCGCTTGTTACCGCCGCTGGTGCACAAACTATCGACAACTGGAAAAACGGTTCCAACGAACTGGTCTGGAAAAACGGTACCAACGAACTGTGCTGGCGTGACGCCTACTGGACGCCTGCTACCGCAGCGCCTGGTTGCGATGGCGCAATTGCCCCTGCGATGGCTCCTGCTGCTCCGGCCGCCGCTGCTCCTGCTGCTGCACCCGCTGCCGCAGCTACGACTCCTCCTCCAGCCGCAACGAAAGTTACCTACGCTGCTGATGCTTTCTTTGACTTCAACAAGTCAGTGATCAAGCCAGAAGGCAAAGCCAAGCTGGATGACCTGGTCGGCAAGATCAAGGATATCAACCTGGAAGTCATCATTGCCGTGGGTCACACCGACTCCGTGGGTAGCGATGCTTACAACCAGAAGCTGTCGGTTCGCCGTTCGGAAGCCGTCAAGGCATATCTCGTGTCCAAGGGCATCGAGAAAAACCGCGTCTACACTGAAGGCAAGGGCGAGAAACAGCCAGTTGCTGACAACAAGACCGCCGAAGGCCGCGCGAAGAATCGCCGCGTGGAAATCGAAGTGGTTGGTACCCGCGCCAACAAGTAATCCTTTCGGATCGCTTCAAAAACCGCGCTACGGCGCGGTTTTTTTATGCCTCAACGATAATGCGTCATGTCTATTAGCGATAACTTTGACCCTGCCGAACTGGCGAAATTCTCGGACCTGGCCCACCGCTGGTGGGACACCGAGAGTGAATTTCGCCCCTTGCACCAGATCAATCCGCTCCGTTTGGGCTGGATCGAGAGCCTGGTTCCGCTCAAAGGGCTGCGTGTACTCGACGTCGGCTGCGGCGGCGGCATCCTGGCCGACTCGATGGCGCGCCGCGGCGCTGATGTCCTGGGCATCGATTTGGCGACCAAAGCGCTGAAAGTCGCCCAGCTTCACGCGCTGGAGGCACAGACCGAGGGTGTCCAATACCGTGAAATCAGCGCCGAAGCGCTGGCAGCCGAGCAGCCTGGCCGTTTTGACGTTGTCACCTGCATGGAAATGCTGGAGCACGTGCCCGACCCGTCTTCCATCGTCAAAGCCTGCGCCGCGCTGGTCAAGCCTGGGGGGTATGTGTTTTTTTCGACCATCAATCGCAATGCCAAGGCCTTTCTGTTTGCCATCGTTGGGGCGGAATACGTACTTAACATGCTGCCACGCGGCACCCACGAGTACGCCAAACTGATCAAACCCAGTGAGCTGGCCGGGTACTGCCGCGCCTCCGGTCTCTCGCTTGAGCAAACCCGGGGCATGGAATACAACCCCCTGACACGTCACTACTGGCTCAGTGCGGACACCAGCGTGAATTACCTGCTGGCCACGCAAAAGAGCTGAGTCTCGTTTTTACCCATATTCGCGCTACATGTTCAAAGACACCGATGCCGTGCTGTTCGACCTCGACGGCACCCTGATTGACAGTGCCCCTGATCTGGGCGCCGCGGCCGACAAAATGCGTACGGACCGTGGCCTGGAATCGCTGCCCCTTGCGCTTTACCGTCCCATGGCCGGCGCGGGTGCGCGCGGCATGATTGCGGTGGCCTTCGGGATGGCACCCGAAGACCCTGGCTTTGGTGAGCTCCGGGAGGAGTTTTTCAGCAATTACGAATCGCGCATGACCGAAAACACCTCAGTGTTTGAGGGGGTGGCGGATCTGATCGCGCGCATCGACCAGATGGGGCTGAAGTGGGGCGTGGTGACCAACAAGTCCGCCCGCTTCACCATTCCGCTGACCAAGGCCATGCCTTTGTTCAATACAGCGAAAACCATCATCAGTGGCGACACCACGCCGCATGCCAAACCCCATCCGGCTCCCTTGCTGGAAGCGGCACGTCAGCTCGAGCTTGCTCCCGGGCGCTGCATCTATGTCGGGGACGACGAACGCGACATCGTGGCCGGCCGCGCCGCCGGCATGTCCACCGTCGCCGCCGCCTACGGCTACCTCGGCAAAACCGCCGATACCGAGGGCTGGAAGGCCGATGCCACTATCGCTGCGCCCGGCGCGCTCTTGAATTTGCTGCGAATGGCGTAAACTAGGCTTCCTGGGGCTGCATTGGTTTCGACGTGGGTTCGGACGCGGTGTGGTGCATGTCGAGCTGAGTGTGCTCGTAAAACTGATTCAAACAAACTAACTGCAAACGACGAACGTTTCGCACTCGCTGCTTAATTGCCAGTGAGCTTTACAACAGCAGGCCGATGGGCTGGGCAAGGGGTGTTTAGCGCAAGTTAAATGCTCCCGGCTGTAAAGATAATTTCATCGGCTGGCTCCGGGCTGGGTACCTTAACCCGGGGCAAGAAAATAGGGTGCTGGCGTCCTGTGTAGCGTGCGACTGCGCGACACAGGTGGCGAGACTCAAATCAGACCGCTAAACATGTAGATCTGCCCGAACAAGGCTTGCGGACGGGGGTTCAAATCCCCCCAGCTCCACCATTTCACGAAAGCCCAGCCTTTACCGGTTGGGCTTTTTCATTGGGCGCCTGTTTTCGGGTTGCCTGTCTGCTCCCTGCTCATGCCCGCCGCTCTGGTACCGGGCGACAATAGCCCCATGGCAAGCATGCAACTTCAAGAAATTCTTTTCTCTCAGGGCTTCGGCACGCGGCGCGTGTGCGCGGGGCTGGTTCAACAGGGCTTTGTGGCTGTAGCTGGCGTCCCTTGTGCGGAACCAGCTATGGAATTTATAGCAGAAGGCCTGCACTTCACGGTGCAGGGCGTGGCCTGGGAGTACCACGAGAAAGCCTACCTGATGCTGCACAAGCCAGCCGGCTACGAATGCTCGCAAAAGCCCAGCACTTACCCCAGCATTTACACGCTGCTGCCCGCGCCGATTCGCCAGCGCGGCGGTGGCGCGGCTGCCGGCGTGCAGGCGGTGGGCCGGCTGGACCAGGACACGACGGGTCTTTTGCTTCTGTCGGACGACGGCAAGTTCATCCACCGCATGAGCTCGCCCAAGCACCATGTGCCCAAGGTGTATGAAGTGCGCGCCAAACATCCGGTGGACGACAAGCAAATCCAGAAACTGCTGGCTGGCGTGGTGCTGGACGACGACCCCAAGCCCGTGCGAGCCGCCGCATGTGAAAAAACCGGTGAGAACCAGCTGAGCCTGACCCTTACCGAAGGCAAGTACCACCAGGTCAAGCGCATGATCGCCGCGGTGGGCAACCGGGTTGAGGAAGTGGGCGGCCTGCACCGTTCACGTATTGGTACGCTGGATTTGCCGCCTGACCTGAAACCCGGCGGATGGCGCTGGCTGACGCCGCAAGACATGGCCAGCATTTCAGCGCCTTCGGTCAAAACCCCCTGAAACCGGTAAAAAAACCAGACCCAAACGCGGCGGCAAGCGGTACGCTGCCAGCTTCGCAAAAAACCACTCGGAGGAAACATGAATCCACGCCGTCAATTCCTGAATGCCGCCGCAATCGGTGCGGTGGCCGCGCCGTCGCTGGCCCTGGCGCAGCACGCGCCCAAAGCGTCGCGAGGCCCGATCCTGTTGACTGTCAGCGGGCGGATCGGCGCGGGCAACCGCGGCGCCTTCGATCCGGCGCTCGACCAGATGATGGGCAAGCAGAAAATCCAGTTCGACAAGGCCCATGTCTTTGACTTTGCCGCACTCACTGCGCTGCCGGCCATCACCATCAAGCCGACGCTGGAATACGACAGCAAGCCACACACCCTGAAAGGCCCCTTGCTGGCTGATGTCATGAAAGCTGCCGGCGTGAAGTTGACCGACAAGACAACGCTTTTCCTGCGCGCCGTGGACGGCTACGCCGCCCAGGTCACCGCCGCCGAGGCCAGCAAGTACCGCTTCATCGTTGCGACCCACCTGGACGGCCAGCCCATGGCGCTCGGAGGGCTGGGACCACTCTGGGCTGTGTATGACGCGGACCGTTTTCCCGACATGGCTGCCAAGCCGCTGCCGGCGCGCTTTGCCTGGTGTCCCTGGGCGACGTACCACATCGAAGTCAAAGAGGCTTGAGCGGCGCCTGTTTCCCGTTGAAATGACGGTCCAGGTCTTGTTTTCTTGAATGAAATTAGCCTGTAAACCAATAGGGACGGGCGCAAGCAGCTATGAAAAACGTAGCGACTGCCAAACGGCTCAATCGATGTCTTTGAGAAAGTCAGTGATCGCTTCAACCGTTTTTTCAGGCTGGTCGCGCTGGGGTGAGTGTCCGCAGGCGGCCAGCCTCAGTTGCCGGGCATGGGGTGCTGCCAGCGCAATCTCGTCCAGCTGCCGCATGGTGCCGTACTCATCCTCAAGCCCCTGGATGAGCAGCAGCGGCGCCGCAATGCGCGTGCAGTCCGGCCTGATGTCAAAGTTGCGAAAGGCCGGCGACAGCCAGACATCGTTCCATTGCCAGAAAGCGACGTCCACATCAGCGTGGTAACGAGCCAGGCGCTCGCGCAAACCTCCTGATTCAAACGCGGTTGCGGCCTGGGCAATTGCCTGAACTGCGATGTCTTCGACCAGCACGTGGGGTGCCATCGCGATGCAGGCCGAAACCGGGTGGCGGCTGGCATGGAGCAGGGCGATGCTGGCGCCGTCGGAATGGCCGAGCAACACGGGGTTTTCAACCCGCAGCGTATCCAGCAGCGCGGGCAACACCTCCCAGGCCTCGCGGTGCATGTAGTCGGGCAGCAGGCGGCCGGTGCGTTGGCCGTTCTGCTCTGCCGGTTCACCGCGTACGTTTGGTACGGACTCTGACTGCCCATAGCCGCGCCGCGAATACACCATACCCGCCCGTCCGGTTGCCGTGCATACCGCCTGGGGCCAGTCCAGGCCGCGCTGCGTCCAGAGGCTGACCGAGCCCAGGCCCTCATGCAGGAAAACCACCGGAGCGAGGTCGGCGCGCCCGGCAATGTGCCTGACCTCCAGGCGCGCGCCGTTGATCTCCATCAAATTCATCGTTGCATCGTAAAGGATGTAAACGATTGGGCGAATCTGGCGTTGGGAAAAGGGGCCGCAGAGGACTTTTGGGTACCTTCAGGCATTTGCCATCGCTGACGCCCGGTACACTAGCTGGTTGCACGTAGAAAGACCGTTTTTGTGAATGTTTTCGTCCGTTTTGCCGCCTGGCTGCTTGCCCTTGCCGGTTTGGCATGCTCCACCGCCTTTGCCCAGACGGCCGCCGCTGGTGCCGCACTTTCGGGAATCACAACGCCTGTTTTTGTGCTGAACTCGCTCGAAGACAGTGTCAGTGTGATCAACCCGGCCACCTGGACGGAAACCAGACGCATTGCCACCGGCAAGCAGCCGCATCACCTGTACCTCACGCCCGATGAAAAATCGGTGATTGTTGCCAACGCGCTGTCGGACTCGCTCACCTTCATCGACCCGAAAACCGCTGAAGTGCAGCGCACGGTGCGCGGCATCATCGACCCCTACCAGCTGCGCTTTTCTCCCGACATGAAATGGTTTGTCACGGCCGCCAACCGCCTCAACCACATCGACATCTACAAGTGGGACGGCAAGGACATCACGCTGGCCAAGCGGGTGGCCACCGGCCGCACGCCAAGCCATCTGTGGATAGACACCAAAAGCACCACGGTTTATTCGACCATGCAGGACAGCGACGAGCTGATCGCCGTCGACCTGCCCAGCCAGTCCATCAAGTGGCGCGTCAAGACCGGCTCCATCCCGGCCGACGTGTATGGCACAGCCGACGACAAGCACCTGCTGGTGGGCCTGACCGGCAGCGACGCCGTCGAGGTGTATGACGTGAGCGGCGCGCAACCGCAGCGAACCAAGGTCATCAAGACCGGCGCCGGCGCGCACGCGTTCCGCGCCTTCGGCGACAAACGCCATGTGCTGGTCAGCAACCGTGTGGCCAACAGCATCAGCAAGATCGACCTGCAGACCCTGGAAGTGGTGGACAACTACCCCGCGCCGGGCGGCCCGGACTGTATCGACGTGAGCCGTGACGGCAAGCAGATACTGGTCACGTCGCGCTGGGCACGCAAGCTCACGGTGATCGACGTGGCAAGCCACAAGATCGTCCGGCAGGTCAATGTTGGAAAGAGCCCCCATGGCGTCTGGACGCTTGACCACGCACCACGCTGAGCCCCCACGGTCGCTCACTGCGTGTAGCTTCCTGCCCCCCGAGGGGGCCGCTGCGCCTGCGGTCTGGCAAAGCCAGTCCCGCGGCCCCGGCTTGCTTGAAGAGTCTCCGCTGACCACCGCTACGGCTCGTCTGCTGCAGACATTGGTTGCTATTCTTTTGATAGCTGCTTGCGCTCATCCTGTATGGGCTGCAGGCAAAAACAATGCACAAAAAGCCGCACAAAACGCGCCGCAGCCGGTCGAAGCGGCCTGCAAACCCGTCTACCTGACGCTGGACACTGGCCACATGGCGGTAGCGCCGCTGATGGCTGAGGTGCTGAACAGGCACAAGGTCAAGGTCACCTTTTTTGCCGCCAACGAGCGTACGCAAACCGGCGATGGCAGCCTGGGCACACAGTGGGCGGGCTGGTGGAAGGCACGGGCGGGTGAAGGCCACGAATTTGCCTCGCACACCTGGGACCACGTTTATTGGCGGGGCGATGTACCCGGCGCACCCGGTGCACCGGTGCAGTTCAGGATGCGGCCTTCTGCGGGCCCGCAGGAAGGCAAGGACTTCACCTGGACGGCGAAGCAGTATTGCGAAGAAATCGGCAAGTCCAGCAAACGCCTCGAAGAAATAACCGGCAAAAAAACACTGCCGCTTTTTCGCGCGCCGGGCGGCAAAACCTCGCCCGCGCTGCTGGCGGCGGCCAAGTCCTGTGGCTTTGAGCATGTGGGCTGGTCGCCCGCCGGTTTCCTGGGTGATGAGCTGGCCAGCGAGAGGTTCGGCAATGATTTCCTGCTGAAGAAGGCGCTGCGCGACATCCGCTCCGGCGACATCCTGCTGGCCCACCTGGGCATCTGGTCACGCAAGGACCCCTGGGCACCTGCTGTGCTGGAGCCGCTCATCACCGGCCTGCAGTCGCGGGGCTTTTGCTTCAAGACCCTGGCTGAACATCCCCAGTACAAAGACTGGATTGCGTCGCAGGCCGCCCCGGCGCCTGCCAGGCCTTCAAAATAAGCCACATGGACTGGTTCAGCGATCTCTTTTCGATGGCGCAGCAGTGGCTGTTTGAGTCCGCCGTACAGCCGGCCATGTTTGCGCTGGGCATGGGCAACCTGCTGGAAGACGGCTACGACGCCACCGCCTGGTTCATGGTGGGCGTGATCCAGGTACTGATATTGCTGGCCATCGTCGGCCCGCTTCAACGCTGGCGGCCGGTAGAGCCCGTGCTGGACCGGGCCACCATACGCACCGATGTGCTCTACACCCTGATCCACCGGCTGGGCCTGTTTCGCATCGCGCTGTTTTTCACGCTGGACCCGTGGTTTGACGAAGCATTTGGCGCGCTGCGCACGGCCGGCTATGGCACTTTCCACCTGGACCAGCTCTGGCCAGGCGTGACGGACAACGCCCTCGTCAGCTTCGCGATTTATCTTGCGGTGTTTGACTTTGTGGCGTACTGGACGCATCGCGGCCAGCACCAGATCGAGTGGTGGTGGCGCCTGCATTCGCTGCACCATGCGCAGCGGCAGATGACGATGTGGAGCGACAACCGCAACCACCTGCTGGACGACATCCTGGTCGACTCCATCGTCGTGCTGGTGGCCCAGCTCATCGGCGTGGCGCCGGGGCAGTTCATTGCCATCGTGGCCTTTACCCAGCTCAGCGAAAGCTTTCAGCATGCCAATGTGCGGATGTGGTTCGGGCAGGTGGGCGAGCGCCTGTGGATCAGCCCGCGCTTTCACCGCTTGCACCACAGCATCGGCATTGGCCACGAAAGCCATGGACCCAAAACGCTGGGGGGCCACAACTTCGGCGTGCTGCTCCCTTGGTGGGACATGCTGTTCCGCACGGTCAATTTTGAGCAGCGCTATGACCCGACGGGCATTCGCGACCAGGTCGAAGCCAATCGCGACTATGGCAAGGGCTTCTGGTCGCAGCAATGGCTTGGCTTGAAACGCCTCGTCGGCAAAGCCTGAACTTGCTGAGCTCTTAAGCCAGCATGAGCCGCGGGACTGGCTTTGCCAGACCGCAGGCGGGCGGCCTCCTCGGGGGGGAGTTACACGCAGTGAACGACTGTGGGGGCTACACTTTCAGCATGAGCAAACTTCTTGACGCCTTCTGGCGCGCTGCGATGTATTGCCTGCACCCGCGGGTCATTGCGTTGTCGGTCCTGCCGCTGATCATCATGGTGGTGATCTCCCTGGGCCTGGGGTATTTTTTCTGGAACGATGCCGTGGAAGCCATCCGGTCGCAGATTGGCAGCTACGAGCTTGTCAGCACGCTGGTGCGCTGGCTTGAGGGCTTGGGCCTGAGCGACCTGCGCATGGTGCTGGCACCTGCGTTGTTGCTGTTCCTGGCGATCCCCGTGATCGTGATCGTGGCACTGCTCTTTGTGGCGCTGCTCATGACGCCGGCCATGGTGGCCCTGGTGGCTGAACGGCGCTTTCCCCAGATGGAACGCAAACGCGGCGGTTCCCTGTTCACCAGTTTGTTCTGGTCGCTGGGATCGACCTTGCTGGCTGCGGTGGCGCTGGTCATTTCGATTCCGCTTTGGTTGATTCCACCGCTGATCCTGGTGCTGCCCCCGCTGATCTGGGGCTGGCTGACTTACCGTGTCATGTCTTATGACGCCATGGTGGACCACGCCAGCAGTGAAGAGCGGCGCCAGATATTCAAGGAGCATCGCCTGCCGCTGCTGGCGATCGGTGTGTTCAGCGGCTACCTCGGCGCGGCTCCCAGCCTGCTGTGGGCCTCGGGCGCGATGTTTGTAGCCATGGCACCCATCCTGGTGCCGGTGGCCATCTGGATCTACACCCTGGTGTTTGCGTTTTCCTCGCTCTGGTTTGCGCACTACACGCTGTCGGCCCTGGAGCAACTCCGCAAGAAGAATAATGCCCTGGCGCCCGACCCGCTTGCGCAAGCAGCTATCCAATCGATAGCAAGTGAGCTGGCCCCCGATGCCCTTCCCGGGCCGGCGCCCAGCTTCGGTTCGCTGGGCGGCAAGCCCGAATCACAACCCTGAACCCGTTACCTGACAAGCCTGAACATGACCCCACAATTCGGCCTCATCATCGTCGGCGACGAAATCCTTTCCGGCAAACGTGCCGACAAGCACCTGCCCAAAGCCATCGAACTGCTGGGCGCGCGTGGCTTGCAGCTGGCCTATGCCGACTATGTGGGCGACGACCCTGCCCGCATCACGGCCACGCTGGCGCGCGCTTTTGCCGCCGCGCGTGAACATGGCGACGTGGTCTTTTCCTGCGGCGGTATAGGTGCCACTCCGGACGACCACACCCGGCAGTGCGCCGCCAGAGCGTTGGGCGTTGACCTTGCGCTGCATCCCACCGCCAAAACACTGATCCTCGAACGCATGGCAGATGTGGCCAAAGAGCAGGGCACGCCCTACGAGCCTGACCGGGACGACAACATCCATCGGTTGAACATGGGCGTGTTTCCGGTCGGCGCAGAGATCATTCCGAATCCGTACAACAAGATTCCGGGCTTTACCTGCCGGGCGGGGCAGGGGGCGGTCCACTTCGTTCCGGGCTTTCCTGTGATGGCTTGGCCGATGATCGAATGGGTGCTTGACAACGGCTATCCGCACTTGCACCAAAAGTCGGCTTACACCGAAAAATCAGTGATCATTTTTGGGTCCATGGAGGCCATGCTCACGCCCTTGATGCTCGATATTGAAGCGGCACATGCGGGTGTCAAAGTGTTCAGCCTGCCGAGCGTGGACCACCCTGAATATGGCCGGCATATTGAATTGGGAGTGAAAGGCGCCCCCGAAGCGGTGAGCCGCGCCTATCCCGACATGCTGGCGGGGCTGCACAAATTTGACCTGAAATTCGGCCCCGAATTGGTGCGTTAAATCAGAGCCCCAAATATGTGCGGTTTGTGATTTGCACCTAATTGGTGCATTTGTTACTGCCAGGTGTTTTTTGTATTTTCGGCTGTGCCAAGGCGGGAAGTGAAGCCAGATCACGGCACAATCAGCGGCACAATCCGGGGCTTGGCAGGAAACTCAACCGCCAATGTCTGTGGCACAAAAAGTGCATTCGACAGCCCGAATAGATTTTTCAACCACCCATCCAGCAACAGGAGATTTTGATGGCAAAGACCGTCGCAGACGTCATGAAAATGGTCAAGGAAAACGAAGTCAAGTTTGTTGACTTCCGTTTTACCGATACCCGGGGCAAAGAGCAGCACGTGACCGTGCCCGTGTCCCACTTTGACGAAGACAAATTCACGTCGGGCCATGCATTCGACGGCTCCTCAATTGCCGGCTGGAAGGGCATTGAAGCCTCTGACATGCAACTGATGCCTGACCCAAAAACGGCCAACATCGATCCGTTCTTTGAAGAAACCACGCTGTTCATGAGCTGCGACGTGCTCGAGCCCGCCGACGGCAAGGCCTATGACCGCGACCCGCGCTCCATCGCACAGCGCGCAGAGGCTTACCTCAAGGCTTCCGGCCTGGGCGACACCGCTTACTTCGGTCCTGAGCCAGAATTCTTCATCTTTGACGACGTGCGCTGGAACACCGACATGTCGGGCACCTTCTTCAAGATCGAAGAATACGAAGCACCCTGGAACTCCGGCGCCAAGCTCGAAGGCGGCAACCGCGGCCATCGTCCTACCGTGAAGGGTGGTTACTTCCCCGTGCCTCCTGTCGACAGCACACAAGACATGCGCGCCGAGATGGCCCTGATCCTCGAATCGCTGGGCATCCCCGTTGAAGTGTTCCATCACGAAGTGGCTGGCGCCGGCCAGAACGAAATCGGTACCCGTTTCAGCACGCTGGTTCAGCGCGCCGACTGGACCCAGGTCCTGAAATACGTGGTGCAGAACGTGGCCAACGCCTACGGAAAAACCGCCACCTTCATGCCCAAGCCTGTTGTCGGCGACAACGGCTCCGGCATGCACGTTCACCAGTCCATCTGGAAAGACGGCAAAAACCTGTTTGCCGGCGACGGCTATGCGGGCCTGTCTGATTTCGCCCTGTACTACATCGGTGGCATCATCAAGCACGCACGTGCCCTGAACGCCATCACCAACCCAGGCACCAACAGCTACAAGCGTCTGGTTCCCGGCTATGAGGCACCGGTCAAGCTGGCTTACTCGGCCAAAAACCGTTCGGCATCGATCCGCATTCCTTACGTTGCCAATCCAAAGGGCCGCCGTATCGAAGCACGTTTCCCCGATCCACTGATGAACCCTTACCTGGGCTTCTCGGCCCTGATGATGGCGGGTCTGGACGGCGTGGAAAACAAGATCCACCCGGGCGAAGCCGCCACCAAGGATCTGTACCATCTGCCGCCCGAAGAAGACGCAAAAGTGCCAACCGTGTGCCACAGCCTGGACCAGGCGCTGGACGCACTCGACGTGGGCCGCAGCTTCCTGACCAAGGGCGGAGTGTTCACCGACAGCATGATCGACGCCTATATTGAACTGAAGATGGGTGAAGTGACCCGCCTGCGCCAGGCGACCCACCCCATCGAATTCGAGATGTACTACTCCCTGTAATCAGGGAGCGAAAGCTCAACTGCCTACTGTTTACTTGTACAGTTTGTGGTCAAAAAGGGACGGCATATGCCGTCCTTTTTTATTGCCCCGGCAGGTTGTGGGTTTGCTGGCTTTGTATTTCGGCACCTTTGCCGCATACTGATAGACCGTCCTCGCCCTTCCTGGGCATCAGGAGTTCCTATGAAACACACCTTATTGCTTTCTACCTTGTCGTTGCTGCTGGCTGGCGCGGGGAATGCTGCATGGGCGCAGCAGATATACCGCTGCGCGGGCATCGGAGGCGCGGCCCCTGAATACATCAACAACGCCAAAGACGCCCAAACCCGGAGCTGCAAACTGCTGTCCGGCGGCAATGTGACGGTGATGCAGAGCACGCCGGTGCCCAAAGCCGCGGTTCGTGTGGCTGCGGCTGCAGGCTCCAGTGGCCCGCGCACCGATGGCAGCTCCGAACAGCGGGCCCGCGACAACGACTCGCGCGCCATTCTTGAGGCCGAATTGAAAAAGGCCGAAGCCAAGCTGGCCGAGCAGCAAAAAGAATTCAACAACGGTGAACCTGAAAAACAGGGCATTGAGGGCCGCAATTACCAGCGCTACCTGGACCGCGTGGCCGAGCTCAAGGACAGCATCGCCCGCAATCAAAGCGACATTGCCGGCCTGAAGCGCGAAATCTCCCGGCTGCCTGCCCCGGCCTCAGCGGCTATCGTCAATTAAACCAAGGCGATAAGCCGCGACAAGCCGGCTTCTGGAGGAAAATGGATGGCTTGAACAAGCCCTCCATCCGCGTCGCTTTATCGTCCGTCCCGGTCAAAGGACTTCCCCCGCGCTTTCAGGCGTTTGACCTGCTGGCCACGCTGGTGGCTGTGGTGCGCACCAACGGCACCGTGGTGTTTGCCAATGCCGCGCTGGAAGACGCACTGGGCACCTCGCGGCGGACCATTGAAGGCTCGCAGCTCCCCGATTGCTTTACCGAGCCGCTCATTTTGCAAAATGCGCTGGAGGGCGCGGGCAGCAATGAATTTGCCGCCCTGCGTTACGACGCGTGGCTCAGGCGCCTGAACCACGAACCGCTGCCCGTGCATGTGGTGGTGGCGCAGACCGACACCCCGGGTGAGGCGATTGTGGAGCTGCTGCCGCTGGAGCAGCAAGCCAAGCAGGAGCGCGAAGAACGCCTGATCGACCAGGCGCAGGCCAACAAGGAGTTGATCCGCAACCTGGCCCACGAGATCAAAAACCCGCTGGGCGGTATTCGCGGCGCTGCGCAGCTGCTGCAGATGGAAATCGGCAAGGACCTGACCGAGTACACCCAGGTCATCATCCATGAGGCAGACCGCCTGCAGACGCTGGTAGATCGCCTGCTGGCCCCGCACCGCCGCCCGCACCTGGTGGGCGATGTCAATATTCACGAAGTGTGTGAGCGCGTCCGCTCCTTGATCCTGGCGGAGTTCCCAAAAGGTTTGAGGGTTACGCGCGACTACGACATCTCGATTCCTGATTTCCGCGGAGACCGTGAACAGCTCATTCAGGCGGTGCTGAACATCGCGCACAACGCCGCGCAGGCTTTGGCGGAACGGGTGGCAGCGGGCAATGCGCACATCACTTTCAGGACAAGAATCGCCAGGCAGGTAACTTTTGGCAAGCAGCGCTATCGCTTGGCATTGGAATTGCATGTTATCGACAATGGACCGGGTGTGCCGGACTCCATCAAAGACCGCATCTTCTATCCGCTGGTATCCGGGCGGGAAGGTGGTTCGGGGCTGGGGCTGACATTGGCGCAAACCTTTGTCCAGCAACACCACGGTTTGATTGAGTGCGACAGTGTGCCGGGCCGTACAGATTTCAAGCTGCTTATACCGCTGCCTTGAAATGTGTTCTCAGCCATGATTGATACATAACGCGATCGTGCAGAGGGTTCCAGAAAGCCCTGCATTGAAAGCACGAAAAAAGGGACTGCACTACATGAAACCGATCTGGATCGTTGATGATGACCAGTCCATCCGGTTTGTTCTGGAAAAGGCCCTGCTCCGCGAGGACCTTCCTACGCGCAGTTTCACCAATCCCCGCGAAGTTCTTGCCGCACTGGAAAGCGCGACGGAGGATGAAGGGCCGCAAATTCTTGTGAGCGACATACGCATGCCGGGCGGCTCTGGTCTGGATCTGCTCGAAAAGGTCAAGGAAAAACTCCCCGGCCTGCCGGTCATCATCATGACCGCATTCTCCGACCTCGACAGCGCCGTGTCTGCCTTCCAGGGCGGCGCCTTCGAATACCTGCCCAAGCCGTTTGACCTGCCAAAGGCGGTAGAACTCATTCGCCGTGCAGTGGAAGAAAGCCAGCGCGAAGAGGTGGCTGAAGAGCGCATGGCCTCCGCGCCCGAAATGCTCGGCCAGGCGCCAGCCATGCAGGACGTGTTCCGCGCCATTGGGCGCTTGAGTCAGAGCATGGTGACCGTGATGATCACCGGTGAGTCAGGCTCGGGCAAAGAGCTGGTGGCGCGTGCGCTGCACAAGCATTCGCCGCGCGCCAATGGGCCCTTTGTGGCCATCAATACCGCGGCCATCCCCAAGGATTTGTTGGAAAGCGAACTGTTCGGTCATGAGCGCGGCGCGTTCACCGGCGCGCAGACCATGCGGCGCGGCCGCTTTGAACAAGCTGAGGGCGGTACGCTCTTTCTCGATGAAATCGGCGACATGCCGTTTGACTTGCAGACGCGCCTTTTGCGTGTGCTGAGTGACGGCCATTTCTACCGCGTCGGCGGGCACAACGCCGTCAAGGCCAATGTGCGCGTGATCGCTGCCACTCACCAGGACCTGGAGCAACGCGTCAAGGAGGGCGGCTTCCGCGAAGATCTGTTCCACCGACTCAATGTGATCCGCCTGCGCCTGCCCGCACTGCGTGAGCGGCGCGAAGACGTCTTCATGCTGACACGCCACTTCCTGCAGCAAAGCGCCAAGCAGCTTGGTGTAGAGCCCAAGCGGATTTCCGACCTGGCACTGCAGCAGCTCAGCAACTTTGGTTTCCCCGGCAATGTGCGCCAGCTCGAAAACATTTGCCACTGGCTCACCGTCATGGCGCCGGCGCAGGTGATTGAGCCCAAGGATCTTCCACCCGAAGTGCTGGGCGTTATCCCTGAGTCGGGCAAAACCCAGGCGCTGGCCGAGAAAGCGGGTGCTGCCAAAGTAGAGTGGACAGCAGGCACCGGCGCCGAAAAAGCGCCTGCCAGCCATGTGGCTGAAGCTGCCGTGCTGGTGCCGTCAGGCCCTGGCCTTGAGCAAAGCTGGGAAAGTGGTCTTGAAGCAGAAGCCCTGGCATTGCTGGCGACCGGTCGTAGTGACGTGTGGGATGTGCTGACCCGGCGCTTTGAATCCAAACTGATCCAGACCGCACTGGTCAATACACGCGGGCGCCGCATTGAGGCCGCTCAAAAGTTAGGCATAGGCCGCAACACCATCACGCGCAAGATCCAGGAGCTCAATCTGGAGTGAATGTGGCCCCCACGGTCGCTCACTTCGTGTAGCTCCCTGCCCCCCGAGGGGGCCGCCCGCCTGCGGTCTGGCAAAGCCAGTCCCGCGGCTCATGCTGGCTTTAAGAGTTCAGTGCGTAAGCAGTGAGGGCTGGTATTCACCAGTGGGCAGCCGCGGAACCGGCTTTGCCGGGCCGCAGGCGTCGCCCCCTTGAGGGGGGAACAAGCTACACGCAGTGAGCTTGGACAGGGGTGCATCACTTTTGGGGGAACGGGCTACACGCAGTGAGCCTGGACGGGGTTAGCTCAATTCCAGGGTCACCGGCGCGTGGTCGCTGGGCTTTTCCCATTTGCGGGGCACGCGGTCTATGGTGCAGCCTTTGACTTGCGGCTTCAGGGCGTCGCTGACCAGGATGTGGTCGATGCGCAGGCCGCGGTTCTTCTGGTAGCCCAGCATGCGGTAGTCCCACCACGAAAAGCTTTTGAGCGGCTGCTCGAACATGCGGAAACTGTCGGTCAGGCCCAGCGCCACCAGCTGGCGGAAATGTTCACGCTCTTCCTTCGTGTGGTGAATGGTGTCGCGCAAGCCCTCCGGGTCGAACGAGTCCTGGTCTTCGGGTGCGATGTTGAAGTCACCCAGTAGCACCAGTTGTGGGTGGGCTGCCATCTCCGCGCGCACATAAGCCTGCAGACCTCCCAGCCAGCGCATCTTGTAGGCGAACTTTTCGCTGCCGGGCTCCTGCCCATTGACGAAATAGCCGTTCAGCACGCGGATGGGTCCCGCAGGGCCATCCACCGTGGCGGCAATGACGCGTGAATGCTCGTCTTCAAAGCCGACGATGTTTTTCACCACGTCGCGCAGCGGCGTGCGCGACAGGATGGCCACGCCGTTGTAGGTTTTCTGGCCAAAAGCAACGGCTTCATAGCCGGCGGCCTTGAGCGCCTCCAGCGGGAACTTGTCGTCCGTCATCTTGAGCTCTTGCAGGCACAGCACGTCGACAGGATTGGCCGCGAGCCAGTTCAGCACATGCGCAAGCCGCGCAGTGAGGGAGTTCACGTTCCAGGTGGCAATTTTCATGATTTAGTGCTCCAGCCCAATAAGGACGTGCGCAAGTAGCTATCAAATATGTAGCAAGGCAAATACGCCGATGACCAGCCCCACACCGGCCACGACGAACATGCCGTATTCAAGCCACTTCTTGCGGGTCAGCAGCGCGATGGCCGCCAGGGCAATGGCGACCTGCAGCACGGTGGTGGCCTGCGCCCATCGGTGGTGCTGGTGCATCTGCTCATCGGACGATTTGTCCCAGGTGGTGGCTTCGGCTTCGAGCTTCTCCGCGCCGACCTTGATCTCGTTTTTTTCTTTTTCGTAGCGGTCTATCTTGCCCTGGTAGCCGGCTTTTTTATCCTCAGGCGCCAGGTCGCGGGCGAGTTCGGCCAGCGACTGCTTGGTGCTTTTCGACTGGAAGTAATTCCACTGATTGGAGGCCTCGGTCTTCTTGATGGCCGCATTGTTTTTGTAGAGGCCCGCATTAGCCTGCGTGGCGCCGCCCATGTAGGCAAAGATGGCGCCTATGGTGGCAATGATGGCCGTGATGACTGCGATCTGCGCAATCATGCCGCTGTTGTCGTGGCCGCCGTGGCCACCTTGAGCCGCATGCTCGAGCTCATGGTCGTGGGGCCCGTGTACGTGAAATCCGCCTCCTGACATATCTTTTCCTAGTGTGTTGTTATGCGTTGTGGTGTGTGTTGCGATGGGAGCAGGGCCTATTTTCGGTAGGTGATGAAGCTGAACTTCATCCCGTTGGCCGACACGTGGTCTTCACGCGCGGCCTCCCGCCATTCGGGCCCCAGTGTCGGCGCATAGGCGTCGCCTTCAATCGTTTCGGCAATCTCGGTGACTTCAATGCGATCTGCCAGCGGCATCGCCTGCGCGTAAATCTGCGCGCCGCCCAGGATCCACACCTCGGCTGAAGATGCGCACAGCGCCAGCGCGTCGGCCAGGCTCGCGGCCGTTTCGGCGCCAGTGTCTTTCCAGTCAGGCTGCCGCGTGATGACGATGTTGGTGCGGCCGGGCAGCGGGCGGAATTTCACCGGCAATGAATCCCAGGTCTTGCGGCCCATGATGACCGGCCAGCCGGTGGTCAGGCGCTTTAAGCGCGCCATGTCTTCCGGCAGGCGCCAGGGGATGGTGTTGTCGCGGCCAATCACGCCGTTGGCGGCGCGGGCGAAGATCATGTGGATTTTCATGGTGTTCAGAGGGAATCGATCCGGATGATATCCAGATTCAGGGGCCTGGCCGGCGCGATGATCGCGCTGCCGGGAACTGCTTGCAGTTGCTTGAGCAGGCGTGGATTGAGCGCCTCGGAGGTATAGACAGTGTGCACCATCGCCAGTTGGTCGGGCGGTGTGACGGCCTGAAGGTAGTCCTGGTAACGCGAGCGAAGCGCGTCTTCGCCAAGGCCGGTTGTGTGGGCTTGCTCATGGTCAATCCGCACCACGAGGATATTCACGGTATGAGACAGGCCTGCCGCGTCGGGCAGGTCCAGCTGCACGGCCCAGCAGCCGTCGGTCAGTGATTCACCCGCCAGCACCTCCGCCAGAAGCGGCGCCGCACCGGGTGCGATGGCGCGTACAGGGCGGCACAGGAGGGCCTCCCACAACTGCTCGTACAGCGGCGTCAGCCTCCTGTGCGTGTAGCGGCGGCGTATGACGGCTTCACGTGCGGCCTTCGGGTCGCCATGCGATGCGAGATAGCCGCAAATAACGTTCTGCGCCCCGAGGGCGATGCGTTTGTCCAGCCGGATCGATTGCCGCAATTCCTCGACGCCGGCGTTGTCGCCTCTTTCGAGCAACGCCAGGCCGAAGTAGAACCGGGCCATGGCCATTTCGGGATGGCGGGCGGCCGCTGCAGACAGCAGGGCCAGGCTTGAGTCGTCGCTCTGCAACTGCTCTTGCACAATCGCCGTCGCCAGTTCGGTCTGGGCGGGCGTTTGTTCGGAGAAGAGCACATGCACCCCACCGGCCACCAGCCACCGCATCCGCAGGTGGTCGAAGCGCCAGTCGGCCTGCGTGTTTTTCTGCCAATCCTCATTGCAGGCCGACAAAACCCGGGCCCATTCCTTGCCGAGAAGCATGTCTCCGGCGCAGGGCGAGCTTTCAACCGGCGGCGGCTCGACCTGCAGGCCGAGCGCCGCCGCACGTTCATGCAGCGGCGGGTGGGTGTCTTGCGCACGCCGTGGGCGGCTGGCTCCCTCCGCGAGCGCCTGCGGCATGAAGCTGCCATGGGCCTCGACAAGATCGGATATCAGCCCCCAGAAGTTGCCGGGCGCTTGCGCCGATTGCATGCGCAGGTTGCTCAATTGCGTGGGCAGTTTCCGGGCCAGAAGAAAAGAAATAAATTCCAGCCTGGCAAGAGCGTCGGTGAAGTGGCGCGCTGAGGAAGTCCGCGCTGCGACGGCGTCGGCCTCGAATTCACACTGACGGGACCAGCTGGATGATCGCGAGACAAAGTAGGGAACAAACCAGGACGCGATGGCCTTCAGCCCCCCATCCACGAAGCTGTCGTTGCCTTGCATGTGAAGGTAGTGGTCCCATTTGGCCCGCACCCTGTAGATCCAGTGACCCAGACGCCCGTGGTTGCGGGAAAAGTGCCCCAGCTCGTGCGCGATGACGGCTTTCACTTCGTCCTTGTTCAGCATCTTCAGCAAGGGGACACCCAGTATGAGAGTGCGGCGGCTGCCAAACAACGACAGGAAGCCGCCGGTTTGATAAGCCGCCGCGTTCAGTTCGTTGTCCAGCACGATGCGGTGGATGCGCGGCGCCGCGGCGCTGGTACACAAGCCGTCCACCATCTCAAAGAGTGCGGGTGCTTCTTCACGGCGAATGGTGTGCCGGCCAACCGTGCCGGGCGAGGGCTGGACCAGCCACCACAGGAAGAGAAAGGCCGCGAGGCCAAACACCGCGGCAAAACCGGGTCCCCAAATGGCGGCCTGAAGCATCACGAAGGGCGCGATCGGCAAGATGACCACCGTCACAAAGATCAGCTCCGAGGCCAGAGCCAGCAGTGTGAGTGAAAACCGTTGCCGCGAATTGAACGTGGAAGCCGGCGCTGCGGAGGGAGCGCCTGCCTGCACGGATGTCACACCGCTACCGGCGCCTTGATGGCGTCGTGATGCTGATACTCGAGAAACTCAAAATCTTCAAACTGATAGTCAAAGATCGATTCGGGTTTGCGCTTGATCTGCAGCGTGGGGTAGGCAAAAGGCTTGCGGCTCAGCTGCAGCGCCACCTGCTCATGGTGATTGCTGTAGATGTGGCAGTCGCCACCGGTCCAGATGAAATCACCCACACCCAGGCCGCATTGCTGCGCCACCATGTGGGTGAGGAGAGCGTAGCTGGCAATGTTGAAAGGCACGCCCAGGAAAATGTCAGCGCTGCGCTGGTAGAGCTGGCAACTCAGGTTGCCGGGCTGACCCTGGACTTCAGATGGCGCCACATAGAACTGGAAAAACGCATGGCAGGGCATGAGCGCCATCTTGGAGAGGTCGGCCACGTTCCAGGCGCTCACGATGATGCGGCGCGAATCAGGGTTGGTCTTCAGCGTCTTGATGACTTCGCTGATCTGGTCGATGTGGCCGCCATCCGGCGTCGGCCAGCTGCGCCATTGCACGCCATAGACCGGGCCCAGGTCACCGTCTTCGCGCGCCCATTCGTCCCAGATCGTGACGCCGCGTTCCTTGAGCCAGTTGTTGTCGCTTGAGCCCTGCAAAAACCACAAGAGCTCATGCACGATGGATTTGAGGTGAACCTTTTTGGTGGTCACCAGCGGAAAGCCCTCATTCAGGTCAAAGCGCATCTGGTAGCCAAACACGCTTTTCGTGCCGGTGCCGGTGCGGTCGGCCTTGAAGGCGCCGTGGGTGTCCACATGGCGCATGAAATCTTCGTATTGGGAGCGGATGGGGCGGGTCATTTACAACCAGTCGGCTTGGGGTCAGGAGGGGGGCGGGGGCCGGCGGGGCGGCGTGCGGCCAAAGGTTTAATTATGCCTTTAGCACCCGTCCCGGGTTCATCAGGTTATGAGGGTCCAGGCCCTGTTTGATGGCGCGCATCATGTCCAGTGCCACGGGTGATTTGTGCTTGGGCAGCGTATCAACCTTGAGGCTGCCGACGCCGTGCTCGGCCGATATCGAGCCCCGGTAGCGGTCCACCGCTTCGTAGACCAGGGCATTCATGGGCGTCTCCTGCTCGTTCAGGAAACGTGCCTGGTCTTCATTCTCCGGCGCCTGCACGTTGTAGTGCAGGTTGCCGTCGCCCAGGTGGCCGTAGACGACCATGCGCGCGCCGGGAAAACGCGCGAGCAGCAGGGCATTGGTTTCAGTCACGAATTCGGGGATGCGCGACACGTTGATCGAGATGTCGTGTTTGATGTTCAGGCCCTCTTCGGCCTGCGCCATCGGGATGCTTTCACGGATGTGCCACAGTGCGTGCGCCTGCGCCATGCTCTCGGCGACGACTGCGTCGGCCACGCAGCCGGCCTCCATGGCGGCCTCGAGCAGTCGCTCGAAGCATTCACGCGCATGGGTTTCCGATTCGTTGTCCGAGTTCTCCAGAACCACGCACCAGGCGTGCTCTTGCCAGAAAGGCACGCGTTGTTGCGGGAAGTGCCTGGCCACCAGGCCCAGTGCGAACTGGCCCATGACTTCGAAACCGGTCAGGCCGGAGCCCAGGTGCTCATGCGCCAGGCCCAGCAGCTGTACGGCGGCCTCAAGCGACGGCACGGCCGCAAAGGCGGTGAGCTGGGATTTGGGCATGGGATACAGCTTCATGATGGCGCCGGTGATCACGCCCAGCGTGCCTTCGCTGCCGATGAACAGGTGGCGCAGGTCGTAGCCGGTGTTGTCTTTTCGCAGGCCAGAGAGGCCGTCCCAGATTTCGCCCTGCGCGTTGACGACTTCCAGGCCCAAGCAGAGGTCGCGCGTATTGCCGTAGCGCACGACCTGGGTGCCGCCGGCGTTGGTGCCGAGGTTGCCGCCAATGGTGCAGCTTCCTTCCGAGGCCAGGCTCAAGGGAAACAGGAAACCGGCTTTTTCGCAGGCTTCCTGCAGGTTTTGCAGCACGCAGCCGGCATCGACCGTGATGGTCAGGTTGCCGGCGTCCAGCGTGCGCACCTTGTTCATGCGTGTCAGGCTGAGCACGACCTGCGTGCCGGTGTCGTCGGGTGTCGACCCTACCACCATGCCGGTATTGCCGCCTTGCGGCACGATGCTCACGCGTGCTGCGGCGCAGGCTTTCACCACGGCCGCGACTTCAGGCGTGGAGCCAGGACGCACCACGGCCAGGGCCTTGCCGGTTTCGCGCCTGCGCCAGTCCTGTACCCAGGGCGTCAGGTCGCCATCAATCAGGACATTGGGTGCGCCGACGATCTGGCGCAGGGACTCAATCAGTTGGGTGTGTGTGCTCACGATGTTCGGCTTCAGGTTAAGGGGTTGATGGATTTGAGGCGCTGGAAGCGGTGGAGGCGTTTTTCAGCCGCACCCGCACATGCATCGCGCAGGCGACAAACAGCGTGAGGCACAGCAGTACCTCGATGAAGGCCAGGTAGTTGCCGGGGGTGCGGTCGCTCCAGGCCCGCACCACGCCTTCGGTGAAATAAAGCCACACCAGCAGGCTGACCCAGCGGTAGGTGTACATGCGGTTTTTCATGATGCCGGCCAGCGGGATGCACAGCGGCAGCACTTTGAGCGCCAGTAATGAGCCGCCCGGGCGTATGGGCGCCAGCCACATTTCCCAGGCCAGGCCCAGGACGATAAGGCCCAGCAGACTGGCCAGCGCGAGCCGGCGGGTGATGTCAATTTGCGTTGTTTTGTTCATGGTCATGGGAACCCGCTGGACCGTCAACACGTCCAAGGTCAGTGGCATGATACCGGGGATGAAATTTCAGCAATATCTGGAGGACCTCTTGGGCAACCTGTCGCGCTTTCCGTGGCGCGGCACAGCGCTCACGCTGCGCGACCGGTTCCGCGAAGATCACATGGGCCTGACCGCCAGCAGCCTGACCTTCACCACGTCGATCGCGCTGGTGCCGTTTTTTACGGTGGCGCTGGCCATTTTTACGGCCTTCCCGATGTTCTCGAAGTTGCAGGGTGCCCTGCAGGCCTGGCTGATCCAGAGCCTGATCCCCGACAACATTGCCCGCCAGGTGCTGGGTTACCTGACGCAGTTCAGCCGCCAGGCCAACAAGCTGGGCATCGCGGGCCTGGCCGTGCTGCTGGTTACCGCCATCGCGCTTATTTTGACGATCGACCGCACGCTCAACGGTATCTGGCGCGTCAAGAAGGCGCGGCCACTGACGCAGCGTGTGCTCATTTATTGGGCTGCCATTACCCTGGGGCCGCTGCTGCTGGCGGCCAGCCTGGCGGTCACCTCTTATGTGCTGTCCGCCTCGGGCGGCCTGGTGGGCGCCTTGCCGGTCAGCCTGCGTTTTCTGCTCAGCGTCCTGCAGTTTTTCCTGGTGGCAGGGGGCATGGCAGCGATGTACCGCTATGTACCCAATACCTACGTGAAGTGGTCGCATGCCTGGGTAGGGGGCCTGTTTGTGGCTGCGGGCATTGAGGTGGCCAAACGCGTGCTGAGCCTGTATCTGGGCGCCGTGCCGACCTATTCGCTGGTGTATGGCGCGTTCGCTACCTTGCCCATCCTCCTTGTATGGATTTATGTGTCCTGGGTCATCGTACTGATGGGCGCTGTGATTGCCGCGTACCTGCCCAGTCTCCTGGCCGGAGTGGCCCGTCGCGGCAGCGCACATGGCTGGCATTTCCAGCTGGCCATTGAAGTGCTCCAGCAGTTGCACCGGGCACTGGCTACCCCGCGCAAGGGCGTCAGCGCTTCGCAGCTGGCCGAGCTGCTTCAGGTGGACGGGCTGCAGCTGGAGCCGGTACTGGAAACACTGGTTGCCCTGGACTGGGTAGGCCAGCTCAATGAAGCCGAGGGCGAGGTAGAAGCCCGTTACTTGCTGCTGGCCGATCCAGACGCCACGCCGCTGGAGCCGCTGATACAGCAACTTCTGCTGGACAAAGCCGAAGCGGTCCAGGGCCTCTGGGAAAAAGCCCGGTGGCCGGCCATACGGCTGCGCGACGCGCTGTAAACCGCCAACTCCGACCCGCCAACCCCCGCACATCGGCAGGTTTCGAGGCTAGTCCATCCGGACTAAAAACCAATCACGGCTTAGGGATATTTGTGCCTGCCGGCGTGCTGTAACAAAATCTGTTTTTTTGATTTTTTCACGCACTGACAATGCCATCAAAAACACCAGCCAGGGAAAAATTGGACGGCGCCATCGCGCATGAACGGCAGGCGCACCAGGAAGCCAGGCAGATCTACGAAGAGTTGACTGCAAAAATGTGGGCCTATCAGACCGGCCAGGGCCCGGCGCCCACCAATAAAGACTTCGAAATGTGGAGTCAGGCCGTGGAGCAGCGTGTCAAGGTCAAGCAGTTGGGCATCCGGGTAGACGGCGAGTCCAGCCCTTAATTTTTTGCGTTGCGCCTTCGCGGCGGTTCAGGCGCACACCCGCGTCAATCTGGCCTTTGACGTGGCCTCCTTGCGATTCGGCAGGCTCTGCCTTCAGCCCAAACGCCGTGCCGGGAAGCAGGTTTGAGCCTGTTTTCCAGCCAGATTGCCTGATCCTGCAACAGCCGTTCGGGTGACGTAAGCCTTGTAAGAATTTTCATGCTGCACCGCACAAATTTTCGCCCGTTAGGCCTTCAGGCGCGCGGGAGGAATTCTTACAAGACCATCTTTATGCTTACGCCACGATTCTCTCCATCTGCTGCAATCCCCTCAATTGACAACCAAGCTGGAGAGAACTGTGACATCACCATCGAACCTGATCGCCGACCCGGCCCTGACAAACGAGCCCATCAACATCAACGAGGAAGCCTCCCTGAAATACTGGGTCAGCGCACTCGATTGCAGTGAGCTTGAACTGCGTGTTGCCGTAGCGGAAGTAGGCCCAGCCGCCAAAGACGTGAGCACTGAGCTCGGGCGGTCTTTATGAGTGCCGCTGTTCCCGATGCGCCCGGGCCGCTGGCGGTGCGGGTGAAGGAGCCGTCAGCAGGTCTTTTTTACTGGGTGGTCACGCAGCTGTCTGCGCAGGAGCATATGGCGGACCTGCGCATTGAAGGCTCCGACCACCCGTATCCCACGCATGAAGCGGCGTTGCAGGCAGGTGCTGCATGCCTCAAGGCGTTAAAAACTGGCCCTTTGCAGTCACTGGACTCCTGATACAGCCCGTTAAGGGTTTGGGGACTGCAACGTGGAAAACAGGGTTCAGCTGCTTTTGCTGCGCCGCAAGGCCCGGACCCACATGTCGCGGTACATGACCCAGTCTCCCATGAAGCTGTAGAGCGGCCGTTTGAACGAGGCGGGCCGGTTCTTCTCGAACCCAAAATGCCCGATCCATGCAAAGCCGTAGCCGCACAGCAAGCCTGCCAGCAGCCACCACGGGTTGCGGGTGGCCAGCAGTGCCGCCAGGCAGAGCAGCGTGAGGCTTGAGCCTGCAAAGTGCAGGCGGCGGCAGATCGGGTTGCGATGCTCGCCCAGGTAGAAGGGGTAAAAATCCGCGAAAGACGCAAAGCTGCGGGGATCAACGGGTGTCGTGACGCCGGTTTCGGCCGCATCGGGGCTGATGGCATTCATGGGTTTGTCTCCTGCGCCGGATATCCGGGGGTGCTCCTCATTTTGCGACGCTGGCCATAATAGTCAATCCATGGCCGCCCAGCCTCGTCACACCCTTTCCGCGCTTCTGCCTGCATGCCAACCGATTTACTTCCAGAAACTCCCCATGATGAGCTGCCTGTGACGACGCCCCACGCGCGCTGGGTGATTTGCCTCTGCGCGGACTGGTGCGGCCTTTGCCGCGACTACGGCGTCGTCTTCTCGGAAATGGCCTTGCGCTATCCGGAAAGCCGGTTTGTCTGGCTGGACATTGAAGACGAAGCCGAGCTGGTCGGAGACCTGGAAGTGGAAACCTTTCCCACGCTGCTGATTACCGATGCGGACGGCACGCACTTTCTGGGCCCTTTGACGCCGCACGCGCAAACCCTTGCACGCTTACTGGATTCGCTGGAGCACACCGACATCAAGGCAGTGCCTCATTTGCCATCCACGCAGGCACTGTTGCGGGCGCTGGAAACGGCGCCGCAGCATCTTGTGGGCGCGCAACGCCAGGTCAGGTAGCCGTCGTTGAAAACGGCGCCTTCAGAAAACCCCTGAAGCGCGCACGGCCGCCACGTGTGGGGCTGGCGGTCAGGCGGTAGCGCGGAAAACGCTGCAGAAAGCGGCCAATGGCAACGCGGCCTTCAAGCCGGGCCAGGCTGAGTCCGGCGCATTGGTGAATGCCGTAGCCGAAAGCCAAGTGGCGGTTGTCCTGGCGTGCCAGGTCCAGCGTTTCCGGGTGCGTAAACTGCGCCGGGTCGCGGTTTGCGGCCCCAATGCACAGTGTCAGCAATGCGCCTTCCGGCAAGTCCACACCGCCCACTTGGCAGGCCTTGAGCGCACGACGGTTGCCCAGCTGATTGGATGACTCAAAACGCAAAAATTCATCGATTTCAACAGCCAAATCGGCCTGCATCCCTTTATCTACGGGCGCTAGCAGCTCCAGTTTTGATAGCAGTTGCTGCTTTGCCTGCGGCCATTCCTGCAGCAGCACCAGCGCGTTGCCGATGAGATTCGTCGTGGTTTCGTGGCCGGCGTTGAGGATGAACACGCAGTTTTGCAGCAACTCGGTTTCGCTGAGCCTTTCACCCGACACTTCTTCGCCGATCAGCCGTGTCAGCACATCGTGTTCCGGGTCACCCGGGTGTTTGCGCCGGTCGGCCACCAGGTCCTTGAGGTAGCCGGTGAAGTCCCGCACGCTACTGTTGCCCAAGGCATCCTGTTCGGGCGTCAATTTGGGCTCCAGAGCGCCGAGTATGGCCAGCGACCAGGCGCGAAGCGGCGCCCGGTCGGCATGCGGCACGCCCAGCAGGTTGCCGATGATCTCCACCGGGATCGCCGAAGCGAAATCCTCAATCAAATCACCGCCGCCCCGGCTTTCGATCACGTCCAGCAAGCCATCGACCAGCGTGATGAGACCAGGCTCCATGTCGGCGATGGCGCGCCGCGTGAGAGCGCCCATGATCAGTTTGCGAACGCGCGTGTGAAGCGGCGGGTCGTTGAACACCAGGCTGGTGGTGTGGTGTTCAAACAGGGCCGAGCCCGCTCCGTACTTGGGCTCGAACTCCACTTTCTTGTCCGAGCTGAAGGTCTGCGCGTCGCGGTACACCGCCACCAGGTCGGCATAACGCGTGAAGAACCAGGAACCGTCCGGCATGCGCTTGACAGGTTCGGTTTCTCGCAGCACTGCATAAACCGGATAGGGGTTGGCGTAAAAATCCGGCGGCAGCGCCCGCAGGTCGAAGCTGGCGGCGATTTCCAGCGCACGCTGCTGCGTCATCGGTGGCGTGGCCATCGGCACGCTCATGGCTTGATGAAATTCTTCAGCGCAAACAAGACCCCTTCGGGTGCCTCGGTCATCATCTGGTGGCCGGCCTGCAGCATCACCGTCCTGGCGTTTTTGGCTTTGGCCTGCAGCGGCGCCGCCATTTTGGGCAAGGTCATGGAATCGTTCTTGCCCAGGATGAACAGCACCGGGCACTGCACTTTTTCGATGGCTGCTTCACCGCCGGTGTAGTCGTCGCAGGCCTTGAAGCCGCGGTGGAACAGGTTGACTTTGGTATTGCTGGCCAGCACCCGCTTCATGAGCGCCTTCGACCCTCCATACAGCCAGGTGCCCGGGCCCAGCGACGAAGGCGGCGGCGCCAGCATGGAATGCGAGAAGGTGTTGACCATGTCGATGGCCTTCATCGGCTGGTTCAATGCGCTGTCCAGTAGCGCCGGGGAAACTTTCATGGGGGAGGCGGTGCCCAGCAACGCAAGGCGCGTCACCCTTTGCGGTGCAGTGGACGCCGCGTGCAGCGCCGTGAGGGAGCCGAAGCTGTGGCCCACCAGTGCGGCGGTTTTGATGCCGGCCGCATCGAGCAACGCGATGATGAACCCGGCAGCCTCTTCGACCGACTGCGGCGGCTCGCCTTCGCTTTTGCAGTGGCCCGGCAAGTCCGGCGCCAGCACGTTGAAGCCGTGGTGCGCGAAGTAGCGGGTCTGCAAAATCCAGATGCTGTGGTCGTTGAGTACGCCATGAACAAACACGACAGTGGGTTTGGCCGCATCAAAAGGTTTGCCGCCGGTGTAGCAATACGTTTTATGGCCGTTGACGTCGAGGTACATGCTTCAGGCCCCCGCTTTCATGGCGGCTTTTTCTGCCGCCTTGAGGGCGCGTTTGAGGTCGTCCAGCAGGTCGTCCGGGTCTTCCAGTCCAATCGACAGGCGAATCGTTCCCTGCGTGATGCCGCCGGCCGCCAGCGCTTCGTCGCTCATGCGGAAATGCGTGGTGCTGGCGGGGTGGATCACCAGGCTGCGGCAGTCGCCCACGTTGGCCAGGTGGCTGAAGACTTTCAGCGCCTCGATGAAGGCCTTGCCCTGTTCGCGGTTGCCCTTGATGTCGAAGCTGAACACCGAGCCGGCGCCGCGCGGCAGCAGCTTTTTGGCCAGTGCATGGCTGGGGTGCGACTCGAGCATGGGGTGGCCCACGCGTGAAACCAGCGGGTGGCTGGCAAGAAACTGCACCACCTTTTCGGTGTTGCCCATGTGCCGCGCCATACGAAGCGGCAGGGTTTCAATGCCTTGCAAGATCAGCCAGGCCGTGTGCGGGCTCATGCAGGCGCCGAAGTCGCGCAGGCCCTCACGCCGCGCGCGCAGCAGGAAGGCGCCCACGGTGCTTTCCTCGCTGAACACCATGTTGTGAAAGCCTTCGTAGGCCTTGGTCAGTTCGGCAAATTTTCCGGATTTTTCCCAGTCAAAACTGCCGCCATCCACCACCACGCCGCCAATGACCGTGCCGTGGCCGCTCAGGAACTTGGTGGCCGAGTGGTAGACCAGGTCGGCGCCGTGTTCAAAGGGCTTGATGAGCCAGGGCGAGGTGAGGGTGGAGTCCACCAGCAGCGGCACGCCGGCATCATGGGCCATGCTCGACACGGCTTCGATGTCCAGCACATCGAGGCCCGGGTTGCCCACGGTTTCGCCGAAGAAAAGTTTGGTGTTGGGCCGTACAGCGGCGCGCCAGCCGTCCAGGTCACCGGGCTTGACGAAGGAGGTGTCAATGCCGAAACGACGCAAGGTGTAGTGCAGCAGGTTCTGGCTGCCGCCGTAAAGCGCGGTGCTGGCGACGATGTGCGAGCCGGCGCCCATCAAGGTGGCAATTGCCAGGTGCAGTGCCGCCTGCCCGCTGGACGTGGCGATCGCGCCTATGCCGCCTTCCAGAGCCGACACGCGCTGCTCCAGCACCGCGTTGGTCGGGTTGCTGATGCGCGAATAGACGTGGCCTGCGCGTTCGAGGTTAAAGAGGCTGGCCGCGTGGTCGCTGGATTCGAAGACAAAAGAAGTCGTCAGGTGAATCGGCACGGCACGCGCGCCGGTGGTGGGGTCGGGCGCGGCACCGGCGTGCAACGCCAGGGTGTCGAAGCCGGGGTCTGAGTAACCGGGCATGGGTTTGTCTCCAGTCAGAAAAAAGTGGCGGTGCGCCGGGCAATCGCAGGAGCCCGAACAGATTCTTGCAACCTGCCGTTTGATTGTGGGCTATATTTAAACTGAATTCCCTGTTGCCGCGCTGTGGTGGGACAATGAGGGCCGGCAAGCAGCACAACCGAGGAGATGGCCATGAAGGTTCTAGACATACTGCGCGTGAAGGGCAACACGCTTTACACCGTCCAGCCTGACGAACCCCTTGCCAAGGCGGCGCAGATCATGGCCGAAAAAGACATCGGCTCACTGGTCGTCATGGAGCACGGCGACCTGGTCGGCATGCTGACATTTCGCGAAGTGATTGTCTGCATCGTCAAAAACGGCGGCGAGATCGGCAGCACGCTGGTGCGCACTGCCATGGACGACCACCCACTCACCTGCACGTCGGAGACCGAACTCGACGAAGTCCGCCGCATGATGCTGGAACGCCACGCGCGTTACATGCCTGTGATGAACCAGAAAGTCATGATGGGCGTCATCAGCCTTTACGACGTGGCCAAGGCCGTGGTGGACAGCCAGAACTTCGAAAACAAGATGCTCAAGGCCTATATCCGCGACTGGCCGGAAGAAGACGGCGCCGACCGCAGCTGAACACAAGGGGTACGGACCTGATGGCGTTCTTTGCGTAAAAGATGCCGCCTGCCCAATCAGCCCAATCAGGAAGAGCGCAAGGCGCTATCAAAATAATAGCCAGATACGCAAGGCATCTGGCCTGCTTTGCGAGGCAAGGCGATGGGAGCAGGAGTGCGCGACAACGCCAACAACGCCAACGGCCAGCTGTTTTATAGCTCCTTGTTCCTTTCCAGGCTTGCCGACCAGATACTGCTGTTCCTGGTTCCTCTGGTGGTTTTCGAAACCACAGGAAGTGTGGCCTGGTCCGGTATCGCCTTCACGGTAGAAACGCTCCCCCGTTTCCTGGCTTTTCCCGTGTGCGGCGCGCTGTGCGACCGGGTTTCGCCCCTCAAGCTTTTGCGCATCAGCCAGCTCTACCGCGCGCTCGTGTGCATCGGCGGGGCGGCCGCTTTTCAGTGGCTGGGCGGCATTGGCTGGTTGATTGCCCTTTCCGCGGTCTGCGGTGTGCTGACCACCCAGGGATTGATGGCCCGCGAGGTCATGCTGCCGCAAATTTTCCGTCAGCACCGCTTTGAGAAAGTGCTGGCCCATGCGCAGATTGCCGACCAGCTTGGCATGGTTCTGGGCCCCGTGCTGGCGTCGCTGTTGCTGCGCTGGATGCCGTGGCCCGCGGTGGTGGCTGCCACCGCGGCGCTTTTTTTGCTGGCCGATGGCGCCGTGACCTTGTGGCACCGGAAGAACCCGGTTGAGCTGGCCGCGCCCGAATCTGCCCCCGACCATTGGCTGCTGCCCATCCGCACCGCGTTTTCGCAGGTGCTGCACCTGCCGGGCCTGAAAAAAGTGATTGCGCTGGCGGCCGGCGTTAACCTGGTCATTGGCGTGACGCTCGCTACTTCGGCCGCGATGGTGACCGGGCTGCTGCAGCGCTCTGCGGGCGATTACGCGTTGCTGCAAACGGCCGGCGCTATTGCCACCGTCATCATCCTGCTGTTCATCGCCCGCACCGTACTGCCCTTGCGAACCCTGGGCCTGGTGTCATACAGCGTGATGTTGGCCGGCGGCTTGCTGACGGGGCTGGCCGGCAGCTTCTGGGTGTATACCGCCGGTTTCTTGCTGGTGATCGGCTTCGACAAGATGTTCAACGTCTACATCCGCAGCCTGCGGCAGAAGATCATTCCACCGGGAGACCTTGGCAAGACTACTGGCGTGATCGTGATGCTCAACAATTTGTCGCAGCCGCTGGCAGGCATGCTGGTGGGGGTGTTTGCGGGGGTGATGGAGGGGCGTGGGGTGATTTTGGGATTGGTCGGGGTGATGGGTTTGATTGGGGTTGGGGTGGCACGGATGAGGCCGGCGCAGTGAGCTTTTGGCGTGAGGTGAGAACCTTCGCTGCGCTTAGACTCTCTCAGCTTTGGAATTGACGTGCTCCTGCGCCATTGGCATGGGTTCGTCCCTTTCGGTGAGACATCTAACAGGCGACGCCCTTGGCCGCCTGCCGTTCAACGCTAAGACTTAAGGAGTTCTGTATGGGTGCTTGGGCAATTGACGCGCTGGGTAATGACGATGCATGCGATTGGGCCTACGGCCTTGATGAATGCCGTGATCTCTCACTCGTTGAGGAAACGCTGAACAAAGCGCTTTCAGACGGATTGGAGTACCTGGAATCTCCAGATGCTTGCGAGGCTCTCGCGGCAATCGAAGTCATCGCAAGGCTCCAGGGTAATTGGGGAGTGAAGAACTCTTACAGTGAGTCAATCGATATCTGGGTCGAAAAAATCAGACTCATTCCGAGTAGCGCACTGGTAGAAAAGGCTCACAAGGTTATCGAACGAATCCTGGCGGATGGTTCTGAATTGAAGGAGCTTTGGGAAGATTCGGACGAGTTTGATGCGTGGAAGGCATCGATAAAAGACCTTGCTGACCGCGTGCAAATATAGACGCGAAATCCTTGATGAATGCCTACGAAGAACTCCGGCGAAGATTGGAGTCAAAAGGTGTCGGGATGAGTGCGCTCCGAATCAACGACACGCCGTCTGATAACACTTACTGCATCCTCAACCATGGCGATGCGATTGAAACTTTTTACTTTGAGCGTGGAGGGAAGTTCGAGCGGAGAGCGTTCACGGAAGATGCAACTGCGACGGCAATTGCACATTTTGAGGAATGGGTTCTGGCAGATCAATCGATCCGCAGAGATTGGGATGGTGTCGTCCGATAAGGCTCGAGTCCTGAAGGATAGGTCAACTGATTGCTATTAATTCAGGAGCTGCTTGCGCCCGATTCCATTGGCCTGGAGGCCGATTTCGTATGAATTTCAGCCCATGCTCGAGTGAATCATCTCCCGAACCCGCGGATAAATCTGCTGGTTCCACTTGCGCCCGCTGAACACCCCATAGTGCCCCACGCCGGTCTGCACATGGTGGGTTTTCATGTACGGCCGGATGCCGGTGCACAGGTCCTGCGCCGCAACCGTTTGCCCTACGGCGCAGATGTCGTCGCGTTCCCCCTCAACAGTCATGAGCGCCGTGCGGCGAATGGCGGCAGGTTTGACAAGGCGGCCGCGGTAGCTGAGCTTGCCCAGCGGCAGGTCGTAGGTCTGGAACACCTTTTCCACTGTTTCCAGGTAGAACTCGGCGGGGAGATCGTTCACGGCGAGGTACTCGTCATAAAACACGCGGATGATGTTGGCCTTTTCCACATCACCGTCCACCAAGTGCTGGTACATGTCCTGGAAGGATTTTTTGTGCCGGTCCAGGTTCATGCTCAGAAAAGCGCTCAACTGCACAAAACCTGGATACACGCGGCGCATGTAGCCGGCGTGCGGAAGCGGCACATGGCTGATCAGGTTTTTCTCGAACCACTCGATTGGTTTGCTGGTGGCCAGTGTGTTGACACCGGTCGGGTTCACGCGGCAATCCACCGGGCCGGCCATCAGGGTCAGGCTGCGTGGCTGGGCCGGGTCATCGTCTTCAGCCATGATGGCGGTGGCCGCCAGCGCCGCCACGCAAGGCTGGCACACCGCCACCACATGGGTGCCCGGGCCAATGGCCTGGGTGAAGCGGATCATGTGGTCGATGTAGTCGTCCAGCGCAAACGGGCCGTGGCTTAGGGACACATCGCGCGCGTTGTGCCAGTCGGTGATGTACACGTCGTGGTCTTGCAGCAGGGTGCGCACGGTTTCGCGCAGCAGCGTGGCAAAGTGGCCCGACAGCGGCGCTACCAGCAGCACCGGCGGCTGGAAGGGCAGGCCCGAGGGTGTTTCCTTGCGAAAGCGCAGCAGGGTGCCAAAGGGCATGGACAGAACGGTTTCTTCCGTCACGGCAAGTTCGCGCTCGCCCACCTTCACTGAGCTGATGCCATAGGCCGGCCGTGTATGCGTCAGCCGCAGGCGTGAAAACACCTCCATGGACGCCGAAATCTTGCGCAGCAGGCTGCCTTCGGTTTTACCCAGCCAGAATGCCGCGCTACCGCTTTGGGCGAACAGGCGAAACGGCGACAGCAGGTCGGACTGGGTTTGGTAGGCCTGGTAAAGCATGGTTGTCCTGACATGAATCGGAATTCGTTGTCTCTTTGTCTCTGCCAGTCCATGCAGGCAAGTTACGGGCCAGTCGGAGCCGAAAAGCGCAGGCTGGCATAAGCCTTGCGGGAGTTCATGCATCCATCCTGCAGCCAGCGGGACCTTTCCGGTTCAAGGAGCATGTGCATGGCCAAAGCCATCCTGACGATCAGCAGCAAGAACTACGGAGCGTGGGCCCTGCGCGGCTGGCTGCTGGCGAAGTTCGCGGGGCTGGAATTCACCGAAAAAGTGATTTCACCGGATGACCCGGCGATGAAGGCCGAAATGCTGCTGCTTTCGTCCAGCATGCTGGTGCCCTCGCTGCAGCACGGCAACGTCAAGGTTTGGGACACCCTGGCGATTGCCGAATACCTCAATGAAATCAAGCCTAAAGCCCAGTTGCTGCCCGTGGACATCAAGGTGCGGGCGCATTGCCGTGCGGTGTGCGGCGAAATGCATTCAGGCTTTGCCTCCATGCGCGCTGCGCTGCCAATGAACATCAAGGCGCATTTTTCGGGCTTCAAGGTCTGGTCCCGCGCGCAGGCCGATATCGACCGCGTGCTGGAAATCTGGAAGGAATGCCTGGCCACCTATGGCGGCCCCTATCTGTTCGGCAAGCAGCTGTCGGTGGCCGATGCCATGTATGCGCCGGTGGTTACCCGGTTTTTGACCTACGACGTGCCCCTGGACAAGGCTTGCACGGCGTATTGCAAGCGCATCATGGAGTTGCCGGCGATGAAGGAGTGGGTGGCTGAGGCTCGGAAGGAGCCGGATGACATTGATGAGTTGGATGCGGAGTTTTGAGCTGACTGACGGCGATGTCTGTTGGTCTGATGAGGGCTGGGTTCTCTGCTGAGGGCTCTGGCCGGGGGTTGCCCGGCATGCAACTCACTTTCTTTTGCTTCGCCAAAAGAAAGTAAGCAAAGAAAAGGCGACCCTGGTTCCTGCGTCCCTGCGCTGCGCTGCGGGCAACCTGCGGTGCTCGGTCCAGCCGGGGCCAAAAACAACTCGCTTCGCTCAAACAAGTTTTTGCCCTGATCCGTCTGAACCTCCGCTCCTCGGCGCATCCACAAGGGGCAATCGGGAGCGGGTGCGGGGATGGGGGCGGCCAGGGCCGGTTACTTCCAGGGCGTGGGGGGCGGGATCTCGCAGACCGGGTCGACGTCGATCGATTTGAAGTCCGCCGGCCCGACGATTTCGAGGTATTCCATGTCGGGGGAGTAGTCGAACAGGAAATGCTTGATGCCCGGGCGCTGGTGCACCACGTCGCCGGCCTCGACCAGGGTTTCCTTGTCTTCGTACATAAAGCGGGCCCAGCCCTTGGTCATGATGACGATCTGGAAATCTGCCTCATGACGGTGCCATCCCGTGCCTGTTTCTGGTGCCATATTCGCCTTCACAAGGTGCGCGATGACCTTGCCGTTGGTCGCGTCGGCAATGCCAAGGTCGCGGTACAGGAAAAAGTCGCGCAAACCACCGGAGACAAACTGCGTGTCACCGGGCTTGACATGGGAAAACTTGGTCGCGGTGCGGTCCAGCATGGGGTGCTCCTGTTCAATCAAGACATCCAATTCGGGGTTGGTGCAGTGCAGCAAGCATGAAGTGTTCCACAGTGTGTGCGGCATGCGCTCCACCGCATGGCTGCACAGCCAGGGCGACAAAGAGGGGGGGGCTGGTTGCAAAGCTATAGTTCAGGAACGCCTAAACCACACCCATACGGGTCAAAGGCGTCTGACCCTGTGGCTCAAGCGCATCCGCTTCCTCAAGGGGGAGCAGAGGCCTGCCCCTTGCTTCAAGCGAATGCCGGGCTTGTTCGGCTTTGTTGACACTTTCACCTTAGAAGAGACTGTCCATGCCTCCATCGTTGAAGACCCGAAAGCCCATTGACCAACTCAAGCCGGAAGACCTCATCGCTTTTCCCGTCTGGGAGTTCGCAAGCGACGAGGAAGAGGATGAAGAGCAGGACGAAGCCTGGGTTCGCCCTCATCCGGCGAAGATGATGGGCCCGGACCTTTACGACCTGTCCGTTGCTGCTGATTTCCTTGCTTCCTCAGGCCAGACGTTCACCGGCTTTGTTGGCGTGACCACGGCTGGCGATCTCGAGTTTGGGCATGGGGTGCTGCTGCACGAAAACACCCACATCTTCGTTCCCTCGGCCGAGTACCCGCAGGCAAAAAAGGAACGCAAGGCGGTTGCGGCCGCGCTGCGCGTGAAAGAGTCTCAGGTCTTCCCGCTCAAGTTCACATTACGTGTTCTTCTGCAGGGCGAAGTTGCACCGCGCCACGGAGAGTTCGCGTAGTCGCAGTGCCGGCAAGCAACAAAACGTTCGCATCATGTCTGTTCTGGATCGCCCATTCTTCAATCTGTCTGTGATCAAGGCACCGGTGACCGAGGTTGCCCAGGCGTTTGATCGCTATCCGCCAATGCGGGTTCATAGCAGCCCAACCCCGTTTGTCTTGCCAGAACAGCCGTACACGGAAGACAAAGACGCGTCGCCGCTCATTCTCTGGTCACCGGCTAACGCCCCTGGGCTAACGGTTTTTATGCCTCACCTGTCTGCGGGAGACGGTTACGTACCAGCCTATGCGCAGTCGACGTTTCGCTTTGATGTGATTTCAATTCGAAGTACGACTGATGATTGCAAGAAGGACGCGCTCAATGAGTTCTCGGCTTATTCCCAAGGCGCTTTGTTGCGCTTTGTACGTGTAATGAGTGACAACCCGGGTTGGGACTTCTATCAAAAGGGAGATCCTTTGTCCTTCGAAAACCTGGAAAAGTATCAGTTGCGATTAAAGCGGAAACGATTGCAGCGAGGCGATGTGCTTGCCTACGTTGAATCCTGGGGAGCTCCAATCACATCGGCAATGTTCTGGCGCAGCGACTTTTCCGCTGTTACCTTCTTGCCGAAAGGACCGGCCCCTTCGGCATCGGTCTGACATGACCACGAGAAACCAGCGCTACCCACACTCCGGGTTTGTCCGGGCTTGTCAACGGCGGGCCTGAATCAGGCTGTCCGTGCCCCCTCAGCCCCCTCTGGGATAATCCCCCCATGAGCGGAAATACCTTCGGAACCCTATTCGCAGTCACCAACTTCGGTGAATCCCACGGCCCGGCCATTGGCTGCGTGATTGACGGCTGCCCGCCCGGCATGGACTTGAGTGAGGCCGACATCCAGGGCGACCTGGACCGCCGCCGGCCCGGCACCAGCCGGCATGTGACCCAGCGCAATGAGCCCGACGCCGTCGAGATCCTCTCCGGCGTGTACGAGGGCAAGACCACGGGCACCCCTATCTGCCTCCTGATCAGGAACACCGACCAGCGCAGCAAGGACTACGGCAACATCCTGGAAACCTTCCGCCCTGGCCATGCCGACTACACCTACCTGCACAAATACGGCCGGCGCGACCCGCGTGGCGGTGGCCGTGCTTCCGCCCGCCTGACGGCGCCAATGGTGGCCGCCGGCGCGGTGGCCAAGAAGTGGCTGGTTGAAAAATACGGCACCACCTTTCGCGGCTGCATGACGCAGATTGGCGACATCGCGATTCCGTTTGAATCGTGGGAACACGTGCCGGGCAATCCGTTCTTCGCGCCGGTGGCTGACGTTTCGAAACTGGAAGACTACATGGACGCGCTGCGCAAGGCCGGCGACTCCTGCGGCGCGCGCATTCGTGTCACGGCGTCCAAAGTGCCGGTGGGCCTGGGTGATCCGCTCTTTGACAAGCTGGACGCCGACATTGCTTTTGCCATGATGGGCATCAACGCCGTCAAGGGCGTTGAAATCGGCGCCGGCTTTGCCAGCGTCACGCAGCGCGGCACCACGCACGGCGACGGTCTGTCGCCAGAGGGCTTTCAGTCGAACAACGCCGGCGGTGTGCTGGGCGGCATCAGCACGGGGCAAGACCTGGAGGTGTCCATCGCGATCAAGCCGACGAGCTCTATCATCACGCCGCGCCAGTCGATCGACACCGCGGGCAACCCCGCCGAGGTGGTGACGAAGGGCCGGCACGACCCTTGTGTCGGCATTCGCGCCACGCCGATTGCCGAGGCCATGCTGGCTCTGGTAGTGATGGAGCACGCACTGCGCCAGCGTGCGCAGAATGCGGATGTGGTGGTCGCCACGCCCAACATCATGCAAAGCCGCAAATAAATCTCCTGCGCGGCCCGATCTCGCATCTGCGATCCTCACCGTACGGGTGGGTGTACGGCTCCGGTCCTCGACACGACCTCGGGCTGCTCGGGCCGCTCGCCACGATTTCTTTACGACTTCGCGCCGGTGCGTGCCTTAAGCTTTATGGCTCAGGTGGCGCAGCCCGAAACGGGTTAAAACCCGTGATCAGCGCGGTGGCCGATAACACCAGGATGCAACCCGGCAACATGCTGATCGTCACCGGCTCCCCCAGAAACAGCCCGCCCCAGGTCACGCCGAACAGCGGAATCATGAAGGCCGCCGACGTGGTGGCGCTGGCCGGAATCTCGCGCATCAACCGCATGCTGATCCAGTACATAAACCCGGAGGTAAACGTGCCCAGCACCGTAACGGCAGCCACGGCGCCCGGCGTCAGGACAGCCGAGGGTGCGGCGATTCCGCCCGGTATGAGCAGGATCAGGGCCGCGGCCACATGCACCACCGCTGACGAAGGCAGCGGCGAATAGGCCATGGTGGCGCGTTTCATGAGGATGGCACCGAAGCCGTAGCTGGCCGACGCGGCCACACAGGCCAACGCCGCCAGCACGACCCGGGGCGTGACGGCGACGGGCCCCAGTTGCACCAGCAGCGCGACGCCGGCAAAGCCGACTGCGCAGCCGAGCAGGCGGAGGCGGGTGAGTTTTTCCTCGCCGGCCAGTGCGGCGGCCATCACGCCGAAGAGCGGCACCGTGGCATTGAGCACCGCCGAATAGCCCGACGGGATGACCAGCGCGGCCCAGTTGTACAGCACAAAGGGAACCACCACCGACAGCATGCTCAGCAGCGCCAGCCGGGGCCACGCCTCGCGCGGCGGCCATTGGCCGCGCAGCCTGCTCATCAGCAGGCCCAGCACGATCGAGGCCAGGACGCAGCGGGTGGCCGCTACCACCCACGGCCCCAGGGCGGGGCTGGCGATACGCAGCAGGGGAAATGATGCGCCCCAGAGGGCGGACATCGCGATGAGCTGGAGGAAGTGTCGGGTTTGCATCAAACGCCGCTCGGGCGGCAACAAAAGCGGCAATGGAAAAGATGGCTGCCTTGATTGTGCAAGATTCGGCCCGACGCTGCAGCGGCCGCAAGGCATGGCTGGGGCGAAGGCGCGAATCTTTCCTACACCGTGCCAGGCGCGGGCCACTCTAAATGGAGGTTTTCACCCATCAACTTTCACTTTCGAGGAAGCGCCATGCCCAAAATCACTCCCTCTTCACGGACGTCCTCCACGCGCCCATCCGCACGCGCGGAGCCCGTCACCGCCAAACAGCAAAAGATCCAGCGAGAACAGGACAGCAAGGACGAGGCCAAGCGTGCCGAGCGCGAAACCACTGTCGGCAAGCAGAAAGAAGCCGTGCAAGCCGGCAAGCAGGATTACCCCGAGCCGCCGTTGCCGAAGCAGCACCTGCGCAAGCCCGGCCTGGAAGCCGAAATGGAGCTCAAGCCGCAATTCATGGCGCCCCACTACAAGGGCAGTGGCAAGCTGGAAGGGTTGACGGCATTGATCACCGGTGCAGATTCCGGCATTGGCCGCGCCGTCGCGGTGCTGTTTGCGCGCGAAGGCGCCGACGTGGCGGTTGCGTATCTTGATTCCGACCAGGATGCCAAAGAAACAAAGCGCTGCGTCGAAGCGGAAGGCCGCCGCTGCGTGCTGATTGCAGGTGACGTGAAAGATGCCGGGTTCTGCCGTGAGGCGGTGAAGAAAACCGTCAAATCGCTGGGCAAGCTCGACATCCTGGTGAACAACGCGGCCTTCCAGGAGCACGCTGATTCGCTGGAAGACCTCACGGAAGAACGCTTCGACGAAACCCTGCGCACCAATGTGTATGGTTACTTCCACATGGCCAAGGCCGCATTGCCGTACCTGAAGCAGGGCTCCTGCATCATCAACACGGGCTCGGTCACAGGGCTGGAAGGTAGCGCCAGGCTGCTGGACTACTCCGCGACCAAAGGGGCCATTCACGCCTTCACCAAGGCCCTGGCCAGCAACCTCCTGGACAAAGGCATTCGCGTGAATGCCGTGGCGCCCGGCCCGGTGTGGACACCGCTCAATCCGGCGGATTCACCGCCCGATGTCATCAAGGACTTCGGCAAGAAGACCGACATGAGGCGGCCGGCGCAACCTGAGGAGCTGTCGCCTGCTTATGTATTTTTGGCTTCTCCTGTTTGTTCCAGTTATGTCACGGGGATTGTTTTACCGGTGACGGGGAGTGTTGGTGCGGTTTGATTTGCCCGGCAGCTACTCACTTTTCTTTTGGCGAAGCAAAAGAAAGTTACTTGCATGCCGGGCAACCCCCGGCCAGCCACCCTCAGCAAAGCGCGCATCGCCAGAGCAAGAACCGCCCTGGCAGATGCACTCAAATCAGGTTTCTCATCGCCTGCGCCGTCTCCCGCAACACCGACAGAACCCGTCCCCCCGCCTCCTCACTCGACTCATGCCCCATGGGCATGGTCACGCTGAGCGCGCCCGCCACTTCCCCGTGCCGGTCCCGCAGCGGTACGGCAATACCGCGGTAATTGAGTTCCAGCTGCTGCTCGGAAATCGCCCATCCTTGCGCCCGCACGCGCGCCAGTTCAATCCGCAGGCGGTCCTTGCTGGCGATCGTGTACGAGGTGTAGGCCTTGAGTTCGTGGTTGGCCAGCCAGGTTTCCAGCCAGGCGGGGTCGCGCATCGACAGCATTAAAAGGCCCGCTGCCGTGACCTGGGCCTGCACGCGTGAACCCAGCACGTAGCCGGTGTTCATGGCGCGGCTGGAGCCGTTGCGGGCGATATAGACGATGTCGTCTCCGTCCATCACGCTCACGTACGCGCTCTCCTGGGTGCCGGCGGTCACGCGCTGCAAAAAGGGTTGCACGATGCGCGGCAGGCGCGCCGACTCCAGGTAGGACTGGCCCAGGCGAAGCACCCGCGGTGTCAGCCAGAAGAGCTTGCCGTCGCCGGCGACGTACCCCAGGTGCTCCAGTGTCAGCAAATAGCGGCGGGCGGCCGTGCGTGTCATGCCGCAGCGCGCGCCGGCCTGGCTGGCGGTCAGGCGTGGGTTGGCATCGTCAAAACATTCGATGATGGACAGGCCTTTTTCCAGCCCGGCAATCCAGTCGCGCTTGTCCAGCGTGGAAGGGCTGGGGGCCTGCAATGTAGAGGGTGAAATGGGGAGTTTGGCCGCGGTCATTTGCTGAAGTATTCACAACACGGTATCAACGCAGGCGTAGGTCAAACCCTTGTTTCGTTCGATCATCGATCTTTATTGAGCGATTAACGATCAATTTGGTGATAAACCTGTTGGGATTCCTGAGGCTAGCTACTAAAGTTCACACCAAATCTGGCAGTTTCAATCGATTATCGAACGTTTCAGGCAATCCAGCATGTTTTCCACCATTCAGGGCAATACCGACGTGTATTTGATCCCCGGCGATCCGGTCGGGCAGGTGCGTGCGCCGGAGGTGTTCAACCTGATCTTCAAGACGCTGGGTATTGATGCTGTCCTTGTCCCGGTACATGTGGCCGCCGGGGACATCCAGGCTTTTGTAAAGGCCGCTTTCCTGGCCAGGAACGTCAAAGGCATGCTGTTGACCATCCCGCACAAGGCCGAAGTGATGAGCCTGCTTTCGCATTGCAATGACGCGGGCCGGGTAGCCGGCGCGGTGAACGGCATTCGCCGTAACGCAGCCGGTGAACTGGAAGGCGCCTTGTTTGACGGCAAAGGTTTTGTCCTGTCGCTGGACTATTTCGGTGTGGCCTACGCCGGCAAGCGCGTGTTGATACTGGGCGCAGGCGGCGCGGCTGCCGCGATTACCGCTTCACTCGCAATGGCGGGCAGCCAGGCGCCAGCCGCCATTTCGCTCTATGACCCGGCGCCCGGCAAGGCGCAGGTGCTGGCCGACCAGATTGCCGCCGCTATGCCGCTGTCCAACGCAAGCATCGCGGCTGTGAGCAGCGGTGACCCGTCGGGCCATGACGTGGTGGTGAATGCCTCACCGCTGGGGCTCCGGGCCGATGATCCCCTTCCGTGCGATGTGTCCCGTGTGGCGCCGCATGCGGCCGTCATGGACATCCTGATGAAGAACCAGCCGACGCCGCTGGTCCGGGCTGCCCGCGAGCGCGGTCTGACCGCACAGCCCGGATTTGAGATGCTGATCCAGCAGGTGCCGGACTACCTGGATTTTTTTGGGCATGCCGCAGCGGCGCAGGCCGTTCGCCGCGATGCCACCTTTATCCGGGGGCATTTGTACCCCGCCACGATGGCCGGTGAAATCAGGCGCCCCTTCCAGACCACACCATCTGACAGTGTTCCCATCCCAGGAGTCGGGGAAGCACGACTCGCATCACCTTGATTTTTTAACCCCCCAGAGGAGACAACCATGAAAAAACGATTCGCTCTCAAATTGATAGCCGCTTGCGCTCTCGCAGTAAGCGCTAGCGCTGGTTTTGCGCAAGACGTCATCAAGATCGCCAACATTGTCGAGCTGTCCGGCGGCGGCGCCACGGCAGGCACCAACTTCAAGAACGGCGTTGAGCTGGCCGTCAGGGAAATCAATGCCAACGGCGGCATCCTGGGGAAGAAAATCCAGACAACCACCGCTGATACGCAAAGCAATGCAGGCGTGGCCAAGGGGCTAACGCAAAAAGCCATCGATGACGACGTGTTTGCCATCTTCGGTCCGGTGTTCTCCGGCTCCATCATGGTCAGCATGGCCGAATCACGGCGCGCCGAGGTGCCCAACTTCACCGGGGGCGAGGCAGCCGGCATCACCGAGCAGGGCAACCCTTACGTGTTTCGCACCAGCTTCACGCAAGCCACTGCCATGCCCAAGGTGGCACGCTACATCAGTGATCAGGCCAAGCTCAAAAGCATTGCCGTCATTTATGTGAACAACGATTTCGGCAAAGGCGGGATGGACTCGATCAGGAAGGCCCTCGCCAATTCGCCGACCAAAATCCTGAGCGAGATCTCCACCGAACCCGGCCAGGTCGACTTCTCTGCCGCGGTGCTGCGTGCCAAGCAAAGCAATGCAGACGGCGTGTTCGCTTATTCAAACGAAGAAGAGTCGGCACGCTTGCTGCGTGAGCTGCGCAAGCAGGGCTGGAACAAGCCCATCATCGGCGAAACCACCCTGACAGGCCAGAAAGTCATTGAGCTGGCCGGTGAGGCTGCCAACGGCGCGATTGCCCACGTGGGCTTGACGGTGGATGCGCCGGTGCCTGCCATCCGCGCCTTCAAGGCCAAGTTCGAGAGGGACTACAAGTACATCTCCGACCACAACGGCATGAAGGGCTACTCCGGTGTTTACGTGCTCAAGGCTGCCATTGAAAAAGCCGGCAAGCTGGACCGCAAAGCCGTGGCTGCGGCCATGAAGGGCCTGAAGGTCAACACCGACAAATACCCCGGCGCGCTGATGTACACCGAGTTTGACAACAAGGGCGACCTCGACCGCATGAGCTTCATGGTGGAAGTCAAAAACGGCAAGCAGGAAGTCATTGACATGGTTCCCCCGCTTGGCCTGGCCACCCGGGACGTGAGCAAGACCCTTCCTTTGGCGCCTGCTGCGGCCAAGCCGGCCGCGAAGAAATAACTGAGTAACTGCAACCTCGGCCGGCCATGCGGGGCCGGCCGCTCATGGGGCAGGGCGCAAGCCCTTCCCATTGAGAACTCCGCTGAATACAACCGACTTTCTCCATCGGACCTTCCCATGACAGACTTTCTCCAACTCTTTTTCTCGGGCCTGGCCACCGGCAGCATTTATGCGCTGGCAGCCCTGGGCTTTACCTTGCTGTGGCAGGCCTCGGGAACGATCAACTTTGCGCAGGGTGAATTTGTCATGCTGCCGGCCTTCATGATGCTGGCCTTCATTTCGCTGGGCGCACCCATGCTGGTGAGCTTTGTGCTGGCGGTGCTGTTGGCCGTGCTGCTGCTGGGCTGGGTCTTCAAGCGGGGGGTGGTGGATCCGCTCTTCAAGTACGGCATGATGCCCATCGTCGTGGCGACCATCGGGCTTTCCATTGCCCTGCGCAACGGCGTGCGCGCCGGCTACAGCGCCGAAGCCCATCCTTTTCCGAGTCTCTTTGCCGACAAGCTGTTCAACATCGCCGGCGTCACGATAACGCTTCAGGACATCGGCACTTTTGCGCTGGCCCTGATCATCGTGATGGCGACGCAGGCCTTCCTGGCCAAAACCGTCACGGGCCGCGCCATGCAGGCCGTGGCGCAAAACACCGAAAGTGCTTCGGTACTGGGCATCAATGTGCCGCGCATGATTTTCTACACCTTCGCGATCAATGCCGTGCTGGCGGTGGCGGCGGCCCTGCTCGTTACGCCCACTTACCTCGCCAAGTTCGACATGGGCGAAGGCCTTGGTACCAAGGCTTTTTTTGCCGCCATCATCGGCGGTTTCAACAACTCGCGCGGCGCCTTGCTGGGCGGGCTGATTGTGGGGGTGTGCGAGAACCTGGCCGCTGCCTATATTTCACCGGCCTACAAGGACGCCGTGGCGCTGGTTATTTTCATGGTGGTGATTCTCTTCAAGCCACAAGGCCTGCTGGGTAAAAAAGAGGAGCGCAAGGTATGAAGCTCGCCAACAACAAATTTGCCCTGGTATTGACGGTTCTGGCCGCTTTGCTGGTACTGGCAGTGCCGCAGTTCCTGAAGAGCTACGGCATCTACCTGCTGACCTACTGGCTGGTTTTTATCATTGCCACCATGGGACTGAACCTGACCATTGGCTACGCGGGCCAGAAATCGCTGGGCCACGCGGCTTTCTTCGGTATTGGCGCCTACACCGTCGCCATCCTGATGAAGGCGGGTGTCAGCTTCTGGCTTGGTTTGCCGGCTGCCGCATTGATCTGTTTTGCCGTCGGGCTGATCCTGGGTTTCCCGGCGCTGCGCGTGCAGGCCATTTACCTGGCATTCGCCACGCTGGGTTTTAACACCGCCATCTGGCTGGTGATGCGCAATGAGGAATGGCTCACCGGGGGAACCTTCGGCATCAACAACATTGCACGGCCGTCCCTCTTCGGTTATTCGCTCGAAGGCAACCTGCCTTACTACTACTTTGTACTGGCCGTGACGGTCATTCTTTCGGGCCTGCTGTGGGGCCTGCTGCGCTCGCCCTGGGGCAAGGCCTTCACGGCCCTGCGCGACAACCCGATACGTGCCGAGAGCCTGGGGGTAGACATCCGCAACTACACGTTGCTGAGTTTTGCCATTGGCGCGGCGTATGCCGGTATCGCCGGTGCGTTGTTCGCATCGCTGGTGCAGTTCATTGAGCCGGGGCCGTTTACGGTGGCGGCATCCATCATGATGTATTTGATGGTGGTGGTCGGTGGCGCAGGTTATTTTCTGGGCCCGATCGTGGGCGCCGCCGTGGGTGTGGTGCTGCCGGAATGGTTGCGCGATGTGCCGCTGGTGTCCAACTGGTATTTGCCGATGTTCGGCGCTGCGGTGGTGCTGTTGATGGTGTGGCTGCCCGATGGGTTGCTCAGCATTCCTGACCGTATACGGGCCAAGCGCGCAGCGCGTGAGGCGTCCCAGGCACGTGCGGCTGCGGCCAGCCGGATCGGAGCGGCATCATGAGCAATGCATTGTTAAAAGTCGCCGGGCTCAAGAAGGCTTACGGCGCCATCCAGGCTGTGGGCGGGGTTTCCTTTGAAGTCATGCCGGGGGAAATCTTTGGTGTCATCGGACCCAATGGCTCGGGTAAAACCACCATGTTCAACAGCGTGTTGGGCCAGATCAGCCCCGATGCCGGCACGATCGAACTCAACGGTAAAACCATTACCGGCCTGTCGCCGCTGGAGCTCAGCCGGCGTGGCGTGGGCCGCACCTTTCAGACCCTTCAGGTGTTTGGAAAGATGACGGTGCGCGACAACCTGATCGTGGCGGCCCAGGAGCACAAGGGCAGCCTGCTCGGCCGCATGTTTGCGCCTGGCGACTCGGGGCTGGGCGACAAGGCCGATGCGCTCATCGACCAGTTCCGCATCCGCCATGTGGCTGACAAGCTCGCCGGGACCTTGAGCTACGGCCAGCAAAAGCTGGTGGACATCGCCATGGCTTTTATGGCCGAACCGGACCTGGTGCTGCTCGACGAGCCGTGCGCGGGCGTCAATCCCAGCCTGGTGGGCGGCATCTCGTCGCTGCTCCGGGATCTGAACCAGAACCCCAAATTTGGCCGCAAGGCCTCGTTTGTGGTGATCGAGCACAACATGGATTTTGTGATGGGCCTGTGCCACCGCATCATGGTGATGGTGGAGGGCAAGGTGCTGGCCATCGGCACGCCAGCGGAAATCCGGGCCAATAAAGAGGTGCTGGACGCCTATTTAGGGAATTAGCCTCCTGTCTCGGCTCACTTCGTGTAGCCGAAAAACGGGCAGTTAAGCCCCTCAGGGGGACAACCGCTGCGGCCCGGCGGAGCCGGTTCCGCGCCGTTGCTTGGAAAGAGGTCAACTGAGGCTTCATGGAGATTGATATGACAAGTGAGATCTGTATTGAATTTGACGATGTGGTGGCAGGTTACAAGGACTTCATGATCCTGAACAACCTGTCGTTCAAGGTGCGTACGGGTTCCATCACGCTGCTGCTGGGCCCCAATGGTGCGGGCAAGTCCACGGTTTTGAAAGCGCTGTTTGGCTTGCTCAAGCCGCGGCAGGGCCGCATCCTGTTGAATGGTGAGGACATTTCGGGCGCCAGCCAGAAAGAATTGCTGGCCAAAGGAATTGTGTTTGTGCCCCAGGGGCGCAACCTGTTTGGCCAGCTTACTGTTTGGCAGAACCTGGAGCTGGGCGGCATCACGCTGGGTACGAAAACCACACACGAGCGTATTCCCGAGGTGCTGGAGTTTTTCCCGCGTGTCAAGGAACGCCTGCATTCCCAGGCCTCAGCGCTTTCGGGTGGTGAGCAGAAGCAACTTGAAATCGGCCGGGCCTTGCTGCTGCGCCCCAAGGTCATCCTGATTGACGAACCCTCAATCGGGTTGTCACCCATGGTGGTGCAGGACGTGTTCAAGCTGTTGCAGAAACTGGCGGCGCAGGGCACGACAGTATTGATGGTTGAGCAAAACGTCAAAAGCGCGCTGAAAATTTCCGATGACGCCATCGCGCTTGAGTCGGGGCAACTGGTGCTGCACAAGCCGGCGGCGGAGCTGCTGGCAGACCCCAACATCGAACGCCTCTTCCTCGGCGGCGGCCATGTGCCGGGCGCAACCGTGGCGCCCGCCGTGGCAACTTCCTGAATCTGCTGCAACCTCTCACCGGAGACATCACCATGAGCACCTTTGCACCAGCGCCAGCCGCCGACCGGGAGGCCATCCCCGAAGTTGCCAACCCCCTGGGGCTGGACGGCATTGAGTTCATTGAATACACCACCGCCAAGCCGCAGGCGCTGGGCCAGGTGCTGGAAACAATGGGCTTCCGTCCGGTCGCCCGCCACCGCTCGCGCGAGGTATTGCTGTACCGGCAAGGCAGCATGAACGTGATTGTCAATGCCCACATTCCCGCCATGCCGGATGGCGCCGCGCCGACCGACAAGCCGGTGATTGCCGCTGTGGCCTTGCGCGTGCGGGACGCGGCAGACGCCTATCACCGTGCGCTGGAGCGGGGCGCGTGGGCCGTGCCGTCGCGCGTCGAGGTGATGGAGCTGAACATCCCGGCCATCCATGGCGTGGGAAAGAGCCGCATTTATTTTGTAGACCGTTACGACAAGTTTTCGATCTATGACGTGGACTTTGTGCCGATTCCCACGGTGGATCAGCATCCGCCTGCCGTGGCGGGGTTGCACTTCTTTGGTGTCGTGCAATACATCGGCAATGACCGCACTGAAGACTGGGCCGAGTTTTACCGCGAGCTGTTTGGCTTTACCGACCTGCCCGACGAACAGCGCTTCGGCATCCTGCCCAAGGGGCGCATCCTTCGCAGCCCGTGCCCGCCTTCGTCGCGCTTTTACCTTCAGCTGATCGAGCCTGAAGCCAGCGTGCTCGACGTGGAAGGGGACGAAAGCCTGCAGCGCATTGGCCTGGGCAGCGCAGACGTGCTGGCCACTGTCGGCGAGTTGCGCAAGCGCGGCGTGGAATTCCTCGAGTCACCCGGGGTCCATACCGAGGACCGCGGCGCGCTGACCAAGAGCTGGATGGGCAGCGTGAGTTTTGAGCTGGTCCATGACGTACGCTAAACAGGCGCCAGGCATGAGCCACTACAGCGGCAACATCGACGATTTCGGGATGGACACCATCTCGCTGGCAGGCCCGCTGGAGGCCAAGCTCAAGGCCGTGCGCGAAGCCGGTTTCACCCAGATCATGCTGGCCGCCAAGGACCTGGTAGGCCACCCCGACGGCATGGAAGCCGCCGTCGCTGCGGTGCGTGCAAGCGGTTTGCGCGTCACCGGGTTCCAGGTTTTGCGTGATTTTGAGGGGTTGTCCGGGCACCTGCACGACTACAAGATGGACATCGCCAAATCGATGCTGGAAATGTGCCATGCGCTGGGCTGCCGCCTGCTGCTGATCTGTTCGTCAACCTCGGTGCACGCCACGGGTGAAACCCGGGCGCTGGTCAGGGACTTGCGCAAGCTGGCCATGCTGGCGATTCCGATGAATATCAAGATCGCCTACGAAGCCTTGTCGTGGGGCCGCACCGTCAATGAGTTCCCGCAGGCCTGGGACATTATTTGTGAAGCCGACATGCCCAACCTGGGTTTGGGCTTTGACTCCTTTCATATGTTTGCGACAAAGACCTCGCTGGATGAGCTGGACATACTGGATCCGGACAAAATTTTTCTGGTGCAGCTGGCCGACTTCATGTGGACGGAAATCAAGTCGGTCGAGGAGCGCATTGCCACCGCCCGGCATTTCCGCGTGTTTCCAGGCGAGGGTGTGCACAGCGAAGCGCTGGCCACACTGGTCACCAAGCTGCATGGCCTGGGCTACCGCGGCGATTACAGCTTTGAAGTGTTCAACGACGACTACCAGCAAATGCCTTTGCCCACAGTAGCCCAGCGCGCATGGCGCTCTGCACTGTGGTTGGGGGAGGATGTGCTGCGCCGTTCCGTGCCGCTGCCTAACCAGATCCGCTTGAGAAAATGAAGCTCCCACGCTCGTCACTTCGTGCCTGCGGGGCGCTGCCCCTTTCCCCTGTGTATGGGGTCCGTCTTTCCTTGAGGCGTCCCGGCGGGAAAATATCAGTCATTGTTTTTCGAGAGTTCACGGCATGAGCAGCATTTTTGAAGGTTTTTTGTCCACGCCGGAAATTCTGGAGGCCTTCAGCGAGCGTAACTTTCTGGATGCCATGTTGCGCTTCGAGGCTTCGCTGGCGCGGGCGCAGGCCAGCGCCGGCCTGATCCCCGAAGCCGCCGCGCAATCCATCATCGGCACCTGCAAGATCGAATTGTTTGATGTGGCCAAAATCGTTCGCGAAAGTGGGCGTGCCGGCAGCATCGCAATTCCACTGGTCAAGGCCCTGAGGGAAACCGTGGGCCTCTTCAACAAGGAGGCTGCGGGGTTTGTCCATTTCGGCTCGACCTCCCAGGACGTGATCGACACTGCGCTGGCGCTGGTGACCCGCAATGCGCTGGACCTGATTGAGGCCGACATCCGCAAGGCAGTAGCGGCGTTACTGGTGCTGGCCCGCCGCCATGCCGCTGACCCCGTGCTGGCCCGCACGCTGATGCAGCCGGCATCGGTCACCAGCTTTGGTTTCAAGTGCTCGGGTTGGGCTGCGCCGCTGGCGCGCAGCCTGCAGCGCCTGCAAGTGGCTGGCCACAATGCGTTGGCCGTGCAGCTGGGCGGGGCCGTGGGAACACTGGCGCAGATGAACGGCAAGGGCCCGCAAATCATGGCGCATATGGCGGCCGACCTGAAACTCAAACCTTCCGCATTTGCATGGCATACCCAGCGTGACGAGTGGGTGGCGCTGGGCTGCGAATTGGGTCTGCTGGTAGGCAGTCTCGGGAAGATCGCCAAAGATATCTCGCTGATGGGGCAGTACGAAGTGGGCGAACTGGCGGAGCCGGCCGAGCCGGGGCGCGGCGGTTCATCCGCCATGCCGCACAAGCGCAATCCGGTCGCCTGCATGGTGGCACTGGCTGCAGCGCAGCGCGCGCCGCAGCGCGTGGCCGCGCTGCTCGCCACCATGGCGCAGGAGCATGAGCGCGCCCTGGGGAACTGGCAGGCCGAATTGGCCGAATGGCCGGGGCTGCTGATGTCGGCGCACGGATCCGTCCGCGCCATGGCCCAGGCCCTGCCGGGCCTGCAGGTGGACACCCAGCGCATGAGCGCCAACCTGGAGGCGCTGCGTTCCGTGCTGCCCGCCGATGCCGCCGACGAGTGGTTTAACCTGGCGCTGGCGCGGCACGCGTCAACACTCGCGCATGCGCAGGCCGACGCTGTTGAAGCACTGGTGGGGAAAACGCACACTGACAGCCATCGCACCAAGACCGCAAAAAGGTAAAACCATGAACGACCATGACAAGGGAATGATCAACCGCCGGCGCGTGCTCGGTGATGCCTGGGTGGACCGTTCCATCGCCAAAAGCAATGCCTTCAACGGCGAGTTCCAGGACTTGATCACGCGCTATGCGTGGAATGAAGTCTGGGGCCGGCCGGCGTTCGGCGACAAGACGCGCCGCCTGATGGTCCTGTCGACCATGATTGCGCTCAAGGCGTACGAAGAATTTGCCATGCATGTCCGCGCGGCACTCGACGGCCCGCCGGAGTCGCGGCTCACGCCGGACGATATCAAGGAAGTGATTCTGCAGGCCGCCATTTACTGTGGTGTTCCCGCCGCCAACCATGCGTTCTCTGTGGCGGGCGACATCCTTCGCGAAAAAGGCCTGCTCGCTGACTGACAGGGCTGCATTCGCGGTTCCTCAACCACTACATCATTTGATAACGCATGAAAAAACCTCATCTGCACTGGATCAGTGAAGGCCAGGGGCCTGTCGTGGTGCTTAGCCATGCATTGGGCTGTGACCTCACGATGTGGGACGGCGTGACAGCCATCCTGAAGAACCGCTACACCGTGCTGCGCCATGACCACCGCGGCCACGGCCAATCGGAAGCGGTGCCGGGCCCTTACACGCTCGACTTGCTGGCCGATGATGTGGCGGGCCTTATCAAAGGGCAGGGCGGTGGCCCGGTGCATTTTGTCGGGCTCAGCATGGGCGGCATGACGGCGCAGGCGCTGGCGGCGCGGCATCCGCAGCTGCTCAAAAGCATCGTCGTTGCCAACGCCGCCCTGTTTTACGACGATGCGGCGCGTGCCATGTGGCAGGCGCGCGTTCACACCGTACAGGCCCAGGGCGTGGCGGCGATATCAGACGGTGCGATGCAGCGCTGGTTTACCCCGGAATTCAGGGCGGATGAGGTGGGCGGCGGTGCACGCAAGGTCGCGGCGCTGCGCAAGGTGCTTGAGACCACCGATGCCGCCGCCTATGCGGCCAGCTGCGAAGCGGTTTCCCGCATTGACTTTCGCACCAGCAACGGCGCGATCCAGTGCCCGGCCCTTGTGATTGCCGGCACGCGTGACGAGGCAACGCCCTTGGCCATGTCTGAAGCCATTTGCGCCAGCATCAAGGGCGCGCAATTGCGCACCTTGCCAGCGGCTCATTTGAGCGCGGTGGAGCAACCAGATGCGTTTGCCGACTGGCTGGAACGCTTTTTCGGAAGCCTGCGCTAGGGTGCTGCCGGCGGGTTGATCAGGCAGGTGCGGGAGCGGGGGACAGGGTGCTTCGGTGATGGGGTGGCGGCGGCAGCGTCGATAATCGGGCCCAGGCTAATAGCCAAACCCCACCCACCCGAACATCCGGAAAGCCCCGCTTCATGCAAACAGTTCTTGTCCTGAATGGCCCCAACCTCAATCTGCTGGGAACGCGTGAGCCGGCTGTGTATGGCTCGCAAACCCTGGCCGATGTAGAGGCGCTGTGCACCAAAGCCTGCGCAACCCACGGTTTCAAGCTCGACTTTCGCCAGAGCAATCATGAAGGCGTGATGATTGACGCGATTCATGAAGCCGGCCGCGCCCAGGCCGCGGGCACGCTGGCAGGCATCGTGCTGAATGCCGGCGCTTACACCCACACCAGCGTGGCCTTGCACGATGCCATCAAGGGCGCGGGCGTCACGGTGATCGAGCTGCACATCAGCAATGTGCATGCCCGCGAAGCCTTCCGCCATCATTCTTATATTTCGCCGGCTGCCAGGGCCGTAATGGCCGGGTTCGGCGTCAGGGGCTACGCACTCGCCATCGCGGGCCTGGCCGAATTGGCAGCCTGACCCGCTGCGGCACTGACCATGGCTGCGCCACCGAAATTTCCCGTTGACGAACGCGAGGTGGAGTTCAGCGCCATACGCGCGCAGGGCGCTGGCGGGCAAAATGTCAACAAGGTGTCGAGCGCCATTCACCTGCGGTTTGACATTGCTGCCTCGTCGCTGCCCGACGCCATCAAGGAGCGGCTGCTGGCGACCAGTGACAACCGCATCACGCAGGAGGGCGTTCTGGTGCTCAAGGCGCAGCAGCACCGCACCCAGGAGATGAACCGCAGCGACGCCATGGCACGCCTGCAGGAGATTGTTGACAGCGTCTCCACACCGCCCCGGGCGCGGCGCGCCACCAAACCCACCTACGGTTCGAAGCAGCGCCGCCTGGCCGGCAAAAGCCAGCGTTCGGAAATCAAGTCTTCGCGGGGCAAGGTGGGCGGCGGCGACTGAGTTCAGGTCACCGTGTAGCGCCCGGGTTTGTGGTTGACCCAGAGGAAAAGACTCATCAGCACGGCAGCCATGATGGAATATGCCACGCGCTCGGAGGGCACGACCGCCAGCGCCATCAAGACCACAACCGAATCAATGGCCATCTGTATCTTGCCGGCGCGCCAGCCGTGCTTTTCCTGCAGGTAGAGCGTCACGATGGTGGCGCCGCCCAGGCTGGCCCTGTGCCGGGCCAGGAAGAGGCAACCGGTCCCCAGCAGCAGGCCGCCCACCAGCGCGGCGTACAGCGGGTGGATGTCTGCGATGTCGAGCACCCGGGGCGACCAGTCCGCCAGCAGTGATAGCAATGCAATGGACAGGAAGGTCTTGATGGTGAACTCGCGGCCCATGCGGGTCCAGGAGAACCAGTAAAAGGGCAGGTTGACCAGAAAGAACAGTTTGCCGAAACTCACGCCGGTGGCGTAGTGCAGCACAAAGGCCACGCCGGCCGTACCGCCCGTCAACAAGCCTGCCTGGTTGAAGATCACCATCGCCAGCGACACAAACAGCGTGCCCGTGAAGATGCCCTGCGCATCGTCAAAAAGGGTGTGGCGTTCGGGTGATGTAACTGGGGGCATGGGAAGCTGGCGTGTTGCCCGCGGGCGGGTGCTTCAGCTTTGCATGATCTGTGCCAATGGGCACGTTTGCATTTCAGTGACTACGGTTTGGCCTGCGGCGCTCACATGACGAAATTCAAGCCTTTTAAGGCTCTAGCCCAATAAAGACGAGCGCAAGCAGCTATCAAAACAATAGCGCTATGCGCGGCACTGGCGTTCTTCCTGCAGCCTGTCCCGCACTTGTGCAGTGATTTCCAGGGAGCGCCGGGCGATGGCGGGGTCGTAAATGTGAGTGGTCACCATCAGTTCATCGGCCTGCGTGTCCTCGATGAAGCGCTGAAGCTGGTTTTCAACCGTTGCAGCCGACCCCGCGACGGCATAACGCAGCATGCGCTGGGCGCCGGCTTTCTCGGCCGGGGACCAGTAGCTTTCGATGTCGTCGATCGGCGGCGGCATTGGTCCCGGGGTGCCGCGCAACAGGTTGGTCATGGCCTGCTGCACCGATGTGAGCTGGTAGCGCGCCGCTTCGTCCGTTTCGGCCGCGACGACATTGGCCACCACCATGGCGTAAGGTTTGGCGAGCTGCGCGGAAGGCCTGAAGCCGCTGCGGTACAGGTCCAGCGCCTGCATCAACATGTCGAGCGCGAAGTGCGATGCGAAAGCAAAGGGCAGGCCCAGCATGGCAGCGAGCTGGGCACCGAAGAGGCTGGAGCCCAGCAGCCACAGCGGCACCTTGAGGCCAGCGCCCGGGACCGCCCTGATTTTCTGGCCGGGCTCTGCCGGTTCAAAGTAGGCCTGCAGTTCCTCCACGTCCTGCGGAAAGGTGTCGGCATTGTTCTGGTGGTCACGCCGCAGCGCGCGTGCGGTGAACTGGTCGGTGCCCGGTGCGCGTCCCAGTCCGAGGTCGATACGGCCAGGGTACAGCGAAGCCAGCGTGCCGAACTGCTCGGCGATCACCAGCGGCGAGTGGTTGGGCAGCATCACGCCGCCGGATCCCACGCGGATGGTTTGCGTGCCGCCCGCCACATGGCCGATGACCACCGCGGTGGCGGCGCTGGCAATGCCCGGGTTGTTGTGGTGCTCGGCCAGCCAGAAGCGCTTGAAGCCCAGCTGTTCGGCATGCCGGGCCAGGGCCAGGGTGTTGCGAAAGGCATCGGCGGCAGTGGCGCCCGTGACGATGGGGGACAGGTCGAGGACTGAAAAGGGGATCATGTTTTTGCGCCCTCTCCCCGGAGGAGTGGGAGTGAAGAGGAAGCGAGCTGGCCTGAATTCATGGATGTTGTTGTAAGGGTGCCGGGCCAGTTTAGGAGCTTGGCAATGGCCGCATGAGGGACAGGGTATAAGAACCTGTTTACGGTCTAAACGAGGCCGCGCAAGCCCCTTCTCGGGATGGGATGCAAGGCGCGGTGCGACGCCCATAGCACAGCTATGGGTTAGCATCGCAACGCTGCAAACCGCCCGAGAAGGGGCTTGCCCTTCGGGTTGGGGTGACGCAAACGCGGTCGCGTTTGCATCCCCATTGGGGCAGCTGCACGACGCCCAGCCGGCCGGCTGGGCGGTCGGGCGATTGAGCCACCCAGGCCCTTGCATGGGCATTAGCCCATGCGGCGGTCCCGGTCGGCCCACTCATCCCGATTGCACCCCAACGCGGCTCCGTTTAGACCGTAAATAGGTTCTATCTCCCATGACAGATTCGGCAAACATTGAGCGGCCCTCCGAAGCGCTTGCGATGCTGCGCACGGCCAGCCGTTTTGAAACCCCTTGCGGCGACGGCACCATGGTCTGGCACACGTGGGGCCAGGCCACGCGCCGGCCCGGGCTCGCGCCCCTGGTGCTGCTGCACGGCGGCAGCGGCAGCTGGATGCACTGGCTGCGCAACATCCCCGCGCTGGCCGCGTCGGGCCGCTGGGTGCTGGTCCCCGACCTTCCCGGTTTTGGCGATTCGGCCGCGCCTTTACGGGGCACCGATGCCGACGTGCTGCCCGAACCGGTCGAGCAAGGGCTGGCCCTGCTGGCGGGCGAGGCGGCCTGCGACCTCGTGGGATTTTCCTTTGGCGGCATGGTGGCCGGCTTTGTGGCGGAGCGCTTCCCCGCCCGGGCGGCGCGTGTGGTGCTGGTGGGTGCGCCCGGCCTGGGTGTCGCGCCCGAAAAAGCCATACGCCTGCGCGCATGGCGGCATATCACCGATGCGGGCCAGCGCGATGAGATCCATCGCCACAACCTCGCGGCGCTGATGCTGTACCGCGCGGACGCGATCAACGAACTGGCCTTGCGCCTGCACATCGCCAACGTGCTGCGCGACCGCATGAAGGGCCGCAGCCTGGCGCGCACCGGCGCGCTGGCGCAGTCACTGGCGCGGCTGCGCTGCCCGGTGTGGGCGATTTACGGGGAAGAGGATGCGCTGTACCGCGGCAAGCTTGATGGGCTGCGGGCAGCCCTGGAGCGAGCTGCGGATTTCAGGGGCCTGGCCCTGGTCGAAGGCGCCGGCCACTGGCTGCAGTTCGAGCGCGCGCAGGCCTTTGACAAAGCCCTCCTCACGACGCTCGAAGCGCCTCTTTAGCTTTTACTTTTCAATCGCGAGCAGTTCGATGTCGAAGGTCAGCGTGGCATTGGGCGGCACCACGCCGCCGGCGCCGCGGTCGCCATAGGCCGTGGCGGGTGGGCAGGTCAGTGTGGCCTTGCCGCCGACCTTGATCTTCTGCACGCCTTCGGTCCAGCAGGGCACCACGCGGTTCAGCGGGAAGGTGGCGGGCGCGCCGCGCTTGTAAGAGCTGTCAAATTCCTTGCCGTCGGCCAGCGTGCCGCGGTAGTGCACCTTGACGGTGTCCGTCGCCTTGGGCTGCGGGCCGGTGCCGTCGGTGCTGTGCACGATCTTCACGCCGCTGGGCAGGGTTTCGGCCGGGGCGGCGGCAAGGGCGGTGGTGGACAGGGCAATGGAGGCCAGGGCGATGAGCGCGGCGGTCAATGTCTTCATGGAGGTCATGCTTTCATGGCTAAGGGGAATCGGAACGTGTGGCCTTGATTATCGTCCCGGCTCTCGCCTTGCCTCAGTGGCGCCGGCTCGCCTATCTCAGGTTGTCAGGTCGCTGAGCTGGATCATGAGCGGGGCGGAAGGTATGAGTGGTACGCCAGCCAATCAAAATTGGCTCCAAAATTAAGTAACGTCAGCGTGAAAAATTTTGCATTGGCCTTACCAGTTCGAACCATAACCCCATAGCAAAAACCGCCGTCGCATAAACTGCACTTCACGCGGAGGACTCATGCTGGACCAACTCAAACAGGTCGACAACCGTCGGCTCTATCAACAAATTGCCGAGCAGATTCGCGCCTTCATTGACAAGGGCAACTACACCGCGGGTGCGCGGTTGCCGCCGGAGCGCGATCTGGCCCTGCAGTTGGGCGTCTCACGCCCCTCGGTGCGCGAGGCGCTGATTGCACTGGAAATTGAGGGCAGCGTGGAAGTGCGCATGGGCGCTGGCGTGTACGTCTGCAGCGCGGCCCAGCGCAAGCCGCAGTCCCTGGCCGCCATGGGCGAAAGCCCGATCGAACTTATGCAGGCACGCGCCGCCCTTGAGGGCACCATCGTGCTGCAGGCCTGCGCCAGGGCCACGCCCGAGGCGCTGTTGGCGCTGCGCCAGATTCTGGACAACATGCTGTCCGCCATGGCACAAAACCGCTCGCCCCTGGCCTTTGACCGGCAGTTTCACCAAACGATTGCGGCCATGACCGGCAACTCCGTGCTGGAGCGGCTGGTGGGAGAGCTGTTTGACGAGCGCCACAGCCCGATTGCCGCGCGCCTGAGCGCGCATTCCGAATCGGGCCAAAGCTGGGCGATTGCGCTGCAGGAGCATGAGGCCATCTTGCGCGCCCTGGAGAACCGGGACGTACTGGCCGCACAGAACGCCATGCGAATGCATCTGCAAGCCTCCGAACAGCGCTGGGTCGAGAACCGCCGCGAATGGTCATGAGCTCCGTCAACCTTTACTCCCGTGCCCGTAGTCAGGCCTGTGCAATTGCGCAGGCTTTTTCCCGTTTTTTTACCCCCGATTTTTGATCCCGGATCACGGGTAAGCACCAATACACACGCACTTCCCGGTAAGGCCAAATACGGCACATCGTGTCAGGTGGCCTTACCAATTTGCAAAACAGCAGATTCATCCCTCCCGGTCCCCTGACCCACCAAGAGGAGTTCGCATTGCTGTCTTCCGTGTCCGATCCCGTCCGTCCCGATGCGCCCAGCCCCGCCGAGGCTGGCGTACTGTTGCGCCTGGAAGGGATTACCAAACGCTTCCCGGGGGTGCTGGCACTGGATGGTGTGAGCTTTGAGGTGCGAAGTGGCGAGGTCCACGCGGTGTGCGGCGAAAACGGCGCCGGCAAATCGACGCTGATGAAGGTCATCAGCGGCCAGTACCAGCCCGATGCGGGGGCCCTGTACTACCGCGGCGAAGCCTGCCAGTTCCAATCCACCGCCGAATCCCAGGCTGTCGGCATTGCCATCATTCACCAGGAGTTGAACCTGGCTCCGCACCTCACGGTGGCTGAAAACATTTACCTGGCCCGCGAGCCACGCAAAGGCTGGCTGATTGACCGGGCGGCACTGCGTCGCCAGGCACAGCAATGCCTGGATCGGTTGGGGCAGGACATTGCACCGGACGCTCTGGTCAAAACCCTGTCGGTAGCCCAGCAGCAGATGGTGGAAATTGCCAAGGCGCTGTCGCTCAACGCCCAGGTGCTCATCATGGACGAACCCACCTCGTCCCTCACAGAGTCGGAGACCGAGAAGCTCTTTGCCATCATCCATGAGCTCAAGCGTACGGGGGTGGGCATTGTCTACATCTCCCACCGCCTCGACGAACTGGCGCTCATCGTGGACCGGGTCACCGTCTTGCGCGATGGACGCTACGTGTCCACTGAACACCTGGCCGATACCAGTGTGGAAGAGATCGTGGCAAAAATGGTGGGGCGCTCGCTGGACGATGTATTCCCCAAGAGAACATCCGTGCCCACTACCGACGTGTTGTTGCGCGTACAGGGCCTGACACGCCAGGGTGTGTTTCACGACGTGAACTTTGAGCTGCGCCGCGGCGAAATTCTGGGCTTTGCAGGGCTCATGGGGGCTGGCCGTACCGAAGTGGCTCGCGCCATTTTTGGTGCCGACCCCATCGACGCCGGCGAGGTGTTCCTGGCCGGGGAGCGACTCACCATTCACTCGCCACGGGATGCCGTACGCCAAGGGCTGGCCTACCTGTCAGAGGACCGCAAGCACGACGGGCTGGCATTGAAGATGAACGTGGCACAGAACATCACGCTGGCCAACATGGAAGCCGTGTCGAACCGTGCGGGCATGATCCAGTTTTCCAAAGAGCAGGATGCCGCACGCCGCTACATTGGCGCACTCGACATCCGCACGCCCAGCAGCAGCCAGATCGTGCGCCTGCTCTCGGGCGGCAACCAGCAAAAACTCGTGATCAGCAAATGGCTGTTCCGTCAATCACGCGTGCTGTTCTTTGACGAGCCCACGCGCGGCATCGATGTGGGCGCCAAGTATGCGATCTACCAGTTGCTCGACCAGCTCGCAGGGCAGGGCATCGGCGTCGTGATGATCAGCTCCGAGCTGCCCGAAATCATGGGGATGACCGACCGTGTCGCGGTCTTCCATGAAGGCCGCCTGGTCACCATCCTCCCGACCCGCGAGACCCACCAGGAGGAGGTCATGCACTACGCCTCCGGCCGCAGCGTGCCGCCTTTGCCCGCCGACCAGCTGACCCACTGAACCCTTCAAGACTTCTTTCCCGAACCACATCATGACCGAACAACAACAAGACCTGTTTCAGAAATTTGCCGCGCTGGCCAGCCTGCTGGGACTCATCGCCATCTTCTCGTTCACCAGCAACGCCTTCTTCAGCGTGGGCAATGGCATGACCGTGGCGCTCCAGGTGACCTCCATTGCCTACCTCGGCATCGCAGCGACCTGCGTGATCATCACCGGCGGTATCGACCTCTCGGTAGGTGCCATCCTGGCACTGTCCGGCGTCGTGGCCGCCATGCTGGTCAAGGCGGGCGCGCCCGTGCCGCTGGGCATGTTTGCCGGCCTGCTGGTCGGTGCACTGTGCGGGCTGATCAACGGCCTGTGCGTGACGGTGCTCAAACTGCCGCCCTTTATTGCTACCCTGGGAATGATGCTGGTGGCACGCGGCGTGGCCTTGCAGCTGACCGATGCCCGCGCCATCAGCGGCCTGGGCGACAGCTTTGCGGAACTGGGCAACGGAGCCTTGTTCCGCATCGTCAATATCGGTGCGGACGGCTTCCCCGATGTGGTGTTCGTCGGCATCCCTTACCCCGTGGTGCTCATGATCGTGCTGGCGCTGGCCGTCTCCATCCTGCTTAACCGTGCCACGTTGGGCCGCCATCTGTACGCCATCGGCTCCAACCTGGAAGCCGCCCGGCTCTCGGGCGTGAATGTTAATGGCGTGACGCTGTTTGCCTATGTGCTTTCCGGCCTGCTGGCCGGGCTGACCGGCTGCGTGCTGATGTCACGCCTGGTCACGGCCCAGCCCAGTGAAGGCCTGATGTACGAACTTGATGCCATTGCCGCCGCGGTGATAGGCGGCACCTCGCTCACGGGTGGTGTGGGCACGGTGTCGGGCACCGTCATCGGTGCGTTCGTGATTGGCATCCTGCGCAACGGTTTGAACATGAGCGGCGTGTCCGCTTTCACCCAACAAATTCTGATTGGCGTCGTCATCCTGCTGGCCGTATGGATCGACCAGATGCGCCATCGCAAGTGATCCCTACCGGCAGGGCTTACCGGGACTTCGAGAGACAACCTCCACAACCACTACCCATGAGGAAAGAAATGAAAAAATTTGTCCACACACTGATCGCAGCCGCCCTGGTGGCTGCGTCGTCGATGGCTATGGCCGCCGACAAGGAAATTGCCGTCATCGTGAAGACCGCCAACTCGGATTTCTGGCAAAACGTGAAGAAGGGTGCCAACGCCGCCGTGGGAAATCTCAAGGGCTACACCGCCACCTTCCAGGGGGCAGCATCCGACACCGACCTGGCCGGGCAGGTGGCCCTGGTGGAAAACGCCGTGAACCGCAAGGTGGCCGGCATCGTGCTGGCCCCGTCGGATCCGGATGCCCTGATCCCCGCCATGAAAAAAGCCTGGGAAGCCAAGATTCCTGTGGTGTTGATTGACTCCGCCGCATCGGATTCCGGCAAGGCTTACTACCAGTCCTTCCTGGCCACCGACAACAAGACTGCCGGAGAAATGTCCGCCAAGACGCTGATCGAGAAAGTCGGTACCACCGGCAAAATCGCCGTCATGTCTTACACCGCGGGCTCGGGCTCCGAAATCGGCCGCGTGGGAGGTTTCACCGACTACATCAAGAAGCATTCCAAGCTGCAGATCGTGGGCCCCTTCTACTCCAACTCGCAGATGGGTACCGCACTGAACCAGACCACCGACGTGCTGGCCGCCAACCCCGACCTCAAGGGCATCTTCGGCGCCAACGAACCCACCGCTATCGGCATGGGCCGCGCACTGGTTCAGTCGGGCAAAGCCGGCAAGGTGGTGGCCATTGGCTTTGACGGCAACTCCGACCTGCAAGGCTTTGTGAAAGACGGCACCATCGAGGCGATTGCCGTGCAAAGCGCCTTTGAGATGGGCAACCTCGGCGTAAAGACCGTGGCGGAAATCGTGGCAGGCAAGAAAGTGCCCGCCTTCCGCGATACCGGTGTGTTGATGGTGACCAAGAAAAACATCGACACGCCCGCTGCCAAGAACGTCCTCTACTAAACCGCTCCAACCCAAGGACCCTCCGGCACCGGCTGCCGGAGGATGGGTATATGCACACCACGGATTTGAAACCCTTTCCCCGCGTGGACCTGCGGCTGACCGCCCTGGGCCTGGGCTGCTCGCAAATGGGCGGCCTGTACCGTGCTACCAGTGCCCGCGAGGTCGAGGAGGTCTTTACCTGCGCCTGGGCGGCCGGCGTGCGCTATTTCGACACGGCACCCTACTACGGCTACACCCGCTCCGAGCACCGCCTGGGTGCCCAGCTGGCCGACTGCCCCCGGCACGAGTATGTAGTCAGCACCAAAGTGGGCCGCCTGCTGCGTCCTGATGCCAGTGTGACTGCTGGCGATGGCGGATGGGCCAACCCCTACCCGTTTCGCCCGCAGTATGACTACAGCTACAGCGGCGTGATGCGCTCATTCGAGGACAGCCAGCAACGGCTGGGTCTGGCCCACATCGACATCCTGTACGTACACGACATCGGCCGCGACACCCACGGCGAACAGCATGCGCATTACTGGCAACAATTGACCACGGGCGGCGGCTTCCGCGCGCTGGACGAATTGCGCGCAAGCGGTGCCACCAAGGCAGTGGGCCTGGGCGTGAACGAATGGCAGGTGGTGATGGACAGCATGCAGGAGTTCGACCTGGACTGCACCATGCTGGCCGGGCGCTACACCCTGCTGGAGCAGGACTGCATCACCCCCTTTCTGGGCGACTGCATGCGCCGCGGCAACGCCATCGTGGTGGCCGCGCCGTTCAACTCCGGCGTCCTGGCGGGCAACACCAAATTCAATTATGCGGAAGCCCCGCCCGCCGTGGTGGCGCGCGTGCAAGCCTTGGCGTTGGCTTGCGAGGAATTCGGCGTGCCCTTGCAGGCCGCCGCACTGCAGTTTCCACTGGCGCACCCTGCGGTGGTGAGTTGCGTCACCGGCACCCGCACCGCAACCCAGCTGCAACAGAACGTCGCCTGGCTGGAGACGCCCATTCCCGCCACGCTGTGGCAGGCCCTGCGCAGCCGCGACCTGCTGCATCCCGATGCGCCGGTACCAGTCTGAGGAAGACCCCATGCTGATCGACGCACACCCGCATTTCTGGAATCTGGCAAACCGCACTGGCCACTGGCCGCCATCTTTGGCGGCAATGCGCGCCGCCTGTACCACCTTGGCCAACATATAGACGGAAATTGACATGCAACGAATGGGATGGGTCATTGGTATCGACCCCCGACACATCGCCGAATACAAGCGCCTGCACGCGGCCGTCTGGCCCGCTGTGCTGCAGCGCATTCACCAATCGCAGGTGCGCAACTACAGCATTTTTCTGCGAGAGCCGGAAAACTTGCTGTTCGGCTACTGGGAATACCACGGCCGGGACTTTGACGCGGACATGGCCGCTATCGCCGCTGATGCCGAGACGCAGCGTTGGTGGACCCTCTGCGGCCCCTGCCAACGCCCCCTTCAAACCCGCAGCCCAGGCGAGCACTGGGCCGCCATGGAATCCGTATTCCACATTGACTAACCACTTCCACCCAAGGATATCTATGCTGACAGTCATTTGCGAAACTCCCGGCGTGCTGCGCACGGTCGAAGGGGCCATGCCTATCCGCAATGAAGGCGATGTGCTGCTGCGCATCCGCCGCGTGGGGGTGTGCGGCACCGATCTGCACATCTTCACCGGCAAACAACCCTTCCTGGCCTATCCACGCGTCATGGGCCACGAAATCGCGGGTACCGTAGAGGAAGCTCCAGCGGACAGCCCCCTCCAGGCCGGCGACAGCGTCTTCGTCATGCCTTACCTGTCATGCGGCCGGTGTGTAGCCTGCCGCCAGGGCAAGACCAACTGCTGCGTCCACATCCAGGTACTGGGCGTGCACCGCGACGGCGCCTTCACCGAGTATCTCAACGTACCCGCGCAGTTTGTGCGCAAGGCAGAGGGTGTTTCACTGGACCAGGCCGCCATGCTGGAATTTCTGGCTATTGGTGCCCACGCCGTACGTCGCGCCGACGTGCAGCCCGGCCAGCGTGTACTGGTGGTAGGGACGGGTCCCATCGGCATGGCTGCCTTGCTATTCGCCGGCCTGCGTGGTGGCCAGGTCACAGCGCTGGACACGCGAAAGGAGCGGGTGGAATTCTGCAAACAACACCTGGGGGCGCATGCCGGTGTTGTGATAGGTGACAAGGACCTGGACGAGCTGCGCGCACTGACTGATGGAGATTTTTACGATGTCGTTTTTGACGCCACGGGCAACGCAAAGGCCATGGAGCGCGGCTTCCAGTTCATTGCCCATGGCGGCAAGTATGTGTTGGTGTCGATAGTGCTGGACAACATTACCTTCGCCGATCCGGAGTTTCATAAACGCGAGGCGACGCTGCTGGGCAGCCGCAATGCCACCATGGAAGACTTCGAAACGGTGCTGGAGGCGATGCGGGGCGGCAAAATCCCCACCGCGGCACTCAACACCCATCGCATGGCCCTGGCCGATGTACCTGCCCAGTTCGCCACCCTGCTGGACCCCACGCAGGGCGTGGTCAAGGCGCTGATCGAATGCTGACCGGGGCCTGCACGTGAGCACGCCCATCCTCCAGTTCGGCACCGGGCGCTTTCTGCAGGCGCATGCAGACCTGTTTGTGTCCGAGGCCCTGGCCCAGGGCCAGGGCCAGGCGCTGGGCGGCATAACTGTGGTGCAGAGCACAGACAGCCCGCAGAGCAGCGCGCGCGCCGCGGCACTGGCACATGGCTACCGCGTCGAATTGCGCGGCATGCAACATGGCCGGCGTATCGAGGAAACCGTGCAAGTGAACGCAGTCCAGGCCGTCTGGCATGCCCGCCGCGACTGGACACTGTTGCGCGATGCCATGGCTACCACCGTGCAGGTCATCATCTCCAACACCGCGGACATGGGCTATGTGCTGGACGACTCCGACACCGCGGCGCTGCTGCGTAGCCCGACGACGACGCCGCCGCCGCGCAGCTACCCGGCCAAGCTGGTGGCGCTTCTGCACCACCGCTGGCAGCAGCAGCCGGAGGCTCCCCTGACGCTGTACCCCTGCGAACTGGTCAGCCGCAACGGTGACACACTGCGCGACCTGGTATCCACGCTGGCACAGAGCTGGGGCGTTACGCCGGCCTTCCTTCGCTATGTGCGGGAGCACTGCGTTTGGGTCAATTCACTGGTGGACCGCATCGTGTCGTCTCCGCTGGAACCCGCCGGTGCGGTGGCCGAGCCCTACGCGCTGTGGGCCATCGAACACCAGCCGCGCATGGTGCTTCCTTGCAGCCACCCGGCCATGGTGGTGACGGATGCACTGGCCCCATTCGAGCAACGCAAGCTCTGGCTGCTGAATCTGGGCCACACCATATTGGCCGAACGCTGGCGGCTGCTGGGCGGTGCTGCGGACATGACCGTGGTGCAGGCCATGCACACCCCGGCACTGCGCACCCCGCTGGAGGCGGTGTGGGCCGACGAGGTGCTGCCGGTATTTGACGCCGAGGGCACAGGTGCCGAAGCCCGCGCCTACCTGGTGGAATTGCGCGACCGTCTGCTTAATCCGTTTCTGGAACACCGTCTGGCCGACATTGCCAAGGACCACGCGCAGAAAAAGCTGCGCCGCCTGGCACCCGTGGTGGAGCGCGCCGCGGCGCTGCAAGTGCCCATCGCACAGACCCAGCTGCGCAATGCGTTAGCTGAAACCGGAAGCACCCTGGGCACTGGTGCCTGAATCGCCGGCTGGTCACCGGCGTTTGATGACATGCTGCGGCGCAACATCCGACGTTGCGAGCCCTCATGCCTGCCTTCTCCGGAGGAAGAAGGGGCCAGTCCGTCAGCGCCCGGGTGTGGAACGGAAATTCGCCGCAATTGCGCCTCCGGGGTTACGATGCGTAAACCATTCACTCCGTCGGTGGTTTCATGGTGGCACTTGCCGCACAATTCGATTCGCCCCGCCGGCTGCATCAAAGAGCCAGCGACCGGCCGCAGGACTGGCTTGGCACAACGCCCCTGCTGGACCTGGACGACACCAAGCTGCGCCTGAAGGCTCGCTCGATTGTCCAGCTGTGCCGCACCGACCGGGACAAGGCACTGGCTATCTATCGCTTCGTCAAGCGACTGCCTTATACCAAGCGGATAAAGCTGCAGTACCCGACCGCCCGCGACGTACTCGAGGCGCGCGCGGGCGACGGTGACGACAAGGTGACGCTGCTGATTGCGCTGATGCGCTCCGCCGGCATCCCGGCTCGTGTGCGCTACATGGAGATGCGCGGCGAGATGCTTCGCGGCCTGATCCCGAGAGCCACGCCGGCGGCGCGCCCCTTGGCGGAGTTCTGGCTGGGCCATTGGGTGCGTACTGACACCTACATTTTCGATGCCGAATACGTGGCTGCCGCCCTGGAACGCCTGAAAGCGAACGGCTGGGCATGCGGCTGGGGCATCCACATCAACGCCCAGCTTCTGTGGGACGGGAAGAACGATGCCTTCCTCGGCGGTGTGCCCCCCGACCAGGATCCCATGCTCACGCGGCTTCTGTGCGTGGTGAGCGACCCCCTGGAACTGGTGTCGGCATCCCTGCGCGCCAACGGGCTGCGCTACCGCCGATCGTTGCGGGCGTTGCAATGGAATGCGCTGGCGCCGACCATGATGCGGGCCATTCGCGAGCTACGGGCCGGCTCCCGCTTCTATTGAAATGAAATGCGCCCGACTTCCCTTTATGGCGCCTTAAGCGAACCATACGATGATGTTCTACCCCATCCGCCGCAACAACTCCGGCACGGATGACACCAGCATCGCAAGGCCGGAGCAGGTCAGCAGGCTCAGCACCAGTCTGCGAAAGGCCAGGTCACTGATGCCCGTGTAAAGCCGTCCGCCCAGCCACGCGGGAACGAGTGCCGCAGGCGCCACGATGGCCAGCATGGGCAGCGTCTCACGGGTGACCAGGCCGGCGACGCCGTAGCTGGCCATGGTGACTGTCAGCACGGCCAGGTTGAAGTTCTGGATGACGGCGCGCTGGGCAGCTTTCTCGTAGCCCCGCAGGGTGCACCACAGCGTCGGAATAACGCCACTGAAACCACCCAGCGCACCCATGAAACCGCCGACGACGCCGGCCGTTCCGTCTGCAATTCGCCCCCCATGGTGGATACGCGGGAGCTTGCCCGAAAAAAGCATGGCCGGGCACCACACCGCCAGCAGCACGCCGAGAAACAACTTGAACAATTGGACGTCAAGCCGCGGTAACAACAGCAAACCCAGCGGCAGCCCTAGCAGGCCGCCGGTCAGAAACGGCAGCAGGCGCTTCCAGTCCGTAGTGCGGCTGACCGTGAAGGCCGCCATGACCTGGCCGGTCAGGCCGCCGAACACCGCCATGACAGCGGCCAGCTTCGGGTCTATGGCCCAGGCCCAGAAGGACATGGCGACAAGGCTGAAGCCAAAGCCCGACAGGCCCTGGACAAACCCCGCCGCCGCCGCGCCCGCGACGATGAGGATGATGTGAGCGTCAGTACCTGCCAACACAGTGTTGACAGGTCCTAGGCGTAGTCACTCACGGGCACGCAACTGCAAAAAAGGTTGCGGTCGCCGTAAACGTTGTCGACGCGGCCAACCGGCGGCCAGTATTTGACCTGCTTGAGCGAAGCCAGCGGGAAGGCCCCGGTCTCGCGTGAGTAGGGGCGGTCCCAGTCGGCGCCCATCAGGCTGGCTGCGGTGTGTGGCGCATGCTTGAGCGGGTTGTTGTCCTGGGGCCATTGGCCGGCTTCGACTTTGCGGATCTCTTCGCGGATGGCGATCATCGCGTCGATGAAACGGTCCAGCTCGGCCAGGGTTTCGCTTTCGGTCGGCTCGACCATCAGGGTGCCGGGCACAGGGAAGCTCAATGTGGGCGCGTGAAAGCCGTAGTCCATCAGGCGCTTGGCCACGTCTTCGGCGGTGACGCCGCTGGTTTCCTTGAGCGGGCGCAGATCGAGAATGCATTCATGCGCGACATGGCCGTTCTCGCTGGCGTAGAGCGTCGGGAAGTGGTCCTTCAGGCGTGAGCTGATGTAGTTGGCGCTGAGGATGGCCACTTCGGTCGCTTGCGTCAGACCTTCCGGGCCCATCATGCGGCAATACATCCAGCTGATGGGCAGCACCGCGGCATTGCCTAGCGGTGCAGCCGAGACAGCGCCGACGCCGTTGACGGGAATCCCCGCAGTGGCATGGCCGGGCAGGTAAGGCACCAGGTCAGCCACCACGCACACCGGGCCAACGCCCGGGCCGCCGCCGCCGTGCGGGATGCAAAAGGTTTTGTGCAGGTTCAGGTGGCTCACGTCGCCACCGAACTCGCCTGGCGCGGCCACGCCCACCAGTGCGTTCATGTTGGCGCCGTCCACGTAAACGCGTCCGCCATGGCTGTGCACCATGGCGCAGAGCTCTTTCACCTGGGTTTCAAACACGCCATGCGTGCTGGGATAGGTGATCATCACGCAGGCGAGGTTGGCGCTATGTTGTTCGCACTTGGCCTTGAGGTCGGCCATATCGACATTGCCCTGCGCGTCGCAGGCAGTGACGACGACGGTCATGCCCACCATCTGTGCACTGGCCGGGTTGGTGCCGTGGGCCGACGATGGAATCAGGCAGATGTTGCGGTGGCCCTGGCCTTTGGACTCGTGGAAGGCTTTGATGACCAGCAGGCCCGCGTATTCACCTTGCGAACCGGCATTGGGTTGCAGGCTGATGCCCGCGTAGCCGGTGGCCTGGCACAGCCAGTCGCGCAGCTGCTTGTCGAGTTCTGCGTAGCCTTGCAGTTGGTCGGCAGGGGCAAACGGGTGGATGTTGGCGAACTCCGGCCAGGTGATGGGAATCATCTCGCTGGTCGCGTTGAGCTTCATGGTGCAGCTACCCAGCGGGATCATGCTGCGGTCCAGCGCAAGATCTTTGTCGCTGAGCATGCGGATGTAGCGCAGCATGCCGGTTTCGGAGTGGTGGGTGTTGAACACCGGGTGCGACAGGAAGGCGCTGGTGCGACGCAGCTCGGAAGGAATCAGCGATTCAATGCCTTTTTCAAACGCACTGACCACGGGCACGGTCTGGCCGGGTTTGGCGAAGAAGGACCAGAGCAGTTCGATGTCCTTGCGGCTGGTGGTTTCGTCCAGCGACACGCCCAGATGGTTATTCAGGCGAAAACGCAGGTTGGCGCCCGCCGAACGTGCGCGGTCAGCTATCAAATTGGTAGCATCACCTGTCTTCACCGTGACGGAGTCGAAGGCGCCCGTGTTGGTGATTTCATAGCCCAGCTCTTTGAGGCCCTGCACGAAGATGGCCGTGTAGGCCGCCACACGCTCGGCGATGCGCTTGAGGCCTTGCGGGCCGTGGTAGACCGCGTACATGCTGGCGATGACGGCCGGCAACACCTGCGCGGTGCAAATGTTGGAAGTGGCTTTCTCGCGGCGGATGTGTTGCTCGCGGGTTTGCAGCGCGAGGCGGTAGGTCGGGTTGCCGTGGCTGTCGATGGTCACGCCGACCAGGCGGCCGGGCAGCGAGCGCTTGAATTCGTCGCGGCAGGCAAGGTAAGCGGCATGCGGCCCGCCGTTTCCCATGGGCATGCCGAAGCGCTGGGTGTTGCCGAGCACAATGTCGGCATCCCATTCACCGGGCGGGGCCAGCAGCGTGAGCGCCAGCAGGTCGGCCGCAACGCAGAGGGCTGCGCCATCGACATGCGCCTGGCCGGCCAGCGGGCGCAGGTCATGGATGCTGCCTGTGGTGGCGGGGTATTGCGCCAGCACGCCGAAGTAATTGCCTTCGGCCATCAGTTGCGGCACCGTGACGGCTGCCGTGCTGACCTTTACTTCGATGCCCAAGGGCTTGGCGCGGGTCTGGATCACCTCAATTGTTTGCGGGTGGCAGTCGCCTGCGACGATGAAGACATTGCTTTTGCTTTTCACGCTACGCTTGGCCAGGGTCATGGCTTCGGCGGCGGCGGTGGCTTCGTCGAGCATGGAGGCGTTGGCGATCGGCATGCCGGTCAGGTCGCAGACCATGGTCTGGAAGTTGATCAGCGCTTCCATGCGGCCTTGAGAAATCTCGGCCTGGTAGGGCGTGTAGGCCGTGTACCAGGCGGGGTTCTCCAGGATATTGCGCAGGATCACGCCGGGCGTGCAGGTGCCGTAGTAACCCTGGCCGATGAAATTCTTGAACACCTGGTTCTTGGCCGCGATGGCCTTGAGCTGCTTGAGTGCTGCTGCCTCCGTCACAGGAGCCGGGATGGCCATGGCCGTGCTGCGTGCAATCGAGCGCGGAACGATGCCTTCCACCAACGCGCGCCGCGAAGCCGAGCCCACGATGCTGAGCATGTGGACTTCGTCGGCGTCGTCAATGCCGATATGGCGGGCAATGAATTCGGAAGGATTTTCAAGATCGCCCAAGGGCTTGGCGGATTGCATCAACATGTCGGGTCCCGTGTCAGGCTTGGCAGCCAGGAATCAAAAAAAGTCGGTCAGAAAATCAGGCGGCGAAGGCTGTGTAACGGGTCTCGTCCATCAGCGCGTCAAGCTGTGAAGGGTCAGATAACTTGACCTTGAAGAACCAGCCGGCGCCCATCGGGTCGCTGTTGGCAAGCGATGGGTCGTTTTTCAGGGCTTCGTTGATTTCGGTCACTTCGCCGCTCAAGGGCATATACACGTCGGCCGCAGCCTTGACGGATTCGACAACACCGGCGGTTTCTTTCTGGGCGAAAGTGGTGCCGACAGCCGGCAGGTCCACAAACACCACGTCGCCCAACGCGTCCTGCGCATGCACGGTGATGCCAACGGTGGCAACGTTGCCTTCAATCTTGACCCATTCGTGGTCTTCGGTGTATTTGACGGTCATGAGGTTCTCCAGGGGTTGAGTGAGCAGAAACTAAAACTAAAAAGGTGCTTAACCGCGGTAGTAGCGGGCGGGAACAAAAGGCATGGCGGCGACTTCCATGGGCACGGCCTTGCCGCGCACGATGGCGTTCACGCGCGTGCCCAGTGCGGCAAATTCGGGTTTGACGTAGCCCATGGCCACCGGCTGATTGATCGTGGGGCCCAGCAAACCGCTGGTGACTTCGCCAATGACCGTACCGTCGGTGCTTTGCAGTTCGGTGTGATCGCGCACCGGGACGCGCTCAAGCGCCACCAGGCCGACACGCTTGCGGGTGAGTTGGGTGGGGTCGGCCAGTTGAGCCAGGATTTTTTCTGCGCCGGGAAACCCACCGGCCCGCGCTCCGCCGGTCCGGCGAATCTTCTGCATGGCCCAATTGAGGTTGGCTTCCACCGGTGTGGTGCTGGTGTCGATGTCGTTGCCGTAGAGGCACAGACCCGCCTCCAGCCGCAGCGAGTTGCGCGCGCCCAGGCCTATGGATTTGACTTCGGGCTGCGCGAGCAGCGCTCGTGCGAGCGTGTCGGCTTGCGAATCAGGCACCGAGATTTCAAAGCCGTCTTCGCCGGTGTAGCCGCTGCGGGTGATGAAGCAATCGCAGCCGGCCACGTCGAATTGTCCGCCGGTCATGAACACCAGTTTCTCGACACCCGGGGCCAGCCGCTGCAGGGCAGTGACAGCTTGCGGGCCCTGTAGCGCCATGAGCGCCATCTCCGGCATGGGAATGACTTCGCAGCGCGAGCCGATTTTGGCCTGTATGTGCGCGATGTCACCCACCTTGCACGCGCCATTGACGATGACAAACAGGTCGCCGCCGTTCGCATAGTCACGGTTGAAAAACATCAGGTCGTCGATGATGCCGCCCTCGTCGTTCAGCAGCAGGCCGTAGCGCTGCTTGCCGGCGGGCAGGTCTATGACGTCGACGGGTATTAGGGATTCAAGGGCGGCTGCAGCATCAGCACCCACCAGGCGTAGCTGGCCCATGTGAGAGACATCAAAAAGGCCTGCCGCCTGACGCGTGTGGTGGTGCTCGGCCATCAGGCCCGCAGGGTATTGCACCGGCATGGAATAGCCCGCAAAAGGGACCATGCGTGCGCCAAGCTCTAAATGCAGGTCGTGCAAAGGCGTTTTAAGCAGGGTTTCGGGGGCGGCAGAAGAGGTGGACGAATCGGACAAGGCATTCTCCAGGGGGCAAACAGGTAAAACCATGAGTTGCCCCTGCTGTCCACTTTACCTGAGAGATTCACCCGGCGATGCGGGTTTGCTCCTTCGGTGGGCGGGCCTGTGAAAGGCTGCCTCTCTCCAGTAGGGAACGACCTGTAGCGTGGTGCGCCGCAGGGCGGTTGCCAGTCCTTTTGCCTGAGCGTTCAGTGCGGCCCAAGGGGTGCCCTTGGGTGTACGTGCGCCTTCGGCGGTTTTCGCTAAGGAAAACTCTCTCCTGACCCGGCAAGTGTAACGGAACCGGCTGTGCGGTCGGTCAGTTTGATCAGGCGGCCAGATGCTGGGGCAGCAGCATGGCGATCCGCTCGCTGATGGAGTCGGCACGCTCATGGCCCGCGATTTTTTCGATTTCCTCGATCATTTCGCGCGAGGCGCTGAGCATGGTCTCGCGGTCCTTGGCATTGCGCAGCGCTTCGCGAAAGCGCTCGGCCATCTCCGGGTTGCGCCGGGCGAACATACGCTCGCAGATGTCGAACAGGAACATCCGGGTTGTGGCAAGCGAGCGCTTGCCTTCAAATTGATCGGCAGAGACCTGAATGGCCTGGGTGGTTTCGGGGCTGGGAAAGTTCTGTAACTGCGCCGGCGTGAGTGTGTGGCCGGGTGCAGGCGCGGGGTTTTTTGCCGGTGCGGACGTCTTGCCGGGATGGGCTTCCAGAAAGCCGTCGCGCAAAAGGCGCAGGGCAATGGCTTCGCCGTCGCCCTCAAACAGCGGTCGGAAGTCCTGGGCAGACTTGCTGCCGTCGGCCATCAGCAGAAGGGTGCGCTCGCGCTGGCCTAGCGTTCTCACGCCGGGCTTGAGCTCGGCGCGGGCACGGTCGGTTTTATGGAGCTGCATGGATTTCATCCTCAAATGAAAGTAAGGGCCTGTTAACGCTATTTATGCAAATGCGAATGGGGTGAGAAAGCCGCCAATCAAGGCGCGTGACGACGCCCAGACTTCTGTCTGGGCTAGGAGAGCAACGCCGAGTGGCGGCTTTCTCACCCCATTCCCTCCGGGTTGCGATCAAAAAGGCCCTGCGCGGCGTTGCAAAGCCTTGACGGGGTTCACCCCGCCTGCGTTTTGCGCCTTGCTCAAGGCCTTTTGACTCGCAACGCATCTTGCATAAATAGCGTTAACAGGCCCTAAAGCATCGCCTGCGTAGATGACAAGGGCGTGAAACCCCGTCCGAAAAAATAGCTATTTGGCGTAGACCAGATCGCGCAGGCCAAGAGACAGCTGCGGTACGTAAGTGATCACCATCAGGCAAGCCAGTATCACCAGTACAAACGGGAGCAGGTGGGTCACGATGCGGTCCAGCGATATCCTGGCGACCGTGCAGGCTGCAAACAGGTTCACGCCGAATGGCGGCGTGATCATGCCCAGCGCAAGGTTGACCACCATCACCAGCCCGAAGTGCACCGGGTCAATGCCGAAATGCACGGCCACTGGCGCCAGGATGGGCGCCAGCACGATGATGGCGGCGCTGGTTTCAATGAACATGCCGATGATGAACAGCGCCGCGTTGACGCCCAACAGGAAGAGGGCGGGCGACTGCAGCACGGCTTCCAGCCAGTGGCCTATGGCGTCCGGCACGCCGGCCCGCGTGATCAGGAAGGCGAACAACCCGGCATTGGCGATGATGAACATGATCACGGCACTGGACAGCACCGATTTGCGCAGAATGACGTACAGGTCGGCCGGCTTGATCTCGCGGTAGATCACGATGCCCACGACCAGCGCATAAAACACCGCCACGGCAGAGGCTTCGGTCGGCGTGAAAATTCCGCCGTAAATCCCGCCCAGAATGATCACCGGCATCAGCAGCGCCCAACCTGCCTGCCAGGTCGCCTTGCCAAAGCTCAGGCGGCCGTCGCCGTCCTGTTTGCCCCAGCCTTTCCAGCGGCAATACAGGTGGACGAAGAGCATCAACGCACCACCGATCAGCAGCCCCGGGCCGAAGCCGGCAATGAAGAGTTCGCCGATCGAAACCTCGGCGCTTACGCCGTAAAGAATCATGGGGATGGAAGGCGGAATGATCACGCCCAACTCGGCGCTGGTGGCCTGCAGCGCTGCGGCGTAGGCGGTGGGGTAGCCGTGCTTGATGAGCGCCGGAATCAGGATGGCGCCTATCGCGAAGGTGGTGGCCACGGAGGAGCCGGACACCGCGGCGAAGATCATGCAGGTCAGCACGCAGGTCATGGGCAGGCCGCCCTGAACGCCGCCCACAATGCTTTTGGCGAACTCGACGAGCCGACGCGAGATGCCGCCGGTTTCCATCAGGTTGCCGGCCAGGATGAAGAAGGGGATCGCGGCCAGCGGAAACTTGTTGATCGAGGAGAACATCTCCTTGACGGAGATCAGCATGTTGGCGTTGGACGCCTGGATACCGAAGATGGATGCCAGCCCGATGGACACGGCGACCGATACGGTGAGTGCAAAACACAACACCATGGTGGAAATCATTACCGCGGTCATACTTGGCCCCCACGCTTTTCACTTCGTGTAATGCGCTGCCCCCCGAGGGGGCCGCTGCGCCTGCGGCCCGGCAAAGCCGGTTCCGCGGCCCCTGCTTGAACGGGGTGAAATCCATCTTGGGTTTTCATTGAGCTGTCTCCAGTTCATTGCGCTGTGGGTCGATCAGGTTGCCGATGATGCCCATCACGCAGAACATGCCGCCGACAGGCATGGCCACATAGCCCCAAAACATGGAAATGGATTCAAGGCCGGCCATGGACTGCACACGCCCGCGAAGGGAATAGTCCCAGCCCCACCAGACGATGACTGCGACGAGGAGCAGGGCGGCGAGGCAGACCAGCCAGTCCAGCACCCGCCGGATGCGGGGTGGGCTCCAGCGATAGAGCACGTCCACGCTGACCATGGCGCCCTGGCGGAAAGCCATGGGAATTCCCATAAAGACCATCCAGATCAGGCTGAGGCGGATCAGGATTTCACTCCACTCTGCAGGCTGCTCGAAGACAAAACGCGTCAGGATCTGGAACACGCCGAGCCCCGATGCGATGACCAGCATCAGGCAGGCCACCAGCATGGAGAAACCGGTGGTCCACCGTTCAAGTTGAAGAAAGGCTTGTTTCATGGCGGCACCAATACGTGAGAGGATTTTCAATGAAAACGCCCGCAGACCAATGGTGGCGGGCGCGAGCAGCTACAAATAATGTAGCAAATAGTTGCGGAACGGTTTACTTGTAGTTCCTGATCGCGTCGATGTTGGCTTTGCCGAATTGCTTTTCAAATTCAGCATTGACCGGCGCCAGGGTTGCCACGAACTTCGCCTTGTCAACGTTTTCGATCACGGTCATGCCCTTGCTGCGCAGCTCGGCTACACCGTTGGCATCGTCCTGGTCCACGCGGGCCCGGTTCGCCTTGGTCGCTTCCTTGGCAGCGTCAATGAATGCCGTCTTGTCGCCGGCGCTGAGCTTGTCGAAAGCTGCCTTGTTCATGACAAAAATACAGGGTGAATAAACGTGACCGGTCAGTGAAAGGTGCTTTTGCACCTGGTCGAACTTGGCGGACATGATCACAGACAGGGGATTTTCCTGGCCGTCGACCGTGCCTTGCTGCAGCGCCGTGAACACTTCGGGAAAGGCCATGGGCGTGGTGATGATGCCCAGGCCTTTGTAGGCGGCGATGTGCACCGGATTTTCCATGGTACGCATCTTCAGTCCCTTCAGGTCCTCCGGAACTTTCACGTCCCGCTTGCTGTTGGTCATGTGGCGAAAGCCGTTCTCGGCCCAGGCCAGCGCCTTAAAGCCCTTGGCATCGAATTTGGTCAGTAGATTCTGGCCGATGGGGCCGTCCAGCACGGCGCGTGCGTGCGCCTTGTCCCGGAACAGGAAGGGAACGTCGAGGATCTTGGTCTCGGGGACAAAGTTGGGCACGGGGCCGGTGGAGGAGAAGGCCAGCTCCTGGGTGCCCAGCTGCACGGCCTCGATGGATTCGCGTTCGCCGCCCAGGGCGCCGTTATAGAAGGTCTGGACTTTGTAGCGGCCTGCTGTTCGTTTCTCGACTTCTTTGGCAAAGGTGTCGATGGCAATGCCCTGATGCGAATTCTGGGCCGTGGAAATGCTGATTTTCATGGTGGTCTGTGCATTTGCAGACGCCATGAATCCCGCTGCGAGCGTCATGCCGATAATCAGTTTTGAAAGCTTCATGTTGTTTGTCTCCGTTGGGTGATCGGACCGGAAATCCTGTGGACGACTGGGGCCGGTCCTGCATCAGGATTTTTCGACCATAAGCACACGCATTATTGCCGCGATGCATCAGCGGTCATGCGCGGGTTTTCGCTTAAATACGCCGCGATGATGCTTTCAAAATCACTGTCAGGCAGCAGGCCCAGCGACCGCGCGCGTGCTGCGTCGATATCGGCAGGCCAGTTGCCCACGATTCTTGCGATGACAGGGTCGTACACCCAGTCGATCAAATCCGCCGCGTCCTTTCCTGCCACCCGTGCCAGGGCTTGCGCCATTTCGCCGACCGTGGTCTTGAGGGCCGGCAGATTGACGGCTGTGCGGGCACCCCATTCGATGTCGCTGGCTTGCGCAGCGCGAATCAATCCCTCAACCGTCCGGCCGGGTGACGCAAGAGCCACGGCCGTTTCGGGAGGGACAGGGCACTGCGCCCTCGTTCCCGCCAGGGGTTCCCGGATCATGCCGCTGAGAAAGCTTGATGCCGCACCGTTGGGTTTTCCGGGCCGCACGCTCACGGTCATCAGGCGTACGTTGCGGCCGCGCATGAAACCCTTGCGCGCGTAATCAGCCACCAGTTGTTCACCGATGAATTTCTGGATGCCGTAGCTGTTCTGCGGTGTGGGCAGCGTTCTGTCGTCAATGACCGCCGGGAGTGGTTGCTCGGGTGAATTCCCAAACACTGCGAGCGAGCTGGCGAATACGACGGTGGGCGATGTTTTCAGGGCACGGCACGCCTGCAGCAGTGCACGCGTAGCGTCGACATTGCTGCGCATGCCAAGGTCGAAGTCCGCTTCGCATTCACCGCTGACTGCCGCCGCCAGATGAAATACGAGAGCGTCCTTTTCCGTTACCACGAGGGCCTGCGGGTCGCTTTTTTCCAGCAGCTGGCTCAGATCGCCGGTGACGGCTCGAACGCGCTTGTCCGCTAAAAGCGTTGCCGGCGGCGCGACCCTGTCAACCAGTGTCAATTTCTGGATGGTTTGCGGCGTGCTCCCCGCGAGGGTCAGTTGGCCGATATCCAAAAGCTGTTGAGCCAACCTGGCCCCGAGAAATCCGGCGCCGCCGGTAATGACGATATTCATGGATATGTTGTCTCTCTGTCTTTTGCGGGTTGTCCGCCCGCATGCCCGCACCGATCCGTTTGCCGGTTTGCTTTTGGTGCGTCAGGCAGTTTAGTTCGAACGAAGGGCCGCCAGCCAGGCGTGCGTTGAACAAGCCTTTCCGGTCAGCAGGCAGATCGGCTGGGTTGCAAGAGGCGTGACAGGGTGCTGATGTGCTGCCGTCAAAGATGAGCTGGCGCCAGAAAGGAATGGGCCTTGGCCCGCGCCCGATATGTCAGGCCACTACTGTCTTTGGGTTGGTTTTCGGTTTACCAGGCACAGTTCCCAGGAGCCACAGGTTCAGGCCTGCGTGCCGGCTGATGAGCAGCGCGGATGCGACGGGGCCGGCAATTCCGGCGGCGAGTCCCAGTGTCATCAGGACATACGTGTCCGTGATACCCAGCTTCCTGAAGGCGATACGGCTCGCAGCCGTAAAAAAAACATGCAGCAGGTAAATTGCAAATGAGAAGGATCCAATGTAGGCCAGGGGCGCGAAACTCCAGCCACTCCGCAAAAGAAGAAAGGCGCTTGAGACGCCGAGCGCCAGTGCGGCGACAGAACTTCCCTGCTCGGAAAATTGCGGAAAAAGCATGGCCCCGGTAGCGGCGCAAATAAATACTGCCGCTGCCACAAGCCGGGCCTTTGGCGTCCCGATGTCAAATCGTTTGCAGGCAAGCCCGGCCAGGAAAAAAGGCAAAAGGTAAACGGCGCCGCGGGCTGCGAAATAGTTGGGTGGGCTGAAGTAGTCAAACAGCACCGCGCTGAGTGCCCAGGCCACCGCAAATCCGGCCGCAGTAGAAAGCGCGTTGAAGTGTTCCAGCAACAGAACGACCAGGAAGACAATAAAAAGCGCTTCAAGAAACCAGAAGTGCCCCACGGGTTCAATGTGCAGCAGCCACCACTGACTGACCGATGAGTTGGCGCCTGGCGTGAAGGCCTGCACGACGGCAAAAATAGTTCCCACCGTAATCAGGGGAAGCAGCAGCCGCCGGACCTTGCCTTTAATGAACTCAGCAGCATTGCCTTCATAGGGGCGAAATGCATACACATAGCCTGAGATAAAAGAAAAGAGCGGCATGCGGATATAGGCCAACCCTTCATTGAACATCTGCAGCCAGTGCCCCTCCGGAACCTTCAGGCCCACTGAGGGCGTATCCCCTACTACATGAAACAGAACCAGCAAGATGCAGGCGATGCCTCTTACCGTATCCACTTCCATGCTGCGCTTCATTTTCTTACCTGTCATCGGCCTTGCGTTCCTCTTCTTGCTTCTTTGCTGTCTTGCTCACCGCAACTGCGTGCACAAATTATGTGCGCAGCGTAGTCAATAGCAGCCACGGCCGTGCGCCAAAAGAAAGCAAACTGTTGCAAGCCGTATCGTTTTGCGAAGCAACTGCCATCAAGCGCACAGCTGTTACGTAGTTGCAACCAATACGCGCGGGTCTGACATCTCAATTGCATGCCTGCCACCCTACACTGAGTCGTCTTGTTCCTACATCAACTGTGCCGTCTTTGGTATTGCGACTTATACCAAGCTAGACGATTCTCAGTGGGCCCCTTCTGCCACGCCTGCACACGCAGGCAGGGGGCAGAACAAAACACAGGAAGTGATATCAAGGCATGAAATCTCACGCTCCGCTTTTTAGCGAAGATCCTGCGCACTATACGGCGCTGATAACGCAGGCTACGGCCATCACCCGGCACGCCGACCTGCTCGAATGGTTGCGCGGTGACGTCCAATATTTCCTTCCACATGACATCCTGATGGTGGGCTGGGGCGACTTTCAGGAAGGTGTTATCCAGCACGACATTCTTTCCGAACTGCCTGGCGTGCGTTCCTATGCTGACGGTACCGACGGCGTGCCCTTTTTGCTTGGCCGGCTTCATGACCACTGGGTGGCGGCCGGCGGGCAACCCTGCCTCCTCAACTTCAGCCAGTTCGAATATTTGCTGGGCAATGCGAGCCTGCCGGGTTCGTTCACCCATACCCTGGCGGACATGCGTTCGGTGCTCGTTCACGCAATGCATGACGAAAGGGCGCGCCAGGACTGCCTGTATGCGTTTTTCCGTGCAGATGAGATTCCCAGGGAGTCTGGGCTGAAGGCCATGAGGATGCTGATGCCTGCCATTGATAACGCGCTGCGGCAGATGGCGCTGTTGCCACAGCAGCACCCGCAAGCTGTCGTTACGGTGCGCAACGGAGCCGACGACGCGTCCGGTCTGAGCGAACGTGAAACGCAAATCATGGCCTGGGTCGCCATGGGCAAAACCAATGCCGAGATCGGAACCATCCTCAACATCAGTGGCTACACGGTGAAGAATCACATGCAGCGCATATTCCAGAAGCTCAACGTATTTAACCGGGCCCAGGCTGTCTCCAGGATTACGCGGGTGAGCTTGCATGGATGACGTCAACCCGCTCAATTCAGCCTCGGCATGGCTTAACCGGCGCGAACCCCGTTCCATGGGGTTGGGTCGAAGTCATCTTTTCACCGCAGTGGAGGCCGCGCTGGACCCTCTGGTTCTGGTGTTCTCGCTCTGGGGACTGGCTTTGTACTTTGAGGGGTCGGTGCGTCCTGCATATTTGATTTTGTCGGTCATCGTGTTTTCGCTGACGTTTCCCGGTACCTCCCAATTGCGTTTGCCCGTGTGGAAGGTGTTCTCGAAGATTGCATTTCACTGGATATGGATTGCCGGCTTGTTGCTGCTGACAGGTTTTGCTACCGAATATTTCTACAAATTTTCCATGACGGTACTGGTTAACTGGCTATGGGTCGCGCCGGTTGCCCAGGCGGGTGCGCATGTGGCCCTGCGTGCTGCCGCTCCGCAGTTGCTGAAGTTGCAGGGGGCGGTTCGGGGTGCTGTCATCGTCGGCATGAACGAGCAGGGCGTTTCTCTGGCCCGGCACATCACGGGCTCGGCGTATTCGGGCATTGATTTGAAGGGTTTTTTCGATGACCGCGGGGAAGACCGCAGGGAATCGCAGGATGACTACCAACTGGTGGGGAAAATTGACGACCTTCCGGCTTACGTCAAGCAGCACCGTATCCAGTTTATTTATCTGTCCTTGCCCATGGCATCACGGCCGCGCATCCTGCAGGTGCTTGATGGCCTGAAGGACACCACAGCGTCGATCTATTTTGTCCCCGACATGTTCATTACCGACCTGATACAGGGCCGCAGCGATTCGGTCTGCGGGGTCACGGTGATATCTGTTTGTGATACGCCGTTCCGGGGTGTCAGCGGCGTGCTGAAGCGGGCCAGTGACATCGTGCTGTCGCTGCTGATCCTGTTGCTGATTTTTCCGGTCATGCTGGTGATCGGGATCATGGTCAAGCTTGACTCTCCCGGGCCGGTAATTTTCAAGCAGCGGCGCTATGGCCTGGACGGCGAACAGATTTTGGTCTACAAGTTCCGGTCCATGGCTGTTACCGAAGACGGCGGCACGATTCAACAGGCCCGCAAGAATGACATGCGGATCACCCGCCTGGGTGCTTTCCTGCGCAAAACCTCACTCGACGAATTACCGCAATTCATCAACGTATTGCAAGGGCGCATGAGCATCGTCGGTCCGCGCCCGCACGCCGTGGCACACAACGAGATGTACCGCTCGCTCATCAAGGGCTACATGGTTCGCCACAAGGTCAGGCCCGGCATTACCGGCTGGGCTCAGGTGAATGGGCAGCGCGGCGAAACCGACACGCTCGACAAGATGCAGTCGCGTATCGATTGCGACCTGGATTACCTGCGCAACTGGTCGCTGCAGCTCGATTTTTTCATCATTCTGAAAACGATCCGCCTGGTCTTCAAGGACAGCGCGGCTTACTAAAAGCAAAAAAAGGACAGCTGATGCCTCACCGCGACCTCCTTCCCATTCCGCTCTTGTTGCTGAGCCTGTTTCCGTTGGCGGTGCATGCCGATGAGCTTGACACCCTTCAGTTCAAGGCCGGGCAATCCGTCACGCACGACAGCAATGTCTTCCGGTTGTCCGATACAGCGAATGCCCAGGCATTGATAGGAACCACGGACCGCGCGGACACAGTTTCGGTGACGACAGCAGGTTTTAAGATAAACAAGCCTTTCGGGCTTCAGAGATTTGAGCTCGACGCTGGGGTCGAAGACCATCATTACAGCCGCTTTTCCAATCTCGATTTCACCGCGGTGAATTACGCCGCCGCCTGGCGCTGGAGTTTTACGCCGGCCTTGCACGGCAACCTGACCTCCGACCGGCGTGAATTTGTCGACAACACGGCCGACGTCCAGAACTCAGGTCAACTCAATCGCCGGACCAACCGCTCGACCGTGTTTGATGCGGAATACGAGCTCGATGGTGCGTGGCGGCTGGTTGGCGGACTTTTCGAACGCACCAGCACCAGCAGCCAGCCCTTCACCTTTGAAGGCGACTCACGAATTCGGGGAGCCGAGGGCGGCGTACGCTATGTCTTCCCCTCGAACACTTCCATGGCTTATCGCTACAAGCGGGGCAACGGCGACTATCCGGGCCGGGTACCGTCGCCAACGTTTGCGGGGAGCTTTACGGATACCGAACACGAGTTCCGGCTGGACTGGGCGCCGACCGGAAAAACCACCCTGCGGGCACGCTTGTCCCACCTCGACCGCGAGCACGATGGATTGGCTGCGCGGGATTTTTCGGGTTTTACCGGCCAGCTTGATGCGACCTGGAACATCACGGCAAAGACAAGTCTTGCCGGAGGCCTGGTGCGGGAACTGGGCAGCTATCAGACTTCTACAGCCAGCTATTACGAAGGCTATCGCTTCTTTATCGCGCCGACCTGGAAACCCAGCGAGAAGACGGCAGTTCGCCTGCGCTACGACCACGGCGCACGCGACTTCCGGGGGCCTTTGCCGGGTTTTGCCGCAACGGACCGCCACGACACCAGCAATCTGGTTTCCCTGGCACTTGAGTGGCAGGCGCTGCGTGCCCTCAAGTTGATAGCTTCAGTGCAGCGTGACAGGCGCAAATCCACTGAGCCGGGTTTTGACTACACCAGCAATGCCTTTGGTCTTTCAGCGCAAGCGAGCTTTTGATGGAATCCTTCAACCAACCCCGCTTTCAGGCGCCGGCGTGGCCCCAGCCTGCGGCGCCCTTTACAGACATTTTGCTTTCCGAAAAGGCGACAACAAGATGAAATTCATGATTCGTAACTTTCCTCCGGTCTTATTGGCCTTGCTTCTGGCGATGACGGTTCCCGCGTTCGCCCAGCCGGCCGCACCAAGTCAGTCTGCTGCAGTGACGGCTCCGGTTGCGCCTGTGGCCCCGGCTGCAGCCGGAGCGGCGGCTGTGCCGACCAACCAGGACTATCGCCTCGGCGCCGGCGATGCCATTGGCGTGCAGGTGTATCAGAGTCCGGACCTCTCGGTCGACGCACGGGTATCTGAAAGCGGCGTGATCAGCTATCCCCTGATTGGCAGCGTTCAACTGGGCGGCCTGACGATTGGAGAGGCCGAGAAGAAGATTGCAGATGCCTTGCGCACCGGCGGTTTCGTCAAGGTACCGCAGGTCAACATCGTCTTGCGGCAGGTACGGGGCAATCAGGTCGCCGTGCTGGGGCAGGTAAGCCGCCCGGGCCGTTTCCCCCTGGAAACATTCAACACCCGTGTCAGCGACATGCTGGCTGCTGCCGGCGGTGTGACCCCTACGGGTGACGATGTACTGATCCTGACCGGCCACCGTGAGGGTAAGCCGTTTCGGAAAGTGATTGATATCCCGGCACTCTTTCTGAACGAGAAATCAGATGAAGACATTGTGCTAGCGGGCGGAGACACGCTGTATGTCAACAAGGCGCCGATGTTTTATATCTACGGCGAGGCACAGCGCCCCGGACCGTATCGCATTGAGCGGGGCATGACCGTGATGCAAGCGCTTGCCCAGGGCGGCGGACCCACGGTGCGCGGCAGCGAAAACCGGCTGCGCCTGCATCGCCGCGACGCGGCGGGGAAGGTCGTGGAAACAACCCCCCGGCTCACCGACCCCGTTCGCGCCGAGGATGTGATTTATGTTCGTGAAAGCCTCTTTTAAATCATGACACTCCATCAATTCCTGCTGATCCTGCGGGCCCGTTATCGGGTTGTTGTGCTCGTCATGCTGGTGGCCATATTGGCAGCGCTGGCCGTCAGCCTCGCGCTTCCGCGCAAGTACACCGCCCAGGCCGCCGTACTGGTTGACGTGCGCTCCCCTGATCCGGTTGCCGGCGGCGCGGCCTTGCCCGGCCTGGTTGCACCCAGCTATATGGCGACCCAGGTGGACATCATCGGTGGTGACCGTGTGGCCCAGCGCGTGGTGAAAATGCTCAAGCTGGATGAAGACCCACGCACCAAAGCCCGTTGGCTTGAGGCCACCGACGGACGCGGGTCGCTTGAGAGCTGGCTGGCCGAGTCCCTGCAGAAGGGCCTGGATGTGCGGCCCGCGCGCGAAAGCAACGTGATCAACATCACCTACAAGGGCAGCGATCCGGATGTCGCCGCCACTACGGCCAATACTTTTGCCCAGGCCTATCTCGATACCAACCTGTCGCTAAAGACGGAACCTGCCAAGATCTACGCCGAATGGTTTGATGACCAGACCAAGGCATCTCGCGCGAAACTTGAGGAGGCTCAGGCGCGCCTGTCGGAGTACCAGCAGAAGGCCGGTATTGTCAGCAGTGACGAGCGTGTGGACTACGAGACTGCGAAGCTGGGGGAAATTTCTTCCCAGCTCACGACTGTGCAGGGCGAGACTACCGACAGCCAGAGCAAACGCAGCTCCCGCGGAGATACCGTCGCTGAAGTCATGCAGAGCCCCCTGATCAATGGCCTGAAGGCCGATCTTTCGCGGCTGGAGGCCAAGGTACAGGAAATCAGTGTGCGCCTCGGGGCTAATCACCCTGAGCGGCAACGCGCTGAATCCGAACTGGCCGCTGTGAAAAGCCGGCTGGCAACCGAAACTGCACGCATCACAGCATCCATCGAAACAACCTACCGCGTGGGCAAAGACCGGGAGCGTGAACTGCAGGCCGCGGTGGGTGCACAGAAAGCGCGTGTCCTCGAACTGAACAAGCAGCGGGACGAGCTCAATGTATATCGCCGCGATGTCGAGTCGGCCCAGCGCGCTTTTGAGGCTGTCAGCCAGAGTGCATCGCAGACACGCCTCCAGAGCCTGAGCAACCAGACCAATGTTGTGCGGCTGAACATGGCAACGCCTCCTGTCAACCCTTCGAGCCCGAAACTGCTGGTGAATCTGCTGGTCGCTGCTTTTGGCGGGACGTTGCTCGGCATTGCATGCGGATTGCTGCTGGAACTGGCCAACCGCCGCGTGCGCTCTGCCGAAGACCTTGTGCAGATATTGGGCCTGCCTGTGTTGGCAAGCATTTCTTCGGATGGAGGAAGCGGCAGGCTTCCCGGGTCGCGCCGCCTGATGCTAGGCAATGGAGGGACAGCATGAATAGAAACAACGCTCCGACGATACGATCAGTTCCCCTGACAGTTCCCAGCAAACCGGCCACGGGTGCCGGCCGCTCCATGGGGACAATCCTGGTGGACGCAGGTCGGCTGTCGCCGCCGGATGCCGAACGTATTCTCCATTTTCAACGGGACCGTGGCTTACGCTTTGGCGATTCCGGCAAAGCCCTGGGCCTGCTGAGTGACGACGATGTGCGTTTTGCCCTCTCGGTCCAGTTTGACTACCCCTACCTTGCGAATGAAACCAAGCTCAGCCGGGAGCTGGTGGCGGCGTACCAGCCGGGCAGCCAGCCGGTAGAACAGTTGCGCGCGCTGCGAAGCCAGTTGATGTTGCGCTGGTTTGACACCGGGGCCGAGCGCCGGGGGTTGGCGATTGTCAGCGCCGGAGCGAAAGAAGGGCGCAGCTATATCGCAGCTAACCTGGCCATTGTGTTTTCACAGCTCGGGGAGCGTACTTTGCTGGTCGACGCGGATATGCGGACGCCACGGCAGCACCAGCTTTTTAACCTTGGGGCGACTGCGGGCCTGTCTGACATGCTCGCTGGCCGCGCCGGGCCGGAAGCGGTCATCAGCATACCGGCCTTGCAGGATCTGTCGGTGCTGCCTGCGGGGGTCATTCCGCCTAATCCACAGGAGCTGCTTGGACGGCAGGAGTTTTCCAAACTGTTGCAATCATTGGGCGAAGACTTTGACGTCATCATCATCGACACACCGCCTGCCAGCGAATGTGCCGATGCGCACACGGTGGCCGTCCGCGCAGGGGCTGCTCTGGTTGTGGCGAGGCAGAACATGAGTTCCATGCCGCAAATGACCCGTTTCACCCACAGTCTGCGGGAGTTCGGCGTGGCTCTGGTGGGCTCCGTGCTTAACGATGCTTGAAGAAGCGGCCAGCCCCCAGCCGGTAGGCGGCCTCAAGCGTGGCGGCTCCCAGAAATCCGCCTGCGGCGTCCGCTGCCAGGTCAGACCAGCTGGCTGCCCGGCCCGGCAGGAAAGCCTGATGCAACTCATCCATGGCACCCACCATGACGGCGCTCGCTACGCAGCAAAGCGCCACACGCCAGCCGCGCGTGCCGCTTGCAATACCGGCAGCCGCGCCCACCATGCCAAAGACAAGCAGGTGCGCCAATTTGTCCCAGGGCGAAGGGAACAGCCCAACGGCGACAGGCTGCGCGCCAAGTATGTAAAGCGCTGTGGCCGTCAGGACGACGGTGATTCCCGCCAGGATGCGAAGGGTGCGCAGGGGATTGCCGGGGGTTGCGGTGTTCGACATGACTACGATTTTGTCATGCCGCAGACCGGATGGGTGACGCCATGCTGAGTTCTTCTTCCTTTGATAGCCCTGCTGACTGGCGCCAGCGCTGGTCGCTGTTGGTGGAAAAGATTGAACGGGTGCAAAGCCCTGTCGACAGCCAGGCGCTGCTGGCATCCCTTAGCCATCCTGCAAGGCCGCAGGTACTGGCTTTCGCCAATGCTCATGCGATGAATTCCATGGTGGCATCGGTTCCTTTTTTTGAGGCAATGCGTTCGGCCGACCTGGTGCTCAGGGATGGCTCCGGCATGGCAACGCTGTTTAAATTGCTGCGGATGCAGCCCGGCCTTAATCTCAATGGAACGGACTTCATTCCGCAATTGATCCGGGCGTTTGACGGCCGCCGCATTGCGTTGTTCGGTACGCGTGACCCCTATCTGGCCAGGGGCCGGCTGCGTGTGCAGCAAGAACTGGCTCCCCACAGCCAGCTCATTGCAGCCGATGGCTTCCTGGATGTAGAGGCATACGCCCTGCTGGCAGTTCAACATCAACCGGCGCTGATCGTGCTCGGCATGGGAATGCCCCGGCAGGAGGAAGTGGCGGCCAGGCTGCGCGCCTTGCTGGATTTCCCCTGCCTGATCGTTTGTGGCGGAGCCATCATTGACTTTCTGGGCGGAAAAACACCGCGCGCACCGATTTGGATGCAGCGAGCCGGTCTGGAGTGGTTGTTTCGCCTGGCGCTGGAGCCGCGCCGGTTGTTTCAGCGCTACGTGATAGGCAATCCGCTATTCTTAACGCGGGCCTTGCGCCTGGCCTCGCTGAACCGACGCTGATCCGGCATTCACTGCGAGCGATTGACGTTGCGGCCGCAAGTGCCGGTTTTCTTCGTCCACGGATGTCGGTACGTAGCGGTTATCCACATCCGGTGTGCAGTTGGTTTTAACAATCTGCCCGGGATTGCCCATCACTACGCTGTAGGGGGGAACGTTCTCAAAGACATACGCTCCGCCGGCAATCCTGCTGCCTTTCCCCACGGTCACACCGCCCACCACAATCGCATGCGGGCCGATCCACACATCGTCTTCAATGACCGGGTAAACGGTGTTCCGCTGGCCCTGGCTGTCAATGTAATCCCGCTGCCCGATCGTTACGCCATGAAACAGCGTGACGTTGCTGCCGATACGTGCATTCACGTTGACGACGATGCCGCGGCCATGGGTGAGGGCAAGACCGGGCGCAATGGCGGTTCGCCAGGGTATTTCGATCCCCGCCAGCTGGCTTGTCAGTCGGTACAGCAGCTGTGCAGGAACCATCGCGAACCAGCGCCATGCAGGCGACAGTTGCTGGGCTGCCTGGCAAAGACGCAAGGTGACCACCACACGAAATGCCGGATCCAGAAGGGCGCCTTTCAATGCCAGGTGCCCGTCGGATCGTCCAAATTTCCGGTGAATATCGGCTTTCAGGGAAGGCATACTATTTTTTCCATGGTTTGGCCGCTGGTTGATGCCCCGGTACGGAACCACCGGGCCGAGTCATGCACACCGGTGCGATAAGGTGTCCACGCCAATCCCAATTGTTCCGTTGCTGCCTGCGAGTCGAGTTGAATGTGCTGGGACCACAAACGGAGCAATCCCGGTGGCAACGCATCGGGAAGCCGCCGGCCGGTGATGCCAAGAAATTTCAAGGCCCGCTGAGCTGCCTTGAGTGGCGGGCCACCTACCCAGGAGTCCACGCTCAGCTGGCGCCGGCCGATGCGTTTCACCGGCGTTGTCTTGATATCGAGAGCCAGGTCAACAAAGTAGTCGTTCCAGCGAGGACTGTCCGGCGCAGCCAGATTGAAAGCCGGCAACTCGCCTGGAGCCACCGGCAGCTGCAGTGCAACCAGCAGAGCCTGGCAAACGTCGTCCACGTGGACAAGATTGGACCAACCATCGCCTGCGATGCCAAGGTCGCCAAGACGCCCGGACTGAAGCCATCGGCCGATGCGTCCGACCCAGAGTTCACTGCCAGGGCCAAAAACACAGCCTGGCCGCAGCATCACGGCTGTACCGCCGCGGCGAGCAAATTCCTCCAGACTGGTTTCCGCTTCGCACTTGGCACGGCCGTACCAACCCAGGCTGGGATCACGTGGCGCACCCTCACGGATAAGGCCTTCTGCAGGGCCATAAACCGACATGGTGCTCAAATGAACAATGCGTGGGCAGCCTGCCTTGAGCGCAGCGTCGACCAGCGTGCGCATGCCTTCGGAAATCGACGCTGCATCGCCTGCCACGCAGTTAACGACTGCATCGAAGTTTTTTAATGCCGCCGCAAGCTGCCCGGCGTCTCGGGTGTCCAGTTCCAGCCATTCGGCCTGCAACTTTTTTGCGCCTTCCGAAGTTTTTTTTCGCCTGGATGCGCCGGTGGGGGTTGCCCACGAAGTGCTGTGCAGCATTTCCAGCAGGCGCCTGCCGATGTGGCCTGAACCTCCCAATACCAGCACCTTCATGCGGCCTCCTTCAACTGGACCGGTGCTCGCTCTGCACGCAAGCGATGCGACAGCGTGTCGCCCAGTCGGAGCGACATGGCAATCAGGGTCAAAGTCGGATTGGCCTGGCTTGACGTAGGGAAAACGGCGCTTCCGGCTACAAACAGGTTGTGCACTGAGTGAACCTGGCAGTCGGCATTGACCACGCTGGTGCGCACGTCATCGCCCATGCGCGCGGTGCCGATGTGATGCCCTCCGTAGGCGCCGAAGCGCACGAGGTCGTCCTCAAGGGTCTGGCGGTTGTAGTCGAAGTGGGCCTTTCCACTGCGCGCGAATTCTTCAGCCATCACGTCCAGGGTTTTGCGGACGGAGTCGATGTCCGCCTGGCTGTAGCGCCAATCCACCTTCAGGCGAGGCATGCCCAGCGCATCGACAGTGCCGGCAAGTGTGACCCGGCTGTGGGCCTGGGGTATTTGCTCACCATGAACTTCAAGGCTGAAGCGGTTGGTGCGGTTGCGCAGAATCACCGACGGGAATTTGCGTTCAGCGAAGGAGCGCCTGGCCAGCCAATGGGCCAGGAAAGCCGTGGTGTCCAGTGGGTCGGCCACCACATTGAGGAGGTGGCGGGCGTAAGTCCCTGCCGTGGGGGCATGGCCATCGTTGAGCCGCTTTCCATATTCGTAGCTGATCAGTTTGCGGGCCAGGAACAGCCCCGACAACACCCCGTTGCGATGCACCGGATCGGTGATGCGCGGGAAGTGCAGGCGGGCGACTGCATTGGCAAGGCCCAGGCGCCTTTGCTCGTGGGCGGCCACAGACAGCCTGCGCCTGCAATAGATGCCTTCCGGGGAAATTTCATAGCCGTGCCGCACATTGCTGACGGGCCCATGAACGGTCAGGGTGCCGACATTCCCGGCGATGTGGCACATGTAGTAGCGCCCCACCACATCATGCTGGTTGCCGACACCTTGCGGAACGACATCCCGCGACGCCAGTAACAAACGCGCCGTTTCGAGTCCGCCCATGGCCAGTACCGTGGTATTCGGAGTCACCCAAAAGTGTGTTCCTGCCAGGGTGCGTACCTCGAGTTCCCGGACGGCCCTTCCGTCGGCGTGCAGCCGCACTGCAGTGCAGTTGGCTCCCAGCAGTACCTGGATATTGGGCGCCAGCTCAAGCCGCCGTGCATAGCGATTGCCGAAATGCGTGGGACAGGAAAACCGCTCCAGCCCATTGGTCAGCACGCGCGAACTGTCGAACCCTGCAATCATCGGACCGATCTCCGGCTCCAGGGCGTTACCCGCGTCATAAATGAACCGCCCGGCTTCCGCGAGGGCATTGGCACGCGGGTAGTAGGGGAGCAGATCTTCGTAAGACAGTGGCCAACCGCTGTGCGGGATGTAGCTACGGGTCTCGAAGTCAATCGGGTCGAAGGGCATGCAGCGTCCGCCCCAGATCGCGGTGGATCCCCCAAGACGCCGCTGGCGATATTTGCCGGGCGGACTGTGCAGCCGCTCATCCGCGACCTCTCCTTCGCAGAGCGACTGGGTGGGAGCGTGCGCCTGCACCTGCCCCGACTCCAGCAGAAGCACGGAATGCCCTTGCTCCGACAAGGTGAGCGCCAATGCAATGCCCGCGGGGCCGCCACCCACTACGCAGACGTCCGCCTGAAGGCGGCTGCCGGCCTGAATGTCATTGGCCTGCGTGATCATAGGTGGGTGTCCGGGACAAATTTGGCGGTGGTGCGCAGCGGTTGGGCTGCTACGCCGAAATTGCGCTGGTGGATACGTGCAACGCTGGCAAAGAAACGGGCAAGGGAAAAATTCTGTTCATAAAGTGCCCGGCCGTTGCGCTCCAGTGACGTCCTCAGCGCAGGCTCGTTCAGCACCCGCTGCAGGCTCCTGGCAATACCGGCCGCGTCACCGGCCTGCACGAAGCAGGCATTGACGCCATCGGTCAACACGGAAGGTATTTCGCCTACCGGGCTGCAGACCACCGCAACGCCGTTGGCCATGGCCTCCAGGATGACCAGCGGCAAACCCTCGTCGTAAGAAGGCAATACCAGGACATCGGCGCGAGCCATCAGGCGTGCGACCTGCTGCTGGTCGGACCAGCCGGCAAAATCAAGCAGTGCTTCGATGCCCAGTTGCTTTGCCTTTATCCGGTAGGCTTCGATATCGCCGCCGCCGGCCAGAATCACTTCGGTTCGTGAGGCATCAAATCCCGGGAGTGTCAGCGCCTGCAAAAGATCCGATACCCCCTTGCGCTCCGACAGGTTTCCCAAAAAGAGCACGCGCTGCACGATTTGTTCTGAGGCTATGCGCCGTGCATGGGTAGGTTCGGGAACACCGTTGATAACGATCTCCACGCGATTGGCCGGCACGCCGAGTTCTTCGACCACAAAACGTCGTGCGGATGATCCCAGCACCACACAACTGGCCGGCAGTGAAAATACCCAGCGCGTCAGCATCTGCAGCGGACGGGGTAACGACCGGTAGAAATGATGCAGCTGCGCAGCGTGCAAATGAAGCACCACCGGAATACCGAGGGCGCGGCAGACAATGATGATCACGCTCTTGCGAAAGAGGCTCAACCGCTCGGCCATGTTCACATGGACACCCGCCAGCCGGCCGTTGAGTTTTCCGCACATTATTCTGGCCATGGCAGTTGCCAGCACCCAAAGTGAATACAGCGCGTTGGCGCCGCCGCGGGTGTCAAGCGGACGGAGTTCCGCCGCATCCGCAGGGGCGGAAAACGCCTGGGCCTGAATCAGGTAGTCCGCGACCTTGAACATGCCGCCGCCTTTGGGCGTCCAGGGACACGCAAGGTAGATATAGCGCCCCTCGCGTTCTCGTGCGGCTGAATGCGGCAGCGATTCACTTCTCATAATTACTTTCCTGTACCTTGATAAGAAAGACCGGGCTTCCTAAAGAGTGCGCGCTTGAAGAAGGTGGTCATGGGACGCTCCAGCCACACGTACGAGATGCAGCCTGCAACCACCACGGCCGTGCCCACGGCAAGCACGATGGTCAGGCTGTCCTGCACGCCCAGTTTTTTCAGTGCCAGCACACCGGCCGGTACCACGAAGGTGTGCGAGAGATAGATGGAATAGGAAGCGTCACCCAGGAAGGACAGGCGGGAAGCCAGTGGCGCGCGCAAGGTCCATGGTTCGAGCCAGATTGACCCGAGGACGACCAGCGCAGCACCGCAGCCCCATGTTGCGAAACGGTCGGCCGAGTGCCCCCAGTCAGGGATAAACATGAACACTACACCAGCGGCCATGACGATCAGGCCGACTCCTGGCGATGCATGCCGAAAATGCAAAAAGGCATAGGCAATGCAGACCCCAAGAATGAACTCAAAAACAATGCTCTGGGCGTAGAAACCCAGCACCACCGAGTCCGGTGCATGCCGCCCAGCCGTGAAAATAAGCAGAAAAACCAGCAAACAAAACCGGATGCGTGGTGCGCCCAGCGCAATGGCTGCCGCAAAAACCGCATAAAAAAGCATTTCAAAATTCAATGTCCAGCCGACGGGCAGCGCGGGCAATACGAGGCCCCACGGGCTCACGGCAGGGATGAACAAAAGGGAGGCGGTCAGATGACCGGGCTCAACGGACGCGCGGGATGCGAGGGTCGGCACGGCCAGCAACAGGGCAACCTTCAGCAAGGTATAGAACCAGTAAAGTGGTGCGATCCTCAGCAAGCGCCTTCGCATGAACACCCAGGCGGCATTGACCCGCGACGTTGCGTCGGAAGGCAGTGCCGACGTTGACATGGCCATGACAAAACCGCTGATGACAAAAAAGATGTCCACGCCTGCGGAGCCGTCTGCCCAATAGCGGGTTGGGCCGGTTCCGCCGATGTGGATGGAGATGGCCTGGGTAATGTGCATGACCACGACAAGCATGGCCGCGGCAAATCTCAGAATCTGTACGCCCGTGAATTGCTGCGTCGCCTGCTGCTTCTGCGGGCTTCCATCGGGGCCGGTCAATGGGCGCTCCCCTGAATTGCCTGGCGGGGCGCCATGGCGAAGTCCTTGAGTACCCGGCTCGCGATGGCCTCGCCAGCCGGGCGCTGCCGGCGAAGCAGGCCGCGTACGAGGCCCGCGGCGTTGAAGCACCATGAGACCACCGAATAGAGCGCCTTGGTGACAGACCGCTTTCGCCAAGTCATCAGCAACACCGGCGCCGTGACGATGATGCAAAAGAATGCCATGCGCAGGGGCGCCGACACCGGCCAGAATACCAGGCTGGCCATGACCGCCCACCAGCCCAGGACGGCCAGGTACAGGCGCAGTTCCCGCAGGCCCTGCAGCGCCAGATGCAGGCGGGGCTGGCCGGCGGCAGCGCGGACCAGTTCGCCCAGCCCGCAGATATAGCGGGTGCTCCAGCGCCGCATCAACAAGCGATAGGGCGGTGCATCGTGGCCAAAGTGGTTGACGGCATCCACCGGCAGGCGCCACAGATGCCAGCCGAGAGCGCGCAGCCTGATGGCCAGGTCAAATTCTTCATAGCTGTGCAGGTTACGGTCGGAAAGATAGCCTGCGGCCTCAATGGCGGTGCGACGGTAAAGCCCACCGCCGTCGAGCCGGTCGACCTTGCCGGGCAGCAAGTGCGGCGAGGCGCGTTCTCCACGCGCCAGGTATTCCAGGCTCTCGGTGTTTTGCTCCACCACGCGGCCACCAACGCCTGCGACATCCTCGTGGGTATCCAGAAAATCGAGTGCCTTCTCAAGAAAGCCTTCCTGCATCTGCATGTCGCCATCGAGGATATAGATGAAGTCGCCATGCGAATGCTGGTAGCCCAGTTGCGGACCTACGCCGCAGCAGCGCTCGTTGGGATTGGCCAGCTGGACGATACGGATGGGGTAAGTGCATGCCAGCTCCACTGTGTTGTCGGTCGAGCAGGAGTCGGCAAGAATGACCTCTCCGCCCACGGCGGAAACAGCGCGCAGCGCACTCTCGATGGTCGCCCGGATGCGTTTTTCCTCATTCAGTGCCTTGATGACCACGGAGACCCGGCAGGAATGCCAGAGGGGGGTAATTTTGCGGAGTGATTTGGGGTTCATTTTTTATCCTGCTTCGGCCGGGCTGCCGGTGTGAACGGTCCGGCGCGTGCGCCAAAGCTGCCAGTTTTTCACCACCTGGCCCGGCATGAAAAGCATGGCCGCCGTCAGCCACCACCGTCTTCCGGTAGCCGCGCGGTGCGCACGCACCAGCCAGTCGAAGCCCTCACGGCGGCTTCCGGATGCCAGTGCCTGCCGTGCCAGCGTCAACTCGTGTTGCGCCACAAGCCACAGTGCAGACCGGCGTTGTATGGTGGTCATGGTCCCTGAAAGTGCACGTGCCCGCATGCGTTCCAGAAAAGGTGGCATGGCCAGGTCGGGGTGATATGTCGTCAGGCCGCCTTCCACGGCCAGCCGATACGCCATCAAGGGCGACCGGACCAGCGCAACGGGGGTTTTCTCTGCCAGGCGAAACCATAGATCCAGGTCTTCGCCGTGCGACTCTCCCGAAGGAAAGCATGGCTGCATTTGCCGCAAGCGCGCGCTTCGCACGGACACCGCGCTGGTGCACAGCGACGGCGCGCTCATCCAGCGCCGTGGCAGATCGGTGATGAGTTCCACTTCCGGCTGATCTGCCAGCATTGGCCAGTTCGGCGGCCACATGGTGTGGGTATCGGGAACCGGCAGGAAGTCGGTGGCCACCGTGTCGACCTGCGGGTAACGCGCCTGCGTCCACAGAAGGGTTGCCAGGTACTGGGGATGGTGCCAGTCATCGGCGTCGAGAAAGGAAACCCATTCGCCTTTTGCCAGCGAGATTCCCAGGTTCCGGGCGGCGGAAACGCCGGCATTGGCCTGGCGCACCAGGCGCAATCGCGGGTCAGGTATGAACGTTACCAGTTCCGCACCGCCGTCGGTAGAACCGTCGTCCACCACAATGACCTCGAAGTCCGAAAAGGATTGCGCCAGCACCGACGCGATGGTGTCGTTGATGTACGGTGCCTTGTTGTAAAGCGGAATGACAATCGAAAATTTCATGGTTGGGCCCGAGAGGTGGCCGGGGACGGATGGAAGTTCCCGGCGAAGCGGGGCACGGCGCCTTCCGGCAAGCTTGCCGGCTGCGCTCTGCGGGCATAGGCTTCGCGCGTTGCAGCGGCCAGTGTCATCAGCAAAAGCACGTGGGTAGTGAGCTCGGGGCCGTAACCAAAGAGCAGCAGCGGCACTTCACTGATGGCGCGCAGTGCCAGCGCCACGAACAACGCCAGTGAAAGGCCGCCGCTGGCACGTGCATAGCGGATGGACAGGACCAGCAGCACCAATGCGTACAACACCAGTGCAGCGGCACCCACCGTGCCGGAGCGCGACAGCGTGTCCATAAACTGGTTGTGCGCGTGGGTCGCATTGGGCATGCCGATGCTTTCACGGAAACTGACATCCCACAGGGTGGGTCCGTAGCCGAACACAGGGTTGCGTTGCCATTCGTCATAGGCAATTGCCCAGATCTGATCACGGCCGGTCATGGACGCGAGTTGCGCGCCCTGGGCGCTGTCAAAGAAGCTGGACAGACGCGCATCGACATCGCCAAACATCAGTACCAGCGTGACACCAGTCACCGCAACCATGAACCCCACCAAGGAGACGATGCCGAATTCCGGCCGCACCGGGTCGCTGGCGCGGCGCAGAAACGCGGGCCCCTGGCGTACAGCAAGAATGCAGGCGGAGCACAGGGTGAAAGAAATCCAGGCTGTTTTGGATTGAGCGAGAAAAAGGACAAGAAGCCCCATTCCCCACGCCAGGCGATTAAGCCAGACGCTCTGCAGAGGGCGCGCGAGGAGACACAGCAAGCCCAACTGAGCCAGCATGCCGAGTGACACAGCATGTGCGGCCAGCCCTGCCATCCGCGGTACACCCGGCAGCAGACCCTGCGTATAGGAGAGATCCAGCACCAGCGTTGGCTTGAAGGGGATCAGCAGCAAGCCCGCTGCCATAAAGAGCAGCAAGGCGTTGCGAGCTGCCTTGAACGCAAGATCTCTTTCGATGCTGGTGGCAAGCACTGCCGCGATGCCGATGAGCAGCGGGTACACGTAGTCGTGTGACACATGCGGATGCAGGCCAAAAAGGGCCGGTGCGGCCACCGTGCCTGCCCAGAAAAGAATAAAGGTGATCAGCATCACCGGGGGCGCCTGCACCGTCTTGTCGCGTTGAAGCCAGTGCGTGATGATGCGCTCCCCCGCTAGCGTGAGCAGCAAGAGGGAAACCAGCGGCTGTGCCAAAGCCACCAGTGGGTGGCGCACCACCACTGCAACTTCGTCCAATTTAAACGCACTGCTGGAGAGGTCGCGCCCCGAGAGGAAATTGTTCAGGGCCACCATTGCCAGGATGGCGTAAAAAATGACATGCATGTATCCGTGCGCACGGCGTGACGTGACATGAACGGCACCCGCCATGCCCAGCGTCGCCAAAAGTGCCGCCAAAATGGCGCCGGCAACCAGAACAGAAATAACGACGGTTTGTTCCAGGATAGCTCCTTAGAGTGGCTGCTCAAGGGAATTGGAAAGATCGGTACGTGGTGCCGAAACACCGCGGCGCAAAAACTTCGCCAGTCCGGGGACAAACCGGATGACCATTTCGGATGTTTCCCGTCCCAGCATTTGCGGCCTCAGGGCAAGCAGCAATGCCGGCAGGACTGCTGCGGACAGGCTTCCGGCAAGCAGCGAGAGCAGGGGAATATCAAACCGTGCAACCGCGTGCTGACCTGCCATCACACCTAAAACGCAAGCGGCACAAAGAAGAAACCCGCGCAGGGCATCCGGCAGCAGGGACATCCAGCCAAGCTCCAGTGCACGGAATGCAGCCGTAGCCGTAACGGCTGCGCGCAGTACCAGCAACAGACCTGCCACGACTGCAGCCATGTGGATTCCCTGGCCTGCAAACAGGTAAAAACCGAGGATGCCCAAAACGATCAGCGGGAGCTGCAGCGCAAATTCGTAGTACTTGCGTCCGGTGTTCCACAGCACGGGTGTCGACAGTCCCCAAATGACGTACGCCGGCATGCAGAGGAACAAAATTCCCAGCACCCAGGCTGCCCCACTCCATGCGGGCCCATAAAGCACACGCACGATGTCGGGCGACAGAAAGGCAAGCGTCGCAAAGGCGGGGAGTCCCAACACCACAATGGTGGCCAGCATCTGCAGATAAGCGCGGCCCAGTCGTGGCCGGTCGTTTTGCAGGCGTGCGCCCGCCGCCAGGAACGCGGGCTGAAGTGCGCCCAGCAGCAAGGTGTTGGGCATCGTGGCCAGGTTGTAAGCCACGTTATAGAGACCCAGCGATTGCGCGTTGAGCAACCGGCCTATCAATACCCGGTCAAGGTTGTTGAGTACCCAGTTGACGATATTGGTCAAAAAGACCGTGTGTCCCGTACCGACAGCGGACTTTGCATCGGCATACCAGAACAGCGGGCGAAGCGCATGCGGCTTGAGGGCATAACTGGCAACAAACACAACAGCCGCCTGAACCAGCCAGGCCGCTACCAGCGAAGCCTCACCCTGGCCAAGCAGTGCCATCGGCACCCCAACAGCCACATACCCAGCGGCATAGCTGCCGACCTGGATCAATCCCACTGCCCGGAAATTCAAGTCACGCTGCAGCAGGTAGGTAGCCGGTGCTGCCGCAGCACCCAACAGGCACGCCACCGATAACCATTCAATGACGAATTGCGCGCGCGGCTCCCGGAAATAAGCCGACAGCAGCGGCGCCAGAAAATAGAGGGCAAGCATGGTGGCAATACCCACGATCAGTTGCCATGTCCAGGCAAACCGGACGTCTTCGTCACTCAGTGTGGTGCGTTGCAACAGGCTCCAGCTGAAGCCAAAACCGGAGACGAATGTGGCGAATGTCAGTACCACCATGCCGATGGCAAAAACACCAAAAATCTCCGGCCCCAAGGTGCGGGCCAGAATCACCTGGGCCACCAGCTGCAGCCCAAAGCGTGCCGCTGTGGAAACGGCGCTCCATTTGACCGCTGCAACACCCGGACGGCCGAGGCCACTCATGCTCAAGACCTCTCTGCTTTATGGCGGCGAACGGCAATCACGCCCATCAACGCCAATGTGGCCAGCAGCGTGCCGTAAGGGTGCCATCCGGATTCGTCCGTATCTGCCTCGCCCGCCGCCGCCGTGACACCCAGGCCGGATTGGCCATTGCGCACCGTGTTCACACTGTGGACTGTGTTGACCTTGACGGGCTCAGTGCCGGGCTGGAGTTTCATACGTGTCGCTTTGGCGGTAGCTCCCGTTGGCGTCACCGCTGCGGGCGCTGCAGGCGGGTTGGTAGACGCCGTTGCTGAAGCAATCCAGGTGGCCAAAATGGCGGTAAACAGGGTTCGAAACATAGGGTTTTCCTTCTGTCAAAGCAGGAAAAGAGTTTGTTGTGCAGTGCAGCAATTGACAATAGTCCGAATGGCTCATGGCGCGCTTTATGCTATTTATTGAGTTCAAAAAAGCGTGGCGCATTCTTGGGGCAAGGCTTGAATTGCTCACATGCTGACCGCCGGCTGGATGAGTCCGTTCGGGCTATTGCGCATGGGCTCAGATGCAGATACGTCCATACCGGTTTCAGAGGTGTTCCTGTAGCCTTCGGGATTGCGCTGCTGCCAGTGCCAGGAGTCGCGGCACATGTCGTCGATCGTGCATGTGGCGCGCCAGCCCAGCAGGCTGCCGGCCAGGGAAACATCTGCAAAGTACTGTGCGACATCCCCGGCTCGCCGAGGTGCGAATTCATAAGGAATTGGCCGTCCGCTTGCCCGCTCAAACGCCTGGACCACACCGAGAACACTGGTGCCCTCGCCGGTGCCCAGATTGACCGTAAAGCTCCTGCCGCTTGCCAGCAAAGCATCGACTGCGGCCACATGGCCTGCCGCGAGGTCGGTGACGTGCAGGTAGTCGCGCACCCCGGTGCCGTCGGGTGTGGGGTAGTCATTGCCGAACACATTGAGCGTGGCCCGTTTGCCCACGGCCACCTGGGTGACGTACGGCATCAGGTTGTTGGGGATTCCATTAGGGTCTTCGCCGATCAGTCCACTGGGGTGCGCGCCCACCGGGTTGAAGTAGCGCAGCACCCCGACCCGCCACGCCGCGTCTGAAATGCGCAGGGATGCCAGGATGTTTTCACACATCAGTTTGGTGTGGGCGTACGGGCTCTCCGGCATGCATGGAAACTGCTCATTGATGGGCACGGTGGCGGGATCCCCATAGACCGTGGCGCTTGAAGAGAAGACTACGGCCCGGCAGTCCGTCGTTTCCATCGCCCGCAACAAACTCAGGAGGCCGCCAACATTGTTCTGGTAGTACATGAGAGGGCGCTGCACGCTTTCCCCTACGGCCTTGAACCCGGCAAAGTGGATGGCCGCAACGCAGTGGTAGCGTTGCAGGACTCCTGCCACAAAATCGGTGTCCAGTACGTTGCCGCGTTCGCAGGGTGCGGGCTGATCCGTCAGCTGCTGCAGCCGGTGCAGCACGGCAGGATGGCTGTTGGAAAAGTCGTCGAGGATGACAGGCTGGTAGCCGGCATTCACCAGCGCCACAAAAGTATGGCTTCCGATGTATCCGGCTCCACCGGTTAATAGCACACTGGGTCGCACACTGGGTTTGTTCAGGGTCATTGCAAAAGGCTGCATGGCAGCGGGTTGATTTGATACGGGTCACGGCGCCGGCGTAACACTGCTGAAACATGTTCGCGTGAGGGATTGCATGGACAGGCAGCATCCAGACATCACCAGACCATTCCCTTTCAGGGGCTAGTTACGAGTGTCTTTGACGCGTGGAGAAAGGATGTCAGCGTAAGCCGCATATGTGCGTGGGAAGCTGTCACGCTGGCCTCAAAGCGTTTCGAATCGTTCGGTAAGCACTTGTGAATGACGGTTGCAAATCGCCGGCTGGCGGGGAGCTGAACTGTTCGTTAGCAGTTGGCATCCCAACGGCAAACGACAAAAAGTCACAAAGATCAGGGGCTGCTGCGACTGCTCGCACAGTGCGCTGAATTCCCGGGAATTAACCCGGCGTAGCAAATCGCATGAAAAAAGCCCGGGGGAGGCCGGGCTTTCGTTGATGGAGATGCTTTGCTTACATGCCGCTGTAGTTGGGTCCGCCACCGCCTTCGGGCGTGACCCACACGATGTTTTGTGTTGGGTCTTTGATGTCACAGGTTTTGCAGTGCACGCAGTTCTGCGCGTTGATCTGCAGGCGGTCGGTATTGTCGGGGTTCTTTACGAACTCGTAGACACCGGCCGGGCAGTAGCGGCTTTCGGGGCCGGCGTACTTGGCCAGGTTGATGCTCACCGGCACGCTCGCGTCCTTGAGCGTCAGGTGCGCGGGCTGGTGCTCTTCGTGGTTGGTGTTGGAGACGAAAACCGAACTAAGGCGGTCGAAGGTGATCTTGTTGTCGGGCTTGGGATACACGATGGGCGTGCACTCGGCCGCCGGCTTGAGCTTGGCGTAGTCCGGAATGCTGTTGTGGATGGTCCAGGGCGGCGACTTGAAGCCCAGCTTGGGCAACAGCCAGTGCTCGATGCCGGTCATGAAGGCGCCGACGTAGAGGCCTTTCTTGAACCAGGACTTGAAATTGCGCGACTGGTTGAGCTCCTGCGCGAGCCAGCTCTTGGCATAGGCTTCAGGGTAGGCGGCCAGCTCGTCGTGCTGGCGGCCGGCGGTGACAGCCCCATAGGCGGCCTCAGCGGCCAGCATGCCGCTCTTGATGGCCGCGTGGCTGCCCTTGATGCGGGCGGCATTGAGGTAACCGGCTTCGCAGCCGATCAGCGCGCCACCGGGGAACACGGTTTTGGGCAGGCTCAATGCGCCGCCGGCGGTGATGGCACGCGCGCCATAGCTGATGCGCTTGCCGCCCTCAAGGTATTGCTTGATGCTGGGGTGAGTCTTCCAGCGCTGCATCTCTTCAAACGGGCTGAGGTAGGGGTTGCTGTAGTCCAGGCCGGTGACCATGCCCAGCGTGACCTTGTTGTCCTCCAGGTGGTACATGAAACCGCCACCGTAGGTCTGGCTGTCCATTGGCCAGCCGGCAGTGTGGATCACAAGGCCCGGCTTGTGTTTGGCCGGGTCGATTTCCCAGAGTTCTTTCACCCCCAGCGCGTAGCCTTGCGGGTCGCGGCCTTCGTCGAGTTTGAAGCGGTTGATCAGCTGGCGGCCCAGGTGGCCGCGCGCGCCTTCGGCAAACACGGTGTATTTGCCGTGCAGCTCCATGCCGAGCTGGAAGTTGTCGGTCGGCTGACCGTCCTTGCCGATGCCGAGATTGCCGGTGGCCACGCCCTTGACGGAGCCGTCGTCGTTGTAGAGCACTTCGGCTGCCGCGAAGCCGGGGAAGATTTCAACGCCCAGGCCCTCTGCCTGCTGCGCCAGCCAGCGCACCACATTGCCCAGGCTGATGACGTAATTGCCTTCGTTGTGAAAGCAGTCCGGCACAAAAAAGGCCGGTGTCTTGATCGCGCTCTTTTCGCTCAGGAAAAGCACTTCGTCAGCGGTAACGGGCTGGTTCAACGGGGCGCCCCGGGCTTTCCAGTCGGGCAGCAGTTCGGTCAGCGCCTTCGGATCCATCACTGCGCCCGAGAGAATGTGCGCGCCGGGCTCGGAACCTTTTTCAAGCACCACCACGGAAACATCTGTGCCCTTTTCAGCGGCGAGTTGTTTGAGCCGGATGGCGGTGGCCAGGCCGCCCGGGCCTCCGCCCACCACGACCACGTCATATTCCATTGCTTCGCGCGGGCCGAACTGGGCCAGAATTTCTTGGGTATTCATCGGGGACTCGCTGATAATGATTTTCAGGAAGGATTGTCGGTCTCGCGTTGGATTTTATGTCGCGAATGCGGCGATGCGAACGGTCGTTCTCTTTTGTACGGTTTAAATTGAGAGAGGAGCCTCTAATGGCTTACAGCATTGATCTGTCGGGGCGTGTCGCTCTCGTGACCGGTGCATCCGGCGGGCTGGGTGCGCAGTTCGCCAAAACACTGAGCCGTGCCGGCGCGGCCGTGGTGCTGGCCAGCCGCAGGCTCGACAAGCTCAAGGACCTGCGCGCGCAGATTGAGGCTGCGGGTGGCGATGCGCATGTGGTTGAGCTCGACGTGACCGACCACGCCAGCATCAAGGCCGGCGTGGCCCATGCTGAAACGGAAGTCGGGCCCATCGACATTCTGGTCAACAACTCCGGCGTGAGCACCACACAGCGCATCCAGGACGTCGGCGAGGAAGACTACGACTTCATCTTCAACACCAATGTGAAGGGCGCCTTCTTCGTGGCGCAGGAAGTCGGCAAGCGCATGCTGGCCCGTTCGCGCGGTGCCGGGCCCGGCAACTATGCCGGCGGCCGCATCATCAACATCGCCTCCATGGCCGGCTTGCGCGTACTGCCGCAGATCGGCGTGTACTGCATGAGCAAGGCCGCCGTGGTGCAGATGACCAAAGCCATGGCGCTGGAGTGGGGCAAGTTCGGCATCAACGTCAATGCCATCTGCCCCGGCTATATTGACACCGAGATCAACCACCACCATTGGGAAACCGAGCAGGGCAAGAGGCTGGTGCAGATGTTGCCGCGCAAGCGCATCGGCAAACCGCAAGACCTGGATGCACTGCTGGTGATGCTGGCCAGTGGCGAGAGCCATTTCGTCAATGGTGCAGTGATTGCAGCCGACGACGGGTTTGGCGTTTGATCGATCGGCATAACAAAGATTAATTTTCGGAGAAGAACATGATGGATTCCGTAGTGCCCTACCTCGGCCCGATAGGCCTGATCTTCCTGGCCTTGCTGGCGGGCGTGGTCAGCCCGGGCCCCAGTTTTGTGCAGGTTGCGCGCATCGCGGTTTCGCGTTCACGCGCTGACGGCCTGGCTGCCGCGGTGGGTATGGGCCTGGGGGCGCTGGTGTTTGCCGCGTTGGCGCTGGCCGGGCTGCAGGCCCTGCTGGCCGCCTTGCCTGGTGTCTACATGGCGCTCAAGGTCGTGGGCGGCCTGTACCTGATGTGGATCGCCTTTAATATCTGGCGCGGCGCGCGCCAGCCGCTGGAAATGGGCGGCGGTGACACGGGCGCTTCGCGCCGCACGGTGCTGCAATCGTTTCGCCAGGGGCTGGTGACGCAGCTGAGCAACCCGAAGATCGTGGTGGTTTACAGCAGCGTGTTCGCGGCACTGTTGCCCGCACAGTTTCCCTTGCCCGCAGCCCTGCTGGTGCTTGTGGGCGTGCTCGTGATGGAAACCGGCTGGTATGCCGTGGTGGCGGTGGTTTTGTCTTCCGCTGTACCGCGCGCAGCCTACCTGCGCAGCAAGGCTGCGGTAGACCGCACCGCCGCCGGTGCGATGGGGCTGCTAGGTTTGCGCCTGGTAGCCACTGCGCACACTGCCTGACGGATGCTGACGGGCATTCTGGCCGGGCTCGCGGCGGGCGCGCTGTGGGGCCTGGTGTTTGTGGCGCCGCGCATGCTCGACATGGGCGTGGGTGGCTATTCGTCCATTGACCTGACGGCCGGGCGCTTTGCGGTGTACGGCGTGGTGGCTGTGCTGGTGATGCTGGCGGGATGGCGCACTCGCCGCCTGCCCACGGTGCGGCAGGCGTGGGCCGCTCTGGTCATGAGCATTCTCGGGTTCAGCGGCTACTACCTGCTGTTGGTGCTGGCCATACGCGACGCCGGCACCGAAGTGCCTTCGCTGGTAATCGGCACCATTCCCATTTGGGTCATGTTGCTGGGCAAGCCGCAAGGCCTGCGTTGGGCTTCCCTGCTGCCCGGCCTGGCGCTCACCCTGGCGGGGCTGGCGCTCATGATGGGTTCCACCCACGAGGCCGGTCAGGGAACAGCCACGAATTTCTGGCGTGGCATGCTGTTTGTGTCGGCCTCACTGGTGTGCTGGACGGCGTTTGCGATCCTGAATTCTGCCTGGCTCAAGCGGCATCCTGAAGTCAATGCCACCGACTGGGCCAACTGGCTGGGTGTGGCGACTGGCCTCGGGGCATTGCTGATGTGGCTGCTTGCGGGTTCGGACGCAAGCGTGCTGGCCGGCCGCGAAGACTGCGGCGTGTTCGTGTTGCTCTGCGTGCTGGCCGGTCTGGGCTCCACCTGGCTGGCGACGATTTTGTGGAACATGGCCAGCCAGCGGCTCAGTGCCAGCCTGTGCGGGCAGCTCATCGTGAGTGAGACCATTTTTGCGCTGCTGTATTCGTTTGCCTGGGATGGCCACTGGCCCACACTGGTACAACTGTCTGCGTGCGTGTTGTTCACGCTGGGAATCCTGGCTTCCATCAGGGCCCATCGATAAAGGCAATTGGCATCATGAAAATTGAAATTCCCGAAAAGAAAAAGCTCGTCCACGAAATGCATATTCCCATCCGTTGGGGTGATATGGACGCGATGGGCCACCTCAACAACGGCACTTACTTCCGTTATCTCGAAACTATCCGCATCGACTGGATGTATGGCATTGGCTGCAAGCCCGACCCGAAAGGCGAAGGGCCGGTGATCGTTAACGCTTTTTGCAATTTCTACAAGCAGCTGGAATATCCGGGTGACGTTCTGATGAAGATGTACGTAAGCGACCCGGGGCGCACCACGTTTGAAAGCTGGGCCACGATGGAGCGCGCTGATACGCCGGGCGTGATCTGCGCTGCGGGCGGTGCCACCACCATCTGGGTGGACTTTCCGGCGCAAAAGTCGAGACCGCTGCCGGACTGGATGCGCAAAATAATCGAGGAGTAGAGCGCCTCAACGCACCACGCGAAAGCTCTCCGCGTGTTCTTTAAGCCAGCGCTGGGCCAGGGTCCGTGTCTGCTGCCCGGGCTCCGCAAACGCTTCCTGGTCCGGGTGGAAGCTGCGCCTGAAGTAGGACAGCAGCGGCATCGTGCAGTGCCACATGGCACCGTTGCGGCCCCAGAAGAATTTGAGTGCGCTCCACCAGGTGCCGGGTTTGAACAGCGTGCCGTCGTGCCACAGGTTGAGCACGGTCTGCCGCCCTGAATCGAAGGTGAACAGCAGCACCGCATAGATGTACCAGCGTATGCGCCAGCCGTAGCTGCCCTGCAGCGCCTGGTAAAGGTCGTAGGCCACGGCGCGGTGCTCGGTTTCCTCGGCCGCGTGCCAGCGCCAGAGGATTTGCATTCTCGGGTCGGCACTGTCCAGCGTGTCGTTGTGGCGCAGCAGGTAGTCGGCCAGCACCGCGGTGAGGTGCTCATACGCGGCCGTCACCGCCAGGAAATGGCGCGACGCGATGCCTCTTTTCTTCGCATAGTCGATGCGCGCCGTAGCCCAGTGCTGCCAGTGGTTGACCAGGCCCTGCGTTTCCAGGTGCGTGTTGTAGAGCGCGTGGATATGGCGGTGCGTGGCCTCCTGGCCCATGAACTGCGCCATGGCTTCGTGCAGCAGGGCATGCTCGGGCGTCGGGGGCAGCAGCTTCGCGCAGTCGCGCACCGCATCGATGAAGGATTGCTCACCGACCGGAAAGCTCATCGACAAGGCATTGTGGTACTGGCTCAGGAAGGCGTCGCCGCCATACCAGTGGCGGTTAAAGCCCTGGCCCAGATCGATCTCGAGCTTGCGCACGGACAGGCCGGAGGGGTTGGCCGATGCGGGGTTGGGCGCGGCCGGGGCGACGGGGGAAGCGGTGGCGGTCGAAGTCATGAAATCCTGTTCCAAATCAAGCCAAACACAAACGCGGAGCCATGCGCATTATTCAGCGTTGCCGGGCACCGTACAAACCAGAACCAGCTCTCAGGTGGGCCTGGGCGGTTTGGGCACACGGCCCATCAGGTAGAACTCCGGGTTGGGCTGCATGTTGCTGAAGCTCGCCATGCGGTTGGAGAGCCCAAAAAAAGCTGTGATGGCCGCGATATCCCAGGCGTCTTCATCGTCAAAGCCGTGGCCGTACAGCGCTTCAAAGTCGCTGTCTTCAATCTGGTCCGCCTGCAGGCATACCTTCATCGCAAAGTCGAGCATGGCGCGCTGGCGCGGTGTGATGTCGGCCTTGCGGTAGTTCACCGCCACCTGGTCGGCCACCAGCGGCTTTTTTTCGTAAATGCGCAGGATGGCTCCGTGCGCCACCACGCAATACAGGCAATTGTTGGCCGCGCTCGTCGTGGTGACGATCATCTCGCGCTCGCCCTTGGTCAGGCTGCCGTTGGGGTTGGAACCCTCTTCCTTGAGCATCAGGGCATCGTGATAGGCGAAGAAGGCACGCCATTCGGCAGGGCGGCGCGCCAGCGCCAGGAATACGTTGGGCACGAAGCCGGCTTTTTCCTGCACCTCCAGGACTTTGGCTTTGATGTCTTCCGGCAGGTCCTTCAGTTCGGGAGCAGGGTACCGGGGTGCTGTGCCGGCGGTTTTGGGGCTGGTCATGAGGGCTTCCTTCAAAGGCTTTATAAGAGTGACTCGATAAGTGACTTGGGTCCAAGCGTAACTGCAAGACTACCCGCCAGGTCGCGCTGAGGGTTGAAGTCAAAATACATGTAATTGATAAAAACTATTAACTAAATATGTTTAATTGCCTTTGATTATTTTGCGGCGAAACCTAGACTGTGTTTCACAGGCCATCCGTCTGGCAAGCCCCTCAAAGGAGACTCCATCCGCAGCCCCAAAACACGGCCTTGACCAAAGCGTCCTGGCTGTCCCGCAGTGCAAATCCATGCCGTCATTCGGCACCACTTAATCATCAAAGGTAACTCATCATGGCTGATCACAACACGCAAAACGAAGGCACTTGCCCATTCTCGGGCGGCGCCCGCAAACACGCCCTGGCTGGTGCCGCAACGAACGCCGATTGGTGGCCCAACCAGCTGAACCTCAAGATCCTTCACCAGAACTCATCGCTGTCCGATCCCATGGGCGAGGCGTTCAACTATGCCGAAGAATTCAAGACCCTGGACCTGCATGCCGTGGTGAAAGACCTCCATGAGCTGATGACGGATTCGCAGGACTGGTGGCCTGCGGACTACGGCCACTACGGCCCATTCTTCGTTCGCATGGCGTGGCACAGCGCAGGCACCTACCGGATCGCCGACGGGCGCGGCGGCGCCGGCTCCGGCACACAGCGATTTGCGCCGCTCAACAGCTGGCCGGACAACGGAAACCTTGACAAGGCACGCCGCCTGCTGTGGCCGATCAAGCAGAAGTACGGCAGGAAAATCTCCTGGGCCGACCTGATGGTTCTGGCCGGCACCGTGGCCATGGACTCCATGGGATTCAAGACCTTCGGCTTTGCCGGCGGGCGCCCGGACGTCTGGGAGCCGGAAGAGATTTACTGGGGCCCTGAAGCCGAGTGGATGGGCGACAAACGCTACACCGGCGACCGCGAACTCGAGAGCCCGCTCGGTGCCGTGCAGATGGGCCTGATCTATGTGAACCCCGAGGGCCCGAACGGCAAACCGGACCCGCTGGGTTCGGCGCGGGACATCCGCGAGACATTCGCCCGCATGGCGATGAACGACGAAGAAACTGTTGCGCTCACCGCCGGCGGGCACACCTTCGGAAAGGCCCACGGCGCAGCCGATCCGGGCCAATACGTGGGGCCCGAGCCTGAGGGCGGCACCATTGAAGACCAGGGGTTTGGCTGGATCAACAAGTTCGGCGGCGGCCACGGCGTGCACACCGTCACCAGCGGCATCGAAGGCGCCTGGACCAAGAACCCCACCAAGTGGGACAACGGCTACTTCGAAAACCTGTTCGGCTACGAGTGGGAGCTGACGAAGAGCCCCGCCGGCGCCCACCAGTGGAAGCCCAAAGACCCTGCCGCAGCGACCACCGTGCCGGATGCCCATGATCCCGCGCTGCGCCATGCCCCGATGATGACGACCGCCGATATGGCCATGCGCATGGATCCGGCTTACGAGAAGATCTCGCGGCGCTTCATGGCGAATCCGCAGGAGTTTGCGGACGCCTTCGCCCGGGCCTGGTACAAGCTGACGCACCGTGACATGGGACCGGCTGCGCGCTACCTCGGCCCGCTGGTGCCGAAGGAGGCTCTGATTTGGCAGGATCCGGTTCCCGCTGTCGATCATCCACTGATCAATGAGCAGGATATTGAAGGCCTCAAGGCCAAGGTCCTCGCCTCCGGGCTCTCCATCTCCCAGCTCGTCACAACGGCCTGGGCGTCTGCTTCCACCTTCCGTGGCAGCGACAAGCGCGGTGGCGCAAACGGTGCGCGCATCCGCCTCGCACCGCAAAAGGATTGGGAAGCCAATCAGCCGGCCGAGCTGGCAAAAGTCCTGAAAGTGCTGGAGGCCATCCAGGGCGAGTTCAATAGCGCGCAGTCTGGACGCAAGAAGGTTTCGCTGGCCGACCTGATCGTTCTCGGTGGCTGCGCGGCCGTCGAGGCGGCTGCACGGAAAGCCGGCCACGACGTGAAGGTGCCCTTTTCACCGGGCCGCACGGACGCTTCACAAGCGCAAACCGATGTGGCGTCGTTTGCCGTGCTGGAACCGGCCGCAGACGGTTTCCGAAACTACACCCGCAAGGGGCAGGCGCAGCGGGCAGCCGAGCAGCTGGTGGATCGCGCGAACCTGATGACGCTGAGCGCTCCCGAGATGACGGTTCTGGTCGGCGGCATGCGCGCCCTGAATGCCAACGTCGGGCAGGCTCAGCACGGTGTTTTCACCAAGCGGCCCGGAACCTTGAGCAACGACTTCTTTGTGAACCTGCTCGACATGCGTACGAAGTGGCAGAAATCTGCCGCCGCTGAAGATGTGCTGGAGGGACGCGACCGCACGACGGGCGAACTCAAATGGACGGGTACGGTGATCGACCTCGTCTTCGGTTCGAACTCGCAGCTGCGGGCCATTGCGGAGGTCTATGCGTGCAGCGATTCGCAGCAGGTCTTCGTGCGTGACTTTGTGGCAGCCTGGAACAAGGTGATGAACCTGGACCGCTACGACCTTGCCTGATTGAGCAGACCATCATAGGCGCTGATTGAGGCCAAGCCCGCCCTGGTGAAGACCGGAGCGGGCTTTTTTGCTTTCCATTACGCTTCGTCTTTTAGGAGCCTTCATGACGCAGCCCGCAGACAAGGATTTCGACAAGGGCCTCGCCACCCGCAAGCAGGTGATGGGCGAGGATTTTGTGGCCAATGCTTTCGACAAGGCCACCGGTTTTTCCCTGCCGATCCAGCACTTCGTGACCCGCAATGCCTGGGGTGATGTGTGGCAGCGGCCGGGGCTGGACCTCAAAACACGCAGCCTGATTACCGTAGCCATGCTGACGGCACTGGGCAAACAGCATGAACTCAAAGGGCATGTGCGCGGCGCGCTCAACAACGGCGTGACGCCGGAGCAGCTTCAGGAAGTGCTGCTGCACGCGAGCATTTATTGCGGCCTGCCCGCCGCGGTCGAGGCATTTCGCACGGCGGCCGAGGTTGTTGATGCGCCTCCAAAGGCGTGAGGTTTGTAAGCGATTTGAGGTTGTAGCCCTTCCAATACGTGGATGTATAGCTATTAAAAAGATAGGAAATAACTTTTATCCTTATCCGCCATGACTGAACCCATGCCCTTGATCCGCCGCTGCACCGAGGCCGACTGGCCCGCCGTTTGGCCGCTGCTGCGCGCCACCTTTGAAGCAGGCGACACCTATGCCTTTTCGCCCGACAGCACAGAAGCTGAAATACACGCGGTGTGGATGGACGCGCCCCGGGCGACGTATGTAGTGCGTGAGGGGAACAGCGACGACGGCCGACTGCTAGGCACCTACTTCATCAAACCCAACCAGCCGGGGCTGGGTGCGCATGTCTGCAACTGCGGCTATGTGGTCGCGCCCGAAGCGCAGGGCAAAGGCCTGGCGTCGGCGATGTGCGAGCACTCCCAGCAGGAAGCGCTGGCCATGGGTTTTCTGGCGATGCAGTTCAACCTGGTGGTGTCGACGAATGAGCGTGCTGTTCGGTTATGGCAAAGATTGGGATTTGAGATTGTGGGGACCTTGCCGGGGGCTTTTCGGCATGTGAGGTTGGGGTTGGTGGATGCGTTTGTGATGTTCAAGACTTTGCGGCGTTAAGGCCGGAACAAGCCCCGGCCTCAACAAGAAAACTCAAACCCACCCTTCAAGCACAACCTTCCCCCGCGCCTTTCCAGACTCCACCAACTCATGCGCCCGCCGCAAGTTGGCGGCATTGATCGCACCAAACGTTTCCGTCAGCGTCGTGCGGATCAAGCCGGAATCGACAAGTTGGGCGACCTCATTGAGCAGGCGGTGCTGTGCCACCATGTCGGGTGTACCGAAGAGGGGGCGGGTGAACATCAGTTCCCAGTGGATGGATGCGCTCTTGCGTTTGAACAGCGTGATGTCGAACTTCACCGGGTCGTCAATCAGGCCGAACTTGCCTTGTGGTGCGATGGCTTCGGCGATTTGTGCCAGGTGGCTGTCGGTTTGCGTGAGGCCCACGATGTAGTCCACCGCGGGGATGCCGATACGCTTGAGCTCTTCGGCAATCGGCCGGCTGTGGTCGATGACATGATGTGCGCCGAGTTCCTTCACCCAGGCTTGGGTTTCCGGCCGTGACGCGGTGCCTATCACGGTGAGCGAGGTCAGGCGCGTGGCCAGCTGCGTCATGATCGAGCCCACGCCGCCCGAGGCGCCGATGATGAGCAGTGTTTTGTTGTTGGGTGTTTTGCCCGGCACGATGCCGAGACGGTCGAACAGCATTTCCCAGGCGGTGATGCTGGTCAGCGGCAGGGCGGCCGCTTCGGCAAACCCCAGCGTTTGCGGCATGCGGCCGACGATGCGTTCATCGACCAGGTGGAGTTCGCTGTTGGTGCCGGGCCGGGCGATGGACCCCGCATACCAGACCTTGTCACCGGCCTTGAACAGTGTGACCTCGGGGCCGACGGCGCGCACGATGCCGCTGGCGTCATAGCCCAACACCTTGTAATCCGAGCCAGCGCTGCGCGCCGCGCTGGCGCGTACTTTGGTGTCCACCGGGTTCACTGACACGGCTTTCACCTCGACCAGCAGGTCGTGGCCGGTGGGCGTTGGGTCGGGCAGGGTGATGTCGCTCAAACCGGTTTGGCCGGTCTGGTTGAGTGCATGGGCGTGTGTGTAGCCGATGGCTTTCATGGTGATTTCCTTTGCGTGTGATGTTGCGTGGTGTTGTGTGGCGTTGTGGTCAGTCGTGCTAAAAACTGATGCCTGAACTGTATTTGGTTTGAAAATGAAGATAAATAGGCTTTCAATTGAAGCTATTTACAAATAAAATTTGTAAATGAAAGCCCTGCAAGACTTGGAAATCTTTGTTCGCACCGTTGACACCGGCAGCCTGTCTGCCACCGCTCGCGGTCTGGATCTGACGCCCGCTGCCGCCAGTGCCGCGCTCAAGCGGCTGGAGGAGGAACTGCAGGCGCCGCTCTTTGTGCGCTCGACCCGCAGCCTGCGCCTCACGCGCGAGGGCGAGGTGTTTCTGGCGCATTGCCGGCCCGCGCTGGCGGCATTGCGCGATGCCCAGCTGGAGCTCGCCAGCGGCCGGCAGCAGGTGCGCGGTGTGCTGCAGCTGGCCGCGCCATCAGACTTCGGCCGCAATGTGCTGCTGCCCTGGCTGGAAGCGTTTCAGCTGTTGCATCCCGGCATTCAATACCGGCTGCATCTGTCGGATCGCGTGACCAATGTCTACAGCGACCTGGTGGACGCGGCTTTTCGGCAAGGCGAGCCGCCCGATTCCAGCATGCTGGCGTTGCCGGTGGATTTGACGAATCGGCGCGTGCTGTGTGCATCACCTGCCTACCTCGCGTTGCACGGTACGCCTGACACGCCGCAGGCACTAGCAAAGCATATTTGCCTGTGCTTCATGCTGGGTGAAGACGTGTATGACCGCTGGAAGTTCTGGAGAAATGGCGAAGAGCTCACGGTGCGTGCCACTGGCGGCAATGTTGCCAACGATGGCGACGCGGTTCGCCGGTGGGCCCTGGCCGGCCGCGGCATCACTTACAAATCGCGGCTGGATGTGGCGGACGACCTGGCTGCGGGGCGGCTGGTCGCCCTGTGCACAGAATGGCAAACCGAGGCAGTGCCGCTGTACATGGTGTTACCGGGGCGGCGGCAACTGACGCCCGGCCTGCGCCTGCTCAGGGAATTTATCGGTGCACGCTGCCTGGCGCTTTCTGAAGCCCCGTGAAGCACTCACCCCATGAGGAAACCGTAAGTCCGTGTGCGGTGTGGAAAACCACCCTTACTTCAGGGTGAGGATCAGGACTACACGCTCGCAGCCGTGCAGGGCGCACAATGAATTTTCCAGTTGCCTTCCCGGCAACTGCAAGACAGCCCGGCCGGCAGGCCTCTTCGCTGTAACCGTCCTGAAAGGAAACCAATACCCATGCAAGTTCAAGTCAATTCCAATCACACCATGCATACCGGCGAATCGTTCGAGCGCTGGGCCAGCACCGAACTTAACACCTCACTGAGCCGCTTCAAGGGTGACATCACGCGCATTGAGGTTCATATGAGTGATGAAAACAGCGACAAGATCAGCCCGGACCAGAAACGTTGCGTGATGGAGGCGCGGCTGGCGCATCATGAACCACTGGCCGTCAACCACCACGCGCCCAGCCAGGACGAAGCCTTTCGCGGCGCAAGCGACAAGCTCAAACGGGTGCTTGACCACACACTGGGGAAATTGCGCGACCACCACCGCACGCGTGAAACCATCCGGCACGAGCCCGACGCCATCTGAACCGTTGACTAAGCCTTGTCGCCCAGGGTGATGGCCTTGGCCATCGCAAAGCGGCGAAGCATGGCCCCACGCCGTTCAACGCATTGCTCTTGCCTCACCGCGAATCCCTGGCGCTCAAAAAATGGCCGGCTCACCAGGCTGGCTTCGGTAAAAAGCGCCACGATGCCGAGACCGCGCAGCGCAGTTTCGGCATGGCCATAAAGCTGCGAAGCCACACCGCGGCGCGCGGCAGCGGGCGACGTAAACAGGAGGTCGATATGGCCATTTTTTTCGTAGCCAATAAAGCCCAGCAGACCGCCGCCTTCCGTGTCTTGCGCCAGCAAAATTTGTAATGGCCCGAGCCGCGTTTTCCATGGGCCCAGATCGGGTGGGCGCGGCGCCCAGGCCTCGCGCTGCACGGCGTCGTAGTGGCTTCCCGCCAGGCCATGAACCGCATCGGTGAACAGCTGGGCGACTGCGGCGAGGTCTGAATCCTGGTAAGGGCGGATGTGCATGACGGGATCAACGGCGATAAAGCAGGCGAGGATAAAGGTAATTTTGGTCTGCAACCCAGTCAGGGCGAGCGCAAGCAGCTATGAATTTAATAGCGTTATGACAATCACCATCTTACCGGCCAGCGCATGGCAGCGGCGCTGACGAGGCGCAAAAACAGCCACGAATCCCCCCTTTTACGGCAAACTGTGCTGTCCTGTTCGCAAATGGCAGGATTGGCAGGGCTGGCTGCCTGAAACTGCCAGCCGTGAAATAAAACTGCGCCTCACCTTATGAAAATAGCCCTGCTGTCCGATGTGCATGCCAACCTGCGTGCACTGGAGGCCTGCCTTGCCCACGCCGCGGAGCAGGGCGCCGGCCGCCTGGCCATACTGGGAGACCTGGTGGGCTATGGCGCGCAGCCGGCCGAGGTGGTGCAACGGATTCGCGACCTGGCTGGGGAGGGCGCCGTCGTGCTCAGGGGCAACCATGACCAGCACACGGTGACGCCGCCCGTACAGGCCCGTTCGGTCGACCAGAGCGGCGCCGCCTGGACGCACGAACGGCTGGACAAGGAGGCTCTGGATTTCCTGGAGAGACTGCCACTGACGGCCACCATTGGCACCGCGCTGCTGGTACACGCCAGTGCCGATTCGCCGGGGCGCTGGCACTATGTGGACAACGAGCGCCGCGCCGAAGCCAGCCTTGACGCTGCATCGCTCGACCCGGACGTACGCTATGTGTTTTGCGGCCACGTACACCAGCAGACGCTGTATTTCCACGGCGCGGGACAGGGGCTGATGCGCTTTCATCCAACCCCGGGTGTGCTCATTCCGGTGCCGGCGCACCGCTACTGGCTCGCCACCGTGGGTTCGGTGGGCCAGCCGCGCGACGGCAATACCAAAGCCATGTATGCACTGTTTGACCCGGAGCTGGCCGAGCTGACTTTCCACCGCGTGGCTTATGACCACCTGGCTGCCGCAGCCGACGTGCGCGCGGCGGGTCTGCCCGCATACTTTGCGCAGCGGCTGGAGGCGGGCCTGTGAGGTTGATGGCACCCGGGACCGTGGTAGATGGATTTGTGGTTGGCGAATGCCTGCATGCCGGCGGCATGGCGCACATCTACCAGGTGGGGTATGCCGACGCAACGCACGCCGTGCCTTTTCCGTTGGTGATGAAGGTCCCGCGCATGACGCCCGGCGACGGCGCGGAAAACATTGTGGGCTTTGAGGTCGAGCTGCAGCTGCTTTCCGTGCTGAGCGGGCCGCATGTGCCGCGGCTGGTGGCTGCGGGAGACCTCGAAAAACTGCCCTACCTGGTGATGGAATACATCCCCGGCCGCACCCTGCAACAACTGCTGGACGAGGCCGCAGCGCCGCTGCCTGCCGAAGAAATTGCCCAGCTGGGTGTGGCAGTGGCCCAGGCGGTGCACAGCCTGCATCTGCAGGATGCCTGCCACCTGGACCTGAAACCGGCGAACGTGCTGATACGCCCCGATGGCCGTGCCGTGCTGCTCGACTTCGGGTTGTCCTGCCATGCGCATTACCCGGACCTGCTGGCTGAAGAGCTGCGCCCCGCCGTCGGCTCCCCGACCTGGATGGCGCCCGAACAGGTGGTGGGCGTGCGGGGCGACCCGCGCAGCGACATCTTTGCCATCGGCGTGATGCTGTACGAACTGGCCACACGGGCGCTGCCTTTTGGCAACCCGCAGACCCGCGGCGGCCTGCGGCAGCGCCTGTGGATGGACCCGGCGCCGCCGCGCGCGCTGCGGCCAGACTTGCCCGAATGGCTGCAGGAAGTGATCCTGCACTGCCTGCAGAACGAGGCTGACCGGCGTTATGCGTCGGCTGCACACCTGGCGCTGGATCTCTCTGACCCAGCGCAGATCGCCGTGACGAGGCTGGGCCAGCGCCTGCAACCCACGGGCTTCTGGATGCATTTCAAGCGGTGGTTGCGCGCAGCGGGCAAAGATTACCAACCCAGCCCGCTGCCTTCCCGGCAAATTGATGCGGCGCCCATCATCATGGTGGCCGTGCCTTACCTGGACGTGAGCGACGTCACGCTGTATTCGCTGCGGCGCGCTGTGATGCGGGTGCTGGGCACGACACCACGCGCGCGGCTGGCCTGCGTGACGGTGATTGATCCTGCGGCAACCCCGGGCCACGACACACAGACGAGCGAAACCACCGTGCACCGGCGCTACCTGGGCATGCTTCGCCAGTGGGCTCAGCCTTTGCACCTGAGCAGCCAGATGGTGTCTTTTCACGTCATCGAATCGGGCGATGTTGCGCAAGCACTGCTGCACTATGCCCAGGGCAATCACGTCAGCATGATCGTGATGGGCGCTGCGACGCATGGCCTGCAGATGCAGCGCCTGCTGGCGACGGTGCCGATCAAGGTCGCCATGGCGGCGCCCTGTACGGTGATTCTGGTGAAGCAGGAATTGCCGTTTGACCGGCTGGCGAGTGAAGCGGTTAATCCACCGGAGCTGGTCAGCACCCATGCGTCACTGGTTTAAGAAAAAAAGCCCTGCAGCCCTTTATGAACGGGCGCAAGGCGCTATCTAAAATGTAGCAAAAATGATCGATTCGTCAGGACCCGGCCATCAGCCTGTGCACCAGGTCGGCCGTGGTGGACGCCTTGTACTTGCGCATCAGGCGGGCGCGGTAGATTTCGACGGTGCGGTGGCTGATCACCAGCGCGCGGCCGATTTCCTTGGAGGTCATGCCGTCCATCAGGTGGGCGGCCACTTCGCGTTCACGCGCGGTGAGCTCGGCCGTGACGGGGCGGCGCGAACTCAGGTCCTCGAAAGTCCAGATGCCAGCCTCGTGCGGTGCGCTTCGGTTAAGCGCCCGCCCCGTGACGTGGCACCAGAAGGTCTCACCTTTGTTGCGGCCATCCACGCGCTTCATGATGCGGTCGTCGGAATACAGACCCTTGGCGTTCAGAATGGGAATCATGCGTGCGCCTATGCGCTCATACTCGTCCGCGCTGGGATAAAGGATCATGAACGACTGGCCGGCGAGCTGTTCACGCGTGGCGCCGAACATCTCGCACAAATGCTGGTTGCAGTCCACAATGGAGCGGTTGCGGGACAGCACCAGCCCCACCGGTGCCAGATCGAATGCGAGCTGGTAATCGACTTCCACAGTACTTACCTTTACGGAAAACTACCTAACTTGATAAGTAGTATCGTAATGGATTGCTGATGGCACCTGCCAGCGTCACGACTCAAGGAGACTATTTGTGAAAAAACTTTTCCCTTCCGCCGCAGAAGCCCTCAAGGGCGTCGTCAAGGACGGCCAGTTGATGGCCGTCGGCGGTTTCGGCCTGTGCGGCATTCCCGAGGCGCTGATCGAAGCCTTGCGCGACAGCCAGGTGAAGAACCTCACCGTTATTTCCAACAACGCCGGTGTTGACGGCTTCGGCCTGGGCAAGCTGCTGGAAACGCGGCAGATCAAAAAAATGATTTCGAGCTATGTCGGCGAGAACAAGGAGTTTGAGCGCCAGTACCTGGCGGGCGAGCTGGAGCTGGACTTCACGCCGCAAGGCACGCTGGCCGAAAAGCTGCGCGCAGGCGGTGCCGGCATTCCGGCCTTCTTCACCAAGACCGGCGTGGGCACGCAAGTGGCCGACGGCAAGGAGCTGCGCGAGTTTGACGGCGAAACTTATGTGATGGAACGTTCACTGGTGCCCGATGTAGCGTTGGTGAAGGCGCACGTGGCCGACAAGTCCGGCAACCTGCGTTTTAACCTCACGGCCCGCAATTTCAATCCGGCCGCCGCAATGGCCGGCAAGATTTGCATCGTTGAAGTGGAGAAAGTCGTTGAGGTCGGCGAGCTCGCCCCCGATGACATCCACCTGCCAGGGATCTATGTGCATCGGATCGTGCTCAATGCAAATCCCGAGAAACGTATTGAGAAGCGAACCATTACCGAGAAAGCGGGAGCCTAATATGAGCCCCCACGTTTGCGGCTTTGCCGCTTCACTGCCCCCCGAGGGGGCGCAAATCGCCCTTGGGGCGGCCCTACGGGAGATTTGACATGCCTTGGACCCAAGACCAGATGGCGGCACGTGCCGCCCAGGAACTCGAAGACGGTTTCTATGTGAACCTCGGCATCGGCATCCCGACGCTGGTGGCCAACTTCACGGGTGACAAGGAAGTGTGGCTGCAGTCGGAAAACGGCATGCTGGGCATTGGCCCATTTCCGACCGAAGACGAAGTGGACGCCGACGTGATCAACGCAGGCAAACAAACCGTGACCACCATCAAGGGCTCATCCATTTTCGGCAGCCATGAAAGCTTCGCGATGATTCGCGGCGGCAAGATCAATTTGTCGATTCTGGGCGCCATGCAGGTCAGCGAAAAAGGCGACCTTGCCAACTGGATGATCCCGGGCAAGATGGTCAAAGGCATGGGCGGGGCCATGGACCTGGTGGCCGGCGTCAAGCGCGTGATCGTCCTGATGGAGCACGTTGCCAAAAAGAAGGACGGCAGCGAAGACATGAAGATCCTGCCGAAGTGCACCCTGCCGCTGACGGGCGTGGGCGTGGTCGACCGCATCATCACCGACCTGGCCGTGATGGACGTGGTGCCCGAAGGCCTCAAGCTGGTGGAGCTTGCACCCGGCGTCACCCGCGAGGTCTTGCAGGCCAAGACGGGTGTCCAGCTGATTTGATCTGTAGCCGGGCGGCGGCTTTTGCACTGCCGCCCGGCAACTTTCAGCGTGCGGCTAACGGCTGCACAGGGTTGCGGAAAACCTGCACCAGGCCCAGCAGGATCGCCAGCATGCCCACCAGGCTCCAAGGCGCCAGGCGGTTGCCCAGCACCAGGTAGTCGAGGGCAGCCGTGCCTGCAGGCACCAGGTAGAACAGGCTGGTGACGTTGACCAGGTTGCCCGCGTGAATCAGGCGGTACAGCAGCAGCGTCGCCACCACAGACATGACAACCCCCATCCACACCAATGCGACCCAGAAGCCGGTGCTCAGATCAACGGTCATCGGCTGAAACGGTGCAAAGAGCAGGCACAGCAACAGGCTGCAGGCCAGCTGCAGCGGCAGCACTTCGCGCGGCGCTTGCTTGACAGACTTCTGCAAAATGGCGCCCAGTGTCATGCAAGCCAATGCGCCGAAAGCAAACAGCATTCCGGTGGCGGTGAAGTGCGCACGCGCAATGCTTTCATACACCACCAGCACCAGTCCGCCCAGGGCCAGGCCGAGGCCCGCCAGGCGCCGCCGCGAGAAGGCCTGCCGCTCCGTTAATGCCAGCGTCAGGATGGGCTGCACGCCCAGCACGGTGGCCAGCACGCCGGGCGTGAGGCCGTGGTCCAGCGCCAGCAAATGGCAGATGGAATAGCTGCCGATCATCAGAAGGCCCGTCACCGCGACGCGTATGCGCGTGCCGGGGGCCGGCAGCCAGCGGCGGCCAACCAGCCCGAGTGCCAGCAGAATGCCGAGCGCGAGGGCAAACCGTAAACCCAGGAAAGCAAATGGGCTGGCATGCTGCAGCCCGAGTTTGGAGAAAAGCGCGCCGCTGCTCCAGATCAGGACGAAAAGGGAAGTCGGGCCGAAGGTGGCCCAGGCCGTGTTTTTTGAAATCATGAAAATTACCTGCCGAAAAAAGGACAAGCTCCAGCGAGCGCACGTGGCGCGGCTGCGCCAGTGGCTGAATCAAACGAGGGCTGGAGAGCTGGACCGGCTGGGACTCAGCCGGGAACGTGCGCGGCCGGCGGGTAAGCGCCGGAAGCGACCACGTTGCGCGGAGGTGCGGCAGGTGGGGGAGCAGTGAAGCCGCCTGTCAGGCGCATGTCATCGGCCAGCAGGGCTGGCGCAGTGGCATGGCTTGAAAAAGGCGTGTACATGGGCAGACTATACCCTGCGAAACGGGTACGGGAGCGATGGCTTCATGAAGGGACGCCGCGCGGGGTTCAGGACGCGGCTTTTTTGCCACGCTTGCTGCGCGTGGCCGAGGGTGACTGCGTGGCCTGGGCGGCCGGTTTTGCGGCAGCCTTGCGCTTCGTTGCGGGTGGTGTTTGCAGCAGCTCGTCTTTTGCGAGGTTTTCAATCATGGCCAGCAGTACCGCGCGCGTGGTTTTGATGTCTTCGGGTGCAATGCCTTCAATGCTGACGTTGTTGGTATCTTCGGCCAAAGGCACCAGCAGCTTCTTGAGCGCCCGGCCCTTGTCGCTCAGGTGCACGTACATGTTTTTCTTGTTGGTGGGCAGCTGCTTGCGCACGATGTAGCCCAGCGACTCCATGGCCTTCATCGCAATGAACGTCGTGGGTTCCATCACGCCTGCGCGCGCGCTGAGCTCCTTTTGCGTCAGCCCGTCCGACTCCCAGAGAATGCGCAGGAAGGTCCAGTGGCCAAAGGGAACACCATGCTCTGCCAGGCGCACCTGCAGCGCGCGGTGAAAGGCGCGTGAGGCATCGCGGATCAGGTGCGCGAGGCGGTCATTGGGAACGGCTTCACGCCAGTGCCGGATGATGTTTTGGGTGTCGTTGGTCATGAACCGGCATTGTGACGCACTTGATACCCCGGCTGGCAATCCCGCCCGGTGCGGGCCGACTCCAGCAGTGCCAGGCACACCGCCGTGGTGGCCCGGGCCCATTCACCGCTATGCACCGGTGAGTCGCCGTTCACCACCGCGGCAAAGAGCTCGTCGATCACTTCCCGGCGCGGGACTGTCGGGGCAGGAAGGGGTTGGAAGGTTTTTTCGCCGTCAGCGTATATGGTGATTCCGGCCGGGCCGGGGCGAAGATCAGCTTTTTCGCAGCTGACGATGAACTGGCCAAAGTGCTGGTGCTGCAGGCCTTGCGGCAGGGCGTTGCCGGCCATGTACAGGCTGCCGCCGTAGTTGCGCGCTGCTTTCAGCGCGGCTTCTTCAGCCGGGGTGGACGCAACCTGCAGCCGTTTGCGGGCGGCGCTATAGTCATTCGGGTTTTTGGCCTGGCCCATTTCGCCAACGTTGTCCAGCAACTCGTCCGAGTCGTAGTGGCCGTAGCCGCTGTAGGTGGCCGATGCGAACGCACCGCCTTCAAATTCGACCAGTGCGCTGTAGGCACCTTCGGTGGGGCGGGCGGCGTCCCAGGCGCCGGTGTGGGCACGCACGCTGCGCACCAGCCCGCCGCCCAGCAACCGGACGATGTCCATCTGGTGCGTGGCCTGGCTATGGATCACGCCACCACCGGCTGCCGTGTCGAGTTCCTCCGGCCGGCGCGGGCGATAGAGGAAGTCGGTGTAGTTCATGGCGTGAATCATCTTCACCGCGCCGTAGCGGCCGCTGTCGATGAGTTCGCACGTGCGCCGTATCGGCATGTTGAAGCTGTGACTGTGGCCGACGATGAGGTGAACGCCTGTGCTGCGGGCCGCTTCAATCATGCTGGTGCATTCGTCAACCGTCAGGGCCATCGGCTTTTCCACCAGCACATGTTTACCGAAGGAGGCGGCGAGGCGCACGTGCTCCGCATGGAACTGGTGGGGCGATGCGATGTAGAGCACTTCCACGGCCGGATTGGCGCACAGCGCTTCGATAGATTCGTAGCTGGGCGCGCCGAAATCTTTTTCAAACTGCGCCCGGGCCTGGGCAATCGGGTCGGTCGCGCCCACCAGCGTGACGCGGCTGTCATGCACAAAGGTGGGCAGCATGAGCGTGAACGCCCGTCCCAGGCCCACCACGCCCATCTTCAGTGTGCGGTTTGTCACAAGTCCAGTACCAGTTCAGGCGATTTTGCCCGCGAGACGCAGACCATGATGTGGTCAGCCTTTTCCTCGTCGGTCAGCACCATGTCGCGGTGCTCGGCCTCGCCTGCCAGCAGGCGGGTCTTGCAGGTGCCGCAGGTGCCGCTTTCGCAAGAGCTGGCCACGCGCAGGCCTGTGCCGCGCAAGGCCTCCAGAATGGTTTGTTCTGCACTAACCTCGACGCTCTTCCCGCTCTTTTGAAGCCGCACGGTAAAGGGCGTGTTATCGGCATACACCGTGGCGTCGACGCCGAAGCTTTCAAAATGCACCGAACCCGAAGGCCAGTGGCCCGACATGTCGGCCACGCTGTCCATCAGGCCTTTGGGGCCGCAGCAGTAAATGTGCGCGGCGGTGGGCTTTTCAAACACCGGCCACAGGTCCAGCGCCTGGTCGATGTCGCCGTTGTCGTGGTGAATCTGCACCTGGCCAGCAAACTCGGATTGCAGCTCGTGGATGAACGCCGTGCTGCCCGCATCGCGCGTGCAGTAGTAGAGCTTGAAGCTGGTGTTCGTGCGCTTGAGGTAGCGCATCATCGATAGCACCGGCGTGATGCCGATACCGCCCGCCACGAAGATCGACTCAGCGGCGTGGCTTGCCAGTTTGAAGTTATTGCGCGGCGCGCTGACTGGTAGCAACTGCCCCGCCTGCACGTCATCCGCCATGCTGACGGAGCCGCCACGGCCACGCTCATCACGCTTGACAGCGATCTGCCAGGCGCCGTTGTCAGCCGGGTCGCTGCACAGGGAATAGTTGCGCCGCACACCGCTCGGCACTTCAACCGTCAGATGCGAGCCGGGCGTGAAGGCGGGCAGAGGCGCGCCGTCCGGATGACGCAACTCGAACAGGTAAATGCCTTGTGCAACCGCTTCCTTCCGGACCACCCGCAGATTAAAAAAATCCGGCTCAATGGCGGCCGCGGCGGGGCTGCCTGCTGCGACGCTAGGGTTAACGCTCATCGTTGTCTCCGTATGGTGATTGACAAATGTCAAAAGCCCGATATTCTTAGTGTGCTAAGAATAATCTGCTTGCCCCGGATTTGCAAGCTGCTTTTGATTTCATGCCGAGCCCATGAATTTGCAACTGACGTGAAGGATATTTGTGATGTTGACCGCTGAAGAAAATGACCTGTTGTGCCGCGTGGAGGGCCAGGCTTCCATGGGCCAGTTGATGCGCCGCCACTGGACGCCGGTATGCCTGATCGAAGAAGTCAGTGAGCCTGACGGCACGCCCGTAAAGGCACGCGTGTTCGGTGAAGACCTAGTGGTGTTTCGCGACACCAAGGGCCGGGTCGGTGTGATGGACGAATACTGCCCGCACCGGCGCGTGTCGCTGGTGTTTGGCCGCAACGAAGATTGCGGCCTGCGCTGCCTCTATCACGGCTGGAAGATGGATGTGGAGGGCAATGTCCTGGAGATGGTCTCCGAGCCCGCCGCTAGCGGCATGGCGCAAAAGGTCAAGCATCTGGCCTACCCGGTGAAGGAGTGGGGCGGTTTTGTCTGGGCTTACATGGGGCCGAAAGAGACGCAACCTGATTTCGTGCCACCGGCCTGGGCCCCCACCGCCGACACGAAGGTGACGATTGCCAAAGCCTTGATTCCCTGCAACTGGGCACAAATCCTGGAAGGCGCGATCGACTCGGCCCACAGCTCCAGCCTGCATTCTTCAGACATGGTGCCGGCGCGCGTGGAAGGCGCCGAGGCCACGGATACCAACTGGCTGCGGCCCTCTACCGACAAGGCGCCGCGCATGCAGGTGGAGCGCGGCTCCTACGGTTTCCGTTACGCGGCCATACGTCGCCCCATCAAGAACGCGGCGGCCAATGACTACATTCGCTCGACCGTGTTTGTGGCGCCCGCCACCGCGCTGATCCCGCCCAACAACCTGTACAACGTTGCCAACATCAACGTGCCGATGGACGATACCAACACCGCGTTCTATTTCATCGCCTGGGGCCATCCGTCGCAGACGCCTGACACCGGCACCTGGCGCAAATTCCTTGGCCAGCAGCTGGGTGAGGATCTGGACGAAAAATACCAGCCGCTGCGCAACCGTGCCAACCACTTCTGGCAGGACCGCGAAGCCATGAAGGCCGGCAATTTCACCGGCATTACCGGTTTCCCCAACCAGGACATCGCCATGTGGGTGACCATGGGGCCGATTGCTGACAGAACGCACGAACGTCTGGGCGCCAGCGACATGGCGGTGGTGGAGTTCCGCAAGCAGATGCTGGAGGCAGTGAGCGCGTTCCAGGCGGGGGAAGCCGCCATCGGCACAGGCGAGTTCCGTATTCCGCCCAGCGTGGTCGCTTTTCAGGCTATTGTTCCGAAAACGACGGACTGGCGTGCCTACCAGGCGTCCTGTGTGTGGGATTCCCGCGAGCCAGCGCTGGAGCCGTCCTATTCCACATAGGGCGCCACATAGGGCATTTTCTGCCTCTGTGCTTCTTTTCCGCCATGACACTTTAAAAAATCATCAGGAGACATATCATGAAACAGCGCCGTCATCTTCTTCATCTGCTAGGGGCCAGCGCCATGCTGGCAGCCGGCAACCTGCTGCCGATGTTCGCAGCTGCCCAGGGCGCCTACCCCAATCGCCCCATCAAGTTCGTGGTGCCCTACGCGGCCGGCGGCCTGCCCGACACCGTGGCCCGCATTTTTGCGCAGCGGCTGGGCGACAAGCTCGGCCAGTCGGTGGTGGTCGACAACCGGCCGGGCGCCAACGGTGTGGTGGCCGCGCAGGCGCTGGCCACCGCCCCGAAAGACGGCTACACCTTCCTGGTGACGGACGGCTCGATGTTCTCCATCAACCCAGCCATCTACAAAAGCCTGGGTTACGACTTCAAACGCGATTTCATGCCCGTGTCGCTCGCGGCTCGCGCGCCGCTGTACCTGGCGGTTCACCCCAAAGTACAGGTCAATACATTTCAGGAGTTCATCGCGCTCGCCAAGGCCAAACCAGGAACCTTGAACTACGGCTCTTCAGGTATCGGCAGCACGCACCACCTGACCATGGAGGCGCTGAAGGCATCGCTCGGCCTGCAAATCACCCATGTGCCGTTCAAGGGCACGGGCCAGTCGGTTCCGGCGCTGATCGGTGGGCAGGTCGACGTGCTGTTTTCGGCGCTGCCGTCCCTGGCCGGTTTTGTGAAAGGCGGGCAGGTCAAGCTGCTGGCCAACAATGCGGCCCAGCGCTCCAGCCAGGAGCCCAATGTGCCGGCGATTGCGGAAACCATTCCTGGGTTTGACTTCGCGCCCATCGTGGGCGTGCTGGCTGCCACGGGCACGCCGGCGAGTGCGATAGAGCGCATCAGCGCCGAGATGGCGCAGATCGCCAGGATGCCGGAAGTCATCAGCACGCTGAACAACGCCGGCATCGAGCCCATCGGCAGCAGCCCTGCCGACTACAACAAGGCCATCCTTGGTGAAAACGAGCGCCTGGCCAAAGCCATTGTGGCGTCGGGCATCAAGCCGGAATAACTCTCAGGAACACACTGCGACATGTCAAAACTGAAACTGACCTTCGGCTGCTGGAACTATGACCGCACCCGCGCCTTGATGGACGGGAGCTTGCAACCCGATGGCATTGACCTGAACTACCTCAACATGCCGGTGGAAGAAACCTTCTTTCGCATGCTGCGGCACAAGGAGTTTGATGCGGCTGAAATGTCGCTGTCGTCGTACACCGTCTCGATGTTCAATGAGTCGCGGCCGTTTGTGGCGATCCCGGTGTTTCCCTCGCGCTTCTTCCGCCATTCCTGCATCTATGTGAATGCCAACTCCGGTATTCGCGAGGCGAAGGATTTGATTGGCAAGCGCGTCGGCAATCCCGAATACCAGATGACGGCACCGGTGTGGATACGCGGCATCCTGTCCGACCACTACGGCGTCCCTGTTGACAGCGTGACCTACTTCACCGGCGGCGAAGAGGAACCCGGCCGCTCTGAAAAGATCAAACTGGATTTGCCGCCCAACATCAAGGTCGAGCGCATCGGCCCCGGGCAGACACTGGCGCAGATGCTGCTCGACGGCGAGATCGATGCCCTCTACACCGCGCGTATGCCTTCGAGCTTTTTGAAAGGTGGAGGCAAAGTCAAACGCCTCTTTGAAGACTACGAACAGGTCGAGCGCAACTATTTCCAGGAAACGAAAATTTTCCCCATCATGCACACGGTGGCAATTCGCCGTGACGTGTATGAAGCCAACCGCTGGGTGGCGCGCTCGCTGATGAAAGCGCTGGAGGAGTCGCAGCGGCGCACTTACGAAGATCTGTACGAAACAGCGGCACTCAAAGTCATGCTGCCCTGGTTGACTTCGCACGTCGAGCAGGTCAGGCGTGAGATGGGCGAAGACTTCTGGCCTTACGGATTCGAGAAGAACGAAGCCACGCTGCAGACCTTCTTGCGGTACTCGTTTGAGCAGGGCCTCTCCAAGCGGCTGCTCACGCCGCAGGAGCTCTTTGCCCCCGAGTCACTGGAAGCTTTCAAGATCTGACATCGTGATGAATGCTCCTGTTTTGATAGCTGGTTGCGCACGTCTTATAAGGGCTTGATGCCGATTTGATGCTTGATCTGGATGTCTGATACCTTTTTCGGTTACCTGCTGGCCAGCGTTGCGCTGCTGCTTTTCACGGTCTCCATTCTGGTCACCAAGGTAGCGTCCAGCCGCCTGGAGCTTGGCCTGGGCTTTCTCATCGCAGCTTCCTCCAACGTGGCGTTTTCTGCGTTGGCCACGCTGGTGCAGATGGGTCTGCGCACGGATGGCTTGCATTGGAATGCGCAGGCGTTCTGGCTTTTTGCCGCTGCCGGCGCATTTGCCACTTACCTGGGGCGCTGGTTTTTTTACGAGTCCGTGGTGCGTTTCGGACCGGCCAAAGCCAGTGTTTTCCAGATCAGCAGCCCGCTGTTCACCGCACTGACGGCCTGGCTGCTGCTGGGAGAGCGTCTGAGCATGCTGGTGGCGCTGGGCATGGTCATGACGATAGGCGGCCTGATGCTGGTCAGCTACAAGCCCGGCTTTTTTTTGCGCCGCGGTTCCACGCCAGCGCTGGTGCCCGACGGAGGCCCCGCACCTGCAGCCACGCGGCCCACCGCGCTTCAGCGGGCGCTGCAATCCGCCTTTTTGCTGGGCATGGGCAGCTCGCTGGCGTATGCGATCGGCAATGTGCTCAGGGGGTCAGCTGTGCGCAGCTGGAATGAACCCGTTGTGGGCGCATTGATAGGCGCCGCCAGCGGCCTGGCCCTGCTCCTGTTTTTCAGCGCCGACAAGCGCGCCATGGCTGCCCGCCTGCGCTCAGCCAGTCGCATTGGCATGGCGCTCTACGCCCTGATCGGCGTGACCACCATTTCAGCCCAGATGTGCGTGATCGGCGCCATGCGCTACATACCGCTGTCCGTTGCCACACTGGTCACGCTGTGTACGCCAGTGTTGGTTTTTCCGCTGAGCCATCTGCTGTTCAAAGACCAGGACGCCATCAAGGCCACCACGCTGGCGGGCAGTGGCTTGACTTTGCTGGGTATCTTCATCATCGTGATGCGTTGACGCACCGACCCTGACCCGGAAACTCAATACCGCAGTGCCAAAAGGGCACCCAGCCGGCACAGCCCCGATGGTTGGGGTACGCGGTTACGAAGGAACTCAAGGCACAGATATCCTGGAAGGCCCCGAAGCAGTATGCCGGTCCCTGAGGCAGGCCCCATGTGCGCCGGCGATCAGCGGGCTTCGAGGCCTTCAAAGCACGTGCTCAGCACCAGGGCGACGATTTCATCGTCGGTGTACAGCTCTCCCATTTTCAAAAATTCCAGCACGGGATCGCAGGCGCGGGCGTACAGGGTGTACAGCACGGCGATGGGCGGGAGCTTGGGATTGAGCGCGCCTTTTGCCTGCGCCGCCTCAATCCAGGCTCCCAGCCGGTCACTCACGTCCATGAGCCCGTCCATGTAGTCCTTGTTGGCTATCAGCGCGGTGCGCAGGCTGGAGTTCTGGCTGGGTAGCGAGGGCATTTCACCCGCCAGCTTCAGGCCCATGGTCCAAGCCACCACTTTGCGCAGCTTGTCCACGGCGGACAACTCGGGCTGCAAGTCGTCCAGAAAGGCCTGCGCCCGGCGCATGACGGACACCATGGCCGCCGCGGCGAGGTCTTCCTTGCTGGGGAAGTGCTTGTAAAGGCTGGCTTTGGCAATGCCCACGTCGGCCGCCACTTCGTCCACCGTCATGGCTTCAAACCCTTTTTCAGCCAGCAAACGGTTCACCGACTGGATGATGGCGTCTTCACGCGCCAGCAGCATTTGTGCCTTGAAGGAGGCCTTGGGGGGGAGGGGGCTCGTCATGCTGTGATTTTAGCCAGTTTAGTTTGAAAAAAGAATTGTGAGGAAATATTAATACTGAATGGTTTTAATAAATACTGAGTAGTATAGAATTGACCTGAGCAATTCAAGGAGTGCGGGTGTCAATCAAAGTAGCCATCGTCGGTTCGGGTATTTCAGGCTTGGCGGCCGCCCATGCCCTCAGGGGCAAGGCGGACATCACGCTGCTGGAGGCAGGTGCCTGGTTTGGCGGGCATACCCACACCGTCGACGTGACGCTTCCCACACCGCGCGGTGACGTCACTCACGGGGTGGATACAGGATTTCTGGTCCTTAACGAGCGCACCTACCCGCAACTGATCAAGCTCCTGGCGGAGCTGGACGTGGCAAGCGTCAAGTCAGAGATGTCGTTTTCGGTGCAGACCGACGATTTCGGCAACGGCCGCGCCATGGAATGGAGCGGCTCCAGCCTGAACACCGTGTTTGCGCAACGTGGCAATCTGGCCAATCCGCGCTTTTGGGGCATGCTGCGCGACCTGCTGCGCTTTAACGCCCTGACCAGCCGCATGGCCCACGGCGGAACCGAAGCGCAACTGGGCCAGTCGCTCGGAAAGTTCCTGGACGAGCACGGCTTCGGCGCCGCGTTTCGCGACTGGTACTTCCTGCCCATGATGGCCTGCATCTGGAGCTGCCCCACCGCGCAGATGCTGCAGTTCCCGGTGTCGACCATGGTGCGCTTTTGCCACAACCACGGCTTGCTGCAAATCACCAACCGCCCCCAGTGGTGGACCGTGCAGGGCGGAGCCAGGCACTATGTTGAAAAAATCACCGCGGGCATTGCGGACAAGCGGCTGAACACCCCGGTGCGCCGCATCGAACACGTTGGCAACACGCCGGACGGCAAAGCCAGCGTGCGCATTCACACCGACGCGGGCGCCGAGCTGTTTGACAGGGTCATCATCGCCACCCATTCCGACCAGGCCCTGCGCATGCTGGCCGCGCCGACGGAGCAGGAGTGTGAAACCCTGGGCGCCATTCACTACCAGTCCAACAAGGCCGTGCTGCACACGGATGCCTCGGTTCTGCCGACGCGCAGGGCGGCATGGGCGGCCTGGAACTATGAGCGTGCAGGCGGAGCCGAACAGGAGGGCGCGCGGGTGTGCCTGCACTACCTGATCAACCGCCTGCAGCCCCTGCCCTGGGAACAGCCGGTGGTCGTATCCCTGAACCCGGTACGCCCCATCGCACAGGAAAAAATCATCGGCGAGTACGACTACACCCACCCGGTGTTCGACCTGGCCGCCGTGGCGGCGCAAACCCGCATGCCGGCGCTGCAGGGCAAAAATCATCGCTACTTTGCGGGCGCGTGGATGGGCTACGGTTTTCATGAAGACGGCCTCAAGGCCGGGCTGGCTGCCGCCGCGCAGCTGTTGGCGGACGCATGAGCCAGCCCGTGCCGCTCATCGGTTTCGGCCAGGTGCGCCACACCCGCCTGCGCCCGCGGCGCCACGCGTTTGTTTACCCCACGTACTTCCTGATGCTGCCGCTGCGCAGCCTGCAAAAGCAGGCGCCGCAACCGGGCCAGTGGCGCATCAATCGCGGGGGCGCGCTGAGCTTTTTCGAGGCCGACCACGGCGACGGGCGCGCGCCGGAGCAGGGCGGCGCCATCGCCTGGCTGGACGAAGTGTTGCGGCGCGAGGGCATCCATGACGCGACCGGCGAGGCCTGGCTGCACACCTATCCGCGCGTGCTGGGCTACACCTTCAAGCCGGTGAGCTTCTGGTATTGCCACCGCGCGGCGGGCGACCACGAGGGCGGTCTGCGCGCCATCGTGGTGGAAGTCAACAACACCTTCGGCGAGCGTCACTGCTATGTGCTGGACGCCCCGCGCTATGGCGTGGAGCAGCGCGCGGACAAGGTGTTTCACGTCTCCCCCTTCAACCCGGTGCAGGGCCACTACCGCTTTCGCTTCATGCGCAGCGAACACGGCGAACAGGACGGACAGGACGGACAGGCGCGTACGGTGGCCCGCGTGGATTTCTACGACGAAGTCGTCGCCGACGCCGCCGTGCTGCAGACCAGCGTGAGCGGCACGCTGCAGGCCATCACGCCCGCCGTCCTGCGCGGCACCCTGTGGCGCTATCCCGCGATGACGCTGGGCGTGGTGCTGCACATCCACGTCCAGGCGCTGCGCCTGTGGCTGAAAAAAGTGCCTTTCTTTCGCAAACCCGCGCCGCCGCAAAGCTTTGTCTCGCGCTAGAGGCGCACGCGCAATGCATAAGCCCCATTCCAGGAGTCCGACATGAACGCCGTTACCCGCACCGTCCAAGGCCTTGCGTTTCCAAATGATGCGCCGGCCGCCGCCCGAAGCGCGCTGCGCTTGCTGCAAAACCTGCGCCACGGCGCGCTGACCCTGCACCTGCCCGACGGCTCGCAGCGCCGCTTTGGCGAGCACCCGCAGCAGCACGACATGCATATGCCCGGACACCCCAGCGCCAGCATCACGTTGCACAACTGGAAGGTGTTCGGCGCCGCGCTCAAGTCCGGCGACATTGGCTTTGCCGAGAGCTACATCGCCGGGGACTGGAGTACGCCCGACCTGACCCAACTGCTCAAGCTGTTCTCCGCCAACCGCCGGGAGGTCGACGCCATGATCTTCGGCACATGGTTCGGGCGGCTGCTGTACCGCGTCAAGCACCTGCTGCACCACAACAGCCGCGCGAACAGCCGCAAGAACATCCATGCCCACTACGATCTGGGCAACCCGTTTTACCGCTTGTGGCTGGATGAGACCATGAACTACTCCGGCGCCTGGTTTGACGGCGATCTTTCGCGCCCCTTGCCCGAGGCGCAGAACGCCAAGGTGCGCCGCGCGCTGGACATGGCCGGCGTGAAGCCCGGCGACCGCGTGCTGGAAATTGGCTGCGGCTGGGGCGCGCTTGCCGAGCAGGCCGCCGTCGAACGCGGCGCGGCCGTGGTGGGCGTGACGCTGAGCACCGAGCAACTGGCCTATGCCAATGCCCGCATGCAGCGCCTGGGCGTCGGCACCGGCGCGGGCGGGCGGGCCGACCTGCGCCTGCAGGACTACCGCGACATCCCGGACGCGCCGTTTGATGCGATCTGCTCCATCGAGATGGTGGAGGCTGTGGGCCAGGCCTATTGGCCCACGTACTTTGCCGCCGTGAGCCGCCTGCTCAAACCCGGCGGGCGGGCCTGCGTGCAAAGCATCGTGATCAACGACGCGCTGTTCGACCGTTATGTCGGGTCGACCGACTTCATCCAGCAGTACATCTTTCCCGGCGGCTGCCTGCCGTGCCCGCGGGAATTCCGCCGCCAGGCCCAGGCGGTGGGGCTGGAGGTGGTGGACGAATTCGCCTTCGGCGCCGACTACGCCGAGACGCTGCGCCGCTGGCGCGACGCCTTCATCGCCCGCAAGGCCGAGGTGGCGGCGCTCGGCTTTGACGAACGGTTTATGCGCATCTGGGAGTTTTACCTGGGCTACTGCGAGGCTGCCTTTGACACGGGTGATATCAACCTGATGCAGTACACCCTGCGCAAACCTGAAGCGCTTTCGATATGAAAAACGCATCTGCTTGCGCGATATTGGCGGTCATTGGGTGCTTGTCTTGCTTGCAAGTTCAGGCTCAGCCCCTTCCGCAAGAGCTACGCTCCGCCTTGCCTGCGGCCAGCCTGTCGGGTCAGGCTAATTTGAAATTCTGGGGCCTTGAGGTTTACCGGGCGACCCTCTGGGTTGCACCAGGATTCGACGGGCCAGCCTATGAAAAAAGCCCGTTTGCGCTGGAGCTGGCTTACCTGCGTGACTTCAAAGGGGCCGACATTGCCCGGCGATCCATTGCGGAGATGCGCCGCCAGGCGGCCATCACCCCGGCGCAGGAAGCCGCCTGGGAAAACCAGATGCGCGCGCTGTTCCCGGATGTCAAAACCGGCGATCGCATCACCGGGGTGCACCAGCCCGCCACGGGCGCGGTATTCTGGAGCAACGGCCGCCTGCTCGGTGAAGTGCGCGACCCGCTGTTTGCCAAACTCTTCTTCGGCATCTGGCTGTCACCGCAAACCTCCGAGCCGCAAATGCGCCGCGCGCTGCTGGCGCAGGAGAAATCCCCGGCCCCGGTGGGTGCCGCACCATGAATCCCTCTATGGCCGCGCGCATCGAAGCGGAGCCCCGGGTTCTGGGTCTGAGCGGCGGGGCGCGCTACGGCCTGCTGGGGTTGCCCCTGGCGTTTTGCGCCCTGCCGCTTTATGTCTTGATGCCCAATCTGTACACGCGCCATTGGGGTGTTTCGCTCGCGGCTTTGGGCGCCGTGCTCCTGGGCGCACGTCTGCTCGACGCGGTCATCGATCCGTTGTTGGGCCGCTTGTGCGATCGACTCTATGTCGTATCGCTTCGCGCCGTGCTGGTGATGGGCGCGGTGGCCGCGGCCGTACTGGCAGTGGGATTTTCTTTTTTGTTTGTGCCGTTGGTGAGTGATCCCACCGCACTGCTCTGGTGGGCGGGGTTCTGGCTGGTCGTGACCTATGCAGCCTACAGCGCTTTGTCTATTGCGCACCAGTCCTGGGGCGCCATGCTGGGCGGCGACGCGCTGTATCGCAGCCGCGTCGTGGCCTGGCGCGAAGGGCTGGGCCTGGTGGGCGTGCTGCTCGCGTCGGTCACGCCCGCGCTGCTGGGCGTGCCCGTCATGCTGGCCCTGCTGGTCGCCGGCCTTGCAGGCGGCTGGTGGGCCTGGCGCGCGGCGCCCCGGCCCAAGCGCCGCCATGCAGCGGCAAGCGCCGCGGACAGCACCGCCGGCGCGCTCCGGCATCCGTGGCGCAATCCCGACTTTCGCCGCCTCCTGGGCGTCTACCTGCTCAACGGCATCGCCAGCGCCATCCCTGCCACCCTCGTGCTGTTTTTCCTGCAAGACCGTTTGTTGGCCAGCGAGGCCATGCAGTCCGCCGCGCTGGCTGTGTACTTTGTGTGCGGCGCGCTGTCCATGCCGCTGTGGCTGCGCGGGGTCAAGAGCTGGGGGCTGGCGCACAGCTGGCGCTTTGGCATGCTGCTGTCCATTGCCGTTTTTCTGGGGGCGAGCCGGCTGGGCGCGGGCGACGCATCCTGGTTTTTGCTGGTGTGCGCCTTGTCGGGCGCGGCTTTGGGCAGCGACCTGGTCCTTCCCGGCGCGCTGCTGGCCGGGGTCATTGCCAGGGCCGGTGACCGCGGCCGCGCCGAAGGGGCTTACTTCGGCTGGTGGAACTTCGCCACCAAGCTGAACCTGGCGCTGGCCGCCGGCCTGGCCCTGCCTTTGCTGGGCTGGCTCGGCTATGTGCCCGGCGTGCGGGATGCCAACGCCTCCGCCGTGCTCACCGCCGCCTACTGCCTCCTTCCCTGCGCGCTCAAAGCCCTGGCGGCCGGTGCGCTCCATTTTTTCATCCTCCCAACCACGGCCCAGCCGCACACCCCATGACACAACGCACTTTTTTCCACCGCTCACGCCTTCTCGCCGTCGTGGTGTGCGCCGCCTTGCTGGGCGCATGCAGCACGCCGCAAGTCCAGGACTACGCCAAGGAGGCCCCGGTGCTGGAGTTGAGAGACTACTTCAACGGCACGCTCGACGCCTACGGCATCTTCACCGACCGCTCCGGCAAGGTCGTCAAGCGTTTTAGCGTGGTGATGACCTGCACCTGGAAAGGCGACGCCGGCGTGCTCGACGAAGCCTTCAGCTATTCCGACGGCACGACCCAGCGGCGTATCTGGCGCCTCACGCGCCACGCCGACGGCCGCTACACCGGCCAGGCCGACGACGTGGTCGGCACCGCCGAGGGCCGGCAAAGCGGCAATGCGTTCAACTGGGCTTACACCCTGGCCTTGCCGGTGGACGGCAGGGTGATAGAGGTGCAGTTTGACGACTGGATGTACCTCATGAACGACAAAGTCATGCTCAACAAGGCCGCCATGCGCAAGTGGGGTGTGGGCCTGGGCGAAGTGACGCTGTCCTTCATCAAGCGATAGATCAGCATGGCACTGAACTCCCGCATGGCGGACTGGCGCGGCCGCACGGTCTGGCTGGTGGGCGCCTCCACCGGCATAGGACGGGCCACCGCTTCGGCGCTGCACGCCCGGGGCGCGAAGGTGGTGGTTTCGGCCCGCGGCGTGGATGCGCTCAACGCCTTCGTCGACGCCCACCCCGGCGCCCTGGCCCTGCCGCTGGACGTCACCGACGCGCAGGCCGTCAAGGCCGCCGCCTTAACCCTGGCCGCGCAGGATGCGTTGGACTGCGTCGTCTACTGCGCGGGCCACTACCACGCCATGGACGCCACCCACATGGACCTGGGTGACCTGCTACGCCACAACGAAGTCAATTACCTCGGCGCGCTCTACTTGCTGGACGCCGTGGTGCCGCAGCTGCTGGCGCGGCCGCCGAACCCGCGCAACGGCCAGCGCGGCCACATCAGCCTCATGGGCAGCGTCGCCGGCTACCGCGGCCTGCCCAACAGCCTGGCCTACGGCCCCACCAAGGCCGCGCTCATCAACCTCGCCGAGACCTTGTACCTGGACCTGCAACCCCGGGGTGTGGGTGTTGCGCTGATCAATCCCGGCTTTGTCAACACGCCGCTCACGCAACAGAACCAGTTCAAAATGCCCGCCTTGATCAGCCCCGAACAGGCGGCCCAGGAAATACTCAAGGGCTGGGCACGCGGAGAATTTGAAATCCACTTCCCCAAACGCTTTACCCTCTGGATGAAAGCCCTGCGGCTTTTGCCCTATTTCCTATTTTTCGCGGCGACCCGTCGCCTCAGGCAGGCCTAGAAATCCATGAACTTCGCCAACTACGCTGTCGACCGCATTGCAGACACCTTCCAGACCCTCACCCCCGCGGGCGTGGAAACGCTGGGCGCCATCTACGCTCCCGATGCACGTTTTAAAGATCCGTTCAACGATGTGCATGGCTTGCCCGCGATCCAGCAGATCTACAGCCACATGTATGAGACCCTGGAGAACCCGCGCTTCGTCATCACCGGGCGCATCGTGCAAGGCACGCAATGCTTTCTGACCTGGGAGTTCCACTTTGCGTTCAAACGTTTTCAGCGGGGAAGGGCGCAGTGCATCCTGGGCGGCTCGCACCTGGTGCTGGACGGCGAAGGCCGCATCACGCTGCACCGCGATTACTGGGACGCGGCTGAAGAGCTGTATGAAAAGCTGCCCGTGATCGGCAGCCTGATGAGATGGATGAAGCGACGCAGCAATTCGTGAGCCGGCCAGGCGCGGCAAGCCATGTGGTGCAAAAAGCCGGACGATGGAGCGGGTGATGGGAATCGAACCCACGCTATTTGCTTGGGAAGCAAAAGTTCTGCCATTGAACTACACCCGCAGTACTACCCATTATAGAAGCGGTCGCCCAGCGGAGCCAGCCAAGCCTGAGCTGTCGATCACGGCCGCAGGTAAGCCCAGCCTTCGTGCTGCTTTTTCATGATTTCGGTGACGCCGGCGGGCACATAGCTGATGCCGGCCAGCATGTCGTCTTTGGTCAGCTTCTGGCCGCGCATGGTGTTTTCGCAGGCGGTGACCTTGATGCCGGCTTTGGCGGCGTCGGCGACGCGCGCGCCGGTGGGCGACTCCAGCTTGAGCATGCTGATGCCGGGGCCGTAGGCGACGATTTCAATGTCGACGTTGGCGGCGCCCACGTCGTCCTGCAGGTTTTTGGCGTTGTTCAGCGCCAGGTTCCACTTGGCCGGGTCGTTGTCACTGACCTGGATCACAATTCCCTGACGTTTTGTGCCTGCAGCGCCCGCTGGTTGAGCGCGAGCAGCTATCAAAAAAGGAGCAAAAAGGGCCAGCGAGCCGACGGCCCCGGCCTGGATGAAGAGTCTGCGGTTCATGTCGGTGTGTCTCCTGAAAGGGAGGGCTCATTTCAACACAACGGCCGCATGAAACAAGCCCCCAAGCTCGTGAGAGGCTTGGGGGCTTTCAGGCTCGGGGGAGAACCGGCGGGCTCTACCGCTTTTGCCTCACGTCGACCTCATTTACCACCGGTTGCGGGTAGCGGCACGGCGGGCGCATTGCCGTCCGAGTGGATGTGATGGTCGGGCGCCTTGATCAGCTTGCGGGCAAACACCACTACCTGCCACACAACCAGAGTGCCAATGACGGCCAGCAGGGTTCCGCTGATGGGGCGGTTGACGAAGACGCTAAAACTCCCCCGGCTGAGAAGCATGGCGCGGCGGAAATTTTCCTCCAGCATGGGGCCCAGAATGAAACCCAGCAGGAGTGGCGCGGCTTCCATCTCCAGGCGCAAAAACAAATAACCCACCAGGCCGAACACGGCTGTGATGTAGATGTCGTCCAGGCTGTTGTTGATGCTGAAGGTGCCGATGCAGCAGAAAAAGAGAATCGCCGGAAACAGCACGGTGTAGGGAATCTTGAAGACCGACAGCCAGTAGCGCACCAGGGGCACGTTGAGGATGACCAGGAAGCAATTACCCACCCACATACTGGCTACCAGACCCCAGAACAAATCGGGGTGGCTGGCGATCATATTGGGGCCGGGCTGGATCCCCTTGATGACGAAGGCGGCCATCATCAGGGCCATGACGGCATTTTCGGGAATGCCGATGGCCATGAGCGGGATAAAGCTGGTGCGTGCGGCGGCCTCGTCGGCGGCGGCCTGCCCGGCCACGCCTTCGATGCAGCCGGTGCCGATCTCATGCTTGTACTTGCTGAACTTCTTGTCGGCGGCGTAGGCGGCGAACTGGGCAATCGTGGGGCCGCCGCCGGGCAGTATGCCCAGGACCGAGCCGATGATGCTGCCGCGCAGGGCGCTGGGGATGATGCGCTTGAACTCGGGCCAGGTCGGCATGAGCTTGATCTCGCCATTGAACGGGGTGAGCACGTTTTTGTTGTCGAGATTTTTCACCACCTCTGCAATGCCGAAGCAGCCCAGGGCGATGCTGATCAGGCCAATCCCGTCCATCAGGAACGGCAGGTCCATGGTGTAGCGCGCAGTGCCGCTGTTCACATCGGTGCCGACCATCCCAAGCAGGACGCCAACCATGGCCATGGCCAGGCCGTTGAGCAGGCTGCCGCTGCTGACAAAGCTCACGCAGAAAAACCCCAGCAGCATGAGGGCGCAGTAGTCAGCCGGCCCAAACAGGAAGCCCACTTCACCCAGTGGTTGAGCCAGGGTCGAAAGCACCACAATGGCCACGGTGCCGCCAATGAAGCTGGAAATGCCCGCGGTGAACAGGGCCAGGCCGGTCTTTCCCTTGAGCGTCATCTGGTAGCCGTCTATACAGGCGACGATGCTGCTGGCATGCGGGATCTTCATCGTGATGGCGCTCACGCTGTCGCCATATTGGGCCCCGTAGTAAATGCCGGCCAGCATGATGAGCGCGCCGCCGGTGGGAATGGAATAGGTCAGGGGCAGCAGCAGGCTGATGGTCGACAAAGGGCCCAGTCCCGGCAGCAGTCCGATGAGTGTTCCCACCGTACAGCCAAGAGCGCAATAAAGGAGGTTTTGCCAGGTCAGCGCATGCTCGAAACCCAGCGAGAGGTTATGCAGGATGTCCATCAGTAGAGGGGCAGGCTAAGGCCGAGAAAGTTTTTGAAGGCAAAGGCAACCAGGATCAGACCCACCGAGATCTTGATGTTGCGCACCACGGAATAGGACGTTCCGGCAAGCGTGGAACAAAACACCAGAAATATGATGGCCAGAATCATGTTGATGTAGTGGGAGATCACTGCAAACCCGACGAGGCTCAGCAGAATGAGGGCGATATTTTTGACGCCGTAGTCCAGGGGGACGGGGTCATAGAAGTGCGAGCGCACCACCGTGAGCACGCCAATCACAAACAGCAGGGAGCTCACGATCAAGGGGAACATGCCGGGTCCGGACCGGCTTAATTCGCCTATTGAGTAGTTCAGCGACACCCCGCCAAAGAGCAGGGCGATCGCCATGAGGCAGAGGCCCCGCACGAAGTTGCGGTTCTTCATGTTCATAGCGGTTTTCTCCATGGCTGCGCCGCTGCGGGCGTTGTCACAAACGGGGGGTGATTCATCCGTGTCTCCTTGGTGGTGGCCCCGCCTTTGGCCGGTGCACAAGTTGCAACCGACTGGGGGCGTTTGGGATGGAGCGGATGTTAGGAAGCGAGGCTTCCAATCGGCTTTCGTTTTACGCAGCCGAACTCAAAATACGTGTTATCACTAACAGGGCCGGTGGCGCCTGCGGCACCGCCGGCCACGGCTCAGCCGTGTGCGTTCAACCCTGGGGATCGGACGCCAGCGGCAGCCGCAGGATGGCGCGCAAGCCGGAGCCGAGGCCAGCTTCGGCCAGCTCGATGTCGCCACCGTTGCGCCTGGCATAGGCGCGTGCGATGGCCATACCGAGCCCGGCGCCGCGCGCGCCTTTTTCCGTGGGGCCGGCCGAATGAAAACGTTCAAACACTTCTGCGTGCCGCGCTTTGGCTATGCCCGGGCCGTCGTCGCGCACCTCGGCGAGCGCCGCGCCATCGCCGGTGCTCACCTTCACGGTGATGTGCCCGCCCGGCGGGGTGTAGACAATGGCGTTGTGCACCAGGTTGGACAGCGCCTCGTGCAGTTCGGCGCCGCGAGCCAGTACCGGGGCTGCAGGGCTTTTGTGCAGCGCGTCGGGCACCGGTGCATCTTCAGCCGCGTCCAGGCCCAGGTCCTGGTTTTTCTCATGGGCCAGTGTCAGGTGCTGCAGCACCACGTCCCGCGCGATGCTGTTGAGGTCCACGACGGCGGGCGCGTCTTCGGATGGTGCACCGTCGCTCGCATGGGCCAGCGACAGCAGTTGCTCGCACAGGCGCCGGCTGCGCGAGATCTGCACGACCATGGCGCGCAAGGTCGTGTGAAGCAGTTCAGGGTCTTTTTCGCGCAGCGCGACGCCGGCCTGCGTCAGCATGATGGCCAGCGGTGTGCGCAGCTGGTGCGATGCGTCGGCCAGGAACTGCGATTGCTGCTCAAGCAAATCGCGGTAGCTGGCCAGGTGCTGGTTGACGGCGTCGACCAGCGGCGCCACTTCATGCGGCACGTTGGCCGTGTCCAGCGGCTTGAGGTCACGCCCCTTGTTTTGCAGCACGGTTTTTCGCAGGCGCTCCAGCGGCCGCAGGGACCAGGTCACACCCAGCCAGACCAGCAGAATCATCACCAGCACCATGCGGGTGTCGCGTATCAACTCCTGCCGCAGCGTGGCCGCCTGCGCCCGGTCGCGTGGTTCGGTGCTTTCTGCCACCTGGATCAGCAGGTCAAAGGCCTGGCCACGCTCGTCAAGCACTTTGCTTTGAAGCGCCACCACACGCACTGCATGGTCCCGGTAGTCGCTGTCGTACCAGACCACGGGGGAGGCGATGGAAGAGGGCGAGGGGGCCTGCTGCGCAGGCGGTGCAGGCAGGTCGGTTGCGCCTAGCAAGGTCACCTCACTTGTAGAGTCCACCCCTTGCGGCGTCAATCCGATATGCAGGTACTTTTGCAGCGGGCCGGCGGCATCGACCACCGCCTGTACCACCAATGGCGCGTTCAGGTGCAGCAAGCCGTCCGGACCCACCGACAGACTGCCGCGCAGTACATGGACGGATTCGAGCATGGCCTGGTCGTAAGCGTCCTGCACCTGGTTGCGCAAGGCTCGGTAGTCGTTCCAGCTGTCCAGGGCCAGCAGGCCCAGGATGGCCGGGAGCAGCAGCGTCAGCAGGCGCGCGCGTATGCCGAAGCGGTCAGGGTCAGTCCGCAGCGTCTTCATGCGCTTCACGTGCGGTAGCCTCCAGCATGTAGCCCAGGCCGCGCACGGTGACGATGCGCACGTCGCCGCCTTCGAGCTTGCGGCGCAGCCGGTGCAGCACCAGTTCGATGGCGTCAGGGCCGGCATTGCTGTCGGCCGGAAAGACTTTGGCCGAGAGCTGTGACTTCTCCACTGGCGAGCCGCTGCGCGCCAGCAGCACTGACAACGCGGCGCTTTCGCGCGGCGTGAGTTGCAGCAGCGTGCCGGCCAACGTGAAGGCGCGGCTGTCGTGGGCGCATGAGAGCGAACCGCACTGCAGCGGCGCGTGCGAGCGCCCCCGGCTGCGTCGCACCAGCGCGGCGATGCGGGCCTCGAGTTCTTCAATCGCAAAGGGTTTGGTCAGGAAGTCGTCGGCTCCGACGTTCAGGCCTTTGACCCGGTCTTGAAGCGAGCCCTGCGCGGTCAGCACCAGCACGGGCGTGCGGTTGCCTGCCTTGCGAATGTCGGCCAGCAGGTTCAACCCGTGTTTGTCGGGCAGCCGCAGGTCGAGCACGATCGCGTCGTAGTCATTGCCGGCCAGCAGCGACTCGGCGGTGCCGGCGTCCGGCGCATGGTCGGGCACAAAGCCGCTTTGCTTGAAAGCGCGCACCAGCCAGGCCGCCATCTCGGCTTCGTCTTCCACAAGCAGCAGGCGCATGGCGGGGTGGCGGGGTAGGGTGCAGGTTTAAGGTTAAGGCGCGGGGAACGGTTTCAGCGCTGGATGTCGCCCAGGCACAGGTACTTCATCTCCAGGTACTCTTCCATGCCGTGGCGCGAGCCTTCGCGGCCCAGGCCCGACTGCTTCACACCGCCAAAGGGCACATGTTCAGTGGCGATGACACCGGCATTGATGCCGACCATGCCGTACTCCAGCGCCTCGGCCACGCGGTAGATGCGGCCGATGTCGCGGCTGTAAAAATAGCTGGCCAGGCCGAACTCAGTGTTGTTGGCGGCGTCAATCGCCTCTTGCTCTTTGTGGAAGCGGAAGACCGGAGCGAAAGGGCCGAAGGTTTCTTCGCGGGCGCAGAGCATGTCGGCTGTGGCTTCAGAGATCACGGTCGGCTCAAAGAACTGGCCCTTGATTTTGTGGCCACCCGCAAGCAGTTTTCCGCCTTTGGCCATCGCGTCATCCACATGGCGCTGCACCTTGTCGACGGCGGCATCCTCGATCAGCGGACCTTGCACCACGCCGTCCTCAAAGCCGTTGCCGACTTTCAGCAGCTTGACCTTGGCGGCGAATTTCTCGACAAACTGGTCGTACACGCCGTCCTGGACATAAATGCGGTTAGCGCAGACGCAGGTCTGGCCGGCGTTGCGGTATTTGCTGGCCATCGCGCCTTCCACGGCCGAATCCACGTCGGCGTCGTCGAACACGATGAAGGGCGCATTGCCGCCCAGTTCCAGTGCCAGTTTCTTGATCGAAGGTGCGCTCTGGGCCATCAGGATGCGGCCGACTTCGGTGGAGCCGGTGAAGCTGATGTGGCGCACCACGTCGCTGGCGCAGAACACCTTGCCCACGGCAATGCTGTTGGCGCTGTCGGCTGTCAGCACGTTGAGCACGCCGGCCGGAATACCGGCGCGAATGGCCAGCTCGGCGGCGGCCAGGGCCGTCAGCGGTGTGAGCTCGGCCGGCTTGATGACCACGGGGCAGCCGGCTGCGAGAGCCGGGGCGACCTTGCGCGTGATCATGGCGAGCGGGAAGTTCCAGGGGGTGATGGCCGCGCACACGCCGATCGGTTGCTTGATGACCATCAGGCGGCGGTTGTTGTCGAACTGGGGCAGGGTCTCACCGTTGACGCGCTTGGCTTCCTCGGCAAACCACTCGACAAAACTCGCACCGTAGGCGATTTCGCCCTTGGCCTCCGCAAAGGGCTTGCCCTGCTCGGCGGTCATGATGCGGCCCAGGTCTTCCTGGTTGGCCATCAGCAGCTGGTACCACTTGAGCAGGATTGCGTGGCGCTCCTTGCCGGTCTTGCTGCGCCATGCGGGCCAGGCCGCGTTGGCCGCGGCAATGGCGGCTTCGGCATCCTGGGCGCCCAGGTTGGCCACGTCGGCCAGCTTCAGGCCGGTGGCCGGGTCATTGACATCAAAGCGGGATGAACCGGCGACCCACTGGCCATTGATCAGTGCGTCGGTCTTGAAAATGCTGGGGTCTTTGAGAAGGGAAATAGGGGAAGTTTTCATGTCCATGGAGATGTCCTGAAAAGGAGGGTGTGTTTGGGGGTATCCGGGCAATGGGGCTGATTTTGACTGCTTTCGGGACGGGGTGCTTTGGCGCCGCTCGTTCCCCCGGTGCCAATGAGGGGCGGACGCCGTCACCCGCAGCTGGCGGTCCTGCAAGGGCATGGCATCACAAATGCCTTGTCAGCCCCGGCGCCCGCGTAACCACTCGAGGAACAGCAAAAGCGCCGTGGTGAACAGGATCAGCAGTGTGGCAACAGCGGCGATCGTGGGGGAGATGTTTTCCCGGATGCCGGTGAACATCTGCCTCGGCAGGGTGGCCTGGTCCGCGCCCGCCAGGAACAGCGTGACCACCACTTCGTCAAACGAGGTGGCAAATGCAAACAGCGCGCCCGAGATGACACCCGGGGCGATGACCGGCAGGGTGATCCTGAAAAACGTCCGCAACGGGGTCTCGCCAAGGCTGAGCGACGCGCGCACCAGGTTGTGGTTAAAGCCCGCAAGCGTTGCGAGTACGGTGGTCAGCACAAAAGGCGCACCCAGCGCGGCATGCACCACGATCAACCCGAAGTAGCTGTCGGCAAGGCCCAGCGGGGCGAAATACAGGTAGGTGGCCACGCCGACAACGACGATGGGGACCACCATGGGCGCGATGAGGATGCCCATGAGCAGGCTCTTGAACCGGAAGTTGGTTCTGGACAGGCCGACAGCTGCCAAAGTGCCCAGCGCGGTGGCGATCAGTGTTGCTGCGGGGGCCACGATGAAGCTGTTTTTTGCGGCCCTTGCCCATTCCGGTGAATCCAGCAGGTTCTGGTACCACTTCAGCGACCAGCCTGGAATGGGGTAGGTCAGGAACGAGCTTTCTGAAAAAGACAGCGGCACCATGACCAGGATGGGCGCCAGCAGAAAAACCAGAATGGCGACGCATGCGGCGCGCATCAGCCACCAGCCGGCTTTGTCTGCCGCAGTGGCGTATCGGGGGAAGGCGGGCCCTTTGATTTTGAACATGGTGATTTGGCGTCTGCTGTCTGTAAAGGAAAAAAGATGTCAGCCGATGCTGAGTTCGGCCTTGCCGATGCGCCGGTAAACGCTGTAAAGAACCATGGTGGCCGTCAGCAACACCGCGCCCAGCGCACAGGCCATGCCCCAATTGACCGCGACGTTGGTATAGCGGGCGATGTAGTAGCTCAGCATCTGGTCATCCGCACCGCCAAGCAGGGCGGGGGTGACGTAATAGCCGATCGACAGGATGAACACCAGCAACGCGCCTGCGCTGATGCCAGGATAGGTCTGCGGCACATACACCCGAAAAAAGGCAGCCAAAGGTGCGCTACCCAGGGAAACGGCGGCCCGCACATAGGTTGCGGGCACATTTTTCATCACGCTGTAAAGCGGCAGGATCATGAAGGGCAGCAGGATGTGCACCATGGCAATCACCACGCCTGCGCGGTTGAACAACAGCGCCAGGGGGCTGTCTATGAGGCCGATGCCCATCAGCCCGCGATTAACGAGGCCTTCGGATTGCAGCAGCACAATCCAGGCCGCCACGCGTACAAGAATGGACGTCCAGAACGGCACCAGCACCAGAATCATCAACAAGTTGGCCTTGCGTGCCGGCAATGAGGCCAGCCACCACGCCAAGGGGTAGCCCAGCAGCAGGCAAAACAGCGTCACGACCAAACTGATGTTGAAGGTGCGCAGCAAAATGCCGCCGTAGGCCCGGTGCTCTTCAGGCATGCGTTCAACGGTGCCATTGCTGTCACGGCGCAGGTCAACCGATGCCAACAGATAGTCGGGCGTCCATCGTGAACCGTTTTTGGCTATGGCTTGCCAGTACTTCAAATCAGACCAGCGTTCATCTATCTGCAGCAGCTTCTCGCGTGCCTGTTCCGGTGTAACACCGGCAGGCAAGGGCATGGCCCGAAAGGTACCCATGATGAGTGATCGGGCACCGGCCACCTCCGAATTCAGTCGCCGCGCCAGGGCTCCCGCGTCGGAGGCATCCGGTAGCGTGGACAGGTCTTGAGCCAATGCCGCATAAACTTGCGGCTGGGGAAGCGCCTCGGGGGACCAGCCGCGTAATGCCTGCGTGGTCAACGGAAGGGCGTGAACTACCTCGGGGTTTTGCACGGCGCGCAACAGCAGCGCTCCGATGGGAATCAGAAGGGTGAGCAGAAGAAACAACAGCAGGGGCAGCGTCAGGGCAAAAGCCCTGGCCTGCGACGCCCGGTTTCGTTTCGCCAAGGCAGTAGCCAGATCGGATTTCCGTCGTGGCGCGAGAGGGCTCGTTGTTGCAGTCGTCATCTGGGGGGCTCAGCTGATGTGATTTTCGGGACTGTCATGGATGATCAAAGGAAAGGCTGTGCCGTCACTTGAGTTCGATTTCCACAAATCTGAACTCGCTGCCTGTGGGATTCATCACGTTGTGGGCGATGCCCGCGGGCCGGGCGTAAGCGGCGCCGGCACAGAGCTGTACATCCCTGAAGCCCTGCTCATCCTGCATTCGCAACGCACCGTCGGTCAGCGGCACCACGACATAGTCATGCGAATGAACGTGGTGCCCGGTTTCAGCGCCCGGAAGGAGATGCCATTCCGTGACAATTACTCGGAAATTCTCCACGTGGGAGATCGAGGTTGCTGGTTTGCTCATACCGCCTCCTGTTCCAGATGAAACGTCTTGGAAGTGACTCTCCAGCGGCCATCTACCCGCAACAGACACAGGTGGTCGACGAACACCTTGTCGTTGATGCGGATGCGCACTTTTGCCAGCGCCTGGTCATCGCCGACAGCATCCAGAAGAAGGATTTCCTCCTGGCGTTGGGCCTGGCTCGCCTTTGGCGAGCGGCGTTGGGCCAGGATTTCCCGGTAAGTCGCCGCCGGCCACACGACCAATGCGCCTTTCATCACACCGTGCAGTTGTGCCGTTGGATGAAAAACCTCGTCAAACCTGTCGATGTTGCAGTCGTACATCAGGTCGAAGTAGTGCTGAACCGTTGACTCAACGCTTGCAAAGGTGTCGGCGCGCATTGGGTGTCTCTGTGGTTTTACTGCGTGGCCCAGGCGGCAAAGCGTTTTTCAAGCGCCTCGCCCTGGTCGGCCCAGAAGCCGACATTCATCTGGATGGCCTCTTTTGCATTGGCCGGCGACGTTGGCAGATCGTCCAGCACCTTCTTGTCGAGCTTGGCCAAAGCCTGGTTGTTGACGGGGCCGTAGGCAATGTTCTGCGCATAGACGGCCTGGGTGGCGGGCTGGCTGGCAAAGGCGATGAATTTCATCGATGCATCCTTGTTGGGCGCGCCTTTGGGAATGACCCAGTAGTCCAGGTCGTAGATGCCGCCGGGCCAGTAGATCTTCAGGTTGCGGCCTTCGCGGTTGGCGGCGTCGATGCGGCCGTTGTAGACGGTGCTGAGGGCGACGTCACCGGCCACGAGGAACTGTGCGGGCTGGGCGCCGGCTTCCCACCACTGGATGCTGGGCTTGAGCTCTGTCAGCTTACGAAATGCGCGGTCGGCTCCGTCCTTGGTGGCCAGGACCTTGTAGACGTCGGCGGGTTTGACGCCGTCGGCCATCAGTGCAAATTCAAGGTTGTAGCGGGCGCCCTTGCGCATGCCGCGCTTGCCCGGGATTTTCTTGACGTCCCAGAAATCGGCCCAGCTGGTGGGTGCGGTCTTGACTTTGTCGGCGTTCCAGGCCATCACGGTGGACCACACAAAAACGCCCACGCCGCATTCCTTCACGGCTGCAGGCAGAAAGTCTGCCTTGGGGCCGATTTTGCTGAAGTCGATTTTTTCAAACAAGCCCTCATCGCAACCGCGTTGCACATCGGGTGCTTCGACCTCGACCACATCCCAGGTAACTTTTTTGGTTTCGACCATGGCCTTGATCCTGGCCTGCTCGCCGTTGTATTCCACGGCAACAACTTTGGTACCTGCTTTTTCAAAGGGCTCGTAGTAGGCCTTTTTCTGCGCATTGGCATTGGCCCCACCGAAGTTCACGACGGTGATCTGCTGCTGCGCGAACGCGGGTACGGCCAGGCACGAAGCCATGGCAAGGGCGATGATGTTTTTCTTCATGGTGCTATTTCCTCGGTGGTTGATAAAGGCGGAAGGGAACGTTGAAAACAGTGAAAAGAGAAAGCGGTTACACCGCATAAATCCGCGTAAATTCGGGCGGAAATTCGAGATGCACAGCCTCGCCCGGTTGTGGCGGCGGCTGGCCGTTCAACAGGGTGAGCGGCAGCTTGACGGTCGCTTCCGCCTGGCCGGCACCGACGTTGCACAGCAACCGCAGGTGGTCGCCGAAATAAATGATGCGGGCCACGTGCGCGGGCAACGCACTGGCAGGTGATGACGGCGCCTGGCGGTGCAACACAATGCGCTCGGGCCGGATGTAGGCTTCGACCTGCGTGCCGGCAGCCGCCTGATTCACGTTGGTGCCGCCCAGAACGCGGCCATCCGGCAATTCGATGCCTGTGGCATTTCCCTTGCCTTTGAGTACCGTGCTGTCGCCCACAAAACCGGCCACAAAACGGTTGGAGGGCGTTTCATACAGCGCCTCTACCGGCGCCAGCTGCTGGATCGCGCCATCGTTGAAGACTGCTACCCGGTCGCTCATCGTCAAGGCTTCCCCCTGGTCGTGAGTGACATAGACAAACGTGACGCCCAGCTGCTTGTGCAGCTCCTTCAGCTCGATCTGCATGTGCTCGCGCAGCTGCTTGTCGAGTGCGCCCAGAGGTTCATCCATCAGCACCAGCTGGGGCTCGAACACCAGGGCCCGTGCCAGGGCAACGCGCTGCTGCTGGCCACCCGACAGCTGCCCGGGCAGGCGGTCCGACATGCCCGACAGGCGAACCATGTCTAGTGCACGCTTGACGCGGCTGGCCTGGTCGCTCTTTGACACCTTGCGCACCGTGAGCGGATAGGCCACGTTCTGGCCCACCGTGAGATGCGGAAATAGCGCATAGTTCTGGAACACCATGCCGAAGTTGCGTTTGTGCGGCGGTGTGCCGGTGATCTGCGAGCCGTTGAGGAAAATTTCTCCGGCGGTCGGCGATTCAAAACCGGCCAGCATCATCAGCGTGGTGGTCTTCCCCGAACCGGAAGGGCCGAGCAGGCTCAGGAATTCCCCGCGACGAATGTCGAGGTCGAGCTGCTGCACGACCAGCTGCTCGCCGTCATAGGTTTTCTGCACGCCTGAAAAGCGTACAAGCACATCGTTATCAGTCATCGTTTTTCCTGAACGGGGCCACGTAGGTCAACGTGATGCGGTGAAGCTGTCTGCCAGGATTTGCAGGCCTTCGTCCAGCAAGGCGTCTTCGGCCGTGAGGGGAACCAGAATCCTGATCACATTACCGTAGGTGCCGCATGAGAGCAATATCAATCCGCGCCGGGCGGCTTCGGTCACCACGCGTTTGGTCAGTGCCGCATCGGGACGGGCAGGGTCGCCGTTTTCAAAAAGCTCTACGGCCACCATGGCACCCAGGCCTCGCACGTCGCCGATAGAGGTTTCTTTTTTCGCAATGGTGTGCAGGCCTTTGACCAGATGGGCGCCCAGCGTTTTGCTGCGCGCCAGGAGTTTTTCTTTCTCAAAGGCCTTGAGCACGGCCAGCGCTGCCGCACAACCGATGGGGCTGCCGGCGTAGGTGCCGCCCAGGCCGCCGGGGCCGGGTGCATCCATGACCTCGGCGCGGCCGACCAGGCCCGAGATCGGGAAACCGCCCGCCATGGATTTTGCGATGGCGATCAGGTCGGGCGCCACGGGCCACTGTTCACTGGCATACCAGGTGCCTGTGCGCCCGGCCCCGGTCTGGACTTCATCGGCAATCAGCAGGATGCCGTGCTTGTCGGCCAGCGCCTTCAGCCGGCTGATGAACTCGGGCGGGGCAATGTAGAAGCCTCCTTCACCTTGCACCGGTTCGATGATGAAGGCTGCCACACGCTCGGGCTCAACGTCGTTTTTGAGGATCTGCTCAACCGAATGCAGCGCCTGGTCGATGCTCACGCCGTGCAGCGCGTTGGGGTATTCGGCATGGAACACTTCGCCGGGAAAGGGGCCGAACCCCAGCTTATAGGGCGCAACCTTGCCAGTCATGCCCAGCGTCATGTTGGTCCGGCCGTGGTAGCCGCCGGTAAAGGCAATGATGCCGGGGCGCTTGGTGTAGGACCGCGCCACCTTGACCGCGTTCTCGACCGCTTCAGCGCCTGTGGTCAGCAGCAGGGTCTTTTTGGCGAAATTTCCGGGTGCCAGGGCATTGAGCTTCTCGGCCAGTTCAACGTAGGGCTCATAGGCGACCACCTGGAAGCAGGTGTGCGTGTAGAGGTCGAGCTGGGCCTTGACGGCGGCAATGACTTCGGTATGCAGGTGGCCGGTGTTGAGCACGGCGATGCCGCCTGCGAAGTCGATATAGCGGCGGCCTTCCACATCCCATAGTTCGGCGTTTTTGGCCCGGCTGACAAAAATCTCGTGGGCCTGGCCTACGCCGCGTGTCACGGCGGCTTGGCGGCGCGCCATCAAGGCGGCGTTGCTGGAAGTCTGGTTTGGCTGCATGGTGAAGGTGATTTCCGGAATTTCTGGGTTGACTGGGTGGACTGGGTGGACTGGGTGGACTGGGTTGAGGAAGGAGATGGGTGGACTTTAGAAGTCGGGGCAAGGCCCGTCCATGTACACCGCCGCGCTGTTTTCGACATACTGTGCGGGTCTAGAATCCTGTACATGGATTCCCCAACCCGGTGCATGGGCATTGCGATGCACAATCTGCCCTTTTTGGTTTTCTGATGCTCACACTTCGCCCGGAACTGCAGACCCCCCTTGTGAGCCAGATCGTCGACGGCCTGCGGGGCATGATTGCCGGGCAAGCGCTGAAACCGGGCGTCAAGCTGCCGTCCATCCGCGGTTTTGCCGCCATGCACGGCGTGAGCGTCTTCACGGTGGTAGAGGCGTACGACCGCCTTGTGGCCCAGGGATGGCTTGTTTCCCGGGCCAATGCCGGGTTTTTCGTCAAGCGCAGGGGCGATGATGGTGCATCGGGTGTGCCGTACGCGCAGCCCCCGCAGCCTAAATTTGACGCCCGCTGGTACCTCAAGCAGATTTTTGAAAACCGCAACCTGCCGATGAAGCCCGGTTGTGGCTGGTTGCCGCACGATTTTCTGTTCGGGGACGCGCTGCGCCGCAGCATGCGGCACCTGTCGGTGGACGGTTCCTCTCTTGAGGGTTACGGCCTGCCTTATGGGCATATGGCCCTGCGTATGGTCATTGCGGAGGCGCTGGCTGAAAACCAGATATCGGTCGAGGTGGACCAGGTGCTGCTGACGCAAGGCTCCAGCCAGGCGTTGGACCTGGTGGCCCGGCAACTGGTCAAACCGGGCGACACCGTGCTGGTCGATAGCCCCGGCTATCCCAACCTGATGTTCATGTTGCGGTTTTTGGGCGCCAACCTTGTGGGTGTGCCGCGCACCCCCACGGGTTACGACCTGGCTGCGCTGGAGGCGCTGCTGGCAGAGCACAAGCCCAAGGCCTTCTTCACCCAACCCCGTTTGCAAAGCCCGACGTGTTCGATTGCGTCCGCGGCCCATCTGCACCGCCTGCTGCAACTGGCCGAGACGCACGGCTTCACGCTGGTGGAAAACGATATTTACGCCGACATGGACCCGGTCTCGCGGTCTACGCTGGCAAGCCTGGACCAGCTGCAGCGCGTGGTCTACATCGGCAGCTATTCCAAAACAATTTCCCCTAATTTGCGCGTGGGCTACCTGCTGGCACGAGGCGAGCTGATCGAGGACCTGGCACAGCTCAAGATGATTTCGGGCCTCACCTCGTCCGATATCGCCGAACGGCTGACTTTCGGGGTGGTCACCGACGGCCGCTGGCGCAAGCACCTCAAGTCGCTTCGCGAGAAGCTGGCTGCAGCGCACCGCAAGACCGAAAAGAACCTGACCGGCCTGGGGTTTGAGCTTTTCCATGAGCCAGGGGCCGGCATGTACCTGTGGGCCCGGCACCCGGACCTTCCCGATGGGGCCGTCCTGTCCAAAGAGGCTACGCCTGAGGGCATCATGCTGGGTCCGGGCCAATTGTTTCTGCTGGAGCCCCATCCGACGGGTTGGCTCCGCTTTAACGTGGCTTTCAGCGACGATGAGCGCATATGGCGCTTTTTGTCCCACCGCATTGATCTGGGCCGGCAGACAGCCCAATAAAGCGGGGGCATCCCCCTCAAACCTATAATCAAAGGCTTAGCCAAAGCGGGTGAGCCCGAGGGGCGCCGCCTTGCCAAAACCACTATTGCAGACCATGAGCCATCCCACCTCCACGACAGCCTCCACGTCAGCTTCAACGCCCGTATTCACCGTCTCGGACATTCGCAAGACATTTCTTGATTTCTTTGCGTCCAAGGGCCACACCGTGGTGCCCTCCAGTTCGCTGGTGCCGGGCAATGACCCGACGCTGATGTTCACCAACTCTGGCATGGTGCAGTTCAAGGATGTGTTCCTGGGCACTGACAAGCGCCCCTACGTGCGCGCAGCTTCGGTACAGGCCTGCCTGCGCGCCGGCGGCAAACACAACGACCTGGAAAACGTGGGCTACACCGCGCGCCACCACACCTTTTTCGAGATGCTGGGCAACTGGAGTTTTGGCGACTACTTCAAGCGCGAATCGCTCAAATGGGCCTGGGAATTGTTGACCGAGGTCTATAAGCTGCCGCCCGAACGCCTGCTGGCCACGGTGTATGAAGAAGACGATGAGGCCTACAACATCTGGACGAAAGAAATCGGCTTGCCGCCTGAGCGCGTGATCCGCATCGGCGACAACAAGGGCGGCCGCTACAAGTCCGACAACTTCTGGATGATGGCCGACACCGGCCCCTGCGGTCCATGTTCCGAGATCTTTTACGACCACGGCGACCACATCCCCGGCGGCCCACCCGGCAGCCCGGATGAAGACGGCGACCGCTTCATCGAAATCTGGAACAACGTGTTCATGCAGTTCGACATGGCCGCCGACGGCAGCGTCACCAAATTGCCAGCGCCTTGCGTGGATACCGGCATGGGTCTGGAGCGCCTGGCCGCCATCTTGCAGCACGTGCACAGCAACTACGAAATCGACATCTTTGCCGAGCTGATCAAGGCGGCGTCGCGCGAAACCGGCGAAAAAGACCTGGGCAACAAGAGCCTGTTTGTCATTGCCGACCACATTCGTGCCACCGCGTTTCTGGTGAGCGACGGCGTCAACCCGTCCAACGAAGGCCGGGGCTATGTGCAGCGCCGCATCATCCGCCGCGCGATCCGCCACGGCTACAAGCTGGGCAAGAAGACACCGTTCTTCCACAAGCTGGTGGCTGACCTGGCCCGCCTGATGGGCGATGCCTATCCCAAGCTCAAGGCCGACGAAGCCCGCATCACATCCGTGCTGAAAGCCGAAGAAGAGCGCTTCTTCGAAACGCTGGAAATCGGCATGACCATCCTGGACACCGCCCTGGCGGGTGGCGCCAAGGTGCTGCCGGGCGACGTCGCCTTCAAGTTGCACGACACCTACGGCTTTCCGCTGGACTTGTCGGCCGACGTGTGCCGCGAGCGCGGCGTCGAGGTTGATGAAGCCGGCTTCAAGGCCGCCATGGACAAGCAAAAGAACCAGGCACGCGCCGCCGGCAAGTTCAAGATGGACCGTGCGCTGGAATATTCCGGCGAAGGCCACGCTTTCACCGGCTACGAATTGCTCGAAGAGCCCGCCAAAGTTGTCGCGCTGTATGCCGACGGCGTGGCCGTGCAGGCACTCAATGCAGGCCAAAGCGGCGTGGTAGTGCTGAGCACGACACCGTTCTACGCCGAAAGCGGCGGCCAGGTCGGTGACCAGGGCCGGCTCACGGCCGCCGGTTCTACCTTCACGGTAGACGACACGCTCAAGATCAAGGCTGATGTGTTCGGCCACCATGGCACGCAGGAAGAGGGTACGCTGAAAGTCGGCGACACCGTGACCGCGCAGGTCAACACCGCGCTGCGCGCCGCGACCGTGCGCAACCACAGCGCCACCCACCTGATGCACAAGGCCTTGCGTGAAGTGCTGGGCGATCACGTGCAGCAAAAGGGTAGCCTGGTGAATGCCGAGCGCACGCGCTTTGACTTTGCACACAACGCGCCCGTCACTGACGCGCAGATCCGTGAGATCGAAGCACGCGTCAATGCCGAAATTTTGTCCAACGTGGCAACCGATGCCAGCGTGATGGCCATGGAAGATGCGCAGAAGTCCGGCGCGATGATGCTCTTCGGCGAAAAGTACGGGGAGACCGTGCGCGTGCTGACGATCGGCTCCAGCAAGGAGCTCTGTGGTGGCGTTCACGTCAAACGCACCGGTGATATTGGCCTGTTCAAGATCGTGGCTGAAAGCGGTGTGGCCGCAGGTGTGCGGCGCGTGGAAGCCGTCACCGGCGAAAACGCGCTGGCCTATTTGCAGTCGCTCGAGTCCACGGTGGAAGCCGCGGCAGGCTCGCTCAAGGCCAGCCCGTCCGAACTGCAAGGCCGCATCAGCCAGGTGCTGGACCAGGTCAAATCGCTGGAGAAAGAAATCGCTGCGCTCAAGGGCAAGCTGGCTTCTTCACAAGGCGACGAGCTGGTCACGCAGGCTGTTGACGTCAAGGGCCTCAAGGTGCTGGCCGCGAAGCTCGAAGGCGCCGACGCCAAGACGCTGCGCGACACCATGGACAAGCTGAAGGACAAACTCAAAACCGCCGTCATCGTGCTGGCTGCCGTCGATGGCGACAAGGTGCAGATCGCCGCGGGCGTGACTGCCGACAGCGTGGGCAAGGTCAAGGCCGGTGAACTGGTGAACTTTGTGGCCCAGCAGGTGGGCGGCAAGGGCGGCGGCAAGGCCGACATGGCCATGGCCGGCGGCACCGATGCGTCCAAGCTCGGTGATGCACTGAAGTCGGTGCAGGCCTGGGTGACCGAGCGCGCCTGAGGCGGTCCGTCAAAGCGCTATTAATTTGATAGCTGCTCGCGCCCGTTGGTAAAGGGCTGGAGGCCAATTTCGTTCAAGAAATTGGCCTTTTTTCATTCTTTTCTCACTCAACGGCGGCCCAGAACACTGCAAACCAGCTTTGCGGGTCGGTCCAGTAGCGAACCTGCCCGAATCCGGCTTGCCGTAGCAGCGCCGTCATGCTTTCCACGGTGTACTTGTATGAGCATTCGGTGTGGATGCGTTCGCCGGCGCCAAAGCGCCGCGCATGCCCGGGCCAGCGCACCGTGAGGTCCGACAAGGCTTCCAGGTGCATTTCGATGCGCGACTCCGCGGTATTGAAGAGCGCCACGTGGCGCCACTGACGAACATCAAAATCCGCGTGCAGGAGTTCGTTGACGTTGAGCAGCGCGTTTTTGTTGAAGGCAGCGGTCACGCCCAGCGCATCGTCGTAAGCCGCTTCCAGCCGTGCGGTGTCCTTCACCAGGTCAATGCCCAGCAGCAGGCCGCGCGCCTTGCCTTGCGCCGGGTCGGCGATGTGCTGCAAGAACCGCAGGGCCTCTGCCGGATGAAAGTTACCCAGGCTGGAGCCGGGGTAGAAAAACACCCGTTCCTGGCTTTGCACTTCGCGGGGCAACACCAGTCCGGACGAAAAATCCATGCCCAGGCCGACGATGTCGAGCGCGGGAAAACTGTTTTGCACCTGCGCGGCGGCATCGCGCAAAAATTCCACCGAGATGTCGACCGGCACATATTGCCGCGGCTGGAGATGCGGAATGAGCGCTGCGGCCTTGGCGCAATTGCCGGCGCCCAGGTCGATCAGGCAGGCGTTGTGAACGCCGCTCGCGCTCAGCGTGGCGGCGATCTGCGGGTAAGACGCCGCAAATATGGCGGCCTCGGTGCGGGTTGGGTAGTACTCATCCAGGCCCGTGATCGCCTCGAAAAGTTTCGAGCCCAGCTCGTTGTAAAAGAATTTGGGGCTGATGGTGGCCGTGGGCTCAAGCAAACCTTCTTCCAGCTCCTGCGCCACATTTTGGGTCTGGCCCGGCTGCGACTCGTTGTAGAGGTTGATGAACTGCGGCGATGCCGTTGGCAGGGCCTCAGCGAGGCCGGGAAATTTGAGGGGCAGGTTCACGTTGGATCAGCCAGTTAAGTGATATCGACAGATTTAAAAGCAGATAGCGAAACGCCTTTGTAGGACTGAACCGCTTTGGGCGCAAGCGGTGCCGGCCAAATGCTGTCCTATATAGGGTTCTTTTGGACCGTCCGCTGGGCTGGGCGCGGCTTTCACCGCCATCTGCATTTCCTGTGTCACTTGGTCGCTGAATGCTGCCATTTCTTACAAAAAGCCGGGCCGCACCGATATTGCACGAGTGGCTCAGGGCGTTGGCTGAACCTGGCTTGTGTCCCCCTGCGCGAAGTGCTGCAAGGTGTCGCCGGCCATGCGGTAGCGCACCCATTCAGCTTGCGGCTTGGCGCCCAGCGACTGGTAAAACTGGATGGCCGGCTCGTTCCAGTCCAGCACGCTCCATTCGAGCCGCCCGCAGCCGCTGTCAAAAGCCAGCCGGGCCAGGTGGCGCAACAGCCGCTTGCCGGCGCCGCTACCCCGGTGTTGGGGCGATACGTACAAATCCTCCAGATACATGCCTTTGCGTCCCAGCCAGGTGGAGTAGCTGAGGAAGTACACCGCAAAGCCCACAGGCTTGCCGTCTATCTCGCAGATGAGAGCGCGGGCAGGCGTCCCGGCCTCAAACAGGCTGCGCTCGATGTCTGCGACGCTCGCAATGACCTCGTGCTCCGCTTTTTCATAGATGGCCAGTTCGACGATGAAGGCGTGAATCACTGCGGCGTCGCCGGTTTGGGCATTCCGGATATGGATGTTCATGAAGGTTCCTGTGATTTGTGTGAAGGCGCCGGCTGGCGCATGCAGCGGATGCTATACGGTCCCTAAAATGCAGTCAGTGCCTGTTCTTGCAGCGATAGAAGTCGTCCACCCCATTTACCCCTCAACCTGCGTACCAACACCAGGGCCCATGCCGACCCCGTTTCCGACCCCGTTTATCTCCCGCCGCCATTTCCTGCTGCAGACAGCCGCCGCCGGCTCAGGTGTCGCCGCGCTTCCCGCAATGTCGCAGGGGCTGACCGGCCCGGCTTATGAAGTGTCTCCCTGGTCCGGTCCATTGGCAGCGTTCTCGCTGGTGGACACCACCGGCAAGACCTGGCGCCCGGCCGATTTGCGCGGCCGTGCCGTGCTGTTGAATTTCTGGGCCAGCTGGTGCGAGCCCTGCCGCGCTGAAATGCCGACGCTGCAGCAGATTGCCGACCTCTACGGCGACGACAAACTGCTGGTGCTGGCCATCAACTTCAAGGAGCCGGCGGTGCGTGCGCTGCAGTTCGCCAAGACCACCGGGGTAACACTGCCGGTGCTGCTGGACCTGGATGGCAAAGTTGCCCGGGGCTGGGGCGTGAAGGTTTTTCCGACAACCTTGATGATCGACCGCACAGGCCGGCCGCGCCAGCGCGTGACAGGCGAGGTCGACTGGACCAGCCCCGCCGCCGAAAAGCTGATTGCCGGCTTGCTCAAGCCCTGAATTTGTCTCGGCACGGCACCGGCGATAATCCAAGGCCAGCCCTTGCGCTGCCTTTTGCGGGCCGTGTGGGCTGCCAGACATCCCGGAGCATCTTTACCTGCCCCGGTGCACGTCGCCCTCACACCCACCCGGAGATACCTTTCATGTCGACCGTACGCCGCACTTTCCTGAAGAACACCGCAGCTGCCACCGTGGCCGCTGCATTGCCCGCCATCAACTTTGCCCAGACGCCTGCCGCCGCGCCCAGCCGCAGCAACTTCGCACCCCAAAGCGGCGCCTGGCGAACTTTCGACGTGACCACGCGCGTTGACATCCTCAAACCGCAAGGCGTGACCAAGGTGTGGCTGCCGATCCCCTCGGTCAACAGCGACTACCAGCACTCGCTGGAAAATGGTTTCTCCAGCAACGGCACCGCCAAGCTCATGCAGGACGGCCAGGACGGCGCGAAGATGCTGTATGTGGAGTTCGCGGCGAGCGAGCCAAAGCCCTATGTGGAGCTGACCAGCCGCGTGCAGACACAAGGCCGTGCGATGGACTGGGCGCAGAAAACCGCCCCCGCCGAAAGCGCCGACACGCTGCGTTACTTCACGCGCCCCACGGCGCTGATCCCGACCGACGGCATTGTGCGCAAGACCGCAGTGGCCGCCACCCAGGGTGCCAAGACGGATGTGGAAAAGGCGCAAAAACTCTACGACTGGATTGTGGCCAACACCTACCGCGAACCCAAGGTGCGCGGCTGCGGCGAAGGCGACATCAAGACCATGCTGGAAACCGGCAACCTGGGCGGCAAATGCGCCGACTTGAATGCGCTGTTCGTGGGCCTGTGCCGCTCGGTGGGCCTGCCTGCCCGCGACGTGTATGGCATTCGCCTGGTGCCTTCAGCCTTTGGCTACAAGGAGCTCTCGGGCAACCCCGCCAGCCTGAAGGGCGCGCAGCATTGCCGCTCCGAGGTTTACCTCAAGGGCTACGGCTGGGTGGCGATGGATCCGGCCGACGTGGCCAAGGTCATGCGCCTGGAAACGGCCGAGTGGATCAAGACCACCGCCAACCCGGTGGTCGCGCCTGTGAACAAGGCGCTGTTTGGCGGCTGGGAAGGCAACTGGATGGCCTACAACACAGCGCATGATGTCGCGCTGCCCAAGGCCAGCGGCGAGAAGCTCGGCTTCTTCATGTACCCCGTAGCTGAAAACGCCGCCGGCCGTTTTGACTCCTATGCGCCGGATGATTTCAAGTATCAGATCACTGCAAAAGAGGTCAAGGCCTGAGCATCACGTGGCGTGCAGCCTGACAAGAGCTGGTGATGCAGGAAACAATGAGACAGCGATTGGAGCCGGTGTTGTCAGGACGTTCTTGCTGTAAAGCGCTTCATTGTTTGGATCAGCATTGTCAGCTTGCCCAACGCCAAAAGCTGTGTAAAACTGGACTGAAAATTTGCGGGGTTTCACGGAATTTTTATAACTGTATAAATTTACCGTGTATGGGCTTGAGGCCCAGCATGCAAGCGGCTTACAGGAGTTTTAGATGCCCAGATTAGATTGCAAGCGCCAGGTTATACCGCAGGTTTTGCGGCATACATTACGTTAGCCCGCATGAACAACAGTCGTCTTCGTCGCGCCGCAGCGTTGTGGATTGTTTTCTCGATCAGCCAGGCGCTGCTCGTTGCAACTGTTTGGGGTTTACTCAACTACGTGCAGTCGCAGCTCAAAGTGGCTTCAACCGAATTGGAGCTCGCTGCTGCAAATCTACTCAGTGGTCTGCATGCAGTTCTTTCATGGCCCGTCAGCCTGCTTATGTTCTCCGATGCTCCTGAGAGCATATTCGTTGGAGCCGCTGTACTTCATTTCGCGCTTTGGGGCGCGGTTTGGCTCACAGTATGGCGTTTCGTTCGTCGCGTGCAACTGAGGAGCGCGCATGAGGGCTAACTGGTCGGCCCACTCGGACGTGCAACATCAGAAGGCCGCTTCGCGGCGTGTATTGCGCGCCGGTGGCCTTCAACGTTAGACCTCATGGACTCCATCGCACATCGACTCACGAAGCTATCGCTCTGGGGCTTGCCGCTTTTATGGCTTGCTCTAGCCGTGTTTGTATGGCTTCGTCACTCATGGCTTGCTGGTGCTTGCTTCGCCATAGCTGGCCTCAGCGGTTTGCTCTGGAACTTATTCTTTTTGCCGATTGGCGTTGGTCGTCCCGCTGAAATCTGGCGCGCAATGGTCTTCGTCGAATATGACGAAGCTCCTTTGGGTCACGTTCTTTCGGTATACCTCCCGCTGCTTTCAAAGCTGTCTCTTGTGGCCGCAGTTTCCATGCTTGCTTTCAAGCGTGCTGTTTAATCCATCATTCCAGCGGACCGCCATTGGCGGCCGCTGAATTCAAACGTCAGGTCGCATAAGAGTAGCCACCCATGTCCAAGGCCATTCATTTCATTGGCGCGCTCTTCGCGATGGGGCTTGTCTGGTTTTTTACCCTCGTGGGCTTGGTCGAGTGGCTAGCGCCGGGCATCGTGTCGGGTTTTGGCTTTGTCGCAATGCTCGCCACTTGCCTGCCACTTGCCGGATACCCCGCATGGAGGCTCTTTGTCCAGCGACGTCCTTAGCAGGGTTCTGCGGTCTAACAGGTCGCTCGATACGGAAAACGTCGCGGCGCATTGCCACTGCGTGCCGGCCAACTCCAATGTCAGGTTTCATTAAATTTTTAAACGCTATGCCCACGACATGATTCACTTAACTCGAACAACCATCGCACTATTCTTTATCTCGATTCTTCCATTGCAATTATGTGCGGCAGAGGCGATTTTGACTCCCGGTGAAAGAGTTATCGCCGTAGCCTCCGTTCAGCCGGTAGAGAAGTTTTCAATTGAAAATGCGCCAAACGGCCTGGATATCATCTTTCCCGGCCCGGCCTTCTTCGTGAAGAAGGGGGTTGAAAAGAATCGAATCAACGAACTTAAGGCGGCGCTGGCAAAGCAGGCCTTCGACGTACAAGAGGAACTTGCATCTGCCACCTTGAGTGCTTTGAAGGAGGCCAACCAAAGCGCCGTACCGGGAGATGGAATCAAATATGAAAAGGACGACCCGACGTCGATTGACTACAAAAATAGCGCAATCGCCGCGGACAGCATACTGACGGTGACCATATCGAATATGGGACTTTATTCCAGTCGGCTAAAGACGACGTTCGCACCCAGGTTGAATGTCTCGTTTGAACTCGTAGACATAAAGACAGAGAATTCGATCTATTCGCAATCCATCAGTTATGGCGCAGACGCCAACAAGAATTCGGATGACGAGATCACCGCCAACGCGAATTACACCTTCGCATCGTTCGAGGATGCCCTCAGTAGAGCGGCGGAGCTGGTTGAGGCGTATCGAGATGGAATCAAGAGGACGGCGCAACTCGCTGCTCAACAAATCAAAGGCGCGCGTTAGGCGGAACGACCGACGGATGCAAGTCAATTGCACTTTTCGCACGCCCATGAAAAACTTACCCCATCATTCCAGCGGACTGCCTGCGGCAACCGCTCACCTCAAACGTTAGGAATCAAGGAACACATGCTCCACGACCCATGGCTTGGCCGATGGCTTCCGATGCTCCAGGAGTCAGCCGACTCACTGCCGGTGCTTGAGATCGGCTGTGGAACAGGCGCAGACACGTCCACCTTGGTCGGTGCCGGCCTTTCCGTTCTCGCCTTCGATCTTTCGGCCACCTCTGTCGCCGCTGCGAGGCTCCGGGCACCTCAGGCACGCATCTCATGCCAGGACATCAGAGATCCGTTTCCCCTCCGCCCTGGCGAAGCTGGTGCCGTTGTGGCAAGCCTTACCCTGCACTACTTTCCATGGCAAGAAACCCTGGAACTTGTGAGCCGCATCAGGCAGACGCTCAAGCCGGGTGGGCTGCTCTTGTGCCGGCTGAACTCGGTTCAGGACAAAAACTTTGGAGCCACTGGGCATCCTGCCATTGAGCCCAACTACTACCTTGTGGACGGCCAGGCCAAGAGGTTCTTTGATGAGCAGGGCGTCGACGAACTGTTCGCAACCGGATGGAAGGTCTTGTCCAGGGAACACCAGACGACCAACAAGTACGTTCGCAAGAAAGCGCTGTGGGAGGTCGTGGTCCAACGCGGCACCTGACCCATCGTTCCAGCAGACCCCCTTCGGCTTGGCGCTATGGGTGACCTGTACCAAGGGTCAAGCCCTGATCAGCGCTACAGATTCCGCAGCGCCAGCCGGCTTTCAAAGCGTCGCTGCTCGCCTGTTACCGGGTCCATGAATGCAATGGATTTGGCCAGCAGCTGCAGCGGGTAGCGGTAGTCGTCTTCCGGTGTGTGCTCTACCGGCGGGTACATGCGGTCATTCAGCAGCGGCAGGCCAAGCGCATTCATGTGCACGCGCAGCTGGTGCTTCTTGCCTGTGACGGGGCTGAGGGCATACAGGGCCTGGTCGCCGCGCACTTCGAGCACATCGATCAGCGTTTCGCTGTTGGGCTGGCCCTCTATTTCACGCTGCCGGAAAAAAGGCTCGTCTTCGACGATGCGGCTTTTGCGCGTGATGGGAAAGCCAATATCGGCGCGCCATGGCGCCACGGCTTCGTAGTGCTTGGTGACTTCATGCCGGCGAAACAGTGACTGGTAGGCATCGCGTTCAGCCGGGTTGACTGAGAACAGCACCAGGCCCGCCGTTTCGCGGTCGATGCGGTGGATGGGTACGAGGCCGTCGATGCCGAGCTGGTTTTTCAGGCGCACCAGCAGGGTCTCCTGCAGATAGTGGCCGGAGGGCGTCACAGGTAAAAAATGCGGCTTGTCGGCCACGACAAGGTGTTTGTCCTGGAACAGCACGGTCTCTTCAAAGGGAATGCGGGGCTCTTCGTCCAGCGCGCGGTAGTAGTACACGCGCATGTGGCCGCGGTAGGGCCGTTCGGCGGTGACGGCTTCGCCGAATTCATCGACCACCAGTCCGTCGTGCATGCGTTGCAGCCACACCTGGCGCGAGATGGCCGGGAAGCGGGCCACCAGGAAATCAGTGATGCTCGGCCAGTTGCCGGCCGGCAGGCCGACGCAGCTGGGGCTGATACCTGCCCGCGTGGTCAAGCCATGCAGCCCGAGCTTGGGTGTTTTACTCACACCCGCGCAGCCGCAAGATCAGGCACGCACAAACACGACGTCCCAGACGCCGTGCCCCAGCTTGATACCGCGGTTTTCAAATTTGGTCAGTGGGCGGTAGGCTGGCTTGGGCGCATAGCCGCCGGCGCTGCTGTCCGCGGTGTTTTTCAGCAGCGGTTCAGCGCTCAGTACTTCCAGGATTTGCTCGGCATAAGGCTGCCAGTCGGTGGCGCAATGCAGGTAACCACCGGGTTTGAGGCGGGCCGCCAGTTTGGTGATCAGCGGTGGCTGGATCAGCCGGCGCTTGTTGTGTTTTTTCTTGTGCCAGGGGTCCGGGAAAAAGATGTGCGCGCCGTCGAGGCTGGCGCGGGGGAGCATGTCGTCAATCACTTCGACCGCGTCATGCTGCAGGATGCGGATGTTGGACAGCTTCTGTTCGTCGATACGCTTGAGCAGGGCGCCCACGCCGGGCGTGTGCACTTCGCAGCAAATGAAATTCTTCTCGGGCATCAGCGCGGCAATGTGCGCCGTGGCCTCGCCCATGCCAAACCCTATTTCGAGGATGGTGGGGGCGCTACGCCCAAAGGCTTTTTCGAAATCAAGCGGCGCATCGGCATAGGGCAGCAAAAACTTCGGGCCCACATCGGCAAAGGCCTTGGCCTGGCCCGCAGTGGTGCGGCCGGTGCGGCGCACGAAGCTGCGGATGTTGTGGGGCGGGTGGGTGTCGGCGGGCGCACCTGCGGGCGAGGCAGGCGGCTCAGGGGGAAGGGTTTCAATCACTTGCCGATTTTAGTCGCCCAGAGTGGGATGGCCTGCTGAAGCCATTCTGCGGGCGTCCGCGCGTTGACTATACGCTCGACTTCCAGCCCCAGCGTTTGGCCCGCCTGGGCCAACAGTGTCAGCGGTTGGGAGGTGTCCAGCGGCTGGGCACCGTTCTGCTTGGACAGCTTTTCGCCATTGGCGCCCAGCACCAGCGGCGTGTGCAGGTAGCGCGGCAGCGGCAAGCCGAGTGCGCGCTGCAGCAGGATTTGCCGCGCGGTATTGTCGGCAAGGTCCTCACCGCGCACGATGTCGGTGATGCCCTGGGCTGCATCGTCCACCACCACGGCGAGCTGGTAGGCCCAGAGGCCGTCCGCCCGTTTCAGGACAAAGTCGCCCACCTCACGGCCGACGTTTTGCATCTGTGTGCCCAGGCGGCGGTCGTTCCAGCGGACTTCGGCTTGTGCGGCAGCTGGTGGCGTGGCATCGATTGCTATTAAATCTATAGCTGCTTGCGCCCGTCCTGATTGGTCAAGGCCACTATTTGGCACATAATTCTGTGTCAAAAACCGCCACGCACGTGCAGCACGGCCATGCAGCCCATTGCGGCAGGTGCCGGGGTACACCAGTTCGCCATGGCGTTCGCGTGGCTGCCCGGAAGCCGCCAGCGCCTGCGCAATGTCCTGCCGCGTGCAGGCGCAGGGGTAGGCCAGTCCCCGGGTGACCAGTGAATCCAGGGCGTTCTGGTACTGGGCGCCGCGTTGTGACTGGTAAACCGGCACTTCATCGGGTACCAGGCCGCAACAGGCGAGCTGTTCAAGAATGACGCGGTCTGCGCCAGGTACGCAGCGCGGGGTATCGACATCTTCGATGCGTACCAGCCAGAGGCCATGGTGAGCCCGGGCATCCAGCCAGCTGGCCAGGGCCGCTACCAGCGAGCCCGCGTGGAGCGGGCCTGTGGGGGATGGGGCAAACCGGCCCCGGTAGGCCGTGTTCAGATCACGGACAGGGCCATCTCAAGGCCCGAGACAAAGCCGTCTTCTACCCGGTGACCCAGGCACCAGTCGCCGCAGGCGCCAATGCGCGATTTGGCATCCCAGGCGTGGGTTTTTCCCAGTGGCTGCTGCGTCTGGGCGTGGCGCCAGCGGTGCACCGCCGCATGCGGCGGCTGGGCGCGGATGCCTGTCACTTCTGTGAAGGCCTTCAGCAGCTTGGCCTTGACGCGCTCGGCATCGTCTTCCAGGTGGCGTTCCGACCATTCCGGGCTGGCCTGCACGGTCCAGCGTTCGATCGGGCTGCGTCCGGGCTTGGACGATTCCCGCGCCAGCCAGGCAATGCGGTGGTGCGTGCTGCGCGCCGCATTCCAGTGGGGGCCCAGGTGCGCCATGGTGGGTTGCATCGCTTGCGGAAAAGCCAGCATCAGTGTCCAGCAGGGCGCAACGCTAACCTCGGACAGCTCGGCCACCAGGGGCTTGGCCTGTTGCGAGCTGAGCAACAGGGCCTGCGCCTGCGAAGACGGCACCGCCAGAATGACGGTGTCAAAACCCGAATGGACGCGGCTGTCTGCGCCGGGTCCTTCGGTTTGCAATTGCCACTGGCTGGCGTGCAGCTTGTCGGGTTCTATCCGCATGACTTCGGTTTCCAGCGCGAGCTGGCCGGCGGCATCCAGGGGCTGGGCCCACAGCCGCACCAGTGCGTTCATGCCGGGTGAGGCGACCCAGTGAGCTTCCTTGGGCGGCAGCGCCGAGGCCACGACACGGCCGAGTTCGTCGAGGATGCGCACGGTGTTGGCGCTCCAGGGCCGGACCAGCCCGGTAGCGGTGGCCAGGGCCTTTTCAAACCGCGCATCCCGCACGGTGAAATATTGCGTGCCGTGGTCAAAACCGCCGAATTCGCTTTCGCGTGTGGCCATCCGGCCGCCGGCGCCCCGGCTTTTTTCAAACACCGTGACGCGGTGCCCGGCCTGCACCAGGGTGCGGGCGCAGGCAATGCCCGCAATGCCTGCGCCTATGACGGCAATGCGGCGCGGAGCCGCGGATTCAGGGGAGCGGATGGATTTTTTTGTCATGTCTTTGTACTTTGTGCGGTTTGACGAATGGGCGTGCTGCGGATCGTTCAAGCGATTTGCGGCGTCCCGGCGTATGTCATCACATCTCAACCATAAACGAAAACTTTAAGAACCTGTTTCAAGCACACTCTACACGCAGCCGCAGCGCATGCGCAGATATTGCGTGTCACTACGGGTTTTCATGCAGACTGATCACGCTCCAACAGGGCTTTTCGCGTGGCGGGATTTTCCAGTTGCTTGAGCCACCACTGCAGCGCCCGCCCGCCATGGCCATCCACGGCGCGCAGCCACGCATAACTCATGGGTACCAGGCGTGGGGCACGCTGCATTTTTTTCTCGACCAGCCTGCCGGTGGCGACGTGCGGACGCGCAAGGTATTCCGGCAAAAAGCCGCCGCCCAGGCCCCGCAGCTGGGCCTGCAGTTTTTCCTGCATGCCGGGCACCGTAAAAATGTCCTGGCCACCGAGCAGGCCCACGGTGATGCCGCTGCCACGCTGCACGGAATCCGCCACGGCCACGGCCCGGTGGGGCATCAGCATCGCATCCGTTATCGGTTCAGCAGCTTTTGCCAGTGGATGGTGCGGTGCCACTGCGTAGATGAAATGAATGCTGCCCAGTGTCTTGTGTTGCACCGAGGTATTGACGGACGGTTCCATGGCCACCCCGATGGCCAGGTCTGCCTGGCCGGAGGTAAGCGCTTCCAGCGTGCCCGACAGCGCTTCTTCGCGAATCCGCAGGCGTGTGGGCGGGTTCAGGGCAAAAAAAGCTTCGCACAGCTCCATCACGGTGGTGCGCGAGATCACACTGTCCACGGCCAGCGTGAGCTGCGGTTCCCAGCCGGTGGCAACGCGCTTGACGCGGTTGGCCACGGCGTCGAGTTCGGCCAGCAGGCGGTTGCCTTCACGCAGCAGTTCCTTGCCGGCCTCGGTCAGTTTGGCCTGACGTGATGACCGGTCAAACAGCAGTACGTCCAGGGCGTCTTCCACCTGGCGGATGCGGTAGGTGAGGGCGCTGGGAACCAGGCCCAGCTCGCGCGCCGCAGCCGCCATGCTGCCGGCCCTGTGCACGGCGCCAATCAGGCTGATGCTCTCGGGGGTCAGGGCGTCGCGAATCCGGTTATTGCTCATTGGGGGAAATATCATTCAAATAATTTGAATGATGCCATCAAAATGCAGCAATGAAAAGCGGGCTGCCGGCGCCTACATTGGAGTCATTGCAACGCAGTTCAATGCACCTTGAAAGGAGCACCTCATGATGACTTTAAGAACATCCGGCGAACGCGGTTACGCCGACCACGGCTGGCTCAAATCTTTTCATTCCTTTTCGTTCGCAGGCTATTACGACCCGGCCCACATGGGCTTTGGCAACCTGCGCGTCATCAACGAAGACCGCATTGCCGCCGGCCGCGGCTTTGGCACCCATGGCCACAAGGACATGGAAATCATCAGCTATGTGCTGAGCGGTGAGCTGGCGCACAAGGACAGCATCGGCAACATCAAGGGCATCCCGCCCGGTGATGTGCAGCGCATGAGCGCGGGCACCGGTGTGCAGCACAGTGAGTTCAACCACGCAGACGGCCAGACCACGCATTTCCTGCAGATCTGGATCGAGCCCAATGTGACCGGCATTCCGCCCAGCTACGAGCAAAAAACATTTGCCGATGCCGAAAAGCGCGGCACGTTGCGGCTGGTGGCTTCGCCCGACGGCAGCCAGGGCTCGGTGCTGATCCATGCCGATGCCAGGCTCTATGCAGGCCTCTTCAGCGGCGCGGAAACCGCCGCGCTCCCGCTCGACGCAAAGCGAAAAACCTATGTGTTCCTGATTCGCGGACAGCTTGAAGTCAACGGCCAGGTGCTGAAGGCCGGCGACGCTGCTGCGCTGCAGGCAGAAGGCACACTGCAACTGGGCCACGGCCAGGATGCCGAGGTGCTGGTGTTTGACCTGGCACCGTAACGCCCGGTCACATGCTGTAACCCATCACCCAGGTCAGGTGCCGAATGCGTACAGTCGCATGGTGCTTGCCCAGAGTGTTTTTTTCCTCCATCATTTCCCCGTTTACTTTATTCATAAGGACTCATCATGCTCAATTCCCTGCAAAACCCTTTGTCCCTGATCGGCCGCCTGCTGCTGGCCCTGCTGTTTGTGCCTGCCGGTTTTTCCAAGATTGCCGGCTTTGCAGGCACGGTGGGCTACATCGCCTCCAAAGGCGTGCCGCTGCCTGAAGTTGCTGCCGCCATTGCCATCGTGGTGGAACTGGGCTTGGGCATCCTTCTGGCCGTGGGCTTCCAGACGCGCTGGGCCGCGCTGGCCATTGGCGTCTTCACCGTCGTCATCACCTGCGTCTTTCACGCGTTCTGGGTTGACCCTGCGCAACAGATGGCGTTCTTCAAGAACATGGCCATTGTCGGCGGCCTGTTCACCGTCGCGGCTTTCGGTGGCGGCGCCTGGAGCGTAGACGGCAAGACCAAGGGCTGATCCATCAACGGGGCTGCAGCTTTGGGCATGAAGCCCTGCTGCAGCCTTTTTGTTTGCCTGCTTTAGATTTCAACCCTCTGCCGTGAAAGACACTGAATGTCCAAAGTTGTCGTGATTTACCACTCCGGCTACGGCCATACCCAACGCATGGCGCAATCAGTCGCCGAGGGCGCGGGCGCTGAACTGGTGGCTATTGATGCCGAGGGCAACCTGCCCGAAGGCGGCTGGGAAACCCTCGATGCCGCCACCGCCATCATCATGGGATCACCCACCTACATGGGCAGCGTCAGCTGGCAGTTCAAGAAGTTTGCCGATGCTTCTTCCAAACCCTGGTACACCCAGGCGTGGAAGGACAAACTGTTTGCCGGCTTCACCAACAGCGCAGCCATGGGCGGTGACAAGATGTCGACGCTGAATTACCTCTTTACTTTGGCCATGCAGCATGGTGGCATCTGGGTCAGCCAGGGCGTGTTGCCCAGCAACAGCAAGGCGGCGGTGCGCAGCGATACCAACTACCTTGGCTCTTACAGTGGCGCCGTCGCACAATCGCCATCAGATGCAGGTGCCGGCGAAATGAACGCAGGCGACCTGGACAACGCCCGCAACTTCGGGCAGCGCGTAGCCGGTATCGCCGCGAGATTCGCTCCCTAAATCAGCTGTCTAAACCAGCTTTCTTTTTACAGGAATTGTCATGACCGTTGAACTCAGGCGCAACCCTCCGGCGGAGCTGGCCCAGCATCTGCAGATCCGCAGCCACGAGCTGATTACCGACGCTACGTTGGCAGAAGGCGGTGATGATGCCGGCCCCTCACCCCATGACCTCTATGACGCGGCGCTCGGTGCCTGCAAGGCTGTTACCGTGATGTGGTACGCCCGCAAGAAGGGCATTCCAGTCGATGAGATAAAAACGCGGGTTGAGCGAGACGACTCCCAGGAACGCGCCGGTGTCTACAGGCTTGCCACCAAACTCCAGATCAAGGGTGCCTTGACGGACGCCCAATTGCAGGAATTGCACACCGTTGCCCAGAAATGCCCGGTGCACAAACTCATGAGCACCGTCACGACGGAGATCACGACCGAAGTGGAGCGCCTGGCATGAGCGTTGCGTTGAAACTGACGGGACATCACAAGGACCTGGGCGGCGGATTCATGGTGCGCCGCCTTCTGCCTTCTGCGCAGCAGCAGTCTGTCGGCCCTTTCATCTTCTTTGACCACTTCGGCCCGGTGACCGAACAACCCGGTACCAACCATGACGTGCGGCCGCATCCGCATATCGGCCTGGCCACCGTGACCTACCTGTTCGAAGGCGCCATGATGCACCGCGACAGCATCGGTTCTGCCCAGCGCATAGAACCCGGTGCCATCAACTGGATGACGGCAGGACGCGGCATTGTGCATTCGGAGCGCGCGCCCGACGACCTGCGTGACACCCCATATGTGAACCACGGCCTGCAGCTGTGGGCTGCCTTGCCAGCAGAGTTTGAAGAAACAGCACCCGGTTTTTCACACACGCCTGCGGACAGCATCCCCGAGGTATCCGTGGACGGTGCGGTGGTGCGTGTGCTGGTCGGCGAGGCATTCGGAAAAGTCTCGCCCGTCAAGACCTTCTCCAAAACCCTTTACCTGGATGTGGCGCTCGCGGCGGGCACGCCCTTCACGCTGCCGCCGCTGGCAGCGCAGATGGCGCTGTACGCGGTGGACGGCGACCTGCTGCTGGACAGCGAGCCTCTGGCAATGCACACCCTCGCGACCCTCTCGCCCGGCACAGCAGTAAAGCTCAGCGCAAACACCCCGACGCGCCTGGTGGTGATCGGCGGCGACGCACTGGATGCGCACCGCTTCATGTGGTGGAACTTTGTTTCCAGCCGCAAGGAGCGCATCGTGCAGGCCGGTAAGGACTGGGACGCCCAGGCCATGGGACAGGTGCCCGGGGAGACCGAATTCATCCCGTTGCCTGAACGGAAGTTCACCGCGGGCTGAGGCCCGGCAAGTCTGGCAAAAGCTTTTTGAGGGAAATCCCTGCGTTTAAGATCACGCGATGCAAATTTTCAGCCTGCTTCCCTGGTCCGACTGGATGGCCATCGTCTGGTTCTTTGGCGGCTGGATGGGCTATGCCTGGTTTGCCCGGCACTATGGGGTCAAACGGCCTTCGCTGCTGCGCACCACCAACCGTTACCGGCACCATTGGCTGATACAGGCCACCTCGCGCGACCCGCGCGTGATCGACGGCATCATCACGCAGAATCTTTCCAGCACGCCCGCGTTTTTTTCGTCGACCACGATCATCATCATCGGCGGATTGTTCGCGCTACTCGGCACCACCGACAAGGCGGCCGAGCTGGTGCGCGAAATCCCGTTTGCCGTGCGCACCTCGGTGCTGATTTTTGACCTCAAGGTGTTGATGATGGTGGGTGTATTTGTCTACGCCTTTTTCCGTTTCAGCTGGTCGATGCGCCAGTACACCTTTGTCGCCCTGCTCATTGGCTCGATGCCGTCGCCGCAAGAGTTTGAGGTCGGTAAATTTGACCGGGAGGTTTTTGCCACGCGCGCCAGTCGCATGGTGGCTCTTGCTGCTGAAACCTTCAACGATGGGCTCCGGGCCTACTACTTCAGCTTCGGCATCATGGCCTGGTTTTTTTCCACTTTCGCATTTGCGCTGGCGACCGCCGTGGTGGTGCTGATTTTGTACAACCGCGAGTTCAACTCGGACGTGCTGGACGTGTTGCGCGAATAGTCGCGAAGGGTTTTTCTCAGAGCCGGCTATCGGGCAGGTCACGTGCCAGGCGCAGGCCGCTGAACTGCCAGCGGGCATCGGGCGGGAAAAAGTTGCGGTAGCTGGCACGTATGTGGCTTTGCGGCGTGGCACACGAGCCGCCGCGCAGCACAAACTGGTTGCACATGAACTTTCCGTTGTACTCACCCACCAGGCCTTCCCAGGGCCTGTAGCCGGGATAGGGGTTGTAGTTGGACTGTGTCCATTCCCAGACGTCGCCGTACATCTGGGCCGGTAGCCCACGATTTTCTTCCTGCTGCGGCAGCGGGTGGTATGCCGCTTTTTCCACAAAGTTGCCCTGCGGCACGGGGCTGGCCACCACGCTGCGCGCTGCCAGCTCCCATTCAAACTCTGTCGGCAGGCGTGCACCGGCCCACCGCGCAAAGGCATCGGCTTCGAAGTAGCTGAGGTGGCAGGCCGGCGTGTTCGGGTCTACATCAATCAGCCCTTGCAGCGTGAAGTGCTGGTAGCGCCCACCGGAGCCCTGCCAGTAGAAGGGCAGGCTAACGCCGTTCTCGGTGACCCAATCCCAGCCCATGGAAAGCCATAGCTCCGGGCGCTGATAGCCCCTGTCGGCGATGAAGGCCATGAACTCGCCATTGGTGGCGGGTCGGCTGGCCAGCTCGAAGGCCGCTACATACACCTTGTGGCGCGGCGTTTCGTTGTCGAAGGCAAATTCACCGTCGCGTCCCGCGTCAAAGCCGTGTTCCACCAGACCCGCGTCGTGGCGCACCCAGTCCACCGGCTGTGGGTGAATGCCTGCCAGCGGCCAGCGGCTGGCATAGGCGGGACGTGCCGGATTGAAAGACAGCGCATGCTTGATGTCCGTCAGCAGCAGTTCCTGATGCTGTTGCTCGTGGTGCAGGCCCAAGGTGACCAGTTCGGCCAACTCTTTGCGCTGCGCGGTGTCATTACCGGCTTCTACCTGTGCGATCACTTCCTGCATGCGCTGGTCGACCTGTGCACGGTAAGCCAGCACTTCCTCGAGGGAGGGGCGGCTGATCAGCCCGCGTTTGGGCCGTGGGTACTTGTCGCCTACGCCGTTGTAGTAGCTGTTGAACAGCACCCTGAAACCTGGATCAAACGGCTTGAAGCTGGATTCGAAACGCTCGAGGATGAAAGTCTCGAAGAACCAGGTCAGGTGAGCCAGGTGCCATTTGGCGGGGCTGGCATCCGGCATGGACTGGAGCTGGCAGTCCTCGGGGCTCAGGGGCTCGATCAGGGCTTCGGTCTGCGCCCTGATGGCCATAAAGCGCATGGCCAGCGGGAACTGCCGCGCCTGGGGGGGCTGGAAGCGGGAGAGTGATGGTTCTGTAGGCATGATGGCTACCGTATGGATGGGCGCGACAGGGGGCTGACCCATGACCTGCACAAAAGGGAAACGGTGAAGTTCGGTGTGATAGCAATGACCGGCTTAAAAGCTTTGCACGGCACCCGGCCTTCAGCTGTCAGACAAGGCCTCGAATGCAGTGGTGATGGCCGGGGGAACGGGCCTTGAAAGCGGCTTGGCCACGGGATTGACCTGAGGTTTCAGTTCAGGGTCCAGGGCGCGCCGCTCGTCAAACACAAAACATTCACCGTCAAAATGCGCGCGTCCGCTTTCCTCGAAATACTTGAGGATGCCGCCATCGAGCTGCCAGACGTTTTCGATACCGGCTTCGCGCATGAGGATGGCTGCCTTTTCGCAGCGAATGCCGCCGGTGCAAAAGCTCACGACGGTTTTGCCCGCAAGCTCTTGCCGGTGTGCCAGCAGGGCCTGGGGAAATTCAGTGAATTTGCTGATGCGCCAGTCGATGGCATTTTTGAAGGTGCCGACATCAGCTTCAAAGTCGTTGCGGGTGTCCAGCGTCACCACCGGGCGGCCGGTATCGTCGCAGCCCGCGTCAAGCCAGCGCTTGAGCGTGGCTGCGTCCACCGCCGGAGCGCGACCTGTGGCTGGCTGGATGGCGGGGTGGTTCATGCGGATGATTTCCGGCTTGACCTTGACGAGCAGCTTGCGAAACGGCTGGGCGCCCGACCAGCTTTCCTTGGCTTGCAGGTCGCTGAAACGGGCATCCTGTTTCAACCATGCCAAAAAATCATGAATATCTTCCGCCGGGCCCGCCAGGAAGAGGTTGATTCCTTCTTCTGCCAGCAGTACGGTGCCTTTGATCGCGCGTTGCTGGAGCGCCTGTTCGATGCTGCCCTGCAGCATCGCAGGGTGCGCCAGCGTGACGAATTTATAGGCCGCAATGTTCAGGATTTGCATGATGCGGTCGATTGTAGGCAGGCATGCAGGGCCTTGCACTGCGTCACGGCGCCTCAGCGGACAGCCTCGGCCCTAAAATGACCTTTATGTTTGTTCATTTGCGCCTTCACACCGAATTTTCAGTCGTCGACGGCACCAACCGCATCGATGAAGTTGTGGCCGCTGCGGCTGCCGACCGCCAGCCGGCCCTGGCCATCACAGACCTCAGCAATCTGTTCGGAACCGTCAAGTTTTACAAGGAAACCCGCGGTGCAGGCGTCAAGCCGATCATTGGGGCTGATGTGTGGGTGCAGGTGCCAGGCAAGGAGGCCGGGGCGCCCGCCGCGCGCCTGCTGCTGCTGGTGCAAAACCGTCAGGGCTACCTGAATCTGTCCGAGATCCTGACGCGGGCCTGGACCAAAAACGTGGTGCGCGACCAGGCGGTGGTCAAGCTAGAGTGGCTGCAGGAACTCAATGAAGGCCTGATTGCGCTGTCGGGTGCGCAGGGCGGGGCCGTGGGCCAGGCGCTGCTGCAGGGCGACAGCGCACGGGCCGTGGAATGCGCGCTGTATTTTGCGGGCCTGTTTCCCCACCGGTTTTACCTGGAGCTGCAGCGCGCCGAGCGCCCCGATGACGAACGCCATGTGGCGGCCGCCGTCCAGCTGGCGGCGCGGCTCAAGCTGCCGGTGGTGGCTACCCACCCGGTGCAGTTCCTGACTTACGACGATTACGAGGCGCATGAGGCCCGGGTGTGTATTTCGGAAGGCGAAATCCTGGGTAATACGCGCCGCGTGCGCAAGTTCACGCGGGAACAGTACTTCAAGTCGGCCGCGCAGATGGCGGCGCTATTTGCCGACGTGCCGACCGCGCTGGCCAACACGGTGGAAATTGCCCGGCGCTGCAACCTCACGCTGGAGCTGGGCAAACCCATGCTGCCCGACTACCCGACGCCGGAAGTCAATGGCGTGCGCATGCCGATCAACGAATACTTCCGCCACGCGTCTTTCGAGGGGCTGGAAGAACGCCTGGCCCACCTGTACCGCGACGTGGCCGTGCGCGACCAGAAACGGCCCGAGTATGTGGAGCGCCTGGAGTTCGAGATCAACACCATCCTCAAGATGGGTTTCCCGGGCTACTTCCTGATCGTGGGTGACTTCATTAACTGGGCCAAGAACAACGGCTGCCCGGTGGGGCCGGGCCGGGGCTCCGGCGCAGGCTCGCTGGTGGCGTATTCACTCAAGATCACCGACCTGGACCCGCTGCAGTACAACCTGCTGTTCGAGCGCTTCCTGAATCCGGAGCGGGTTTCCATGCCCGACTTCGACATCGACTTTTGCCAGAGCAACCGCGACCGCGTGATCGATTACGTGAAAGACAAATACGGCAAGGAAGCCGTGAGCCAGATCGTGACCTTCGGCACCATGGCCGCGCGCGCTGCCATCCGCGACGTGGGTCGCGTGCTCGACTTTCCGTATGGCTTTTGCGACGGCATTTCCAAGCTGATTCCGAACAAACCGGGCCAGCACATCACGATTGAACAGGCAAAAGAGCAGGAGCCCATCCTGGCCGAGCGTGAGCGCAAGGAAGAGGACGTACAAACCCTGCTGGCGCTCGCGCAAAAGCTCGAGGGCCTGACCCGCAACGTCGGCATGCATGCCGGGGGCGTGCTGATCGCGCCCAGCAAGCTGACCGATTTTTGCCCGCTCTATGCCCAGCCCGGCAGTAACTCCGCCGTGAGCCAGTTCGACAAGGACGACGTGGAGGCCATTGGCCTCGTCAAGTTCGACTTTTTGGGCCTGGCCACGCTGACCATCCTGGAAATCGCCCGGGAGTTCATCATCGCGCGCCATCCGGCGCAAAAAGACTTCAAGTTTGAAGACCTGCCGCTCAACGACCGAAAGGTTTACGAGCTGTTCGGCAGGGGGCAGACCGAAGCCGTGTTCCAGTTTGAAAGTATCGGCATGCAGCGCATGCTGAAAGACGCCAAGCCGGACCGCCTGGAAGACCTGATCGCGATGAACGCCTTGTATCGCCCGGGACCGATGGAGCTGATCCCGACCTACATCGCGCGCAAGCAGGGCAAGGAAGTGCCCGAATACCCGGACCCGCGCGTCAAGGCCATCCTCGAAGAGACCTACGGCATCATGGTCTACCAGGAGCAGGTGATGCAGACCGCGCAGATCCTGGGCGGCTATTCGCTGGGCGGCGCCGACTTGCTGCGCCGCGCCATGGGCAAGAAGAAAAAAGAGGAGATGGACGCCCAGCGCGAGATCTTCCGCAAGGGTGCGGGCGAGGGCGGCCTGAGCGAGGAGAAGGCCGACGAGGTCTTCGACCTGATGGAGAAATTCGCGGGCTACGGCTTCAACAAGTCGCACTCCGCCGCCTATGCGCTGCTGGCCTACCACACAGCCTGGCTGAAGGTGCACTACACCGCCGAATTCTTCGCCGCCAACATGACGGTGGAAATGGACGACACCGACAAGCTCAAGATCCTGTTCGGTGACGCGCAGAAGATGGGCATCCAGTTCGAGTCGCCCGACATCAATCGCGGTGACTACCGGTTCGAGCCGATCAGTGCCACATCGGTGCGTTACGGCCTGGGCGCCGTCAAGGGCACGGGCCAGCAGGCGATTGCCGCCATCGTGGCGGCGCGCAAGGAAGGCGGCCCCTTTACCTCGCTGTATGACTTTTGCGTGCGCGTGGACCGCAGCCGGCTCAACAAGCGCACGGTGGAAGCCCTCATCAAGGGCGGTGCCTTCGACAACCTGCAACTCAACCGCGCGTCGCTGCTGGCGTCGGTGGACCGCGCCTTTGAATTCGCCGCCGCAACCGAAGCCAATGCCAACCAGGGCGGGCTGTTCGACATGTCCGATTCGCACGCGGCCAGCACCCAGGAGCCGGCGCTGGTCGAGGCCATGCCTTTTGGTGTGAAGGCGCGGCTGGTACTGGAAAAAACGGCGATCGGGTTTTATCTCTCGGGCCACCTCTTTGACGAGGTGGAAACTGAAGTGCGCCAGTTTGCCAAGCGCAAGATTGAGGACCTGATCGATTCGCGCGAGCCGCAGCTGCTGGCCGCCATTTTGAGTGACCTGCGCGTCATCAACGGCAACCGCGGCAAGCTGATCATTTTCAAGCTCGACGACAAGACCGACGTGCTTGAAGCCTCGGTGGACGAAACGACCTTCAACGCCAACCGAAACCTGCTCAAGGACGACGAACTGGTGATCGTGCAAGGTACTTTGCAAGGCGCGTCGGAGCGCTTCGGCCGCCGCTTCAAGGTCACGCAGGTCTGGGACCTGGAAACTGCCCGCTGCAAATTCGGCAAGTACCTGCGCGTTGCGGTCAACGGCACGGCGCCGGATATTTCCAGGCTGGTCAGGGACTTTCCGCCGCGCCGCGAGATGTCAGACCAGGGAGAGCTCAGCCGCGGTTTGCCGGTGCGCTTGAGCCTCAGGCGCCAAGGGGAGGCAGGCGGCGTGGCGGCGGAGCTTCATCTAGGGGAAGCGGCCAAATTCTTCCCCACCGATGCCGCGCTGGCCAGCTGGATGGCGCAAGCCGACAAAGGGTTGGTGCAGATTGTTTATGAGTGAAATAGGCCTTCAGCCTAATAAGGCCGGGCGCAAGCAGCTATTGAATTGATAGCGAAGTGTTTGCGGTCAAGCCTAGTCCTTAGGCCTGAACTCCAGGATCATGGGTGTCGGGACACGTCCATCCACGTCGCGCGGCATGGTGCCCGTGCGGATGATGGCCTTGATCACCGCGTCGTCCCATGCCTTGTTGCCGCTGGATTTGACCAGGCGCTGGCTGATGACGGTGCCGTCCAGCGTGGTGCGCACTTCTACTTCGGCAGTCGGGTTGCCCGCAATGTCTTCGGTAAACACAATGTTGGGCACAACCTTGGCCCTGACCTTGCCGCCATAACTCGCTGAGGGCCCACCGGCTTTTTGCGCCGTGCCTTTGGCCTCGGCGCCACCAGTGGCACCGGCCTGGCCCATCATCCGTTTGAGGTTCTCGTCGCGCAGCTTCTTCGCTGCAGCATCGGCCAGTTTTTGCTTCTCGTCGTCTTTCGCGTCCTGCTTCTTCGCTTCGGCCTTTTTGGCGTCTTCAGCGGCTTTGCGTTTGGCCTGCTCTTCCTTGGCCTTCAGTTCTTTTTCCTTTTTTGCGAGCTGCTCGGCCTTGAGCTTTTCCTGCTTCTGGTTCTCGGCCTCTTTTTGCTGCTGCAGCAGCTTGCGTTTTTTCTCCTGCTCCAGGGCGATGTCGACATTGGGCGCTGGCGGCGGTGTCTTCACTTCCGGCGTGGGGCGTGCGGGTGGAGGCGGCGGTGGGGTGGGGGCTTCCACCAGTTTGGGCGCTGCCGCCTGCGGCACGCTGGACCAGATTTCGGCGTCAAACGACACGGCCTTGTCGCTGTGCTTCCAGTTGATGCCCCAGGTCAGCGCGGCCATCAGCAGGATGTGGGCAAGCAGGGCCAGCCCGAATGCGCGCAACGACCCGCTGTCGCGGGGCGGTCCGAATTCGAGGCGGTCTGCGGCGCTGGGCATGGTGGGTTGTGGGTGGCTACTTGTTGCCGGTTTGCACCGAAAGGCCCACGCGCGACACCCCGGCTTTTTGCAGGTTGTCCATGACCTGGACCACGGTTTCGTACTTGATCGATTTGTCGGCGCTGATGACCACGGGCACAGCTTCGGCGCCGGCGGCTTTCACGGCCGGCTCCAGCCGGGCGATGTCACCTGCGACGTTGCGCACGTTGCTGGGCACGCTGTCGGTCTTGATCTTGATCTGCACGGTTTCATCCTTACTGATCAGGATCTGCACTGGGTTCTGCGGCTGGCTGGGCGCCTTGCCGACCTTGGGCAGGGCGATCATGCTGGGCGTGATGAGCGGCGCCGTCACCATGAAGATGATGAGCAACACCAGCATGACGTCGATGAACGGCACCATGTTGATTTCGCTGATGGTGCGGCGGTTGCGGCCGCGGCGGGAATTGACTGCTGGCATGCGGTCTCCTTACAGCTTTAGTGTCCCGAAGGAGATTGGGCGCCCAGGTTGCGCTGCAGGATGTTGGAAAACTCTTCGATAAAGGTTTCGAGCCGGTTGGCCACACGGTCGATGTCGTGCGAGAACCGGTTGTAAGCCACCACGGCTGGAATTGCAGCGAACAGTCCGATGGCAGTGGCCACCAGCGCCTCGGCAATGCCCGGTGCCACCGTAGCCAGCGTGACCTGCTCCAGGGCGGCCAGGCCGGTGAAGGCGTGCATGATGCCCCAGACCGTGCCGAAGAGGCCGACGTAAGGCGAGACGGAGCCAACGGTGGCAAGGAAGGAGAGATTGGCTTCGATCGCATCCACCTCACGCTGGTAGCTTGCGCGCATGGCGCGGCGTGCACCGTCCAGCAGGGTGCCGGCGTCGGTGATGCGGCGCTCGCGCAGCTTCTGGTATTCGCGCATGCCGCTGGCAAAAATGCGTTCCATGGGGCCGGAGTGTTTGGCGTTTTGCGCAGCGCCGGCGAACAGGTCGTTGAGGCTCGTACCCGACCAGAACTCGCGGTCGAATTCGTCATTGAGCTTCTGCACTTTTTTCAGGGCAATGATTTTCCTGAAGATGGCGGCCCAACTGGCAATGGACACGCCCACCAGCAGCGCCACCACGGCCTGAACGACCCAGCTGGCATTGAGGATGAGGCTGACGATGGAGAGGTCTTGATTCATGTTGAAGCTTTGCTCAAGTTTTTAGGCTGTCAAGAATGGCAGCAGGAATCCGCCTGGGCTGCAGGCTGGCGGCGTCGACCCAGCCGATCCTGATACTTCCTTCACAGAGCAAGATGGGTGCTTGTCCCTCTTCTTGCTCTGTTTTTTGCTCTGTTTTTAATAGCACCTGCTGCCCAATTATCATGGACGCGCGGCCTGCTTCTACCAGGCTTGCCGTAACAATGAGTTCATCGTCCAGGCGGGCAGAGCGATGGTAGCGGATGCTGGTTTCTGCCACCACAAATATGCCACCGGTACTTTCCCTCAGGCGCTGCTGTTCAACACCGAGTGATCTGAGCCATTCGGTGCGCGAACGTTCAAAAAATTTCAGGTAGTTCGCGTAAAAAACAATGCCGCCAGCGTCGGTGTCTTCCCAGTAGACCCTAAGAGGCCAACAAAAAACGCGCGCGGCCGGCTTCATGCCAGCACCGCCTTGAGCCGGGCCACGGCTTCCTTCAATTGATCCATGGAGTTGGCTGTGGAAAACCGTACGAACTGTTCAGGCGCCGCATGCCCGAAGTCACGGCCCGGCGTGACGGCCAGGTGGGCGCGCTTCATGAGCTCGAAGGCGAAGTCCCAGCTGCCGCTGACACCCAGGCGGGCAGCCGCGGCGGTGCAGTCGGCGTAGGCATAAAACGCGCCGTCCGGCATCACCGGAACCGTGAGTCCCAGGCGGTTGAGCTCGGGGATGAAGTAGTCGCGGCGCGCCTTGAATTCGGCGCGGCGGCGCTCGTACTCTTGCAGACTCTCAGGCTCGAAGCAGGCCAGGGCGGCATGCTGGGCGACCGTACTGGCGCAGATAAAGAGGTTTTGTGCGATGCGCTCGATCACCGGCGCAAGCACTTCGGGCACCACCAGCCAGCCCAGGCGCCAGCCGGTCATGTTGAAGTATTTGCTGAAGCTGTTGATGCTGATCACGCTTTGGCCCAGCTCACCGGGCATGGCCAGCGCCGAATGGCCGAAGTGTTCTTCGTAGCTCAGGCCGAGGTAGATCTCGTCGATCAGCGTGATGCCGCCGCGGTTGTGCACAAACTCATGAATACGCTGCAGCTCTTCCGGTGCAATCGAGGTGCCCGTGGGATTGGACGGGGAAGCCAGCAGCACGCCGCGTGTTTTGGGGTTCCATGCCGCTTCCACCTTTTCGCGGGTCAGCTGAAAGCGTTCTTCGGCGGTGGTGGGGACCAGCACCGCATTGCCTTCTGCCGCACTGACGAAATGCCGGTTGCAGGGGTAGCTCGGGTCGGGCATCAGGATTTCGTCCCCCGCCTCAATCAGGGCCAGGCAGGCCAGCTGCAAGGCAGCGGATGCGCCCGCCGTGATGATGATGCGGCCGGGTGCCACCTGCGCGCCGAAGCGGGAGGCATACCAGCCGCTGATGCGTTCACGCAGTGCCGGCAAGCCGGTAGCCTGGGTGTACTGCGTGGTGCCGTGTTCAATGGCGCGGGTTGCGGCCTGTTGCACCAGGGGCGGCGCCGTGAAATCGGGTTCGCCGATGTTCAGGAAGATCATGGGCGATGCGCTGTGCGCAAATTCCTGCGCCAGCGCAGAGGCCGCTTTGGCAACCTCCATGACATAGAAGGGCTCAATCCGCTGAGCCCGCTGGGCGATTTTCAAGGCTGGCCTTTCACGGGGCGAGCCCCTATCGGGATTTGTCGGCGGCGACTTCAGCGGCGCGCAGCGAGGGCGCCATTTTGTTCAGGACCCCGTTGACGTACTTGTGGCCGTCTGTGCCGCCGAAGGCTTTGGCAAGTTCGATGCACTCGTTGATCACCACGCGCCAGGGCACATCGAGGCAGTGGGTGAACTCATAGGCGCCTATCCACAACACGGCATGTTCCACCGGCGATATTTCGGCCATGGGCCGGTCCAGCAGGGGCGTGATGCCCGCATCGAGTGTTGCTGCGCCTTCGATGCAACCGTGCAAAAGCGCGTCGTAGTGGGCGGAGTCGGCTTTGTGAAAACCCACGAGGTCGCGGGTAAACGCGTCAATCGAATCCGCTTCGTTTCGGCCTACCAGGTGCTGGTAGAGCGCCTGCAGCGCGAACTCGCGTGCGCGGGTGCGGGCGGATTTGTCCGCAGCCTTTTTGACGCCGGTGTCGGTCAGGCCGGTGCGGGTTTGGGGCGGGCGTTTGGGTTTGGTGATGGGGTCTGCCATGAAGTGCCAGTCAGGTTAAGGGATGCAGGAGCAGGCGCTCAGGCAATTTCATTGATCAGGTTGGCCATTTCGACGGCAACGCGGGCGGCGTCGCGCCCTTTGTCGACCTGCCGGGCTTCCGCCTGTGGGACGTTTTCCGTCGTGAGTATGGCATTGGCAATAGGCAGCTGGTAGTCAAGCGCCAGGCGCGTGACGGCGGCGCCGCTCTCATTGGCCACCAGTTCGAAATGGTAGGTCTCACCGCGGATGATGCAGCCGAGGGCGATCAACGCGTCGTATTTGTTGCTTTCGGCCAGGGCCTGCAGTGCAACGGGGACTTCCAGTGCGCCGGGCACCTTGACGTGTTTGATGTTGTCCTCTTGCACGCCCAGCGCGGACAGCTCGTGTTTGCAGGCTTCTGCGAGCGCATTGGTAATGCTTTCATTGAAGCGCGCCTGCACGATGCCGATGGAAAGTTTTTTGCCGTCAAGCTTGTCGCCTGAACCTTTTTCTGCTCCAAACACGGTGTATCCCTTTGATTGATTTTTGTTTAACGAAGTGACTAGTCTTTGGTGGTGTAGCCGACTATTTCGAGGCCATAACCTGTCATGCTGGGCATGCGGCGCGGGTTGCCCATGAGGTTCATCCGGTGCACGCCGCATTCACGCAAAATCTGCGCACCCACACCGTAGGTGCGCAAGTCCATGCGGCCGCGCTCAGGTGCCTGGCTGGCGCGTGCGGTGCCTTCAAACTGGGCCAGCAATTGCGCCGCGCTTTCACCGCAATTGAGCAGCACGGCAACGCCCCTGCCTTGTTCTGCGATGTATTTGAGGCTCTGGTCAAGACTCCACGAATGCATGGGGCGGCCTGTCTCAAGAACGTCCAGCACCGACAGCGGCTCATGCACCCGCGCAGACACCACGTCATCGGCAGACCACGCACCCTTGACCAGGGCCAGGTGCAGGCTTTGGCTGGGCTTGTCCCGGAAGGCATGGGCGGTGAATTCGCCAAAGGCGGTTTGCAGTGTGCGGCTGCCGATTTTTTCCACCAGCGAATCGTTGCGGCTGCGGTGTTCGATCAGGTCGGCGATGGTGCCGATTTTCAGGCCGTGCTCCGCCGCAAACAGCAGCAGGTCAGGAAGCCGGGCCATGGTGCCGTCGTCCTTCATGATTTCGCAAATGACGGCTGCAGGCGAGCAGCCGGCCATGCCGGCCAGGTCGCAGCCGGCTTCGGTGTGGCCCGCGCGCATCAGCACGCCGCCGTCAACCGCCTGCAGCGGGAAGATGTGGCCGGGCTGGACGAGGTCAGTGACCTTGGCATCTTTGGCGACGGCAGCCTGTACGGTGCGTGCACGGTCGGCGGCCGAAATGCCGGTGGTCACGCCTTCGGCGGCTTCAATCGACACGGTGAAGGCGGTGGAGTGCTTGGTGCCGTTGCGTGTGGCCATGGGCGGCAGTTGCAGCAGCTCGCAGCGCTCACGGGTCAAGGTCAGGCAGATCAGCCCGCGGCCGAAACGCGCCATGAAGTTGATGGCTTCCGCTGTAACGTGGTCTGCCGCCAGTACCAGGTCGCCTTCGTTTTCGCGGTCTTCTTCATCGATCAGGATGACCATACGGCCGGCGCGCATGTCGGCAACGATGTCTTCAACAGGGGAAATGGCAGTGGTCATGGTTCAGGGCTTTTTTGGGATGTTGTTATGGGTGTCGCCCAGCATGCGTTCGACATAGCGCGCAATCAGGTCGATCTCGAGATTGACGTCGGAGCCTGCTGCCAACCGGCCCAGCGCGGTGTTCTGCACGGTGTGGGGAATGAGGTTGATGCTGATTTCCGTGCCGCCCGCACCACCCGTTGCATCGGCCAGGTCGGTGACGCGGTTGACAGTCAGGCTCACGCCGTTGACGGTGATGGAGCCCTTGTAGGCCAGGTACTTGCCGAGCTCGCGCGGGGCGCGAATGCGCAGCTCCCAGCTTTCGCCCACCTGGGCGAAATGCATCACGCTGCCAATGCCGTCTACATGGCCGGAAACAATGTGGCCGCCAAGGCGATCGTGCGCACGGAGGGCTTTTTCGAGGTTGATGGGGCCGGTTTCCGCCAGGCCGGTGGTTTTGGCCAGGGATTCGGCGGAAATGTCGATGGTGAAGCGGTTGAGGGGCAGGTCCAGCGTCGTGGCCGTCATGCAGGCGCCGTTGAGCGCGATGCTGTCGCCCAGGCCCACGTCATCAAGGTAACCCGCAGGCGCCTCGATGGTGAGGCGCTTGCCGTGGTCTGAAGAGCTGCCCAGGCTTTGGATGGCGACGATGCGCCCCAAGCCGGTAATGATTCCGGTAAACATGGTGCCATTTTCGCAGGGATTCCGGGCGCGGCGGCACGGACGGCGCCAAAGGCCCGGAAAAGAGGGCGTTCAGCCGTGATTCACAGGGCTTGCGCGGCATCCGCGGGCCGGTTCAGACGTCTTTATTTAAGGAAAGATGGCCGTAGCCCAATGGTGGCGGGCGCAAGCAGCTATTATTTTCATAGCGAATATGGGGCGTTTTGCGAGCGTTCGCAGGGCAGGCCGATGTCCGCCATCGCGCTAAAAAGCGTCCCGGCCCGCCAGGCGGGCGACGATGCGCAGGTCGGGCCCGACCCTCTCGGTAGACACAAACTGCAGTTCGAGCCCATTGGCGAGTGTTTGCAAGGGTTCCAGGGCGGCCATGCCCTGGCCGGGCCCAAGCAGCCTGGGCGCCAGGTAAACCAGGAATTCATCCACCAGCCCGCCGCGAATCAGCGATGCGTTGAGCTTGCTGCCGGCTTCGACGTGCAGTTCGTTGATCTCGCGCTGCGCAAGGTCTTTCATCATGGCCGCCAGATCCACTTTCCCACGGGCGTCGGGCAGGCAGGTGACCGTCGCACCCTTGGCGACCAGCGCGGCTTCCTGTGGCGAGCCTCGTGTGGCGGTGTAAATCCACACCGGGCCGCCCGACTGGAATATCTTCGCGCCTGCCGGCGTTTGCAACAGGCTGTCGACAATCACACGATAGGGTTGCACCGGCGTTTCCACCAGACGGACGTCCAGCTGAGGGTCGTCCTCCAGCAGGGTGCCGATGCCGGTCAGTACGGCGGAGGCGCGGGCCCGCCAGGCATGCCCGTCGGTTCGCGCTTCGGGCGAGGTGATCCACTGGCTCTGTCCATTGGCCAGCGCCGTGGTGCCGTCCAGCGAAGCGGCAACTTTCAGGCGGACCCAGGGGGTTTTGCGGACCATCCGGCTGAAAAAGCCGATATTCAGTTCCCTGGACTCCCCGGCGCCCGGCCCGACCTCCACCTCCACACCGGCGGCCCGAAGGCGCTCAAATCCCTGGCCGGCCACCAGCGGATTGGGGTCCGCTATTGAGGCAACCACCTTTTTGATGCCGGCAGCAACCAGCGCATCGCAGCAAGGGCCTGTTCGTCCATGGTGGGAGCAGGGCTCGAGGGTGACGTAGGCGGTGGCGCCATTGACCGAATGGCCTTTATTCGCTGCATCGCGCAGGGCCATGATTTCGGCGTGGGGGCCGCCTGCCTGCTGGGTATGGCCCTTTCCCAGCACCTTGAATGCTTCGTCAGCAATGATGCAACCCACCGCAGGATTGGGTGAACTCAGTCCTGATGCCTGTACTGCCAGTTGGTGAAGCGCCGCCAATAGACTGGTTCGAACTTTGTCGGTCATTTGAATAGATGGTAGTTCCGTTGGAACACTCTGGTAACCCGCATTTAAAGACCAAATGTTGGCAGTGGGGCTATGTGAACTGAAATATGTTTTCGACTCGAAACCGGTAGTCCATCTTTGATGGCCGGCTTGAAACGAAGTCCCAGCAATTGTTGAAGGCCATCGGAAGAGTCCTGGCAATTATCCTGGTCAAGACATTGCACGAGCACCGCAGTCCCTGTTTGGTCAATCCAGATTTCCAGTTCTATGGCTTCCAGGCCATAGGGTAAAGACTGCTTCAGGACTTCGTCAAAATGCTCTTCGGGCAAGGCAGTTTCGTCAACGGCCTCCGCTGTCAGAAAGCTCTCGGCATCCAGGGTGACGCCTCGATCCATCGTACTGGGCGGCTCATTGGGTGGAGGGGGTTGCCGCAACGACTCGAGCGACTCTAGCGGGGCGACGCGGTGGGTCTTTGCTGGCTCGAACTTGCTTTGCCGGACGTCCCCAGCACTCAAGGCGGGTATTGCGTATGCGGTTATCGAACGCGTGGACGCACGTCGAACTCCATCCGCTGGAGATAAGCGGTGTTTTGAGTCAAAGGCAAAAAGTACAAAAAAATGAACTGTGCACACCAATACCAGAAGTGCACACTTCCACCGCCAGGACATTTATTTCACTTTAGACATTTCGGAGTGTCACTGGCGCTCGCACTTGGTACGGTGATCGAGCCAAAATTCGTTTTCACGTATGAGCCGCATTTGTCGCCGGACATCGAATTTATGGGTGCGGCAGTCACTGTATAGGCTGCAGCCGTTACGGCGAGGGTCACTGAGTAATTGGCCCCGCCTGTACTGGGTATTACTGAAAATCGCGCGATGAAACCCGCATTCGTATTGTTGGTTGGCGGATTGCTGGCGTAGTTGTTATTTTCGGTATAAAACCGCTCCATCCACCCCTCCGCCTTTAATACCTCCGCTCGCGCCTCCGCGCGCTTGCCGCGTTTGACGTATTCCGAATACGAAGGAATAGCTACGGCCGCAAGAACTCCGACGATGGCCACCGTGATCATTAATTCTATGAGCGTGAATCCGCGCTGGTTCTGGTTTTTCATAAATAGCTTCCTCATTGCTCGGTTAGCGATTGCGCAGGATTTCGCGCCAGGTCAGGCGCCCGTCGCTACAACTGCCAGTGCGAAATGTCGCATCCAAGCCACCTGAGCCTTTTGCAGACAGATTGCGGAATACGCATTGATTGGGATCTTTGGGTTTCCATTTCGGGTTGCATGTCGCGGGGTCTGGGCACAACACGCACTCGGTGGGAGCAGCCGGGTTACAGACACAATTGGCGCTTCCTGCGGTGCAAGCAGTATCGCTGATGGGGGGCGTGGGTACCCGGTAAACGCCGCCTCTGGCGATCTCAAAGCTGTTACTCGAAGATCCGCCTGCAACCACAAAACCGGGGATGGCCGGTACCCCATCCAATATGCCGGCGGGAGGAGTTCCAGAAATGGGATCCAGGGTGTAATCCTTGCTGATACTGTCAACACGGCATCCGTCTGAGGTTCCCTCTGGCGCCAGCGATTTCAGTAGGACCCGATTGGAATCGAGCGCCAGCATATTGAATACCAGGCCGTCAGATGGCAAGGGCAGATTCATGTACCAGCCTTTTTTGGTGATGTAACTCACCGGATTGTTCGATACCATGGGTTCGCCGGTCACCGCAAAAGTGACTGATTTCTGCACAAGATCGGTGAGTCCTACCGTCAGAGTGGTGGTGTTGCCGGGGCGGTCGTAAATGCCATAGACGGTGTTGGAAAAGGACACTGACATCGGGTAGTCGGTGCTTTCAAGGGATTTACCCGTTCCAAACACAATTTGGTAACCGCCGTCCGGATGAGGGAAGGGTTGAACCACCGTGGTAATCGGTTGAACCACGACGGTTGTACTGCCAGTGATTGTCGTGCTGGCCTGGTAAAGCGGCACGTTGCTGGTAGTCGCAACTTTCCAGAGTGCCGGGTTGGTATTGCTCACATCAAACTTCCAGACATTCCCCTTCAGGTCGCCGGCATAGACCACGTCGATCACGCCATCATTGTTGGTGTCGATGGCGGTCGCCATCGCGAGCCCGTTGTTGGGTCCGTCGCCTGCAGTTCCTGTAGGAATTTTGATGTAGTGGGTCCCCGCAGTCCAGGTGGTCGTGCCCGCGCTGGCTGGACCATCGGCAAAGAGAATGAACAGCGCTGCTTTGCCACTGGTGCTGTTGTAGCCGTTGCCATAAATGGCGGCCCATTTTCCGTTGGCCATATAACCCGTCTGGAATGGTTGCCCATTAGACCTTGTGGAAGGGCGGCCCACGATGTAACCCATATCAGGGTCGCCGGTCGCTTCACTGAATTCCCATTTGGCCACCGAGGTGGAGGCTTCCGTCACATTTTGCGGTTTGGTGACGTCCAGGGCGTAGACCCCCTTGCCGCCTCGACCGAATGTTCCAAAGAGATAGGTGGCCCAGGTTCCTCCGACTTTCATGTCGGCAGCCATCAAGCTTCCGTCCATATTGACGCTGCTGGTTCCCGAAGCGAGGGCGAAGTTCTTGTCGGTGATTGCCGACAGCTTGGAATACGGCGCGGTTCCAGATGTGGAATAAAGCGCGCGCGGAACATAGGCAAACAACTCGTCCCCGTTTGCGACATTGATGGCATGCAACATCCCGTCATTGGCCGCTACAAAAACCGCATTGGTAGCCGTATTCGTTGTTCTGAATGTGCTGTAACCGCCTCCATAAGCCGTATTGGTATAGCCGGCAGAGGGTGGCCCCACGTACCACGGCGTGGAGTTGACGATTGCTCCGAGTTTGGTGGTAGGCCTTTTACGTAAACCACCTGTCGTGGTTTCATTGGTATTGTCGCCCCGAAGCCAGGTCAGGCGGTTTTGCCCTATTGCCACCGTATCGACTGCCCCGGTTTGGGGATTGGTTCGCAATGCCGTTTGCTGTGCTGTGTTCAGGTTGGCCCATCTGAAGGGAATGGTTCCTGTACCGGTCAAGGAGAGTATTTTTCGTCCCGTATCCCAGTTCTGGATGGTTAGTCTTGCGCCGGCATCCCAATCTGCCGTGGTCGAAGGATTCCCGTCGCTCTGGAAGCTATACCGGAAAAACTGGCCGCTGGCGTCAGCGTCAGTGCTTGCGTTGGCGGCCTTGATGCTGTGAGTCGCCTGGAAGGCATAACCGCCTGCATCGGTTCGCGCTGGTGTGGCGGTTGGAGCAGAGCCACCGGCCTTCAGGATGGTAGCAAAGACCTGGTCCAGCGATTTTTCCAGCTGCGCCGGATCAACGGCGTAGAAGAAGTTGTCGGGGGTGCCGTCGGCGCCCGTCGATCCATCGGCTTTTTTATTGTCCCAGTGGTCGGCCGGGAGAATGGCGCCAAGGGTGTATGTCGTCGTTTTATCGCGATCAAAACCGCCGTATTTGGCGGCGTACCACAGCGGATCTTGAAGCTCTTCCCCACTGACGCCCACCATGGTGTACGACGCCGTGGTTGCGGTCTGTGCGACCCCGCAATTGTTGCAACCGCCACTGGCATTCATGTTGGCATTCCCGGGGAACCCTGGTGTGACGGTGATATTTTTCGGATCGGTGTAATCGAAACTTTCAATGCCGGAATGAAAATGGACGCCGTCTTTGCCGCTGGTGCCGCTGATGGCGTAACCAAAGCCTTGGGCGTTAACCGTTGCTTCAGCGGCAACATAAGTCTTCACGCTGATGGTTGTGCCAACGACGGAATATTCAAGAATGCCCAGAACGTCCTGGTCATAGTCGCCGCCCTGTTCGGAGTCCTCCCAGTTGATGAGGTATTTGCCGGCCGTTGGGGTCTGGGTAACGACCTTGAAATCGACCAGTGTTCCCCCGCCCTCACCATTGGTAGGGTGAATCATGCGATACGCCGGCGAGATGAAGACGAACTTTCCAGCTTGGCCTGGCACGGGGATTTTGATGCGGGGGTTGCCGGTCGCAAGGGCCACGCTGTAGGTGTCTACCCTGAAGGCACGCCTGTTGTTGGCCGGAATGGTGAAGTCGCTTCGGATAGGATTTACGTGTGCGTAGAGCGCAGCGCCGGCCATTTTGTAGCCCCCGAACTGGGTGGGTGCTTCGGGGCAGATGCCCGTTGCATTGGCGAGGGATGTGGCGCCTGAGAAAGTCAGCGCCTTGTCGCTGCAATAGCCGTTGTTGTCCGTACCATTTCGCCCAATCGGCCACATTTTCCCGGCAGCAAACAGACCTTCTGCCGCGCCGATCTGGTTGGTATAGGTGTCCACCGTGGTGGTAGACATGCCCGAAACGCTTGGTGCGCCTGTCCATTGGTCGTTGTCAAACGAAGTCACGCTCGCGTTGAAGTTCACAATATTGCTTCTGCGGCACAACCTGTCACCAAAGGCCGCTACCGTTGAAGTCGCAAAAGGGTCCGACCAGGCGGTAATGGTCAAGCCCAGGCTGTTGTCCCTGGTTGCCGGGGAAGCCACGTAGGCGGCGGTGGCCGACGCCCCCGCAAGGTACCTGAGTGACTCCAGGTACATCTCACCCAAAGGGTTGCCCCAGCTTGAGCATTGCCCGTCTATCAAGCCGGTCTGCTGGAAATTACATTTGCCGACGGTACTTTCATACGTACCGTCGGCGTAGCTGTATCCGTAAATCTTGAGCTTGTTGAGCGTGGTGACAATGCCGTTGAAGTTCTTGAACTGGCCATCGTCAATATCGACTTCATCGGTAAACGACGCCACATTTTTGCGCAGCACGCCACCCGATATGTTTTTGTCGTAACTTCCGGTCATCAACCCAAAAGCGGCCTCATTTCTTTCGCCGTATTTCTGGAGCAGGCCAACAGGTTTGTAATTTCCCAGTGGATAAAGTTTGCAGCGTGCATCTTCGTCGGAGGTGAATCCGCCGGTCAAGCCGGTTTTGCAAACTTCCACCCTGGCGGTATAGCTGCCTGCTGCATACCCGGTCCCCAGCGCCTTTGTAGCTTGGGGCGGGCTATCGCTTTGTGCATTCAGCCCTGTTAAGGCCGGGTCGTTTCCGTTCTTGCCCTTGGTGCCATCGTTTGTTGGCAACGCTTCTTTCCAGTAACACTGCCAGCGTTCGTTGGCGTTCCACAGCGAATAATTGCCATCCGCAACAAGAATGGACGGTGCAGCAGTATTGCTGAAGGAGGCATTGCACAGCGTGATTTCGGCCTTCGTAAAAGGCGTCAGTTTGTTGATGTCTGCACCCACATAGTATTTCGCGAACGCATGGGCATCTGTCGGCAAATGGGCACGCTCCAGCACCGTCAATGACGTGCCTGAAACGATCGAATCATCCGTGCTTCTGAACCCGCCGTAGAGAATCCGGCGGACCACGTCCATGCGGGTCATGGTTGCCCAGTTCATGAAATTGCCGCTCCATTCCGAGCTTCCGCCGGTGTAGTTGCAATAGCCGTCGCTGGCCACCTGCCGGGTTGGAAAAAATCGGTTGTTGGTGGTGCTGTACTGGTAGCAGCGCTGGTTGTCAAAGTAACCGTAGTACTTGTAAGCGTGTTTGTATTGGGTCTCTGGAGCACCGTCGCCGTCAAGGTCGGAATATTCGTTGTAAGCCTTGTAGAAAAGCTGATGGTCGCGCGACATGTTGAGCATGACCATGGGCGCGCCTTTTATCTCTGAAAGAAAAGGCGGCAAAGGCGTGAAGTTCACCGCATGCGTTTGCAATGCCAGCAAAGCGCTGCCCAGCAGCAGTACGAGTTTGAAACGCTCCCTGAGCCAGGTATAAACGGTTTGTTTTTTAAACCAAGATATTCCGTGAGTAGTAGTCATATAGGGAGTGCCTTAACTGCGGACTGAAGCATGATCTGGGTGGACGTGTTTGCGCCAAAACCGACGGCCGTGACGCGATAGACGGTGGAGTCGCCCAGGGGAAAGTATTCAAGTAAATAGCGCGGCTGTTGTGCCACCACAGGAAGTGCCACCGCACCCGTGTAGGTGCCGTAAGCGACGCTTGCACCGCCGGTGGCCCACTTGGTGGTGTCTTCCCACACCGGGGTCACCATGGCTTTGGAGTCACATCTGCCTAAAGGGCAAGTCGTGTCGAAGCCGTCGCCGCGGTTAATCAGTTCGGGCCGGCAGCCGGCAGCGGATGCTACGCACGCCGAGCCATCGACGCGCGTGTTTTTAATATCCAGTTCCGCGTCACGCAAAGCCGCTTCGGCTGCCTGAAAGGCCAAATTACGATCAGACTCGTTTCCTGCGATCCGCGCTGAGAAGGTCGAGCTTTGCATCGCGGTAACTCCGAGAGCGCTCAGAATTAGCAGAAAGATCATGACAATGACCAGCGATATCCCCCGTTGACTCGAGGTGCGTGGCGGCATGTCCCAACGAAAATGATGAGTGCTCTTCATGCTGATGGTGTCCTGTTTCGCAAGTTCACAATGCTTGTAAACCGTCGAAAACTCTGTGAGGGTGGAGGTGTAAAACTGTTTCCATAGCAATCAGTAACTTGCGTCGCTGTGTCGTTGCCCGACGCCTGGATGGATTTGGTCAGTACGCACACCTCTACAGCCACCACACCCTTCCAGTTATCTGCGGTGTCGAGGGCGGCGGCTGTGTTGCCGGTTTGCGCCGCATTTTTATCTATGTCGGATGCCGTCAGGTACGTTACGGCCATCTGGTGGACACCGGGGATGAGTGGCTGTGCCTGGAATGTCGCGGTGGCTCCCGCCGCCGTTGTTGGGTCCGTGACGCAGCTCAACTGTCCCATGGTGGTGGTTCCATAGGGCGTCTGGGCCGTCGTGGTGGAAATAAAGAAATACGACCTCACCTCGTAAGTCGGACTGCCACCTGCGGGAACACTTGCAACGGTGACCGGTGCATTTCCCAGGCAATCGAAACCCTGAAATTTCGCACCGGAGGTGTTGTTCGCGTCGGTATCGTAGAAGACACCAATGGAGGCGGATCGTGTGGTGCCTACCGGGGTAGAACTCAAACACGCCAGGTCTGCGGCCGATGTTGCTGCTTTAGGATTGGCCATCCCAAAATCACAGCCACGGATTTTTAAATCGCTCGGGCCTTGTGGCCCATTGGCGTTGGGGTCAATGGAAACGTATCCGGCGCTTTGAATATTTCTCGCGAGCAGGTTCAGCGCAAATCGGCCGCTTTCCTCCATTTGCGAGTTTTCGGTGACTGCGTTGAAGGCCTGCTTGGAATACAGATAGGTTGACGAGGCAACGATGGCCAGGACAAGTCCGATGACCAGACCAACCATCAACTCGATCAATGTCAAGCCCGAGTTTTGTCTCGGCCGGGAGCTCCGTAAAGCTTGAATGGGGCGCATGGTCGTGCTCATGGAATGATGTCGGTTCTAAAGCACCGGACCCCTGCAGGCACTGCTGCCGCTGCCGGGCAACAATTTCGCCAGGCGATGCCGCTGGTTGTGCTGGTACAAGCGGTGGACGATTGAAGGACGCCTGAGGCGTTAACAAACTCCTTGTCCATGTACATGGCTGTAACGATAAAGCCGGTATTGCTGGCACCCTCAAGATTGACGGCGCCTCCGGGAAGGGCTGCTTGCGCTTTTGCCAGCCACGATGCCAAGTCGTCACCGGCAATCTGCGCTGTTGTGCAGGCAGCGCCCGAGGTGCGGCAGTTATTGCTGGTGATGTTTGCCGCCTTGGCGGTTGTGTAGTTGGCCGTGTAGGTGTAGTAGTTATTGGTGGCGCCAAGAGGGTTCGCCCTGATGCGCTCGGCGATGTCGCCGGTCAGCTCGGCAATTCGGTGTATTGCCCAGGAGGATTTTTGGTAGGCCAGCGCATTCGCCTGCAAACTGGCCATACCTAACAAGCCCAGCGACAAGACCAGAATCGAGACGAGAGCCTCAATCAGTGTGGCGCCGCGCTCGTGACGATGGAATAACTGGATTTTTTGTTTCTGTTTCATGGTGAGGTCATGGTCAAAATGCATCACATTGGTTGGCGGAAAATGGGATAACCCGGACGCGTCCTGGCTTGCTTATGCAAACAGATCTTCCATACTTGAATTCGTATTCGGTGTCTGATGCCGCCACGGCGTGGATATCGAAACGGTGAGCAGTTTGCGACATACCCACCGCGCCAAACTTGATGTTTCCAACACCTGCGGGCCTGACGAAAGCAGTTTCGATCCCATTTACATCCATCGCAGGTACGGTTTTGAGCAGGATGTCACCGGCGTTTCGGGTATCGCTACCATCTACGTCCACGAACACCTGGATTTCGTATTCATTCCAGAGTTGGGAAGAGGCACAGGTATTGGCGCCGTTACTTTTTGGGCAAATGATCACCGATTGATTCCGTACAAGGGCTTCACTGCGAGCGTAGTTAATCAGCCCTACAAATCCGTTGACGTTGGAGGACAGCCGGTTGCTAACAATGAACGACCTCAGGTTTGGCAGCGCCACGGCCATTAAAACGCCCAGAACGGTCACGGTGATCAATAGTTCGATCAACGTGAAACCCTTTTGAAGGCGATCAGTGCGCAATGTGTGAAGACTCATTTACGCAGTGTAAGCAAGCCCTACAAAAAGAACGCTGCCGCCCATCGCGACCAGTGCGCCACCTGTCGGCGCCAGGGTTTTCCCTTAGCGCCGGACCTCGTCCACCAGCGTCTTGAACTCGTCAATATCCTCAAAGCTGCGGTAGACGCTCGCAAAGCGGACATAAGCGACCTTGTCGAGCTTGCGGAGTTCACGCATGACGAGCTCGCCGATGCGGTTGGACGGCACTTCGCGCAGCCCCAGGCTCAGGAGCTTTTCCTCGATGCGTTCAACCGCCGAATCGACCTGCTCGGTGCTGACGGGCCGCTTGCGCAGCGCCAGGTTCAGGGACGCCAGGACTTTGCTGCGCTTGTACTCGATGCGCCTGCCGTCCTTCTTGACGATGGACGGGAAGGTGACATCGGGCCGCTCATAGGTTGTGAAGCGCTTTTCACACGCACCGCACTGGCGGCGGCGGCGTATGAATTCGGCGTCTTCGCCCACCCGCGTTTCCACGACCTGGGTTTCAAGGTGGCCGCAGAACGGGCATTTCATGAGAGGTAGCCCGAATTTGAAGGTATAAATTGGCCTCCAGCCCAATCAGGACGAGCGCAAGCAGCTATCAAAATCATAGTGCCTGCGCTGTCCGTCATGATCAGCGGTAGACCGGGAAACGGCTGGTCAGGGCGTGGACCTTGGCACGGACCGCTTCAATGTTGGCCGCGTCGCGCGGGTTGTCCAGCACGTCGGCGATCAGGTTGGCCGTGGCGCGGGCTTCTTCGTCCTTGAAGCCGCGGGTCGTCATGGCCGGGGTGCCGATGCGCACGCCGCTGGTGACCATCGGCTTTTCAGGGTCGTTCGGGATGGCGTTCTTGTTGATCGTCATGTGGGCGCTGCCCAGCACGGCTTCGGCTTCCTTGCCGGTGATGCCCTTGGCGCGCAGGTCAACCAGCATGACGTGGCTTTCAGTACGGCCGCTGACGATACGCAGGCCGCGCTGCGTCAGGGTGTCGGCCACGATCTGCGCGTTTTTCACGACCTGCTGCTGGTAAGCCTTGAACTCGGGCGCCATGGCTTCCTTGAAGGCCACGGCCTTGGCTGCGATCACGTGCATCAGCGGGCCGCCCTGCAGGCCTGGGAAGATGGCGCTATTGATGGCTTTTTCGTGCTCGGCCTTCATCAGGATGATGCCGCCGCGCGGGCCGCGCAGGCTCTTGTGTGTGGTCGACGTCACGATGTCGGCGTGCGGCACCGGGTTGGGATACACGCCCGCAGCCACCAGGCCGGCGTAGTGGGCGATGTCGACCATGAAGATCGCGCCGACGGCCTTGGCCACCTTGGCGAAGCGCTCGAAGTCGATGCGCAGGCTGTAAGCCGACGCGCCCGCGATGATCAGCTTGGGCTTGGTCTCGTGAGCCTTGCGCTCCATTGCGTCGTAGTCGATCTCTTCCTTGTCGTTGAGGCCGTAAGAGACGACGTTGAACCACTTGCCGCTCATATTCAGGGCCATGCCGTGCGTCAGGTGGCCGCCTTCGGCCAGGCTCATGCCCATGATGGTGTCGCCGGGCTTGAGGAAAGCCAGGAACACGGCCTCATTGGCTGAAGCACCGCAATGCGGCTGCACGTTGGCGGCCTCGGCGCCGAAGATGGCCTTGATGCGGTCGATGGCCAGCTGCTCCGCCACGTCAACGTGCTCGCAGCCGCCGTAGTAGCGGCGGCCGGGGTAGCCTTCGGCGTATTTGTTGGTGAGCTGCGAGCCCTGCGCGGCCATGACGGCGGGCGAGGCGTAGTTTTCGCTGGCAATCAGCTCGATGTGGTGTTCTTGCCGGGCATTTTCAGCCTGGATGGCGGCGAAGATTTCGGGATCGGTTTGTTCGACCAGGATGTTGCGGTGGTACATGGCAGTCCTTAAAGACGTGGTCCCTGCTATTGAAACAAGGGCTGCCCAGGCGAACGGCTGAACGCTTCGGCCCAACGGCTTTCAGCGGTGCGCTTCCCAGTGGTGTCCCACGTCAGCTCCAATGGTTGCGAAAACCTTGAGCCTATCGCCAGTCGCGCACCTCGCTAGTGTAACTGAGCGCGCCCAAAACCTGCCGCCTCCGGGGTTCTTCACCTGCAGCCCGAAAAGCAAAAAGCCGGGGCGCTGGCAGCGGCCCGGCTTTTTGGCAGTGCATGGGGTGAAAAGGCCCCCACAAAGCGGCCGAATCAGGACTGGTTCAGCAGCGCCACCTTGTCAGGCGTCTTGCCTTCAGCGTCGGGTGTGGCCGGCAGGGAGGCCGGTACCGGGCGCGACGTGCCACCGGGTGTGGTGAAGAAAGGCGAGGGCGCACCGCGCTTGGAGGCAGACGCCACCACGGCCAGCAGGCGGGCATGTTCGCCCATCACCTTGCCGGCGTACCCGCCGTCGTCGTCCATGTTGGCTGCGCCCACATAGTATTTGAGGCCGCCCTCGACAGAGCCGGCGCGGGCGATGCATTCCTGCAGCACCTTGACGCCTACGCGCAGGTTGGTCACCGGGTCAAACGCCGCCAGCTTGCCGCCGAAGTTGTCGTACTTGTCGTGGTGCACCTTGGTCATGACCTGCATCAGGCCCTGGGCGCCGACCGGGCTCTGCGCAAACGGGTTGAAACCGGACTCGATCGCCATGATGGCCAGGATCAGGGTGGGGTCGAGCTTGGCTTTCTGGCCGATCTCGAAGGCCTCGGCCACCAGCACGCTCAGCGGCTCGGGCGCGACGCCGTACTTCTTGCTCAGCCAATAGGCCACTGCCGCCTGTTGGGCGGGCAGGTCTTTCGGGTTGGACGCCGTGGCGCGCTCAATGGCGGCCGGCTCGGTAAAACCGATGGCAGCCTCCTGGCGCTGCTGCAGCCAGGTCATGAGCTTGAATTCACCGGCCTGACGCAAGTCGGGCCGGGCTGTCAGGGTGATCACCGCAAACACGACCGCCAGGCCCAGAAGGGCGAAGCTGTTGTGGGTAATCTCGAAAAAGCCTTGGGAGATGTCGTCAACAATGTTTGAAACACTGCTTCGCACATTCTTGATGTGTGCGTTGACATTCAGGTTAAGGCCGAATTGTCCTAGCGCTGTCATAGCACTCCTTTCTACGCTTGCAGGCCCTTTGGGGGCCAGGCAGGCTTTGATTGGGTCGCCATCAAACCAAGGCAAGCCTTGTGGGTGTTGACCCTTGTTTGACGTTGCCGGCTTCTTTGAGGAATAGGGCAGCGGGTTCGGGTTGTCCCTAGGATTCGTGGGACTGGCGGGATTCTATGGGGTTGGTTAATAACCTGTCAATAATAACAAATCAATTCTTTATATCAAAAAGTCAAATAAAAACCTTGATTTCCGGCAAAACCGGCCTGAATCAAGGTGTTTACGGGCTTTATTTGAGATGGAGCTCTAAGTTAAGTTTTGCCTCTAAAAAGCGCGATCAGCCTTTCGCGGCTGCGGTTGTAGGCCGTTTTCCATGTTGCATGTAGTCGCCGGATCGGCGCCTGCGGCCGGCCTGGGTTGCCTGGGAGCACACAAAAAGGCAGCGGCAATCACATCCTGCGCTGTGATTGAAAAGATGGTCTTGCTTGCGGGACGGCAGGGGTTTAACCTGCAATTGCGTGTTCACTCACGCATCAACCGGGTAACCAACCCCGGAAAATCTGGAAGCAATCACTTGCTTTCATCGCACTGGAGACGATAACTCTCTTCTTTGCGGAACCCCGACGGCATGAGCATAAACGCCCGCCGTCAACCCCGGTCGGTCTAACTGCCCGGGGTTTTTTCTTTTGAGGCGCCGCTTTTCACAGGCTTCAATGCCCTTCGATTGACCGTCTTTTTCAAATAAATCATTGACCTGGCGGCCCCGGCGCTAAAAACTCGACGGCTATGGCAATCAAAGATTTGAAGAAAAAATGGCAGGAATTCAACTGGCGCGAGACCAATTGGCGGGAAATCGGCAAAACCCTGCCGGCACGGGCGGCCGCTGTGGGCCGGTCGCCGCTCTGGCAGCGTCGCGCGGCCTGGGCGGTGGGCAGCTTGGTGGTGTTGTGGGTGGTGGCCTATGCGGCCGTGCCGCCCATCCTCAAATCGCAGCTGGAGAAGATCGCCTCTGAAAAGCTGGGCCGGCAGGTCACTGTGGGCGAGGTCGACTTCAAGCCCTGGTCGCTCGAACTGACTCTTCGCGACCTGGCCGTCGCCCGTGCCGGCCCTGTGGGTGGCGCTTCGGCAGCTTCTCCCCAGGCAACGCCCCAGTTTTCCGTCAAGCGCCTATATATAGATGCAGAGCTGGAGTCCCTGCTTCGCCTCGCCCCAGTGGCCGACGCTGTTCAGGTGGACGAACCCATCGCGTTTCTTACCCATCAAGGTGAGGGTCGTTACGACATCGACGACATCCTGGAGCGCTTCAAAACACCCGCAGATGCCCCTGCCGGCGACCCGCCGAAGTTCGCGGTCTACAACATCGTCGTCAGCGGCGGGCGCATGGACTTCACCGACCAGTCCGTCGGCAAGACCCATGAACTGCGGGAGCTGGGCCTGTCGGTGCCTTTCCTGAGCAACCTCAAATCGCAGCGTGAGGTCAAAACCTCGCCGCACCTGGCCTTCAAGCTCAATGGCAGCAGCTTTGACACCGCTGCCGAAGGCACGCCCTTTGCCCAGACCCACAAAACCGACGCCACCTTCACGCTGCGCGGTTTTGACCTGAACCCTTACCTGGCCTACTGGCCGGCGAGCCTGCCCGTCAGGCTGCAAAGCGCGGTGCTGCATGCCGACGCCAAAGTCGCGTTTGAGCAGACACCCGCCACGGTGGTGCGAATTTCCGGAACCGTGACGGCGGAAAAGGTTCGTGTGCTGGCTGCGCAAACGGTCGGGCAGTCGCCGGCTGTGGCGCCGGCGCGGGCTGCAAAACCCGGTGCATCCGGCAAGCGCGCTGCAGACGGCGAAGCCCAGCCACCGGCCCGCGCCGACTTGCTGGCCTTTGAGCGCCTGCAGATCACGATGGACGACGTGCGCCCGCTGGAGCAGTTCGTCAAACTGTCTGCGGTGGAGCTCACGGCCCCCACGTTGTCCCTCGCCCGGGACCGGGCAGGGCGGCTGAATCTGCTGTCGCCTGCGCCGGATGCTATTAAAAAAGGAGCTGGTGGCGCACAGCCAGAAAGGGCTACAGGCCAAAACTCTTCCGATATTCAAGCCCAGGCACCTGCCGGTGCGGCTTCGGCTGGCGCCCCGGCGTCTGCACCTTCAACTAAAACCACGCCTTCGTCCGCCCCCTGGAAAGTGCAGATCGCCCGCGTGGCGGTGCGTGCCGGCCATGTGAACTGGCTGGACGAATCACTGGCCTCACCCGCTGACATCCGCCTGGCTGGGCTGACGCTCGATGCCTCCGGCATCGCCATGCCTTTTGCGGCTAACGCGCCCCTGCGGTTCAATGGTTCGCTGGGACTGGAGCCAGCAGCCATAGCGCCGGCACCCGCGCCGGCAAAAACCGGCGCCAAACAACCGGCCAAAACATCGGCCTCATCTGCGGCATCCACTGCGCAAGCGATTGCAACACCGGCGCTGCTCACCTTTAGCGGCACAGCCACCGACCAGGCCGCCCAGGCTACGGCCACCGTGGCCGCCTGGCCCTTGGGCATGGCCGCCAAATACGTCGGCCAGTTCCTGCTGCCGGCGCTGAACGGGCAACTGGACGCCCAGCTCGGCGTGAACTGGCAGGCGCCCAGCGGTGACAAGCCGCAGCAATTGCAGGTCACCGCCCCGCAACTGGCTGTCAGCGACATCCTGCTGGCGCAGGGCAAGGTGTCGCTGGTGTCCGTCAAGCGTGTCGAACTCGCGCAGGTTGACATCGACGTGACAGGCCAGTCCTTCAAGGCCGCCAAAATGCAGCTGGACCAGCCCAAAGCCAAAGTCGACCGCGACACCGACAAGCGCTGGATGTACCAGCGCTGGATGGCGAGCCCGGGCACCGCAACGCCGGCGCCGCCCCCTACCGACGCGGCAACACGCGCGGCGGCGCCTTCATGGGCCGTGGCCATTGCCGATGTGCAGCTGGACGGCGGCGCCATGTCGTTTTCCGACCAGTCGGGTAGCAAGCCGGTGGCGTTTGAAGTGACCGCCGCCAAAGCCCAGCTGGGCGGACTGGTGCTGGACGACAGGCCGGACGCCAAAGCGCAAGCCGCCAAACCCATGCCGCTGACCGCCTCCCTGCGCCTGGCCACCGGCCGGTTTGAACCCGGCAAGGTCGACTTCAACGGCAATCTCGGCTTGAGTCCGGTGCAGGCGCAGGGCCGGCTGGTGGTCGACAGGCTGCCGGTGCAGGCCTTCGAGCCCTACCTTGCCGATGTACTCAACATCGAACTGCTGCGCGCAGATGCCAGCTTCAAGGGGCGTGTGGCTTACCGGCAGACACCGGCCGGCCCGCAGGCGCAGGTGGCCGGTGATGTGTCGCTGGAGGAATTCAGGGCCAACACGCTGGCGCCCAGCGAAGACCTGCTGGCGTGGAAGGCCCTGAACCTGCGCGGCCTGAATGTGGCGCTGGACCCGGCCAAAGCCACCCGGGTGGACGTGCGGGAAACCGTGCTCACCGACTTCTTTGCGCGCGTGATCATCCTGCCCGATGGCCGCATCAATTTGCAGAACCTGGTGAAGCCCGGCAAAGACGCCGTGGCCGCTGGTGCGGAAGGCGGAACGGCCACCCTGGCCCTTTCGCCATCATCGGCGTCATCTTCACCGCAAGCTTCATCTGCTACTGAAACGATAGCTGCTGGCGCACAGCCATTGCCGTCTGGCGGCCAAAAAGGCTCAAAATTCGTGTCAACAGCGCCGGTCAGCCCGACGGCCCCCGCCGCGGCGGCTGGCGGCTCCCCGCCGCCCATCGTTAACTTCGGACCGATCAGCCTGATCAACGGCAAGGTGTTGTTCTCCGACCGTTTCGTCAAGCCCAACTACTCGGCCGACCTGAGCGACCTGACCGGCAAGCTCAGTGCTTTTTCATCGGTGGCGCCCACCGTGCCGGGTACCACGGCCACCGTGCCCAACATGGCCGACCTCGAGCTGCGCGGGCGCGCCGAAGGCACGGCTTCGCTGGAAATCCTCGGCAAGCTCAACCCGCTGGCCAAGCCGCTGGCGCTCGACATCAAGGGCAAGGTGCGCGACCTCGAACTGCCGCCGCTGTCGCCATATTCGGTCAAGTACTCGGGCTATGGCATCAACCGCGGCAAGCTCAGTGTGGACGTGGGCTATGTGGTGCAACCCGACGGGCGGCTCACCGCCACCAACAAGGTCATCCTGAACCAGCTCAGTTTTGGCGACAAGGTGGAGGGTTCCACCGCCAGCCTGCCGGTCAAGCTGGCGGTGGCGCTGCTGGCCGACCGCAACGGCGTGATCGACATCGACCTGCCCATCAGCGGTTCGCTCAATGACCCGCAGTTCAGCCTCGGGCCCATCATCGTCAAGGTCATCCTCAACGTGATCGTGAAAGCCATCACCGCGCCTTTCAGCCTGCTGGCGAATGCGCTGGGCGGCGGCGGGGAAGAACTCAGCACCGTGGGCTTTGCCGCCGGCAGCGCCGAGCTGGGCCCGGAAGCCAAAGCCGGCCTCGACAAGGTAGCCAAAGCGCTGGTTGACCGGCCATCGCTGCGGCTCACCGTGGTGGGCACCAGCAGTGTCGACGCCGAGCGCGACGGTTTCAAACGCGAGCGGCTCGACGCCCTGGTGCGCGCTGAAAAGCGCCGCGCCACGGCCAAAGAGGGCGGCACCGCCACAGCGGCGGTGAGCATCAGCCCGGCCGAATACTCGGCCTTGCTCAAGGAAGTCTATAAACGCGCCGACATGCCCAAGCCCCGCAACCTGGTCGGCCTGGCCAAAGACCTGCCCGTGCCCGAAATGGAAAAGCTGCTGCTGGCCGACATTAAAGTGAACGACGATGCCATGCGCGAACTCGCCGTGCAGCGCGGCGTGGCGGTGAAAGACTACCTGGCTTCGCGCGATTTACCGCCTGAAAGGCTCTTTCTGGGGGCAGCCAAAGCCGTGCCGCCGGAGGCCAAATGGACACCGCGCGCGGAGCTGAATTTGGCGATGCCGTAAAAACAGCGAAAATAGCGTCAGTGCTTTATTGATAAAGCTTTTATGGGCTTCAGGGCTCACGCGCGCAACAGGGGTTGCGCGGCGCGGCCCCCCATCCACTCCAACACCTGCCGTCACCCTGCAAAGCCCTCCATTCCCGAGGGCACCTTGTGCTTGGCGGCACCTTTTTTTTTGACCTTGCGTTCCCATGTTTAAATCTTCCAAACCTGAAACCCCCGCCGTGAAAACGCCCACCACCAAGCAGGCTGAAGCCCATCCGCTGGACGGCCTGACCGGCGGCGCTTTCTCCGCGCCCACATCCGGTGAACGCACGGCGCGCATCCGCACCTGGCTGGCCACCGAGCCCACCGCCGAGCAGATGGCCGAGGTCTACAAGGATCTGGCCAACCGCGACAAGGGCGCCGCCAAACCGCTGAAAGAAAAGCTCGACGAACTCAAGCGCAGCAAGGGCCAGGAAGCCGTGGCCGCCGAATGGGCCGAAAAAGCCCAGGCGCTGCTGGCCGTGCCCAAGCTCAACCTGGCCGACGCCCTGGCCTGGCAGCGTGACGCCGCCAAGGCCGGTGCGCCGCTGTCCAAAGAACCGCTGGCCGGTTTGAAAGTGCAGCTCGCCGACCGCGTCAAGACGATTGAAGACCTGCAGCACCGCACCCAGGTGCAGCGCGAAGCCGCCGTGCTGCTGGCCCAGCGCACCGAAGTGCTGTCGCTCAAGCCCTGGCGTGATGCCGAAGCTGCCCTCGAATCCCTGCGCGGTGACGTCACGCACTGGCAGTCGCAGGCCGATGACATCACGCATGACGCCAACTGGGCCAGCGTGGACGCCAAATTCCCGCCGCTGCTCGACGCATCTCGCGCGCAGTTACTGGCCGTGTGGGAGGCCTTTCAAGGTGCGCTCGCGCAGGCCCAGAAGGCTGCTGTAGACACGGCAGCGCCGCTGCCCGCCGTGCCGGTGTGGGCCGACGAGCTGCGCGCCGCGCGTGGCCTGCCCCCTGCAGCGGGTGAGCAGCCTGCACGTGCACCCAAAGCCAAAATCGATCCGGCCGTGCTCAAAGACATGCGCGAAAAATCTTCCGCCATCGTGCAGGAAGCCCTGAAGCGGCTTGAGCATGAAGTCGGTGAAGGCCATGGCAAGTCCACCCCCAAGGTAGCGGCCGACCTGCGCCATGCGCTCAAGGAACATATCCGCAACATCGACAGCAAGCTCGAAGCCGCCGCGCACGCCGCATTGACGGCCGCCGGCGAACTCGAAGGCTGGCAGCGCTGGCGCGCCGACCAGATCCGCGAGGAGCTCGTCGTGAAAGCAGAAGCCCTGGTGGCCAAGCCGCTGGGCGGGCGCAAGCAGCAGGAAGCCCTGCGCGCCATGCGCGAACAGTGGAAGACCAGTGACCAGGGCGGCACACCCAACCACGCGCTGTGGAAGCGTTTTGACGACGCTTGCAACGAAGCACACAAGGTTGTTGAAGCCTGGCTCGAGAAGGTGAAAGAACAAAGCGAAACCGTCAAGGCCGAACGCAAGCTGCTGATTGATGAAGTGCTGGCATGGGCCGAAGCCAACAAGGACAATACCGACTGGAAGCACCACATTCGCAGCCTGAACGGCTTTGTTGAAAAATGGCGTGAGGCCGGTCATCTGGGTGAAAAGGCGTTTGCCGAAATCCAGCCGCAGTGGAAAGCCGCGATGGATGCCGCAGACGCTCCGCTGACCGCTGCGCGCCACGACAGCATTGCACGCCGCAAGGCCATGATTGAAGAAGCCAATGTGCTGGGCGCCGAGCCGATGCTGCGCATCGATGCCGTCAAGTCGCTGCAACAGCGCTGGCAGCATGAAGCGCAGGCCGTGCCGATCGAGCGCAAGCAAGAGCAGAAGATGTGGGACGCTTTCCGCAAACCCATCGACGACGCCTTCCAGCGCAAGACCGCCGAACGCGAAAAAGCCGCCGCGGCGCTGGGCGAATACGACCGCATGGTGCTGGACGCCTCCAAGGCCGTTGAAGCCGCCACCGCCAGTGGCGACGTGCAGAAAATCCACGCGGCCGCCAAGGCGCTGGAAGCCATCGTGCGCGGGCAAGTGCCTGTGCCCGCACCGGCGTCAGCACCTGTTGCCGCACCGGCAGCGCCGTCGGTTGAAGCTGCACTGGCTGACACCAACGCTACCCCCGTTGCAAAGGAAAATGAGGCTGCAGCCCAAGCAGAACCTGCGCAGGCAGCTACAGAAAACGTAGCAGATGCGCCCGCTGCCACGGAAGCTGCCGCAGAAGCAGCGGCCACCGAATTTGCCGAAGCAGGTGAGCCGGCCAGCCCGCCCGCCGAGCCGCCACCCGCACCCAAGCCTGCGCCCAAACCGGTGGTGGCGCGGCGCGGCGACGACCGCCCGGGCATGAAGAAGCCCGAGCCGGCAGCCGCAGGGCGCGGCGGAAAGTTTGGCGACCGCAAGGACTCGCGCCCGGGCAGCAAGCCCGGCGGCCCGCGCCAAAGCACTGACAACAAGTTTGAGCCTTACCGTGAAGGCCGTGACGACCGTGGCTCGCGCGGTAATGATCGGGGAGACCGTGGGGACCGCAACGCACGCCCCGCCTTCGAAGAGCGCGGCCCACGCCTGGGCGATGCCGCTTTCCGTGCCCAGCGCGAAGCCTTTGAGGCCGCCAACCAGGCGCTCAAGAAACTCGCGATGCAGGCGCACGGTGAAGTGCTGACGCACTTGCTCACCGCTTGGGAAAAGCGCGACCCCGCGCAACTGCCGAGCGCGCAGGACCTCGGCAAAGCCGTGGCGCCGGCCGTGCGCAACCGCTGGGTGCAGGCCGTCAGCACACCGTCGGGCAAAGACGCATCCGAAGCGCTGCTGCGCCTGGAAATCGCCGCCGAGCTGCCCACGCCTGCCGAGCACATCAGTGCGCGCCGCATGCTGCAGCTGCAGCTGCTGACCAAACGCAATGCGCCCGCGCCGGCTGAAACCTGGGGTGAAGACACCGCCCAGGTGCTGGCCGCCGACTTTGACGCCGGCAACGCCAGGCGTGTGCAGAACGTGCTGAAGGCATTGCTCAAACGATGACCACAGCCGCCGCTGTGGCGTTGCCGCAAGACCGGCAACAGACGCTGGGCGAGGAAATCGCCAACAGCGTGAGCCACGGTCTCGCGCTGCTCGCTGCGCTGGTGTCGGCGCCTTTCCTGGTCATCGCCAGTGCGCGCGACGGTGATGCGCTCGATGTGGCGGCGGTCTGCGTTTTTGCCGCCACCATGGTGGTGCTGTATTTCACCTCGATGCTGTACCACGCCTTGCCCGCCATCCGGGCGATGCGTGCCAAGCGGGTGTTCCAGGTCCTGGACCATGGCGCCATCTACCTGCTGATTGCCGGCACCTACACGCCGTTCACGCTCGGCGTGTTGCGCGGGCCCTGGGGCTGGACGCTGTTCGGCCTGGTCTGGGCCATGGCGCTGGCTGGTGTGGCGGTCAAGGCCTTCGCGGGCGTGCGCTGGCCACGGCTGTCCACCATCCTCTACCTCGCCATGGGATGGATCGCCGTGATCGCCATCAAGCCGATGCTGGAGCTCATTCCGGGCTGGGGACTTTTCTGGCTGGTGGCCGGTGGGCTTTTTTACACGCTCGGTGTCGGCTTCTTCGCCACCGATTCACGGCTGCGCTACGGCCACTTTGTGTGGCATCTGTTTGTCGCGGCCGGTACCGCTTGCCATTTTGTGGCGGTGCTGTATTACGCCGGCTGAAATTTCCAGCCTGTAGCTGCTATTGAATACATAGCTGCTTGCGCCCGCCAGTACTGGGCTGGAAGCCGATCTGCTTTGTAAGTCCGCGGCGCAGTGCCGCTCCGGCGCTCAGGAAGCCGCTTCAATCAGGTGGGCAATCCCGTCAAAGCCCAGCCGCCGCGCGTGCTGCAGGGCGTTGAGCCCTTCCTGATCCACCAGCGCCGGGTTGGCCCCGGCTGCCAGCAGGCGCTGAACCACGGCGGTGTGGCCTTGCATGACGGCCAGGATCAGCGGCGTGCGGCCTGCCGTATCGGCTGCGTTGACGGGGGCTCCTTGCTGGAGCAGGCGTTCCAGCAGCTCCAGGCGTCCTGCACGGGCAGCGTCCTGCAGAGCCCCGGCCAGACGGTTGGGCCCGGCACCCGTTTCTGCACGCGGTGCGCGGTATTGCAGGGCGCCTTCCTGTTTTTGCAGTGGCGTTACGGCGCGTGCTGCAGGCGCGGCAGGCGCAGCTGCGGCAGCAGCAGCGGGCGCGGGTGCCTGACGCGCAGCCGGCGCCGCGGCTAACATGTCGGCCTGCGATGGTGTTGCCGACGGAGATCCGCTCCCTATGCCCGCCATGTGCGGCGCCTGCCCGGGCCAAGGCTGCGCATTTTCCTGGATGGGGGCGACAGGTGCAGGAGCGGGCATGGCAGCGGGCGCTGGAATGGCAAACGGCGCAGTTGAGGGCGCTGTGGTGTCCATTGGCGCCCTGGTTTCTTTTTTCCGCGTGGCTGGCTCATTCGCTGCGGGTGAGGCCACTGCTTTGTCCTGCGCCGAAGATGCCGGCGATTTCAACGCCGGCTTGGCAGTTTCGGCAGACCGCTTCCGGGCATCGGGTTCCGGTGCAGGCGTTTGCGGCGCTACAGGATCGGGAGTCGCGGCCATCGGTGGCGAAACCGGTGGTGCTGTTCCTGTTGCTGCCGAAGGCGCAGCTGCCGGCGACGACTGCGCCGCAGGACTGGGCTGGCCAAACGCCAGTTCTTTTTCCTCGTCGGTGCCGCGGTCAAATTGCAGCACCAGCAACCCGGTCAGGCCGGCCAGCGCAAAGCCCGCCAGCGCGGAGATTTTCCAGCGCGACTGGTTGGCTGCCGGGCGCTGCGCTGCATCGGTGTTGGCGACAGCTTGCGACGCACCGGCCTGCTTGCCGGCTTCGATCACCATCTGCGCGTGGGCGCGCACGGCGTCACGCACATGCGCGCCGGGGCGGCGTGTGTCGTCTGCGCTGGCCTCCCGGTAGCGCTGCAACAGCTCGTCGCCGTGCTGGCTGTGATCAGGCTCTGTCATGCAAACTCCTGTAGCTGCTGGCGCAGGCTGTTGCGGGCATAGCGCAGTCGGCTCTTGGCGGTTTCAAAGCTGACGCCGGTCGCGGTGGCGATGTCTTCCACGCTCATGCCGGCTTCGGCTTGCAGCAGGAAGGCTTCGCGCTGTTCGTGGGGCAAGCGTTCGACCGCGGCAATCAGCGCGGCTGCCTGCTCGCGCGACTGCAGCTGCCGCACCGGGCCGAAGCCCGAGTCGGCCGCCAGCGTATCGCCAAGGCCCAGGCCTTCCTCATCGTCGCCGCGTCCATCGATGCTGACGTGCTGCTTTGCCGTGCGGAAGTAATCGACCATCCGGTTGTGCGCCATGGTGAACAGCCACGTTTTGAACTTCGCCGTCACCGTATAGGTGGCGGCGCTGCGCGCCACGGCAAACCAGACATCCTGCAGCAGGTCGTCGGCCACCGCCTGCACCCGCACGCTGCGAAACACATAGCGCCACACCCCCAGTTCATGCCGCGCATACAGCACGTCAAAAGCCGACATGTCACCGGCCGCATAACGCAGCATCAGCGATTCGTCGCTGTCTTCGGCTGCATGGTCGGTCGGCGTGGCGCTGGGCATGTACCAGATTATCACGGCGCAACGCGCGATCTTTCTCACGACAACAGACCACCGCGCAGGGGCTCTCCAGACCAGCAGGGGCCGCGGAACCGGCTTTGCCGGGCCGCAGGCGCAGCGCCCCCTCGGGGGGCAGAGAGTTACACGAAGTGAACGACCGTGGGGGCTCAATACCTTGGAGGGTCAGGTACATAAGACGGGTTTCCTGACTGCGGGAACGGATCCGGGATGGGGTTGCGCGCCACGGGTTCGCGGATCACGCCGCTGGCGATCAGGTTCTCGCGGCTGTCGTAGCGGATGCGGATGACCTCGTTGGGCTGTGTTTGCAGGCGCGCGAAGGTGGTCTGTGACACCAGTGAGTTTTCCCGTGCGCCGTGGCCCGTGCCGAGCCTGGCGGCAGGCAGGGGTGTAGACGGCAGCCTTCTGACCCGGTCTTCGGACAAGGCAGAAGCTTCCACGCCACCGCTGGCGCGGTCGGCCAGCGCGGATTTTCCGGCGGTGGATGATTCCGCCAAAGGTGCCGGTGAGGCTGATGAAGGCGAGGGGGCGTTTCGCAGGCCCAGCGATGCGTCGGCCTCGCGCTCCTTACGGCTGGAATAGGCGGGCGCCTGGGCGACCGGCTCGGGAGCTTGCTCCCTGAAGAGCGCCACACCGATCACGCCGACGTTGCCGGGCCTGCCGGTGCGGCCGGCGTACGAATCCCCGAGTGCGGAAAATTCAAATGCGGCGATCTCGCTGCTGCTTTTGCGCCAGCCGGTGACCTGGTACTGCTGCCAGGGCGAAAACACATAACCGGTCTGGTCCCAGGCGGCGGTTTCGCCGCTCAGCACGTTCACGCCGTCGACGGCGGTCACGGCCAGCACCCGTTCACCGAGCTTGTTGCGCACGGCGATGGCGTATTTGGCGCCGTATTGGCCGGCCACCCAGTATTCGCCGCGGTGGTGGTACAGCGGCAGCGTGGCGCCGGTGTTGCGGTCAATCACGGTCACGTCGGCCAGCCGGCCGATGGCCTGCGCGGGCAGGGCGGCCATGGTGAGGATGGCCAGCAGGATGGAAGAGGCAAGAAGGGGGGGTTTCACGTGAGCTCCAGAAAGTGGTGGAGCCCATTGAAACGAAGGGGCGGGGAAAATGGGGTTAAGCCGGCCTGAAAAGAGGCAAACCGGGCCGGCCTGTTGCTATGTATTTGATAGCTGCTTGCGCCCGTTCAGATTGGGTTAAGGGGCGATTTTCCTCTCGAAAATTGTCAGCGTGGCGCCGGAAAGCCGCTGTAGGCTCATTTCGGCATAAAAAACTTGTCGAACAGCACGGTCAGGGGCGCGAAGTCCTGTGTGAAGCGTGTGCGGTTCACAAAATAGGCTTCGCACGCCACGGCAAAAAATTCGGCCGGTGACCGGGCCCCATAGCTGTCCAGCCATGGCGGCTCGGCGCCGAAACGTGTGGCCATGGCGACTTTTTCGCAGAACCCGTCGTAAGCCGGCTGCATGACCGCATGCCACGAGGTGAGGGCACTGCGCGTGGGCAAGGGCGGGCAGCCGTCGGCGGCGCCATCGCGCATGTCGATCTTGTGGATGAATTCGTGAATTACCACGTTGTGGCCGTGCTCGGCCGAGTCGCCCGCGCCGGCCACGTCCTGCCAGCTCAGTGTGACGGGGCCGCCCTGCATGGCTTCGCCCAGCAGCTCTTCGCTGTAGTGGTGCACCACGCCGGCCTGGTCGGTGACCTGGCGGCGCGCCAGCATGGCGCCGGGGTGAACCACGATGCCCTTGAAGTCGTCGTACCAGCGCAGGCCCAGGTGCAACACCGGCAGGCAGGCTTGTGCGGCAATCGCGACCGCCATTTCATCGGTGACCTTCAGGCCGTGCGCACCGGTAAATTCCTTTTGCTTGAGGAATTTTTCTGTCAGGGTGTTCAGCTGTTGAAGCTCCGCAACCGGCCGCCGGCCCAGGAAAGGAAACCGCAGCAGGGTGTCTACCCACAGGGTTTCGGGGATGGTTTTTTCAGGGGCCTTGGCGCCGCCAAGTGTTCGTAACCAGTTCAGCATAAGGTGGAGGTGGTGGTTAAACGAAATGAAACAAGGGTCAGCACAGCGTAATCCGTTGCAGCCCGCCGGCCGTCAGGCGCAGCACTTCCGCGCGCGGCACCGGGGCGCCCAGGTCCCAGTCGCTGAGCACCACGCGCGACAGGCCGCCGCCCAGGTCATGCACGGCGGGCTTGTGCGTGTGGCCATGAATCAGCGTGCGGGAATTGGCCGCTTGCAGCCATTGGCGAGCGGCCTGGGTGTCGACGTCGGCATATTGTGCGCCGGACTGCTTGCGCGCTTCGCTTTGCTCGCGCAGCCCGCGCGCAATCGCCTGGCGTTCGGCCAGCGGCCTGGCCAGGAAGGTGCGCTGCCATTCGGGGCTGCGGACCTGGCTGCGAAAGTTCATGTAGTCGACATCGTCCAGGCATAAGGCGTCACCATGCGACAGCAACCAGCGCCGCCCGGTGCCGGCGGGAAAGACCAGCACGGTCGGGTCTGTCAGCAGGGTGGCGTTGCACAGGTCCATCAGGGCCTGGCCCACCAGAAAGTCACGGTTGCCGTGCATGAAAAACAGGGCCAGCCGGCCGGCAGCATTGCCCATGGCCTGCACGCAGCGCGCGTCAAAGCCGGCGGCAGGGTCCAGCAGGTCGCCTTCCACGGCGTCATCACCGACCCAGACCTCAAACAGGTCGCCCAGGATGAAGACCGCGTCTGCGGGCGTGGTTTCAAGGTAGTGCTGCCAGGCCGCAAACGTAGCCGGCTCCGAGGCCTGCAAATGCAGGTCGGAAATGAAATCGACCGTGCGCCACACGGGCGGGGCCGGCAGCTCCGCCATGGGGGGCACGGCCTGGGGGTTGTTCACCGGCTGGATTTCGGCAAGCGCGGCCCGAAAGGGCACTCAGGCCACTGCTACGGCTTTTTGGATGATCACGTCTTCCATCGGAACGTCGTCATGGAAGCCCTTGCGGCCGGTCTTGACGGCCTTGATCTTGTCGACGACGTCGGTGCCGGCCACTACCTTGCCGAACACGGCATAACCCCAGCCCGATGCGTTCGGTGCGGTGTGGTTCAGGAAGCCGTTGTCGGCCACGTTGATGAAGAACTGCGAGCTGGCCGAGTGCGGTGCATTGGTACGCGCCATGGCCACGGTGTAGTTGTTGTTCTTCAGGCCGTTGTTGGCTTCGTTCTCGATTTCGCCGTCGGTAGGCTTTTGTTTCATGCCCGGCTCAAAGCCGCCGCCCTGCACCATGAAGCCCGGGATGACGCGGTGAAACACCGTGTTGGCGTAATGGCCCTTGTTGACGTAGTTCAGGAAGTTGGCAACGGTCTTGGGTGCCTTGGCGGCGTCGAGCTCCAGCGTGATGACGCCGTATTCGGCAATGTGGAGGTCTACTTTGGGATTGCTCATGATGGTGTCCTGTAGGGCTGTGTCAATTAATTGACGAGGGTTGCTGATTTGATGAGGACGGGTGTCTTGGGAACGTCCGTCGGGAAGGGGCCGCCGGCGCCGGTGGGCACGGTCTTGATCTTGTTCACGACGTCCATGCCGCTGACCACCTTGCCGAACACGGTGTAGCCAAAGAGCTGGGGTGCGTTGACGAGCTGGGCTCGCGGGGTGTTTTCATAGACGCGGCCCTGGTATTCAAACTTCGGAACCGGGTCTCCGGGGGGAATCACCGTGGGGTTCAGGAAGTCGTTGTCCTTCACGTTGATGAAGAACTGCGACGACGCGGAATTGGGGTCGTTGGTGCGCGCCATGGCCAGCGTGCCGACCACGTTTTTGGGGCCGCCCTTGGCGAGCGCCTCGCGGCCTTCATGGGGCACCGGCGGGCGCGKTTTCTTTTCGGCGTAGGTGGCGTCGTAGCCGCCGCCCTGCACCATGAAGTTGGGGATCACGCGGTGGAAAATCGTGCCGTCATAGTGTTTGTCCTTGACGTATTGCAGGAAATTTTCAACGGTCTTGGGCGCCTTGTCGGGATAGACCTCGACCACGAAGTCACCTTCGCTGGTGACGAACTTGACTTTGGGTGCGCTTTGCGCGAGCGCCGGGCCGGCCAGAAGGGCCAGACTCGCCGCGGCTACCGTTGCGAATGCGGCGCGGCGCAAGGGAGAAAACACCGCGAGTGCGGCAAGCGTCCTGTGAACTGCCATCAAATGGTTCCTTCGAAAAATATCTTCCACTGGCTACCCTGGCGGATCCAGTACTGGCGTTTGGTGCGGCCGGTTTTGGCGCCCTTGATCAGTTCGCCAAAGGTTACCACCATCGTATCGGTGCTGTCGGTCCAGCGCAGGTAAGACACGTCCTTGAGCAGGATGTCGCGCCCACCGAGTTGCTTGAGCTCACTTTGCAGCAGCGGCGTCCATTCAGCCAGCGTCTTGCCGTAACTTGTGAAATCGGGTGTGTACCAGCTTGTAAGTTTGGCCATGTCGCCGCTGGACTTGGCGTGGTGCCAGCTTTGCAGTGCGGTTTCGAACGACCGGGTGTCGGCCGCCAGCGATTGCGGCGCCACCCATTTGAGGCTGTGGGCAATCACGACGGGCGTGCTGCGCACTTCGACTGTGCGGATGATGCGCTCCAGGTCGGGGTTGGCCAGCACGACGCATCCGTCGGTGGACAGCGGTGCCCGGGAAAACTGCGTCGGTGGCGTGCCGTGCAGCCAGATGCCGCCGCCGGTCTTGCCGCGTTTGACGTCGAGCTGGTTGGGGTAGTTGATGGGCAACGCGCCCGAGCCGTAAAAGTCGCGCAGCGATTTGGGGTTCAGGTTGCTGGTGATGTAGTAGACGCCGACCGGCGTGCGCAGGTCACCTTCGACGGATTTTTCAATGCCGGATTTGCCGACCGAGATGTAGTAGTCCGCCACGAGTTTGAGACCCGCGCTGGTGTTTTCAAACAGGTAAAGGCGTGACCTGGACGCATCGACGGCAATGGCGTGTTTGTTACGCGATGACAGCACCAGGAATTGCGACGGCACCAGGCCGGGGGCGGGCCGCTCGCGCAGCGCGCGCAGGCGCAGCAGCGACTCCTGCCGCAACTCGGCCAGCAGGGCTGCCGCAGTCTTGGCAGCGGCATCCGGAACGTCGCCTGGCGTGCGCACAGGGCGTGTAAAGCCGGCCAGCAAGTCGCCGTAAACCAGTTGGGCCAGCTGGAAGTTGGGGTGGTCCTTCACGAGGCCTTCGGCCTTGCGCAGGGCTTCGCGCGAATTCGCCTGGCCGATCAGTTTGTAGATTTCAATCAGCCGGGCTTCCGCTTCGCCGCCGCGCGCCTCATGCGGGGCGGAGGCTTTTGCCGGGGCGGGCCGCTTGGTTGTGTGCGCGCGGGTTTCAGCCCGCGCAGGCGAAAAGGCCAGCACCAGGCACGGTGCGATGAAGAGAAGCGTTGCGGCCGCTTTTTTCATGCGGGCTTCCACGAAAGTTTGCCGGCCAACACAGACGGACAGGAACAGGCTGAACAATGCACTTGGGTCAGGCCGGCCGCCAGCGATCAGCCGCCTGTGGATTCCTTGACGATGACCCAGCGATCACCGGCCTTGGCCATCTCCAGCGTCTTGCGGCTGGAAATATTGATGGAGTCGGCGCTGTAGTCCTGCTTGAACCTGGCTGTGGCCTTGGCGCCCTGTACGGCGACGGCCAGGTCGGAGAGCTTGACGCTGATGCGCGACTTGCCGACGATGCGCGCACGGCGGTCTTCTTCCCAGGCTTTGCGTGCCTGTTTGCCGGGAGGCGCAAAGTTCTGGCCGTAGCTGCTGAGGTAGCCGTTCATGTCCTTGTCGGACCAGGCCTGGGCCCAGCTGCGCACGGCTGCTTCGACTTCTTTTTCGGCGCCTGCGGTGGCAGCCGGTGCTACGGGTGTTGCCGGCGCGGCAGGAGCAGGCGCTGCGGCCACCGGGGCTGCCGGCGCTGGCTTGGCAGCCGCCGCGGGAGCCGCAGGGAGTGTTGTAGCCGGGCCGGACGTCGGCGCGCCGGCAGCCGGCTTGGTGGGGTTTTTGGATTCGGCGGAGAACAGGGTGCGGATCAGTGCCAGCTTGGGTGGAACGGCAGCGTTGCCGCCGTCGAGCTGCAGGGCCTTGCTATAGGCCTGGCTGGCGAGCCTGGCGTAGACGTCGCCCAGGTTTTCATGTGCGGTGGCGTAGCTGGGGTTGGTCCGGATCGCCATTTCAAGCGCCGCCCGGGCCTTGTCGAACTGGCTCTGGCCGGCATACAGCACGGCCATGTTGTTGTAGGGCTCAGGCAGCTCGGGGTAGTCTTCGGTGATTTTGGTGAAGGTCGCGATCGCGTCGTTGGTCTTGCCGGTCTCGGTCTGGATCACGCCCTTGAAGAAACGCATTTGCGGGTCGCGTGGCTTGCTGGCGAGGTATTGGTCAACCTTGGCCTGCGCCTCGGCATACTGGCCGGCACGCATCAGGCGGCTGACGTCGGCGTAGTCGTCGGCATGGGCAACGGACACCGACAGGGTGACCGCCACGGCCAGCATGCGCAGGGCGGCGGACAGCGGATTGCGTGTAAGGAAGTTTGGCGTGGGCATGGCACTCTCGCGATTTGTTTTAAAGCCCCCGGTGCTGTTTTGGCAGCCGTTGGGCGGAAAGTCAACATAAACAGCCAGGCTTTTCAGGGCGCTCCGGGAGCCGCTGAACGTTGTCGGACGGGCTGGATATACTGGGCGATTGTAACTGAGGGGGGTATAGTTCATGGCCCCCAGAATTGCGTACTTTCCGTTTTTATCGCACGTTTTCGCGTGTACGCCGAATGGCCCTTGCCCGCCTGCGGCGTCCGTGAGATAAAGCTTCTTTCCTTTGCCTGACCACCGGCTGCTTCCGGCCGATGCCAGGCCCCGCAGCATAATTTTCATGAGCCTTCGCATTTACAACACGCTGTCGCGTGCCGTGGAAGAATTTTCCCCGCTTGATCCCGGCCATGTGCGCATGTATGTGTGCGGAATGACGATTTACGACCTCTGCCACATCGGCCATGCGCGCATGATGATGGCGTTCGACGTGGTGCAACGCTGGCTCAAGGCAAGCGGCCTGAAGGTTACGTATGTGCGCAACATCACCGACATCGACGACAAGATCATCAAGCGGGCGGTTGAGCGCGGCATCACCATCCGCCAGCTGACCGACGAGATGATCGCGGCCATGCATCAGGACATCGGCGCGCTGGGTATAGAGCCTCCATCGCTGGAACCCCGTGCGACTGAGTACGTGCCGCAGATGCTGGGCATGATCGCCACGCTGGAGGAAAAAGGCCTGGCCTACAAGGGCTCCACCGGTGACATGAATTACGCGGTGCGCAAGTTTCCCGGCTATGGCAAGCTCTCGGGCAAGTCACTCGACGAGCTGCGCGCTGGCGAGCGCGTCGCTGTGCTCGACGGCAAGGAAGACCCGCTGGACTTTGTGCTCTGGAAAAGCGCCAAACCCACCGAGCCCGACGACGCCAGGTGGGAGAGCGCCTATGGCCCCGGCCGTCCAGGCTGGCACATCGAGTGCTCGGCCATGTGCCGCGGCACGCTGGGCGAGACCTTCGACATTCACGGCGGCGGTGCCGATTTGCAGTTCCCGCACCACGAAAACGAGATCGCCCAGAGCGAGGCGGCCAACGGGAAGCCGCTGGCCCGCTTCTGGGTGCACAACGGTTTTGTGCGCGTTGACAACGAGAAGATGTCCAAGTCGCTTGGCAACTTCTTCACCATCCGCGAAGTACTGGCCAAATACGATGCCGAAACCGTACGGTTTTTCATTGTTCGCGCCCACTACCGCAGCGCCCTGAATTACAGCGACGCCCATCTGGACGATGCGCGCAACTCGCTCAAGCGGCTTTACACATCGCTCGATCTGGTCAAGCCGGCAGCGCTGCCGACCGACTGGGCCCATCCGTTTGCGCAGCGCTTCAAGGCGGCCATGGACGAAGACTTCGGAACGCCGGAGGCCGTGGCTGTGTTGTTTGAGCTGGCCGGTGAAGTCAACCGGACCGGCTCTGCCGAACTCGCAGGGCTGCTGAAAAACCTGGGTGGCTGCCTGGGCCTGCTGCAAGGTTCGCCCGGCGCCTACCTCCAGGCCGGCGCCGGCCTTGACGACGCCAGCGTCCAGCAACTGATCGCGCAGCGGGCAGCCGCGAAGCTGGCAAAAGATTTCGCCGAAGCCGACCGCATCCGCAAGGACCTGCTGGCCAAAGGCATTGTGTTGAAGGATTCGCCCGCCGGCACCACCTGGGAGGTGCAATCATGAGGTTCTGGACGGCTCTTTTACCCTGTTTTTCATGCCATTTCGGCCCGCAGACCAATAAGGGCGGGCGCAAGCAGCTATGAAAAAGATAGTAAAAAGCGGCCCAGCCAGCGCTGAGCTGGCCGACGTTGCCGAGCCGGCCACCACGGTGCCCGAGTATTGGGCCGATGCTTGCAAACACCTGGTGAAAAAAGACCGCGTGATGAAGCGGCTGATTCCCTTGTTCGGCGACGCCTGCTTGCAAACCCGCGGCGATGCTTTTGGCACCCTGGCGCGCAGCATCGTGGGCCAGCAAATTTCGGTCAAGGCGGCGCAAAGCGTCTGGGCCAAATTTTCTGCGTTGCCGAAAAAAGTGACGCCTGCCAACGTGCTGCGCCTCAAAGTTGACGACATGCGCGCGGCCGGCCTGAGCGCCCGCAAAGTCGAATACCTGGTGGACCTGGCGATCCACTTCGACGCAGGCACCGTCCACGTCAAGGATTGGGCAGCGATGGACGATGAGGCCATCATTGCGGAGCTGGTTGCCATTCGCGGCATCGGCCGCTGGACGGCCGAGATGTTTTTGATTTTTTACCTGATGCGACCGAATGTCCTGCCGCTGGACGATGTGGGGCTGATCACCGGCATCAGCCAGAATTACTTTTCGGGTGAATCCGTCAGCCGAAGCGACGCGCGAGAGGTGGCTGCCGCCTGGTCGCCATACTGCAGCGTGGCAACTTGGTATATTTGGCGCTCTCTGGACCCATTACCGGTTCTGGGTACCCCCACGGGTACCGAGCAAATTTAAGTTTCATGAAGCCCTGAGGAGCAGCACATGGCGAAGAAGACCTTCCTCGATTTCGAGCAACCGATTGCGGAGCTTGAAGGAAAAATTGAAGAACTGCGCTACGTACAGACCGAGTCGGCTGTCGATATCTCTGAAGAAATCGACCAGCTGGCCAAAAAGAGCCAGCAGCTCACCAAAGACATCTACAGCGACCTCACGCCCTGGCAGATCACCAAGATCGCCCGCCACGCGGAACGTCCCTACACCCTGGATTACGTCAACGAAATCTTCACGGATTTTGTTGAGTTGCACGGCGACCGGCATTTTGCCGACGACCTGTCCATCGTGGGCGGCCTGGCGCGCTTCAACGGCACCGCCTGCATGGTGCTGGGCCACCAGAAGGGCCGCGACACCAAGGAACGCGGCCTGCGCAACTTCGGCATGAGCAAGCCCGAGGGCTACCGCAAGGCGCTGCGCCTGATGAAGACCGCCGAGAAGTTCAAGCTGCCGGTGTTCACCTTTGTCGACACGCCCGGCGCTTACCCCGGCATTGACGCCGAAGAGCGCGGCCAGTCCGAGGCCATCGGCCGCAACATCTTTGAGATGGCGCAGCTCGAAGTGCCCATCATCACCACCATCATCGGCGAAGGCGGCTCCGGCGGCGCGCTGGCCATTTCAGTGGCCGACCAGGTGGTCATGCTGCAGTACTCGATCTACTCCGTCATCAGCCCTGAAGGCTGCGCGTCCATCCTCTGGAAGACGTCTGACAAGGCGCAGGAAGCCGCAGAAGCTTTGGGCATCACCGCGCACCGGCTCAAGGCGCTCGGTGTCATCGACAAGATCGTCAACGAGCCCGTGGGTGGCGCCCACCGCGACCACAAGCAGATGGCCGCTTTCCTCAAGCGCGCCCTCAACGACGCCTTCCGCCAGGTCAGCGACCTGAAGGTGAAGGAACTGCTGGACCGCCGCTACGAGCGCCTGCAAAGCTACGGCCGCTTCACCGACACCAAGGCCGACGCCGGCAAGTAAGCCGCCCCGGCACAAGCTGGAGCGACAAGACGATGGCCCGCCACCATGCGAAACCCCATGGTGCTGAGGCCGAGAGTGACAGCGCCGCGATCGCTGTCGCCGAAGCGATTTCCCGATTTCAACCTTCTTTCCCACTGGCCGTTGCGCTCAGCGGCGGCGCAGATTCTGTCGCCTTGCTGGTAGCCTGCGCCGAGAATTGGCCGGGGCAGGTGCATGCCATCCATATCCATCACGGCCTGCAGGCGGCGGCGGATGAGTTTGAGCGGCACTGCGTTGACCTGTGTGCGCAGTTCAAAGTCCCGCTCACTGTCCGGCGCGTGGATGCCCGCCACGCCTCCGGTGAGAGCCCGGAAGACGCGGCACGCAAGGCGCGTTATGCGGCGTTTAAGGCTGCAGCCCAGGAAGAATCTGCGCAAGCAGCTATTAAAAGCATAGCAATTGCCCAGCACGCCGATGACCAGGTGGAAACCATGCTGTTGGCGTTATCACGCGGAGCGGGGCTGCCCGGGCTGGCCGCCATGCCGGCGCAATGGGAGCGTGACGGCATGACCTATTACCGTCCGCTGCTGACGGTGCCCGGGGCATTGCTGCGCGATTGGCTGGTGACGCGCGGCATCACCTGGGTGGAAGACCCGACCAACACCGACGAGCAGTTCACGCGCAACCGCATCCGGGCCCGCCTGCTGCCCGCGTTGGCGCAAACCTTTCCGCAGTTTCGTGAAACCTTTGCACGCAGCGCGCGCCACGCGGCCCAGGCGCACGGGTTGCTGGTCGAGGTGGCACAGCAAGACCTGGCTGCCGTGGGAACCCCCCCGGTGATCAAATCCCTGCAATCCCTGTCACAGCCGCGGCAGGCCAATGTGCTGCGCTATTGGCTGACGCTGCAGCAAGCCACACCCAGTGCAGCGCAGCTCGACCAACTGCTCCTGCAAATCGCCGCCTGCACCACGCGCGGGCACCAGATCCACCTCAAGGTGGCTACCGGGCATGTCACGCGCGCTGGTGCGGTGCTGAACTATGCGGCTGCGGGGGATAAGGCGAGCTAACCAGGTAGTAGTCCCTAGGTATAATTGAAGGCTTTGCTGGCGGAGCGCACCTTTTTGAGCCTCTTTGATGTGCGTAGGGCGTTCTAGAAATCCAGCTTTTCGGGATGAAGTGCGAGGCGCCCGGAGCGCAGCAACCGGAATGTACTTCGGTACATGAGGATTGCGAGCACCGCGCAACGACGCAATTCGCCCGAAAAATGGATTTATAAACGCCCGGGCCTGAAACCAAACACCTCTGAGTGACCCTGAAAATGGCATTGATCGTTCATAAATACGGCGGCACGTCGATGGGCTCCACCGAGCGCATCCGCAATGTCGCCAAGCGCGTGGCCAAATGGGCGCGGGCCGGCCACCAGATGGTGGTCGTTCCCAGTGCCATGAGCGGCGAAACCAACCGTTTGCTCGGCCTGGCCAAAGAACTGGCACCCGCCAGGACAAGCGATGCTTATGGCCGCGAGCTCGATGCGCTGGCCGCTACCGGCGAGCAGGCTTCCAGCGCACTGCTGGCCATTGCGCTGCAGGCCGAAGGCATGCCGGCTGTGAGTTACGCCGGCTGGCAGGTCACCATCAAGACCAACAACGCCTACACCAAGGCCCGCATCGAGTCGATCGACGACGAGCGTGTGCGTGCAGACCTGGACGCCGGAAAAGTTGTCATCATCACCGGCTTTCAAGGGGTGGACGAGGCCGGCAACGTCACCACGCTGGGCCGCGGCGGTTCCGACACCTCGGCCGTGGCCATTGCCGCGGCGCTCAAGGCGCACGAATGCCTGATTTACACCGACGTCGACGGCGTTTACACCACCGACCCGCGCGTGGTGCCTGAGGCGCGCCGCCTGCACACCGTGAGCTTTGAAGAGATGCTGGAGATGGCCTCCATGGGCTCCAAGGTGCTGCAGATCCGCTCGGTCGAATTTGCCGGCAAATACAAGGTGCCGCTGCGCGTGCTGTCCAGCTTCACCGAATGGGACATCGACATCAACGAAGAAGCCAAGTCAGGCACTTTGATCAGCTTTGAGGAAGACGAAAACATGGAACAAGCCATCGTATCGGGCATCGCTTTCAACCGCGATGAAGCCAAAATCTCCGTGCTCGGCGTACCCGACACCCCTGGTATCGCGTACCAGATCCTGGGCGCCGTGGCCGATGCCAACATCGAAGTCGACGTGATCATCCAGAACGTCAGCAAGGACGGCAAGACCGACTTCAGTTTCACGGTTCACCGCAACGATTACTCCAAAGCCATCGACCTGCTGAAAACCCAGGTGGTGCCCAAGCTGGGCGCGCAGGAAGTCACCGGCGACGCCAAGATCTGCAAGGTCAGCATCGTCGGCATCGGCATGCGCAGTCACGTCGGCATCGCCAGCAAGATGTTCCGCGTGTTGAGCGAAGAGGGCATCAACATCCAGATGATTTCCACCAGCGAAATCAAGACCTCGGTCGTCATCGACGAGAAATACATGGAACTCGCCGTGCGGGCCCTGCACAAGGCTTTTGACCTGGACCAGCCCGCCACCTGAAAATGGCCGGGAAGTCGTGAGATAATCGATTTATTGGAAACGTGACCGAGTGGCCGAAGGTGCTCCCCTGCTAAGGGAGTATGGGGTGTAGAGCCTCATCAAGGGTTCGAATCCCTTCGTTTCCGCCAAGACAAACTGCCGCCTTCGGGCGGCTTTTTTGTTTCCGCGTTTTGAGGGGGCGTATCCCTCCGTTTCCGCCAAGACTACCGACTTTCTCCCGCATGGGGCAGAGTCGGTTTTTTGCGCCGGATTTCTGCGATTGTTTCAAGAATGGGTAACCTTGCTTTCAACGCGAAGCGTCCGTCGCGCTGTTACCTTGCCACGCTCTTGGACTCAAGCTTTTCCAGGTCAGATACCGGCACGGGCATGAAAATCAATCAACGACCACGCAAATATGGCCGTCCATTTTTCTTTGCTACGGCACGGGAGGACTGCTGTCCGCCAGCTCGACTTCCACGTCATAGATTTCAGTGATTTTCCAGTGCGAACCGTCATGGCTTGCCTGGCCGAGTACTTTTACAAGGAATGAACTGCGCTGCTTCTCCGTCTGCAGTGTGATTTCGCAGATGAAGTCGAGCTTTTCGGGACCGTCGGGAAGCGCCCCAAGGAGTTGATAACCAGCCCGGCTGAACCTGCCCTCTTTTCTTCGCTGCCGTAATTTTTCAATCTCAGGCGTGTGAAGAACGAGGGCAGTGAGGTGGTCGATAAGTTCATCGATCACTACCTGCGGGTTTATTTTCATGTTGTATGTGAACTCTTCTAGGAATCTCCTGATTATCGATCTTTAGTATTACATTTTTCTATCTCTGTTGTAACCAATCTCTAGTTAATACGGTATTTCGTTTTCAATAATTTCATCAATTGCAATAGAAAATTCGTCGGAACCAACGTTTTTGTTAAGCGCCAAACCCCGGCAATAGACTGCAGGCTCTCATGCCCGACCTCTTTACCTTGGTGACAGCGTTGCCGTTTGAGAATGTGTTTCCCCGCAACGCAAAAAAGTCGCCCGGAGCGGCCAACTATGTTGTCTCGTGTTCTCAAGCTGGCGTGGCCAAAGAAGCCGCCAATTGACCGGCCTTTGCCACGATGGCCTCGCGTTCCTCCAGGGGCTTTGGGCTCCCGGTCAAATACACCGTGATCACCACAGGCGCGCATCCCGCAGGCCACAAAACGCCGATATCGTTGGTGGTGCCATGGGCGCCTGTACCCGTCTTGTCGCCAACCAGGCAGTCCCTCGGCAGCAGGGCGCGCAATCGCCGGTCGGATGTCTTGCTGGCGATCAGCCACTGGCGCATCTGCTGGCGCGAGGTGTCTGACAGCGCATTGCCCAGCACGATTTTTTGCACGGTGCCCAGCATGGCGGCCGGCGTGGTGGTGTCGCGTGGATCGCCGGGCGTGGCTTCATTCAGCGCGGTTTCAATGCGATCCAGTCGTGTCATGCGGTCACCGAGCGAGCGCGCGTAGTCGGTCAGGCCCTTGGGCCCGCCGAAGCTGGCCAGCATCAGGTTGGCGGCCGTGTTGTCGCTGACGGTGATAGTGGCTTCGCACAACTCCGCGAGCGACATGCTGCCACCGGCTCTTGGCCCGGTGACCGGTGAATGGGAAACCAGTGCCGCGCCGTCAACAGGCAGCAGGCGGTCCAGCCGTTCCTTTCCGATGTCTACCCGGTGCAGCACCAGCGCAGCGGCCAGCAGCTTGAAGGTGCTGCACATGGGGAAACGTTCCGCGGTGCGGTGTCCAAACTGCACGCCGGTGCCGGTGTTGAGGATGGCAACGCCCAGCCGGCCGCCGCTTTCCCGTTCAAGGGCTTTGAGCTGCACGGTGAAAGAACTTGAGTCCGTAGCTTGCGTTGCGGTGCCCATACCCAATAAATTCTGGGCATGAGTTGAGACCATGCCAGCCATCATGAAGCTTCCCAGTGCGCCGGTAAATTGTCGTCTCTGCATCATTTTTCCTCTCGGGTTGGTGTGAAAGCGATAACGATATTGAATGGCTGCAATTCCGGCAAACGGCAATAATCGAGGTGACTCATAAGTAAATCTTGGGCTTGAACAGATGCACCTTCCTTTGAATGCCTTGCGCGCCTTTGAGGTGTCCGCGCGTCACCTGAGCTTCACGCGGGCCGCCGACGAATTGAACGTTACGCAAACTGCGATCAGCCAGCACGTCAAAAATCTGGAAGAGCGCATGGGTGTTCCACTCTTTCGGCGGCTCCCGCGCGGTTTGGCCTTGACGGATGAGGGGCTGGCATTGCTGCCTGCCCTGGCGGAGTCGTTCGGCCGCATCGGCGCCTTGCTGGAGCAATTCCGCGATGGCCGTTTTCGGGAAGTCCTGAGCGTCGGGGCTGTCGGTACTTTTGCCGTGGGCTGGTTGATCCCGCGGCTGGCGGCGTTCCAGCAGGCGCACCCTTTCGTTGATTTCAGGTTGTTCACCAACAACAACCGCGTGGACCTGGCCGGTGAGGGTCTGGACTACGCCATACGCTTTGGCGACGGCGCATGGCACGGCACCGAAGCTGACCTGCTTTTCCCGTCACCGCTGTCACCCGTGTGCTCACCTGCAACGGCTTCCCGCCTGCGAGAACCTGCTGACCTGGCTGGTGAGGTGCTGCTGCGCTCTTACCGGTCCGATGAATGGGTGAGCTGGTTTGCCCTGGCCGGTGTGGACTGCCCAGTGGTCAGGGGGGCGGTGTTTGATTCGTCCCTGACCATGGCGGAAGCTGTCGTGCAGGGCGCTGGCGTTGCCTTGCTCCCGGTGAACCTGTTTGCGCGAGAGCTGCGCGAAGGGCGACTGGCAAGGCCGTTTCCACTGGAAATTGAAAACGGCAGTTACTGGCTGACCCGGCTCAAATCCCGACGCGTGACGGGGGCCATGGGCGTTTTTCGTGACTGGATCACCCGCACATGCTGCGCACGATAATTGCTGTGCTGAGCCTGCACCATCCCGCCTGAACACGCACCACGGAACCACCCATGCGCCTGCGCCACATCGAAGTTTTCAACGCGGTCATGCTCACCGGTAGCGTCAGCGGGGCGGCCCGCCTGATCAATGTCACCCAGCCCGCCGTCAGCCGCATCCTGCAGCATGCCGAGCTGCAGCTGGGTTTTGCCCTCTTCCAGCGCAGCAAGGGCCGGCTGACGCCGACCTCCGAAGCGTTGACGCTGTACCCGCACATCGAGCGGCTGTTTGCCCAGCTCGATGAAGTGCAGCGCCTGGCGGCCAACTTGAAAACCGGCGAAAGCGCCAGGGAACTCCGCATCCTGACGGTGCTGGCGCTCAGCTACGAAATCCTGCCCCACGCGATCAAGCTCTTTCGGGTCAAGCATGCTGACGTGGCGATTACCGTGCGGGCGTTGCATTCGCCGCAAATTATCTCGGCGCTGGCGCTACAGGAGGGGGATGTCGGTTTCCTTTTCAGCCCGGCAGCGCATTCGGCGCTGGCACAGGAACACCTGGCCGACGGCCGCATGGTGTGCGTGGCGCCCAAGGGCATGCTGCCTGCGCGCCTGGTCAAGCGTGGCAGTGTCACGCTTGAGGACCTCACCAAGGTACCGGTCGTCGGGCTTGATGTGATGGACCCGGTGGGCCGCAGCCTCAACCAGGCCTGCCGCGAGGCAGGGGTGGGCCTCGAATTCCATATCACCGTGCAGACCTACCACTCGGCGCTGGCGCTGGCCCACCACGGGCTGGGCATTGCGGTGATTGACACGTGCACAGCGGCGTCCGCCGATCTGACGCGTGTGGACCTGCTGGAACTGGAACCCTTGATCCCGGTGCCGATCAATGCGCTGTTGCCCGCAGGCAAACCCGGCTCGGTCATCGTGCGGTCATTTGTGAAGTGTTTTCAGCAAGCCCTGACGCAGCGCGCTTCAACTCCCGCGTTGCGCAAAGCCTGAAGGTCAGCGCTCCAGCATGCGGCTGATGCGCTGCGCAGAGCCGAACGCCAGGGTGAAACCCAGGGCGCCATGCCCGGTGTTGAACAACAGGTTGGCCGGGCCTTTGGCATGCGTGCCAATGACCGGCAAACCGGTGGGCGTGGCGGGGCGCATGCCGGCCCAGGGGCTCAGGGTCTCAAAGTTGCTGCAACCGGGAAAAACCGTTTGGGTCGACGCTTTCAGCGAAGCAATCTGTGCCGGGTCGACGGCGGTGTCGTAGCCCGAAAGCTCGGCCATGCCTGCCACGCGCAGGCGCGAACCGATGCGGGCAAATACCACCTTGCGGGCGCTGTCGGTCACGCTCACCTGCGGTGCTGCGCCATCGCCAGGTGCGACATCCACCGTGATGCTGTAACCCTTCAGCGGGTAGACCGGAAGGTGCACACCCAGCGTTCGCGCCATGTGCGCAGACCCGGCGCCCATCGCCATCACATAACGGTCTGCTTCGAGATGGCCTTGCGGCGTCGCGACAGCTGCAACCTGGTTGCCGCGCACCACGAGCTGTTCCACGGGAGTGTCCAGCAGGAAGCGCACGCCTTCCCGGCGCAGCACCGCGAACAAGCCATCGCAGGTCTTCTGGCAGTCGGCCGCACACTCGCCTGGTGTGTAGATGGCGCCGGCGATTTGTCCGTGGCGGTTTTTGAGCGCGGGCTCGATCTCCACGCAGCGGTCGGCGCTGACCGCCTCCTGGGTACTGCCCAGTTCACGTTGCAGCAACATCTGCCGGCGCGCTGCAGCGAACGCGGCATCGCTGGCGTACAGCACCAGCTTGCCCGTGGCCGAGAAATCGCAATCCAGTTTTTCTTCGGCCATCATCGCGTCAAAAGACTGGCGGCTGAGCGCCGCCAGCGACAGCAAATGGCTGGTGGTGTTGCGTGAGGTCTTGCTGTTGCAGGCCGCCAGAAACTGCGCGCCCCACAACCACTGGCGCACATCCAGGCGAGGCCGCAGCTTCAACGGGGAAGAGGGCGACAGCAGCAGCTTGGGAAGCTGCCGCCAGATGGCGGGATCTGCCAGCGGCTGCACGTAGGAGTAGCTCAGTTGTGCGCCGTTGCCGCCGCTGGCGCCGCTGCCGGGGCTGGCGCGGTCCACCACTGTCACCTCGTGGCCGGCCCGCCGCAAGCTGTAGGCGGTTGCCAGTCCCACGATTCCTGCACCGAGCACACACACATGCATAGAAGCCTCTTTGTTCCCTGAAAGAGCGCCACTTTACGCAGTGGGTACAGGTTTGAACAATGCTGAATGCGCGAGGGTCATGACGTGTGGTTATGCCCTCCTGCGAAGGGTGGCCGAAGGGATTCTGGGTAAACCATGAGTTTTGGTCATGGGTTTGCCGCGAAAATGAATGACACGCCAGACGCTGCTGTTCCTACACTAGCGATGCCAGCTTCCCGAAACTACCAACCCACCGCCCCCCGAAAGGACAAGCATGAAATTCACTATCCTCATGACCGCCGTGCTGCTGACAGCCGGCCTGGCCACCACTGCCGGCGCGCAAACGGTGCCGACCCTGAAAAAGATCGCCGACAGCAACAAGATCACCGTGTCCTATCGCGAAGCTTCGGTGCCTTTCAGCTACCTGATCGGGTCCAAAACCTCGGTGGGTTTTTCGGCAGAACTGACAGAAGCCATCATTGACGACATTCGCAAGAAGGTGAAAAAACCCAATCTCGAAGTCGCCTACATGCCCGTGACCTCGCAAAACCGCATCCCCTTGCTGGTCAACGGCACCTACGACCTCGAGTGCGGCTCGACCACCAACAACAGCGCGCGTGGCAAGGACGTGGCATTTGCCATCAACCACTTCTATACCGGCACCCGCCTGCTGGTCAAAAAATCATCCGGCATCAAGAACTACGCCGACCTGGCCAAAAAGACGGTGGCCAGCACGACCGGCACCACCAACGCGCAAGTGATCCGCAAGTACAGCGCCGACAAAAAGCTCGACATGCAGCTCATCCTGGGCAAGGACCACGACGATTCGCTGCTGCTGGTCGAGAGCGATCGCGCCCTGGCTTTTGCCATGGACGACATCCTGTTGTTCGGCCTGATGGCCAACTCCAAGAATCCGGCGTCGCTGGAAGTGGTGGGTGATTCGCTGCAGGTGGAGCCCTATGCCTGCATGCTGCGCAAGGACGACCCTGAGTTCAAGAAGCTGGTGGACGGCACGATCATCCGCCTGATCAAGTCCGGCGACTTTGCCAAGATGTACGCCAAGTGGTTCACCTCACCCATCCCGCCAAAGGGCGTGAGCCTGAACCTGCCGATGAGCGAAGAGCTGAAGGCCAACCTCAAGGCGCTGAGCGACAAGCCGGCCATGTAAGCACCAGACGGGGAGCGCCTGCGCGCCGCTCCCCGTCCTGCTTTCACAGCTGCCGCGCCCGATCGGGTCCGCAGCTTCTCCTCCCCCAGAAATCCCCAACCCGGAGCCTTTGGCGCCAGTGGGTGGGTGCGCGCCTTGAATTTTGTTTTGGAGTTTGAGCCATGAGCAGCACTGAAAGACAGGCCCTGCACAGAGCCCATGTGGTCGGCATCCTGGGCGGCATGGGCCCGGCGGCCGGCGCGGACTTTGCGCGGCTGTTTGTCCAGGCGTGCGCGGATCACATGCGGTCGCTGCAGATTCCCGTGTCTGACCAGGCATTTCCCGAGCACTGGCTGGCCCAGGTACCGGTGCCGGACCGCAGCAACGCGCTGGGTTCACCGGGGCCGGGCGGCCATCAGCCCCTGGATCCCATGTTGCAAGCGATGGGAAAACTCGCCGCGTTAGGTGCCACCACCGTCGCGGTGGCGTGCAACACGGCCCATGCGTGGCACGCCGAATTGCAGGAGCGCTTTCCCCAGCTTGAAGTGCTGCACGTGGCGCGTGAGGTCGCGCAAAACCTGGCCGGCCGCGGGGTGGGGCAAGTAGGTTTGCTGGCGACCGAGGGTACGTACCGGGCAGGCCTCTACGACCAGGCCTTGCGCCAGGCGGGGCTGCAATGCCACATTCCTTCCGTTGAAGAGCGCGAGCGCCTGATGCGCGGCATCTATGAGGGCGTGAAAGCCGGCAACATGGCTTTGGCGCGTGAGTGTTTTGCGGGCGTGGCCAGCGCGCTTGCCGGGCGGCACGGCCTTTCAGTGCTGGTTCTGGGCTGCACCGAGATTCCGCTGGCACTCAGCGCGGTGCCTGGCATGGATTCACTTGAGCTGGTGGACCCGGCGGCCCTGCTGGCGCGGGCGCTGGCGCAGCGAGCGTATGCCTGAGCGTCCATCACCATCCTGCATGGCTCAAAACAGCCAATTTTTGAATCAAATAGGCCTCTGACCCAATGGAAATGGGCGCGAGTAGCTACAAAAATGATAGCGAAAACGGGGTGACTCTCCAGTCCCTCAATCGGCTGATGCGCTCCAGCGGTTGTCCCAAGCCTTGTCGAGCGTGCGCCGGTCGCGTTTGGTGGGGCGTCCATGTTCCTGGCTGCCGGCCGGATCGGCTGCCACCCGGCGCTGCTCGGCGGCCTCGGCTTTGAGGCGCAGGCTTTCTTCGGTTTCTTCGTAGAGCTGCTGGGCCACCGGGGCCGCGCCCCGCTGCTTGCTGATGCCGCGCACCATCAGGGTACGGGTGTAGGGGCCTTGCCGCAGCGTCACGGTGTCACCTGGTTTGACTTCACGCGCGGGCTTGGCTTCGATGCCGTTGACGCGTACGCGGCCTTTGTCAATTTCTTCCACGGCCAGGGCACGGGTCTTGTAAAAGCGGGCGGCCCACAGCCACTTGTCGATTCGCAATTTGTCCATTGGGCGCTATTCTGTACCAAGGCATGGGGCGCTGTGTAGGATGGCGCCGCGTTTGGATCGTGAACAGGGTCTCACGTCGTGGGCAGGCGTACCGTGGCGTCCAGGCCCGTCACACGGCCGTGCACGACGCGGTTTTCCAGCGAAATGCTGCCATGCATGGTTTCGGTGATCTCGCGGCAAATGGCCAGGCCCAGGCCGGAGCCGTGGCGCACGTTGCCTGCGGAAAAAGGCTGGTAGAGCCGCGCCGACAACTCCGACGACACACCCGGTCCGCTGTCGCTGATGGTCATGGCGACAACGCGGGCGTCGCACACGATGCGCACCGCCAGCGTGCCGCCGGCCGGTGTGTGCTTGATGGCGTTGTGCAGCAGGTTACGTGTGAGTTCGCCCAGCATCCATTCATGCGATGTGACGCGCGCCGGCACGGTTTCTATCTCGAAATCGATGTCTTTCTCGGCGATCAGGGGCGAGAGGTCCAGTGCCACGGAGCGCACCACCTGCGCCAGGTCGATGGCCTGCAGGTCGGCCTGCTGGCGCAATTGCTCCACCTTGGCCAGCGCCAGCATCTGGTTGGCCAGGACGGTGGCGCGGTCCACCGTCTGGTTGATTTCGACCAGCGCCTCACGGGCGTCCATGTCGCCGCGCAGCGCGGACTGCACCTGCACCTTGAGCACCGCCAGCGGTGTGCGCAGCTGGTGGGCCGCATCCCGGACAAAGCGCTTCTGGTTGTCCAGCAGATGCTGCAGCCGGCCCATAACCTCGTTGGTGGCATCCACCAGCGGCAGAAGTTCGCGGGGTGCATCGGGCGCGGTAATTGCCGTCAGGTCGCCTTCGGGACGGGCCTGCAGCTCGGCGCTGAGGCGCCGTACGGGCCGGGTGGCACGCTGCACCACGACGACCGCCACCAGGGCGATCACCGCCAGCAGCAGGGCCTGGCGCCATAGTGTGTCGAACAGGATTTTGCGGGCCAGTGTTTTGCGCAGTTCCAGGGTTTCTGCTACCTGGATTACCGCCATGGCGCGGCCTTTTGCGCTGGACACAGGCTGGAGCAGAACCGCGACCCGCACATCGTCGCCCATGAAGACGTCATCATAAAAATCCACCAGCGCCGAATAGGGGGGCCGTGCCGGGATGCGCCCGTGCCAGAACGGCAACTCCGAAAAACCGGACACCATGCTGCCGCCGAGGCTGGAGACCCGGTAAAAAAGCCGGCTCTGGTTGTCAGCTTCAAAAGCTTCCAGCGCCGCGTAGGGCACTGTGACGCGCAGCTCGGACTGCTCGTCGTAGCCCGTAACATCGAGCTGCTCGCCGATGGATTTGGCAGAAGCCAGCAGCGTACGGTCATAAGCCGTGTTCACCGCGCCCAATGCCTGCTGGTACAGGCTGAAGGTGTTGGCCACTACCAGCAGGCCCACCGGCAAAAGAATGCCGATGAGCAGGTATCTGCGCAGGGAGATGGCGCTTGCGCCGGGTTTTGTTTCGGGTGCTGCGGGGGGAACTACCTGAACGTCCTGTCGCGGCTGCGGGGAGCTCATGCATCCACTTTCAGCAAATAGCCCAGGCCGCGCAGCGTGACCAGCGTGACGCCGGTTTGCGCCAGTTTCTTGCGCAGGCGGTACACCACCACTTCCACCGCCTCGTATTGCACGTCCGCCTCGCCGGGAAACACCAGCTCGAACAAGCGCTCTTTTGACACTGCATGGCCGGGTTTGGCGATCAGGGCCTGCAGCAGTGCCAGTTCGCGGGGCGTCAGCTCCAGCACCTGGTCGCGGTGGTAGATGGCCCCGCTGTCTTTTTCATAGCGCAACTCGCCCACGATCTGTGCGCCGGCGTCGTTTTCCGCGGGAAGAGCGGTTGCCGCGCGCCGGCGGCTCAGGGCGCGCAGACGTGCTTCCAGTTCGTCCAGGTCGAAAGGTTTGGGCAGGTAGTCGTCGGCCCCGGTATTCAGCCCCATGATGCGGTCGCCTACCGTGCCGCGAGCGGTCAGGATCAGCACCGGTGTGGCAAGGCCCTTGAGACGCGCCTGTTCGAGCACCTGCAAGCCGTCCAGGCCGGGAAGGCTGAGGTCCAGCACCACCACATCGGGCTGGGTGTCCGTCCATTGCGCCAGCGCCAGGCGCCCGTCGGTGCAGCTGAAAACCTCCATGCCGCGGCGGCCCAGTGTCCGCTGCAGCGCGGCCTGCATCGAGGCATCGTCTTCGATCAGTAACAATTTCATGGGGGGCAACATGTTAGGGCCTGTTAACACTATGTTTGCAAATGCGAATGGGGTGAGAAAGCCGCCACTCGGCGTTGCGCTCCTAGCCCAGACGAAGGTCTGGGCGTCGTCACGCGCCTTGATTGGCGGCTTTCTCACCCCATTCCCTCCGGGTTGCGATCAAAAAGGCCCTGCGCGGCGTTGCAAAGCCTTGACGGGGTTCACCCCGCCTGCGTTTTGCGCCTTGCTCAAGGCCTTTTTGACTCGCAACGCATCTTGCAAACATAGTGTTAACAGGCCCTAGACATTAGCACTTTCCCCAATGCTTCCGGACAGCCGTTTGACAGAAACGAAGCGCATGATAAGCCCGTGATCGGCTGGATGCCTTCGCCAGCCCGGCAAGCTCAACAATTTCACAATCCTATTTTCAAGGAGACATTCATGCGTCGCGATACCTTTCTCAAATCCCTGGCAGCCATGGCGGCTGCAGGCGCCTTGCCCCTGCCGGCTTTTGCCGCCGCCAACGTCAAGATGATGATTCCCGCCAATCCCGGCGGCGGATGGGACACCACGGGCCGTGCCCTGGGCAAGGCCCTGACGGACTCCAAGGCCGCCGATACCGTGACCTATGACAACAAGGGTGGCGCCGCTGGCGCACTGGGCCTGGCCCAGTTCGTCAACGGATCCAAGGGCGACCCCAACGCACTGATGGTGATGGGCGCCGTCATGCTGGGCGGACTGATCACCGGCAAACCGCCGGTCAGCCTGTCGCAAGCCACCCCGATTGCACGCCTGTCCAGCGAATACAACGTGTTTGTGCTGCCCGCCAACTCGCCATTCAAGTCCATGAAGGACGTGGTCGAGCAGCTCAAGAAAGACCCCGGCAGTGTGAAGTGGGGCGGCGGTTCGCGCGGGTCTACCGAGCACATTGCAGCGGCCATGATCGCGCAGAAGGTCGGTGCCGATCCCTCGAAGATCAACTATGTGGCTTTCCGCGGCGGTGGTGAAGCCACGGCAGCCATCCTGGGCGGCAACGTCACGGTGGGCGGCAGCGGCTACAGCGAATTTGCCGAGTACATCAAGGCCGGCAAGATGAAGGCCATTGCGGTGACCTCGGGCAAGCGCCTGCCCGGTGTGGATGTGCCGACACTCAAGGAGCAGGGCATTGACGTCGAAATCGGCAACTGGCGCGGCGTCTATGGCGCGCCCGGCATCACGGACGCGCAGCGCAAGGCCCTGACCGACATGGTGCTGGCCGCGCTCAAGTCGCCCGCCTGGGCTGAGGCCGTCAAGAAGAACGACTGGACTCCCGCAGTCCTGACAGGCGAGGCATTTGCCAAGTTTGTGGACGACGACTTTGCGGCGCTGCGCGCCACGATGGTCAAGTCCGGCATGGTCTGATCCTCAGCGTTACGTCTCCCACGTTTTCGCGTATCAGCGGCGCGCGGCCCCGTCGAATCTGATGAAGATTTGACGAAATGCCCGCGTGCCCCCAGACTGCTCATGTCTGGCCAACCTTCCCCGCCTTTCGGGAACTATAACGATGACAACTTCAGATCCCTCGGCCGTCTGGCCGCAAACTCTGGTCGGTGCCGGTGTGCTGCTGACCGGCCTGGCGCTGGCCTTTGGTGCGATCAGCATTTCTTCCGAGGCAGGTTATGGCGGTGTAGGCCCCAATTTCCTGCCCTGGGTGGTGTCGGTGGGCCTCGCCATTTGTGGCGCCTTCATCATCTGGGAAGCGCAGAGTGGCGGCTTCCGGGACATGGACCTGCCTTCCGGTGCGGCACAGGCCTGCTGGCCGGGTTTTGTATGGGTCTCGGCGGGCTTGTTGCTTAATGCCGCCCTCATCACCACCATCGGTTTTATCCTGAGCTGCACGCTGTGTTATTTGCTGGCTGTGCAAGGCCTGCGCCGTGCGGGTGGCCAGGCAAGCGTCAATGCGCCGCTGACCTGGGTCACCGATTTTGGGGTGGGTTTCGCGATTTCTGCGCCGGTGTTCTGGATGTTCACGAAATTCCTGGCGATTAATTTGCCAGGCCTGACCAGCACGGGGTGGATCTGATGGATATCTTCAATGCCCTGATGGCGGGTTTCGCGACAGCGATCACGCCGGTGAATTTGCTCTGGTGCCTGGTGGGTTGCGCCCTTGGCACGGCCGTGGGTGTTTTGCCCGGCATCGGCCCTGCGGTGGCAGTGGCCATGCTGCTGCCCATCACCGCCAAGGTCGACATCACCGCTTCGATGATTTTTTTCTCGGGGATTTACTACGGCGCGATGTACGGCGGCTCGACCACGTCCATCCTGCTGAACACGCCCGGCGAGACCGCCAGCATGGTCACCGCCATGGAGGGCAACAAGATGGCCAAGAGCGGGCGCGCGGGCGCGGCGCTGGCCACGGCTGCTATCGGCTCGTTTGTGGCGGGCACGATTGCCACCGTCATCGTCACGCTGTTTGCGCCTTTTGTGGCCGAGTTCGCAGTCAAGCTGGGTCCGCCGGAATACTTCCTCTTGATGCTGCTGGCCTTCACCACGGTGAGTGCGGTGCTCGGCAAAAGCACCTTGCGCGGCATGACAGCGCTGCTGGTCGGCCTGGCCGCCGGCTGCGTGGGACTCGACCAGATATCCGGCCAGGGCCGCTATACCGGCGGCATCCCGGAGCTGCTGGACGGCATTGAAATCGTGCTGGTGGCGGTGGGCCTCTTTGCGGTTGCCGAAGTGCTCTATGCGGTGCTGTATGAAGGCCGCATGGTGGAAGAGCAGAACAAGCTCAGCCGCGTGCACATGACCAAGGCGGACTGGAAGCGGTCGATCCCCGCCTGGTTGCGTGGTACGGCCATCGGCACGCCCTTCGGGTGCATCCCGGCGGGTGGCACCGAGATCCCTACTTTCCTGAGTTATGCAACGGAAAAGAAGCTGGCCCAAAACCAGCCGCACAGTGCGGAGTTCGGCACCAAGGGCGCCATCGAAGGCGTGGCCGGCCCCGAGGCTGCCAACAATGCGACCGTGACGGCTGCGCTGATCCCGCTGCTCACATTGGGCATCCCGACCTCGAACACCACCGCCATCTTGCTGGGTGCGTTTCAGAACTATGGCATACAGCCCGGCCCGCAACTGTTCACCACGTCAGCGGCCCTGGTGTGGGCACTGATCGCTTCGCTTTACATCGGCAACGTGATGCTGCTGGTGTTGAATCTGCCCATGGTGGGCCTGTGGGTCAAGCTGCTGAAAATTCCCAAACCGCAGTTGTACGCAGGCATCCTGATTTTTGCGACGGTGGGCGCATACGGCATGCGGCAAAGTGCCTTCGACCTCTTTTTGCTGTACGCCATCGGCCTGCTCGGTGTCCTGATGCGCCGCTTTGACTTTCCGACTGCCCCTGTGGTGGTGGGCATGATCCTTGGCCCGCTCGCTGAGGCTCAATTGCGCAATGCCATGTCGATTGGCGAGGGCAGCCCCGCCGTGTTTTTCCAGCGCCCCATGTCGATCACGCTGGTCGTGATTGTGGTTGCGGTGCTGGTGCTTCCGCGTATGGCTAAATTCTGGAAAGCGAAAAAACCTGCAGGTTGATATTTACTACAAAGGAGACGACATGCTGAACATCAAACGACGCACCGCACTGGGTGGGCTCGCCGGGTTGGGCCTGACCACATTGGGCAGTACATTCCCTGCATTGGCGCAATCCGCCAAGGCACCGGCAGCTGTCGCTTCTCCAAAAGGCAAGGCCGCCAAGCTTGCTTCGAAACTGCGCATCGTGATACCGGCCAACGCAGGCGGGGGCTGGGACCAGACCGGCCGTGCGCTGGGTACGGCCTTGCTGGGTGTCGGCGCCGCTGACGAGATCGAATACGAAAACAAGGGTGGGAAGGGAGGCACCATCGGCTTGGCTTACTACGCCGAGAAGTACGGCAACGATCCCAACACCCTGTTGATGGGCGGTATGGTCATGGTGGGTGCGGTTGCCTTGCAAAAACCCGCGGTCGACATGACTCGCATCCAACCGATAGCCCGCCTGACCAGCGACTACCTTGTGGTGGTGGTAGCTGCCAGTTCGCCGATCCGTACCGTTGCCGATCTTGCCAGCCGGCTGCGCACCAACCCCAAAGACGTGCCGATCGCCGGGGGGTCGGCCGGTGGTGTGGATCACGTGTTTGCAGGGGTGCTGACCCGAGCCTCGCAAAGCAAACCGGAAGAACTGGTGTATTTGCCTTTCGCCGGCGGTGCCGAGGTGGTGCAGGCCGTGCTGGGTGGCAAGGCAGTGGCCGGCATATCGGGCTATAGCGAGTTCAGCGACGAACTCGCAAGCGGGAAATTGCGTGCCATTGGCGTGTCGTCCAAGCGCACGGTTTTTGGCATTCCCTCGATTCGCGAGCAGGGGCTCGATGTGGACATGGCCAACTGGCGTGGCGTGTTTACCGGCCAAAACGTGGCACCCGCCCGCCAGGCCGAAATGGTCGAAGCGGTGAAAGCCGCCGCAGGGTATGAGTCCTGGCAAAAAACACTGAAGCAGAACCACTGGGACTCTTCGCTGCTCTCGGGGCCCGGTTTTGCCAGCTTCATTGACTTTGACCTGACGACCTCGCGAGTTATGGTGCACCTGCTCAAGCTCAAAGCCTGACGCTCTGCGGCAGGGTTTTCGAAAGGGGCGACCGCGTGGGTCACCCCTTTTTTCTCCGGCGTCCATCTGATGGATGGCATGGAAAGTGCTGTACCTGTTGGGGGAACCGGCGCATGCCGGCCTGCTGCCTGATACATGCCACACCGCTGGAGAATCTCATGCCGACTGTTCGACGACGTATTTTTCTCGGGGGGCTCACGTGCCTGGGCGCAGCTGCCGCCGGCGTTGTCCCTGCACCCTTGTGGGCACAGGCTGCCGTGAAGGGCAAGCTTGCGCCCAGATTGCGCATCGTCATACCAGCCGCCTCGCGCAGCACGCTGGACGAAGCGGGCCGTGCCCTCGGCGATGCCCTGGTCGGCCTGGGCCTGAGCGACGAGATTGAATACGAAAACAAGGAGGGGCACGGCGGCACCACAGGGCTGGCCTGGTATGCCGGCAAGTACGGCTCCGATCCCAATGCGCTTTTCATGGGCGACAGCAACCTGGTCGGCGCAGTGGCTTTGCAAAAACCAGCCGTGGACCTGACCCGGCTCCGCCCGGTGGCCCGCCTGACCAGCGACTACCTGGTGGTGGTGGTCGCCGGCAACTCGCCCATCAAGACCGTCAACGAACTGGCTGAGCGCCTGCGCACCAGCCCCAGGTTGACGCCCATGGCGATTGGTTCTGTTGGAGGTGCGGACCACGTGTTCGCCGGCCTGCTGGCCAAGTCGGCCGGTAGCCGCCCTGAAGATCCGGTGTACCTGCCCTTTGCCCGCAATTTTGAATTGGTGGATGCGGTATTGACTGGCAAGGCGGTGGCCGGCGTTTCCGGATACGGAACTTTCAGCGCAGAACTGACCAGCGGCAAGCTGCGCGCCGTGGGTGTGTCATCCAAGAAAACAAGCTACGGTGTGCGGTCCGTGCGGGAGCAGGGGCTGGATCTGGACATGGCGAACTGGCGGGCTGTCTTCACCGGTCAGGGCGTCACGCCCGCGCGCCAGTCGGAGATGGTTGAAGGCGTCAAGGCGTCGCTGGCCTATGAGCTGTGGAAAAAAACGCTCAAGGAAAGTTACTGGGAGCAGTCCTGGCTGTCCGGGGCTGACCTCACCAACTTTATCGACTTTGATACCAAGACCACACAGCTGATGATGCAGCTGCTCAAGCTCAAGGCTTGATAGCCACCGCAAGGAATATGGCTTATTGGGTGGCGCCCAGGGCCCGCGCGCGCTGGCGTGTGCTGGCCAATTCCGCGGTGTCTGCACCGGCCGCCGGCCAGCCTGAAAGATGCTGCTGCGCCAGCTCGGCAAGCCCCGCAATCCATTCATGGCTGTCGTTCAGGCAAGGGATGTAGTTGAATTCCTTGCCGCCCGCATGCAGGAAAGCCTCGCGGGCTTCCATGTTGATTTCCTCCAGTGTTTCGAGGCAGTCGCCGGTAAAGCCGGGGCAGATCACATCGACCCGCCCGATACCTGCCTTTGCCAGGGCCACCAGTGTGGGCTCGGTATACGGCTCAAGCCATTTGGCCTTGCCAAAGCGCGACTGGAAGGTCACCTTGTACTGCGCAGGCTGCAGGCTCAGTTTGGTGGCCAGCAGCCGGGCGGTTTTATGGCATTCACAGTGATACGGGTCGCCCAGCTTCAACGTGCGTTCGGGCACCCCGTGAAAGCTCATGACCAGCTGTTCGCCGCGGCCGGCAGTGCGCCAGTGTTCGCGCACGCGTGCCGCCAGCGCGCTGATATAGCCCGGATGATCGTGGTAGTGGTTGACAAAGCGGAACTCGGGGATGCGGCGTATGCGCGCGGCCCAGGCGTAGACCGCATCAAAAACGCTGGCCGTGGTGGTGCCGCTGTATTGCGGATAGGCTGGCAGGATGAGAACGCGCGTGACGCCGTCGGCCTTGAGCTGATCAAGCTGCGAGGCGATGGATGGATGGCCGTAACGCATGGCGTAACGCACCTCGACGGGCAGTCCGCGCACTGCCAGGTAACCGCGCAGCATGACAGCCTGCTTTTGCGTCCACACCCGCAGCGGCGAGCCTTCCTTCATCCAGATGCTGGCGTACTTGGCCGCAGACTTTTTGGGCCGCACGCGCAGGATGATTCCGTGCAGGATCAGCCACCAGAGCGCTCTGGGGATCTCAACCACGCGCGGGTCGCTTAAAAACTCCGCGAGGTAGCGGCGCAATGCCGGTGCCGTCGCCTCATCGGGCGTACCCAGGTTGCAGAGCAGGACAGCCGTGCCGCAGGCCGTGGGCGTGGCCGGCGCTGCACCGTGCGTGAAGGGGGGCTCGGGGTTGAAAGGTGTGAGGATGCGCGAGCGAAAAGACATGGGTTATTCTCGCCTATCCCATTGACGCTGCCTATGCTTGACCTGTCCACCATAAAAGCCATCACACTTGACCTCGATGACACCCTGTGGCCCATCTGGCCTGCCATTGAAAGGGCCGAGAAAGCACTGGACGACTGGCTCAGCCAGCATGCACCGATGACCGCGGCGTTGTTTTCCAATCCGGCGGCGCGCCATGAGATCCGGGAGCACGTCACACGCTCGCGCCCGGAGCTCAAATACAACCTGAGCGCAATACGCCGGGAGGCGATACGGGTGGCGCTGTACCGCTCCGGCGAAGACCCGTTGCTGGCGGAAGCCGCGTTCAACGTCTTCTTTGAAGAGCGCAACAGGGTCACCTTGTTTGAAGACGCGGTGCTGGCGCTGGAATTCCTGTCTGGGCGTTACCCGCTGGTGGCGGTTTCCAACGGCAACGCGGACGTTGAACGAATCGGTATAGGCCGGTATTTCAGGGCGGCCATCAGCGCCCAGCAGTTCGGTGTGGGCAAGCCCGACCCGCGCATTTTTCATGCGGCAGCTGGGGCGGTGGAGGTGCAGCCCCAAGAAGTATTGCATGTGGGTGACGACGCCACGCTGGACGTGCTGGGCGCGCTTAATTGCGGCATGCAGACGGTGTGGGTGAATCGCTCCGACCAGATGTGGGCACACCCCGCGGTGCCGCACGAAACGGTGACCACGCTGACCGAGCTGTGCGATTTGTTCCCGCAGTGAACGGTTGACTTTCAAGAGGGCGCTTGCGATGACACTCAAAATCTACGGCACAGCCGCTTCGCGCGCAGCGCGTCCCCTGTGGACGGCACAGGAAATGGGCCTGGCCTATGAGCACATTGCGCTGCCGTATGTGGGTGGCGCCACGCGCACGCCGGAGTTTCTCGCCATCAACCCGAACGGCCGGATCCCCGTGGTGGATGACGATGGGGTCCTGGTCTGGGAGTCCATGGCCTGCGTGCTTTACCTGGCCGAGCGATTCAAAAAAACCAATGCGCCAGGCCTTGCTGCGCAGAACCCCGCGGAGCAGGCAGACATCCTGCGCTGGAGCTTCTGGGTGGTGACCGAGTGCGAAAAAGACGCCCTGGCGTTCCTGATGCATCGCATCATGATGCCGGCAGAGCGCCGCAAGCCCCAGTTGGCCGAGGATGCCGAGCGGCATCTGCTGGGCCCGCTGCGGGTGCTCGAACAGCATTTGCAGTCGCGCAGCTACCTGGCGGGTGAACGCTTTACGGCGGCCGATATCTGCGTGGCTTCCGTGCTGGCGTGGATTCAGGGTGCTGCCAGTCTGATGGCGCAATGCCCGGCAGTGGACGAGTGGCTCAAGCGCTGTCTTGCGCGTCCGGCGTACCGTGCGGTGAGATTGATGGCGAAAAGTGCCTGAAACCAATTATGGCTATGCGCAAGCAGCTATTTAATTGATAGCAATACGGGTGGCGTGACTGCAATGACCGCGAACCGCGGATGTGCCGGGACAGATCAATGCAGGCGCTGCGCCGCTTCCAGCCCCGAGCGCACGGCGCCTTCCAGTGTGGCTGGATACGGCCCGGCGATGTAGTCGCCACAGGCATAAAGACCTGGTGCTACGTCGATTGCCGGGCGCAGCAGGCCCGGCGTGCAGGCAAAAGTCGCGCGCTTTTCCACGATGGTTTGCACCACCTGCAAGGTGTCCAGGCCCAGCTGCTGTGCCGCCTGCGCCAGCACCTGTGCAGCCAGCGTCGCGCCATCGCCTGTGCTGGCGCTGATCACAAAAGCCAGCAGGCCGGTGGGCCCGCCCAGTTGCCCACGGTCGAACACAAATTGCGCGGGTGCGGTCGCATCGGCGGGTAAGGCCAGCATGGGCTGCTGAAGGCGAACGCCTGCCGCCCAGGCGTAGACCGTGGTCAGCGCTTCGTGTTGAAGGCCTTTCACCTGCGCCAGCCAGTCGCCGGGTTGCAGGCCGCTGCCTTCCACAAGCCGCGCCGCTTCATGGGGCGGGCAGGCCAGCACCACGCAGTCGAAGGCTGCGCTGATGTCGGTACTGACCACCCAGCTCGAACCAAGAGGCGCAATGGATTGCACGCGGGCGCCCAGCCGCACGATGCTGCCCTGGGCCGCCAGCCAGCGCAGGGCGGCGTCGGGCAGCAGCGCGCTGAGGTCGGCGCGCGGCAGCAAGAGGTTGGAGCCGCCGCTTTCCGAAAACAGCGAGTCGTGCATCACGCGCAGGAAAACCTGGCCGCTGGCGCGTTCAGCGGGCGTGTTCAGCGCCGAGACGCAGAGGGGCTCGATCAATGAGGCCATGGCACCGGGTGACAGGCCGCGGCACAGGTCGGCCACGGACACGCCGGGATCGCACTTGAATTTAGCGAGCTGCCAGCCGACGGCGACCTTGAACATCGAGAGTTTGTCGGCCCAGGACCAGCCGCGCGCCAGGACGATGCCGGCCAGCGCATCGAGTGGGGCCGGCAGTTGCGGAAGCTTCAGGCCGCTGCCGTCCGGAAACCGCAGCGTCAGCGGCAGCCGCAGCAAGGAAGCGGCTGCGTCGACACCCACCTCCTTCATCAGGCGCAGCGTTTCGGCATAAGCGCCAATCAGGATGTGCTGGCCGTTGTCGAGCACCACCGGCTCGCCTGCCAACGTGCCGCCCACGCGGCGCGCACGTCCGCCGGCGACGCGGGTGGCCTCAAACAACGTGACCTGGTAACCCAGCCGCGTGGCCTCGACAGCCGCAGCGCATCCGGCCCAGCCGGCGCCGATCACGGCGACTCTCATGATGGGCACGGTTGCGTGCAGGTGATCGTGTGAGTTCCATACCAGCCGGGGCCGCGGAACTGGCTTTGCCAGGCCGCAGGCGCAGCGCCCCCGCGGGGGGTAGCGAACCACACGAAGTGGGGAGCGTGGGGGCTCATTGGATTTTGCCGAAGGCCTGGGTCTTCCACGCCAGCCAGAATTTGCGCAGCGGTGTGAGGCTGACGCGCTGGTGCAGCACCTGGTAGCCGTCGGCGGCGATTTCCCGCAGCAGCGTGCGGTAAATGCTGGCCATCATGAGGCCGGGTTTCTGGGCGCGGCGGTCGGCTTCGGGCAGCATGGCCAGCGCTTCGTCGTAAAGTGCCAGCGCGCGGTCGGTCTGGAATTTCATCAGCGCGCTGAAGCGGTCGGAGTACTGGCGCTTGAGGACCTCATGCGCCTTTACGTCAAATTGCTGCAGCTCGTTGACGGGCAGGTAGATGCGGCCGCGCATCGCGTCTTCGCCGACGTCCCGGATGATATTGGTGAGCTGGAATGCCAGGCCGAGCTTGTGCGCGTAGGCGGTGGTCGCTTCGTCGGTCTGGCCGAAGATGCGCGCCGCCACTTCGCCCACGATGCCGGCAACCAGGTGGCAATACTGCCGCAGGCCGGGAAAGTCCAGGTAGCGGTTTTGCTCCAGGTCCATCTGGCAGCCGTCGATGACAGCCTGCAGGTGGCGCGCTTCGATGCGGTAGGTGGCGGCGTGCGGCATCAGCGCTTTCATCACCGGATGCGTCGGGTTGCCGGCATAGGCATTGAGCACCTCGCCTTGCCACCAGGCGAGCTTGGTACGCGCTACGCCGGGGTCGGTGATTTCGTCGACGACGTCGTCGATCTCGCGGCAAAAGGCGTAGAACGCGGTGATGGCGGCGCGCCGTTCTTTGGGTAAAAACAGGAAGGCGTAATAGAAACTGCTGCCGGATGCGGCGGCTTTTTGCTGGACATATTGCTCAGGCGTCATGCGGTAATTGTCACATGGGACTTGTTGGCCGGATTGGTATCAGGATGCCTTGGGGGCAGTGCGTTCGGCGAAGTAAAGCTTCAGCGCAAGCACCACGGCAATCAGGACGACCCAGACGATCAACACATCGCCGAATTGCCAGAAGAGCCAGAACGGGGAGCCTAATTGACCCAGCAAGGGCAGCAGGAACGGCTGCAGCCGGGGTGTCCAGAAACCGGGGCTGGACATGCAGGCCGATACCAGGGGATCAAAGCTGCCGGGGTTACATCCGAGGGCCTGCAGTATTTCGCGCGATACATACGTGCTCAGGAAGGGCGTGCCGAAGGCGATGCAAAACGCGATCAACCCCAGCAGCAAAATCCAGAAGCTGACTTGCAAAAACTGGTGCAACCTTCGTTGCGGTGACATTGCCGTGGCGGCAGGTGCATGCCGGGCGGTGATGGCCTTGCGGGGATTTTGGTACGCATGGCGGCTCCAGCCGATCACGGCCAACCAGGCCAGGATGAGCCACCAGAAGTTGCGCAACAGGATAAAGGGGTAATCCAGCGGAGTCTGCGCAGACAGAAAAGGTGTGAGCCTTGAGGCCAACGCGTTCTGGAAGAAGGAACACGTTCCGGCTCGCGGGTCTGCATGGAATTGGCAATTGAGAGCGGCCAGGGCCTGCTCTGCGATGACGCCGCCGATCAGCGCGAAGCTGATGCAAAAGAGGAAGAGGCCCCACACCAGCGCGCGATGGAGGCCCGAAGGCGGCAGTTTTGCCTGTGGCATTGCCATGTGGCTTCCTGTTGGTGTGTTGATTGATCTGTCCGTCCCTGGTGCGATCCGGCTGGTTGGCTACATGAACAGCGCACGCCAGCCCATCACCAGCACATCCCGGGGGCCCAGCTTGGGGCGCCGCTGCAGGGTATTGAATCCTTGGGACTCGATCTTCTCAAGGATGCGTAGCCCGCCTTGCACCACCAGGCGCAGCTCCCAGCCGCCGCGGCCCGGTATTTTTTTTGTGAGTGGCAAGCCTTTTAGCATCGTAGCCCTTGCAGAGCGTGCGCAAGCAGCTATCAAATTGATAGTGGAGGGGTTGGCATCCAGCGCCAGCAGCTGCGCTTCGTCAACGCCGTGGCGGGTCCAGGCATCGGCCGGCAGGTAAATACGCCCGCGCGGAATGTCCACGCTGAGGTCTTGCCAGAAGTTGATGAGCTGCAGGGCGGTGCAAATGCAGTCGCTCATGTGCAGCGAGGCGGCGTCATGGATGCCGTACAGGTGCAGTAGCAGCCGGCCCACGGGATTGGCCGAGCGGTTGCAGTAATGGAGCAGCTCGGCCTCATCGGCATAACGCTGTTTGACGACGTCCTGCTCAAAAGCGCTGAGTAAATCGGCCAGCAGGTTTACCGGCAACTGGAATTCCGCCATCATGGGCGTCAGCTGGGCAAACACCGGCGCCCAGCGAGGCGAGGGCGCCAGGCCTGTGGAGGCCGCCACCAGGTCGGCGCGGTAGGCGGCGAGGTCGGCCAGGCGTGCCGCCGGTGGGGCATCGCCTTCATCGGCGATGTCATCCGCCGTGCGGGCAAACCAGTAGATCGCCGCGATGGGCGGGCGCAGACGCGGCGGGCACAGCAGCGACGCTACCGGGAAGTTTTCATAGTGCGCCACACCCTGCAGAGACGGCGTCAGGGTGGCTGGCGATTGGGAGCCTTGGGTCATGCGGGCGATTGTCGCTTGACAAGCCTCGGCAATTATCCTAGATTACTAACCGGTCAGTCAGTAGCAGTTCCCTGACTCTTTATTTGCCCTGCTATCCATGCGGGTTTCACCCCGAACCAGATCATGAACAAAACCGTTTTCTCCCTGGTGGGCGCCGCCGTCCTGCTGGCAGCCTGTTCCAAACCCGCCCCGCCAGAAGAGCCGGTCCGCGCCGTCAAGGTGATCACTGTCGGGACCAATGCCTTTTCATCGAGCCACGAATATGCCGGCGAGGTCCGCGCCCAGGTGGAGTCGAGACTCGGCTTTCGGGTTGCGGGGAAGATCATCAAGCGGCAGGCTGAACTGGGCCAGCGCGTCAAGGCCGGGCAAGTGCTTGCCAACCTCGATCCCCAGGATTACAAGCTCGCGGCCGATGCAGCCCGTGCGCAGGTCGCCGCCGCCGCCACCAACCGCGACCTTGCTGCCGCTGATTTCAAGCGCTACAGGGAGCTGAAAGAGCAGAATTTCATCAGCGGTGCCGAGCTTGAGCGCCGCGAAACCACGCTGAAGGCGGCCCAGGCGCAACTGGAGCAAGCCCAGTCCCAGCTGGCTGTGCAGGGCAACCAGGCCAACTACGCGGCGCTGGTCGCGGATGTGTCGGGGGTTGTCACCGCCATCGAGGCCGAGCCGGGCCAGGTCGTGACGGCCGGCGCGCCAGTGGTGCGGATTGCCGCGGATGGTGTGCGTGATGTGGTGTTCTCTGTGCCCGAAGACAAGGTGGCGGCGATCAAGGTTGGCTCGCCGGTCAGTATCCGTGTGTGGTCCCAGACCGCTGAATTGACCGGAAAAGTGCGCGAAGTGGCGGCCAGCAACGACCCCGTTACGCGGACCTACACCGTCAAGGTTTCCGTTGACGCAAAAGAACCGCCGCCGCTAGGCGCCACGGTGTATGTGGTGCCGCAGGCCGGCAGCGTGGTGGGTGCGCCGGTCATCAAGCTGCCGACAACAGCGCTGCGCCAGGAAGGCAAGGCCACGGCGGTATGGGTGGTTGACAAGGCCACCATGACCGTCAAGCCGCAACTCATTCAGGTTGCCACGGCAGACGGCAACGACGTGGTGGTGGCTTCCGGGCTGCAACCCGGGATGCTGGTGGTCAGCGCCGGCGTGCATGTGCTCTCGCCGGGCCAGAAAGTCAGTATTTACCAGCCGAGTGTGGCTGTAGCCGGCGCCAGTCCGGCGCAAACGGCTATCAATTCTGTAGCAACACCTGTGGCGGCACCGGCTGCCGCTTCCGCTGCTTCTGCCGCGAAGTGAAAACGGCATGACGCAACCCCATCCAGACAGCAGCAGCGCTGCCGGCGAACTGGCTTCGCCCTCGACCCGGTTCAACCTTTCCAAATGGGCGCTGGACCACCCGGCGCTCACGCGTTATCTCCTGCTGGTGCTGATGATTCTGGGCTTTGCCGCCTACTTCCAGCTCGGGCAGGACGAAGACCCGCCTTTTACCTTTCGCGCCATGGTGGTGCGCACCTACTGGCCGGGCGCCACGGCGCAGCAGGTGGCCGAGCAGGTGACCGACAAGCTGGAGCGCACGCTGCAGGAGGCGCCTTATGCCGACAGGATTCGCAGCTACTCCAAGCCCGGTGAATCGCAGATCATTTTTCAGATCAAGGACTCGTCCAAACCCGGTGATGTCGCCAATGTCTGGTATTCGGTGCGCAAGAAAATCGGCGACATGCGCGGGACGCTGCCGGGCGGCATCCAGGGCCCGTTCTTCAACGACGAATTCGGCGATGTGTATGGCGTGATCTACGCGCTGGAAGCTGACGGTTTTAATTACGCCGAACTCAAGACCTTTGCCGACGATGTGCGCCAGCAACTGCTGCGTGTGCCGGACGTGAGCAAGGTGGAGCTGTTTGGTGTGCAGGACGAAAAAGTCTACATTGAGATTTCGCAAAAACGCCTGGCGCAACTGGGGCTGGACCTGAACCAGGTGCTGGCGCAACTGAGCCAGCAAAACGCGGTGGAATCTGCTGGTGCGGTACAGACGCCGCTGGATGTGGTGCAGGTGCGCGTGGCGGGCCAGTTCGAGGCGATTGAACAATTGCGCATCATGCCGATTCGCGGCAGCTCCGGCAACCAGCTGCAGCTGGGCGACATCGCCGAGATCAAGCGTGGCTATGTGGACCCGCCATCCGTCAAGGTGCATTACCAGGGCAAAGAGGTGATTGCGCTCGGCGTTTCGATGGCCAAGGGCGGCGACATCATCGCACTGGGCAAGTCGCTCACGACCCTCTCGGACCGCATCGAGAAATCCCTGCCGGCCGGCATCAAGCTGGTGAATGTGCAGAACCAGCCCAAGGCGGTAGCTACCTCGGTGAATGAGTTTGTGCGTGTGCTGATCGAGGCCGTGGTGATTGTGCTGGCGGTCAGCTTCATCAGCCTGGGGTTCCACAAGCGCCCGCACAATGGTCCCGGCCAGTTGCCGTTGTGGAAGCGCTATTACATCGACATGCGGCCCGGCCTGGTGGTGGGCATCACCATCCCCCTGGTGCTGAGCCTGACCTTTCTGGCCATGTGGTACTACGGTATCGGGCTGCACAAGATTTCGCTGGGCTCGCTGATCATCGCGCTCGGCCTGCTGGTGGACGACGCCATCATTGCCGTGGAGATGATGGTGCGCAAGATGGAGGAGGGCTATGACAAGGTGCGCGCCGCCACCTTCGCCTACGAGATCACCGCCATGCCCATGCTGACGGGTACCCTGATTACCGCCGCGGGCTTTTTGCCCATCGGCCTGGCCAAGTCCACTACTGGTGAATACACCTTCGCGATTTTTGCGGTGACCGTGATCGCGCTGGTGCTCAGCTGGATTGTCTCGGTGTATTTCGTGCCTTACCTGGGCACCTTGCTGCTCAAGGTGCCGCCGCACGTGCAGGAAGTGGCCGCCGGCCAGGACAGCCCGCACGAGATGTTCGACAGCGCGTTCTACAACACCTTTCGCAAAACGGTGAACTGGTGCGTGGAGCACCGCTGGATCACCATCGGCTCGACGGTGCTGATTTTTGCGCTGGGCATTGTCGGCATGGGCAAGGTACAGCAGCAGTTCTTCCCTGATTCGAGCCGGCCCGAGATCATGGTCGATATCTGGTTCCCTGAAGGCACTTCCTTTGCCGCCAATGAGGCGACCGCCAGGCGGGTGGAGCAGCGCCTGATGCGAGAGGAGGGCGTGAGCTCGGTCAGTACCTGGCTGGGCTCGGGCGTTCCACGCTTTTATTTGCCGCTGGACCAGGTCTTTCCGCAAACCAACGTCTCGCAAATGATTGTGCTGCCCAAGGACTTGAAGGTGCGCGAGTCGCTGCGCATCAAGCTGCCGGCCCTGCTGGCCACCGAATTCCCCGAAGTGCGCGGCCGGGTCAAGCTGCTGCCGAACGGCCCGCCCGTGCCTTACCCGGTGCAGTTCCGCGTGGTCGGCATTGACCCGCTGGTGCTGCGTGACCGCGCTGACGAGGTCAAGGCGGTGATGCGCGAGAGCGGCAACACCCGCGGTGTGAACGACAACTGGAACGAGTCGGTGAAAGTGCTGCGGCTGGAAGTGGACCAGGCCAAGGCGCGCGCGCTGGGCGTGACCAGCCAGTCGATTGCTCAGGCTTCACGTACCATCCTGGCGGGCACCTCGGTTGGCCAGTTCCGTGAAGGTGACAAGCTGATCGACATCGTGCTGCGCCAGCCGCTGGACGAACGCAACGCGATCACCGACATCGGCAACGCTTACCTGCCCACGGCTTCGGGCAAGTCGATTCCGCTGACGCAGATTGCCAAGCCGGTGTTCACCTGGGAGCCGGGCGTGATGTGGCGCGAGAACCGCGACTACGCCATCACGGTGCAAAGTGACATCGTCGAAGGCCTGCAGGGTGCCACGGTGACGCAGGAGTTGATGCCCAAACTCAAGGCGCTGGAAGCCAAATGGCTGGACAAGGGCATGGCGGGCTACCGTATCCAGGTGGCTGGCGCGGTGGAGGAAAGCAGCAAGGGTTCGTCGTCGATCGTTGCCGGCTTGCCCATCGCGGGCTTCCTGATACTGACCCTGTTGATGCTTCAATTGCAAAGCTTCAGCCGGACCATGCTGGTCTTCGTGACGGGTCCATTGGGCATTGCCGGTGTGGCCGCGGCGTTGCTGCTGCTGGGGCGGCCGTTTGGTTTCGTCGCTTTGCTGGGTGTGATTGCGCTGATGGGCATGATCCAGCGCAATTCCGTGATCCTGATTGACCAGATCGAACAGGACCGCGCGCGTGGTGTGCCGGCCTGGGACGCGATTGTCGAATCAGCCGTGCGCAGGCTTCGGCCCATCGTGTTGACTGCCGCCGCTGCGGTGCTGGCCATGATCCCGCTGTCGCGCAGCGTGTTCTGGGGGCCTATGGCGGTTGCCATTATGGGCGGCCTGGTGGTGGCGACGGTGCTGACCTTGCTGGCCCTGCCTGCCATGTATGCAGCGTGGTTCCGTGTCAAACGGGAAGATAAGCTGAAAATTAAGCCACACATGGGCGAAAAGCCACAGCCGGCCTGATTCTCTCCAGCCGTCGGTTCCGGACGAAAAACCGGGCCCGATAACGGCTAAAATAGAGAGTTGACCGATTTCAAGCGGGGATTCGGAGGTTTTTCGGATTCCCGTTTTTATTTCAGGCGCGCGGGTGGCGAAATTGGTAGACGCACCAGGTTTAGGTCCTGACGTCCGCAAGGATGTGCGGGTTCGAGTCCCGCCCCGCGCACCACCCTGAGGCTTGTGGGCGGCCCTGTTGCCCCTCCTTGCTTTCAGTCGTTGCGGCAAACCCCGCAACATGCCAGGTGAAAACCTGTTTTGACTATTTTTGATCTTAGGAACCATCATGGCCGTGACTGTTGAAACCCTTGAAAAGCTCGAGCGCAAAATGACGCTCTCGCTGCCCGTCAACACCATTCAGTCGGAAGTTGACACCCGTCTGAAGAAGCTGGCCCGTACGGTCAAGATGGACGGCTTCCGTCCGGGCAAAGTCCCCATGAACGTGGTGGCCCAGCGTTACGGCTATTCGGTGCACTACGAAGTCATGAACGACAAGGTCGGTGAAGCTTTTGCGGTGGCCGCCAATGAAGCCAAGCTGCGCGTTGCCGGTCAGCCCCGCATCAGCGAAAAAGAAGGTGCGCCTGAGGGCGAACTGGTGTTTGACGCGGTGTTTGAGGTTTACCCTGAAGTCAAGATCGCCGACCTGTCGGGCGCCGAAGTCGAAAAGGTCAGCGCTGAAGTCAGCGACGCCGCCATCGACAAGACCCTGGATATTCTGCGCAAGCAGCGCCGTACCTTTGCCCAGCGCGCAGCCGATGCGCCGGCGCAAGACGGTGACCGCGCCACCATCGACTTCGAAGGCAAGATCGACGGCGAGCCTTTCGCAGGCGGCAAGGCCGAGGACTACCAGTTCCTGATCGGCGACGGGCAGATGCTCAAGGAATTTGAAGACGCCGTGCGCGGCATGAAAAGCGGTGAAAGCAAGACTTTCCCCCTGAACTTCCCCGCCGACTACCACGGTAAAGATGTGGCCGGAAAACAGGCCGATTTCCTCGTGACGGTCAAAAAGATCGAAGCAGCTCACCTGCCCGAAGTCAATGAAGCACTGGCCAAGTCCTTGGGCATCGCTGACGCCACGGTCGAAGGCCTGCGCACCGACATCAAGAAAAACCTCGAGCGCGAAGTCAAGTTCCGCCTGCTGGCCCGTAACAAGAACGCAGTGATGGACGCGCTGGTCGCCAACGCCGAACTCGACCTGCCCAAGTCCAGCGTGCAGGCCGAGCTGGACCGCATGATCGAAGGCGCCCGCGCTGACTTGAAGCAGCGCGGCATCAAGGACGCCGACAAGGCGCCGATTCCCGAAGAAATCTTCCGTCCCCAAGCCGAAAAGCGCGTGCGCCTGGGCCTGGTGGTGGCTGAATTGGTGCGCAGCAGCGACCTGCAGGCCAAGCCCGAGCAGCTCAAGGCGCACATCGAAGAGCTGGCCGCCAGCTACGAGAAGCCGCAAGACGTGGTGCGCTGGTACCTGAGCGACAACCGCCGCATGGCCGAAGTCGAGGCTGTTGTGATTGAAAACAACGTGACCGACTTCGTGCTGGGCAAGGCCAAAGTCAGCGAAAAAACCATCTCCTTCGACGAGCTGATGGGCCAGAACTGATTCTTCAGCGCCTTTGCTGACATTGGGGCTTGTGCTTTGCGGCACAGGCCCCAATTTCTTTGAGCTACGGCACAACAGCTCGCGAATCTGTTGTCAGCCATCGCCGAAACTCCCTGGGGGAGTTTTTGGGTACAGTACAAACATCTCTGGAGAAAACATGATGGTCCGAAACAGTATTTACGGCGGCGCTTATACGGCCCCGCAAGCCGGCGCGCAGGATGCACAAGGCCTGGGCATGGTGCCCATGGTCATCGAGCAATCCGGCCGCGGCGAGCGCTCTTACGACATTTATTCGCGCCTGCTCAAGGAACGCGTGATTTTCCTGGTGGGGCCGGTCAATGACCAGACGGCCAACCTGGTGGTGGCCCAGCTCCTCTTCCTGGAAAGCGAAAACCCGGACAAGGACATTTCCTTCTACATCAACTCCCCCGGCGGTTCCGTGACGGCCGGCATGGCGATTTACGACACCATGCAATTCATCAAGCCCGACGTTTCCACCCTGTGCGTGGGCATGGCGGCCAGCATGGGTGCTTTCCTGCTGTCGGCCGGCACCAAAGGCAAGCGCTTTTCGCTGCCCAACTCGCGTGTCATGATTCACCAGCCATCCGGTGGTGCGCAAGGCCAGGCGTCGGACATTGAAATCCATGCCCGCGACATTCTCAAGACGCGGGACCAGCTCAATCGCATCCTGGCGGCCAATACCGGCCAGCCTATCGAAAAGATCGAGCGCGACACCGAGCGTGACTATTTCATGTTTGCGGAAGATGCCAAAGAGTACGGGCTGGTCGACCAGGTCATTTCCAAGCGGCCCTGAGCGTCGAAAGCTCTTCAGTTGCACTGCAACAACGGCGTTTTCTGTAACAGGAACGCCGTTTTTTTATTGGTTATCATTAGGTAACAGTTCCCCTCCAGGCTCCTTAAAGGCATCCCCCCAATGGCCGAGAAAAAAGGCTCCTCCAGCGAAAAGACTTTGCACTGCTCCTTCTGCGGTAAAAGTCAGCACGAAGTCAAAAAACTGATCGCTGGCCCTTCGGTTTTTATCTGTGACGAGTGCATCGATCTTTGCAACGAGATCATTCGCGACGAACTCCCCGCTGGTGACGACGTTCGTGAGACGCGCACCGACCTGCCCACGCCCTCAGAGATCAAGGGAACACTGGACGGCTATGTTATTGGCCAGGAACCGGCCAAGCGCACCCTTGCAGTGGCGGTGTACAACCATTACAAACGCCTGCGCCATAAGGAAAAAGCCAAAAAAGACGATGTGGAGCTGACCAAAAGCAATATTTTGCTGATCGGCCCCACCGGTTCCGGCAAGACCCTGCTGGCCCAAACGCTCGCGCGTACGCTCAACGTTCCCTTTGTGATGGCCGACGCTACTACGCTGACCGAAGCCGGTTATGTCGGTGAGGACGTCGAAAACATCATCCAGAAGCTGTTGCAGAGCTGCAATTACGAAGTTGAACGTGCCCAGCAGGGAATCGTCTACATTGACGAAATTGACAAGATTTCGCGCAAGTCCGATAACCCGTCCATCACGCGTGACGTGTCAGGCGAGGGTGTGCAGCAGGCGCTGCTCAAGCTGATTGAAGGAACGATGGCGTCGGTGCCGCCACAGGGCGGCCGCAAGCACCCCAACCAGGACTTCTTGCAGGTGGACACCACGAATATCCTGTTTATCTGCGGCGGTGCATTCTCAGGTCTGGAAAAGGTTATCGAGAACCGGACCGAAGCTTCCGGGATCGGTTTTGGCGCCGCCGTCAAGAGCAAGAAGGCCCGCAGCCTGACCGAAGCCTTCAAGGATGTCGAGCCTGAAGACCTGATCAAGTTCGGGCTGATTCCTGAGCTGGTCGGCCGGATGCCGGTCGTGGCGACGCTGGCCGAGCTCACAGAAGACGCACTCGTGCAAATCCTGACAGAACCCAAAAATGCCGTGGTCAAACAATTCAGCAAGTTGCTGGCCATGGAAGGGGTTGATCTGGAAATCCGGCCCTCCGCACTCAAAGCCATTGCCCGCAGGGCGCTGGCCCGTAAAACCGGTGCGCGCGGCTTGCGTTCCATCCTGGAGCAGTCGCTGATCGACACCATGTTCGACCTGCCGAATGCCAGCAATGTGGATAAAGTGGTGGTGGACGAGTCCACAATCGAAGAAAACAAAGCTCCCTTGCTTGTGTACCGTGAAGCGGCCAAGAAAGCCTGAACACCCCAAAAGGCTGGCCGGAATGCTTGAAAAGCGCCTCCTGCGCCCCATGTCTGGGTTGATTGTGTTTCGCCGGGCCATGCAACTGGCTGCCACGGCCAACGTTTAAGGTTTATATGTCCGGACAAACTTCATTGCCTTCCACCCCCATTGACCTTCCTCTCCTGCCTCTGCGGGATGTGGTGGTCTTTCCGCACATGGTGATCCCGCTGTTCGTGGGTCGCCCCAAGAGCATCAAGGCGCTGGAGTCGGCCATGGAAGCCGAGCGCCGCATCATGCTGGTGGCACAAAAAGCCGCTGCCAAGGATGAGCCTTCGGTGGAAGATATGTTCCAGGTGGGCTGTGTTGCCACGATCCTGCAACTGCTCAAATTGCCTGACGGTACCGTCAAGGTTTTGGTGGAAGGACAGCAGCGCGCCAGTGTTAACAAGATCGAAGAGGGCGAGCAGCATTTCACGGCCAATGTCACACCTGTTGAGCCGGTGGTGGTGATCGCCGGTGACAAGACCAGTGAGATTGAAGCTCTGCGCCGTGCCGTGATGCAGCAGTTTGACCACTACGTCAAACTGAACAAGAAAATTCCGCCCGAGATACTGACCTCGATTTCCAGCATCGACGATGCGGGACGCCTGGCCGACACGATCGCCGCGCACCTTCCCCTCAAGCTGGATGCGAAGCAGGTGATCCTGGATCTTGACAATGTCAAGGCCCGGCTGGAGAACCTGTACGAACAGCTTGAGCGTGAGGTCGACATCCTCAACGTCGACAAAAAAATCCGTGGGCGTGTGAAGCGTCAGATGGAAAAGAACCAGCGCGATTTCTACCTCAACGAGCAGGTCAAGGCCATCCAGAAGGAACTAGGCGAAGGCGAAGAGGGGGCGGACATCGAAGAGATCGAGAAAAAGATCAAGACCGCCAAGATGCCGCAGGAAGCCCGTAAAAAGGCCGAGAGCGAGCTCAAAAAACTCAAGCTCATGTCGCCCATGTCCGCCGAGGCGACCGTGGTGCGCACCTATATCGATGTGTTGACCGGCCTGCCGTGGAGCAAAAAGACCAAGATCAAGCACGACCTGGGCAACGCCGAGAACGTTCTTAACGAAGACCACTACGGTCTTGAAAAAGTCAAAGACCGCATTGTTGAGTATCTTGCGGTGCAGCAGCGCGTGGACAAGCTCAAGGCTCCGATCCTGTGTCTGGTTGGGCCTCCGGGGGTTGGTAAAACCTCCCTGGGCCAGTCGATCGCCAAGGCCACGGGCCGCAAGTACGTGCGTATGGCTTTGGGCGGCATGCGCGATGAGGCTGAAATTCGCGGCCATCGCCGCACCTATATCGGCGCCTTGCCGGGCAAGGTTCTGCAGAGCCTGACCAAGGCCGGCACGCGCAATCCGCTGTTCCTGCTGGATGAGATTGACAAGCTGGGCACCGACTTCCGTGGTGACCCCTCCAGCGCGCTGCTGGAGGTGCTTGACCCTGAGCAGAATCACACCTTCGGTGACCACTATGTCGAGGTGGACTTCGACCTGAGCGATGTGATGTTCGTGGCCACCTCGAACTCGATGAATATTCCGCCGGCCTTGCTGGACCGCATGGAGGTGATTCGCCTGTCCGGTTACACCGAAGACGAAAAGACCAGCATCGCGATGCGCTATCTGTTGCCCAAGCAGGTCAAGAACAACGGCGTGAAGGAAGAAGAGCTTGAAGTGCAGGAGCAGGCCGTGCGCGACATCGTGCGTTACTACACACGTGAAGCCGGCGTGCGCTCGCTTGAACGCGAACTCTCCAAGATCTGCCGCAAGGTGGTCAAGGGAATCCAGCTCAAAAAGATGACACCCAAGGTCGTCGTGACACCCGATAACCTCAACGATTTTCTGGGGGTGCGCAAGTTCAACTATGGCCGTGCCGAACAACAAAACCAGGTCGGCCAGGTGGTGGGGCTGGCCTGGACGGAAGTCGGCGGCGACTTGCTGACGATTGAGGCTGCCATGATGCCCGGCAAGGGCGTGATCACACGTACGGGATCGCTGGGCGATGTCATGAAGGAATCCGTCGAAGCCGCACGCACGGTGGTGCGCAGCCGCTCCAAGGTTCTCGGCATCAAGGACGAGATGTTCGAAAAGCGCGATATCCATATCCACGTACCGGACGGTGCGACGCCCAAGGACGGTCCAAGCGCGGGCGCCGCGATGACCACTGCTTTTGTTTCCGCGATGACGGGTATCCCTGTGCGTGGTGATGTGGCCATGACGGGTGAGATCACCCTGCGCGGCGAGGTCACGGCCATCGGCGGGCTCAAGGAAAAGCTGCTCGCCGCCTTGAGGGGTGGCATCAAGACCGTGCTGATCCCCGAGGAAAATGCCAAGGACCTGCAGGAGATTCCAGACAACGTCAAGAGCGGCCTGGAGATCGTGCCGGTGAAATGGATCGACCAGGTGTTGCAGGTTGCGCTCGAGCGCCAGCCTGTTCCGCTGACCGACGAGGAAGCCGCTGTTGTTGCGCCGGCTGCTGTGGTTCCGCCTGCGGAAGCAGCCGGTACGGTGAAGCATTAATGAGGCCTTTCGCAAAGTTTTTTGCGGCTTTTGGAAAAGCCCAAAAAACTACGCTATAATTTGAGGCTGTAATCGCGGGAGTAGCTCAGTTGGTAGAGCGCAACCTTGCCAAGGTTGAGGTCGAGAGTTCGAGACTCTTCTCCCGCTCCAATTCAAAGGGCAGCACTTTAAAAATGCTGTCCTTTTTCATTGGGGGTTTCGTTGGATTATTGGGTAAAGCCATCGGGCTTTATCAAGCAGACAGAATACGGCGCGGTAACAAAGCGGTTATGTACCGGATTGCAAATCCGAGTAGGTCGGTTCGACTCCGGCCCGCGCCTCCATCACAGCTCCCTGCAACCAGCCCCAGTTAAGGGGCTTTTTTGTTTGACAATACGCTGCCGGCCGTTTGAAAACGGCGTTTGAGCCTGAGTGGTGAAATAGGTAGACACAGCGGACTTAAAATCCGCCGCTTCGTGAATAACGGGCGTACCGGTTCGATTCCGGTCTCAGGCACCACGATTGGGCGGCTCACCCACGCGCCGGGCGCGCTTTTGAAAACTGGGTAAGATAAATTCCATCATGTCCCGCTACAACACACCTTTTGAGATCCACGTCCACGGCGAAGTGCCATTGCGCGCGGACGTCAATTTTGAACAGCTGCAGGAGGCCCTCAAGCCGCTGTGGAAATACACCGGCTCCAAGTCCCTGGCGGCCGGTGCTGCCAGCGCTTATGAGGAAGAGCCGGGAATCCGGTTTGATGCACAAAAACATTTGCTGCAAATGTGCTGGACAGTCCCTGGCGACGAAGACTTTCGCCAGGCGCTCGACGAAATGTGCATGGGCCTGAACGACCTCGCTGAAGCGGGTGCTCCCATCGAAGTGACCTTCTACGACTCCGACTTTGACGAAGATGAAGGCGCGGACGAAGAGGAAGCCCGTGATGACTTCGCGATGTATTTTGTGGGCCCCACGCCGGCAGCCATCATGCAGGTGCAGCGCGATCTCCTTGTCCAGGACATGATCGGCCTGATGGAGCGCCACTTTGACGGATCAGAGCTCGGTGAGGTCGTTGCGGCCGTCGACAAGCTGTTCGAGCAGCGCTTTGATGCACTGGTGAACTCCATGCAACTCGGTAAACCGCCGCGCGGCCTGGGCGGCCCCCAAGGTGGCTCCGGCCACGGCGGCGGTGGCCGCAAGCCCCGGCATTTGCACTAAGCCGGTTTGGGTGAGCCTGAGGCTGCTGGCGAGCCAGGAAAGCCGAGTCCTCGCAGGTAAACGTCAATCGCATGTTGACCAACCTCCAGCAGGTCAAAGACCCCGGGATCCAGCAGCCAGTTCTGTATCAGCCCATCGATCAGCGCATGCAACCCCTGCGCCGCCACTGAAGTCGGCACTGGCAATTGGAGGCGCATTTGTTCAGAAGCTGTTTCCATGCTTTGCTGGATGCCGGATAAAAAACCACCGCGCACTGCCAGGTGACGCAGGCGAACCGCCTGGAGTTCTTCCACATACTCGACCTTCTGGGTTGCCACTTCAAAGACCCGCCGCGTTTGCGCGTCAGTCACAATTTGTCGCAGCGCGTTGGCAGCGGAACGTCGTATCCTGTCCATCGGATTGAGGAAGTCCTCGCCGGGATGCTGTTGCGGGTCAATTTCCTGGTTGAACGCGTTCTCCATGGGCAGGGTGACCCGCTCCATCATGGCGTTGAACAGGTCTGCCTTGTCCTTGAAATGCCAGTAGACCGCACCGCGTGTGGCGCCTGCGCGGCGTGCAATGTCCTGCAGGCTTGTGCGTGAGACACCTTGCGCCTGAAACAGGTGTTCAGCGGCATCCAGCAGCTTGTGCCGGGTCGCCATGGCTTCTTCTTTTGTCCGACGGGCCAATCCATGTCTCCTGCAAGTCAATTTAGCGGGTTGTCGTATACATTCACAAATGTATGTAAACTATATCACTCGTAAAAACCCTTATTCTTTTTGTTTTCGGCAAAACGATGACTTGCATCAAATGCCGCTCACATATTCCGTTTTCCGCTTTTTTCCCAAATTTTGAGGATCAGCATGCCCAAGTCTCGCATTGTCTATTCGCCTTTATTCTCCCCGTTTGCGCCATACCAGCCTCTCGTCCTGGTTGCTGCACTCACATTGTTCCTGGCCGGATGCGGCAAGGGGGCCGGCGCTCCCGGCGGGGCACCGCCTCCTGCGGAAGTGGGTGTGGTGACAGTTACCCAGGGTGACGTCGGTTTGGTGACCGAGCTGCCGGGCCGCCTGGAGGCTTCACGCGTGGCACAGGTCAGGGCCCGCGCGGCCGGTATCCTGCAAAAACGGCTGTTCCGTGAAGGCAGCGACGTAAAAGAAGGGCAGGCGCTGTTCACGATTGATCCCGCACCGTATGCCGCCGCCGCTGCCAGCGCGAAAGCGGGCCAGGCGCGCGCCGAGGCCAACCTGGCGCAGGCCGCCGCATTGGCCGAGCGTTACAAGCCGCTGGTAGAAGCCAACGCCATCAGCAAACAGGAATATGCCAACGCTGTCGCGGCACAAAAGCAGGCGGAGGCCGACGTTGCCGTGGGCAAGGCGAATGTGCAGACAGCCAGCATCAACCTGGGCTATGCCGCAGTGACAGCCCCGATCTCGGGCCGCATTGGCCGCGCATTGGTCACCGAAGGTGCGCTGGTTGGCCAGGGTGAGGCCACCCAGCTGGCCGTGGTTCAGCAAATCAACCCCATGTACGTGAACTTCACACAATCCGCGCCTGAAGTCATGAAGCTGCGTGCCGCCATGGAAAGCGGGCAGTTCAAACGCGCCACCGGCGCGGAAGCAGCCAGCGTGCGCATCGTGCTCGAAGACGGCACCGAATATGCCCGTCCCGGCCGACTGCTGTTTTCCGACCTGACGGTCGACGCCACGACGGGGCAGATCACGCTGAGGGCTGAAGTGCCCAATCCCGGCGGCCAGTTGCTGCCCGGCCTCTATGTACGCGTACGCCTGGAGCAGGCGCAGGCCAGCAACGCCATTACCTTGCCCCAGCAAGCTGTCACGCGCACTGCGCAGGGCGACACTGTCATGGTGGTGGGTGACGATGGAAAAGTCAGCCCGCGTCCCATCAAGATCGGCTCCGCCAAGGGCAACCAGTGGGTGGTGCTCGACGGCCTGAAGACTGGCGAAAAAGTCATGGTGGATGGGTTCCAGAAACTGCAGCCAGGTGCACCGGTGAAGCCCGTGCCATGGCAACCGGCCGGTTCGAAGCCGGCGGATGCGGCTTCTGCCCCGACATCCGCCGCCTCCGGCTCGCAAGCTGTTGCGCCCGCTGCCTCCGCTGCTTCTGCAGCAGCGAAGTAAGGAGCCAAATACATGGCCAAGTTTTTCATTGATCGGCCGATCTTTGCCTGGGTGATCGCACTGTTCATCCTGGTGGTCGGCGGCGTGGCGATCACGCAGTTGCCGATTTCCCAGTACCCGCCCGTCGCGCCGCCCTCGATTGTCGTCAACACCGCCTATCCGGGCGCCTCTGCCCAGACGCTCGAAGACAGCGTGTTGTCGGTGATCGAGCGCGAAATGAACGGCTCACCCGGGCTGATCTACATGGAGTCGGTGGCGCAGGCTGACGGCTCCGGCAGCATCACGCTGAGCTTCGAGCCTGGCACCAACCCCGATCTCGCGCAGGTGGATGTGCAGAACCGCCTGTCGCGCGCCTCACCGCGGCTGCCCGCCGCCGTCACGCAGCAAGGCGTTCGCGTCGACAAATCACGCTCCAACTTCCTGCTGTTCATCATGCTGTCGTCCGACAATCCCGCGCACGACCCCGTCGCGCTCGGTGATTACGCTTCGCGCAACATCGTGCCCGAGATCCAGCGTGTCAAAGGAATCGGCCAGGCCCAGCTCTTCGGCAGTGAGCGCGCCATGCGCATCTGGCTGGACCCGGCCAAGCTCACGGGTTTCAGCCTGTCGGCAAATGACGTTAACAACGCCATCCGCGCGCAAAATGCGCAGGTGTCGGCCGGCAGCATCGGCGACCGCCCCAATGTAGCGGGACAAGGCATTGCTGCCACCGTGGTAGTCACCGGCCAGCTTGCCAATGTCGAGCAGTTCGGCAACATTGTCCTTCGCGCCAACACCGACGGTTCATCGGTGCGCCTCAAAGACGTGGCCCGCATCGAACTGGGTGGCCAGACGTATGCCACGTCGGCTCGCCTGAACGGCAAGACGGCGATCGGTATCGGTGTTCAGCTGGCCCCCAGCGGCAACGCGCTTGCCGCTGCCAAGGCCGTTCGAACCAAGATGACCGAGCTCGAGCGCTATTTTCCGCAAGGCATGAAGTGGAGCATCCCCTACGACAGCTCGCGCTTCGTCAAGATTTCGATCTCCCAGGTCGCCGAAACATTGTTCGAGGCCGTGGCCCTGGTGTTCCTGGTCATGTTCCTGTTCCTGCAGAACTGGCGCTACACCATCATCCCGACCATCGTGGTGCCGATTGCATTGCTAGGGACTTTTGCCACCTTGCTGGCGCTCGGTTTCTCGATCAACGTGCTCACCATGTTCGGCATGGTATTGGTGATCGGTATCGTCGTCGATGATGCGATCGTGGTCGTCGAAAACGTCGAACGCATCATGACCGAAGAGGGCTTGCCGCCGCTGGAGGCCACGCGCAAGGCGATGGGCCAGATTTCGGGCGCCATCATTGGCGTGACCGTGGTGCTGATTTCCGTGTTTGTGCCTTTGGCATTCTTCGCGGGCTCGACCGGCAACATCTACCGCCAGTTCTCCGCCGTGATGGTTTCATCCATCGGCTTTTCCGCCTTCCTGGCCCTGTCGCTCACGCCGGCACTTTGCGCCACGCTGCTCAAGCCGGTTGAGGCCGGGCACCATCACGAAAAGAAGGGCTTTTTCGGTTGGTTCAACCGGGGGTTCTCGCGCACCGCAAAAAGCTATGAAGGCATGGTTGCGCGCATTCTCAAGCGCGCCGCGCGTTACCTGGTGATCTATGTGGCCATCATTGCTGCTGTGGCGGTGGTATACCTGCGTTTGCCCACATCCTTCCTGCCCAATGAAGACCAGGGCAACCTGCTGGTGAACGTGCAGTTGCCGCCGGGCGCAACTTACGAGCGCACGCTTTCCGTGATGGAAAAAGTCGAAGGTTTCATGCTCAAGCAGCCGGAAGTCGAAAGCATGGTCGGCGTGCTTGGCTTCAGCTTTTCCGGCCAGGGCCAGAATGCCGCGCTGGCGTTCGTGACGCTCAAGGACTGGAACGAGCGCGACGGCGAAGCGCATTCGGCCTCAGCGATAGCAGGACGGGCTTTCGGCGCCCTCATGGGTGTGCGTGATGCCTTCATCTTTCCGCTCAGCCCTCCACCCATTCCCGAACTGGGCACGGCCTCGGGCTTCAGCTTCCGCCTGCAGGACCGCGGCGGTGCGGGCCATGATGCGCTTATCAACGCACGCAACCAGCTTTTGGGCATGGTTGCCAAGAGTCCGGTGCTCACACAGGTACGGCCCGACGGCCTGGAAGATGCGCCGCAGCTGCAGCTGGACATAGACCGCGACAAAGCCAATGCGCTGGGCGTGCCGTTTGACGCGATCAACGCGGTCCTGTCCACTTCGCTGGGATCCAGCTATGTGAACGACTTCCCCAACCAGGGACGCCTGCAGCGCGTGGTGGTCCAGGCCGACGCGCCTTCGCGCATGCAGCCCGACGACCTGCTCCGGCTCAACGCCATCAACAGCCGCGGCCTGCCGGTTCCGTTGTCGTCGTTTGCCAGCACGCGGTGGATCAAGGGTGCCATGCAAACAGTGCGTTACAACGGCTACCCCGCCGTGCGTATCAGCGGCAGCGCCGCGCCAGGCTACAGCTCGGGCGCAGCGATGGCCGAGATGGAAAAGCTCGCAGCGCAGCTGCCGCAGGGCTTCGGTTTCGAATGGACGGGCCAGTCGCGCGAGGAAAAACTTGCGGGCTCGCAAGCCATGTTGCTCTATGGTTTCGCCATCCTCGCGGTGTTCCTGTGCCTTGCGGCCCTGTACGAAAGCTGGAGCATTCCGCTCGCGGTGATTCTGGTGGTGCCGTTAGGCGTGATTGGTGTATTGCTGGCAACGCTGCTGCGCAGTTATTCGAATGACGTGTACTTCCAGGTGGGGCTGATCACCATCATCGGCCTGTCGGCGAAGAACGCGATCCTGATCATCGAGTTCGCCAAGGACCTGCAGGCGCAGGGCAAGGGCGTGATCGAGTCGGCACTGGCCGCCGCGCATCTGCGGTTCCGACCCATCGTCATGACGTCGCTGGCCTTCGGCTTGGGCGTGCTGCCCCTGGTGCTGGCTTCGGGCGCCGGCTCCGCGAGCCAGCGCGCCATCGGCACCGGCGTGATCGGCGGCATGATCACCGGCACGATCCTGGCTGTGATTTTCGTTCCGGTGTTCTTTGTGGTCGTGCGCGGCCTCTTCAAGGGCAGCGAGCGGCAAAACAGGATGTATTCGGAGCATGCCAAAGCAGCAGGCATCACCGGAGAAGAAGGAAGTGAAGGTAAAGCTCATGAGTAAATCCAGCATGAAACCCAGGTTTCCGCAGCTCTTGGCGGTAGGTGCCGCGGCACTGCTGGCCGGCTGCTCGATGATCCCGAAGTACGAGCGTCCGGCTGCGCCCGTCGCAGACCAGTGGCCGGCTGTTTCCGGTTTCACCACCGGTTCCACGCAGGCGCAGCCTGCTGCTACCGCACCGGCTCCGGCCGTCGCGGCAGCCGACATCGAGTGGCAGGCTTTTTTCAGCGACCCCAAACTGCGGCAGCTGATCGAGGCCTCGCTGCGCAACAACCGCGACCTGCGCATCGCCGTGCTCAATATTGAACAAGCCAGGGCCCAGTACGGGATCCGGCGTGCCGACCAATTCCCCACGATCAATGCCGGCATCACCGGTTCGCGCCAGCCCAATGCCAACGGTAACGGCAGCATCACCAGCTCCTACACCGGCGGTTTGTTGATGCCGTCCTATGAGCTCGACTTTTTCGGCCGGGTCTCCAGCCTGAAAGAGGCGGCATTGGCGCAGTATCTGGCAACGGAAGAAGGGCGCAAGACGGCACAGATCAGCCTGATTGCGTCGGTGGCCAATACCTACCTCAGCTTGCTGGCCGACGAAGAACTGCTGGCCATCACGCAGCAGACGCTGGCTACACGGGAAGAGTCCTTCAAGCTCAGCAAGCTGCGCTTTGACAACGGCGTAGCTTCCGAGCTGGATTTCCGCCAGGCCGAGTCATTGACCGAAGCCGCCCGTGCATCGCTGGCCCAGCTGGTGCGCCAGCGTGCGCTGGACCAGAACGCATTGACCCTGCTGATCGGCCAGCCGCTCAGCGGTGACCTGGCGGTGGCCTTGCCTGCCGGCAAAGGCCTGGCCGACGCACCCATGATGGTGGACGTGCCGGCGGGGCTGCCGTCTGATTTGCTGGAACGCCGCCCTGACATCCGCCAGGCCGAGCAACAGCTGCTGTCTGCCAACGCCGATATCGGCGCTGCCCGTGCGGCTTTTTTCCCGCGCATCTCGCTCACGGCTTCTGCCGGCAGCGCCAGCTCGCACCTGTCGGGTTTGTTCAAGAGCGGGTCCTACGGCTGGACGCTGGCGCCGCAGCTGATCCTTCCGATTTTTGATGCAGGCCGTAACCGTGCCGGGCTGGATTCGGCCAACGCCGGGCGTGACATTGCCATCGCCCAGTACGAAAAGTCCATCCAGACAGCTTTCCGTGAAGTCGCCGATGCGCTGGCGGGCCGCGACACCCTGGGCGAGCAACTGCGTGCCCAGCAGGCGCAGGCCAATGCCGAGGCGACGCGTTTCAAGCTGGCTGATCTGCGCTACCAGAACGGTGTGGCCAGCTACCTGGACCAGCTCGATGCGCAGCGTTCGCTGTTCGCCGCACGTCAGGCGGTGGTGCAAACCCGGCTGGCCCAGCTGCAAAGCCAGGTCACGCTGTACAAGACCCTGGGTGGCGGCTGGAAAGAGCCGCCTGAGGAAGCCTTGAGCCTGAAGGCGTCCACCCAGCTCAGCCGCTGAGATCACCGGGGAGCCAGCCGCCCGGTTCACCCGGGCGAGCCTGGAGGCGCTATCTATTTGATAGCTGCTCGCGCTCGTCGGGTAAGGGTTTCTGGCTGATTTGATATAAATTTTCGGGTAACGGGATATGGATGCGTATCCGTTTTTACCTTGAATTTCTAGTGTATTTTGTGCCTGTGAGCCAGGCGGGACGAGCGCAAGCAGCTATCAAAACTATAGCGGACTGCCTCGGGCCCTCAGGATGCGCGGGCACACCACAAACACCGCCGCCAACCACGCGGCCTCCATCGCGATACCTGTCCATGATCGGTAGCTGGCGTCGCCAGCCATTCAGTTGTGAGGAAGTGTTCCGGATGTATCCACCTGACTTTCGTCCCTCCAACGGCCTCGCGAAGGCACGGTAATTGCTGAAGGGTTACTCCCTACGGGGCCGCGTCTGGTGCGGCGGTATATTCGCTGCCGACTGACAGGCAAACGTGGACTCTCTCATGGGAGGCGAAGCGTTCCATCAACCATGGCGGGCCACAAGCCCGCCAATTTTCTATTCGGGGTGCAACAAGCATGAACTCAACCTGGACGATGAAGGCGCTGACCGGCGCCATGCTGCTGGCCTCGGCCGGCCTGGCTGCCGCAGCCACGGTGCCTGCGGGCGTGAAGCTGCATGAAACGCAGGAACTGGTTCGCAACAACGGTTCCGAGCCTGAAACCCTGGATGCCGCATTGGCGACCGGCGTTCCGGCCAACAACGTGATCCGCGACATGTTTGAGGGGCTGGCGGCTGCCGACCAGAATGGCAAGATCGTCCCCGCTGTGGCAGAGAGCTGGAAGCAGGTCGACCCCCAGACCTGGGTTTTCAAGCTGCGCAAGAACGCCAAATGGTCCAACGGCGACGCAGTGACCGCCGAAGACTTCATCTACAGCATGCGCCGCTTCGTTGACCCGGCGACTGCCTCCAAATACGCTTCCACCTACGGCGTCTTCCTGCTCAATGCCAAAGAGATCATTGAAGGCAAGAAGCCCGTCACCGAACTCGGCGTCAAGGCCATCGATCCCTATACCCTGGAGATCAAGACGCCTTTCCCGGTCGGTTTTCTGCCCGAGGTCGTCTCCAATCCCCAGCTCGCGCCCTTGCATAAAGCCACGATCGAGAAATTCGGCAAAGACTGGACCCGGCCCGCCAACATGGTGAACAACGGCGCGTTCTCCCTGAAAGACTGGCAGGTCAACAGCAAGATCATCCTGGTCAAGAACCCGGCATACTGGGACGCGAAGAATGTCCAGCTCACCAAACTCACCTACCTCTCGGTCGAAGACGGCAATGCCGATGTGAAGCTCTATGAGTCGGGCGAGAACGACTGGGTGTACCAGTTGCCGCCCGGCACCTTCGACAAGTACAAGGCGCAATACCCCAAGGAAATCCGCAACACCGACATGCTGGGCCTGCGCTATTACTCGCTCAACAATGCAGACCCGGCACTCAAGGACATCCGTGTGCGCAAGGCGCTGTCGATGGCGCTGGACCGCGACATCCTCGCGCAGCGCGTGACGGCCGACGGCCAGACGCCTGCTTACGGTGTGATCGTCAAAGGCACTTCGGGCGCCGACGTCACCTCTTACGACTGGGCCAAGTGGCCCGCCGACAAGCGGATCGCCGAAGCCAAAAAGCTCCTGAAGGAAGCGAATCTTCCACCCGGCACCAAGCTCAAGTTCTCCTACAACACCAGCGACTATCACAAGAAAATGGCCATCTTTGCAGCCTCTGAGTGGAAGACCAAGCTGGGCCTGGACGTTGAACTCGAAGCGATGGAATTCAAGGTGCTCATCAAGAAGCGCACCGACAAGGACTACCAGATCGCCCGCAACGGCTGGATCGCCGACTACAACGACGCCACCACCTGGCTCACGCTGGTGCAGTGCGATTCCGACCAGAACTACCACAACAGCTGCAACCGCAAGGCCTCGGCGCTGATCGATGAAGGCAACCAGGCTATGGACCCGGCCAAGCGCAAGGTGCTGCTGACGCAAGCCGCAAAGATGATCATGGAAGACTATCCCATCATCCCTTTGCTGCAATACACCGTACCGCGCCTGGTCAAGCCCTATGTGGGGGGTTATTCGACCACCAACGCGCTGGACCGCTACCGCGGCAAGGACCTGTACATCATCAAGCATTGATGTCCGAATGGCGGGCGCCGCCGTGCGCCTGCCTGTCCTTGGCCTGCTTCTTGCGCCGCAAGTTCCGCTGCACTCCGATATTTTCTGATGCCACGCAGGTCGTTCGGGGCTAAGCTGTGGTCGGCAGAGCCATTCATGCGTTCACATTGACCTAGCCCGGAGATATTCCCCATGTGGTCCTACACCTTCAGGCGCATCCTGGCGACGATTCCCACCTTGCTGGCCGTCGTCACCGTCTGCTATCTCCTGCTGCACGGCACGCCCGGCGGGCCTTTCGACGACGAACGCAAGGTGTCCGCTGCGGTGCTGGCCAACCTGCAGGCCAAGTACCACCTCGATCTGCCACTGTGGCAACAATACCTGTATTACCTCAACAGCCTGCTGCACGGCGACCTGGGCGCTTCGTTTCGTTATGCCGACTGGTCTGTCAATGAACTGGTGGCCAATGCGCTGCCGGTGTCCGCGGCGATAGGTGGGGGCGCCATCGTCATCTCCTTCTTTCTCGGTGTGTTCCTTGGCACGGTGGCCGCCGTGCGCCAGAACAGCGCGGTCGACTACCTCGTGATGCTGCTCGGCAACGCCGGGCATGTGTTTCCCTCGTTTGTGATCGGCCCCGTCCTGATTCTGGTGTTCGCCGTCTGGCTCAAGTGGGCGCCGGCCGGGGGCTGGAATGATTTCGCCCCGCGTTTCATGATCCTGCCCATGCTGTTGCTGATTTTCATCAACGTGGCCACCATCGCGCGCGTCATGCGCGGCAGCCTGATTGAGGTGCTGCACAGCAATTTCATCCGCACCGCGCGCGCCAAGGGCCTGCCCATGCGCACCGTCATCCTGCGCCACGCCCTCAAGCCCGCATTGTTGCCGGTGGTGTCCGTCATGGGCCCCCTGGCGATCTCATCGATCACGTCGGCTATCGTGACCGAGTCGGTGTTCTCCCTGCCGGGCATCGGCAAGCTGATCGTCAACGGCGCCGCCAACCGCGACTACACGCTGGTACTGGGCCTCGTTGTGCTGGTGACCGTGATTGCCGTCACGCTGAACCTGCTGGTGGACCTGGCCTACGCCTTGCTCGACCCGAAGATCCGGTACTGAGCAGGGACTGCATGTTGTTTGAACAAAAAACCAGGCAAGACCAGCTCGCCGCGGCTGTCGGCCAGACGCTGGCTGACGCCGAGATCCACGGCCGAAGCCCCTGGGCGGATGCGCGCGTACGCTTCATGCGCAACAAGGCCGCGGTGTTCAGCCTGTACCTGCTGGCATTCATTACGCTGTGCTGCATCGTCGGGCCCTGGTTGCTGCCGCATGCCTTCGATGCGGCCGACTGGGGCGCGATGAGCCTGCCGCCCACGCTCAAGAATGCCCATTTTTTCGGCACCGACGAGTCCGGCCGCGACCTGCTGGTGCGCAGCCTGGTGGGCGGCCGCGTGTCGCTGCTGGTGGGGTTCCTCGCGACTATGTCAGCCGTCACGCTGGGCATTGTGTGGGGTGCGACAGCCGGCTTCATCGGCGGCAGGGTAGACGCCTTCATGATGCGCGTCGTCGACATGATGTACGCCGTGCCTTACCTGCTGATCGCCATCCTGATGGTGACCATATTGGGGCGGGCCTTTTACCTGGTGGTGATCACCATCACGGTGTTTTCCTGGATGAACATGGCACGCGTAGTGCGGGGCCAGACGCTGTCGCTGCGTTCCAAGGAGTTCATTGAAGCGGCCCGCGCGCTGGGCGTGCCTACACGGCGCATCATCTTCCAGCACATCGTTCCCAACCTTCTGGGGATCGTCGCGATCTATACCACGGTCACCGTGCCGGCCGTGATCCTGGTCGAGTCCGTGCTGTCGTTCCTGGGGCTGGGCATCCAGGAGCCCATGACAAGCTGGGGCGTCCTGATCCACGACGGTGCATCCGTCATGGAAGTCTCGCCCTGGATGCTGTTGTTTCCGGCGGGCATGCTTTCGCTGACGCTGTACTGCTTTAACTACATCGGGGACGGCCTGCGCGATGCGCTCGACCCCAAAGACCGCTGAGCCGCACCATGAGCCTGATTGAAGTCAATAACCTCGGGGTTCAGTTCCAGACCCAGGACGGGCTGATCTACGCCGTCAACGGCATCAACTTTTCGCTGGAGCGCGGCCAGACCCTGGGCATCGTCGGCGAGAGCGGCTCCGGTAAAAGCCAGAGCGTGCTGGCCATGATGGGCCTGCTCGCCGGCAACGGCAAAGCCACCGGCCAGGCCTTGTACAAGGGTCAGGATCTGCTGGCCATGAAGCCGGCCGAGCTCAACAAGATACGCGGCAACCGCGTGGCCATGATCTTCCAGGACCCGATGACTTCGCTGAACCCTTACCTGACGGTGGAGCGGCAGATGACTGAAGTGCTGCAGTTCCACAAGGGCCTGGACCGGAAGTCCGCCCGCGCCAGGTCGGTGCAACTGCTCGATGCGGTCAAGATCCCGGAAGCCGCTCGCCGCATCACCATGTACCCGCACGAGTTTTCGGGCGGCATGCGCCAGCGCGTGATGATCGCCATGGCCTTGCTCTGCGAGCCCGAAGTGTTGATCGCCGACGAGCCCACCACGGCGCTGGACGTGACGGTGCAGGCGCAGATCATCGCCTTGCTGCGTGACCTGCAGCGTGACTTCGGCACGGCGATCGTCATGATCACGCACGACCTGGGCGTGGTGGCTGGCTTGTGCGATGAGGTGATGGTGCTGTATGGCGGCCGCGTGATGGAGCAGGGCAGTGCCGACAGCATTTTTTATGGTGCGTCCCATCCGTATACCGTGGGCCTGCTGGGCGCCATACCGCGCCTGGACGCGGACGACGAAGCGCTTGTGGCCATCCCCGGTGCACCGCCCAACATGGCGCGGCTTCCCAAGGGCTGCCCGTTCAGCGAGCGTTGCGTGCTGGCCAGTGAGCAGTGCCGTGACGTGATGCCCGCGCTGCTGCCGGCCTCGCACAACCCGGCGGTGCTGAGGGCCTGTCACAAATCAAGCGAGGCTGTGTCTGAACTTGCGGCCAGGGGAGCCGTCCATGCGTGATGCCTCTCAACCTATTTTGTCGGTGCGCGACCTGAAGGTGCACTTCAGGATCAAAAGTGGCGCCTGGCCCTGGTCGCCGGCGCGAATCCTGAAAGCCGTGGACGGCATTTCCTTCGACATCCATGCGGGCGAAACGCTGGGCGTGGTGGGTGAGTCGGGCTGCGGAAAATCCACCTTGGCGCGTGCGGTGCTGAACCTGATTCCTGCCACCGCCGGCAACATTGTGTGGATGGGGCAGGAAATGACCGGCGCCTCCCCCCGGGCCTGGCTGGGCGTCAGGTCAGACATCCAGATGATCTTCCAGGACCCGCTGGCTTCGCTGGACCCGCGCATGACCATCGCGCAGATCATTGCCGAACCTTTGCGCACGCATCGGCCGCGCATGCCCGAGGCCGAAGTGATGCAGCGCGTTAAAACCATAATGAGCCGCGTCGGCCTGATGCCGCAGCAGATCAACCGCTACCCGCATGAATTTTCAGGCGGCCAGTGCCAGCGCATCGGCATCGCCCGGGCGCTGATCCTGGAGCCCAAGCTCATCATCTGCGACGAGCCGGTGTCGGCCCTGGATGTCTCGATCCAGGCGCAGATCATCAACCTGCTCAAGGCCCTGCAAAAGTCCATGGGCCTGGCGCTGATCTTCATCGCGCATGACCTGGCGGTCGTCAAACACATCAGCGACCGCATCCTGGTGATGTACCTGGGGCATGAAATGGAAGTGGCAAAAAAGAAGGCGCTGTATGCCGCGCCGCGCCACCCCTACACGCAGGCATTGCTGTCGGCGATCCCGATTCCCGATCCTGCGCTGGAGCGAAAGAAGGTGATTCAGTTGCTGCAAGGCGACCTGCCGTCGCCCATGTCCCCGCCCTCGGGGTGTGTATTCCGAACGCGCTGCCCGCAGGCCATTGCGCGTTGTGCCGAAGAGGTGCCCGAGCTTCGCCGCCTGGACGACCAGACTGAAGCGGCTTGCCTGCTGGCTTGAGGGGTTTTATGGCTGCAGCCTAATAAGGGCGGGCGCGAGCAGCTATTAAAACAATAGCGATCTGGTTCAGGCCCGAAGAACGCAGAGGTACGCGGCGAACACCGCGGCGAGCCACACGGTTTCTACCAGCATCAACGCCATGGGCCGCCAGCCTAGCCGCACCAGTTCCTCGAACGAGGTTTTAATGCCCAGCGCTGAAATAGCGATCACCAGGCAGACCCGGGAGACATGGCCCAGCGCGTTTGTGAGCTGCTGAGTGACAACGCCCACGCTATTCAGCAGTACCAGCGCCATGAACCCCACCAGAAAAAAAGGCAGCAAAGGGGTGCGCCGGCCGGCATTGCCTGGTGTGCTGATCTGGCGCCGCCAGTAATACGCGAGCACCGCTACCACCGGCACCAGCAGCGTGACACGGAAAAGCTTGACGATCACCGCCACATCGCCGGCATCATGGGAAATCATCAGGCCAGCACCCACCACTTGCGCCACGTCGTGGATCGTGCCGCCCAGAAAGATGCCGGCGCTGGTTTCGTCCAGGCCCAGCACCTTGACCAGCAAGGGGTAGACCACCATTGCCAGCGTCGACAAGCCTGTTACGCCGACCACGGTGAGCAGCGTGTGGCGCTCGTTCTCCTCGGTTTTCGGCATGACGGCCGCAACCGCCAGTGCCGCCGACGCGCCGCAGATGGACACGGCTGCACCGCAGAGCAGGCCGAAGTCGGTGGCAAGGCCCAGGCGCCGCGCCAGCCAGGCGCCCAGCGCAATGGTGCTGGCAACCCCCAGCAGGGCGGTGGCCAGCGGGCCGATGCCGAGCTGGCCGATTTGCGCTAGCGTGATGCGCGCGCCCAGCAAGGCCACACCGATGCGCAGCAGGGTTTTGGCACAGAACTCGATGCCGGGTCGGCAACGCGCATCCTGGTACAGGAAATGAAACGCCAGCCCGAACAGCAGCGCGTACAGCAGCTGCGGGCCGCCGTAATGCTCGGACAGGAAACTGGCGCCCAGCATGATGAGAAGCGGCGAGGCAATGCCGGGCCAGAGATTGCGGGTGTGTTGAAGCCAAAGGTGTGCGTGGCTGGGCATGGTGATGCAAACCTGAAGAAAAAGGGCAGGAGAAATCCGCCGCGAAAAGGCGGATGAAAAGGAAGTGAATGAGTGAAGGAGAAAGAGGCTAGGGGTAAGAGCTAGGAGAGAAGCAAAGGCAGGAGGTAAAACCCTCAGGCAGCCAATGCGTCAAACCCCTGCTGCAAGTCGCTCACCAGGTCGGCCGGGTCTTCCAGCCCGATGTGCAGGCGCACGATCTGGCCGTGGCCCGACCAGTCGGTCACGCTGCGGGCGCCGCGCATGTTGGTCAGCGTAACCAGGCTTTCATAGCCGCCCCATGAAGCGCCCAGGCCAAACAGCCGCAGGCCGTCGATCAGCCGCTCGGCGGCAGCCTGGTCGAAGGTGGGCTGAAGCTCGAAGGACAGCAGGCCATTGGTGCCTTTGCAGTCGCGTTGCCAGATGGCGTGGCCTGGATGGTCGGGCAGGGCCGGGCAGAACACGGTCACCACTTCGCTGCGCGTTTGCAGCCAGGCCGCTACCTTCAGGGCGCCGCTTTCGTGCAGGGCCAGGCGCGCGGCCATGCTGCGTGTGCCGCGCAGCACCAGGTAGGCATCGTCGGGGCTTACCGTCATGCCGAAGGCATCGCTGCGTTCGTTCAGCGCCTGCCAGGCGGCTTGCGTGGTGGCTACGGTGCCCATCATCACGTCGGAGTGGCCCGACAGGTATTTGGTGGCCGCCATGATGGACACGTCGGCGCCCAGCGCCAGCGGCCGGTATTGGTAGCCTGAGCCCCAGGTGTTGTCGGCCACCAGCAGCAGACCCCGCGCACGGGCAATGCCGGCCAGGCGCGGCAGGTCGCACATTTCATACACCAGCGAACCCGGGCATTCGGCATAAATCATGCACGTGCCGGCCTCGATTTTTTCTTCCACGTCACTGCCGTCGGCTGCGAAGAAGGTGCAGCGGATGTTGTAGGGCGTGAGGAAGGATTCCACCAGCTTGCGCGCCGGTTCGTAGACGCTGTCCGACATCAGCAGGTGGTCGCCGGGCTTGAGGTAGGACAGCAGCGTCATCGCGATGGCGGCCAGGCCTGTAGGGAAGAGACGCGTACGGTACGCGCCTTCAAGCTCGCTGACCATGTCTTCCAGCGCGTAGTTGGTCGGGTTGCCGCGCGCCCCGTAGGTGAACACGCGCTCCTCGCCGCGGCGCAGGCGCATCTCGCGCTGGTGCGCTGTGTTGTCAAACAGCACGGTGCTGGCGCGCACCACGGCCGGGTTGACCGGCCGGCCGCCGTCATAGGCAGGCTGCTTGCCGGCGTGGACCAGGCGGGTCAGAGGTGACGCACTGGGTGCGGTGGCCGGTGGTGTTTTTTTGCTCATGTCGGGGCGGTTTGATGAATCCGGGATCAGTCTAGCTTGGCGCCCGAGAGCTTGACGACGCGCGACCAGCGGGCGATGTCTGCCTTGAGCTGCGTGGCAAAAGCTGCCGGTGTGTTCCCCACCACTTCGCTGCCGCCATCGGTGATCAGCTTGCTGACTTCCGGCGACTTGAGCGAGCGCACGATGCTGTCATGCAGGTAAGCCACGCGTTCGGGCGGCGTGCCAGCCGGTGCGAAGAAACCGTACCAGTCTTCAAAGGTCGTGTTCTTGTAGCCCAGCTCTTCCAGCGTCGGCACCTTGGTGAACACGCCGATGCGGCGCGGGCTGGTGACGGCCAGGGCGCGCATCTTGCCGTTCTGGATGAAGCTGGACACCGAGGCGGTGGAGGTGATGAGCACGTCCACCTGGCCGCCCAGCAGGTCGGTGATGGCCGGGGCTGCGCCCTTGTAGGGCACATGGGTCATGCTGATGGCGCTGTCTTTTTCCAGAACCACGCCGACGAGGTGCGAGAGTGTGCCATTGCCGGGCGTGGCATAGGTGACTCGCCCGCCGGGGGCTTTGGTCTGCGCGGCGAGGTCGGCAAAGCTTTTCAGGGGTGAGTTGCTGGCCACTACCAGCACTAGCGGTGCGGCGTTGATCTGGGTGATGGGCAGGAAGTTCTTCAGCGGATCGAACCCCGGCGAGGCATACAGCGAGGGGTTGACGGCCATCAGTGAGACCTGGCCCGTGAGCACTGTGTAGCCGTCTGGCTTGGCGTCGGCCACGGCCTTGGCGCCGATGTTGCCGCCGGCGCCGCCGCGGTTGTCGACGATGGCGCTCTGGCCGGTGATGTCGGACAGGCGGCTCGTCACGAAGCGCGTGGTGGCGTCATTGCCGCCGCCGGCCGGGAAAGGCGACACAAACTTGATGGCCTGGTTCGGGAAGCCGCCGACCTGCGGCATGGGTTGGGCTGACGCGGCGCCGTGTACGGAGAGGAGGGCGCAGCACAGCGAGGCTGCGGTCAATTTCAGTTTGGCAAGCATGGGGGCTCCTGAATGAATTGGGGCAAAAGATGAATTAAAAAATGAGGCGGCGCGGGGCCAAATCGGTATTACGCGGGGTGGGTGGCCGCGGCATCGGGCAACTGGAAGGCCTTCAGTTCCAGTGCGTCGAGCTGCCCGATCAGGTTCACTTCCCAGGCCAGGTACTGGCGGGCTGCTTCCTTGTTGCCGTCGTGCCGGTCATGCACGAAGAAAAGGTAGTCGATGCAGTCGCTGTCGGCCGGCATGTTGTCAGTGGCCTGCAGCGCAAAGCCGGCGGCGCGCCAGGCATCGAGGCCGCCTTCGAGCAGGCTGGCCTTCAGTCCCAATGCCTGGAGGTCAACGGCCGCGCAGGCGGCCGCAGCGGGCTCGTCGGCAACCAGCACCACCGGGCGGTGTTCACCGGCCAGAGCCTGTGCCAGGCGCGGCCGTATGGACCAGCGTGTACCCGCGATATGGTTTTGGCGAAACTGCATGCTGGGACGCAGGTCGATGGCGACCACGGTGCCATCGGCCAGCCCGGCCGACAGGGCGTGCGCGGTGGTGGCAGGCAGCGCGGGCAGGGCCACGGGCGCCGGGGCGGGCAGCGCCAGGCCACTGGCCAGGCCCTGGTCCAGCACGCTGGCGTCGTGGCCCAGCTGGCGCAGCCAGCTGGCGACCGTCAGGGCGCGTATGCCGTCCGTATCAAACAGCACCAGCCGGGCCTGGCGCACGCCCACATACTGGTCGGTGGCCTGGATCAGCTGGCCGCCCGGCGTGTGCTGCGCGCCCGGCAGGCTGCCGCGTGCAAATTCTTCGGGGCTGCGGACATCGCACAAAAAGAGCGTGCGCTGCGCGTCGCCGGCCCAGCCGCGTACAGTCTGTGCGTTGACGACAGGTACATCGAAACGCTTTGCCAGCGCCTGGGCTGCCGCGCGCATGCCGGCGGGCTCTGTGGGCTGGGCCGAGTCCTTGTAGCGGCGCGTGCCGCCGTGCTCGAGTTTGAAGTCTGCCAGGTACCAGCCCTGGGTACCGTTTTCCAGCGCCGATACGGGGTTGCGCAAGCCGAGGTTGATCAGCGTTTGCGCGCCGATGATACTGCGCGTGCGGCCTGCGCAGTTGATCACGATGTGCGTGCTTTCGCTGGGGACCAGGTCGCGGATGCGCAGGGCCAGCTCGCCGTTCGGGCAACTGATCGCCGTCGGGATGTTCATCTTGCGGAACTCCGAAAACGGCCGACCGTCGAGCACCACCACGTCGTCTTGCCGCTCCAGCATGGCTGCAAGTTCAGTCGCACTGACGCGGGGCGTGTGATAGACCTGCTCGGCCAGTTCGCCGAAAGTTTTGGACGGCACGTTGACGCCGGCAAACAACGGGAAGCCAGCGACTTGCCAGCCGGCTGTGCCGCCCTGCAGCACCTGCACATCGCTGTAGCCGAGTGCACTGAAGCGGCGCGCGGCCAAAGGCGCTGCGCCGCTGCCGTCGTCGTCATACACCACCAGCCGCACACTGCGGCGCGGCGCCAGGCGCGGTGCGTCCAGCTCAAGCCGGCTGTAGGGCAGGGGGATGCCGTAAAACAAATGCGACTGGCCGTACTGGCCGTGCTCGCGCACATCAAACAGGGCGATTTCCGCGCCGTCGTGCAGCCAGGCTTTCAGCGTGGCCGCGTCTACAAAACGTGTCATGGGATAGGGGCGTGTAGGTTCGGAAAATTCAGGGAAGGGGGTAGAGGCGCGCTGGTGTTCAGCGGCGCGTCTGCACGCCGATGCCCATGGTTTCGTACGTACCTTTTTCCAGGTCGTAGCCGGTGCGCGTGTTCAGCGTTTCAAGCGCGCGGCCATACATGTGCAAGTGGCGTATCACCTGGCCGGCCGGAATCTCCACCGAGTGGATGTCTTCGGGCATCAGGGCGATGCCCGTGCCGGGCTCGACCACGACGGAGTTGACCTCTTTGAGCTGCGCCTTGCCCGGCACTGAGCCATCGTCCTGGCGTTCGTACACGCGGTTGATCTCGGAGCCTTCCACGGCACTGATGCAGGCCCAGGTCGTATGGTTGTGCGGCACGATGCGTTTGCCGGGACGCATCACGTTGAGGTAAAGCGCGAAGCTCTGGTCGGCGTCTTCAGCGATCAGGTAGCGCGCCTGCAGTTCGGGGCTTTCGGGCGCAGCGAAATCCGTAGCGTTCCACAGCTCCTTCTGGCCGGCCAGCTGGTTCAGGACCGCGAGCACTTTGGCCAGCGACTGGCGATTTGCTTCGCCGCTCCCAACAATAATCTTAATGTTTTGAATGGCGGCGCCAACTACCTGGTTGCGCTCGGCTGCTGCGGTCATGGGGCATCTTCCTGAGTGAGGTTTTGGGTTTACTTGGCCTAATATAGTCAACTCGTATTTCTGAAACAACTCAGAAATAGAGATAAATACATTAGCATTTGTAATAAGTAGATATTTGCAAAACGCCTGGAAATGAAAACCCTTGATCTGGAATTGCTGCGAGCGCTGGTGGCCATCGACGAGCAGGACAGCTTTGCCAGCGCCGCCGTGCAGCTGGGCAAAACACAGTCGGCGGTGACGCAGCAAATGCAGCGGCTGGAAGACCAGATCGGCCACCCGCTGTTTGAAAAGCATGGGCGCCAGAAGCGCCTGACGCCGCATGGGTTAAAGCTGCTCGGTTATGCGCGCCACCTGCTGGCCATCAATGACGACGCCTTGCGCAGCCTGCAGCAAGGCAACCTGGAGGGTGTACTGCGCATAGGCGCGCCGCACGACGTGGCCGACACCATGCTGCCGACGCTGCTGGCACAGGTGGCGCGTGCTTCGCCGCTGCTGCAGCTCGACATCCATGTGGGGCGCAGCCCTTTCCTGATGGAATCCCTCAAGCGCGGCGAGATCGACATGACTATCTCCAACCGCAACGACCCGGCACTCGACGGCGTGGTGCTGCGTACCTCACCCACGGTGTGGTTGTGCTCAGCCAGCTACGTACATGACCGCGCCAAGCCGGTGCCGCTGATCCTGGTGGAGGGCCCCAGCGTATTTCACAGGCTGGCACGCGAGGCGCTGGACGCTGCCGGAATTCCCTGGTCGCCGAGCTATACCGCTTCCAGCCTGATCGGCATCAAGGCTGCACTGCGTGCGGGTTTGGGCGTGACTGCGCGCGGCATCGAGATGGCGGGCAGCGACCTGCGCGTGCTGGGCGAAAACGATGGACTGCCGCGCTTGCCTGAGCTTGATTACTACCTGTTCGTTCGAAAGAATGTCATTAACCCGGTGACACGCAAGGTGTTCGAGATGCTGAAATCCAACCTCGGTTTGATTCGCAGCGCGGCGGACCCGGCTATCCCTGCCGCGCGTGCTGATCGGGAAATTTAAGCAGCGTCGGGAAAAATAAACGGCCAGAATTCCGGCGGAAAAACGCATCCACGATGCACTGCAGACTTTTTGATTACTTTGCTAAAAATAATCGCGTGTGAATTTTCGGTGTCGCGAGATCACAAAAAATAAACGCGCGAAAAACGTTGGACGCGAGCCACAAGTAGCGCCTGTATCTGCGTGGTAACACGGTGCAGGCGTCATCTGCGGTGTACGCTCGCCGGACGCTGACGATGCCCACGAGGAGGTGGGGTTGTCTCGCGTATCCGATCAATGCAAGGAGAGTTCATGTCAGTTTCAACATTCCCCATCAAGCGGCGCACGCTGCTTGCTGGTTCCGCAGCCACCCTGGCGCTTGGCGCTGCGCCCGCATGGGCTGCCTACCCCGACAAGCCCATCAAGATCATCGTTCCCTGGGCAACGGGCGGTAGCACCGATGCCATTACCCGCGTGCTCGCACAGCGGCTGAGCGAAGGGCTGAAGCAACCCGTGATCGTCGACAACAAGCCGGGTGGCGCGGGCCACGTGGGGATTGACCAGGCCGCCAAGTCGGCACCCGATGGCTATACGCTGGCGATCGTGGAGTTGTCGCACGTGTACGCGCCCGCAGTTGTTGCCAACCTGCCTTACGACATGCTGCGCGACTTCACGCCGATCACGCTGGTGGGTACATCGCCCATGGTGCTGTTTACCGGCATGGGCCCCGAAAACAGCGACTTCAAGACTTTCCTGAAAGCTTCTTCGACCGCCAAGGGCGGGCCTCCTGCCATGGCGAACAGCGGCACAGGGTCTATCAGCCACCTGGTGGGCGAGCTGTTTTCCCAGGAGACCAAAATCAAGTTCAACATGGTGCCTTACCGCGGCGGCGCGCCGGCGATGGTGGACCTGGCTGCCGGCCAGGTGTCTTCTTACTTCGCCACGCTGGCGACCGGCTCCAGCCTGATGGCCTCCGGAAAGGTCAAGGCGCTCGCAGTGACGGGTCGCAAGCGTTCGGACGTTCCCATCCTGCGCTCCTTGCCGACGATGACTGAGCTCGGCTTGAAGAACATGGATGTTGCGCAGTGGTGGGCGCTTGTTGCGCCAGCGACCACGCCGCTTGAAGTCACCGAGCGGCTTCGCCTCGAACTCCTGAGTGCGATGTCGGATTTCAAGGTGGTGGAACGTATGTCCGCTTTGGGCGTGGAAATGAAAGGTACTTCGCGCGACCAGTTGCGTGGATTCCTTCGGGCGGAGTCGGAGCGCTGGCGCACCCTGGCGCGTAACGTGGGACTGAAGCCGCAATAACTTCAGTTGCTTCAACGGATTCGGCTCATCACCGAGTCGATGCGTACCAGCGCCGGCGAGTCCGGCCGGCGCTGCGGTGCTATAGCTGCAGGCCCAGCCAGCGTCGCGCGGCTGCGTTCAGCGACTCCTGCTGACCCGTTGTCAGCAAAGTGATATGGCCGGGTGCGTCGCCTTGCCGCAGCTGCCCGGCGGCTTCGAGCAAACGGCGGGTCTGCCGCGCGACCGGCTCGCCGGTCTCGATCAGGCGGACGTCGGTGCCCACCATTTTCTGCAGTGTGTCCCACGCGAAGGCGTAATGCGTGCAGCCCAGCACCAGGGTATCGACCTGCCCGGCTTGGCCGCCGAAGGGCCCGATCGCTTGCGTGTATCCACGGCATAAAGCACTGATCTGCGCAACATCATGGTTCTGGATCGCATCGGCCAGCCCGTCGCACGGCTGCAGGATGAACTCGGCCTGGCCTTTCAGCGAATCGTGCAGGGCGCGCAGCTTGGCGCTTGCCACCGTGCCGCGCGTCGCCATGACGCCGATGCGGCCTGTCCTGCTCAACGCGACGGCCGGCTTGAGTGCCGGCTCGACGCCGACCAGCGGCAAGTCCGGGTGCTCGGTTCGTACGAGGTGAACGGCGGCCGCCGTCGCGGTATTGCACGCGATCACCAGTGCCTTGATCGCATGCTCTTCGCGCAATTTGCGCACGACGGCGCGTGTGCGCTCAATGACAAAAGCGTCGCCGCGCTCGCCATAAGGCGCGAAGCCCGCGTCGGCCAGGTAGACGAAGGACTCCGCGGGCAATTCGGCCCGCAATGCCTTGAAGACGCTAAGGCCACCCACGCCGCTGTCGAACACGCCGACCGGCCGGTCGGCGCCGGCATGGCCTTCGCTCACGCGGCTGCGACGGGAATGTTTTTGAACTCGCCGGTGGCGATTTTCTTTTGCCACTCGGCCGGGCCGGTGATGTGCGCGCTGGTGCCGCCCGCATCCACCGCCACGGTCACCGGCATGTCAACCACGTCGAATTCATAGATCGCTTCCATGCCCAGATCGGCAAAGCCCACCACCTTGGCGGTCTTGATGGCCTTGCTGACCAGGTAGGCCGCACCGCCGACGGCCATCAGGTAGGCGCTCTTGTGCTTCTTGATGGCTTCGATGGCGACCGGGCCGCGCTCGGACTTGCCGATCATTGAAATCAAACCGGTCTCGGCCAGCATCATTTCAGTAAAGCCGTCCATGCGGGTGGCAGTGGTCGGGCCGGCAGGTCCTACGGCTTCATCGCGCACTGGATCGACCGGGCCGACGTAGTAGATGACGCGGTTGGTGAAATCCACCGGCAGCTTTTCGCCCTTGCCCAGCATGTCTTGAATGCGCTTGTGCGCGGCGTCGCGGCCGGTCAGCATCTTGCCGTTGAGCAGCAAGGTCTGGCCGGGCTTCCAGCTGGCAACTTCTTCCTTCGTGAGCGTATTGAGATCGACTTTTTTGCTCTTCTTGTAGTCGGGCGTCCAGTTCACGTTGGGCCAGAGATCCAGCGAAGGCGGGTCCAGGTAGACCGGGCCGCTGCCGTCCATCACGAAGTGCGCGTGGCGCGTGGCGGCGCAGTTGGGGATCATCGCGACAGGCTTGCTGGCGGCGTGCGTCGGGTACATCTTGATCTTGATGTCGAGCACGGTGGTGAGGCCGCCCAGGCCTTGCGCGCCTATGCCCAGCGCGTTGACCTTCTCAAACAGTTCAAGTCGCAGCTCTTCGGTCTTGGTCATTTTGGCGCCAGAAGACGATTTGGCTTGGAGCTCGTACATGTCCAGGTCGTCCATCAGGCTTTCCTTGGCCATCAGCACGGCTTTTTCGGCGGTGCCGCCAATGCCGATGCCCAACATGCCGGGCGGGCACCAGCCGGCGCCCATGGTGGGCACGGTTTTGAGCACCCAGTCGACCACCGAGTCGCCGGGGTTGAGCATGACCATCTTGCTTTTGTTTTCACTACCGCCGCCTTTGGCCGCCACGGTGACGTCAATCTTGTTGCCGGGCACCAGCTCGGTGAAGATCACGGCCGGTGTGTTGTCTTTGGTGTTCTTGCGGTCGAACTGCGGGTCAGCCACCACGGAGGCGCGCAAGGTGTTGTCAGGGTGGTTGTAGCCGCGGCGCACGCCTTCGTTGATAGCGTCGTCAATGCTGCCGGTGAAGCCTTCCCAGCGCACGTCCATGCCGACTTTAAGGAACACGTTGACGATGCCGGTGTCCTGGCAGATGGGGCGCTGGCCCGTCGCGCTCATCTTGCTGTTGGTGAGGATCTGTGCAATCGCGTCCCTGGCGGCCGGGCTTTGCTCGCGCTCATAGGCGCGAGCCAGGTGCGCGATGTAGTCGGTGGGGTGGTAGTAGCTGATGTACTGCAGGGCAGCGGCTACGGATTCGATGAGGTCGGCTTGCTTGATCGTGGTCATGGTGGGTCGTCGTTATGAGGGCGTTTCGGGGAAATTTCGGGCAAACCCCGCAATTATCCGCCCTTGGGCGGGCGACTCGGGCATGTCGGGCGAGAGGATCCAAAACCCTTCAGATGAGAATCTTTCTCGTCTGCGGTCATACTAGGACTCTTAACCATCTTTTTTGACGCGCAGGATATTTCCATGACGACAAGCAGCACGCGCACGGAGCGCGATACCTTTGGCCCTATCGAGGTGCCGGCCGACAAACTCTGGGGTGCGCAGACGCAGCGCTCGCTGCAGAATTTCGACATCTCGGGCGAGCAGCAGCCACGCGAAATCATCAAGGCGCTGGCGCAGGTCAAGCGCTCATCGGCCAGGGTCAACCAAGCGTTGGGCCTTCAGGACGAGAAAAAAACCAAAGCCATCGTGGCCGCAGCCGACGAGGTGATCGCGGGCGGGCATGCGGACGAATTCCCCCTGGTGGTATGGCAGACGGGCTCCGGCACGCAGACCAATATGAATGTCAACGAAGTGCTGGCCAATCGCGCCAGCGAAATTCTGGGCGGTGAGCGCGGCGAGGGCCGCCTGGTGCATCCCAATGACGATGTCAACCGCAGCCAGTCGTCCAATGATGTGTTTCCTACCGCCATGCATGTGGCGGCTGTGGAGGCCATGACCCACAAGCTCCTGCCAGCGATTGCGAAGTTGCGCGCGACGCTGGCGCAAAAAGCCAAAGACTTCGACAGCATCGTGAAGATTGGACGTACCCATCTGCAGGATGCGACACCACTCACCCTGGGCCAGGAGTTCTCGGGTTATGTCGCGCAACTGGACCATGGTGAAAAGCATGTCCGCGCGGCCTTCCCGCATTTGTATGAGCTTGCACTCGGCGGCACCGCCGTTGGTACGGGGCTCAATGCACCGAAGGGGTATGCGGAGCAAGTGGCGGCCGAATTGGCCACGCTCACGGGCCTGCCTTTTGTGACCGCACCCAACAAGTTCGAGGCGCTGGCCTCGGTCGACGGCCTGGTGCATGCGCACGGCGCCCTCAAGACATTGGCCGCCAGCATGATGAAAATCGCCAACGACGTGCGCTGGCTGGCCAGCGGCCCGCGCAGCGGCATCGGCGAACTCAGCATTCCCGAAAACGAGCCTGGCTCGTCCATCATGCCGGGCAAGGTCAACCCGACGCAGAGCGAAGCCGTCACCATGCTGGCGGCGCAGGTGTTCGGCAACGATGTGGCCATCAACTTCGGCGGTGCCTCGGGTAACTTCGAGCTCAATGTGTTCCGGCCCATGGTGGTGCACAACTTTTTGCAAAGCGTGCGCCTGCTGGCCGATGGCATGGTGAGCTTTAACGACCATTGCGCCGTGGGCATCGAGCCGAATCGCGAACGCATCGCCGAACTGGTTGACCGCTCGCTGATGCTGGTGACGGCGCTGAACACGCACATCGGCTATGACAAGGCCGCCTTCATCGCGAAGAAGGCCCACAAGGAAGGCAGCAGCCTGCGCGATGCGGCACTGGCTTCCGGTCATGTCACGGCCGAGCAGTTTGATGCCTGGGTGCGGCCTGAAAAAATGGTGGGCTGACGCTGACCACACCCGGTTTGGGGGGGAGCTGGTGGGTTGAAGGATTCAAGGGTTTACCCTAAGATTGCACCCGTGAATGTTCACGCCACAAAGGAAATTCATGACCGCCTTCGCCTTGTATTTGAGGATTGCCCGGCCCGCCGCCATTGCGCGCGTACGCCTTGTGCTGCGTGAGTTGATTGCTGCTACGCCGCTGTCTATTTTTATCAGCGCGCTGCGGGCCCGCTAATTTGATTGCTGCCGGGCGGTTTGCGCCGCCGGCAGTAGACCGCACCACGCGGTTGCTCTTTTTCTCTTGTTTTCTTTTCAGTGCCGCCGGTGCAATGCCGGACACTTGCTGATTCTGCATTGCGCGCTCAGGCTCAGCGCCGCTAACACGCGCACTCCCCATTCTGTAAATCAAATCCATCGCAGTGGCCGGGGTTTGGGATTGCACGATTCTTTCAACTCGCTTTCGTTTTTTTGAGCGATGTGTAAAGTTTTTTTCAAACTTGATCGCGGTCAATGGGCTCATAAATGTCCGCTCTCACAATCCGCTCACAACAACAGCATCAACGATTGCAATTGCAATTTCCACGGCATAAAAGCGACAGGAGACATCAATGACATACGCCACTACGGCAACCCGTGCGCCATCCACCGCCCATCGCTGGATACAGCTTCTCTTGGGCATCGTTTGCATGGCGATGATTGCCAACCTGCAATATGGCTGGACCCTTTTTGTGAATCCGATTGCCGACAAGCACGGCTGGAGCAAGGCCGCCATTCAGGTGGCCTTCACGATTTTTGTGTTGACCGAAACCTGGCTCGTGCCGATTGAAGGCTATCTCGTCGACCGTTTCGGGCCACGTCCGGTGGTCATGGTCGGTGGCATTCTTTGCGGCGTGGGCTGGGTGATCAATTCCTTTGCCGATTCACTGATGCTGCTCTACATCGCTGCTGCGATCAGTGGCGTTGGCGCGGGTGCGGTGTACGGTACCTGTGTCGGCAATGCCTTGAAGTGGTTTCCGGATCGCCGAGGCCTGGCTGCGGGTCTCACGGCTGCAGGTTTTGGCGCGGGCTCCGCGCTCACTATTCTTCCGATCTCGGCCATGATCAAGGGCAGCGGCTACCAGTCTGCCTTCCTGTACTTCGGGATCATTCAGGGCGTGATCGTATTTGTCGTGTCGTTCCTGTTGACGCGGGCACCGGCGAACCTGGCCAAGAGCGGCTCGATCTCCACGATCAATGTGCAGCAGAGCCGGCGCGACTACACACCGTCCGAAGTCCTGCGTTCACCGGTGTTCTGGGTGATGTACGTCATGTTCGTGATGGTGGCGGCCGGCGGGCTGATGGCTACGGCCCAGCTCGGACCTATCGCCAAGGATTTCAACGTCGGCGACGTGCCCGTCAGCATCATGGGTCTGGCGCTGCCGGCGCTCACATTTGCCCTGGCCATTGACCGCGTGCTTAACGGGCTCACCCGTCCGTTCTTTGGTTGGGTGTCGGACCAGATCGGCCGTGAAAAAACGATGCTGATCGCCTTTGGCATCGAGTCGGTGGGCATCCTGGCGCTCTATCAGTTTGGCCACAACCCGGTTGCCTTCGTGGTACTGACGGGCATGGTGTTCTTCGCCTGGGGCGAAATCTACAGCCTCTTTCCCTCAACCTGCGCCGATACCTTTGGCTCCAAGTACGCCGCATCCAACGCCGGCCTGCTGTACACCGCCAAGGGTACGGCGTCGCTGCTGGTTCCACTGTCCAGTGTGCTCACTGCGATGACCGGCAACTGGCACGCTGTCTTTATTGTTGGCAGCGTCATGAATGCGATTGCGGCGCTGATGGCCTGGTATGTGCTGCGCCCGATGCGGCGTGCCGAGATGGAAAAGGCCGTGCTGCCTGCGGCTGCTTCCGACAAGGCTCCCAGCTTCGGTCCTCTTCCGCAGTCCGCGCAATAGAGAGCAGCATTGCGGCCCGGAGCCTGCGGCGCGATGGGCCGCCATCCTGCGGGTCTGGGACAATAGGGCATGCTGAAGCTTGTCCACCGTACCCTCAACCAGTTCATCAATTCGCAATCGCTTTCGGGCGTGGTGCTGGCGCTGGCCGCTGTGGCTGCGCTGCTGCTGAGCAACTCGCCATGGAGTGAGGTTTACAACCGGTTTGTGCAACTGCCAGGCGAACTGCGGGTAGGTGGTGATCTGCTGGTGCTCTCCAAGTCGTTATTACACTGGGTCAATGACCTGTGGATGGCGGTGTTTTTCTTTCTGGTGGGCCTGGAGATCAAGCGCGAGCTGATTGAGGGCGAGTTGGCCTCACCTGCTCAGGCGCTGTTGCCGGCAGGTGCCGCGTTGGGCGGTATGGTGGCGCCGGCGCTCATCTACATGGCGATCAATGCTGGCGACCCGGTCGCGATGCGCGGCTGGGCGATTCCGGCTGCCACCGACATCGCCTTTGCGCTGGGCATTCTGGTGTTGCTGGGTAGCCGCGTGCCGGCATCGCTCAAGGTGTTTTTGACCGCTGTCGCCATCATTGATGACCTGGGTGCCATCCTGATCATTGCGTTTTTCTACACCGAGGGTTTGTCGGTGATGGCGTTGTTGGCCGCCGGGATCGGTGGGTTGCTCTTGCTGGCCTTTAACCGGGCGAAGGTGATGGCCATAGGGCCCTACGTGGCAGTGGGCCTGGTGATCTGGCTCTTTGTTTACAAGTCCGGCATTCATGCAACGCTGGCGGGCGTCATTACTGCGCTGGCGATTCCCCTTTCAGACGGCAAAGACGGTTCGCCGCTTAAAACAGCTGAACATACGCTGCACCCCTGGGTGGCTTTTGCTGTGTTGCCCATGTTTGCCTTCGCCAACGCAGGGGTGTCGCTTCAGGGTGTGACGCCAGGAACGCTCCTTCAAAGCGTGCCCCTGGGCATCGCCGCAGGCCTGCTGGTGGGCAAGGCTGTCGGCGTGTTTGGCGCTTCCTGGCTGTTGATCCGCTTTGCCGGTGCCCGCTTGCCTGCAGGGGCCGGCTGGAGCCAGTTTTTCGGAGTCTGCCTGCTGTGCGGCGTGGGCTTCACCATGAGCCTTTTCATCGGTGCGCTCGCATTCGCCGGCCAGGATGCGGCATACGAGACGCAACTGAAGCTGGGTGTGCTGTGCGGTTCGTTGTTGTCAGGGGTGCTGGGTGCGCTGATGCTGCTGCGCACAAGCGCTGCCGAAAAGGCGCCGGGCTAGGACCGCCCGGCGTGACGCGGTCAATGCTTTTGTGCGGCGATCGCGGACATGATCTTGTCGGTGTAGGCGATCGCAATCGCCGACAACAGGAAGGTGATGTGGATCACCGTTTGCGCAATCAGGACCCTGTCGGTGTAATTGTCGGCATTAATGAAGGTCTTCAGCAAGTGGATGGAGCTGATGCCGATGATGGCCGTTGCGAGCTTCACTTTCAATACTGAGGCGTTCACGTGGCTCAGCCATTCGGGCTGGTCGCGGTGGCCTTCGAGGTTCATGCGGCTCACGAAGGTTTCGTAGCCGCCCACGATCACCATGATCAACAGATTCGAGATCATGACCACGTCGATCAGCGCCAGCACCACCAGCATGATGACCGTCTCGTTGAGCGACACGATGGGCGTGGAGGTCTTGTAGCCGATGCTGGTGATCAGCGACTGCAGTGCGGTCTGGCTGCCGAAGGCGGCTTCAATCAGGTGCCACAACTCCACCAGAAAGTGCAGCACGTACACGGCCTGCGCGGCGATCAACCCGAGGTACAGCGGCAATTGCAGCCAGCGGCTGGCAAAAATCAGGTTGGGCAAGGGGCGCAGGGGCGAAATTTTGGCGGGAGTGGGGGATTGGGTGGGTTCAGTCATGATGGCGTAAGCTGGGGGTTTGCGGCATTGTAGGGGGAGTGCAGGTACCCCCTGAATTGCAGAAGTTGTAAGGTTCAAGCCAGTCAGTGGCTTGTAAGTGCGGCAGAAGACAGTACCACGCATTCAGTGACAAACAGGAGACAAAACCAATGAGCGCCCCTTCATCCGCGATCGAATCCACCCTGGTTGAAAATCGCATCTTTCCGCCGACACCGGCCACCGTAAAGGCCGCGCGTATTTCGGGTATGCCGGCTTACCAGGCGCTGTGCACCGAAGCCGAGAAGGACTTTGAAGGGTTTTGGGCTCGCCTGGCGCGCGAAAACCTGAGCTGGAAGAAGCCATTCACCCAGACATTGGATGAGTCCGATGCTCCGTTCTACAAGTGGTTTGCCGATGGTGAACTCAACGCTTCCTACAACTGTCTGGACCGCCATCTCGGTACACCGGTCGAAAACAAAAAAGCCATCATCTTTGAAAGCGACGACGGCAAGGTCACCAACGTCACTTACAAAGAATTGCATGCCAGGGTCAGCCAGTTTGCGAGCGCGCTGAAAGGCGCCGGCATCAAAAAGGGCGACCGCGTCATCATCTACATGCCAATGACGGTCGAAGGCGTGGTGGCCATGCAGGCTTGCGCGCGCATAGGCGCCACGCATTCGGTGGTTTTCGGCGGCTTCTCGGCCAAGAGCCTTCAGGAGCGCATTCAGGACGCCGGCGCCGTGGCCGTTATTACCGCCAATTACCAGTTGCGTGGCGGCAAGGAGTTGCCGCTCAAGGCCATCGTCGATGAAGGCATCGCCATGGGCGGCTGCGAGTCAATCAAGAACGTGATCGTCTACCAGCGCACCGCCACCGCCTGCAACATGGTGGCCGGCCGCGACAGCCTGATGCACGAGATCACCGCCAAGGCAGCTCCGGTGTGCGAGCCCGAGTTCGTCGGCGCGGAGCACCCGCTTTTTATCCTTTACACCTCGGGCTCGACCGGCAAGCCCAAGGGCGTGCAGCACAGTACCGGCGGCTACCTGCTCTGGGCCAAACTCACCATGGACTGGACCTTCGACATCCAGCCCGCCGACGTGTTCTGGTGTACCGCCGACATCGGCTGGATCACCGGCCACACCTACGTGGCCTACGGCCCGCTGGCTGCCGGCGCAACGCAGATCATCTTTGAAGGAATACCGACCTTCCCGAATGCGGGCCGCTTCTGGCAGATGATCGAAAAACACAAGGTCACGATTTTCTACACGGCGCCTACGGCCATCCGTTCATTGATCAAGGCCGCCGAGGCTGATGAGAAGGTGCATCCGGCCCGCTCCGACTTGAGCAGCCTGCGCATCCTGGGCTCTGTTGGCGAGCCGATCAACCCGGAAGCCTGGATGTGGTACTACAAGAACGTGGGTGGCGAGCGCTGCCCCATCGTCGACACCTTCTGGCAAACCGAAACCGGTGGCCACATGATCACGCCGCTGCCCGGCGCCACGCCGCTGGTGCCCGGCAGCTGCACGCTGCCATTGCCCGGCATCATGACCGCCATCGTCGATGAAACCGGCAAGGACCTGCCCAATGGCGCGGGCGGCATGCTGGTCGTCAAGCGGCCTTGGCCGTCCATGATCCGCACGATCTGGAACGACCCTGACCGCTTCAAGAAAAGCTACTTCCCCGAAGAAATGGGCGGCACGATTTACCTGGCCGGCGACGGGGCAGTGCGCAATGTCGATAACGGCTATTTCCGCATCACCGGCCGCATCGATGACGTGCTGAATGTGTCGGGCCATCGCATGGGCACCATGGAAATCGAATCGGCGCTGGTAGCGCACTCTACGCTGGTGGCCGAGGCCGCCGTGGTGGGGCGGCCCGATGACCTGACGGGCGAGGCCATTGTGGCCTTTGTAGTGCTCAAGCGTTCACGCCCGACGGGTGAAGAAGCCAAGGCGATTGCCAAGGAGCTGCGCGACTGGGTGGGCAAGGAAATCGGCCCGATCGCCAAGCCCAAGGACATCCGCTTTGGCGACAACCTGCCCAAGACCCGAAGCGGCAAGATCATGCGCCGCCTGCTGCGCGGCATCGCCAAGGGCGAGACCATCACCCAGGACACCTCGACGCTTGAAAACCCTGCCATTCTCGATCAGCTGTCTGAAAAGCAGTGATCGAGAACGTGGCGTAGCCGCGTCAGCGAAGCTGGGGCAGGGTTGGGGGACACTCATATCGCGAAGCGATGTGACGTGGCCACAAAACCCTGCCATTCTCGATCAGCTGTCTGAAAAGCAGTAGTTCTGAAGCTGGCATAAAAAAAACCCGTCATTGACGGGCTTTTTTATGGGCCTAAAGCCCTCGGTTATTTCTGGGTCAGGATCCAGGCGACCAGCTTTTTGGCTTCGTCTGGGCTAACCTGGGCGTTGGCTGGCATGGGCACCGGGCCCCAGACGCCTGAACCACCCTTGATGACTTTGGCGGCCAGCTTGTCGGCTGCGTCTTTTTGCCCTGCATATTTGGCTGCGACATCCTTGTAGGAGGGCCCAACCAGTTTCTTGTCAACGGCGTGGCAAGCCATGCAGTTTTTCGCGGTTGCCAGTTGCAGATCCGCCAGTGCAGGGGTTGATACTGCAAAAACTGCAGCCATGGAAGCGATGACCGAAAGAATGCGTTTCATGGATTGTCCTCGTGGGGAGTTGTGGATTCGGTTACAGTCAATTAACGTCATTGTAGTGGTGCCGGTTGACCTGGGTTTCAAGGGTTGACCCGGCCAAACCATCACATATTCAGAGGAGTTACAGATGTTTTTTCTATTGGTTGGAATTGCTGCATTGGCACTGAAGTATCTCGAAATCGGTCCCGTTGCCACATTGAGCTGGTGGATTGTGCTTTGTCCATTCGCGCTTGCAGCCCTCTGGTGGTGGTGGGCGGATGCAACGGGCTATACCAAACGCAGGGAAGTGGACAAGATGGACAAACGCAGGCAAGACCGCATCGACAAACAGCGCGACGCCATGGGCATGCTTTCGGCGAAGAAAAAGAAATAGCTGATACAGCACAACTAGCTAAGGCGCCAGTCAAGTTACCCGGTTTTCGCAACTGGCAGCTGGCCCCAAAGCAAAGAGCCCGTGAAGTCTGTAACTTCACGGGCTCTTTGGGCTTCGGAGGATCAAATCAATAGTCGTCCAGCACCGCACCCTTGCTGGCACTTGATGCATTGAAAGCGAACTTGGCCTGGACGCCGCGGGTATAGCGTGGCGCTGGGGCTTTCCAGCCGACCTTGCGTTTGGCCAATTCGGCATCACTGATATTCAGCTGCAACAGGAGTTGCTTCGAATCGATGGTGATCGAATCTCCCTCATTGATGAAGGCGATGTTGCCACCAGCCGCAGCTTCGGGTGCCACGTGGCCAACCACCATGCCCCAGGTGCCGCCCGAGAAGCGGCCGTCGGTGATCAGGCCCACACTCTCGCCCAGGCCGGCGCCAATCAGCGCGCCGGTGGGAGCCAGCATTTCAGGCATGCCTGGCCCACCCTTGGGGCCCAGGTAACGCAGCACCATCACGTCGCCAGCCTTGATCTTGCCAGCCAGGATGGCGGCCAGAGCAGACTGTTCATCATCAAATACACGGGCCGGACCGGTCATGACGGGATTCTTCAGACCGGTTATCTTCGCCACGCAGCCTTCGGGCGAAAGGTTGCCCTTCAGGATGGCCAGGTGGCCCTGTGCATACATGGGGTTATTGATGGGGCGAATGACGTCCTGGTCGGCACGTGGCACTTCAGGAACGTCCTTGAGAGTCTCGGCGATGGTTTGGCCAGAAATTGTCAAACAGTCGCCGTGCAGCAGTCCCGCAACCAGCAACGTCTTCATGACCTGGGGAATGCCGCCTGCGCGGTGCAGGTCGACTGCGAGGTATTTGCCGGACGGTTTCAGGTCGCACAGCACGGGTGTGCGCTGACGCACACGTTCAAAGTCGTCAATCGTCCATTCGACACCGGCCGTGTGGGCGATGGCCAGAAAGTGCAGCACGGCATTGGTCGAACCGCCGGTCGCCATGATCACCGCCACGGCGTTTTCAATCGCTTTTTTGGTGACGATGTCGCGCGGCTTGATGTCCTTCTTGATCGCTTCAACCAGAACCTTGGCCGACTCTTTGGCCGAGTTCATTTTCTCGTCATGCGGATTGGCCATGGTGCTGGAGTAGGGCAGCGAAATGCCGAGCGCTTCAAAAGCGCTGGACATGGTGTTGGCCGTGTACATACCGCCGCAGCTGCCGGTGCCCGGAATGGCGCGGCGCTCGATCTGCAGCAGGTCTTCGTCGCTCATGCGGCCGGCGGCGTTTTCGCCCACGGCTTCAAACACGCTGACGATGTTCAGGTCTTTGCCCTTGTAGGTGCCTGGCAGGATGGTGCCGCCATAGACGTAGATCGCCGGCACGTTGGCGCGCAGCATGCCCATCAGGCCGCCCGGCATGTTCTTGTCGCAGCCACCAACCACCAGCACGCCGTCCATCCACTGGCCCTGCACGCAGGTCTCGATGCAGTCGGAGATCACTTCGCGGCTCACGAGGGAGTACTTCATGCCCTCTGTGCCCATGGCCATGCCGTCGGAAATCGTGGGTGTGCCGAATACCTGCGCGTTGCCGCCAGCTTCCTCGATACCGGCAATTGCCGCGTCGGCCAGTTTTTGCAGGCCGCTGTTGCAGGGCGTGATCGTGCTGTGCCCATTGGCCACGCCGATCATGGGTTTTTTGAAATCGTCGGCCTCGTAGCCCATGGCGTAGTACATGGAGCGGTTGGGCGCGCGCGATTTGCCCTCGGTGATGTTCCTGCTGCGTGGGTTGGCAACGATGTTGACGGTTTTGGTTTCCATGGGGTGTCTTGTGGTGTTGGCTACTGTGGCTTGCCCGTGTTTGACCTTGGGCATGCATCGGGAGAAACAGAGTATGCGTGCTTTAACTGATTCTTTCCAATCCATTATTAATCATCTATTAATATGTATGGCATATGAAAGATGTTCTCGGCACCACGGGCATGGCTTCCCGTAAACCGCCCTTGATCGAGCTTCGCCTGTGGCGCCAGTTCCTGGCAGTGGCCGAGGAGCTTCACTTCGGCCGCGCTGCCAAAAGCCTCAACATGACCCAGCCGCCGCTCACGCAGGCCATTGCGCAGCTGGAGGCGCATTTGGGCCTCAGATTGTTCGACCGCACCAAGCGCAGCGTGCAGCTCACGACGGCAGGTGCTGCCCTGGTGCCCGAAGCGCGTGACCTGCTGACACGTGCCTCGGCTCTTCCGGCATATGCGCGCGCCAGCGCGGACGGCGAGGCCGGGCGCTTGCGGCTGGCTTTTGTGTCTACGGTCGGTTTTGAATTGCTGCCGCGTTGGGTGCTGGCCTTTCGCGAGCAATACCCCAAGGTGCAGCTGGAATTGATAGAGGCGACCGGCGACGTGCAGCTGCAGGCTTTTGAGCGCGGAGAGATCGACGCGGGCTTCATGCTGCATTCCCCTGGTTTCGCGCCGCCAGGCCTGGCCTGCCGGCGCATCAGCCAGGACCCGTTGGTGGTGGCGCTACCCGGGCAGCACTCGCTGGCAAGCAAGGCGACGCTTGCGCTCCCTGATCTGCTGGGCGAGTCTTTAGTGATCTTTCCGCGGCGAATCGTTCCGTCACTCTACGACGCGATTTTTGCGATGTATCACGCCGCAGGGCAATTGCCGCAGGTTGCCCAGGAAGCCATCCAGATGCAGACCATCGTGAACCTGGTATCCGCCGGGCTCGGCGTGGCCTGGGTTCCCGAGAGCGTGCGGCAGTTTCAGCGCCCTGGTGTGGTGTATCGCAGCCTGCCTGTTGGCAGGCCTTCCATGCGTAATGGTGCGCGGGGCGCTTCGGCCGTGGTGCCTGGTTGTGAGACCAGTCTGGTCTGGCCGCGGGCCAGCGCCAACCCGGCGCTTGCCCGCTTTATCGCCTTTATCGGCGCATAGACCGCTCGAAGGCTTCTTCCCGTTCGCGTTGCCGGCGCGCCGCCACCGCATTTTGCTGCTGCTGCCTTTCTGCGGCGGTAAGTTCGCGCTGCTCCATTCTTCGTTGGGCTATTTCGCCGGCACTGCTGCAGCGGGCGCCGTGGTTGGCTTCGCAATTGGCAATGATCTGTTTGTCGGAGGCCTGCGCCTGGGTTTGGGCACCGCCTTTGCGCAGGCCGCCCAGTGCCGAGGGCATGGCCTGGCGCGATCCGCCGCTGGATCGGTCAGCAGCAGCTGCCCGTGCATTCGCCGCAGCGTTTTCCGCCGCCCAATCCTTGGGTGCCGCGGCGGCTTTGCCATTGCCATAAAGCACGCCGGGCACGCCTGTTACAGGTGTGCCGTCAGTTGATGCTGGTGCCGCGGCAAGGGCCGGTGCGCGGACAATGAGCTTTTCATTGCCACCGCCACTGGTCGCACAGGGCGTTTGTGAAAACACCTTTTTGCTGGCCGAATCAAGGCATTGGTAGACCTGTGCCGCAGCGGGTTGTATGCACAACAAACCCAAGCCTGAAACAACGGTAAAACAGAATAAATGACGCATGGTTTGATCCTGTACGGCGTTGCTCCCAGTTTATGCGAGCGGGCTCGCTGTAAGCCCTTTCCTACGAGCCCCGCATGCAAAAATACGGCCCATGCTTATTCATCCGCAAATCAATCCGGTTGCCCTGCAGTTGGGGCCCCTGGCCATCCATTGGTATGGCCTGACATATCTGGCGGCTTTTGGCCTCTTCTTCTTCCTGGCTACGCGGCGCCTTCGCCACGAGCCCTATGCGTCCATCACCGGCCCCGGCGCCTGGTCGCGCAGGGACATTGAAGACATCCTGTTCCTGGGCGTCATGGGGGTGGTGATCGGTGGGCGGCTCGGTTACTGCCTTTTTTACAAGCCCGGTTACTACCTGTCGCATCCGCTTGAGATCTTTTTTGTGTGGCAGGGCGGTATGAGCTTTCACGGCGGGATGCTGGGTGTGCTGGCCTCGCAATGGTGGTTTGCCCGTTCGCGCCAGCGGCCTTGGCTGCAGGTCATGGACTTCGTCGCGCCTTGCGTACCGACCGGGTTGGCGGCGGGGCGCGTTGGCAACTTTATTAACGGTGAGCTCTGGGGACGCTTCAGCGACCCTGCTTTGCCCTGGGGCATGGTATTTCCGGGCAGCGGCGCCATGCAGCCGCGTCACCCCTCACAAATCTATCAATTCCTGATGGAGGGCTTGTTGCTGTTTGTGCTGCTCTGGTTGTACGCGCGCAAGCCGCGTAAGGTGGGGCAGGTCTCCGGGGCCTTCCTGGTCGGCTACGGCGTGTTTCGTTTCATCGCCGAGTTTTTCCGTGAGCCAGACGACTTCCTCGGCATCCTCGCCCTGGGCATGAGCATGGGCCAATGGCTTTGCGTGCCCATGATCGCAGCGGGTGTCTGGCTCTGGGTGTGGGCTTCCCGGCAGGGTCAACCCCGAAAATCCATCGCAGGCAGCTATTGATTTGTGGCGATAGCTCCGGGCGTCAGGACTGTCTGGTGCCCTGAGCCTCTCGCTTCGGGGCGCTAGGGTTTCTCCCTGTCGTTTTCAGGCACAACTCACTTGTCTGAGTGCTTTTTAACTCTCATAATTATGTGTAATTACTTGAAATTACCGCTGAAATTCTGAAAACTCCAGACGCTGCCGGGGCAGTTGTATGGAAGCAGGTGGATTTTTCGGGACGTGCCGGGCCACCGCAGTTGCCGGGTTCGGTGGATGTGTCGTGTATTTGGGTTCATTGCGTCAGCCGGTCAAAAGGGGTCTGTCATGCGTCTGGTCCAGAGTTCATTGCATCAGGAGGTCGCCAATACCCTGCGCGAGCAGATTTTTGCCGGCCAGCTGGCGCCCGGGAGTTTTCTGGACGAGGTGGCGCTATGCGAACGGCTGGAAATCTCCCGCACGCCACTGCGCGAGGCGCTCAAGGTACTGACCTCGGAAGGGCTTCTGCGCCACGAACCCCGGCGTGGTTGCTTTGTCAATGAGGTGACCGAGCAAGACCTGGACGACATTTTCCCGGTCATCGCCTTGCTGGAGGGGCGCTGCGCCTATGAGGCGGCACGCAATGCCACCGACGCCGATCTGGCTGCGCTCACTACTTTGCATGAGCGGCTTAACAGCCACGCCAAAGCCGGCCGGATCAATGACTATTACGCGACCAATTTCGCCATTCACGAGGCCATCATCCTGCTGGCCAACAACCGCTGGCTCGCGCAGGCGATTGCGGACCTGCGAAAAATATTGAAGCTGGCGCGGCTCCAGCAGTTGCACGCGCCGGGCCGGCTGGCGCAAAGTCTTTCAGAGCACATGACGGTGTTTGCGGCCCTCAAAAGCCGTGACAGCGAAGGTGCCGATGCCGCCATGCGCACGCACCTGACGCGCCAGCGCGAAGCGCTGCGTGACCTTTCCCGCAGCCAGCGCTCCAGGGTGGCCTCATGAGCGCCGCAGACTGGCTCAGCCGCAATGTTTCGCGGCTCACGGCAGGCGAGAAAGGCCTTACAGAAAAAACGGCCGCAGGGCAAACAGACCGTGCGCAAGCAGCTACAAAAAAGATAGCAGCTAGCGTCGAATTGCCCGCACGAAGCACGCATGAACGGCTTCTGGCAACTTTGAGCCATAAGGACGAAGCGCTGTCGCCGCGCGTGCTTCGCCGCACCTTGCAAGAGCTGCAGGCCATCATCGACCCACGCGTGAGTGAGGTGGAAGGCGGCCGGCGCGCCATGGCCATTGCGGCCTGGTACCAGGGCGCCACCCCGGCTCGCCGGCGCGACCTGTGGATGCTGATGAGTGAGCAGTTCGTCGCCAATCCGCAGAAGGTCAAGGCTGCGCAGGCGCAGTTTGCGGCTGCAGTGGGCACACCCGAAGAGGCAGTGGCCGAGGTGCGTTACCGCCGTGCCACAGTCTCGCCGCGCCGGCGTCTGCTGCAGCGCTTCAGCGTCTATCCGGGCGGCATCCAGTTCCTGGTCGAGATGCGTGCCGACATGCAGCCCAGCCTCAAGGCCGACAAGCGCTTGCTGGCTCTGGATGTCGAAATGGAATACATGTTCTCCACATGGTTCGATGTCGGTTTCCTTGACCTGCGCCGCATCACCTGGGATTCACCGGCATCACTGATTGAAAAACTGATCAAGTACGAAGCGGTCCATGACATCAAGGGATGGGCGGACGTCAAAAACCGGCTCGACAGTGACCGTCGCTGTTATGGCTTCTTCCACCCGCGTCTTCCGGAGGTACCGTTGATTTTTGTCGAGGTCGCGATGGTCGAGACGATTGCGGGCGACATCATGCCTTTGCTCGATGAGCTGGCAGCGCCCTCGGACCTGAGCCGTGCGACCACTGCGATTTTTTATTCCATCAGCAATACGCAAGCCGGCCTGCGCGGCGTGAGCTTTGGCGATTCACTGATCAAGCGTGTGGTGGAGACCCTGAAAGAGGAGTTTCCCAAGCTCAAGACCTTTGCCACCCTTTCGCCTATTCCGGGGTTTCGCAGCTGGCTGGGCAAGAACGCGGCTGCCATGCTGGAAACGCTGGGAGACAAGGAGCTTGCCGCCCTGGGCCGGGCGGTGGGATTTGAGCCGCCTACTGCAGGGCACCTGCTGACCGCCGCAGAAAACCCACTGGCCCTCGGCGAAAAGTCGCCGGTGCGAAAGATGCTGCTGCACTGCGCCGCCCATTACCTGGGCCGGGCCCTGGAAGAGGGCAAGCCGCTGGACCCGGTGGCACGTTTTCATCTGGGCAACGGCGCGCGCGTGGAACGCATCAACTGGGCGGGCGACCCGACGCCCAAAGGGCTCAGGCAATCGTACGGCCTGATGGTGAATTACCTCTATGACCTCAAGCGCCTGGACAAGCATCGCGCCTTGCTGGCCCAAGGAAAGGTGGCTGTTTCCGGCGCTATTGAATCGCTTTTGTAGTTTTTTGCAGTTGCAGACGAGCAGTCGACAGATAAAAACGAAGGAGACAGACATGAGACCCGTTCACCTGCTGGGAAGGCTGGCGCTTGCGTGGCTGGCTGCCGTGTTGTTGCTGGGACATTCCGCCCAGGCCCGCGTCACGCGGATCGTGATTGACGAAACCGTTCCCCTGGCGGCAGACCTGTCAGGTGGTGTGGCCTTTGAACAGATTGCCGGCCGTGCGTTCGGCGAGCTGGACCCCAAGGCGCCTGGCAATGCCATCATCCAGGACATTGAACTGGGCAAAGAGGCCGATGGCAAGGTACGTTACGTGGCCACCTTTGTGTTGACCAAGCCGGTTGATCCGGCCAGGGCCAGCGGCCTGATGTGGCATGAGGTGCCCAACCGTGGTTTGCGCCGGCCTAATGTGGTGCAGGAGCGTGCATTGGGTGACATTGACCTCACCAGCGCCTGGCAGGGCGACAACGCCGGCGCCACCATGGTGCGGGCCACTGCTGCGGTCGAGCTTCCCCACTGGCTCAAGGTGCCGGTGGCAAGAAACGCCGATGGCTCACCTGTCACAGGCGAGGTGTTTGGCCGCATTGTCAATCGTACCGGCCCGGGTTCGCAACCGCTGGTCGTGCAAACAAATCCTGTTCCGTACAAGCCCATGAGCCTGGACACGCGCCAGTCGCGCCTGGTGTCGCGCACGGCTGAATCCACCCGCGGCGATGTGACCGGCGAGACAGTGATTCCTTCCGCCGACTGGGCCTGGGCCAAATGCGATGCAGCCAATCCTTTTCCCGGCGTGCCTGATGCAACGCAGATCTGCCTGAAGAACGGCTTCGATGCCAGCAAGCTCTACCAGGTAGTGTTCAAGGCCGCCGATCCTTACCTGCTGGGCGTGGGCTTTGCCGCCTGGCGCGATATGGGGGTGTTCTTCAAGACGGCCAGGGCGGATGACGCGGGCACACCGAACCCGGTGGCTGGGGTGGTGACCCACAGCATTGGCCGGGGCGTCTCGCAGTCCGGCAACTTTCTGCGCGGCTGGCTGCACCTGGGCTTTAACCGGGACGAGGCCGGGCGCCAGGTGCATGACGGCCTCTGGCCCATCATTGCGGGCCGGCGCATCGCGCTGAACTTCCGCTGGGCCCAGCCCGATGGTGTGCTGGAGCTGTACCAGGCCGGCAGTGAAGGGCCGCAGTGGTGGGCACGCGCGGCCGACCCGGTGCGCGGTGGGCCGGCCAGCGGCATTCTTGATCGTTGCGAAGCCAGCAAGACCTGCCCGAAAATCGTCGAGCACTTTGGCTCGGCCGAGGTCTGGGCCCTGAAACTTACGCCCGAATGGGTGGGTACCGATGCCAGGGCCGACCTGCCTCTGCCTGCCAACGTGCGGCGCTATTACATTGCCAGCTCCAGCCACGGCGGCGGGGCAGGGGGCTTTGACACCAGCCTGCCGGGCGTGGGCCTTCCAACGGCAGGCGCCAGTTGCCCGGGCAACAATTTCGGCACGGGTGTGTTACCCGCCAACCCGGTGCCGCATACCGAAACCGTGAACGCGCTGCGCGTGCACTTTCGCAACTGGGTGATGCGTGGCGCCGAGCCACCGCCCAGCCGCTGGCCTACCCTGGCGCCGCGTGCCGGCGAGCCGCGCGGCACGCTGGCGCTGGCCACCAAGGAAGGCATCGGCTTTCCCACGCTGCCGCAGTTGCGCCCCACCGTGCCCGAGCCGGACTTCATCATGCCGGTGCTTGACTATGACTGGGGCCCCGCGTTCAACCCTGCCGATGGCTCGGGCGTGGCATCCAATGCGCCGCCGCCCATCCGCCGGGTGCTGGCCATGCTGGCGCCGCGTGTGGACGCCGACGGCAATGAGCTGGGCGGCGTGCCGGTGGTGCTGCTCGAAGCGCCGCTGGGCACTTACCTGGGCTGGAACATCACGGCGGGCGGTGCCCGGCCATTCCACCAGGGGCAGATTTGCAATTACGTGGGCGGCATGGTGCCCTTTGCCCGCACGGCGCAAGAGCGCGGTGCCAACGGCGACCCGCGCCTGTCGCTGCAGGAGCGCTACGGCTCGCACGAGGGCTATGTGGCCGCCGTGCGCAAAGCCGCCGAGAAAGCACAGGCCCAGGGTTTCCTGCTGGCCGAAGACGCGGTACGCCTGATCAAGGCTGCCGAAGCCAGCGCGGTGCTGCGCTGAAGGCAATCTTTACCGAATATCATCCCGTAGTAAAACCCACCAAAGGAGACAAACCATGAATTCAATCAACCGGCGCGACGTCCTGCGCATCGCTGCGGCCAGCGCTGCAACCGCATCACCCCTGCTGCATGCGCAGTCAGCCTGGCCCACCAAGCCAGTGACGATGATCGTGCCGTTTCCAGCCGGCGGCGGTACCGATGCGTTCGCACGGCCGCTGTCGGCGCAGTTCGCCAAACTCACAGGCAAGCAGCTCATCATCGACAACCGCGGCGGAGCCGGCGGCACCTTGGGCGCGAGCATCGCCGCCAAGGCGCAGCCCGACGGCTATACGCTGTTCATGGGTGCCGTGCATCACACGATTGCACCGTCGATGTATCCCAAGCTGGACTACGACATCGAGAAAGATTTTGTGCCGCTGGCCTTGATGGCCAACGTGCCGCAGGTGCTGGTGGTCAATCCCCGCAACATGCCGTTTTCCGATTTCAAGGCTTACATCGCGGCCGTGCGCAAGGCTCCCGGCAGATACAACTATGGCTCCGCCGGTGCGGGTACTTCGCACCATCTGGCCGGGGAGCTCTTCAAGCAGCAAACCAAGACCTTCATCACGCACATCCCTTATCGCGGCGCGGGCCCTGCGCTGCAGGACTTGATTGGCGGCAACGTCGACATGATGTTTGACGGCCTGGGCTCTTCCGCCAACCACATCAAGGGCGGCCGCATCAAGGCGCTCATGGTGTCCGGCACCAAACGCAACCCGGCTTTCCCGGACGTGCCTTGCGCCGGCGAACTCGGCCTGCCCGACTACACCGTGACCACCTGGTACGGCATCTGGTCGCCCAAGGGCACACCCGCCGACGTGCAGGCACGCATCGTGGAAGATCTGCGCAAAGCCGCCACCAGCGATGAGCTCAAAGCCATCTGGGCCAACAACGGCGCGGACTTCGGCAACCTCACCCCCCAGCAGTTCGGCACGTTTGTGAGCAACGAGGTCAAACGCTGGTCGGCCGTGGTGAAAGCCTCCGGCGCCAAACTCGACTGATCCCTTGATGACCGGTGTCGTTTTACTGGAAGTGAAAGGCCCTGTTGCCTTTGTGACGCTGTCCCATCCCGGCAAGCTCAATGCCATGTCTCGCGCCATGTGGCGCGAGTTGCGTACGGCGTTTGAGCGCATCCAGCAAAGCGCAGCGTTGTGTTGCGTGCTGGTGCGGGGAGAGGGCGGGCAGTTTTGCGCGGGCGGCGACATCTCCGAATACGCCGGCTTTCGCTTTGAAGAAGCGGGCCTGCGCGCGTTTCATGAAGACGATGTATGGGGCGGCTTGCAGGCCATGCTGGACTGCGACGTCCCCATCGTCGCGCAGATCGAAGGCAACTGTATGGGCGCCGGCGTTGAGATCGCCAGCTGCTGCGATATCCGCATTGCCGGTGATACGGCAAAGTTTGGTGCGCCCATCGCTAAGCTCGGTTTCCCGATGGCGCCGCGCGAGGCTGCGCTGGTGATGCGTGCCGCCGGAGAGCTGACCGCTCGGGAGATGCTGCTTTCGGCTGCCGTTCTGGGGGCCGCCGAGATGAAGCAGCGCGGCTTTCTCAACCAGGTTGCGCCTGGCCAGGACGTCGAGGCCCTGGTTACGGCTTGTGTGGATCGTACCTGCGCCCTTGCGCCTGGCGCCGCGCGCCTGAATAAACAGGCATTCAGGGCTCTGGCGCCCATTGGATCGGCGCGACCAGCTACTGATTTGATAGCAACAGCCTACCGTTATGCACCTTCTGCCGAGCACCGCGAAGGTATTGCCGCCTTCACCGAAAAGCGCCCACCCCGGTTTGATCGCCGGGCGGCCGAAATTCCAACCATAGCCAGCCTGACCCATGAAAAACCATAACCTGTTTGCAGCGCTTCGAGCCGCGTTTCCTTCTTCGCTCAATGAAGTCGCCGTCGAAACCGACAACGGCCTCTGCTATTCGTGGCGCGACCTCGAGCGCGGCACCGCGATGATGGCCAACCTGCTGGCCTCGCTGGGGTTGCCTGAAGGGGCCAGGGTGGCGGTACAGGTTGAGAAGTCGGTGGAAGCCATGATGCTTTACCTGGCGACGCTGCGCGCCGGCTATGTGTTTTTGCCGCTCAACACCGCCTACCAGAGTGCCGAGATCGAATACTTCGTCGGCAACGCCGAACCTTCCGTCATGGTCTGCAGCAGCAAGAATTTTGGCTGGGTCAGCAAGATCGCCTTCAAGGCCGGCACGCAGAACGTGTTCACACTGGACGATGACCGCACAGGCTCGCTGCTGGACCGTGCGGCGCATTGCAGCGACCAGCATGAAGTGGTGGCACGGCAGGCGGACGACCTGGCCGCCATCCTCTACACCAGCGGTACCACGGGCCGCAGCAAGGGCGCCATGCTTTCGCACGGCAACATGCTGAGCAATGCGCTGGTGCTCAAAGATGCCTGGGGCTGGACGGCTACCGGAGGGCCCGAAGGCCGTGGCGATGTACTGATCCATGCCTTGCCCATCTTTCATGTCCATGGCCTGTTTGTCGCGATTCATGGCGCGCTGATCAACGGCAGCAAGATGATCTGGCTGGCCAAATTTGACCCCAAGCTGGTGGTGAAAAAGCTGCCCGAAGCCACGGTGTTCATGGGCGTTCCCACGTTGTATGTGCGCCTGTTGGCCGAGCCGGGGCTGACCCGCGAAGCCTGCCGTAACATGCGGCTCTTTGTGGCGGGGTCGGCGCCTTTGCTGATCGAGACCTTCAACGAGTGGAAAGAGCGCACCGGCCACACCATTCTGGAACGCTACGGCATGTCGGAAACCGTGATGCTCACGTCCAACCCTTACGAGGGTGCCGAGCGGCGCGGCGGTACGGTGGGCTTTGCGTTGCCCGGTGTCAGCCTGCGTGTGCAGGACGAAGGCGGTGAGTCCTTGCCGGCCGGTGAGATCGGCGGCATCCAGGTCAAGGGCCCGAATATTTTCAAGGGCTATTGGCGCATGCCGGAGAAGACAAAAGAAGAGTTCACCGCAGACGGCTACTTCAAGACCGGCGACGTGGGCAAGATCGACGAGCGCGGCTACATCGTCATTGTGGGCCGCAGCAAGGACCTCATCATCAGCGGCGGTTACAACGTCTATCCCGCCGAAATCGAAGGCTATATCAACGACATGCCTGGCGTGGCCGAAAGCGCGCTGGTTGGTGTGCCGCACCCGGATTTCGGCGAGGTCGGCGTGGCTGTCGTGATCGCCAAGCCGGGCGTAGTGCTGGAGGGCAGCATGATTGTGGGCGAACTGAAATCGAAGCTGGCCAACTTCAAGATTCCCAAGAACTGCTTTGTGGTCAGCGAGTTGCCGCGCAACACCATGGGCAAGGTGCAGAAGAATTTGCTGCGAGAGCAGTACAAGGGATTGTTCGCCCGGGCCGCGGCTTAAGAACAGGTTCTAAGGCGCAAAGTCGTCGACCTGGATCACCTTGTCGGCGGCGCGTAAATAAGCCAACGCCAGATCCGGGCGGCTTGAGGCTTGCGCGGCGTGCTCCATGGACTGATTGCTGCGCACGGCCTTGTTAAGCGCCACGGTTTCTTCGCCGAGCTGCGTTGCCAGATCGAGCGCATCCATCAGGTCGCGTAGCCCACCGCTGGTAGGCGTTGCCAAGTCAGGGCACAAGCGTTTCACCACGACGGGGTGGGTTCGCAGAAGTTTGGCCAGCTCCAGCAACTGAACATCGCGAAGCGGTGCCAGGCGTGTGCTGCGGTTTAGCACCAGCGCACCCACTACACGCCTTAGCGGCGAAGGAAAGTTGGCGTAGAGGGCCTCCAGCGTATTGCCGGCTTCATCGAGCTGCACGCGAATGGCCGCCTGCGCGACCGGCAGCATGTTCGTATCCTTGTCGAAGGCATAGTGCCAAAGGCAGGCGCTGGCCATGTAGAGATGGGCCAGCACATCGCCCAGCCTTGCCGACAGCAACTCCATGCGTTTGAGCTTGCCGCCCAGCAAGCCCATGGCCAGGTCGCAGGTCAATGCGTACTGGCTGCTCAGGCGGGCGATCAGCCGGGCTTCTTTTTCGAGGCCCAGGGGTGGCGTGCCTTGCACGGGTGCACCGGCGATGCTGTGCCAAAAGTTACGCAGCACGTGCCCGCCATGGCCGATCAGCGCTTCCCCCAGCGCCTGCGCATCGTTGCTCTGCACGGCTTGCATTTCCTTCATCACGTAGGGGTGGCAGCGCACCGCGCCTTGTCCAAAAATGATCAGCGAGCGGGTCAGGATGTTGGCGCCTTCCACGGTGATGGCAATAGGCGCGCCACGGTAAGCCACCGACAGCAGGTTGGATGGCCCCTGGATGATCCCCTTGCCGCCCAGGATGTCCATGCCGTGGTTGACGGCGCGCCGGCCAGCTTCGGTCAGGTGCACTTTCAGGATGGCGCTGGCCACGCTGGGCTGCTCGCCCTTGTCGAGTACGGCGGCGGTGTAGCGGCGTGCGGCGTCCGTCGCATAGAGTTCACAGGCCATTTCCGCAATCACGCCGGCAATCGCGTCGAAGCGGCCGATAGGCAGGCCGAACTGCTCCCGCACCTGGCCGTAACCGTTGGCCACGAAGAGCGCCGTTTGCTGCATTGCCGAGCCAAGCGCCGGCAAGGAAATGGCTCGCCCTGCCGCCAGGCATTCCATCAGCATGCGCCACCCCTGGCCGACCTGCTGCTCGCCGCCGATGATCCAGTCCATGGGGATGAAGACCTCCCGGCCTTCGATGGGGCCATTCATGAAGGCGGCGTCCATCGGCCGGTGCCTTCTGCCGATCTGCATGCCGGGCTGCGGCACCGGAATCAGCGCGCAGGTGATGCCCAGGTTGCGCGGGCCTTCGGGCAGGGTTTCGTCCACCGCGTTGAAGGCCAGGCCGACCACGGTGGCGACGGGCGCCAGCGTGATGTAGCGCTTGGAGAAGTCCACACTGAAGCCGCGCACCATGACGCCGTCGATCTTCCGTTCGACGAGGACGCCCCGATCGGGGATGGACGCGGCATCGGAGCCCGCATAAGGCGAGGTCAATCCGAAGCAGGGCAGGTCGCGGCCATCGGCCAGGCGTGGCAGGTAGTACTCTTTTTGCGCCGCCGTGCCATAGCGCAGCAGCAGCTCGGCCGGGCCAAGCGAATTGGGCACCATGACGGTCACGGCGGCTGAAATGTTGAGGGTGGCGATGCGCGTCACTACCGTGGCATGGGCGTAGTGGCTGAACCCGAGGCCGCCCCACTCCTCGGGAATGATCATTCCGAAGAAGCGCTTGCTGCGCATGAAAGCCCAGACTTCGGCCGGCAGGTCGCCAGCCTGGTCGATGGCGAAATCGTCCAGCAATGCGCACAGCGCAGTGACCTCGTTGTCCAGGAAAGCCTGCTCTTTGGCGCTGAGCAGGTTGGGTCCGGCAGCCAATAGGGCATCAAAATGGGGCGTTCCCGAGAACAGCTGGCCTTCGAACCCGACTGTGCCCGCCTCCAGCGCTGCCCGCTCGGTGTCGCCCATGACGGGCAGTGCACGGGCAAAGGGTTTCATGGCGGCCTGGCCTAACCATCGGGTCAATCCCATGGGTTTCTCCTGAGCTGAAAGTAAGGCAGTTGCCCCTAGCGTATGCAGCGCAGGCCAATTGGGCAGCCGTCCTTGGGCGTATATGGCTGTAGGCGAATTGGCCCAGATGCCGGGCTGCTGTGGAGGCCCCGGGGAGAAAAAGTTCCCGCGGCCCTAACCCTCTTATACAATTGCTCCGGTCTGATTTTTGCTTGAGTTTCCTGGTTTTTACTTCCAAGTTTTAAGAGGAGTTACGGACATTATGAAAAAGCATCTTGGCTATCTGGCGATTTCAACCATCCTGGCAGCCATGCTGGCCGGTTGCGGTAAAAAAGAGGAGGCACCTGTCGCTGCCGCTCCGGCGCCCGCAGCAAGCGCACCCGCCGCTGCTCCCGCCGAAGAAAAGGTGCTCAATGTCTACAACTGGCCTGACTATGTCGCCAAGGACATGATCGCCAACTTCGAAAAAGAAACCGGCATCAAGGTCAATTACCAGACCTTTGAAAACAACGAAGCCCTGCACGCCAAACTGGTGGCAGGCAATACCGGCTACGACATCGTGGTGCCCGGCGCCGTATTCGCCAAGCCGCAAATCGACGGCGGCCTGCTCGCCAAGCTCGACAAGTCCAAGGTCGCCAACTACGGCAACCTCGACCCGGCCATCATGGAAAAGCTGGGCACCATCGACCCGGGCAATGCCTACCTCGTCCCCTGGGCCTGGAGCTTCACCACGGTCGGCATCAACAAAGCCAAGGTGACCAAGGCGCTGGGCTCCACCCCCATGCCTGAAAACGCATGGGACCTGGTGTTCAACCCGGTCTACACCGCCAAGCTCAAGTCCTGCGGTATTGCTTACCTCGATTCGCCAACCGAAGTGCTGCCGCCCGCCATGCATTACCTGGGCAAAAACGCCTATTCGAACGACCCGGCCGACCACAAGGCAGCCGCTGAAATGCTGGCCAAGGTGCGTCCGCACATCCGCATGTTCTCCAGCACCATGATTGACGACCTGGCCGGCGGCAAGGCCTGCGTGGCACTGGCCTGGGCAGGCGACATCAACATCGCCCGCGGCCGTGCCCTTGAAAACAAGAGCGGCAATGATGTCGAGGCCCTGTTGCCGAGCACCGGCGGCCTGATCTTCTTTGACACGCTGGCCATTCCGAAGGATGCCAAGCACCCGAACAACGCGCTGGCTTTCATCAACTACTCGCTACGTCCGGAGGTGTCTGCATCTTTGACCAACGAGCTGGGTTACGCCACCGCCAACAAAGCCAGCCTGGCCAACGTCAAGCCCGAGATCGCCAAGGACAAGGCGGTATTCCCCGATGCGGACAATCTGAAGAAAATGGTGTCTCCGGCCAGCTTCAGCAACGAAGCGCGTGAATCCATGAGCAATGTGTTCACGGCCTTCAAAAAAGGCAAGTGACGCTCTACTGATCTCTGGCAAGCGCTGATTTCAGTGTGACCCCCGGCTGTGCATGCAATGTGTTGTGTGCGCAGCTTTTTTCTTGGTGAGAACCCCTGTTCATGAATCTACCCCTCCCGGTCGGTGACGGATTTTTGCGGACCGAGCAGCTGGTCAAGCGCTTTGATGGCGTGGCGGCGGTGGACGATGTGTCCCTGTCCATTCACAAGGGCGAAATCTTTGCGCTGTTGGGGAGCTCGGGCTGCGGCAAGTCGACTTTGCTGCGCATGCTCGCCGGATTCGAAAAGCCGACTTCCGGCGCGGTCTTCCTGGACGGTGTGGACATCGCATCGTTTCCGCCTTACGAGCGGCCCATCAACATGATGTTCCAGTCGTACGCGCTGTTTCCCCACCTGACGGTCTGGGACAACATTGCCTTCGGCCTCAAGCGCGAAGGCATGCCCAAGGGCGAGATCGAGGCGCGCGTGCAGGAGATGCTCAAGCTGGTTCAGCTTGAGACCTTTGCCAAACGCAAGCCGCACCAGCTTTCAGGCGGCCAACAGCAGCGCGTGGCGCTGGCGCGCAGCCTGGCCAAACGTCCCCAACTGCTGTTGCTCGACGAGCCGCTGGGAGCGCTGGACAAAAAGCTGCGCGAGCGCACGCAATTCGAGCTGGTCAACATCCTGGAGTCCGTGGGTGTAACCTGCGTGATGGTGACGCACGACCAGGAAGAGGCCATGGCTATGGCCTCCCGTATCGCCGTCATGAGCCATGGCCGTGTCCTGCAGGTCGGCACGCCCAAGGAAATCTACGAGCACCCCAATTGCCGGTTTGTGGCTGACTTTATCGGCAACGTCAACATGCTGGAGGGTGAGCTCACGCTCGATGAGCCGGACCGCTGCGAAGTCACGACCGACCAGGGGGTGGTGAACGTCGGGCACGGCATCAGTGGCACGCTCGGAATGTCCGCCGCCATTGCCGTGCGTCCGGAGAAGATCCATATCGCCAAAACACGGCCGGATGTGAACGTCAACCTGTTCACTGGCAAGGTGCGGGAGATTGCCTATTTCGGGAGCTACAACACCTTTATCGTAGAAACTGCCAATGGCCGCACGGTGAAGATCACAGAGACCAACACGACGCGCCATGAGAGCTCCCTGATCACCTGGGATGACCGGGTGTTCTTCTGGTGGGACGACTCAGCGCCGGTGGTATTGACGCAGTAGCCGGCCCATAACAACACCTGTGCGATGAGAATTCCTTCCTGGCTACAACTCAACCTGGGGCGGCGCTTCGTGATCGGCGTGCCTTACGTCTGGCTGCTGCTGTTTTTTGTATTGCCCTTCCTGATCCTGCTGCGGATCAGCGTGACGGACATGGGCAATGGCGTGGACCCCTTTGCGCCGCTGATCGAGACGGTCGAAGGTTCCTGGCATGTCATGCTGCGCTACAACAACTACGCCTCGATCTTCATCGACAGCGCGGCCGATGCAGTGGGCGGTTTCGGCAATACCATCTACATGGAGGCCTACAAGACCTCGCTAAAGTACGCCTTGCTCACTACGTTGTCGTGCCTGGTGATCGGCTACCCATTTGCCTATTTCATCGCCCGGTCCCGGCCCGCCATTCGCCCGGCCCTGTTGATGCTGGTGATGCTGCCGTTCTGGACGTCCTTTCTGCTGCGCGTGTACGCCTGGAAGGGCATCCTGGCCGACCAGGGTGTGCTCAACAACCTGCTGATTTCGCTGGGAATCATCCAGGAGCCGATGGTGATGCTCTACACCGACATATCCATGCTGGTGGGCATGACCTATGTGTATTGCCCCTTTATGATCCTGCCGCTTTACGCCAACCTGGTGAAGATGGACTTTCGCCTGCTGGAGGCGGCCCATGACCTGGGCGCCAGCGCCTGGAAGGCTTTCTGGCTGATCACTGTGCCGCTCAGCAAGTCAGGCATCATCGCCGGCTCGATGCTGGTGTTCATTCCCAGCGTCGGCGAGTTCGTGATCCCGTCGCTGCTGGGGGGCGCTGAAAACATCATGATCGGCCGCGTGGTGTGGGACGAGATGTTCAGCAGCAACAACTGGCCGCGCGCGTCCGCGCTGGCTGTCGTGATGATCCTCCTGATCCTGGTGCCGCTGGCGTTTTACTACCGCTCCAGCAGCGACCGCGGCGCGCAAGGACGGCATTGACATGAAAAACGTGTTGAGAACACTCCTCCGCTTTCTGGAAAACAACGTCAGCCGGATCTGGATGGGTCTGGTGTACCTGTTCCTGTACATCCCGCTGATTTTCCTCATCGTCTTTTCTTTCAACAGTACCCGGCAAGACGGTGTTTTCACCGGCTTTTCCACGCGCTGGTACGAGGCGCTGCTGTCGGACTCCCGATTGGTGGAAGGCTTTTTCCTGTCGCTCAAGGTGGCACTGATCACCGGCACTCTGTCGGTGGTGCTCGGCAGTTTTGCTGCATTCGTGCTGGTGCGTTATCTGCGCTTTACCGGACGCACCCTGTTTTACGGGCTGGTGAACGCCCCGCTGGTCATGCCCGAGGTCATCATCGGTCTGGCCTTGCTCCTCTTGATGGTCGCGGTGCAGCGGACCATCGGCTGGCCGGACCGGGGCTTCATCACCATCGTGACGGGGCACACGCTGCTGGGCATGGCCTACGCCACAGTAGTGATTCAGTCGCGCCTCAGTGAAATGGACCGCACCCTGGAGGAAGCCGCCATGGACCTGGGCTGCCGGCCGGTGCAGGTGTTCTTCCTCGTGACCCTGCCTAGCATTGCACCGGCACTCGTGTCGGCCTGGCTGCTGACCTTCACGCTGTCGTTTGACGACGTGGTGATTTCCGAGTTTTTGTCGGGCCCGGGGGTGACGACTTTGCCGCAGGTGATCTTCAGCTATGCCAGGCGCGGGGTGAACCCGTCGATTTACGCGGCCGCCACGATCCTGATCACGGTAGTGTCGCTGGGCATCATTGCCTACAGCGTTTCCGTGATGCGCCGGCAAAAACGGCTGGATCGGGAGATCAGTGCGGCGGCTCGACCGGAACAGGCGTTCCCGGACCCCGTCCGGGCAAAGTAGCCAGCACCACGCCCGTCAGGGCGATGGCAAAGGCGCCCATTTGCGTGGCATTGAGCTTTTCACCCAGAACCAGGACACCCACCGCTGCGGCGCTTACGGGCAGCAGTACGGTGAAAACGCCGGCCTGGTTCGCCGGAATCGTCCTGAGCCCGGTCATCCAGAGCCAGACCGTCCATACGCTGGCCGCCAGCGAATAAAACAGCAGCAACAGCCACGCGGAAGGCGCCACCTTGCCAAAGTCAAATCCCCAGGCCATCCAGAGGCCGAAAGGGGTGACAAGGGCAAACCCCCAGAGGTTGATCAACGCAGTGATGCGTTTGGGGCTGAGCACGCCCGTCAGTTTCTTGCCGATCACGGCATAGGCCGCTTCGCATAAAACTGCACCCACCAGCAGCAAATTGCCCAGCCAGGCATTTCTGTGTGCCAAATCGGCCTCCAGCCCAATACTGGCGGGCGCAACCAGCTCATTTTTTGATAGCGAAACCAGCCCGATGCCGATCACGGCGCAGGCTACTGCACCCCACACACGCGCACCGATGCGCTCGCGCAAAAAGAACCAGCTCATCAGCGCAACGGCTGCCGGAATGGACGCCATGATCACACCGGCCGCAACCGCGCTGGTCATGCTGACGCCAAACAGCATGCAAATGGAAAACAGGAAATTGCCCAGAAAGGATTCCAGGAACAGCAGTCGGCCGGTTTGCCGGCTCATGGGGACTTCGCCTGCCGGCTTTTTCAGCCAGTGCAGCATAGCCGTGCCCCCGATGCCGAAGCGCAGCCAGGCCAGCAAAAAAACGGGGAAGGCGATGACGAGGGGTTTGGAAAGCGCCACATAGCTGCCAACGAGAGACATGCTGAGTGCCAGGCAGGCGTAGGCCACGAATCGGTTCATTAAACTGGAGGCTCCTGTGGTGCGGAGCCGGCGCGGGCCCTGCGGTTGTGCTGGCCGGAAAGCGGTCAGGCAGAGGTTGAAATCATGCCTTAATTTTCTAATGGGTATGGCTGCGCACCTTGCCGGGCAAGCCACAATCCAATCACTGACATCTCTCGCGACGTCCTGAAACCTTCCAGCAATGCCTCAGCCTCTCGTCCGTTATGTTTTTGTTTATGGCACCTTGCGCAAGGGCGAGCAGCGCGATATCAACCGCCTGCAGCCGCCACCCCGCTGGATAGGGCGCGCCCGTGTGGCGGGCGTAATGCACCACCTGGGCAGCTACCCCGGCCTGACACTGACCGGCCCGGGTACGGTTTACGGTGAGGTGTATGCCGTGTCGCCCGAACTTGAGCGTGTACTGGACGAGATCGAAGAGGTCTGGCCGCAGCAGACTGGTGAGTACACCAAACGGGAAGTGGCCGTACAGCTGGAACCGGCATCGGAGTCCGGCCAGCCAGGGCACGCGACGGAACTGGTGTGTTTTCTCTATGAGATCGCCCCTGAGCGGATTCATGAAAAACCGGTGATTGCACTGGGGGATTGGGTTCTGCATCGCACCAGCGACAGCTGACCCGGCTGTGAGGACTGGCCCTTGGAATGCGAGCGTCTTGCGGTGACGTGGCCTGCCAATCAGGGGCGGGCGGTTCTATTTCACAATCCAATAAATCAATTTCGCAATGCGGGATAAGTAAATGCTGCAGTGCAAAATTTTTTCTCAATATGGGAGATGGATTTTTGTATTACGGGATAATCATTAAATGCCGTTGATTTTATTCAGCTTTATTTTTATCTTATATAAGACATAAGAGCTTCACAAGGTCTTGTAGAAGACTTAAAGTTGATCCATCGAATTCGCCATTTCTTTATTTCAACTTACGGAGCCCACCATGCCGCAAACCTTGACCGAACAATTAAGCCGTGATCAGCAAATTTCTGCCCTGGAAAAAGACTGGGCCACCAACCCACGCTGGAAAGGTATCAAGCGCGGCTACAGCGCTGCCGACGTGGTGCGTCTGCGCGGCTCTTTCCCGATTGAGCACACGCTGGCCCGCCGCGGTGCTGAAAAGCTGTGGGACCTCCTGCACAACGAGCCTTATGTGAATTGCCTTGGTGCGCTGACCGGCGGCCAGGCCATGCAGCAGGTGAAAGCTGGCGTTAAAGCCATCTACCTGTCGGGCTGGCAGGTTGCTGCCGACAACAACAGCTACTCCGCCATGTACCCCGACCAGTCGCTGTACCCGGTGGACTCGGTTCCCAAGGTCGTTGAAACCATCAACAACACTTTCCGCCGTGCGGACGAGATCCAGCACTCCAAAGGCATTGATGCTGGCGACAAGGAGTACATCGATTACTTCGCGCCTATCGTGGCGGATGCCGAGGCCGGTTTTGGCGGTGTCCTGAATGCATTCGAACTCATGAAAGCCATGATCAAGTCTGGCGCTGGCGGCGTGCACTGGGAAGACCAGTTGGCTTCAGTCAAGAAGTGCGGCCATATGGGCGGCAAGGTATTGCTGCCCACCCGCGAGTCTTGCCAGAAACTGATCGCCGCCCGCATGGCTGCCGACGTCTGCGGTGTGCCTACGCTGGTGATTGCCCGCACCGACGCGGAAGCCGCCGACTTGCTGACCTCCGACTACGATGAGATCGACAAGCCTTTCCTGACCGGCGAACGCACGGCTGAAGGTTTTTACAAGACGCGCAAAGGCCTGGAGCAAGCAGTAGCCCGCGCTAACGCCTATGCCCACTATGCCGACCTGGTGTGGTGCGAAACCGGTACGCCTGACCTTGACTTCGCGAAGAAATTCGCCGATGCCGTGCACAAGGTTCACCCCGGCAAGATGCTGGCCTATAACTGCTCGCCGTCTTTCAACTGGAAGAAAAACCTCGACGATGCGACCATCGCCAAGTTCCAGCGCGAGCTCGGCGCGATGGGTTACAAGTACCAGTTCATCACGCTCGCCGGCATCCACTCCATGTGGTACAACATGTACGACCTGTCGCAGGACTACGTCAAGCGTGGCATGACGGCATACATCGAGAAGGTGCAGGAGCCCGAATTCGCAGCACGCGACCGCGGCTACACCTTTGTGTCGCACCAGCAGGAAGTTGGCACCGGTTACTTCGACGAAGTGACCACCGCGATTCAGGGCGGCAAATCCAGCGTGACCGCACTGACCGGCTCTACCGAAGAAGAGCAGTTCCACTGATCCGGTCCACCCATTTGGCGATTACCCAGACGCTCGCCTCTTTTTGAGGCGCAGCTTTTAGCCTGGACAGGACTTAGGGCCTGACCGGGCTTTTTTATGGACGTTTTTAGCGTAGAGTGCAGTTTGTTACACAGAACACACTAAGTGCATCATTAACTGGAGGAGGTTGCCGTGTCGGAATTAACCGTGGGTTTCAAACGTGTCCCCTGTCCCGATTGCAATGGCACTGGCGAACTGCGCATTGAAAGCGAAAACATCAATGAGCATTTTGAAGTCGAAAAACAAACGGTGATCACCGAATGTCCGCGTTGCCTTGGCCTGGGATTTTTGCCGCCGGCCTCACCGCAATAGGGCTTTGTGGCGTGCGGCAAACAGGCCGCCGGCGAGCTGTCTGCAAGCTGCCGTAAAATAGCCGCATGCAATCAATCAAGCTGGAAACAGGAAGGATCGTTCGGGTTATGACACCGCGAACTACGCCCTCGTCCGTTTTCTGGAGTCATCCAGGGCGCTAGTCCGCACCCCTTGGTGATTGTTAGCTACTGATTTCATAGCTTAAATCCATATCCCCCCATCAAAGCGCGGCAGGTTCCGCGCTTTTTTGTTTTTCCTGATTCCAGCCTGCTTATAAAAGTTATTCCCATGATTCAAATCACGCTCCCCGATGCTTCCAAGCGCGAATACCCCCAGGCCGTCACGGTGGCCGAAGTCGCTGCATCAATCGGCACCGGCCTGGCCAAAGCGGCCCTGGGCGGCAAAGTTGACGGCAAGGTGGTCGACACCAGCTACCTCATCGACAAGGACAGCTCGGTTTCCATCATCACAGCCAAGGATGCCGATGGGCTGGACATGATCCGCCATTCCACGGCCCACTTGCTGGCCTACGCCGTCAAGGAGCTGTTCCCGGATGCGCAGGTCACCATAGGTCCGGTGATTGAAAACGGGTTTTTCTATGATTTCTCCTACAAGCGTCCGTTCACGCCGGAAGACCTGGTGGCGATCGAAAAGCGCATGACCGAACTCGCTGCCAAAGACGAACCGGTAACCCGCCGCGTGCTGCCGCGCGATGAAGCCGTGGCGCATTTCAAGAGCATAGGCGAGCATTACAAGGCTGAAATCATTGCGAGCATTCCCGCCAATGAGGATGTGTCTCTCTACCGTGAAGGCGCTTTTGAAGACCTGTGCCGCGGCCCCCACGTGCCCAGCACGGGCAAGCTGAAGTTCTTCAAGCTCATGAAAGTGGCCGGTGCCTACTGGCGCGGCGATCACCGCAATGAAATGCTGCAGCGGGTTTACGGCACGGCCTGGGCCACGAAGGATGAACTCCAGCAGTATCTGACGATGCTCGAGGAGGCTGAAAAGCGCGACCACCGCAAGCTCGGCAAGGAACTGGACCTGTTTCACATCGACGACCACGCGCCCGGCCTGGTGTTCTGGCACCCCAAAGGCTGGACGGTCTGGCAGGGCGTCGAGCAGTACATGCGCAAGGTCTACCAGGACAACGGCTACCAGGAGGTCAAAGGCCCGCAGATCATCGACAAGACGCTGTGGGAAAAAACCGGCCATTGGGACAAGTACCGTGACAACATGTTCACGACCGAGAGTGAAAAGCGCGAATATGCGCTCAAGCCCATGAACTGCCCCGGCCATATCCTGATCTTCAAGCAGGGCATCAAAAGCTACCGCGACCTGCCGCTGCGCTACGGCGAGTTCGGCCAGTGCCACCGCAACGAGCCTTCGGGCGGGTTGCACGGCATCATGCGCGTGCGCGGCTTCACGCAGGACGACGGCCATATCTTCTGCACCGAAGATCAGATCCTGAAGGAATGCGTGGACTACACGACCTTGCTGCAGAAGGTGTACACAGATTTCGGCTTCAAGAACATCATCTACAAGGTCGCCACCCGTCCCGAGGCCCGCATCGGGTCGGATGAAAGCTGGGACAAAGCCGAGCACGCCTTGATGGAAAGCCTGCGCGCGTCCGGTTGCGAGTTTGAGATTGCCCCCGGCGACGGCGCTTTTTACGGCCCGAAGATCGAATACACACTGAAAGACGCCATTGGCCGCCAGTGGCAGTGCGGCACCATGCAGGTCGATTTTTCGATGCCGGAGCGTCTTGACGCCGAATATGTGGGTGAAGACGGCGCCCGTCACCGCCCTGTGATGCTGCATCGTGCGATTGTGGGCAGCCTGGAGCGTTTTATCGGGATTTTGATCGAAGAGCATGCCGGCGCACTGCCGACCTGGCTGGCTCCCGAGCAGGTCTCGGTGCTCAATATCACCGATTCCCAGGCTGAATATGCCCGGGAAGTTGCCAAAACACTGCAAAATCAAGGGCTTAGGGTCAATCTGGACCTGCGCAACGAGAAAATTACGTATAAAATACGGGAGCACTCGATGAAAAAGCTGCCGTATATCCTTGTCGTAGGCGATAAGGAGAAAGCGGCAGGTGCCGTTGCAGTGCGCGCCCGGGGTAACAAAGACCTTGGAGTGATGCCTCTCGAAGCCTTCGCTGAAACGATCGCTTCCGACATCGCGAAAAAAGCCTGATTTTTAACAAAATTGTTGATGAATTTGGCCTGTCGTCCTTACGGGACGGGCGCAAGCAGCTATAGCTTTTATAGCAAGAGTTAAAGGATAGAACCATCGCTACTGAATTTCGTGACCGCCGTCACCGTGAAGAACGCAAGCATCGCTTGAACCGTGAAATCATGGCCCCTGAAGTACGTCTGAGCGGGCCAGACAATGAGCCGCTGGGCATTGTCAGCATCACCGAGGCACTGCGCCTTGCGGGTGAGGCCGATGTGGACCTCGTCGAAATCTCCCCCACAGCGGTTCCACCCGTGTGCCGGTTGATGGATTACGGCAAGTTCAAGTACGCCGAGCAGAAGAAGGCGGCGGAAGCGAAGTCCAAGCAAAAAGTGATCGAGATCAAGGAAATCAAATTCCGGCCCGGCACGGACGATGGGGACTACAACATCAAGTTGCGCAACATCAAGCGCTTCTTGGAAGAAGGCGACAAATGCAAGATTACCTTGCGTTTTCGCGGTCGCGAAATCACGCACCAGGAACTGGGCTTGGCCCTGCTGGCGCGTATTCGTGATGAGTTGGCCGATTTGATTGTGGTGGAGCAGTTCCCCAAGCTTGAAGGCAGGCAGATGGTCATGATGATCGCGCCGGGCCGTAAAAAACCGGGTGCTGCCAAGCCGGCGGCCGAGACGGCTCCGGCACCGTCCGCAGCCTGAGGCTGGCGGGCAGAGGGTAAAGATAAGGGGCGCTTTGCGGCGTTCCGGTGAAAGCAGGTGCAAGCCGGCTTTCCAAAAGCAGAAGGGTCAAACCTTTTGCGAGCAGTGAGAAGTCGCAAGATTTCTCGCTTAACAAGTGTCTCGGGGCCATCAAGTCTGCGGAAGGTTCGCAGCGCCTCACGAGCACAAATGAAAAGGAGCATTTACATGCCCAAAATGAAGACCAAGAGCGGCGCTAAAAAGCGTTTCCGCGTTCGTCCGGGTGGTACCGTCAAGCGCGGCCAAGCCTTCAAACGTCACATCCTGACCAAGAAGACCACCAAAAACAAACGCCATCTGCGTGGTGCGGTGACTGTTCATGAGACCAATATGGGTCACATGGCACAGATGCTCCCAGGCCAGGGCATTTAATTAACGACGAACAAGGAGTACACACATGCCTCGCGTCAAACGTGGTGTAACGGCTCGCGCCCGCCACAAAAAAGTTTTAGCCCTTGCAAAAGGTTTCCGCGGCCGCCGCGGCAATGTCTTCCGTATCGCCAAAGAAGCGGTAATGAAGGCTGGGCAATATGCCTACCGTGACCGCCGTACCAAGAAACGCGTGTTCCGCCAGCTGTGGATCGCCCGTATCAACGCTGCAAGCCGTTCATTCGGCTTGACGTACAGCCAGTTTGCCAATGGCCTGAAGAAAGCCGGCATCGAGATCGACCGCAAGGTTCTGTCCGATATGGCCATTCATGACAGCGCTGCTTTCGGCGCCATCGTTGAACAGGTGAAAGCCAAGCTGGCTGCCTGATTTTCAAGCCGGGCAGTGTTGGTGCTATTAAATCAATAGCTGCTTGCGCAAGAAAATAAAGGGCTGGAGCTTGAAAAGGCTCTGGCCCTTTTTCATGGCCCTTCCTGCAGTATTCCCGGAACAAGAGTGCTGCTGAAAGCGCCTTCGCTATTTTGTATTTCGAACAAGAGAACACATGACTCAACCCGATGCCCTCCAGGAACTGGTCAGCAGCGCCCAGGCCAGTTTTGCGCAGGCCAACACACCCGCCGATCTGGAAAACGCCAAGGCGCAGTTCCTGGGAAAAACCGGCCGCGTCACGGAATTGATGAAAGGCATGGCCGCGCTCAGCGTCGAAGAGAAGAAGTCCCGTGGCGCCGCCGTCAACCTGGCCAAGCAGGCCATCGAAGCCGCGTTGACCGAGCGCCGTCAGGCTCTGGCGGACGCCGAATTGCAAAAGCAGCTCAAGGCCGAGGCGCTCGACGTGAGCCTGCCCGGCCGTCAGCGCACGCAGGGCGGCTTGCATCCCGTGTCACTGACGCTGGAACGCATCGAAGGCATTTTCAGCTCCATGGGTTTCGACGTGGCCCAAGGTCCCGAGATCGAGACCGACTGGTTCAATTTCACTGCGCTCAATACACCTGAAGACCATCCTGCACGTTCGATGCACGACACCTTCTATGTGGAGGGCGGCACCGAGACAGCGCCCAACCTGCTACGCACCCACACCAGCCCCATGCAGATCCGCTATGCCGTCCAGCATGTCAAAAAGCACCGCGCGCTGATCGATGCCGGCGGCCGCATGCCGGAGATACGTGTCATCGCGCCGGGCCGCACTTATCGCGTCGACAGTGACGCCACCCACTCCCCCATGTTCCACCAGTGCGAAGGCCTGTGGATTGGCGAGAACGTCAGCTTCAAGGATCTCAAGTTCGTCTTTACCGATTTCTGCCGCACCTTCTTTGAAAGCGACGACCTGGTGCTGCGTTTCAGGCCCAGCTTCTTCCCCTTCACCGAGCCCAGCGCCGAGATCGATATTCAGTTTCAGACTGGCCCACTCGCAGGCCGTTGGTTGGAAGTAGCCGGCTCTGGCCAGGTGCACCCGAACGTGGTGCGCAACATGGGGCTGGACCCCGAGAAATACATCGGCTTTGCCTTCGGCATGGGCCCTGACCGCCTGACCATGCTGCGCTACGGCGTGAACGACCTGCGTCTTTTCTTCGACGGCGACATCCGCTTCCTCTCCCAGTTTCAGTCCTGAAATAACAAGAACAAGAAAAACAAGGTTAGACCATGCAATTCCCAGAATCCTGGTTGCGCGAATTCTGCAACCCGCCTTTGATGACCCAGCAGCTCGCCGACACACTCACCATGGCCGGCCTGGAGGTCGAAGAACTCAAGCCGGTGGCGCCTCCGTTCACCAGGATTGTTGTTGGCGAAATCAAGGAAGCCGTCCAGCATCCGGATGCCGATCGCCTGCGCGTCTGCCAGGTCGACGTGGGGCAGGGCAGCCTGCTCAACATCGTTTGCGGTGCACCCAACGCCCGCGTCGGCATCAAGGTGCCATGTGCCCTGGTCGGCGCCGAGTTGCCTCCCGGTGAAGACGGCAAGCCCTTCCTGATCAAGGTCGGCAAACTGCGCGGCGTGGAAAGCCAGGGCATGCTGTGCTCCGCGCGCGAACTCAAACTCTCCGAAGACCACGGTGGCCTGCTCGAACTGGCGGCCGATGCGCTGCTGGGCCAGGACATCCGTGAATACCTAAAGCTCGACGACACCCTGTTCACCCTCAAGCTCACGCCCAACCTGGCGCATTGCCTGAGCGTGTATGGCGTCGCGCGCGAAGTCGCGGCGCTCACGGGTGCCCCGCTGAAGACGCCGGCCATTCACGCCGTGACGGCCGCTGACACCACGAAGTTGCCGGTCAAGATCAGCGCGCCCGACTTGTGCGGCCGCTTTTCCGGCCGCGTGGTGCGCAACGTCAATACGAAAGCCACCACACCACAATGGATGGTCGATCGCCTGGCCCGCTGCGGCCAGCGCAGCGTGACGGCGTTGGTCGACATCTCCAACTACGTGATGTTCGAGCTGGGCCGTCCCTCGCACATCTTTGACCTCGAAAAAATCCATGGCGGGCTCGATGTCCGCTGGGGCAAGCCCGGCGAGACGCTCAAGCTGCTTAACGGCAATACCGTGACGGTTGACGAAAAGGTCGGCGTGATTGCCGACAACGCGCAGGTGGAGTCGCTGGCCGGCATCATGGGCGGCGATGCGACCGCCGTCTCGGACGACACGAAACATGTCTACGTCGAAGCCGCCTTCTGGTGGCCCAAGGCCATCGCTGGTCGCTCGCGCCGTTATAACTTCTCGACCGACGCAGGCCACCGTTTTGAGCGAGGCGTTGATCCCGGGCAGACCGTCGAGCACATCGAGCGCATCACCCAGCTGATCATCGACATCTGCGGCACACCGGAAACGGTGTGCGGCCCCATGGATGACCAGCAGATTAACGTTCCCAAAGCGGTGCCAGTCACTTTGCGGGTGGCGCGTGCAGCCAAGGTGATCGGCATGCCGCTCACACAGGCTCAATGCCTCGATGCGCTCCAGCGCCTCGGCCTGCCGGTGACGCAGGGCGAGGGCACGTTGACCGTGACACCGCCCAGCTACCGCTTTGATCTGCAGATTGAAGAAGATCTCATTGAAGAAGTGGTGCGCATGGTGGGCTACAACCAGCTTCCCGAGACGCCGCCGCTGGCCCCCATCACCGCCAGGTTGCGCGCTGAAGCCGAACGCAGCCCCTTTGGCGTGCGTCGCGCCCTGGCGTCACTGGGTTACCAGGAAACCATTAACTTCAGCTTCGTGGAAGAGCGCTGGGAGCATGAGCTTGCCGGTAATCCCAACCCCATCAAGCTGCTCAATCCCATCGCCAGCCAGATGAGCGTGATGCGCTCCTCGTTGCTGGGCTCGCTCCTGCAGGTGCTCAAGTTCAACCTGGACCGCAAGGCGCCCCGCGTGAACGTGTTTGAACTGGGCCGCGTTTTCCTGCGTGACGCAGATGCCCAGAACACCGATACCACCGTGGCCGGCTTCAACCAGCCCATGCGTGTGGCTGGCTTGGCCTATGGCCCTCGGGCGGCACTGAACTGGAGCCAGCCTGACAAGGGCGTGGATTTTTTCGACATCAAGGGCGACGTGGAGGCTTTGCTCGCGCCGCTTCAGGCTGTCTTTTCGCCTGCGGCGCACCCCGCCATGCACCCCGGCCGCTGCGCGAGCGTGTCTGTAGGCGGCAAGTCGATCGGCTTTGTGGGCGAGCTGCACCCGCAGTGGCGCCAGGGCTACGACCTGGCCCAGGCGCCGCTCCTGTTTGAGCTGGAATTGGATGCCGTGCTGCAACGGCCGGTGCCCGAGTTCAAGCCGGTCAGCAAGCTACAGCCGGTAGAGCGTGATATCGCCGTCATCGTGGCGGAGGGTGTCAGCCATGCCGCGCTGATGTCGGCCATCCATGGCGCCAATACGAAAGGACTGCTCAAGGGAGCGACGTTGTTTGACGTCTATCGGCCGCAGCAGGCAAGCGCGAACATGCAGCTCGGCGAAAAAAGCCTGGCGGTGCGCTTGGTGCTTTCGAGCGGCGCCGCTACACTGACAGACGAGGAGATTGAGGCGGCCGTTCAGTCGGTGCTCGACAATCTGCAAGGTCAGTTGGGTGCCCGCTTGCGGGCCTGACCTTTCACGAATACCGCTCACAATAAAAGTCGCCAGGAGTACCGTTGCATGGATTTTTCTGTAGAAAGCCTGGAAACCCCGGCGCTGACAAAGGCGCATCTGGCCGAACTTCTGTTTGAACAAATAGGGCTCAATAAACGCGAATCAAAAGACATGATCGACGCGTTTTTTGACTTGATCTCGGACAGCCTGGTGGACGGAAATGACGTGAAAATTTCCGGATTTGGTAATTTCCAGATTCGCACCAAAGCTCCTCGCCCCGGTCGCAACCCGCGAACCGGGGAAGCCATCCCCATTGAGGCCCGCAGGGTGGTGACATTTCACGCCAGCCATAAGCTCAAAGACCAGATCCAGGGCGAAACTGTTGCCGAATAAGTACTAAACCCGGTGGCTTCGTCCGCCGGATTTACGTATACGAGTAGGTGTTTGTAATTAAATGTCACCTGTGTGACGGAACAACACATACCAAAAAACCAGCGCAACTCTTTGCGCTAAGTTTCGACTTAGAGTAGATTTGGAGGTTTCCTCCTTAGCGCATTGATTTAATTGGAGAAAACGCTCCCACCCATTCCCGCGAAACGCTATTTCACCATCGGTGAAGTCAGTGATTTGTGCGGTGTCAAACCTCACGTGCTCCGTTATTGGGAGCAAGAGTTCACGCAACTACGCCCGATGAAAAGGCGTGGCAACCGCCGCTACTACCAGCACCATGAGGTGCTGATGATCCGCCGGATCCGTGATTTGCTCTATGACCAGGGCTTCACCATCAGCGGCGCACGCAACAAGCTTCAGGAAATCGTTCAGACCGAACGCGACAAGCGCCGTAATGGCGAAGTCATGCTTGATGGCGTGGAGGTGCTGGAAGGCGGCGAATCCCTGCTGGAGGATTTTGAGGATTCCAGTGACCACTCGGACTTCGAAGACAGCGAGCCGGATGGCGCGGATTTGCCCAGTGGCAGCGCGGCTCAGCAACGACTGCAATTGGTACGGCGCGAGTTGTTTGAAATTCGTGATCTCCTCAGCGCCGGGCACTGAGAAGCATTTTCGGCACGCTATAATAAAAGGCTTGTCGGTGTGTGGCGCAGCCTGGTAGCGCACTTGCATGGGGTGCAAGGGGTCGAAGGTTCGAATCCTTTCACACCGACCAATAAAACCAACAGATAGCCGGTTAGCTAACGCTAACCGGCTTTTTTGTTTGGATCGAATATTTGTTGAAGTATCCGGTCGGCGGTCTTTGAGATCGACGTCAGAGGATTGCCCGAAGATTAGCTCGACGCAATCGTGTCTGGGGAAAACGCGATGGCAAGTCGCAAGCGCCTGCGTATCAGGCCGGAACAATGCTGGGGATCTGCGTGGCCGGCGGGGTGTTGCGGCTGCGGCCGCAGCGAACCAGGCCGTCAATCATCACCATCCCAACGCCGGGAATATCCCCGCGTTGCACGCTGTCCAGCAGGTTGAGTCCCGCTGAGTGCTGGGCTTTGTCCATGAAGACCAGATCAGCATCACGGCCTGTTTCTATCAAGCCGCAATTGAGTTTGCGAATGCGCGCGGTGTTGCCCGTGGCAAAGCAAAAAACCAGCTCCGCCGGGATATTGCCCAGGCTGGAAAGGAGAGCGATAAGGCGCAGCATGCCCAGCGGCTGGACACCGGACCCCGCGGGCCCGTCCGTGCCGAGGATGACGCGGTGGGGGCACTTGAGTTGCAGTGCCGCCTGAGCGGCAGCAATCGCGACCTTCTCATTGCCGTTGTGGACAATCTCAATGGCGCGTGACGATTTCTCGCAGAGTTCGCAAACATGTGCTTCCGATAGCGCCGTGTGACCGCCATTGATATGGCCGATGACATCGGCGTCCGCTTCCAGCACCACGTCCTTGTCAATCAGGCCTGAGCCGGGAATGGAAGGGCCACCGGTGTGAATGGTGCTCTGGATGCCGTATTTCCGCGCCCAACCCACCATCTCCTTGGCTTCGTAGCCCGCCTTGACTGAACCCAGGCCCACCTCGCCTAGTAAGGTTACGCCGGCGTCGGCAAGGTCCTTGAAATCCTGTTCGGTCATGCCTTTTTCGATGATGGGTGCACCGGCAAGTACCTTGACGCCGCCTGGGCGGAAGTTGTCGAATGCCCGTTGTGCGGTTATGGCCAGCGCCTTGAGGCCGACAATGTCCTTGGGACGCCCCGGCAAGTGAACCTCGCCAGCGGAAATCATGGTGGTGACGCCGCCGTGCATGGTGGAGTCAATCCAGCCGATCTGGTTCTGGCGCGGCGTCCAGTCGCCAAAAACCGGATGCACATGGCTGTCGATCAAGCCAGGTGCCACGCAAGTCTGGTGCGCGTCAATCACGGTCTGCGCATGCACCGTATCGCAGTCCTTGGCCTTTCCGATAGCCACGATGAGGCCGTCATTCACGACAATGGTGTCCGCGTCCAGGACAGGTTGGTCGATGTCTCCGGAGAGCAGCAGGCCAATGTTCCTGATGACGACCTTTCCTGATTTTCCGCTTGATGCCGCTTCTGCCATGGGTGGCCTTTCAAATGCGTGGGGTTGAGCTCAAGGATTCAGCATGACGGTGCGCAGCACGGTGCTGATGATGAAGGCCTGCCATTGCGCCAGTGCCTCAGGCGTCTGCAGGTCTTCGCCGAGGAAGGCTGACAGCGTGTGGCGGTTCGAGATGTAGAAGTAGCCGGTGGCGGCGATCAGCAGATAGACATTGCGGGCGGAGATATCTGCCCGGAAAATTTTCTTGCGCACACCGCTTTCCAGCAGTTGCCGGATGATGGCGATGGCGGGAGACGAGTAATCCCGGGCGCGCTGGGATTTGGCAATGTGCTTGCCGCGGTGCAGGTTCTCGGTGTTGAGCAGCGTGATGAACTCCGGATTTTTGCTGTAGTAGGACACCACGAAGCAAATCACGTCTGTCAGTGATTCCACGGGGTGCTCGATGTCCAGCGACAACTCGAGCTCGGCATCATTCATGCGGCGGTACATGTCTTCCAGCACTTCGATGAACAAGCCTTCCTTGCTGCCGAAGTAGTAATAAATCATGCGGTCAAATGACTTGGCCGACCTGGATATTTTCTCTACGCTGCCGCCGTCATACCCGTAGCGCGCGAAGACGCGGGTGGCTGCGCGCAAAATGTTGTCGCGCGTGGTCTGGGCGGCTTGCTCCCGTACTCCGGGCCGCTTGGCTACCGTGCGTTTGTTTGTGGCAGTGCGCGGCTTGATGGTTTTGGCCGTCTTCGCTGTCATCTAGAGGTGTCCAGTCGCGGTTTATGCGTGATCAAGCGAGAAGGTGTGAGGAGCAATTTCCCACGGTAATGCAATGAGTTGAAAGCAAACGCTGGGCCATTTTTACTGTTCGGCAAAGGCGCGTTCGATCACAAAATCTCCCGGCTTGGATGTATTGCCTTCGATGAAGCCCTTGCCTTCGAGCATGTGCTTGAGGTCCTTAAGCATCGCGGGGCTGCCGCAGATCATCACCCGGTCATGCGCCGGATCCAGTGCCGGCAACTGCAGGTCGGTCAACATCTTCCCGCTTTCGATCAGGTCGGTGACCCGGCCCATGTTGCGGTAAGTCTCTCGCGTAACGGTAGGGTAGTACAGCAACTGCCTGGAGATCAGCTCACCGAGAAACTCATGTTGGGGCAAGTGGTCCACAACCAGGTCGTGATAGGCCAGCTCGTCTGCCTGCCGCACGCCATGGACCAGCACGATCTGTTCAAACCGTTCGTAAGTCTCCGGGTCCCGGATGATGCTCATGAACGGCGCCAGGCCCGTGCCGGTCGAGAGCAGGTAAAGCCGTTTTCCCGGCAGCAGGTAATCAATCACCAGTGTGCCGGTTGGCTTGCGCCCAACGATGATTTTGTCGCCGACCTTGATGTGTTGCAGCCGCGACGTCAGGGGGCCTTCCGCGACCTTGATGCTGAGGAACTCGAGATGCTCTTCATGATTGGGGCTCACGATGCTGTAGGCACGCAGCAAAGGCTTGTCGTTGACCCTTAACCCGATCATGGTGAAGTGGCCGTTGCTAAAGCGCAGTGAGGCGTCGCGTGTGGTGGTAAAGGTAAACAGGCGATCAGTCCAGTGATGGACGGACAACACGGTTTCTTCATTGAAAGCGCTCATGGTGTTATCAAGGAGTGACGGTGAATTAGAGCGGTTGCGTTAGTGTCTCGTAGCTTCTCGACCAGGATCTGCCAGTTTACGAGTCGATTTTTCCATTGCGCGGCCGATGGGAATGCATGTGACGGCCAAACGGCGTCGCTACAGGGGGAATGTGCCACACTAATGTAGTGAACGCAACATTTAAATTCAGTGTGCACAACATTTTTAGATAAGTTTACGAAGGCCATGTAAATACTATTGCATGAGAAATCCGTATGCGCTACATTGAATCTTACATGTAGTGAATGCAACATGTAAATTAAGTGAGCACTACATTGGTGAATTCGCCCCGGAATGGTGAAGGCGGCAGAAAGACGAGCACGATGACTGAACATACAAAGACGGACGGCTTGCCAGGCATGGATGCCTTGACGTTTCCGCAGGTTTTGGAAAAGGCCCGGCCGCGAAACGAGCGAATGAACAGCGAGAAAATCGAGTGCAATGCCTGCCCGGTTCTATGCCAGATTTCCGAGGGCCGCAGCGGAGCCTGCGATCGCTATGCCAACCATTGCGGAACGCTTGTCCGGGTCGACCCGGTGTTGCTGTTGCGCCGTACGCTGTCCGGCGAGGGGGCGCATATTGTGCCGTTTGCGGGGCGCACTGATGCCGGACTTTCCGCGCCGGAGAATCTGTCCGGTGACGTGGATGGTGCGTCAGTGGTTTCGTGGGATGGCGATCTTCTGCTGGCTGACGAAGTCTTTGTCACGGGTGTGGGTTCGTCCACAACCTATCCCGACTACAAGCCAGCGCCATTTATCGTTTCATCGAAAGCGGCCGGTGTTGATCTGGTCACTGTGGTCACCGAAGGAATTTTCAGCTACTGCAGCTTCAAGGTGAAAATTGACACTGACCGCTTCCTGGGTTCCGAGCAGGCCAATGTACGCTGCAAGGGGGAGGTAATCGGGCATGTGACGACGGCCGAGTATGGCTCGCAGATGTTGTCCCTGGGGGGGGTGCACCACCTGACGGGAGGCAGCAAGAAAGAGGGCCGTGTCACGGTCGAAATGATGAAGGCGCTCGGTAACAAGCAGGCCGTGGAGTTCACGATTGACGGTGGTTCCCAGATACTGATTCAGGCTGGCCGTGCGCCTGTCGTGAATGGCGTTGAGGAAGAACGCATGCGCGTGGGTTGCGGGTCGGCTACGGTCGGAATTTTTGCGAAGCAGTTATTCGGCAAGCTTGACGAGGTGGTGGTGGTCGACGACCACATTACCGGTGTGCTGACCGAGCATCAGGCGGGGCGTTGTCTCGATATGCGTGCGTCAGGTATCCGGATGCGCGGACGAAAGTCCACGCCGGGGCGATATTTTCAGGTGGCCAATCCCGGAACGGGCTGGGGTGGGACAGATATCGCCGATCCCCTGTCCATCATTGAGGCATGGGACGGGAACGTCGCCTGGCCAGGCCTGCGCCTGTTGATGACATCCACTACCGGTGAGCATGCAAGCTGGTATGTGCTCAATGAGGAGCTCGTTCCCGTTGAGCAAGAGATGCCGACGGAAGTACGCCATGTCGTTGAGCGTATCGGTGAAAACTGCGAGCCCTCGCTGGCGACGGTGCTCTTTCTTGCCGGAGCCGGCGGCAGCCTGCGGGCGGGCGTTACTGAAAATCCGGTTTTGCTGACCCGCGCCATCAAGAATTCCCTGGTGAATGTGACCTGTGGTGGGGCTCCTGCCTACGTCTGGCCCGGTGGAGGGATCACCCTGATGGCTGATGTCATGCGCATGCCGGACAACAGCTTCGGAACCGTTCCCACGCCGGCCATCGTGGCTCCCATTGAATTCAGCATGAAGCTTGACGACTATCGCGCGCTGGGCGGGCACATGGACTATGTGCGCACGCTGGAGGATGTGTTGCGTCGCGGTGCCTGGCACAACGAGGGTGCACCTGTAGCCCTGGAATGGGCCAAACTGCCTTCCGCCAACCCTTGGCCTCTGGCGCGTCCTCCCTTATTGGGCTGAGGCGCTTGCACATGAACCCTCAACGCATGCAACTTCCCGATGGGCGCTGGCATTTCCAGCACGGGCCGATGGATATCGTTATTGGCGCCCACGGAAGGCCGGCTGCGGTCGAGGCCGCACATGCCAAAGCGTGGGAGCGTTTCCGCAGTATCCTCGGCGAGCTGGTCGGGGAACTTCATCTTCTGCGGCAGCCGGTACTGGATGAATGCCATCTGGAAGGAGGCATTGCCCGGCGCATGTGGAATGCATGCCACCCTTACCGGCGTGATTTCATCACCCCGATGGCGGCCGTTGCAGGTGCGGTCGCGCAGGAGCTGGTCGCCTGTTATGCCAATAGCGGAATAGACCGCGCCTGGATCAACAACGGCGGCGATATTGCCCTGCATTTGGCGCCGGCGCAATCGGTGCGAATCGGGCTGTATGCGGATCTGGCACGCCTTGATGTAAACGAGGTATTGGCCGGTGTTCATACGGACGGGCAATTCGAGGTTTCCAGTGCAATTCCAGTTCGCGGCGTCGCTACCAGCGGTTGGCGAGGGCGAAGCTTTTCGCTGGGTATTGCCGACAGCGTCACAGTCCTCGCGCGTACCTCCGCGCAAGCGGATGCCGCAGCCACCATGATTGCGAATGCGGTCGATGTTGCCGATGTGCGGATCAAACGCAGCAGAGCTTGTGACCTGAAGGACGACACCGACCTTGGCGAAATGCTGGTGACAGTTGAGGTCCCGTTGCTGGAGGCGGAGACGGTTCGGCGTGCACTGCGCGCCGGGCTTGAACGCGCCCAGGCTCTGCAGGCGGCGGGACTGATTTGGTCGGCCGCGCTGGTTTGTCAAAACCAGCTGATAACCACCTCTGATAAAACATCGCAGCGATTGCAAAAACACAGGGCTGCAGTGCCGGCTGGTTCGGTATTTGCTTAATGAAATGAATGGACCCTACACCATGATTGAAATCCGGCGTATTTTTACGCACGTGGAGCAGATACGGCATGAATTCGGTCCGGTAGCGCCGGTGCCTCTGCTTCGCGGCGCAATTGGCGCGGTGCTAACCAACCCGTTTGCGGGGCGGTATGAGCCCAACATCCTGCCAATGATGGATCAGCTTCAGCCCGTGGGTATCCAGATGGCTGAGCGTTTGCGCGCCGCGATGGATGTGCCAGCCGAACATATTGAGGGTTACGGAAAAGGAGCGATTGTGGGCGCGGCCGGGGAACTGGAGCATGGTGCGCTCTGGCATGTGCCTGGCGGGTACGCGATGCGTGAACTGCTGGGCTGGAAAGGCGATCGCAACGCTTATGCCCGTGGACAGGCCGAGGAAAAAACCGGCCAGCCCGGTAACGCCTTGTCCATTGTTCCTTCCACAAAAAAGGTGGGTGCGCCGGGTACGGCGCTTGATGTTCCCTTGACGCACATCAATGCCAGCTATGTCCGTAGTCATTTTGATGCGATGGAGGTGCGCGTGCCGGGCGCCCCCTTGCCGGACGAAATTGTTTTTATTCTGGCCATGAGCACGGGGCCGCGCATTCATGCCCGGGTAGGCGGCCTGGCCGCCAGCGCCATTGCCAAATGGGATGGTTTGCGTTAAAGCCAATGCACCAGATACCTAGCACGCACTGAGACAAGGAAACACTATGGCAGCCATGATTCGAAAAATTGTTGTGCAGATCGACGAAACGCATATCGAAAATGGGAAAACCGTCACTCCGCCGACACGAAGGGCGTTGGCGATGGCAGTGATCGAAAATCCTTTTTCCGGGGTGTACGCGGAAAAACTCGATGCGCTGATGGACATTGGTGAGGAGCTTGGTGGGTTGCTGGGGCAAAAATGTGTGCAGGCCCTCGGGATTTCGCCGGGTCAGGCCCATAGCTACGGCAAGGCTGCCATCGTGGGCGAGGCGGGCGAGCTCGAGCATGCGGCCGCGATCCTGCATCCCAAACTGGGCGCACCGCTGCGCCTGGCGGTGGAAAAAGGCGCGGCACTGGTGCCCTCAAGCAAAAAACGAGGTGGCCTTGGTACCGCTATTGACGTGCCGCTGGGACACAAGGATGCCGCGTTTGTGCGCAGCCATTTCGATGCCATGGAAGCCCGCATCGCCGACGCTCCCCGCGCCAACGAAATTGTGGTGGCGGTCGTCGTTACGGACAGCGGCCGGCCCCTGCCGCGTGTGGGGGGGCTTCAAACCAGTGAAATCAAGGGGGAGGATGGGTTAAGGTAGCCCCGGGCTGCCAATCCATCGCTCACCGTCATGACCCATCGCCTTTCGCCTTCCATCTGACCCAAGACAACCAGGAGTACTTATGAAGCTGCACCACAAAATGCTGAGCACCGTCGCTTTCCTCGGGCTGATCACCTCATTCGTGAACGCGCATGCCCAAGGCGTCATCAAGATAGGGGAAATAAACAGCTACAAGGCCCAGCCTGCTTTCCTGGAACCGTACAAGAAAGGCATGGAACTGGCCGTTGAGGAAATCAATGCCGGTGGTGGCATCAACGGCAAGAAGGTCCAGCTGATTATTCGCGACGACAACGCAAACCCAGGCGATGCGGTTCGTGCGGCCGAAGAGCTTGTTTCGCGCGAAAAAGTCGACGTGCTGACGGGTTCCTTCCTTTCCAATATCGGTCTGGCGCTGACCGATTTTGCCAAGCAGAAGAAGTTCTTCTTTCTGGCGGCTGAGCCTCTGACAGACAAAATCGTCTGGCAAAACGGCAATCGCTACACATTCCGCTTGCGGACCTCCACCTACATGCAGGTTGCCATGCTGGTCCCGGAAGCCGCCGCGATGAAGAAAAAACGCTGGGCGGTGGTGTATCCCAACTACGAGTATGGGCAGTCCGCAGCAGCAACGTTCAAGACCTTGCTGAAAGCCGCGCAGCCCGATGTGGAGTTCGTGGCCGAGCAGGCGCCTCCATTGGGCAAGGTCGACTCGGGCAGTGTGGTGCAGGCCATGGCGGACGCCAAGCCGGATGCCATCTTCAACGTTCTTTTTGGTGCCGACCTCTCGAAGTTTGTTCGTGAAGGCAATACCCGCGGCCTGTTTCAGGGGCGTGAAGTCGTCAGCCTGTTGACGGGTGAGCCCGAATATCTCGATCCGCTCAAGGAAGAAACGCCCAACGGCTGGGTGGTTACCGGCTATCCGTGGTACGGCATCCAGACACCCGAACACAAGGCTTTCTTTCTTGCTTATCACGGCAAGTACAAAGACTATCCGCGCCTGGGTTCCGTAGTCGGCTATAGCGCCATCAAGTCCCTGGCCGAAGGCATGAAAAAAGCCAAATCAACCGATACGGAAAAGCTGATTACCGCTTTCCGCGGCCTGAACGTGACAACACCCTTTGGTCCCGTGGTTTTTCGCCCGGAAGACCACCAGTCCACCATGGGTGCCTATGTGGGACGCACAAAAAATGAAGGCGGCAAGGGCGTGATGGTCGACTATCGATATATCGATGGTTCAAAAGTTCAGCCCAGCAACGTCGAAGTGAAAAAAATGCGCGCTGCCGACTAGACCGAGGCAAGTGTTGACGGCGGCAGGTGCCGCACCTCGTGCATGCACTCATGGCGGTTGGCCGGCAGTTCCGGTGCCGCAGTCATGTTAAAGGTGTGTCCGCTGTGCGCTGCTTGCTGGCCATGCTATCCCGCAGAAAAAAGGTTTGTTCATGAGCTTCTCAGGCTTTATCGTGCAGTTGCTTAATGGCCTGGCCGGTGCATCGTCGCTGTTTCTCGTGGCGGCTGGTTTGTCGTTGATCTTTGGTGTTACCCGGATTGTCAACTTTGCCCATGGATCTTTTTTCATGGTGGGCATCTACGTTGCCTATTCATTGGTCAGTGCTCTCGGCAATACCTTGGGTTTCTGGCCTGCCTTGCTGATTGCCGCTTTGGCTGTTGGTGTTCTCGGCGGCCTGGTCGAGGTTTTGTTGCTGCGCCGTATTTACCGTGCACCGGAACTCTTTCAGTTGCTTGCAACGTTTGCGCTTGGCCTGGTGATCAAGGATGGCGTGCTGTGGTTTTGGGGCCCCGAGGAGCTGCTTGGCCCCCGGGCTCCCGGCCTGACCGGCTCTGTGTCGATCCTTGGGCGTCAGTTTCCTTCCTATGATCTTTTCCTGATCGTCGCGGGACCTGTCGTCCTCGGCCTGCTTTGGCTTCTGCTCACCAAAACCCGATGGGGTACCCTGGTTCGGGCGGCCACCCAGGACCGCGAAATGGTCAGCGCGCTGGGTGTGAACCAGGCGTGGCTGTTCACAGCCGTTTTTGCGTTGGGCGCACTTCTGGCGGGCCTTGGCGGCGCGCTTCAGCTACCGCGCGAACCGGCTAACCTGGAAATGGATCTCAACATCATCGGCGCCGCATTTGTGGTGGTGGTGGTCGGGGGCATGGGCTCCATCCCGGGTGCCTACGTGGCAGCACTGCTGATTGCCGAACTCAAGGCCATTTGCATCTGGCTGGGGCTGGTCGAAATTGCGGGCATCAGCATCTCTTTTTCCAAGCTGACCCTGGTGGTGGAATTTCTGGTGATGGCCGTTGTCCTGGTAGCCCGCCCCTGGGGGTTGTTCGGCAGGCCACAGGCACCCAGCCGGCATGCAGGTGTGGCCGAAGAGCCGCTGCGCCGGCCACACCGCTTGTACGCCTGGGGTTGTGCGGGCCTGCTGGCGTTGCTGGCTTTGATGCCTGTGCTGGCGGCACAGTCCCCTTACGTCACCGTGTTACTGATTGACTTGCTGGTTGCTGTCCTGTTCGCCTGCAGCCTGCATTTCATCATGGGGCCTGCCGGGATGCATTCCTTTGGGCATGCCGCTTACTTCGGCCTTGGGGCCTATGGCGCCGCGTTGCTGGTACGCAGCCTGAACATGCCCATGGAGCTGGCGCTGGTCGTCGCACCCTTCGTGGCGGCGCTGGGTGCTTTTGTCTATGGCTGGTTCTGCGTCAGGTTGTCCGGTGTTTACCTCGCCATGCTGACGCTGGCCTTTGCGCAAATTACCTGGGCGATTTGTTATCAATGGGACGTGTTCACCGGCGGCAGCAACGGATTAACCGGTGTATGGCCTTCCGAGTGGCTGGCGGACAAACGCATTTATTACTACCTCACCCTTGTCTTGGTGGCCGGGGGGGTCTTGCTGATGCACCGCATGCTGTATTCACCGTTTGGCTATGGCATGCGTGCTGCGCGCGACTCGGTGCTGCGCTCGGATGCCATCGGCATGAATGTCAAACGCCTGCAATGGGTCGCATTTGTGATTGCGGGCTCATTTGCGGGGCTCGCTGGGGCGCTTTATGCCTTTTCAAAAGGGAGTATCTCGCCCGAAAGCCTGCACGTCAGCAAGTCGATCGACGGTCTGGTGATGGTTTTGCTGGGCGGAATCCAGACGCTTTTGGGGCCTGTTGTGGGTGCAGTCACATTCACATGGCTGCACGATACCGTGGCGCGAAACACCGACTATTGGCGAGCCATGCTGGGCGCCATCATCCTGGTTCTTGTGCTGCTGTTTCCCCAGGGAATTGCAGGCTTTGCCAAACAGCTGCTGGCCCGCCGCCGCGGTGCGGGAGAGAAGTCATGAGCTTGCTGAAGGTGTCAGGGCTGGGTAAATCGTTCGGCGGTGTCAGAGCTGTCGATGGCGTGAACTTTGAGCTGGCAGCGGGCGAACTGCTGGCCTTGATCGGGCCCAATGGAGCCGGGAAATCAACCACGTTCAATATGGTCAACGGCCAGCTGCGCGCAGATACAGGCTCCATCCAGCTGGACTCGCAGGAGCTGATCGGCTTGGCTCCCCGTGAAATCTGGCGGCGCGGTGTCAGCCGGACATTCCAGATTGCCGAAACCTTTTCTTCACTCACGGTCGTGGAGAACGTCCAGATGACCTTGCTGTCCGCAGACCATCGGCTTTTTTCCATGTGGCGCCGTGCCGCTGATTACAAGCGCGACGAGGCCATGGCGCTGCTTGAGCAGGTCAATATGAAGCCGCAGGCTGACCGCCCTTGCAGCGTGCTGGCATATGGAGATGTCAAGCGTGTGGAATTGGCCATGGCCATGGCCAACAACCCCAAGTTGCTGCTCATGGATGAGCCGACAGCCGGTATGGCTCCCAGGGAGCGAAACGACTTGATGGCGCTGACCAAACAACTGGTCATTGACCGGGGCATGGCGGTGCTTTTTACCGAGCACAGCATGGACGTGGTGTTTGCCTATGCTGACCGCATGATCGTGCTGGCGCGTGGCCGGTTGATTGCGGAAGGCAAGCCGCAGGATATCCGCGACCACCCCAAAGTCCAGGAAGTCTATTTCGGCAGTGGCAAAACCTTCGAGAAAAAGGCCATTGAAAAGGAAGCAGCGTGATGGGCAACGGCAACAATATTCTGCTGGAGGCGAAAGACCTGTCGGCCTGGTACGGCGCGGCGCAAATACTGTTTGGCGTCAACCTTGCTGTAGGGCGCGGCGAAGTCGTCGCCCTGATGGGGCGCAACGGCGCCGGAAAATCAACCACGTTGAAGTCGCTGATCGGGATGCTCGACAAGCGTCGTGGCAGTGTGGCCTTTCTCGGTAAAGACATCTCCAGCAGTGAACCACACCATGCTGCCCGGATGGGCCTGGGCTTTGTGCCGGAAGACCGGCGGATCTTCACCGACCTGACAGTGACCGAAAACCTGGAAGTAGGGCGGCAGGCGCCGCGCCGCTGGCCCGACGGCAGTGAGGCCCCCTTGTGGACGCCGGAACGCCTCTTCAAGCTGTTTCCCAACCTGGGCGAGATGCCCACGCGTCCCGGCGGCCGCATGAGTGGTGGCGAGCAGCAAATGCTGACAGTGGCCAGGACCTTGATGGGCAATCCCTATCTGGTTCTGCTTGACGAGCCCTCTGAAGGCGTGGCGCCCGTCATTGTGGAGCAAATGGCCAACATGATCCTCGAGCTGAAGGCCCACGGCGTCAGCATTCTGTTGTCCGAGCAAAACATGCATTTCGCCGAACTGGTGTCCGACAGGGCGTATGTGCTGGAGAAAGGGCAAATCCGTTTTGAAGGATCCATGGCGGATCTGGCTGCAAATGAAGAAGTGCGCCGTGCCTATCTCAGTGTGTAGGCCGTATCTCATCGATATTGAGAAATCACCACGCGAGCCAGCTCTGGTTCGGTAAATATGGGTTTCATCGTCACACTGTCCGTTAACCAGCTGGAGCGTACGCTGCCCGTTGCGGAGCAGGCCAGCCTGCTGACGGTGCTGCGTAACGATTTCGCGCTGAATGGCCCGAAATATGGCTGCGGTCTGGGAGAGTGTGGCGCATGCACCGTGCTGGTCGACGGTGTGGCGGCACGCGCTTGCGTTATTCCGGCGTGCGGCGTGACGGGCCGCGAAATCACCACCCTTGAGGGTCTGGGTACGCCGGCGGCCCTTCACCCGGTCCAGCAGGCGTTTATTGAAGAGCAGGCCGCCCAGTGCGGCTACTGCCTGAACGGCATGATCATGATGACTGTCGCCTTGCTGGCGCGAAACTCCGCACCTGGCGAGGACGACATACGCAGCGAACTGTCCGGCAATCTCTGCCGCTGCGGCACGCACCTGGAGATCGTGAAGGCTGTATTGCGTGCGGCAGAGCTGACGCGCCAAAGCCTTGCCCGGGGGAACTCGCCATGACGCGTCGCGCCGATGCGCCCCTGACACGCGCCGATTTTCATGCGGCCAGCGGCGTCTTGCTGGTGAGTCGCGAGCCGCCGCCGGCGCCTCCACCCGCCCGTGGCCAACCTGCACTGGTCAGCGCCAATCCGCAAGAGGGCGTTGAAATACTGGTTGCCGTGTGGGATGACGGCAGCGTGACGGCCCTGAACGGCCATGTAGACCTTGGCACCGGTATCCGGACGGCCCTGGCGCAGATCGTGGCTGAAGAGCTGGACGTTGCGCTCGGGCAGGTCAACATGGTTCTTGGGGACACGACGCGCGCGCCCAACCAAGGGGCCACGATTGCCAGCGCGTCCATCCAGGTTCATGCCGTCCCTTTGCGGGCCGCGGCGGCGCAGGCACGCGCGTGGCTGGTGATGCGCGCAGCCGGCGTACTGCAGGCGGATCCCTCCCTGCTCGCCGTGCGAGACGGCGTTGTTTCTGTGGTGGGGCAGGAAGATAAATCGGTGACGTATGGCGCATTGCTGGCCAATGAGCATGCACATCTCTCGCTGGTGCCGGGCACTCCTGTCAAGGATGCAGCCGACTACCGCCTGGTGGGGACCAGCGCGGCACGCCTGGATATCCCGGCCAAGGCCACCGGGGCACTGACATTTGTGCACGACATGCGCTTGCCCGGCATGCTGCACGGCCGCGTCGTGCGGCCGCCCTATGCCGGGGCTGATCACGGCGACTTCATTGGCAATACGCTGGAATCGGTGGACGAATCATCGATTGCCCACATTCCGGGCATTCGCGCCGTGGTGGTGATCCGCGACTTTGTCGGCATCGTCGCAGAGCGGGAAGAGCAGGCCGAACAGGCGCTGCGTGAATTGCGTGTCAGCTGGAAGCCGTGGCCCGGTCTCGCCAATCTGGGCGACCTTGAGCAGGCGATCCGCAACAACCCGGCCACGCAGCGCAGGCTTGTCGACGACGGCAACGTGGACACCGCGATGGCAAGCGCGGCACAAGTCCTGGCGCGCAACTACGTATGGCCCTATCAAATGCATGGCTCCCTCGGGCCTTCGTGTGCCGTGGCCGATTGGCAGCAGGAGCGTCTGACGGTATGGGCAGGAACCCAAAACCCCCACGTGCTGCGGGCTGACCTGTCGCGCCTGACAGGCCTGGCCGATGTCGCCATTGACGTGATCCGCATGGAGGCGGCGGGCTGCTACGGACGAAATTGCGCTGACGATGTGGCGGCAGATGCCGCGCTGCTTTCGCGTGCTGTTGGCAGCCCTGTGCGTGTGCAGCTGACGCGTGAGCAGGAACATGCGTGGGAGCCCAAAGGCGCAGCCCAGCTCATGCAGGTCAACGGTGGCCTGAATGCCGACGGGTCGGTTGCCGCGTATGACTTCCAGACCTCCTACCCTTCGAATGGCGCGCCCACGCTGGCGCTCTTGCTCACCCGCACCATCGAACCGGTCGCGCAGGCCTATGAAATGGGCGACCGAACCGCCCGGCCACCCTACGAATACGCCAACATGCGCATCGCCGTCAATGACATGGCGCCGCTGTTGCGGGCGTCATGGTTGCGTGGTGTTTCGGCGCTGCCCAATTCATTCGCGCATGAGTCCTACATCGACGAACTGGCAACAGCAGCGGGTGTCGATCCGGTGGAGTTTCGGCTGCGGTACCTGAAGGAGCCGCGCGCCGCCGAGCTGGTGCGTGCCACGGCCGAGCGCGCCGGCTGGATGGCGCATACGACACCGCAGCAGCAGCCGGCCGCGCCTGGTGATCCACAGGACGTCGTGCGCGGCCAGGGCTTTGCGTATGCCCGCTACATGCACAGCAAATGGCCGGGGTTTGGGGCGGCGTGGGCGGCCTGGGTGGCCGACGTCGAAGTGAATCGCAAGACGGGCGAGGTGCATGTCCGGCGCGTGGTGGTGGGGCATGACGCCGGCACGCTGATCAACCCCGCCGGGGTTCAGCACCAGATCCATGGCAATGTAGTGCAGACGACCAGCCGTGCACTCACGGAGCAGGTCATGGTGTCGCCCAAAACAAATCAGGTGACCAGCCTGGAGTGGGGAAGTTATCCCATCCTGAACTTCCGGGACGTGCCGGTGATTGAGGTCGTGACCATGGCGCGCCCCGGTGAGCCACCGCTTGGCGCCGGAGAGTCGTCTTCGGTGCCGGGTACGGCTGCCATCGCTAACGCCATTTTTGATGCCACCGGCGTGCGTTTTCGCCAGCCGCCTTTCACGCCGGAAGTCGTACGTGCTGCGCTCAACCCGGGGCTCGCGGCCGAGCCAGCCATTCCGGCGGCTCCGGCCCGGTTGCCCAATCCCGTACCTGAGGGCGCGGCATGGCCGAAAGGCGTGGCCTGGTGGTCCCGCGCAGGCGCCTTGCTCGCGGGGGTTGTGGGCATCGTGTGGGCGCTGGCAGGTGGCCGGTCGGTCATCGCCCCGGTGGTGCAAAGCGGCGCATCCGTTTACACCGCCGCCACGCTGGAACGCGGCCGGCAGCTCGCGGCCGCGGGCGATTGTGTGGTGTGCCATACAGCACCTGGCGGCATACCCAATGCCGGTGGCAGGGCCATGGATACGCCTTTTGGAAAGATCATCACCACCAACCTCACGCCCGATGCGGACACCGGCATAGGCTTGTGGTCCTTCAGCGCCTTCCAGCGCGCCATGCGTGAAGGAATTTCCCGCGATGGCCACTATTTGTATCCCGCGTTTCCCTATACCGCGTTCGCCAAAACCAGCGATGAAGACCTGACCGCGCTGTATGCCTACCTGATGGCCCAGCCCCCCGTGCGATCAGAACCACCGGCCACACGGCTGGCCTTCCCCTTTGGTGTGCGGCCGCTGATGGCTGGATGGAATGCTCTGTTTCATGACCCGGCACCTTACAGAGCCGACCCGGCGCAGACTGCCGAATGGAGTCGTGGTGCCTACCTGGTCAACGGCCTTGGCCATTGCGGCGCCTGCCATACGCCGCGCAATGCCGCGGGTGCCGAGCGCAGCGGAAAGGCCTTTTTAAGCGGGGCCGTGGTGGATGGCTGGGACGCTCCGGCGCTGACCGCGCTCTCGCGTGCGCCCGTGCCCTGGAATGCTGCGGAGCTGTACCGCTACCTGCGTAGCGGCTACTCACCGCAGCACGGTATTGCCGCGGGCCCGATGGCGCCTGTGATCAAGGAACTGGCCGCCTTGCCTGAAGAAGATATTCGTGCGATGGCGACATACCTGGTATCTTTTAACGAGCCAATTGCAGAAACCGAAAGCGTCCAGCGTGCCAGTCAGGTCGTCTTGTCTGCGCAGCAATCTGCCGGCAGCTTACCGGGTCCTGGCCAGCGCCTGTTCAATGGCGCTTGCACATCGTGTCATCACGATGGCGACGGCCCGCGACTGCTGGGGGTGAACGTGCCCCTGGCCCTTAACAGCAAGCTGCACAGCGAGCGGCCCGACAACCTGGTGCGGGTGATCCTTGAGGGAATTCAGTCACCGGCGAGCAAAGACATCGGTTTCATGCCGGCGTTTCGCCATAGCCTGGATGATGCCCAGGTCGCAACGCTGGCTGCGTATATGCGCGGCCGCTATGCACCCTTGGAACCGGCCTGGCAGGATTTGCCGACAACCGTTTCACGGCTTCGCGCTACGCCGGGCCAGCACTGAATCTTTTCAATCAGGCGAAGGTCGCGCGGCCTGCGTCGCCCTGACAAGCGCCGCGCGCGCCAGCAGGCGGGTGGAGTCCAGAGTCGGCAGGGGCGAGTTTGAATCGCTCATGATCAGGGGGATCTCCGTGCAGCCCAGGACGACAGCATCGCAGCCGTCGCTTTTCATCCGTTCGACGACTTTCTGAAAATACGCGATCGCCTCGGGCTTGAAGACGCCATACACCAGCTCATCCATGATGATGCGGTTGATCTCGTCTCGCTCGGCGTCGGTGGGGCGCAGGTATTGCAACCCGCGCGCCGTGAGCTTTTCGGGGTAGACCTCGCTGTTCGTCAGCCATCGCGTGCCGGTGATGCCGATGCGCCGGGACCCGCGCCTGGCCGCTTCTTCGGCAACGACTTCTGCGATATGGAGCCAGGGCAGGGGGGATCGTTCCTGTACGTAGGCAAACGCCTGGTGAATGGTGTTATCGGGGCAGACCAGGAAGTCAGCTCCGGTTTTTGCGAGCTTGTGCGCGGAAGCGAGCATGATGTCGCCCACACCGTCCCAGTCGTTGCGATAGATGCACGCCATGTAATCTGAAAGCGACGGCGTATGCATCGACACTTCAGGATGGGCATGCGGCCCCAGGGTCTTGGCGCCTTCCACGCAGATGGTTTGATAACAAAGCGCAGCGCCTTCGGCGGAGCAGCCGACGATACCGATGTGTTGGGGCATGACCTGTCTTCCTTATTTGCTACGCGGGCTCTGGTACCGGGTCGGCAGCAGGCGAGGTGGCCGGGTGCGGTGTGACTTCTCCCTCGGCGAGTTCCCCGCCCAACGCCTCCAGCATGTCCGGAATCAGCGAAGACAGTTCCCCCGTGATGATGGCCGCGTCGGTGTCAAAACCGTCGTCGTCCTTGCCGCTTTCCTGAACGCCGTCCAGCACCACATCGAGCAGCTTGAGTTTTTTCAGCTGCGCGGTTTCCGTCAGCACAAAAGACACGCGCTCGTTCCACGTCATCGCCAGCTGTGTGGGCAGTTTGCCGGCGGCAATGTGCTGGGCCACTTCGTCGATCTCCAGCGTGTGGCGCGAGTAGCGCACCGTGGATTTCTGGTCGTCCGGCGTCTTGAGCTCGCAGTCGCGGTCTACCGTGAAGTTATAGGGCGCTTCGCGCGTCGACAGCCAGTGCGACATGGCGGCAGCGGCCGACATCTGCGTCTGGACGGGGCTGGCCTTCAGGCCGGGCAGGGCGCCCGGCACCTCGCTCAACGCTTCCACAAAGTAACTCACGATCTTGTCGGCGCCTGTGAGGTTGCCGGAGTCAACCACCAGGAATTTGTTGACTACGTCGATCCAGAGAGTGGTGGTCGAGCGTTTGGTGAAGGCGCGTGGCAACAAGTCCAGCATGACTTCCTGCTTGAACTCCTTCTTGATCTTGGCGCCCACACGCTCACGGCCGGTTTCTTCCTTGTATTTCTCGATGCGTTCTTCCACCGCGGCTTTGATGGCGGACGAAGGCACGGGGCGGCGCTCGGTGCACAGGCGGGCGATTAACTGGCGGCCCACGCTTTCGAGCAGTACGGTGCTTTTGTTACCGCGCGGCGGCACCCAGCCACTGGATTCAGGCTCTGTTGCGCCGCAGGGAACGAAACGGTGGGACTGGAAAATTTCTTCAAGCACGTCCAGCGGAGGAAGCACAAAATCGTCGGCAATGCGGAAAAAAATTGCGGTGTTGAACATGAAATCCGGGGAAGAGGTTAGAAAAAGAGACTGCCGGAAGGCCGATGAGGGGGCAGAAAATCCGCGGTGAGAACCAGCCGGATACAGAGAAATTCTACCGGGCGCCCTGCCTGCAGAATGTAACGGCCGGCACGGGCTTGAAGGCCTTCATTCAATATCAAACGAATGGATGCCGTAAGCACCCTTGCGGCGGTCTTCGAAGTACTGCTCCAGTGTCTGCTTGACCGTCTTGAAGGCAATTTCGTCCCAGGGAATTTCGGCCTCAGTGAACAGTTTGGCCTCCATGGTCTCATGGCCTGGATTGAATTCGGTGCTCAAAAGCCGCGCCCGGTAATACATGTGCACCTGCCCGACGCGCACCACGTTCATGACCGTAAAAAGGCCCAGCATCTCATATTGGGCGCCGGCTTCTTCATCGGTCTCCCGGGCTGCGCCCTGCGAAGTGGTTTCGCCCAGTTCCATGAAGCCGGCGGGCAAGGTCCACTTGCCCCGGCGCGGCTCGATATTGCGTTTGCAGAGCAGCACTTGCGCGCCGTCCTCGCCCCAGCTGGGCACGGTGCCGACGACGTTGAGCGGGTTTTCGTAGTGAACCGTGTGGCAGGCCGGGCAGACGGCCCGCTCTTTTGTGTCGCCGTCGTCCGGCAAGCGATAAGCCACGGCGGTGCCGCAGACGCGGCAGTGGTTCAGGGGCGGTCGTTGCATCAGATGAGTGTAGCGGCTTTGCGCCCGCCCAGGCCTGCCGGGGCGCACGGCAGGCTTGCTGCAGTGCTATCAAAAAAGTAGCTGCTCGCGCCCGTTTTTATTGGCCTTAACGCGTATTTTGTTTATTTTCTTATTTCAGCGACGAGTAATTCACCGGTACCCAGGTGTAAGCCTTGCCCGCGCCCTTGCGCACGTGGCCCAGACCGGGGAAGGCGATATGCGCCGCGCCGACCAGATAGCCGTTTTTCGCGGCATCGGCGTAGGCCTTGGCGCGCTCTTTAGCGGCTGGGGGCGATTCCGAATCAAACTTGATCGTGACTTCCGGGTTGTCGAACTGGACGGCCGCCACGTGCATCAAGTCGCCCCACAACACCAGTTTTTCGCCCTTGCTTTCCACCACATACACGCTGTGGCCGGCGGTGTGGCCGTGGGTGGGCTGCGCCTTCACGCCGGGCACGAGCTCGGTGGCGCCTTCAAAGGTCTTGAGCTTGCCGGCCGTTGCGTAAGGCTTGATGGACGCCATGGCACCCTGGAAGAAGCCCTGGGATTCTTTGGGCGCTGCGTTCATTTTGGCTTCATCCAGCCAGAAGTCGGCGTCCGCCTTGTCCACACGCACCACGGCATTCGGAAACGCCATGGCGCCGTTCACCACCAGGCCGCCCACGTGGTCGGGATGCATGTGGGTGATATAGATCTCGTCGACCTGCTCGGGTTGGTAGCCGGCGGCTTTGAGGTTGGCCTGCAGGCTGCCCAGCGTCGGGCCGAAGAGGCCGGACGCACCCGTGTCGATCAGCACCAGCTTGCTGCCGGTGTTGATGAGGTAGGCATTGACTGAAGTCTCGACTGCGTCAGGTAAAAATGAACGCTTCAGTGCCGCGCCGACTTTCGCCGGCGTTGTGTTGGTGAGCAGGTCTTTCACGGGCAGCTTGACGGTGCCGTCCGACAGGGCGGTGACTTCAAAATCGCCCAGTGTGACGCGGTAGTAGCCGGGCGCCTGAGTCTTGACCATGGGGCCGGCCGCAAAAGCGGGCAAGGTGAAAGAAGCGCTCAGGCTTGAGGCCAGGATGGTGGCTGCCAGGGTTTTCAAAAAGCGTGACATGAAAGAACTTCCTTGGGGTAAATGGAATGATGGACCGGACTCACCCGCCATACGGGGACCGGGTGGATTCTTATGCAGGCGCGCCATGAATGAAGCCGCAGCCGCAGTAACCCGGCTGTCATGCAGGTTTTGCCTGAAGTGGTGTGCTATCAAATCAGGAGCTTATTGCGCCCGTATTCATTGGTCTGAAGGCCAAAAAGGCACAAGAACATAGGTGAAGCATAAAAAAACCGGACATAAGCCCGGTTTCATGAAAGCGCACCTGGCGCGGCCTGTTGATCAGGCTTTCGTCGTCTTGGTGTGCTTTTCGATCAGGCTGCGTGCTGTGTCCAGCAGTTTCTTGCCGTCAAAACCCTTCTTGTTCATGTCTTCCACCCACTCGACTTCCACCGTGCGTGATTTGCGGCGGAATTCCTGGGCTTCGGCCGCGCTCACGGTGTAAATCGTGTTGCCGCGGTCGCTGGCGGTCTTGCGGCCGGGAACGTCGTTGCCCTGCTGCACCTTGCCCAGCCAGGCCGAGGTGGCCATGCCGGAGTTGTTGTCGATGACCTTCTTGAGGTCGGGTGCGAGCGAGTTGTATTTCGCCTTGTTCATGGCCATCACAAAGGTGGTGGTGTAAAGGCTGCCGCCGGCGGGGTCGAACTCGGCGTGGAACTTGGTGAGCTCGTTGACCTTGACCGAAGGCACGACTTCCCAGGGAATCACGCAACCTGTAATGGTGCCCTTGCTCAGCGCGTCGGGAATCTGCGGCAGCGGCATGCCGACGGGCGTGGCGCCCAGCACGCCCATGAGCTTGGTGACCTGGCGGGTCGGCGCGCGCAGCTTGAGGCCGCGCATGTCGGCAATCGACTTGACGGGCTTGTCGACCGTGTGGATCACACCGGGGCCGTGCACCTGCAGTGCCAGCACCTGCGTATCCTTGAATTCATCGGGTGCAACGGTTTGCACGTATTCCCAAAATGCCTTGGAAGTCGCTTCGGCGTTGGACATCATGAAGGGCAGCTCAAACACCTCGATGCGCGGGAAGCGGCCGGCCGTATTGCCGGGCAATGTCCACACCACGTCAACCACGCCGTCTTTGGCCTGGTCGTAGAGCTGCACCGGCGTGCCACCCAGCTGCATGGCCGGGTAGCCTTCAAACTTGATGCGGCCACCGGATTCTTTTTCGACTTTTTCCATCCAGGGCTTGTGCATGGCCAGCCAGACATTGGATGAGGGCGACATGAAAGTATGGAACTTCAGGGTTATGGCCTGCTGGGCCAGGCCGGACAGCGCCGGTGCGCCCAGGGCGGCAGCGGCGCTGGTCTTGAGAAGGGTTCGTCGCTGAATCATGGCGTGTCTCCTGTGAACAATTTGACTAATTTAAGGCAAGCGGATGGGTTTGAGAAGCGGTGAAAGCCCTAGCCATAGGCGCTAGCTGATGTATTTCACCAGCCACAGCGATATGCCTGGGAACAGCAGCAACAAGGTGGTGCGGAGGGTGTCGCTGATGAGGAATGGCATGACACCTTTGTAGCTTTCGCTGATAGGCACGTCTTTGGCCAGGCCATTGACCACATAGACGTTCAGGCCCACCGGCGGCGCCAGCATGCCGAAGCCGACGGTCATCAGCACCATGATGCCGAACCAGATCGCGGTGTATTCCTTGCTCATGCCGAAGTCCAGGCCCATCACCATGGGGAAAAAGATGGGAATCGTCAGCAGCAGCATGGACAGCTCGTCCATCACCGCGCCCAGCACCACGTAAAACAGCAGGATGGCCGTGACAACCATCAGTGGCGACAGTCCCCAGCCGCCGACCACGCCGGCGAGCTGGTTAGGCACCTGCGTCAGGGCCAGGGCGGAGTTCATGAGGTCGGCGCCTATAAAGATCAGGAAGATCATGGCAGAGCTTTCCGCCGTGGCATAAAAGCACAGCTTGAATTTGGCCCAGGTGATCTCGCGCTTGAGCAAGGCGGCTACGAAAGTGGCGGCGGCACCCACCGCAGCGCCTTCAGTCGGCGTGAACAGGCCGCCGTAAATGCCGCCGAAGACGATCAGGAAGATGATGGCGATGGGCAGTATGCCCAGCATCGAAGCCAGCGTCATAGATGGTCGGTCGTTGTCCACTTCGGGCGCCTGTCCGGGCACCAGCCGCACGTAGATGGCAATGGCCACCATGTAGCCGAACATCGCGATAATGCCCGGCACCATGGCCGCCGCAAACAGCTTGGCGATATTCTGCTCGGTGAGGATGGCGTAAATCACCAGAGGCACCGAGGGCGGGATCAAAATGCCCAGCGTGCCGCCGGCTGCCAGCGTACCCGTGGCGAGGCGGCCCGAGTAGCCGTGGCGCTTCATCTCGGGCAGCGCCACGCCGGTGATGGTGGCGGCCGTGGCCACCGAGGAGCCGCAGATGGCGCCGAAAGCCGCACAAGCCAGGATGGACGCCATGGCCAGACCGCCCTTGAACCGGCCCATCACACCCGCTGCGAACCCGAAGAGGGCGCGGCTGATGCCGCCCTGCGTCGCGAAATGTCCCATCAGGATGAAGAGCGGGATCACCGACAGGTCGTAGCTGGCAAAGCGCGCGAAGGCCTGAGTGTTGAGGAAGCTGGAAAACGGCCCCCAGCCGGTCTGCATCACGTAACCGATGGCGCCTGCGGCAAACATGGCAACTGCGATGGGCACACGCACGGCCATGAAGGCCAGCATGATGCCGAAAATGACCAGGGCGAGCGTGATGGAGCTCATACGTGTGCCTCCAGCTCGTCCAGCGGATTGTGCGGCGCATGGGCGTCGCCGAAGCCGAAGAGGGATTGGCAAATACCGATCACGCAGGTCAGCACAAAGGGCGGAACCATGGCGGCATATACCGTCCATTCGGGAAAGCCCAGGATCTGGGTTTCAGAGTGCGTGTTGTAGGAGTTGAGGCCGCCCAGCACCGTGCGCCAGGCCAACAGGGCAAACACCAGGCCCAACAGCAACGCACCGAAACGGTCCAGCCTGTCGTTCGAGGTTTCGCCCAGTTTGGCGGTGAAGAAGTCGACGATGATGTTGCCGCGTTTGATCTGGCAAAGGGGCATGAAAAGCGCGATGGCCGCGCCGGTGACCACCCCGGTGAGTTCAAAGTCGCCGACGAGGGTAGCGCCCAGCAGGTTGCGGCCGATCAGGCTGGCGCAGGTCATGAGCGTGATCACCGTGAGCAGAACGCCCGCCAGCACAGCGCAGAATTTCGCAAGGGACTGCAGGATTTTCAAGAAGGCTCTCCAAAAAGCAGGTCTTGGCATTTGGGAGCTCCCAAAAAACCGGGTAAGCCGATTATCAGAATTGAGGAGGCAAGCAGTCAGGCGGGTTACCCCGGGTAAAGCGGGGTATTTGCGCGGTGATTAAAGCAGCTGCGCGGTTATCGCGCAGCTGTCCCGCCGTGACATGCGCTTGCTAACCCCGTGTTCAGATGACTTTGACGGTGAGTGTTTCCAGCCCCGCCACACCGCCGACCATGGTGTCGCCCGAAACCACAGCCGCGACGCCTTCAGGCGTGCCGGTATAAATCAGGTCGCCCGGTTGCAGCTCCCATGCTGCCGACAGGTGTTCAATGGTTTCCGCGATGTTCCAGATCAGCTTGGAGACATGGCTGCGCTGGCGGTCCTTGCCATTCACCTGGATGTAGAGCTCGGCATTGGCCACATCGCCGGCCTGGGCAGCGGGTGTGATGGGGCCGATGGGCGCGGAGTGGTCATAGGCTTTGCCAATGCACCAGGGGCGGCCCTGCTTTTTCATCTCGCCCTGCAGGTCGCGCCGCGTCATGTCCAGGCCCACGGCATAACCGTAGATGTGCTTTTGCGCATCGGCCGCCTTGATGTTTTTACCGCCGGTGCCAATGGCCACGACCAGCTCGATTTCGTGGTGCAGGTTCTTGGTCAGCGATGGGTAGGGAATGGTGCCGGTGACGCCGGCGTCCACCACGACAGCGGCATCTGCGGGCTTGAGGAAGAAGAAGGGCGGCTCACGGCCTGTAAAACCCATTTCCTTGGCGTGCTCTTCGTAGTTGCGGCCCACGCAGTAAATGCGGTGAACCGGAAAACGGTCTTTTGTGCCCACAACAGGGACGGACACTGCGGCCGGTGGGGTGATGACAAAACTCATGACAACCTTTCTTCTCTGTGTATGCCCAATGCCTGATGCACCGGGCGGTCTGAAAAACTGAACAGCACACAACCTTGCGCCGAACGCAATTGCGCAGTGTGCCACGACGGAATCACAAAATGGTCGCGCGGGCCGAACTCGAACGTCCGGGTTTCGCCGTTCCGTTCAATGTCAACGGAGCCCGTGCCCTCGACCACGCTGAACACGGCGCCGTCGGTTTGGCGCCACGGCTTGCCCGCAAAGCCCGCCGGCAGGCGCTGCATGAAGGTGGCCATGGTCGGCATGGGTGAGCCGCCGGTGGCCGGGTTCACATAGCGCAGCTTGACGCCGTCCCAAGCGTCGGTGTCGCCATGGGTTTCCAGCTGGTGCAGGGTCTCGCGCGTGCGGTCGTAGGGGTAGCTGAAGATGGGCGAGGTTTCACCGAACGGGGCGTCATACCGCATCGGCAGCATGTTGGCGCCGTAGCGTTGGGTGCTGATGCCTTGGGGCTTGGTGACTTCCTGTTGCTTGGCCGTGCCGTTTTCGGCAAAGCCCGCATCGAAGAAACGCAACATGGGAATGTCCAGCCCGTCCAGCCAGACCACGGGCGTATCCGATTCCATGCGGCCTTCGTGGCCGTGGTCGTGCCAGGTCCAGCTCGGGGTGATGATGAAGTCGCCTGGTTTCATCTGTGTTCGCTCGCCATCCACGGCGGTGAAGGCGCCATGGCCTTCCACCACGAAGCGCAATGCGCTTTGTGTGTGGCGGTGGCTGGGCGCTATTTCACCCGGCATGATGACCTGCAGACCTGCGTACAGCGACTGCGTGATGCACGACTGCCCACGCAGGCCGGGGTTCTCCAGGATCAGCACGCGGCGTACCGCTTCTTCAGCGGTGATCAGCTCGCCCGACTTCATCAGGAAGGGATGCACGTCGGCGTACTTCCACAGCGCCGGCTGGCAGGGGGTGCTTGGCGATTGCGGCACCAGCGCGTGCAGCACTTCCCACAGCGGCGTCATGCTGTGCGCCGAGATGGCTTCATAAAAGGCCTTGCGTGCAGCGCCGTGGGGTGCTGAGGGCTGGCCTGGGGCGGTAGGGGGCGTCATGTCCATGATGGATGTCCAGTCTCTGGGGTGAAAGATCGCCGCTTAAAGGTCGTTATCGAAATACACGCCGTCCCGCGTGAGCAACTGCTGCAGCTGCTTCACATCGGTATCGGCAAAGGCCTGCCCGGTGCCCGGCATCGCCGCCGCCGTACCCGCTGCCTGACCCATCACAAAGCAACCGCCGCTGGCTCGCGCGGCCGACTGGCCTTCGTGTGTCATCGACGCGCACCGGCCGGCCACCAGCAGATTGGTGACACCTTGGGGCACCAGCATGCGCCAGGGCAGGTCGTTGTAGGCGCGGCCTTCAGCCGCATCCACATTGTGCGGAAATTGCCAGTCGATCCGGCCATCCGCATGCAGCTCCATCGGCCAGGCGTTGATGCCGATGGTGTCGTCAAAGCGCGCCGACGAGAGGATGTCTTCGCCGCTCAAGGCATAGAGCCCTTGGATCCGGCGCGTCTCGCGGATACCGACCTGCGGCGCGATGTCGACGATGGCCGAATCCGCAAAACCCGGCACTTCATGCTTCAGGAAGCGGAAGTATTCGGTGATCTGGCGCCGGCCTTCGAGCTCGCCCTCGCTGAGCTGCCGCGCGTCGGTGGCATCCATGGCCGTACCTTGCGCGTTGCGTATCTGCGTGACGTTGGCGCGCCATTCGGTCGGGTTCTTCTGGGGGCGGAGGATGGCACCTTCGCGGGGGAACTTGTAGCGGCCCGGCTCGCGCGCCTGGCTCTCGGCCATCAGGGTGTTGATGGCTTTGAATTCGCCCACAGCCGCCAGCGCACGCGGTGCATCGACATGGCCGACGCGAAACATGGTGGAGGGAAACAGCGCGCTGCCATGCCCGTCACCCAGTTCAAACGGCACGCCGGCAAAGTTCGCCACATCGGCGTCGCCCGAACAGTCGATGAAACGCGCGGCACGGATTGCCTGGCGGCCGGATTTGGTCTCGACCACCAAAGCGCTGATGCGGTTGCCCTCCATCACCACCGCAGCAGCCCAGGCATGGAAAAGGATTTGCACACCGGCCGCCACCAGCAACTGGTCGGCTGCGCACTTGTAGGCCGACACGTCATAAGAGCGCACGCGGATGCGGCCCTGCATGCCGTCCTGCGGCGCGTTCAGGCCGCCCAGCGCGTCAATGCGCTGCAGCAGGTCGTCGGCCACGCCGCGCACCACCTGTTGCATCTGGCCATTCTTGCGGCCGTAGAGGCCCGCGAAATTGGTGACGCCGCCGGCTGTGCCCATGCCGCCGAGGAAACCGTAGCGTTCCACCAGCAAGGTGCGCGCGCCGTGCCGTGCTGCGCTGACGCTGGCGGCCAGGCCCGCGGGTCCGCCGCCCACGACCACAACGTCAAATTCTCCGTAGACGGGCAGGGTGCGTGCGGGCTCTGTGATCAAGTTGCACCCCCGTCCAGGCTCACTGCGTGTAGCCTGTTCCCCCCTCGAGGGGGCGGCGCCTGCGGTCTGGCAAAGCCAGTCCCGCGGCCCCCACTGGTAGTGTCCAAAGAATTCTTCAACCCAGCATGAGCCGCGGAACCGGCTTTGCCGGGCCGCAGGCTGGCGGCCCCCTCGGGGGGCAGGGAGTTACACGAAGTGAACGACCGTGGGGGCATCATTTACTCCAGTTTGATGCCGCGCGACTGAATGATGCCGCCCAGGATGGCGGCTTCGTCTTTGACGCGGCTCTTCAGGCCGTCGGGCGACGTGCCCACAGCCTGCCAGCCCTGGTTAAACAACTTTTGCCGCGTGTCGGCGTCGCGGATGATGCGCGGCACCTCTTGCGCCAGCCGGGCCTGCGCGGCTTTGGAGAGACCCGCCGGGCCGATCAGCGCCGTCCAGACTTCGAGGTTGACGTTGGTCACGCCTGCGTCGGCCAGCGGCGGCACCTCGGGCACCAGCGAAGAACGTCCGCCGGCCAGGCCAACCGCCCGGAGCTTGCCCGACCGCACATGCGGCATGGCCACGCCGGGCGGGATCAGCGCCATCTGGATCTGGCCGCCCAGCATGGCGGTCACCACCTGCGGGTTGCCGGCGAAGGGCACGTGAACTGGTGTGACGCCGGGCATGCGGCTTTTCAGCAGCTCCATGCCCAGGTGCGCCACCGAGCCGTTGCCGACCGAGCCGTAGTTCCACTGGCTGCCGCCCTGGCGCGCGGCAGCGAAGAATTCGGCGCCGCCAGGCTGGCCCGCAGGGGCTACCAGTACCAAGGGCGCTGTGGTCAGCAGTGAAATGGGCGCAAAGTCTTTGGCCGGGTCATAGGGCAGTCTGGAGTACAGCAGCTTGGCCGAGGTCAGGTTGCCGTTGATGACGACGCCCAGCGTATGGTCGTCAGTGGCTTTGGCAACCTGGTCGGCCGCGATGTTGCCTGACGCGCCGGGCCTGTTTTCCACAATCACGGGTTGGCCGAGGGCGTGGCTGAGGGGTTCTGCCAGGCTGCGCGCCGCCATATCGGGTGTGGAGCCGCCCGGAAACCCCACCAGGATGCGCACCGGCCTGGTCGGCCAGGCCGTATTTTTTAAGTCTTTTGGGGCTGCAGCCCAGGAAGTATGGGCGCAAGCAGCTATCAAAAGGGTAGCAATTATCCTGAGAGCAGCAGTGCTGGGAAGAAGAGTCATGACAATTCCTGGGACTTTTGAAACCGTCATTGGAACAGTTTTGACGGCTCGATTCCGTCGTACATCCACTTCAGGCCTGCGAAACCCGCGCTCTCGGTGCCGCTCTGGAACATCTGGTTGCGCAATTCGCGTTGAACACCGGCCGCATGGTAAATATCACCGTAAAAACGGGCGGTCAATTGCACGCGGCCGGTACGCAGGTAGCGCTTTTGCTGGTATTTCTGGAAGGCTTTTGGCACATCGCCGCGGGTAAAGCGCAGCGCTTCACGCAGCACGACGGCGTCTTCAATGGCCTGGCCGGCGCCTTGGGCGAGGTACTGCAGCATCGGGTGGGCGGCATCGCCCAGCAGGGTCACGCGCCGGTCGGTCCAGTTTTTCACGGGTTCGCGGTCGCACAGCACCCACATCTTCCAGGTCTCGATTTTCCCCAGCAGTTCCTTGACTTGCGGGCAGGCATCGGCGAAACGCTCGTTCAGCTCGGCCGTATCGCCAAAGGTGTTCCAGCCCTCGTCGTATTTGTTGCTGTGAAAAACCGCCACCAGGTTGAAGAGTTCGCCGCGGCGCAGGGGGTAGTGAACCAGATGGGTTTTCTCGCCGCCCCAAAGCAGCACATCGTCGCTCCACAGATGGGCCGGCACATCCTCGCGCTTGAGCACGGCGCGGTAGGCGATATGGCCCGACACGCGGGGTTTGCCGTCGCCCACCACGGCTTCACGGATGCGGCTCCAGATGCCGTCTGCGCCTATCAGCGCGCTGCCTTCGACGGTTTCGCCGCCTGCAAGGTGTACGGTCACGCCGCTTTCCGATTGGTCAAACGACTCCACCTTGGCGCTGGTGCGCAAGGTGATGTTGGGCTGGGCCCGGCAGGCATTGAGGAACACCTGGTGCAGGTCGGCGCGGTAAATCACGCCATAAGGAAACCCATAGGTGGCGCGGGCCAGGTCGCCAAGCGGGACACGGACAACCTTCTCGCCTGTGCGCACGTCGTTCATGCCAAGGCCGGTGGGAAAGAACGCCACACGGTTGACGGCTTCAGTGAGGCCCAGGTAGTCAAACATGCGGAAAATATTGGGGCCGAGCTGGATGCCGGCGCCGATCTCGCCAAAACTCGCCGCCTGCTCCATGAGCGTCACGGCGCGCCCGTCCTGCGCGAGCACCAGGGCCGCGGCCAGCCCGCCAATGCCGCCGCCCGAGATGAGGATGGGGGATGTGTGTGACATGTATGAGAGGGTATCAGGGGGGCTTTGACAATGATAAGTATGCTTATCATGTATGTCCCTAGTACATACCCTGAGCGCAAAGCTGAACGGTAAACTCGGCAAATGGCAAAAAGCTTTAACTTCAGCGAGGCCCCCGGGCACTTGATCCGCCGGGCGCAACAACTCGCGGTTGCGATCTTCATGGAGGAGACGGCCGGGTTTGATGCGACGCCCGTGCAGTTCGCCATCCTGAATGCGCTGATGGACGACCCGGGCGAAGACCAGATCACACTGTCGGGCCGCGTTGCCTTTGACCCGGCCACTTTCGGGTCGGTGATCGGTCGGCTGGAGGCCAAAGGCTGGGTCAAGCGGGAGGCTGACCCATCCGACAAGCGCCGCAAACTGCTGTGGACGACGCCCGAAGGGGAAAAAGTTGCACTGCAGATGAAACGCGCGGTCAGCAAGGCACAGCAGCGCATCGTGAGTCCGCTGGATGATGACGAGCGGGTGCAGCTCGGCCTGTTGCTTGGCAAGCTGATCAGCGGCCACGAAAACGCGGCCAGGTAGCCAGCATCAGAACTGCGCGCAGACAATAAAAACGGGGCAGTCAGCCCCGTTTTTATTGTCTGCCTGTTTGCCAGGCCCTGGCCCAAGGCTCAGGCTGACTTGGCCACCAGGTCGAAATGCTCCACCGTGGGCGGGCCGGCAAAGAAGGGCCCGACAATGGCTCGCCAGTCGGCAAAGGCGGGCGACTGACGAAAGTCGACAGTGTGGTTTTCCAGTGTGTCCCAGAAGATCTGCAGGATGTAGCGCTCAGGGCTTTCAATGCCCTTGTTGACCTTGAAGCCCTGAAAGCCCTTGGCTTTGGAAATGACTTCGCGGATGCCGCGCTGGATAGCTTCGTCAAAGGCGGCTTGCTGGCCCGGGTGAATGCGGATGTCGGCGAGTTCGAGAATCATGAACAACTTTCTGGGGTAATTAATACTGGGTAGACGGCAACTCTACCGTCAAACCGTCCAGCGCGGGTGTGAGCTTGATCTGGCAGCTCAGCCGGCTCGTGGGCTTGCGTGGCGCGGCGGTGAATTCAATCATGCCCAGTTCTTCACCGTCGGGTGGCGGCAGAGTGCTGGCATCCGAGGCAAAAGGTTCCTGTACGTACACGTGACATGTCGCGCAGGTCAGCAGCCCGCCGCAGTCGGCGGCAATGCCGTCAATGCCGGCTGAGACGGCCGCCTCCATCAGGCTTTTGCCAATCTTGCCGCTTATCCGCGTGGTACTTCCATCTGCTGCTATTAAATTGATAGTGATGGTGCTCATGAGGCGATTCTCAAATGCGGCTGAAATACTCGCGGCGCTGCCACTCGTCTTTGTTTTCGGCTTCGGCATGGCGGGCGATTTCGGCTTGCTTGATGCGTGTGAGGCAGCTGACGAAGGTCTCGCCAAAGGCTACCGTCAAAGCGGTGTCGGCTTTCAGTGCGTCCAGCGCCTCGCCGAGGCTGGTGGGGATTTTTTCTGCCGCAGCGCCATACGGTGCGTCAGTCGCTGGCGGCGCTTTGAGTTGGCGGGCGATGCCATCCAGCCCGGCATGAATCTGCGAGGCAAGGTAGAGATAGGGATTCGCCGCCGGCTCGCCAAGGCGGTTTTCGATGCGCGTGCCGTTGTCATCGCACTGGCCCACCACGCGCAGCATGGCGCCGCGGTTGTCGCGGCCCCACAGGATGGATTGCGGCGCGAGTGCGTTGGGCCGAAAGCGCCCGAAGCCGTTGATGGTGGGTGTGCAAAACGCCGTCATGCCGCGCGCATGCGCCAGCAAACCGGCCAGGTACTGCTCACCAACTTCCGACAGCGTGTATTGCGCGTCGGCTGGTGTGCTTCCGGTTGCAGGAGCGCTGCGCTTGAACAGGTTGGCGCCGGTTTTCAGGTCCACCAGCGATTGATGCAGATGCCAGCCGCTGGACATGATGTTGGGAAAGGGCGGGCGGCACATGAAGGTAGCGTGGTAACCGGCACGCCGCAAGGCCTGCTTTACCGCACTGCGAAACAGCACCATGTTGTCGGCGGCTGTCAGCGCATCGGTGGCTTCAAACACCGCCTCGACCTGGCTGGGCCCCAGTTCGATTTCGAGTGACAGCAGGGGTAGCCCCAGCGCCTGCGCCGTGCGCTGCACGATGCGAAGCGGCTCTTCGGCCATGTCCACCCATTGCTCTGACAGGAGGTGGTAGCCGGGATGGATCATGCTCACCTCTGGCGGCAAGCCCGGCCAGTCGGCCAGCGCCGGGTCAAGTTGGGGAGCGCTGCCACCCTCGGAAATCCGGTAAATGTGGAACTCGATCTCCAGCCCGCACTTCATGCTGTAGCCGGCTTCAGCCAGTTTTGCGAGTGCGCCTTGCAGTACCCGGCGCGTGTCGAGTTCTACCGGGCGGCCGTCGGGAAACCATGGCTGGCATTGCACCCAGCCGGTTTTGTCGGCCCAGGGCAATTCCTTCAGGCTGACCGGGTCGGCCAGCAGCATCACATTGCCGCCAAATTCAAAACCCGGCAGTTCGTCGGCGCCGCCGGCTTCGAACACCTTGTACGCGGTGCGGTCGGCGGTGTCCTTGAGCAGCAATGTGCTCACCATGCCGACGCCGTCCGTCATGGCTTGTCCGGCTGCAGAGGCCACCAGTGTCTTGCCGCGCAGCATGCCGTGCAGGTCGCACCAGGCGAAGCGCACCAGCTCCAGGCCGCTCGCCTCGATGCGCCGCGTGGCATCAGCCAGCGCAGCCTGCCTTTCGGCGTCGCTCACGCCGCATTGCGCTGCAAAGCTGCTCATGGTTGCGTGACGGTGCTGGGTGAGTCGGCGGCGGCTTTGGCGTCCAGCCACGGCGCGCCCTCGCGCTTGGCGCACGCGGTTTGCTGCCACCACTGAGACCATTCGCCCGCTGGCGCAATGCCGTCCACCGTGTCCGGGCCGGTGATCGCCGCGGCTAGCGCAGGGTCGGCAATGCCGGGTGCTACGCCGCCGTTTTGCACTGTCTCAATCGCCTTGAGCAGCACGCGCCGGTTGGCCATGATGACTTTGTCGGAGGTGCCCAGGTGCTCGCGTGTGCGGTCCTGAATGGTGCCCATGCTTTCCACGGCCCACTGGTCGTGTACGTTGATGTCTTCTTCGCCCATGCCCAAGTAGGTGGTGCTCATCTGCTCCTTGGCGTTGAAACCCCAGTTGTTGTGGCGGCCGGCGTTGGGAATGTAGTCGGGCAGGGCGATGAATTGCTGGCGCTGCGCGCGCATGCTCTCGCGGTCCAGCGGGCCGCCAAAGCTGGTGAAGAAGGTGTACCAGTAGGTGTTCGTGTCGTCTACCGGCACATGCATCTGCGTGATGGTCATGGTTTCCGACAGCGGAATCACAAAGGTGGCCGGGAAGATCGCGTTGGTCACGCGCACATGGGTGAGCTTGTCGGTCATGGCACGCAGCGCGGTCAGCTGCATGCCCCAGGGCTTGTTCTCAAAGCTGATGTCGGGCTGGGCGAACTCGCGCATGATGCGCGTCATCGGCCACTGCTCGCCGTCCTTCGTGCCGGCGCTGGCGCTGCGAAACTGCTTGCCGGCCGGGTTCTGGCCGATTTCATCGAGTGGGTCGTCTTGCAAAAAGCGATGCAGGAAAGACGGGTGCGCCGGGTCGATGCCTACCTCAAAAGCCTGCAGCCAGTTGGCGTTCCACAAACCCTTGAAGGCAAAGCTATGTGTCGCGGGCGCGGTAAAGCAGTCAAAAGCGGGGAAGGGTGGTGGTGCGCTGCCCTCGTCGCCCAGCCAGGCAAACAGCACGCCGGCTTTTTCAATCACGGGGTAGCTGCGCTGGCGTATGCGTTCGCACAGCTTGCTGCCCGTGGGCTCGGCCGGTGTTTCCAGGCAGCGGCCGTCGGTGGCGAACTTCCAGCCGTGAAAAGGGCAGCGCAGGCCGCCGCCTTGCACTGCGCTTTCGCGGCGGCCAAACGACAGGTCGGCGCCGCGGTGTGCGCAGTCGCGGTCCAGCAGGCCCCATGCGCCGGAGGCGTCCTTGAACAGCACCAGATCCTGGCCGAACAGTTTGAGCGCCTTGACCGGGCGAAGCTCCATGCGCGGGTCCAGCGCTGGGTTGAACTCATCGACCAGCGCGGCGGGCTGCCAGTACTGGCGCAGCAGCTTGCCGCAGGGCGTGCCCGCGGTGATGCGGGTGAGCAGTTCGTTTTGTTCAGCGTTCATGGGGACCTCAAAACGGTATACCAAAATTAAAATTCAGTGTACATTCCCGGGCATGAACTTGCAAGAAACCGTTTTGATGCAATTGCGCGACCTGATCCTGCGCGGCGAGTTCGAGCCCGGCCAGCGTCTGGCCGAGCAGCAACTGGCCGAGCGCCTGGGCGCCTCGCGTACACCGGTGCGGGCCGCATTGGTCACGCTGGAGCAGGAAGGCTTGGTCGAGGCCAACGACACCGGCAAATACCTGGTGCGCCAGTTCACCCCGCGCGAAGTGGCCGATGCGATTGCAGTGCGCGGCCATCTGGAGGGCATGGCGGCGCGGCTGGTGGCGGAGCATGGCGTGTCGCGCCAGTTGCAGCTCGATTTGCAGTCTTGCCTGGATGAAGGCGACCGGGCGCTGGCGGCGAATCCGCTGGGCTATGACAACTACGCGGCCTATGCATCCATGAACGACCGCTTCCACGCGCTCATCCTGGAAGCCAGCGGCAACCGCGCGCTGCAACGCGCCATCGAATTGAACGACAAGCTCCCCTTTGCGTCAGCCTCGGCCATGCTGCCCATGCAGTCCACGCTGGAGCAGGACCGCGACTGGATGCACTACGCGCACCGCCAGCACCACATGCTGTTTGCAGCGCTCAAGGCTGGGGAGGGCGCGCGTGCCCAGGCACTGGCGGTGGAGCACACTGAGGTTGCGCAGATGAACATGCGCATGGCGCTGCAGCGGCGCGCCGAAACCGAAAGCCTGATGCCTGGTTTGCGCCTTGTGGTGGGCGGCTAGCGCCTGCCCGCGGTCTAGCGCTCACCCATTAATAACTTCAGGTCGATGGATTCAGCAACCGCCTTATTTCCGGCATCACCTAGGTGCAGGTGGTCGCCCGAGTCATAGGCGGGCAGGATGCGCAGCGGGTTCTGCGGATCGCGCGCCACCGCATCAAAATCCAGCACCGCATCGAATTCGCCGTTGTCGCGTATCCATGCGTTGACGCGCTGGCGCACCGCGTCTTTTGCGGGGCTGTAGTAATTGGCAATCGGTGAGCCCGGCATTGTCAGCGCGCCCTCGAATGGGGTCAGCGTGGCGCCGACGATGCGCACGCCGCGGCTCCTGGCGCGAGCAATCAGCTGCCGGTAGCCGGCGATCAGTGCGTCAGTCTGTGTGGCGGGCTCCTTGGGTTCAAGGGTGCTGCCTGGCCAGCTGATGTCGTTGATGCCCATGAGCAGCACTACGGTGGCAATACCGGGCTGACCCAGCACGTCACGCTCGAACCGGGCCAGTGCATTCATGCCCATGTGGTTCTTGAGCACCCGTCCGCCCGAAATACCCGCGTTGAGCACGGCCACGTTTTGACTGGCCAGGCGGCGCGCCAGAAAATCCGGCCAGCGCTGGTCGGCGCCCGGCGTGGACGCCGCACCGTCGGTGATGGAGTCGCCAAAGGCCACCACGCCGCGTGTGCCCGGTGCGGCGTCGACCAACACCGCGCTGAGGAAGAGGCGGCTGTTCACTACGCTATCGGCCTTGAGGACGCTCGCGTTCACGGCATTGCCTGCAGCAATCTGCGCGGGCTGCAGGCCGTCCCAGTGAATGGTGGTGAGTGGTGTCGGTTGCGGAAAATACAGGCTGACCGATAGGCGGCCGAGCGGTGCGACTGGAATTTCGACCGGGTCACTCATCACGACAGCGCTTGCAGGTACGGTGACTGTCTGTTGACCGCTGAAGGTCAATGCCTTGCCGGGTCTACCGATACTGCCCGCAGCATCGCCTGCGAGTGCGATGTGAGCCGCGCCAATCTGCAAAGGCTGCGCGCCATATTCGTTGGACAGCACGATGCGCACGCGTGAGCCGCCTACGCTGGCCCGGACGGTCTGGCGCGCGGTCTGGTCGTGAAGCGTGGCGGGAAGGCCCAGCGGCAGCACAAAGTCATTGCTCCAGATGGGTTGGGGGCTTGCCGTCCAGCTTGGCATCCACACGCCGGCACCAGCTGCCTGCGCCTGCGGTAAAGCACTGGCAAGCAGCAACGCGAATGAAAGAACGGCTTGCAGCGCGCGCCGCTTTGGAAAGAAAAATGTGTTCATGGCGAGGGCTCTTTCAGCAAGTGACAGGGATGCCCCGCGGCTCGGACTTGTCGCGCGACAGGCTGTACAAGGTGACCGCGATGCCGGCCACGGTGATCAGCGCGGCCAGCCAGCTCAGGCCGCCCAGACCGAAGGAACTGCTGACAACCAGGCCGCCCAGCCAGGCGCCCAGCGCATTGCCCACATTGAAGGCGCCGATGTTGAGGCTGGCCGCCAGGTTCTGGCCCGCGCCGTGCGCCTGCTGCAGCACGCGCATCTGCAGCGGCGCCACGGTGGCAAAGGAGGCCGCGCCCAGCAGGCCGACAAACACCACGGTGGCCACGGGCGAATGCAGCACAAGCCCCATCACGCCCAGCACCAGCGCCAGCGCGCCCAGGGTGACCAGCAGCGACATGCGCAGCCCGCGGTCGGCCAGGCGCCCGCCCAGCAGGTTGCCCACAAAAAAGCCACCGCCAAATACCAGCAGAATGGGTGACACCGCCGCTTCGCTGAAGCCGGTGATCTGCGTGAGGATGGGCTGGATGTAGGTGAAGATCGCAAACAGGCCGGCGAAGCCGAGCACCGTCATCAAGAGGCCCAGCAGTACTTGCGGGCGGGCGAGCCCGGCCAGTTCTTGCCGGATGGTCGAGGTACCGTTTTCAGCCGCGCTGCGCGGCACAAAAATGGCCAGCACCACAAAGGCGAGCAAGCCGATCAGCGTGACCACCCAGAAGGTAGAGCGCCAGCCGTAATGCAACCCCAGCCAGGCGCCAGCGGGCACGCCGAGCAGGGTGGCCAGCGACAGCCCGCTGAACATGATGGCGATGGCCGAGGCCTTGCGCTCGGGCGCGACCAGGCCGGTGGCCACGATGGAACCCACGCCAAAGAAGGTGCCGTGCGCCATCGACGTGATGATGCGGGCCGCCATCAGGCTGCCGTAGTCCGGCGCCAGCGCACAAGCCAGGTTGCCCAGCGTGAAGATGGCCATGAGCGCCAGCAACACGGTTTTGCGCGGCAGCTTGCGCGTGGCCAGCGTCAGCACCGGCGCACCCACCGCCACGCCCAGGGCGTAGCCGGAAATCAGCAGCCCGGCCGAGGCGATGGTGACGCCCAGGTCGGCTGAGACCTGCAGCAGCAGGCCCATGATGACAAATTCGGTCGTACCGATGCCGAAGGAGCCGGCGGTGAGGGCCAGAAGGCCTAAAGGAAGTGAAGGGAGTGAAGGGAGTGAAGGGAGTGAAGGGAGTGATTTGCGCGCATCCATGAAAGTCGCCTAAAAAGAGGATGTGCTGAGTGTGAAGACTAAGTGCTATCTTGACTAGAATGCAGTGAAGACAATCATTTGTGAATTCAATTCACAATAATTCGCGCAAAGTAACAGCTAATGCCCCGCATAGACGTCAACCGCTCCGGCGAGATGGAGGCCTTTGTTCAGGTTGTGGACAAGGGCGGTTTTTCGGCCGCCGCCCGGCAGCTGTGCATGACTCCTTCGGCCGTCAGCAAGCTGGTGACGCGGCTGGAGGCGCGGCTGGGTACGCGGCTTGTCAACCGCACTACGCGCAAGCTGCAGCTCACACGCGAAGGCGCGACGTTTTACGAGCAGAGCACGCGCGTGCTGGCCGACATGGACGAGGCCGAACGCGGCGCGGCCGCCGGCGCCATGCCGCGCGGGCGCGTCAGCATCAACGCCAGCATGCCCACCGCGCACTGCTTGCTGCTGCCGCTGGTGCCGGCCTTTCACGAGCGCTTCCCGGATATTTTGCTGGACATTACCTTGACCGACCGCGTGGTCAACTTGCTGGACGAGCGCACCGATGTGGCAATCCGCTGGGGCGCACTCGCGTCGTCCCAACTGGTGGCGCGGCGCCTGGGTGATACGGCGCAGGTGATTGTCGGCAGCCCTGATTACCTGGCGCGACATGGCACGCCGCAGACGATGGAAGAACTCGAAACCCATCAGCGCCTGGCCCATACCTTCAAGCGCAATATGCATTACTGGCCGGTGCGGGTAGACGGGCAGGTTCAGCAGTTGCCGATCACCGGCTATGCGCGCGCCAGTGACGGTGAGGCGCTGCGCCACCTGGTGCTGGCGGGCGCCGGGCTGGCCCGCATGTCGATGTTCCACGTCGGCCGCGATATTGACGCGGGCCGCCTGGTGCCGGTGGCTGAAAGCCTGAACCCGGGCGAACGCGAACCCATCCATGCGGTGTTTGTCGGCCGGGGCGGGCGCCTGCCGGCGCGCGTGCGCGTGCTGCTGGATTTCCTGGTTGAGCAGGTCACGCAAGAGGTTCTTGATGGTGGCGGGCTCGGGCGTGACTACCAGCTGCATCAGCCCTGACGCCTGGATGCGACCGCACACAAACAGTGCGTGAGTGCTAAGTACTACCCCCTACATAGGTTCCCTATGGTTGCAGCGAGATAACTTGCCTAGTATTGGTAACAAGTCGTAAGGCTGCAAGGCCGCTCCGGCCATGGAGATTTCTATGCACCGCATTTCCGTCCACACCTTGGGTCTTGCCCTTTTGCTGTTGGCTTTGTCCAGCGCAAGTTTTGCGCAAGAGCGCTTCAGCGTATCCGCAGACAACCAGGAAGTCACCGATAGCCGCACCGGCCTGGTCTGGCGGCGCTGCGCGGAAGGCATGGTCTGGAAGGGCAAGACCTGCACCGGGCAACCGGCTTTCCTGAGCCATCCCGATGCGGCCGCGCGTGCCAAGGCGGCTTCCGCGCCGGAGGCCGAATGGCGCTTGCCGATTCTCAAAGAACTCTCCAGCATCGTCTCTGCACGAGAGGCTGACGTGGACAAGGCGGCGATAGATCCCAATGCTTTTCCGGGCACGCCCGTGGCGCGCTTCTGGACATCGAGCAGCACCGGCCCGGGCTATTTCACCTTTGTGGGCTTTAGCGACGGCAGCGCCGGTGAAGCCCCGCGTGCCACGGCGGCCGTCGTGCGCCTGGTGCGCAATGCGAAGTAAGCGGCACCCAACGCCGGCAGCAGCCGGCGCATCGGGCCTCAGTCTTTGGCCACCTGCAGTACCAGTTTGCCGAAGTTCTCGCCGTTGAAAAGCTTGAGCAGTGTTTCCGGGAAAGTGTCCAGTCCCTCGACGATGTCTTCCTTGCTTTTCATGGTGCCGGCCTTGAGATAGCCGGCCATCTCCGCCACACCGACGTGGTAGCGGTCGGCGTAATCAAATACCACGATGCCTTCCATGCGGGCGCGATTGACCAGCAGCGATAAATAATTGGCGGGGCCCTTCACGGGCGTGGTGTTGTTGTATTGGCTGATGGCGCCGCAGATGATGATGCGGGCACCGCGCGCCAGCCGCGCCAGCACCATGTCCAGGATCTCGCCGCCCACGTTGTCGAAGTAGATATCGATGCCCTTGGGGCAATGTTCCTTCAATCCGGCACGCACGTCGCCGTTCTTGTAGTCGATGCAGGCGTCAAAGCCCAGTTCCTTGACCACCCAGTCGCACTTGGCCTTGCCCCCGGCAATGCCCACCACCCGGCAACCCTTGAGCTTGGCAATCTGGCCCACTGTCTGGCCCACCGCGCCGGCCGCGCCGGAAACCACGACGGTTTCGCCGGCCTTGGGCAGGCCGACTTCCAGCAGGCCGAAGTAGCCTGTCATGCCGGGCAGGCCCAGCACATTAAGCCAGGATGTGAGGCCCAGGCGCGGGTCGATCTTGAACATGCCGCTGCGCTTGATCTGGTCGGCCGGGATCAGGCAATATTCCTGCACGTCGAGTGCGGCGTTCACGTAGTCGCCCACGGCAAAGGCCGGGTTTTGTGAGGCGATCACTTTGCCCACGCCGCCGGCGCGCATCACGGCGCCGATTTCCACCGGCGGGATGTAGCTCTTGGCGTCGTTCATCCAGCCGCGCATGGCCGGGTCCAGCGACAGGTACAGGGTTTTGACGAGCACGCCGCCCGGGCCGGGTTCGGCCACGGGCTCGGTGGTGAAGCTCCAGTTGTCGCGTGTGGGCAAGCCGACGGGGCGGCTTGCCAGGCGAATCTGGTGGTTGGCTAAGGTGGCGATGGCGCTCATGGGTGTCTCCGGGAGTGGCGAATGCAAAAAGGCAATGGTAGTGGCGGACTGCCCGCGCGTCAGTCGCCCACGCGATTGCCCTGCCACTGATGCTCGCTCAACCAGCTCAGCTTGAAGCCGCACGAAGTGCGCGACGGCGGGGAGGTATTTAACCCAGCCGGGGCCGCGGAACCGGCTTTGCCGGGCCGCAGGCGCAGCGCCCCCTTTCGTGATGAAAGGGGCAGGGAGATGCCGCAGGCTCACGAAGTGCGCGACCGTGGGGGCCATCGTTTATGCTTTAGAGATGAAACTCCACAACTATTTCCGATCTTCTTCGTCGTTTCGTGTACGCATTGCGATGGAGCTGAAGGGCCTGAGCTACGACTACATTCCCGTGCACATTGCCAAAGGGGAGCACAAGCAGCCGCCTTACGCCGCCCTGGCCGCCGACACCCTGGTGCCCCTGCTGGAAGCCGATGGGGAAAAGCTGTCGCAGTCGATGGCCATCATCGAATATCTCGACGAAAAACACCCCGAGCCGGCTTTGCTACCGGCCGATGCGATGGGCCGTGCCAAAGTGCGCGCGCTGGCGCAGTCCATTGCCTGCGAAATCCACCCCGTCAACAACTTGCGCGTCCTGAAGTACCTGGTCAAGGAACTCAAGCTCGACGAAGCTGCAAAGAACGCCTGGTATGTGCACTGGTGCCGTGAAGGCCTGGAGGCCTTTGAACGCCAGCTGGCCCAGTTGCCTGCGTCGATCTATTGCTATGGCGACACGCCCACGCTGGCCGACTGCTGCCTGGTGCCGCAGATATTCAATGCCAAACGCTTTAACGTGAGCTTTGACGGCTTGCCCCGCACCATGGCTGCGTTCGACGCCTGCATGGCGCTGCCGGCCTTCCAGAAGGCCCAGCCTTCGGCCTGCCCCGACAACGAAGCCTAAATATGTGGCCCCCACGTTCCCCACTTCTTGTGGTTCACTGCCCCTTCCTGATATGTTCCAGGGCTCGTTTCCTGGGGGCGGCCCGTCGGAAAATTGGCCTACCGATCCGGTTGATATGGACGCACGCTGGCTGATCCCAGACTGGCCGGCGCCTGCCGGCGTGCGTGCAGTGTTCACCACACGTGGCGGTGGCGTGTCGCCCGTTCCCTATGACAGCCTGAACCTGGGTGACCACGTCGGCGACCAGCCGGCCAATGTTGCGGCGAACCGTGATGTGCTGCAGCGGGCAACGGGTAGCCACCCGGTATTCCTTCAGCAGGTGCATGGCAGCGAGGTACTGGTGTTGAGCGCCGATGCCGCTGACGGCCAGTCAGCCGATGCCTGCGTGACGGATCAGGCGGGACTTGCCTGCACGATCATGGTGGCCGATTGCTTGCCGGTGCTGTTCGCGAGCGAAGACGGCGCTGTGGTGGCCGCAGCGCATGCGGGCTGGCGCGGGCTGGCAGGAAGGCCGACGGGCCCGCACGGTGTACTTGAGGCAGTTTATGAGTCATTTCGGGCTCTGGCTCAACAAGCACGGGCGCAAGCAGCTATTAAAACAATAGCATGGCTCGGTCCGTGCATTGGGCCTGCAGCGTTCGAAGTCGGCGCTGAAGTCAAGGCCGTGTTCGAAACCGTGCAGCCTGACGCCGGCCGCTGCTTTACGCCGTGCGGCAGCGGTAAATACCTGGCCGACTTGCCGGCGTTGGCGCGTTTGCGCCTCAAGGCGATAGGGATTACACAGGTGTACGGCAATGACGGCAGCGATGCCTGGTGCACCGTGGGCAATCCGTCAAGATTCTTTTCCCACCGGCGGGATGCCGGCGTTGCCGGCAATGGGTTTGGCACCACGGGGCGCATGGCCGCCTGCATCTGGCGCGTGTGACGGTGAGGGTTTGTCTGGGGCTGCGTCCACGCCTGCAGTTTGCTGCAGGCGCTCTGCTGCTGCGCGTTTCTTGATCGCCTTGCTGCGGGCAGGGGCGCCCATCAGGTAAACCACCAATGCCACAGGACCCAGTCCATAGAGTACAAAGGTGACCAGTGCCCCCAGAAGTGTGCCGTTGCTGTTGGTGGCTTCGGCAACACTCATCATGAGCACAACGTAAATCCAGGCGATGACAATCAAATACATAAATACGTGCAACTCCGCGGCCCTGGTGAGCAATTTGTAATGCAAATCCTACGATACTGTTGGTGTGCTCAAAAGAGTCACCAGGACTCAACATGGATCGGGGAGACAAGATGAATTTTGACGCAAAGCAGGCCGAAGCGGCCCGGCAGATGCAAGAGACCTTTGCGGCAGGCCTGCAGCAGGCCATGAGTGTCATGGCGAACGCCGGATCAAGCGCCGGCTTCAATACTGGTGCCAACAACGGATTCGCACCATTGGGTGCGTTCAGCCCAGGCCAAACCCCACCGGCACTCCAGTTCGATCCGGCCAGGCTCCAGGAATTGCAGCAGCGCTATATCGCGGACGCCTCAGCCCTGTGGAACCAGGGGTTGCAGGAGGGCGCCGATACGCTAGTGTCTTCTGACCGCAGGTTTTCCAGCGCGGCCTGGAAAACCAACCCCGTCTCGAAATTTTCGGCTTCCACCTATCTGCTGAACGCCCGCACCATCATGGCCCTGGCCGACGCCGTCGAAGGCGACGCAAAGACCCGCGCACGCGTGCGCTTCGCGGTCGAGCAATGGATGGCGGCCACGGCGCCCAGCAATTTCCTGGCGCTCAATGCAGAGGCCCAGCAAAAAGCCATCGAGAGCCAGGGCGAAAGCATCGCCCAGGGTCTCACCAACCTGCTGCACGATCTGAAGCAGGGCCACGTGTCCATGACCGACGAGCGTGTGTTCGAGGTCGGTAAAAACGTTGCCACCACCGAAGGCGCGGTGGTGTTTGAAAATGAATTCTTTCAACTGCTGGAATACAAGCCCCTGACGGCAAAGGTGTACGAAAAGCCTTTCCTGTTGATCCCGCCGTGCATCAACAAGTTCTACATCCTTGACCTGCAACCCGAGAACTCGCTGATCCGCTATGCCGTCAGCCAGGGCCATCGCACCTTCGTGGTGAGCTGGCGCAATCCGGATGAGTCGATGGCCCAGAAGACGTGGGACGACTACATCGAGCACGCCGCCATCAAGGCGATCGAGGTGGTGCAGGAGATCACCGGCGCCAAAACCCTGAACGCACTGGGTTTTTGCGTGGGCGGCACCATCCTCGGAACAGCGCTGTCCGTGCTGGCCGCACAGGGTAAAAAGCCGGTGGCCAGTGCAACGCTGCTCACCTCGTTTCTTGATTTCACCGACACCGGCATCCTTGATATCTTCATCGACGAAACCTCGGTCAAGTACCGCGAGGCCGAGATGGGGGAGGGCGGCTTGCTCAAGGGGCAAGACCTGGCTTCCACCTTCAGCTTCCTGCGACCAAACGACCTTGTCTGGAATTACGTGGTCGGCAATTACCTGAAGGGCGAAACACCGCCTCCGTTTGACCTGCTGTACTGGAACAGCGACTCCACCAACCTGCCGGGCCCGTTTTACGCCTGGTACCTGCGCAATACCTATTTTGAGAACAATCTCATCAAGCCGGGCAAGACCGTGGTGTGCGGCCAGAAAGTAGACTTGCGCAAGGTCGACATTCCTGTGTACATCTACGGCTCGCGTGAAGACCACATCGTGCCGATTGGCGGCGCCTATGCCTCCACGCAGCACTTGCCTGGAAAAAAACGTTTTGTCATGGGTGCTTCCGGCCATATTGCGGGTGTGATCAACCCGCCGGCCAAGAAAAAACGAAGCTACTGGACCCGTGACAAGCTGCCACAGGGGAAGTTTCCCGCGACGCAAGCCGGTTGGCTCGAAGGCGCGACAGAACATCCTGGCAGCTGGTGGACGGATTGGTCGGAATGGCTCAAGGGCCATGCTGGCAAGCAAATTGCTGCACCCAAAACCTATGGCAGCCGCAAGTACAAAGCCATTGAGGCTGCGCCGGGCCGCTATGTCAAGGCAAAAGCCTGACGCAGCAAGCCGCGCCTCCCTAGACCGCATTCATAAACGCATCCTAAAACTTCAAAAAGGGACACATCATGGAAGATATCGTTATCGTTGCAGCCGGCCGCACCGGCGTCGGTAAATTCGGCGGCTCGCTCGCCAAAATACCCGCAACCGAGCTCGGCGCAGCCGTTATCAAGGGTGTGCTGGAGCGTTCCGGCCTCAATGCCGACCAGCTCGGTGAGGTCATCATGGGCCAGGTATTGACGGCCGGCGTCGGCCAGAACCCGGCGCGCCAGTCGGTCATCAAGGCAGGTTTTCCCAACGGCATTCCGGGCCTGACCATCAATGCGGTTTGCGGCTCTGGCCTCAAAGCCGTCATGCTGGCGGCGCAGGCTGTGGCCACGGGTGACAGCGAAATCGTCATTGCCGGCGGCCAGGAAAACATGAGCGCCGCGCCGCACGTACTCAACGGTTCGCGCGACGGCCAGCGCATGGGCGACTGGAAGATGATCGACTCCATGATCGTCGACGGCCTGTGGGATGTCTACAACCAGTACCACATGGGCATTACCGCCGAAAACGTGGCAAAGAAATATGAGATTAACCGCGAGGCGCAGGACGCCCTGGCGCTGGGCAGCCAGACCAAGGCTGCGGCCGCGCAGGACGCCGGCAAGTTCAAGGATGAAATCATCCCCATCACCATTCCGCAGAAAAAGGGCGACCCGGTGGTGTTTGCCGCGGACGAATTCATCAACCGCAAAACCAGCGCCGAAGGCCTGGCGGGCCTGCGCCCGGCGTTTGACAAGGCCGGTGGTGTGACGGCCGGCAATGCCTCGGGCCTGAACGACGGCGCTGCCGCAGTGATGGTCATGACGGCCAAAAAAGCCGCCGCCCTGGGCCTCAAGCCATTGGCGCGCATCGCCAGCTACGCAACCACCGGCCTCGACCCGGCCTACATGGGCATGGGCCCGGTACCCGCGTCGACCAAGGCACTGCAGCGTGCAGGCTGGAAGGCCCAGGACCTCGACCTGCTCGAAATCAACGAAGCCTTTGCTGCCCAGGCCTGCGCGGTGAACAAGGAGATGGGCTGGGACACCAGCAAGGTCAACGTCAACGGCGGCGCCATCGCGATCGGCCACCCGATCGGCGCATCCGGCTGCCGCATCCTGGTGACGCTGCTGCACGAAATGGCGCGGCGCGATGCAAAAAAAGGCATTGCCAGCCTCTGCATCGGCGGCGGCATGGGGGTTGCCCTCACGCTGGAACGCTGAATGTAAGGTAAAAGAGGCTGAGACTGGCTTGCACCGTGCGCTAGCAGCTATTAAATCGATAGCGAACCACGGTGGGCCGTTCGGCAGGGAAGTCATCAGGTAACGGTTTCAAATAATTCACAAAATCAAGGAGAGCGAAATGGCAAAGAAAGTAGCGTATGTCACGGGCGGTATGGGCGGCATTGGAACTGCCATCTGCCAACGGCTGGACAAGGACGGGTTCACGGTGATCGCCGGTTGCGGCCCCACGCGCGACTTCACCAAATGGCTCGACGAGCAAAAAGCCCTGGGCCATACTTTTTATGCTTCGGTGGGCAACGTTGGCGACTGGGATTCCACCGTCACGGCCTTTGACAAGGTCAAGGCCGAGCATGGCCCCGTGGCAGTGCTGGTCAACAATGCCGGCATCACGCGCGACGGCCAGTTCCGCAAGATGAGCAAGACCGATTGGGATGCCGTGATCTCCACCAACCTCAACAGCATGTTCAACGTGACCAAACAGGTCATCGAGGGCATGATTGAAGCGGGTTTCGGGCGCATCATCAACATCTCGTCGGTCAACGGCCAGAAGGGCCAGTTCGGCCAGGTGAACTATTCCACCGCCAAGGCCGGCCTGCACGGCTTCACGATGGCGCTGGCGCAAGAGGTGGCGGCCAAGGGCGTGACGGTCAACACGGTAAGCCCCGGCTATATCGGCACCGACATGGTCAAGGCCATACGCCCTGACGTGCTGGAGAAAATCGTCGCAGGCGTGCCCGCCAAGCGGCTCGGCCAGCCCGAGGAGATTGCCTCCATCATTTCCTGGATCGCGTCCGATGAAGGCGGCTACGCCACCGGCGCCGACTTCTCGCTCAATGGCGGCCTGCACATGGGCTGAGCACCGTCGTTCGAGCAGTTGATCAAAACCCGCTTCGGCGGGTTTTTTAATGCGTGGCTGTTTGGCGTAAACAACCTGCGAACGCGTGGGGAATTGGCCATGGGCCATTTCAATCGTCTGTAGTAAATTAAAGAGACATGTTCTACGGGGACAGCCCGCATGCCGGGCTGCGTCGCAGGCTTTCCCTGGAGTCTGAACGGGCTCTTAACCGCTTTCCAGAAGGAATCCCTTTCGCATGCCCCATAGCGTTTCCCTGATCAGCACGATTGCCGCAGGCTTGGGTCTGGCCCTGATTTTTGGTTTTCTCGCCGTGCGGCTGCGTTTGCCCGCGCTGGTGGGTTACCTGTTCGCAGGTGTGATCATCGGACCGTTCACGCCCGGCTTTGTGGCGGATGCGGAGATCGCGAGCCAGCTCGCTGAAATCGGGGTGATGCTGCTGATGTTCGGCGTCGGGCTTCATTTCTCGCTGGACGACCTGTTGGCGGTGCGCAAGATCGCGGTGCCTGGCGCCATCGTGCAGATGACGGTCGCCACCGCGCTCGGCATGGGCCTTGCGCACTGGTGGGGCTGGAACCTTGGCGGGGCGCTGGTGTTTGGACTGTCGCTGTCGGTCGCCAGTACCGTGGTGCTGCTTCGGGCCCTTGAAAGCCGCGGCATCCTCGACTCGGTCAATGGGCGGATTGCCGTGGGTTGGCTGGTCGTGGAAGACCTGGCCATGGTGCTGGTGCTCGTGCTGCTTCCGCCGCTGGGCGGCTGGCTGTCGGGCAAGGTTGATGCCGATGTCAATGCGCTGTGGAAAACACTGGGCATTACGCTGCTGCAAGTGGGCGGTTTTGTGGCGCTGATGCTGGTGGTGGGGCGCCGCTTCTTCCCCTGGGTGCTGTGGCAGGTGCAGCGCACCGGCTCGCGCGAGCTGTTCACGCTGTGCGTGGTGGCCGCGGCCGTGAGCATCGCGTTCGGCGCGACGGCGCTGTTCGGCGTGTCCTTTGCGCTCGGCGCCTTCTTCGCCGGCATGGTGATGCGCGAATCTGAATTCAGCCACCGGGCGGCCGAAGAGTCGCTGCCTTTGCGCGACGCTTTCGCCGTGCTGTTTTTCGTGTCGGTGGGCATGCTGTTTGACCCCTGGGTATTGCTGGAGCGGCCACTGCAGGTGCTGGCCGTGGTGGGCATCATCATCGTTGGCAAGACATTGGCGGCCGGCTTGCTGGTGATGGCATTTCGCTATCCGCTGAACACCGCGCTCACCGTCTCGGCCAGTCTCGCGCAGATCGGCGAGTTCTCGTTCATCCTGGTGGGCCTGGGTGCATCGCTAGGCCTGCTGCCCCCCGAAGGGCAAAGCCTGGTGCTGGCGGGTGCGCTGATCTCGATTGCACTCAACCAGCTGGTCTTCAAGGCGGTTGAGCCCTTGCAGCAATGGATCCTGGCGAAGTCACCCCTGGCGCGCAAGCTGGAGGCCCGCGATGACCCGACGGCGGAGCTGCCGGCCACGACCGACCCGAAGTATTTGTCGAATCATGTGGTGCTGGTGGGCTATGGACGGGTAGGGCGGCGTATCGCCGATGCACTGAAGGCTCATCACGTTCCGTTTGTGGTGGCAGAGCAGAATCGCGAGGCAGTGGAACGGCTTCGGGAGCAGGGTATTGCGGCCGTGTCTGGCGATGCGGTGGAGGCGGAAGTTCTGGTTCAGGCGCACATCGCGCAGGCGCGCATGCTCGTGATCGCGACGCCCGACACGCTGGACGTCAGGCGCATGGTCGCCACTGCGCGTTCACTGAATCCGGCCATTGAAACCGTGGTGCGTACCCACAATGAGGCTGAGGCGCGCCTGCTCGACAACGAGAAGGCCGGCAAGGTCTTCCTCGGTGAACAGGAGCTGGCGCAGTCCATGGCGCGCCATGTGCTGGAGCGCGTCGGTGCCACCGCCGGCGCGTCAACCGCAGCGCATTAGGCGCCTGCTCTGGCCCGCAACACAGCGGAGCGCACCAGCGCAAGCCTGTCGCTGCCGAAATACATGTCGTCGCCCACAAAAAAGGTGGGTGAGCCGAACGCACCGCGCCGGATCGCTTCGTCGGTGTTGGCTTTGAGTTGCTCCTTGATGTCGGGCCTTGCGATGCCAGCCTGAAACGCTGCGGGATCAATGCCAACTTGCCGGCAAATCAATGCCAACACTTCATCCTGCGAGATGTCTTCCTCACGTGTGAAATAGGCTGCGAAGGTAGCCTCGATAAATTCAAGGTAGTGTGGCTCGGCCAAGGCATCCTGTGCAATCCACAGGCAGCCCCGCATGGCCTTGACGCTGTTGACCGGGAACACCTTGGGCGGGAAGGCGATCTTCAGTCCTGCTTCGCTTGCGCTGTCCTGTACGTCCTTGAGCATGTAGCGGTTCTTCGGCGTGTTCATGTCTTCACGCGCCGCATAAATTCCTTTGTTGACGGTGTTGAAAATACCGCCCACCAGTACCGGCCGCCAGCGGATGGTTTCTTTGAGTTCGGCTGCCAGCGGCTGGATGTTGCGAAAAGCGATGTAGGTCCAGGGGCTGGAGCAGTCGAAGAAGAATTCAATCATGGGTATCCCGGTTTTTGAGGAAGGAAAAGGGGGTCAGGAAACCTTGTGCGCGCCGTCCCGTACGCTTTGCGCTGTCTGGCCAAACAGGGCCTTGCGTGCATCATCGGTCAGCGCCGGTGCGCGCAGTTCCTTGCCCAGGTTCAGCCCGCGTTTGACGGCAGGCCTTTCAAACAGGGTGTCGTACCAGCGTTTTACATGGGGGAATTTTTGCAAGTCAACCTGCTGAGCCTTGTGTGTACGCACCCAGGGAAAGATGGCCATGTCGGCGATGGAGTAAGCAGCACCCGCCACATGCGCACCGGTTCGTGCCAGTTGCGCATCGAGCACGCCGTAAAGGCGGTCCACTTCCTTGCTGTAGCGCTCGATCGCATAGGGGATTTTGTCCGGCGCATACAAAAGAAAATGCCCGTTTTGCCCCGCCATGGGACCGAGTCCACCCATCTGCCACATCAGCCACTGCATGGCCTGGTAGCGCTCGCGCAATTCGGCAGGCAGAAAGCGGCCGGTCTTTTCGGCCAGGTACATGAGGATGGCGCCGCTTTCAAATACCGCCAGAGGCGTGCCGCCGCTGGCGGGTGCGTTATCAACGATGGCCGGCATGCGGTTGTTGGGGCTGATGGCGAAAAATTCTGGCGTGAACTGCTCACCCTTGCCGATGTTCACCGGGACCAGCCGGTAAGGCAGGCCGCATTCTTCCAGCATGATGGAAATCTTCCATCCGTTGGGTGTAGGCCAGTAATGCAGGTCAATCATGGGAAATCCTCGGGTTCTTGAACTTGTTGAGCGCTAGATCAATGGCGCCAGCTGCGGATGGTCGGCGGCGATTTGCCGGGCTTCGTTGCCGCCAGACTCCATCATCCGGAAGTCGGAAAAATCAAAACCCGGACCCACCATGCAGGCCATGAGGGTGTAGCCCGCCGCGGCATTCGCCTGTGGCCTGGCCGCCTGCCAAAGGCCGGCAGCCACAACGTGTTGAGGGGTGGTTGCCGCACTGACAGGGCCCAGCGCCGTGCGGCTCAAGCGGTTGTCCTCCGCGTTCCATGTCCAGAGATCGAGTGATGCGCCCTCCAGATGGACCCACACCTCGTCGGAAAGAACGCGGTGCCACCGTGAGTGTTGGGTGGCGTCAAGCAAAAAGTAAATCGAGGTCAGGGCATTGCGCACCGGTCTTCCGTCCTGCGGCGCCACTTGCTGTGTGGAGCGGAACACCTCGCAGTACCAGCCTCCTTCCGGATGCGGTTTCAGCCGCAGCTGTTCAATGAGCTGGCGAGCGCGGGGCGTCGTAGTGGGCAGGTCTGGAGTGTGGCTGGACTGGGGCATGAGGCGCAGTGTGCCTTAAACCCGGGCCGGTTTTCAACCTGCCCCGATTGTCCTTGGGCACCTGCGGGACGGGCGTTACTCCAGGTCCTCGATCGCCAGGCTGTGGTACTTCTGCGCATAGGAAAAAGGCACTGTCCGCACGACTTCCATGATGCGCTCCGTAGCGTCTTTGGACGGCACCGGAATCATCAGCGCATGGTGGCCTTCCCGTGCGAGGTCCACGTACTTGTGGACCGTCGCGCCCTCGGTGCCGACACGCGGCAGGTTCACGTCCGAATGGCCATCCGCCTTGCCGATGTCCTCGAGGATGTCTTCCGGTGTCAGCAGCATGATGCCGTTGCTGGCTATTTCCAGTTCGTGGGCCACGTGCCTGGCGTCTTCAAGGTCCGGGAACATGATGAAGGCGTAGCCGGTGGGGTAAAAGACACCCCCCATACTGAGCATTTTTTTGGTCAGTTCGAAGTTCTTCATGGCGAGTCCTTTCATGCATTGCGTTGGTTCAACGAATCATTAAGGCGCGAAAACTGTAAATTTCCGGTCAGCCATGACATCCTCTTCCTGTCAGACGCAGACGTCAAGTCAGGCCCGAGACTCATCTCTTATGCCAGCAGGGGCCGCAGGCGCAGCGGCCCCTTCGGGGGGCAGGAAGCTACACGAAGTGAGCGACCGTGGGGGCTACAAGTCCTCTAGCTTGATGGTCGGCTCAGCCATCACACGTACCGTGCTTTGCAGTCCCTGCAGGAGCTGGTTGGCGAAGTAGCTGCTCTGGGTGTCGGGCTCCAGTGCAGCAAACACCAGGTTGCCAAGCGGTTGATTCAGCGGCACGTAGTAGCTGCCGCGAGGCACGTCCACCACGCCGCGTGTCAGGCTGACCTGGACCTTGAGAACGGCTTTGCCGTCGGCGATGGTGCCGCGCACGTCCTGGCGTTCACCCGAGGTGCTGGACGTTTCCCGATAGCTGTCGCCGAGCATGGAACCCTGTTCGGCAACGCGCTGCACCTGGACGCCGTGCAACCGCAGCCGGTCGACGGCCACGGTGGAGGCTGCCGACAGCCAATAGCCGCAGGGGCGTGCACGGGCTTTAAGGCTGCGCAGCGCAAGGGCAGAATCCCAGTCCACGGACACAGTCTTGTCGGCGCCTGTCACGGGGTCGAGCATGAGCAAGTCGTACTGTGCGGAAGTAGGCGCTGCCTCCACGACAGCTTCCTCCTTGCAGGCTTTGGCGCCGACCTCCTTGTCGAGGTAGGGCCGCAGCTGTTGCAGCTCGTTCGCGCGCTGGGCGGTGCTCGCCAGCGCACTGGTGATGGCTGTCACGTGGGTGTGAACGCGCCGCTGGATATGCAGGCGGCCAATGCCAACTCCGCGTGTTTCGATCAGCAGGCTGATGGCGTTTTTCAGTCCATAAACATTTCGGCCGGTGTCGGGTTGGGTGCCGCCCATCGAGATTTTTTTGTCGGCCAGGTCGCTTGAGGTGGTGTAGTACCACTCCGTGGTGAGGTTTTGGCCCTTGAGGGCTGCCAGCAGAGGGCGCCGGTACCACTCTTCCGCGGCCTTGGTCAAAAACTCGGGCAGGTTGGCGGTGGTGGCGTACTGGAACAGCGCGTCGAATTTCTGCACGCTGCCGAACTTCTGCAGGAAGCGCCCCACGACCGTGTACTCATGGGCGTCGACTACCACGGTGGGGTGGTAATCGCGGGCGAGCCTGGCAAGCGCCTGGGCTTCCGGTGTGTTGAGCAGCATGTGGTCGCGGTTCATGTCCAGCCCGCCTGTGGTCGCACGTTGCTCATTCGCTGCACCATCAGGATTGGCGCGCGGAACAATCACCACATTGATGCGGTCCAGCGCGGGCCGCAGCAAACCTTGGGCAAGCTCCCGGGCGATGACCAGCAGCGCTTCGCTGCCGGCAGGCTCGTCGCCGTGCTGCTGGCCTACCAGCAGCACCGTGGGCTTGCCTGCTGACTGCATTACCGTGGGGTCCGTGCCGCCAGCGCGGGTCAGGACCAGTGCTTCAAGTGTTTCACCGCGCTGTGACCGGCCTATGGGCAGCACGGCAGCCCTGACCCCGGGCGTGCGGGAAGCTGCGGCGGCCTGCTCGCGCAGCCATGCCTGGATCTCGGCCTGCGTGGTGAACGTGGTGCGGCCGGCTTGAAGCCCTGGCGTGTTGTAAACAACGGAGGGTGCCGGAAAGCGCGCGGCAACCGCGTCGCTATAAGGTGCGGGTTGGCCGACCGTTGCTGTTGGGGGCGCGACGGGCGAGGTCTGGACCGCAGCGGCCGCAGGCGCAGGACGTTGCGCGGCGGGCGCTGGGGCTGGTGAGGGCGCAGAAGTCTGTGTGGAGGGTGGCGTCCATGGCGGAAGCGGTACCGAAGTGCAGGCGATTAGCAACGTCAGCGGAAGCAGTGCGACAAGCGGATGTATCCGGAATGTGGGCGGAACGTGTGCGTGTGAGGTGGAGTTGTGCGGCATGGTCGGCGTCATTTGTTCCTGCACTTCAGGGCCTGAACTGTTCGGAGAGGTGTAGCCGCCCATATTACCCGCTTGGCAGCCCGCAGCGCGCGGGTTCGGGCGAATTAGACGGACCTCTGCAGCAAGGCCGCCACGGTTTTCGCTCGGCTCCGCCAGGTTCCTGTATTCCTACAAAAGCGCTCCCGTGTTTCCCACAAATCTCGCGCGAGCGTCGGCCTAAATTGGCTGGGCGATTGGTTTTGCCGGCCGCATTGAATTTCAACCCACAAACAGACTGACCATTAACCCCAAAGAGGATCCCCATGAGCAAAGCACCTCCAAAAAAGCACGATGCTGTAGATCTGCTGGATGCCGACCATATTGCCGTTAAAAAGCTTTTCACCACATTCAGGAAGTTATGCGACAGCCATGCGTCCGGCGAGGAGAAGCGCGAAGTAGCCGACAAGATCTGCCAGGAGCTGACGGTACACGCGCAAATTGAAGAAGAAATCTTCTATCCTCAAGTTCGCGCGGCCATCAACGACGACGCGCTGCTCGACGAGGCGGAAGTGGAGCACGGTACGGCCAAGGACCTGATCGCACAGATATCGGGCATGGATCCGGAAGACGACCTGTATGACGCCCGAGTGACGGTACTGGGCGAATACATCGACCACCACGTGAAGGAAGAGCGCGAGGAAATGTTCGTCAAGGCCCGCAAGTCCAGGCTGGACCTGGTGGCATTGGCCGACGCGCTGAGCCAGCGCAAAATGGAACTCATGGACGAATTCAAAACCGCCGAGGTCTGACGGGGTTTTGGGCGGGCTTCTCCGGGCCAAAACCCTGCGCCGCTGCGGGTGCGTCCTTTCTGGGAAAATGGGACTATGTCAGCCCTATTCCCATTTCCCGCTGCGCCTGTATCCGGCGCCTCCGCCGCATTGCCGGGCCATCCCTGGCGGCTGAGCGTGGCGCCGATGATGGACTGGACCGACCGGCATTGCCGCCACTTTCACCGGTTGCTGTCGCGCCACGCCTTGCTCTACACCGAAATGGTGACCACGGGTGCCTTGATCCACGGTGACGTGGAGCGGCACTTGCGCTTCAACGCCGAAGAACATCCCGTGGCGTTACAGCTGGGCGGCAGCGAGCCGGCGGATTTGGCTCGCTGCGCCCAGCTGGGCGAGCAATGGGGCTATGACGAAATCAACCTCAACTGCGGGTGCCCCAGCGAGCGCGTGCAGCGCGGAGCTTTCGGTGCCTGCCTGATGGCCGAGCCGCAGCTAGTGGCCGATTGCGTGAAAGCCATGGTCGATGTGGTCGATGTGCCGGTCACGGTGAAGCACCGCATCGGCATCGACAAGGCTGAAAACTATGAGTTTGTGCGCGATTTTGTGGGCACGGTCAGCGAGGCCGGTTGCACGGTCTTTATCGTGCATGCGCGCAATGCCTGGCTCAAGGGCCTTTCCCCCAAGGAAAACCGCGAAGTACCACCTCTGCGTTATGAGTTGGTGCACCGCCTCAAGAAGGAATTCCCGAGCCTGATCATCTGCATCAACGGCGGCATCAATACGCAGGAAGAGGTGGCCGGGCATTTAGCCGCGCTTGACGGCGTGATGATTGGCCGTGAGGCCTACCATAACCCCTGGTGGCTGGCCTCCTGGGATAGCGCCTTCTTCGGCACCGCCGAATCCCTGCCGACCCGTGAAGCTGTGGAGTCGCAGATGTGCGACTACATGGTGCGCGAGGCTGCTGAGCATGGCACGCCCAAGAGCGCCATTGCGCGCCACATGCTGGGCCTGCGCAACGGCCTGCCCGGCGCGCGGCGCTGGCGTCAGGTCTGGAGCGACCACCGCCTGCGCGACCTGCCGCCGCATGCCGTGATGGCGCTGGCACACGAAATGCCGGCTTCATCGCCATCGACGCTGGCCGACACCACCGCCATGGCCGATGCCTGATTCCGCGCAAAAACAGGCGCGCCAGGCGTTGGCCTTACTCTGGTTGGTACCGGCGCTCTGGACGGTCAACTACATCGTGGCGCGCAAGGCGCCGGGCGTGATAGGCCCTTATCTGCTGGCTTTCGGGCGCTGGGGCCTGGCGGCGTTGCTTCTGCTCGTGCTTACGCGGTCCGAGCTGTGGCGCCAGCGCGGCCACATCGCCAAAGTGTGGTGGCAGTACCTGGTGCTCGGTACCCTGGGCATGGTGATTTGCGGCGCCTGGGTTTACCAGGGGGCGCGGTCCACCGGTGCGATGAATATCGCGCTTATTTATGCGGCGTCGCCGGTGCTGATAGGTCTGGGGGCAGTGATCTGGCTCGGTGAGCGCCTGGGCCTGCGTCAGGGCCTGGGGGTGCTGCTGGCCATCGCCGGTGTGGTGCACGTCGTGGTCAAAGGCCAATGGACCGCGCTGGCTGGCGTACAGTTCTCGGCGGGAGACCTGTGGATCGTGGCCGCCACTGTGTCATGGGCTGCCTATGCCTTGCTGCAAAAGCAGTGGCCCAGCCCGCTTGGCGCCACGGCCCGGCTGGCGGTCATCTGCGTAGGCGGTAGCCTGGTGTTGCTTCCCTTGACTGTGTGGGAAATGTCGCGGTCCGATGTCCTGCCGTTAAGCGGCTACGGGCTGTGGCTGATCGTGGTGGCCGCGATTGTGCCGGGGCTGGGCGCTTACTGGATTTACGGCTGGGCGCAAAAAATCCTGGGTGCCAGCCGTGTTGCAGTGTCGCTGTACCTGGGGCCTCTCTATGCGGCGCTGGCTGCCTGGGGCGTGCTGGGCGAACCGTTGGGCTGGCACCACGCGGTGGGTGCCGCATTGATACTACCCGGCGTATTTTTTGTAACGGGCGCCGACAAAGGGCTGACTAAAAAACATTCAGGGCCGATACTGACAGAAGGCACTTGAAATTCCTGACACGCATTGGTGACTTCAGCTTGCGGCCTGCTGTTTGTCCATGCAATGCGTGTGTCTGATTTTTGTCTGTTGAATGCGCTCCGGCTTTGAAATGAATCGCGGCCAGCGATTTGCATTCTTCAACAAAACCTTCAATGCAGCCTGATCGCCTGCGCACTAAGCTATTAAAAAAATAGCAAACTTAACGACCATGAAGACAGACGTGCGATGGTGCCGGCATGGCGCACACACGCATACATATCGTCCGCATTCGTTAAAAAATACGCTGTACCTATTCGCGCATTTGGAAAATAATGGAGACGATTGTTCCCTGGAACTTTCCGTTGACGCTGCGATCTATCAATCGCATGGTGTGAGATAACAGTCGATGCATTGCGCGGAATCTGAAGCAGATTTCCATCACGAGTAGGGGTGCTTCGGTTCCCGCGCGCAAAGGAGTCTTTATGGATGTCGTCCGTAATTTTCTGACGCGTTATGAACAGACGCGAGAAGAGGAGCTGTCCATCGAGGACTACCTCGACGCCTGCAAGCGCAGTCCTCTCGTCTACGCCACCGCGGCTGAGCGGATGCTCGCCGCCATTGGCGAGCCTGAACTGCTGGACACCCGGCATGACCAGCGCCTGTCGCGCCTGTTCGGCAACAAGGTCATCAAGATCTACCCGGCGTTCCGCGACTTCTACGGCCTGGAGGATCCCATCGAGCAGGTGGTCTCCTACTTCCGCCATGCCGCGCAGGGCCTGGAAGAGAAAAAACAAATTCTGTACTTGCTAGGCCCGGTGGGCGGCGGCAAGTCGTCCATCGCCGAGCGGCTAAAACAGCTGATGGAGCAGGTACCTTTTTACGCCTTGAAGGGCTCGCCTGTTAATGAGTCTCCGCTCAGCCTGTTCAATAATGCAGAGGACCTTCCGTTGCTCGAGTCCCAGTACGGCATTGCACCGCGTTACCTGCAGCGAGTCATGTCGCCGTGGGCGGTCAAGCGCCTCGAGGAGTACGGTGGTGATATTCGCCGGTTCCGTGTGGTCAAGCGCTTTCCTTCCATACTGAAGCAGTGCGCCATTTCCAAAACAGAGCCTGGCGACGAGAACAACCAGGACATCTCTTCGCTGGTCGGCAAGATCGACATCCGCAAGCTGGAGACTTACGCCCAGGACGATCCGGACGCCTACAGCTATTCTGGTGGCCTGTGCCTGTCCAACCAGGGCTTGCTTGAATTTGTGGAGATGTTCAAGGCGCCCATCAAAGTGCTGCATCCCTTGCTGACCGCCACGCAGGAGGGCAACTTCAAGGGCACGGAGGGCTTTGGCGCCATTCCCTTCGACGGCATCGTGATGGCGCACTCCAACGAAAGCGAGTGGAAGGCTTTCAAGAACAACAGGAACAACGAGGCTTTCCTGGACCGGATCTACATCGTCAAGATTCCGTATTGCCTGCGTGTGTCGGAGGAGGTGAAGATTTATGAAAAGCTGATTCACAACTCCTCGCTGCACAACGCCATCTGCGCGCCCGGCACCTTGAAGATGATGGCGCAGTTTGCTGTGCTGACGCGCCTGAAGGAGCCCGAGAGCTCCAGCATTTTCAGCAAGCTGCAGGTGTATGACGGCGAAAACCTCAAGGACACCGACCCGAAAGCCAAGAGCTACCAGGAATACCGCGACTACGCGGGCGTCGACGAGGGAATGAACGGAATCTCGACGCGCTTTGCCTTCAAGATTTTGTCCAAGGTGTTCAACTTCGACTCCACCGAAATCGCGGCCAACCCGGTGCATTTGATGTATGTGCTGGAGCAGCAGATCGAACGCGAGCAGTTCCCGCCTGAAACCGAGCAGAAGTACCTGGCCTATATCAAGGAAATCCTGGCCATGCGTTATGCCGAGTTCATCGGCAAGGAAATCCAGACGGCCTACCTGGAGTCCTATTCGGAATACGGGCAGAACATTTTCGACCGTTACGTGACCTACGCCGACTTCTGGATCCAGGACCAGGAATACCGCGATACCGATACCGGTGAAATCTTCGACCGCTCGGCGCTCAATGCCGAACTCGAGAAAATCGAGAAGCCCGCCGGCATCAGCAACCCGAAAGATTTCCGTAACGAGATTGTCAATTTCGTGTTGCGCGCACGCGCCAACAACGCGGGCAAGAACCCGGTCTGGACCAGCTACGAAAAACTCCGCACCGTGATCGAGAAAAAGATGTTCTCGAACACCGAAGACCTGTTGCCGGTGATTTCGTTCAATGCCAAGGCCAGCGCGGACGAGCAGCAAAAACACGAAGACTTCGTCAACCGCATGGTCGCCAAGGGGTATACCACGCGGCAGGTCCGGTTGCTGTGCGACTGGTACCTGCGGGTACGCAAGAGTTCCTGAGGCCCGCGGTGCGCCGTGGCGGCGCGTCCTGTGTCAGGTGTAGTCATGTGTATGTGACCGGAGATCAACGTGCTCCAGCAAGTCATTGACAGGCGGTTGGCGGGAAAGAACAAGTCCATCGGCAACCGCGAGCGTTTCCTGCGCCGATTCCGTGGGCAGATACGCGACGCCGTGCGCCGTGCTGTCGCGGGCCGCAGCATCCATGACATCGAGCAGGGGGAAGACATCACCCTGCCGCGGCGCGACGTTTACCAGCCGGTGTTTGGGCACACCGGCGGCACGCGCGAGACCGTGCATCCCGGTAACCGCGAATACGTCCGCGGCGACCGCATCGCGCGGCCGCAGGGCGGCAGCGGCGGCGGGTCGGGCGGTGAGGCCAGTCCCGACGGCGAGGGTGAGGACGACTTTGTCTTTCGCATCACACGCGAAGAGTTCATGCAGTACTTCTTTGACGACCTTGCGCTGCCCGATCTCATACGTACCCAGCTTTTGCCCGATGCGCCGGAATGGAAGTCCCGCCGCGCCGGTTTCATCTCGGATGGAACGCCGACCAACCTTCATGTGGTGCGTTCGTTGCGGGTCGCGCTCAGCCGGCGCATCGCCATAGGCGGGGAGACGCGGCGGCAGGTGCATGAGCTGGAGGCGCAGCTGGCGCTGGCCCTGCGCGACGCGCCGGACCTGCCTGACGAGATTCTTTCCTTGAGGACACAAGTCGACGCGCTTCGCCGGCGCCTCAAGGCCATCCCGTTCTTCGATCCCTTCGATCTGCGTTACCGCAACCGGGTCCGGGTGCCGCAGCCCAGTGCCAAGGCGGTCATGTTTTGTCTGATGGATGTGTCGGGCTCCATGGACGAAACGCGCAAGGACATCGCCAAGCGGTTTTTTATCCTGCTGTACCTGTTCCTGAGGAAGCATTACGAAAAGACCGACGTCATCTTCATTCGCCATCACACCCAGGCGACCGAGGTGTCCGAAGAGGAGTTCTTCCAGTCCACCGAAACCGGCGGCACCGTGGTGTCCAGCGCCCTGGCCTTGATGCACCAGATCATCCAGGAGCGTTATCCGCCGGGTGACTGGAACATCTATGGCGCCCAGGCTTCGGACGGCGATAACTGGCACCAGGATTCAGCACGCTGCCGCGAGTTGCTGGTCGGCAAGCTGCTGCCGGTGTCACGGTATTTCGCCTATGTCCAGGTCGGTGAAGAGGACCAGAACCTCTGGGAGGAATACACCCAGGTGCAAGAGGACAACCGGAATTTCGCGATGCGCAAGGTCGCAGCCGCGGACGAGATTTTCCCGGTGTTCAGGGAGTTGTTCAAAAAAGGCGTCAAGCCATGACAAAGAGCGAGAGAAAGCCTGCCGAAGTGGCGGCGCCTGGCTTGTCCGGCACCGGGCGCCGGAATGCCTGCCTGCCCAGCCCGTCCGACTGGTCCTTCGAGTTGATCGAGCTCTACCACGGCGAGATTGCGCGAAAGGCAAAGTCCTTCGGCCTGGACACCTACCCGGTGCAACTCGAGGTCATCACGGCCGAGCAGATGATTGATGCCTATGCCTCGGTGGGCATGCCGGTGAACTACCGGCACTGGTCCTTCGGCAAGCAGTTCATCTCGACGGAAAAAAATTACCGGCGCGGCCAGATGGGGCTGGCTTACGAAGTCGTGATCAATTCCAACCCCTGCATCGCCTACCTGATGGAAGAAAACACCATGCCCATGCAAGCGCTGGTGATGGCCCATGCCTGCTACGGCCACAACTCCTTCTTCAAGGGAAACTACCTGTTCCAGATGTGGACCGACGCCGGCGCCATCGTCGACTACCTGGTGTACGCGCGGGCCTACATTGCCGAGTGCGAAGAGCGCCACGGCTGGGAGGCGGTCGAGCAGCTGCTGGATTCCTGCCATGCGCTGATGAGCCACGGCGTGGACCGTTACCAGCGTTCGCAGAAGCTGTCGCTGGCGGAGGAAGAAGCCCGCCGCAAGGACCGCGAGGCTTATCTGCAGCAGCAGCTCAATGACCTGTGGCGCACAGTCCCCAGGTCTGCCGACAAGCCGGCCGAAAAAACCCATCGCCGTTTTCCGCCGGAGCCGCAGGAAAACATCCTGTATTTCATCGAGAAGAACGCGCCCCTGCTGGAGCCCTGGCAGCGCGAGGTGATCCGCATCGTGCGCAAGATCGGCCAGTATTTTTACCCACAGCGCCAGACGCAGATCATGAATGAAGGCTGGGCCACCTTCTGGCATTACACACTGCTCAATTCCCTGTACGACGAGGGCTTGCTGACCGACGGCTTCATGATCGAATGCCTGCGATCCCACACCAATGTCATTTACCAGCCGCCGGTGACACATCCGGGCTACAACGGCGTCAACCCGTATGCGCTGGGCTTTGCCATGTTCAGCGACCTCAAGCGCATTTGCGAGTCTCCCACGGAAGAAGACCGGCAGTGGCTGCCGGACGTTGCCGGCTCCAACTGGCTGGAGACGCTGGACTACGCGATGCGGCATTTCCGCGACGAGAGTTTCATCGGGCAATACCTTTCGCCGCGGTTGATACGCGAATTCCGCCTCTTCTCAGTGGTGGATGACGCGAGCAAGTCCGAGCTTGAAGTGGCGGCCATTCATGACGACGCGGGTTATCGGCATGTACGCGAGGCACTGTCACGCCAGCATGACCTGAACTACCGCGAGCCCAACATACAGGTCTGGGACGTTGACGTACGTGGGACCCGCTCCCTGACCTTGCGCCACAGCCGCCACAACGACCGAACGCTCACGGACGATGTCCAGGAGGTGATCAAGCATGTTGCGCGCCTTTGGGGTTTTCCCGTCCTGCTTGAAAGTGTGGACAAGCATGGCAAGGTGGTGCAGCACTGGGAGGCGGTGCCGCAGGCCTGATTCCATTCAGGGGTCGGCCGGAAGGCCGGGTTGTCAGGCCGCCGCTTCCAGTCCGTTCCTGAAGTGCTCCCGCATGCGCTGCGCGGTGGCATTCGCGTCGCCTGACGACAGCGCCTGCATGATGGCGCGATGCTCGGCAAGCGACTCTTCAATGCGGCCACTTTTGAGCAGCGAGTTGTGGCGGTTGAGCTTCATGACCTTGCGCAGGTCGGCCACCATTTGGTCGCGCCAGCGGTTGTTGGCGATTTCCAGCAGCCGCATGTGAAAGGCTTCATTGATCTCGAAGAACCGCTCACGGTTGCCGACGGCTTTCTCGAGTTCGTTGTGCAGGCCCTGCAGTTCCTTGAGCTGGGAAGGCGTGGCCTGGGTGGCCACCACACCGGCCGCGTCGCTCTCCAGCAGCGCAAGCAGGTGATACACGTCGGCCAGGTCCCGCTCAGACACTTCGGTCACATAGGCGCCGCGCCGCACCTTCATCGTGACCAGGCCTTCGGTGGCCAGCACTTTCAGGGCTTCGCGCAGCGGTGTGCGGCTGATGCCGTATTCCTCGGCCAGCTTGAGTTCGTCAATCCAGCTGCCCGGCGTCAGCTCGCGGTTGAAGATACGCTGGCGCAAGAGCTCCGCCACTTCTTCGTAAAGCGCTCGAGGGGTCAGGGACACTGCGGCCATGGGCATAAAGGTTTTTTTTGAATGTGCGAAAGCTTCGAGTGGGCGCTGCTTTCGATCAGCGCTGCACGCGAGTTAGTGGGCATCTTACTTTAAATTGAATTTTGCATCAATAATTATAAATGATGTAAACTTGACCGGATTCATGACTTCCTCTCATGCTGAGCCTATGCTGTTCTATCGCAGCACCCGGCGTGAAGACCCGTTACGGTAAACCCATCCCATGTCCAAGCCCAGCAAAGAACCTGAATTTCCCGCAGCCAGCCTCGATGCATGGGTCAGAGCCGCTGCTAAATCAGCGCCCGGCGGCGATGTCGGCGCGCTGAACTGGCAGACGCCGGACGGCATCAGCGTCAAGCCGCTGTACACCGCTGAGGACACCAAAGACCTGCCTCATACCGACACCCTGCCGGGCTTTGAGCCCTTCATCCGCGGCCCACAGGCCACCATGTATGCGGTGCGCCCCTGGACGATTCGCCAGTACGCCGGCTTTTCCACGGCCGAGGAGTCGAATGCTTTCTATCGCAAGGCTTTGGCCGCGGGCGGGCAGGGCGTGTCGGTGGCGTTCGACCTGGCCACGCACCGCGGCTACGACAGCGACCATCCACGTGTGACCGGCGACGTGGGCAAGGCCGGTGTGGCGATTGACTCAGTCGAGGACATGAAGGTCCTGTTCGACCAGATTCCCCTGGACAAGGTCAGCGTCTCCATGACCATGAACGGCGCGGTGCTGCCGGTGCTGGCGGGTTATGTGGTCGCGGCCGAAGAGCAGGGCGTGAGCCAGGAAAAATTGAGCGGAACCATACAGAACGACATCCTCAAGGAGTTCATGGTCCGTAACACCTACATCTTTCCGCCCCAGCCCAGCATCCGCATCATCGGCGACATCATTGAATACACGGCGCAGAACATGCCCAAGTTCAATTCGATCTCGATCTCGGGCTATCACATGCAGGAGGCCGGTGCCAACCAGGCGCTTGAACTGGCCTTCACGCTGGCCGACGGAAAAGAGTATGTGAAAACCGCGCTGGGCAAGGGCCTGGACGTAGACGAATTTGCCGGGCGCCTGAGTTTTTTCTGGGCCATCGGCATGAACTTCTACCTTGAAGTCGCCAAGATGCGCGCTGCCCGCCTGCTGTGGTGCCGCATCATGAAGGGCTTCAACGCCAGGAGCCCCAAGAGCCTCATGCTGCGCACGCACTGCCAGACTTCGGGCTGGAGTCTGACCGAGCAGGACCCTTACAACAACGTGGTGCGCACCACCATCGAGGCGATGGCTGCTGTCTTTGGCGGCACGCAAAGCCTGCACACTAACTCGTTTGATGAAGCGATTGCGCTGCCCACCGAGTTCAGTGCCCGTATCGCCCGCAACACCCAGCTCATCATCCAGGAAGAAACCCACATCCCCCACGTGATCGACCCCTGGGCCGGCAGCTACATGATGGAAAAGCTCACGCAGGACATGGCTGATGCCGCCTGGGCCATCATTGAAGAAGTCGAGGCCATGGGCGGCATGACCAAGGCCGTCGACAGCGGTTGGGCCAAGCTCAAGATCGAAGCGGCTGCCGCTGAAAAGCAGGCGCGCATCGACAGCGGCAAGGACGTCATCGTCGGTGTCAACAAATACAAGCTCAAAACCGAAGACGCCATCGAGTCGCGCGATATCGACAACGTGGCGGTGCGCGACGGGCAGATCACAAGGCTCAAAGCCATCAAGGCCAGCCGCGACAACGCAGCGGTGCAAGCGGCACTGGACGCCTTGACGGCCGCCGCTGAAAATAACAACGGCAATCTGCTGGACCTCAGTATCAAGGCCGTGCGCCTGCGCGCCACGGTGGGTGAGGTCAGCGATGCCCTTGAGAAAGTCTACGGGCGCCACCGCGCCGATACCCAAAAGGTGACTGGTGTGTACGCTGCCGCTTATGACTCCGCCGAAGGCTGGGAAACCCTCAAGACAGAAATCAACGCGTTTGCTGAAGAGCAGGGCCGCCGCCCACGCGTGATGATCTCCAAACTTGGCCAGGACGGTCACGACCGGGGCGCCAAGGTGGTGGCCACAGCCTTTGCCGATTTGGGCTTTGACGTGGATATGGGACCGCTCTTTCAGACACCCGAAGAGTGCGCCCGCCAGGCGATTGAAAACGATGTACATGCCGTGGGCGTCTCTACGTTGGCAGCCGGCCACAAGACACTGGTGCCTGCCATCATCGCCGAGCTCAAGAAGCAGGGTGCCGACGACATCATCGTGTTTGTCGGCGGCGTTATTCCGCGGCAAGACTACGAGATGCTGTACGAAGCCGGCGTGAAGGGCATCTACGGCCCGGGCACGCCGATCCCGGCCAGCGCCAAGGATGTGCTGGAACAGATTCGCAAAGCTGTTGCGAAGTGAGTGTGTGGTGACGGACATCAGTTCCCGCCTGTCCTTGCAGCCGGTTATCGCCGGTGATTTCGAGGAGATGCTGGCCTTGCGCATCGATGCCATGCGCCCCAGTCTGGAGCGCGTCGGCCGCTTTGACTTTGCGCGCTCGCGAGAACGTTTGTCAGCCGGTTTTTTGCCGCAGTACATGCAGCACATCCTGCTCGGCGGCGAGCGTGTGGGTTTTTTCACGCTCAAGCCTGAAGGCGAAGCGGCCCTGCGGCTTGATCACCTGTATTTGCGCAGCAGTGCCAGTGGCCAGGGTGTAGGTTCGTGGGTGCTGCGGCGGGTGCTGGCCCAGGCACACGAGCGCGGCCTGGCTGTCAGGTTGACTGCCCTGAAAGAAAGCGATGCCAACCGCTTCTATGTGCGCCACGGCTTTGTGTTGCGAGGCGAAGAGGGCGTTGACTTGCACTATGAGTGGCCAGTCACGCCAGTCACGGAGACGGCAACGTGATGGCCGCACGGAGGCTCAGTTTGATCGTGCTTCTTGCTGGCGCGTCAAATGCGTATGCAAACCCCCAAGAAGTGTGGATCAGGACAACCAAGGCCGACCCAGCGTTGATTTGCAGCGAATTGCAGTCGTCTTTTCCGAAAAAGTTAAGTGCGGCTGTCGCTTTAGGCGGTGTGAAAAATCAGGCGATCGAGTCGACCGCGGAATACTGCGAACCGGAAAATACCTGCGAGATAAGGACGCTCGACTTTCCAGGGTTGAACGCCAGGTTGCTGGTAACGAAGAAGTCGCAGGCCATAAGCGTTTTGACCTTGAAAGTGAACGAAGCCCGTTGGCGCTTTTTCAGGAAAATTCAAATGGGGGAGACGCTTTCATCTGTTGGCCAGAAATTTGGAGTCTCGATCAATTCCAGGATGCCTTCCCCTATAAAACTGGTGGGAGAGTGCGCCGGCCTGATGCTGGGGCACAGGAATGGACGGGTCACCAGCATTGATATTGATTGTCAGGCCTGCTGGTAAAGCGATGAGTGACCTGACCACCCTGCTAGACGGCGATGCTATGGCCCAGCGCCGCGCTATCGCCAAAGCCATTACCCTGCTCGAATCCACCCGTGCCGACCACCGCGCCCAGGGCGATGAACTGCTCACGGCCCTGTTGCCGCACACCGGCAAGTCTTTCCGCCTGGGCATCAGCGGCATGCCCGGTGTGGGCAAGTCCACCTTCATCGAGGTACTGGGCCTGTACCTGATCACCCAGGGCCACCGTGTGGCCGTGCTCACGATCGATCCTTCTTCTTCCGTCTCAGGCGGCTCCATCCTGGGCGACAAGACCCGCATGGAAAAGCTCTCGGTGCATGACCGTGCCTACATCCGTCCCAGCCCTTCCAGCGGCAACCTGGGCGGTGTGGCCGAGAAGACGCGAGAGGCCATGTTGGTGTGCGAGGCCGCCGGGTACGACGTGGTGATCGTAGAAACTGTCGGTGTGGGGCAGAGCGAAACCGCCGTCGCCAATATGACCGACATGTTTGTGCTGATGCAACTACCCAATGCCGGCGACGACCTGCAAGCCATCAAAAAAGGCGTGATGGAGTTGGCTGATCTGGTCATCATCAACAAGGCCGACATCGATGCCGACGCGGCGATGCGGGCCGAGGCGCAGATCACTTCGGCCATGCGCTTGTTTGGTCTCGTCAATAACGCCATGGGCAGTGAACAGGCGGCGAACTTTGACAAGACCTGGCACCCGCAGGTCATCCAGCTCAGCGCGCTTCACAACAAGGGCGTGGACGTGTTCTGGAAGGCCGTGACCCAGTTCAAAGCCCTCCAGACCACCAACGGCCAGCTGGCAGCGCGCCGCCAGCAGCAGTCGCTGGCCTGGATGTGGGAACGCATTGATGCGGGCCTCAAGCAGGCTTTCCGTCAAGACCCACAGGTGCGCGAGCGTTTGCCCGGCCTGCTGGCCGAAGTGGCGCGCGGAAAAGTGGCGGCATCGACAGCCGCCAGGAGCTTGCTGGCCCTGGCATCCAAAGGGTGGAACGCATGAAGAAAATCACCATTCTTTGCGCGCTGCTTCTGCAGGCCTGTCTGGCCTGGGCGGGCGGCATGGTTGCGGGCGAGCCGCAAAGCTTTGTCTTCACGGACAAAGGCTATTTCGCGGACAAGCCCGTCACGGTGCATTACTACAAGGCGCGCAGCGCTGGTCCGGATGCGCGGGTGATGATGGTGATCCACGGCGCGGAGCGGCAGGGCTCGCGCATGCGCGACAACTGGATGCCCTTTGCGGAGAAAAATAAACTCATCGTGCTGGCCCCGGAGTTTGACGAGGCGCGGTTTTCTTCCAGGTTGTTCAACATGGGCGGCATTGAAAGCCGTGATCGTGCCCAGTGGTCTTTCCAGATCGTCGAGCATCTTTTTGATTTTGTCCGTGCTGGTGAGGGCCTCGCGGCGAGCGACTACCTGCTGTTCGGCCACTCGGCAGGTGGGCAGTTTGTGCACCGCTTCATGCTGCTGACCGAGGCACCCCGCGTTTCAGTCGCCGTGGCGGCCAATGCCGGCAGTTACACCATGCCCCGCTATCCAGGTCTGATGGAAGACAAATTCCCTTACGCGCTTAACGAAAGCATTGTCAGCCCCGACAAACTCAGGCAGGTTTTTGCCCGCAAGCTGATCGTGCTGCTCGGTGAAACTGACATAAAAACCGATGAGGCCAACCTTCCCAAGGCCAGGCAAGCCACCGCCCAGGGCGTGAACCGCTTTGAGCGCGGCACCCACTTCTTCGAGCAGGCCCAGACGCAGGCGCAGAAGCTGGGCACCCCCCTGGCCTGGGAGCGTGTCACCGTGCCGGGCGTGGGGCATGACTCACGCCGTATGAGCCAGGCCGCCGCGCGCCTTTTGTTTGAACCTGTTAAATAAATTTCACCGTCCCACCATTGCGGAATACACCATGCAAGAAATCCTTGAACAACTCGAAAAGAAACGCGCTGCGGCGCGCCTGGGCGGCGGGCAAAAGCGCATCGATGCGCAACACGGCAAAGGCAAGCTGACGGCGCGCGAGCGGCTGGAACTGCTGCTCGACGAAGGCACGTTTGAAGAATGGGACATGTTTGTCGAGCACCGCTGCACCGACTTCGGCATGGAAAACAACAAGGTTCCCGGCGACGGTGTGGTCACTGGCTACGGCATGATCAACGGCCGTTTGGTGTTTGTCTTCAGCCAGGATTTCACCGTGTTCGGCGGTGCCCTGAGCGAAGCCCATGCCGAGAAAATCTGCAAGGTGATGGACCAGGCCATGAAGGTGGGCGCACCTGTTATTGGCCTCAACGACTCGGGCGGCGCCCGCATCCAGGAGGGCGTGGCTTCGCTGGGCGGTTATGCCGATGTGTTTCAGCGCAACGTGATGGCCAGCGGCGTGATTCCGCAGATCAGCATGATCATGGGGCCGAGCGCCGGCGGCGCCGTGTATTCCCCCGCCATGACCGACTTCATCTTCATGGTCAAGGACAGCTCCTACATGTTTGTCACGGGTCCTGAGGTCGTCAAGACCGTGACCCACGAGGAAGTCACGGCCGAGGAGCTGGGCGGCGCCACCACCCACACCACGCGCAGCGGCGTGGCCGACCTGGCATTCGAGAACGACGTCGAGGCGCTTCTGATGCTGCGTCGCCTGTACAACTACCTGCCGCTGAACAACCGCGAAAAGGCTCCGGTGCGCCCCAGCGCCGACCCGGCTGGCCGCATGGACCTCAGCCTGGACACGCTAGTGCCCGAGAACCCGAACAAACCGTACGACATGAAGGAGCTCATCGTCAAGACGGTGGACGACGGCGATTTCTTCGAGATCCAGCCCGAGTACGCGAAAAACATCATCATCGGCTTTGCCCGCATGGAAGGGCAGACGGTCGGCATCGTCGCCAACCAGCCGCTGGTGCTGGCCGGTTGCCTGGACATCAAAAGCTCCATCAAGGCCGCACGCTTTGTGCGCTTTTGCGATGCCTTCAACATTCCGGTGATTACCTTTGTCGACGTGCCCGGCTTCATGCCCGGCACATCACAGGAGTATGGCGGCATCATCAAGCACGGCGCCAAGCTGCTCTATGCGTATGCCGAATGCACCGTGCCCAAGATCACGGTGATCACCCGCAAGGCTTATGGTGGCGCTTATGACGTGATGGCTTCCAAACATTTGCGCGGCGACGTCAACTTCGCCTGGCCCAACGCCGAGATCGCTGTGATGGGCGCCAAGGGCGCGGTGGAAATCATCTTCCGCGAAGACAAGGGTGACCCGGCCAAGCTGGCCGCCAAAGAGGCCGAATACAAGGCCCGCTTTGCCAACCCCTTTGTGGCCGGTGCGCGCGGTTTTATCGACGACGTGATCCTGCCGCACGAAACGCGCAAGCGCATTTGCCGGTCACTGGTGATGCTGCGCGACAAGAAGATTGAGAACCCGTGGCGCAAGCACGGGAACATTCCACTGTAGGGATCGCGTGATGACCAAGGCAATGCATGCTGCAGAGGTGAGAGTATTGACCGACATACCCAATATCGGGAAGTCGCTGGCGGCGGATCTGCAGTCCGTCGGCATTCAAACCCCGTCGGATGTGAAGCGCATGAACGCGTTGAAGATGTACGAGGCCTTGCGTGATCCCATGGGCCGGCGTCACGACCCATGCGTTCTTGACACCTTCATGGCAGCGAAAAAATTCATGAACGGCGGACCGAAACAGCCGTGGTGGGACTTTACGGCCGAGCGCAAGGCGCTGCTCGCCAAACAGGACAGGAAGTAAAAAAATGTTTACCAAAATACTGATTGCGAATCGGGGCGAGATCGCTTGCCGCGTCATCCTCACCGCCCGCAAGATGGGCATCCGGACCGTCGCGGTGTATTCCGACGCCGACAAGGACGCACGCCATGTCGAGCTGGCGGACGAAGCCGTCAACATAGGCCCGGCGCCCAGCCGTGACAGTTATCTGCAGGCTGACAAGATCATCGCGGCTTGCAAACAGACGGGTGCGCAGGCCGTGCACCCTGGCTATGGCTTTCTGAGCGAGAACGCAGGCTTTGCCAAACGAGTCGAGGAAGAGGGCATCATCTTCATCGGCCCCAAGCACTATTCGATTGCCGCCATGGGCGACAAGATCGAGTCGAAGAAGCTGGCGGGCGCGGCGGGCGTGAATTGCATTCCCGGCGTCAATGATGCGATTGAAACTGCCGAGAAAGCCGTGGAGATTGCCAAGGGCATTGGCTACCCCGTGATGATCAAGGCCAGCGCGGGTGGTGGCGGCAAGGGTTTGCGTGTGGCTTTCAACGACAAGGAGGCGTTTGAAGGCTTTACCTCTTGCCGCAACGAAGCGCGCAACAGCTTTGGCGACGACCGCGTCTTCATCGAGAAGTTTGTCGAAGAACCCCGTCACATTGAAATCCAGTTGCTGGGCGATAGCCATGGCAATGTGGTTTACCTCAATGAGCGCGAGTGTTCCATCCAGCGGCGCCACCAGAAGGTGATTGAAGAGGCGCCGTCGCCTTTCATCAGCGACGCGACCCGCAAGGCCATGGGCGAGCAGGCGGTGGCGCTGGCCAAGGCGGTGAAGTACCAGAGCGCGGGCACGGTGGAGTTTGTGGTCGGCAAGGACCAGAGTTTTTACTTTCTTGAGATGAATACCCGGCTGCAGGTGGAGCACCCTGTGACGGAATGCATCACCGGGCTGGACCTGGTGGAGCTGATGATTCGTGTGGCGGCCGGCGAAAAACTGCCGATCGCGCAGAAAGACGTGCAGCGCAATGGCTGGGCGATTGAATGCCGTATCAACGCTGAAGATCCGTTCCGCAGCTTCCTTCCGTCCACGGGCCGGCTGGTGCGCTTTCAGCCGCCCAAAGAAACCATGTTCGCGGCAGACACCTCGCAGTTGTACGGCGTGCGCGTGGATACCGGCGTACAGGACGGCGGCGAGATCCCGATGTTTTATGACTCGATGATTGCCAAGCTCATCGTGCACGGCAAGGACCGCAAGGAGGCGATTGCCAAGATGCGTGAGGCGCTCAACGGCTTTGTGATCCGCGGCATCTCCAGCAACATTCCTTTCCAGGCGGCCTTGCTGGCGCATCCGAAATTCGTCGCCGGCGACTTCAACACAGGCTTTATTGCCGAGAACTACAGCAAAGGCTTTCATGCCGAAGATGTGCCGCATGAAGACCCGGACTTCCTGGTGGCGCTGGCGGCTTACGTCAATCGCCGCCAGCTGGGCCGCGCTGCCGGCATCAGCGGCCAGATGCCCGGCCATGGCGTGACGGTAGGCGAGCAGTTTGTGGTGGTCGCGCTGGGTGCCGCCGGGCAGAACACGCAGCATCCGGTGACAGTGCGCGACTATGTGGCCAAAACAGGCTCCAGCGTAGTAGAGACGGGCGCAACCAGCTATGAAATTTGTAGCAACTGGCATTTAGGCGGTGCGCGCATCCGGGGCACTGTGAACGGCCGGCCATTCGCTGCGCAGGTCGAGCGCGGTGTCGGGCGCAACCCGCTGGCCATCCGCATCGCACACAACGGGACCAGGCTTGATGCCTTGGTGCTGTCGCCGCGTGCGGCGCAACTGCATGCGCTCATGCCCTACAAGGCGCCGCCGGACATGAGCCGCTATGTGCTGTCGCCCATGCCGGGCTTGCTGGTGGACGTTGCCGTGCAGGTGGGACAGAAGGTGCAGGCTGGCGAACGCGTGGCTGTGATTGAAGCGATGAAGATGGAGAACGTGCTGTTCGCTGTCGCTGACGGCGTGGTGGGAAAGGTGTTGGCAGCCAAGGGTGAATCGCTGAGCGTGGACCAACCGATTGTGGAATTTCAGGCATGAGCACCGGACGCCCTTTCAAGGTGCTAGGCATCCAGCAGATCGCCATTGGCGCCACCAGCAAAGACCGGTTGCGCACGCTGTGGGTCGACATGCTGGGCCTGGAAGTCACCGGCAATTTCGTGAGTGAACGCGAGAACGTCGACGAAGACATCTGCGCGATCGGCAGCGGTCCTTTCAAGGTCGAGGTCGATTTAATGCAGCCGCTGGATGTGGACAAGAAACCCGCGGTGCACACCACGCCGCTGAACCATGTGGGCCTGTGGATCGACGACCTGCCCAAGGCTGTGGAGTGGCTGACAGCCAAGGGCGTGCGCTTTGCACCCGGCGGGATTCGCAAGGGCGCCGCGGGTTTTGACATCTGCTTTCTGCACCCCAAGTCGAACGACGAGTTTCCCGTATCGGGCGAGGGGGTCTTGATCGAATTGGTTCAGGCGCCAAACGAAGTGATCAAGGCGTTTTCCGTGCTGGGCTGAAGCCGGCTTATGGTTTCTTGCCGCCCGCTTCGCGCTGCGCCCGGGCGCGTGCCAGCGCAGCTTCGATTACTGCGCGCTTGCGGTCTGCCACGGCGGGGTCGGCCTCGGGACGCGCGGCCAAAGCCGGCAGGGGAATTGGCTGCGGATTGACGGATTTGGTTGCACTCTTACCTTCAGGGCTGGCGCCTTTGCGGCCTCGGAGCTGATGGAATTCATAGCGTGCTTTGGCTGTGTCGGCCTCTTTTGGAGACCAGGCACTCCAGCCAGTGCGCGTGCCGGTGACGTTTTCCAGGCTGATGCAGTCCACCGGACAAACCGGAATGCATAGCTCACAGCCTGTGCACCAGGGCTCGATGACGGTGTGCATCATCTTGTTGCTGCCCATGATGGCGTCGGTCGGGCAGGCCTTGATGCACAAGGTGCAGCCTATGCACCAGTCTTCATCGATGAAGGCAACAGCGCGCGGGCCTTCGGTGCCGTTGGCAGGATTAAGGGGTTGCACGGGCTGGCCCGTGATGCTTGAGAGGCGCTGCACGCCTTCAGTGCCGCCCGGCGGGCATTGGTTGATGGCGGCGCCAGCTGAAGCAATGGCCGTTGCGTAAGCCGCGCAATCGGGATAACCGCAGCGGGTGCACTGGGTTTGGGGCAGGGCGGCGTTGATGCGCTCGAAAAGGCTGGAGTCGGAGGGGGAGATCACCCGCCTATTGTCCTACCAGTCATGACCCACTCTACCTGCTTGCCGCCGCCTTCAAGCCTTCTTGCTGCGCACTGCTTTTTTTGCCGCCGGCTTTGCTGCGGCCTTCGGGGCGGCTTTGGCGGCAGGCTTTGCTGCTGCGGTGCGCACTGGTTTTGCTATCGTTTTGGTAGCTGCTGGCGCACGCTTGGCCTGGGCTGGAGCCCGATTGTTCTCAAGAATGAATGCCTTGACCTGCGGATAGACAATCTCGCGCCAGCGGCGGCCGCTGAAAATCCCGTAGTGGCCCGCACCCTTGACTTCCAGGTGCTTTTGCAGCGCCTTGGGGATGTTGTGGCAAAGACCGTGTGCCGCCTCGGTCTGACCGGAGCCCGAGATGTCGTCCAGTTCGCCTTCGACCGTGAAGTGGGCGGTGGTCTTGATGTCTTCGGGCCGCACACGCTCGACCTGACCGTCCACGCCCTTGACGTCCCAAGTGCCGTTGACCAGCTTGAACTCCTGGAACACCGTTTTGATGGTGTCGAGGTAGTAGTCGGCGTCCATGTCGAGCACGGCGTTGTACTCGTCGTAGAACTTGCGGTGCGCTTCGGCACTGGCGTCATCACCTTTGAGCAGGTCCTTGAAGTAGTCGTAGTGGCTGCTGGCGTGGCGGTCCGGGTTCATCGCGACGAAGCCGGTGTGCTGCAAAAAGCCGGGGTAGACGCGCCGGCCAGCGCCCGGGAAGTTGCTGGGTACGCGGTAAATCACATTGTTTTCAAACCACTCGTAGCTCTTGTTCATGGCCAGGTTGTTCACGGCCGTAGGCGATTTTCGGGCATCGATCGGGCCGCCCATCATGGTCATGCTCAGGGGCGTCGCTTCGCCTCGGGAGGCCATCAGCGACACGGCAGCGAGCACCGGCACAGTGGGCTGGCAGACGCTGATGACGTGGCAATTGCCGTAAATACCCTGGAGGTGGCGAATGAATTCCTGGACGTAGTTGACGTAGTCGTCCAGGTTGAATGAACCTTCGGAAAGCGGCACGGTGCGCGCATTTTTCCAGTCGGTGATGTAGACCTTGTGGTCTTTGAGCATGGTCTTGACTGTGTCCCGGAGCAAGGTGGCATAGTGGCCCGACAGCGGCGCCACGATCAGCACGGCGGGCTCGCCCTTCAGGCCTGTCAGCGTGGCGGGATCGTCGGTGAAGCGCTTGAAGCGGCGCAGCTCGCAAAAGGGCTTGTCGATTTCCACGCGTTCGTGGATGCTGACCTCGGTGCCGTTGACATCCACCGTCCGGATGTCAAAAGCCGGTTTTTCGTAGTCTTTGCCCAATCGGTAAATCAGGCTGTAGCCGGCAGCGACGCGTTGTGCAAACGGGTTTTGGCCCATGGGCGACAGGGGATTGCCGTAGAGCTTTGCAGCGGCTTGCGCAAAGTCGACAAAAGGCTCCATCAAGGTGCGTTGGGCTTCATAGACTTGGTACAGCATCGGGGGTCGACCTTGGGTTTAGGGTTACTTCGGTAAATCGTAATATGTTGCAGTGCAATATAACAGGGGGTTGCCGCACTGATTTGAGGATAACCACCAATACCGGGCGGTTTTCACACTGTTGACGCCAAAAGCACCACGATGGTGCTAGCTTGGCTTGCGGACCGATAAACCGCTACCACCTGCGGAATTGAAAGAACACTTACCATTCTGCCTGCAGCCGGTGGTTTTTGCCCGCCCTGAAGCTGCAGCCCTTCAACAGGAAAAACAACATGCTTCCCCCGATTGACGTCTCCGCACTGGAGCAGCTGGCCTCCCTGAAGAAATCAGACCGGATGCCGGTGCTTTTTGTGGGCCACGGCAGCCCGATGAATGCCATCGGCGACAACGAGTACCGGCGCAGCTGGCAGGCGCTGGGCGCCGAGTTTGGGTCGAAACTCCCCAGGCCGCAGCTGATTCTGTGCGTTTCCGCCCATTGGCTGACCGAAGGCTGGTGGCTGACGGCCATGGACAAGCCCAAAACCATCCACGACTTTGGCGGCTTTCCGCAGGAGCTCTTCGACCAGCAATACCCCGCGCCCGGCGACACCGCGGCGGCGCAGGTGATCAGCCAGTTGGTCAGGCAGCGCGCATCGGCGCCGCTCGGCCTGGACGAAGGCGAATGGGGGCTGGACCACGGTGCCTGGTCGGTGCTCAAGCCCATGTTTCCCGATGCGGACATTCCGGTCATCCAGCTCAGCATGGATTACAGCCGGGCGCCCGACGAGCACTATGCGCTGGCAAAGCAGCTGAAGGCCTTGCGGGATCGCGGCGTGCTGATCGTGGCCAGCGGCAATATCGTGCACAACCTGCGCCAGATGCAGCGTGGGGCTGCGGGCAACCAGGCTTACGACTGGGCGCTGGAGTTCGACCAGACGATCGGTGGCTATCTGCAGCAGGGCAACCTGGACGCACTGCAGAACTTCCAGAAGCTGGGGCAAGTGGCGAAGATGGCGCACCCCACCCATGAGCACTACCTTCCGCTGCTGTACACGGCGGGCGCGGTGGATGCGAAGGAGCCGATACGGTTTTTCAACACCAGCTTCCAGGCCGGCTCCATTTCCATGCGGTCGGTTGTTTGGGGATGAGTCTGTTGGAGCGGAGTGTCAGGTAGCTTGAGGCGCTATTGAATTGATAGCTGCTTGCGCCCGTCAGTCATGGGCTGTAACCTGTTTTGACTGAGAAATATTTGGGTTTTACCGTTGCCGCGTCTTGGGCCAGTCAGGCCACTTGCGGATGGATAACCTGCAGCCAGCTCCAGCGATCCTGATAAGCCTTCGCTTTTTGCTCGAACAACGGCAGGTGGTTGCACAGCGGGTTGGGGCTCAGTTTGCCTTGGTACAACTGCGCCAGTCCGTTGGGCGCATAAAGCTCTACATCCGCCAGCTCCGCAGTATTTGCCTTCAAGCCGACGCAGGTGCAGCTCACCAGAAACCGGTTAATACCATCGCGGGAGCTTTGCAGGGCGGGGTAGGGGAAACCGAAATACTCCTCATACCAGGTATGGACCCTGGCCTGGTTTTTGGCTTCCACCACAATGCCCCGGCCCGCAAAGCGGGCGCTGACACGTTCATTGACGGCTGCTTCGCCCGCGCCTGAAAGGTCGGCAGGATCAAAGTAAAACAGGTCGTAGTCTTTGATGTGGGCTTCGGGCGGCTGCCCCGAATGCAGGTTCCAGATTGTCTGGAAGAGGCATCCCGCCACCAGCCATGCGTCGGGCAGTCCCAGCGCAGGCAAGTGTTCCAGAATGAACCGGTTGTGGCGGTTTTTCAGCGCGTCCCGGATGAATTCGTCCGGGCTTATGGCGTCAGAGGGGATCAGACGACCTTGGCAATCGACGCGCAGACGTAGTCGATGTTCTTGCTGTTCAGGGCGGCCACGCACATGCGGCCGGTGTCGGTGCCGTAAACGCCGAATTCATTGCGCAGGCGCACCATCTGGTCCTTGCTGAGGCCCGAGTAGCTGAACATGCCGATTTGCGCGGTGATGAAGCTCATGTCCTGCTTGACGCCGGCGGCCTTCAGGCCGTCCACGAGCTTTTGGCGCATGGCCTTGATGCGCACGCGCATTTCCGCCAGTTCCTGCTCCCATTGGGTGCGTAGCGCGGGGGTATTGAGCACCGTGGCCACCACCATACCGCCATGGATCTGCGGGTTGCTGTAATTGGTGCGAATGACCAGCTTGAGCTGCGACAGCACGCGGTCGGCTTCGTCTTTGGATTCGCAAAGTACCGACAGGGCGCCCACGCGTTCGCCGTAGAGGCTGAAGCTCTTGGAAAAGGACGTCGACACGAAAAAGCTCAGGCCGGCAGCCACAAATTTACCGATGACGGCGCCGTCTTCCGCAATGCCGTGGCCAAAGCCCTGGTAGGCCATGTCGAGGAAAGGCGTGAGCTTGCGCGCCTTGACGGCGGCGATCACCTGGTCCCACTGGGCCGCGGTGATGTCGTAGCCGGTCGGGTTGTGGCAGCAGGCGTGCAGCACGACGATGGTGCCTTCGGCGGCGGCATGGAGGGCGGCGAGCATCCCGTCGAAGTTGACGCCGCGCTTGGCTGCGTCATAGTAAGGGTAGCTTTCAACCACGAAACCGGCCTGACTGAAAAGCGCGCGGTGGTTTTCCCAGCTTGGGTCGGAAATCAGCACCTTGGCATTGGGGCTGAGCTTTTTGAGGAAGTCGGCGCCCACCTTGAGGCCGCCCGTGCCGCCTATGCCCTGTACGGTGGCGACGCGCCCGCTCTTGACGGGCTCGCTGTCCGCGCCGAAGACCAAGCCCTTGACGGCCGCGTCGTAGGCGGCAATGCCGTCGATGGGCAGGTAGCCGCGGGCCTTGGGGTCGGCCATCATCTGCTTCTCAGCCGCCTGCACGCACTGCAGCAGGGGGAGTTTGCCGTTGTCGTCGTAGTACACGCCTACGCCCAGGTTGACCTTGGCGGGATTGGGGTCGGCATTGAACTGCTCGTTCAGGCCCAGGATGGGGTCACGCGGGGCCATTTCGACAGCGGTAAACAAAGACATGAAATATCCTCAGAGAAGTGAAAAGAAGGCGAAAGCGACGATAGGGGGTTCAGGTCACGGATTTAGGTCACAAGCTGACCGGAAAAAAGGCTACAAGAGGTGTCAAAAAGGCGATAGCGGGGCAACTACAAGGCGAAACAAGGCGAATGGGGATTGCAATTTCCATTTTCGGCCGAATGTCGTATTCTGTTTGGTTGCCCTGAATTTTAACGGGGCCTGATCGAGGTTTTATGCCAGAAGCTATGGAAGTCATAACTGATTCAGTCAACACCGACCCCACTGTGGGCCAGTTCGTCCGTTTCCCGGATTCGCCGTTCGAGCTGTTCCAGCCCTATCCGCCTGCGGGCGACCAGCCCACGGCGATTGACCAGCTGGTCGAGGGCATCAACGACGGCGAGGTGTTCCAGACACTGCTGGGCGTGACCGGCTCCGGCAAGACCTTCACCATGGCCAATGTGATTGCCCGGCTGGGCCGGCCGGCCATTGTGTTTGCGCCCAACAAGACGCTGGCCGCGCAGCTTTACAGCGAGTTCCGCGAGTTCTTCCCGAAAAACGCGGTCGAGTATTTCGTCAGCTACTACGACTACTACCAGCCTGAAGCCTATGTGCCGCAGCGCGACCTTTTCATTGAAAAAGACTCGGCCATCAACGAGCACATCGAGCAGATGCGTCTGTCGGCAACCAAGAGCGTGCTGGAGCGGCGCGACACCATCATCGTCGGCACGGTCAGCGCTATTTACGGCATAGGCGCGCCCGAGGATTACACGCAGATGCGGTTCATTGCACGCATCGGCGACAAGATGGGCCAGCGCGACGTGATCGCCCGGCTGATCCGCATGCAGTACACACGCAACGAGCAGGATTTCGCCCGCGGCACGTTCAGGGTGCGCGGGGACGTGATCGATATTTTCCCGGCCGAGCATTCCGAGCTGGCCATACGCATCGAGCTGTTCGACGACGAGATCGAGTCGCTGCAGTTGTTTGACCCGCTGACAGGCCGCATACGCCAGAAAATCCCGCGCTTTGTGGTCTACCCCAAGAGCCACTACGTCACGCCGCGCGACAAGGTCATGACCGCCGTGGAAACCATCAAGCTGGAGCTGTCCGAGCGGGTGGCCCAGTTTGTCGCCGACGGCAAGCTGGTCGAGGCCCAGCGCATCGAGCAGCGCACCCGGTTCGACCTGGAGATGCTCAGTGAAATCGGCCACTGCAAGGGAATCGAGAACTACACCCGTCATTTGAGTGGCTCGCCGGCGGGCTCGCCCCCTTCGACGCTGTGCGATTACCTGCCCAAGGATGCCGTGATGTTTCTCGACGAGAGCCACGTCATGATCGGTCAGCTCAACGCCATGTACAACGGCGACCGCGCACGCAAAACCACGCTGGTGGAATACGGTTTTCGCCTGCCGAGCGCGCTGGACAACCGGCCGCTCAAGTTCGAAGAGTTTGAAGCCAAGATGCGCCAGGCCGTTTTTGTCTCGGCCACACCGGCAAATTATGAGAAAGAGCACGCCGGCAAGGTGGTGGAGCAGGTGGTCAGGCCCACCGGGCTGGTGGATCCGCAGGTGGAAGTGAGGCCGGCTACCCATCAGGTCGACGACGTGCTGCAGGAAATCCGCATCCGGGTCGAGAAAAACGAGCGGGTGTTGATCACTACGCTGACTAAGCGCATGGCTGAGCAACTGACGGACTATCTGAGCGACAACGGTGTGAAGGTGCGCTACCTGCACAGTGACGTGGACACGGTCGAGCGCGTGGAAATCCTGCGCGACCTGCGGCTGGGGGCCTTTGATGTACTGGTGGGTATCAATTTGCTGCGTGAAGGGCTGGACATTCCGGAGGTGTCGCTGGTGGCCATCCTGGACGCCGACAAGGAGGGCTTTTTGCGCGCCGAGCGCAGCCTGATCCAGACCATTGGCCGGGCGGCCCGCAACCTGAACGGCCGTGCGATTTTGTATGCAGACCGCATCACGGACTCCATGAAAAAAGCCATGGATGAAACCGAACGGCGGCGCAACAAGCAGATTGCCTTCAACCTGGAGCACGGCATCACGCCGCGCAGCGTGGTCAAACGCATCCGCGATTTGATCGACGGCGTCTACAGCGAGAAATCCGGCAAGGAAGCCGAAAAGATCGAGATGCAGAAGGCGTTGGTGGAAGACATGAGCGAGAAGGACATCGCCCGCGAAATCAAGCGCCTGGAAAAGCAGATGATCGAACACGCCAAGAATCTCGAGTTTGAAAAAGCCGCGCGGGTCCGGGACCAGCTGCACATCCTCAAGGAACAGGCTTTTGGTGCGCCTGGCACCGATAATGTCGTGCCGCTGACCTCTGCAGGCCAAGCCCGCGCCTAGACCCGGCAACCCCCTTGGGCCCATTTAATGCACAAAAATGGTGCGTTAAATGGCTCTGCCTACGGGTTAGTCCCCATGTTTGGGGCCGTCTCAGCGGGAAAAACCCTGCTTGTGTTATACTTGACGAAAACAGTCAAGAACAATACCAGAACAACAAAAAGCCCCCGCGATACCGGTTGACTGACCTGGGCGGCTGGAGGAAGAGTTCCCTGTAAGCCACAAGCTTTCAGGGTGAAAACGACAGTCAAGCCATTTAAAGGAGCTTGTTATGCGCCTCACGACCAAAGGCCGCTTTGCGGTCACCGCGATGATTGATTTGGGATTGCGTCAGAACAACGGCCCGGTCACGTTGGCCGCCATCAGCCAGCGCCAGCAGATTTCCCTTTCTTACCTCGAACAGCTGTTCGGCAAACTGCGCCGTCACGAACTGGTGGAATCCACCCGTGGTCCCGGCGGCGGTTATACGCTGGGCCGCAAGGCTTCCGAGATCACCGTGGCGGACATCATCGTGTCGGTGGACGAGCCGATCGACGCCACCCAGTGTGGCGGCAAGGAAAACTGCCTGGGCGAAGGCGGCCGCTGCATGACGCACGAGCTGTGGGCTTCACTGAACAGCCGCATGGTGGAGTTCCTGGACTCCGTGACCCTGCAAAAACTGGTGGAAGACCAGCTCGCCAAGGGCGTGGTGATCGAGAACACCCCGCAGGTCAAAAAAGCCATTTTCACAGCGCCGGTTGTCAAGCCGATCCGCGTGAATGCGCCGAATTCGGTCTTCGCACTGGGCAATGCATTTTCCAAATCCTGATGGAGCGATGCCGGGCGTCTGCCCGGCACCATCCTTTTGTGAACCGACTGCATTGACTTCATCGATCGCGCTGCCAGCCAGCCTGTGAATTTAAAGAGCTAGCCACATGGACACTCCACACTTTCCCATCTACATGGACTACAGCGCCACGAACCCCTGCGACCCGCGGGTGGTGGACGCCATGATTCCCTGGTTGCGCGAGCATTTCGGTAACCCTGCTTCGCGCAGCCATGCCTGGGGCTGGGAAGCAGAAGCCGCCGTCGAAAAGGCGCGCGAGCAAATCGCCGACCTGATTGGCGCCGACCCGCGCGAGATCGTCTGGACCAGCGGTGCGACCGAGTCCAACAATCTGGCCCTGAAGGGCGCGGCCCATTTCTACAAGACCAAGGGCAAGCACATCATCACGGTCAAGACCGAGCACAAGGCTGTGCTGGACACCTGCCGCGAACTGGAACGCCAGGGTTTTGAAGTGACCTACATGGACGTGCAAGCCGACGGCCTGCTTGATCTGGAGGCGCTCAAGGCCGCTATCCGCCCCGACACCATTTTGGTCAGCGTCATGTTCGTCAACAACGAAATCGGCGTGATCCAGGACATCCCGGCCATCGGCGCACTGTGCCGTGAAAAAGGCATCATCTTCCATGTCGATGCCGCGCAGGCTACGGGCCGTGTTGATATTGACCTGGCGACCTTGCCGGTCGACCTGATGAGCCTGACCTCGCACAAGACCTATGGCCCCAAGGGCATTGGCGCCCTGTATGTGCGCCGCAAGCCGCGCGTGCGCCTTGAGGCGCAAATGCATGGTGGCGGCCACGAGCGCGGCATGCGTTCGGGCACGCTGCCGACGCACCAGTGCGTTGGCATGGGCGAGGCTTATCGCATCGCCAAGGCCGAGATGCATGAAGAGAACAAGCGCATCCTTGCCCTGCACGAGCGCATGCTCAACGGGCTCAAGGATGTGGAAGAAGTGTTCCTCAATGGTCATGCCGACAAGCGCGTGCCGCACAACCTGAACATGAGCTTCAACTTCGTCGAGGGCGAATCGCTGATCATGGGCATCAAGGGTCTGGCCGTGTCCAGCGGCTCGGCCTGCACGTCGGCCAGCCTGGAGCCCAGCTATGTGCTCCGCGCTCTGGGCCGCAGCGACGAACTGGCGCACAGCAGCTTGCGCATGACGATTGGCCGCTGGAGCACCGAAGAAGAAATTGACTACGCGGTCGCCACCATCAAGGAAAACGTGGCCAAACTGCGCGAACTGTCTCCCCTGTGGGAGATGTTCAAGGATGGCGTGGACCTGTCCACCATCCAGTGGGCTGCCCACTAGGCAGCGCGTCGAACAGTTAAAGAGGTAAACAAAATGGCATACAGCGAAAAAGTGGTAGACCACTATGAAAACCCCCGCAACGTCGGTTCCTTTGAAAAGGGCGATGAATCGGTAGGCACCGGCATGGTCGGTGCGCCGGCTTGCGGCGACGTGATGAAGCTGCAGATCAAGGTCAACCCGGTCACCGGCGTGATTGAGGATGCACGTTTCAAGACCTACGGCTGCGGCTCCGCGATTGCTTCCAGTTCGCTCGTGACCGAGTGGGTCAAGGGCAAGACGCTGGACGAAGCTGCAAGCATCAAGAACAGCGCGATCGCTGAAGAGCTGGCGCTGCCGCCTGTGAAGATTCACTGCTCCATCCTGGCGGAAGACGCCATCAAGGCCGCCGTGAACGATTACAAGCAAAAGCACGCGCACTGATTAGCTTGCGTTAAGCATCACCCGTCACCTGTTTTATTTTCGAGTGATTTAAATGTCCGTTACCCTCACTGATGCTGCTGCCCGACACGTGACCCGCTACATGACCAAGCGCGGCAAGGGTGTGGGCGTTCGCCTTGGCGTGAAGACCACCGGCTGCTCCGGCCTGGCTTACAAGCTGGAATACGCCGACGAGATCGCACCGGAAGATGTCGTGTTTGAAGACAACGGTGTCAAGGTGCTGGTTGACCCGAAAAGCATGGCCTACATCGATGGCACCAAGCTCGACTTTGTGCGCGAAGGCCTGAACGAAGGCTTCAAGTTCATCAACCCCAACGAACGTGATCGTTGCGGCTGCGGCGAAAGCTTCCGGGTTTAACGGGCGAGCGGTCCACCCTGTGCTGCACCCTTACCCAAGCCGCCTCCACTGATTGTGCTGGCGGCTTTTTCTCGGCATGAATCTCCAATCCAACGACTTCGAACTTTTCGGCGTGCCCCAGCGTTTCGCGCAAGACCGCGCAGCGCTTGATGCCCGTTGGAAGGATTTGCAGCGCGAGGCGCACCCGGACAAGTTCGCGGCCCAAGGCGCGGCCGCCCAGCGCGTGGCCATGCAGTGGTCGGTGCGCATCAATGAAGCTTATCAACGGCTGAAGGATCCTCTCAAGCGGGCGAGCTATTTGTGCGAGCTCAATGGCGCGCCCATCAATGCCGAGAACAACACCGCGATGCCGCACGATTTCCTGATGCAGCAGATGCAGTGGCGTGAAGCGCTCGATGATGCCGAAACAAGCGAAGATTTTGAAGAAATAGCCTCCCAAGCCACAGCTGACGGGCGCAAGCAGCTATCAAAAATAGAGCAACTGCTGGACGTGGACAAGGACTTTCCTGCCGCAGCCCAGCAGGTCAGAAGCCTTATGTTTATTGAGCGCTTTGCCAGTGAGGTTGATGCACGCATCGACCAGCTGGGACAATAAAGCATTACAGAAAAAGTACGACAACCGCGCATGGCACTCCTGCAAATTTCCGAACCCGGCCAGACGCCCGACCCGCACCAGCGACGCATCGCGGTGGGCATAGACCTGGGCACTACACACTCACTGGTCGCCAGTGTGCGCAGCGGCGTGTCCGAATGCCTGCCAGATGAGCAGGGACGGGTGCTGTTGCCCAGCGTGGTCCGTTACCTTGAAGGCGACAAGCGCCAGATCGGCTATGAGGCCCTGGCGGCGCAAGTAGAAGATCCGCGCAACACCATTTCCTCGGTCAAACGGTTGATGGGCCGCGGTATTGACGACATTGGCAGCCGCGCCCAATTGCCTTACGAGTTGAATGACAAGCCTGGCATGGTCACGCTGCAGACTGTAGCTGGCGAGAAAAGCCCTGTGGAAATCAGCGCCGAGATTCTGGCCACGCTGCGTTACCGCGCCGAAGACACCTTCAACGAGGACATCTACGGAGCAGTCATTACGGTGCCCGCCTACTTTGACGACGCCCAGCGTCAGGCCACCAAAGACGCCGCGCAACTGGCTGGCCTCAATGTATTGCGCCTGCTCAATGAACCCACGGCTGCTGCCATTGCCTACGGGCTGGACAACGGTAGCGAGGGCGTCTATGCCGTCTATGACCTGGGTGGTGGCACCTTTGACATTTCCATCCTGCGCCTCACGCAAGGCGTCTTCGAGGTTGTGGCTACCGGTGGCGATTCCGCATTGGGCGGTGATGACTACGACCGTGCGCTGGTTGACTGGGTGCTGGCCAAAGCCGGGCTCGCAGCAGACACGCTCACGCCGTCCGATAAGGCGGCCTTGCAGCGTACCGCCCGGAACTGCAAGGAGGCGTTGTCGTCTGCGAACCCCGTGCCTTTTTCGGTGCAGTTGGCCAAGGCCCTCGTCAATTTCGAAATGAAGGCGGAAGATTTTGAAACCGCCACCGCCCACCTGACCCAGCGTACCCTTGCTGCTGTTCGCAAGGCGTTGCGCGATGCCAAGCTGGCGAAAGAAGATATTCAGGGCGCAGTGCTGGTAGGTGGCTCCACGCGCATGCCGCAAGTGCGCAAGGCGGTTGCCAGTTTCTTCGGGCGTGATCCGCTGGTTAACCTCAACCCCGATGAAGTGGTGGCGCTGGGTGCGGCCATTTCCGCCAATCAGCTCGCTGGCAACAACACGGGCACAGACCTGCTGCTGCTCGACGTGATCCCGCTGTCGCTGGGCATCGAGACCATGGGAGGGCTGGTCGAGCGCATCGTGCCGCGCAACCAGACCATCCCCACGGCGATGGCGCAGGACTTCACCACCTACCAGGACGGCCAGACCGCGCTGGCGCTGCATGTAGTGCAGGGTGAACGCGACCTGGTGGCCGACTGCCGCAGCCTTGCCCGTTTCGAGCTGCGCGGCATTCCGCCCATGGTGGCGGGTGCCGCGCGCATCCGCGTGACGTTTACTGTCGACGCCGACGGGCTGCTTAGCGTGAATGCGAAAGAACAGGTCAGCGGCGTTGAGGCCCGCATCGACGTGAAGCCTTCCTACGGGCTGTCGGACGACGATATTGCGCGCATGTTGCAAGACAGCTTTTCAACCGCCCAGCAAGATATGCAGGCGCGCGCCCTTGCAGAAGCCCAGGTCGATGCCGATCGAATGATCCTGGCCACGCAAAGCGCCCTGGCAGCGGATGTCGACCTGTTGAGTCCCAATGAACGAGCGCAGATCGACAGCCTGATCGTCGGCCTGGCCGACACGCGTGCACATGGCGATGCAGCCGCCATAGAAGCGGCCACCCAGGCGCTGGCCAAAGGCACCGAAGGCTTTGCTGCCCAGCGCATGAACCGGGGCATCAAGCAAGCCCTGGCCGGTAAAAACATCGAGGCGGTCTGAACCGTACTGACAACATGCCCATCATCAAAATACTGCCTCATCCCGAATACTGCCCACAAGGCGCTGAAATCAGCGCGCCTGCCGGCACATCTATTTGCGAAGCCCTGCTCGACAACAAGATCAACATCGAACACGCCTGCGACCTCAGCTGCGCCTGCACGACCTGCCATGTCATCGTCCGTGAAGGCTTTAAATCACTGAACGAGCTCGACGAGAGCGAAGAAGATCTGCTGGACCGCGCCTGGGGCCTGGAACCCAATTCGCGCCTGAGCTGCCAGGCGTTTCTGGCCCAGGCTGATGTGACGGTGGAGATACCCAAATACTCCATCAATCACGCAAAAGAGAATCACTGAATTTTTGGGGTAGTTCAAGACGGATTTCCCCCTGTGCGGAGGCGATAATCCAGCCATGCGCCAAATCGTCCTTGATACCGAAACCACCGGTCTTTCCGCTGAAAACGGCGACCGCATCATCGAAATCGGTTGCGTCGAACTGGTGGCCCGCAAGCTCACCGGCAACAACCGACACTTCTACCTGAACCCCGAGCGCGACAGCCACGAAGACGCACTCAAGGTTCACGGCATCAGCAACGAGTTCCTGAAGGACAAACCCAAGTTCGTGGCCGTGGCCGATGAATTGCTGGAGTACCTGCAGGACGCCGAGATCATCATCCACAACGCGCCTTTTGACGTGAGCTTCCTGAACAAGGAGCTTGAACTCATCGGCAGGCCGCCCATCAAGCATTGTGTGGCCAAGGTCACCGACAGCCTGATGATGGCCAAGGAGCTGTTCCCGGGCAAGCGCAACTCGCTGGACGCCTTGTGCGACCGGCTCGAGGTCGACAATTCGGGCCGGACCTTGCATGGCGCCTTGCTGGACGCCGAACTGCTGGCCGATGTCTACATCAATCTGACCCGTGGCCAGAATGCGCTGGTGATGGATGTTGGGGATAGCGCCCGGGAAGGCGATAGTGACATGCCCCAGATTGATCTCAGCACCTTTGACCTGCCGCTGCTCGCTGCCAACGATCAGGAGATCGCCGACCATGAAAAGCTGCTGGTAGATATTGACAAGGCCAGCAAGGGTAAAACGGTTTGGCGTGTTTTGGCGGCCTAGGCCATAAAGCAGCACGAAACAGCATATAATCTTAGGCTGACCAATAGGGCGGTTAGCTCAGGGGTAGAGCACTGCATTCACACTGCAGGGGTCGCAAGTTCGAAACTTGCACCGCCCACCAGAATTTGAAGAACAAAAAAGGCCAAGTCTTGCGACTTGGCCTTTTTTCATTTCGGCGCCGTAAACACCGATAAGCGCCAATAAGCGCCGTTTTTCGCCGTCTTGCTTAGAGCACTTCGCTCGCGAAATCAGCCAGCCGCGAACGTTCGCCACGCGCGAGCGTGATGTGGCCGCCGTGCGGCCAGCCCTTGAAGCGGTCGACGGCAAAGGTCATGCCCGATGAGCCTTCGGTCAGGTACGGCGTGTCGATCTGCGCCAGGTTACCCATGCAGATGATCTTGGTGCCCGGGCCGGCCCGCGTGATCAGCGTTTTCATCTGCTTGGGCGTCAGGTTTTGCGCTTCGTCGATGATGACGTACTTGTTCAGGAAGGTGCGGCCGCGCATGAAGTTCATGCTCTTGACCTTGATGCGTGATCGGATGAGCTCGTTGGTGGCGGCGCGCCCCCATTCGCCCGAGCCGCTGTCGGTTTTGCCCAGCACCTCCAGGTTGTCGTCCAGCGCGCCCATCCAGGGGCCCATTTTTTCCTCTTCAGTACCCGGCAGGAAGCCGATGTCTTCGCCCACGCTCACCGTAGCTCTCGTCATGATGATTTCGGTGTAGCGACGGTCATCCAGCACCTGCGTGAGCCCGCTGGCCAGCGCCATCAGCGTCTTGCCCGTACCTGCGGTACCTGCCAGCGTGACGAAATCCACTTCCGGGTCCATCAGCAGGTTCATCGCGAAGTTCTGCTCGCGGTTGCGCGTGGTGACGCCCCAGACCGCGTTTTTGAGGTGGTTGTAGTCCTTAAGGGTCTTCAGGACGGCGGTTTTCGCCCGGATTTCCGTCACGCGGGCATACAGCGGAGGTTCGCCGGGGGCTTCAAAAAAAACAAACTGATTGATCAGCAGGCTGCCCACGATGGGGCCCGTGATGCGGTAGAAGGTGTGGCTGCCTTGCTGCCAGCTTTCGACGGTTTTGCTCTGGCGCGTCCAGAAGTCAGCCGGCAGGGCCAGCGAGCCCGAATACAGCAGGTCGCCGTCTTCCAGGGTTTTGTCGTTCTGGTAGTCGTCTGTGGCCAGACCCAGGGCGCGGGCCTTGACGCGCATGTTGATGTCCTTGGACACCAGAACCACCTCGCGCGGCGCGTATTCCTTGCGTAAGGCCTCGACCACGCCCAGGATCTGGTTGTCGGCCTTGCCCTGCGGCAGGCTCATGGGCAGGGTGTAATCCAGCGGTTTGGTCTGGAAAAACAGGCAGCCACCAGCTTCAGGGTGGCCGGTGGTGTCCAGTTTCAGGCCTTTGGCAATGTCAGCGCCCTGGGTGCCTGCCAGCGCGTCCAGCGTCCGGCTGGTCTGGCGGGCGTTGCGCGCCACCTCGGTCATGCCCTTTTTGTGGCCGTCGAGCTCTTCAAGCACGATCATGGGCAGGAAGATGTCGTGCTCCTCAAACCGGAACAGGCACATTGGGTCGTGCATCAGCACATTGGTGTCGAGCACAAACAGCTTGGTGGGGCCGGTGCGCTTGGCCTTTTTGGGCTTGGCTGCCGGCTGGGGCAGTGGAATGCTCTCTTTTTTATAGCTGCTTGCGCTCGTCCTTGAAGGGTTGGCAGGCTCTTTTCCTTGAAACGCTGACGGATGCTGGCTGCCATCCCCTGCTGCGCGGCTGTCAAACAGGTCCATCACCGGGGGTTTCTGGGCGGATTCGGCACTTTCCGTCTTTCGTGCTTTGGAGGGCGAGCGGGCGGGCGCATCAAGCGCGTCGGGGGAGAGCAGGGCGGCACGTTTGGTCGGGGCGGGGGGCAGGGGCATAGTGCTTAAAACTCTCTAAAAAAGAAGGGTTCCAGAAGCGAAAAAGCCGCCTTGAAACCAGGGCGGCTTGTTCTTTTGGCGCAGTTGCGAAGGTCAACAGCATGAGTTCATTATGCACAACTCGCGTGACAGGGCAATCCTTTGCAATTCTTTGTTGCTAACTGGCGTCAGGGCTGTTTCAGGCAGCCTTTTTGAGCGCCTTGACGGCCTTGAGCACGTCGTCCACATGGCCAGGCACCTTCAGGCCGCGCCACTCTTCTTTCAGCTGGCCGTCGGCACCCACCAGGAAGGTGCTGCGCTCGATGCCCTTGACCTTCTTGCCGTACATGATCTTGTTTTTGACCACGCCGAACATGTGGCACATTTTTTCTTCGGTGTCCGCAATGAGTTCGAACGGGAGTTCAAGCTTGGACTTGAACTCGTCGTGGGACTTCATGTTGTCGCGGGACACGCCGAACACGGTTGCGCCGGCCTTGACGAAGTCCTTGTAGCGGTCACGGAACTGCATGGCTTCCGTGGTGCAACCCGGTGTGTTGTCCTTGGGATAGAAGTACAGCACAACGACTTTGCCGAGGTGGGATGTGTTGGAAACCTTGATGCCGCCTGTGGCGATCGCTTCAAATTCGGGGAGTGGTTTATTGACGACGACTGCCATACTGAGTAGACCCTGACGAAAGTAGTTGTAATTAGCCGCGCCTTTTGGCAACCGGCCCGGGACGCGAGTCCTGGATGTGGTGCCAAGTGCAACCCTAGATTTTACCCTGAAAGAGAGGGCATTTCAGCCTTCTGTTCCTTCTGTTTCAATCAGCAGGGCAGCAATTACTTGCCGGCCTTCTCCCGCGAGGATGTTATAGGTACGGCATGCTGCCAATGTGTCCATGGTCTCAATGCCGATGCGGCGCTCCATCAGCGTGCGCAGGAAGGCCGGAGGCGGAAAGCGCAACCGGGAGCCGCTGCCAAAAATCACGAGTTCAGGCTGCGTCGCGGCAAGCAGGGCGAAATGCTCTGCCGTGAGTTGCTCAAAACGCGTGCAGTTCCAGTCAAACTTCTCGCCCCTTGAGCCAATCACGATGCTGTGTTCGATTTTCTCCGCGACACCATTGCTTCCCAGGCCGACCCAGCCTGGACCGTAGCCAAGGATGGACTGGACATCGAGACGGTCTGGTTGAAGTTTCATACGGGATTATTTGGGCGTTTCGATGGCGCGGAGGACGCCGGTGCACGGGGGCGTTTGACGGGTTTTGGAGGCGAAAACCCTCTTTTATGTGGTCAAATTATAGATTCCGCCCGAATTTCCCGCCGCAGTGCTGATGCTTCTTCCCCGTTGCCAGCATGGTGGGGCCCGAGGCCCTGCCCACATACCGATAAAACCGCATGAAACCGATCACCAAATCTGCCAAGCTGGCCAATGTCCTTTATGACATCCGCGGCCCGATCATGGATGCCGCCAAGCAGATGGAAGAAGAAGGCCAAAAGCTCATCAAGCTCAATATTGGTAATCTGGCGGTGTTCGGTTTTGATGCGCCCGAAGAAGTCCAGCAGGACATGATCCGCAACCTGCCTGCCTCGGCGGGTTATTCGGACAGCAAGGGTATTTTTGCGGCACGCAAGGCCGTGATGCATGAAACCCAGAAGCAGGGCATCAAGGGCGTGACGCTGGACGACATCTACCTCGGCAACGGCGCGAGCGAACTGATCTCGATGGCCACCAATGCCTTGCTCGATGACGGCGACGAGCTGCTGTTGCCCGCGCCTGACTACCCACTGTGGACGGCCTCCACCAGCCTCTCGGGCGGCACGCCGGTGCACTACCGGTGTGATGAAAGCAATGGCTGGATGCCCAGCCTGGACGACATCCGCGCGAAGATCACGCCAAAGACCAAGGCCATCGCGGTCATCAACCCCAACAACCCGACGGGCGCGCTGTATTCCGATGAACTGCTCAAAGGCATCATCGGTATCGCGCGCGAGCACGGCCTGGTCATCCTCGCGGACGAGGTCTACGACAAGGTGCTTTACGACGGCGTCAAACATACGGCCATCGCCAGCCTGTCCACCGACGTGCTCACGCTGACCTTCAATTCGCTTTCCAAGAGCTATCGCTCCTGCGGCTATCGCGCCGGCTGGCTGGTGGTGTCCGGCCCCAAGAAGCAGGCGCAGGACTACATCGAAGGCCTGAACATGCTGGCCAACATGAAGCTGTGCTCCAACGTGCCCGGCCAGTGGGCCATCCAGACTGCGCTGGGCGGCTACCAGAGCATCAACGACCTGACCTGCGAGGGCGGCCGCCTGCGCCGCCAGCGTGACCTGGCCTACGAACTGATTACCGCCATACCCGGCGTCACCTGTGTCAAACCCAGCGCCGCGCTCTACATGTTCCCGCGGCTTGATCCCAAGGTCTACCCGATCAAGGACGATCGCCAGTTTTTCCTGGAGCTCCTCAAGGAGACCAAGGTCATGCTGGTGCAGGGCACGGGCTTTAACTGGCCCGAGCCGGATCACTTCCGCATCGTCTTCCTCCCGCATGAGGAAGACCTGCGCGAAGCCATTGGCCGTATTGCGAAGTTCCTCGAGAACTATCGCAACAACCGGATTTGACCTGTATCCGGCTTTTTTTTGCGCACCTCTTTTGAGCGCGAGCATCCACGATCAACGAAAAGCAAGACCTCAGCGACTATGAAACCGACGAATTTGAGCCCCATCCGCGTAGGCCTCCTGGGCATCGGCACCGTGGGCAGCGGCACCTACAACGTACTGCGGCGCAACCAGGAAGAAATCCGACGCCGTGCCGGCCGCGGCATTGAGATCACCATGGTTTCCGCCCGCAACCTGGATCGCGCCCGCAAGATTGCCGGCGAGGGGGTGGTGGTCCTCGCCGATCCCTTTGAAATCGTCAACCACCCGGACATCGAAATTGTGGTGGAAGTCATCGGCGGCACCACACTGGCCCGTGAACTGGTGCTCAAGGCCATTGCCAATGGCAAACATGTGGTCACGGCCAACAAGGCGCTGCTGGCCGAATACGGCAACGAAATCTTCGCCGCTGCCCAGGCGCGCGGTGTGATGGTGGCTTTCGAAGGTGCAGTTGCGGTAAGCATCCCCATCATCAAGGCCTTGCGTGAAGGCCTCTCGGCCAACCGCATCGAATGGGTCGCCGGCATCATCAACGGCACAACCAATTTCATCCTGTCCGAGATGCGCGACAAGGGCCTCGGATTTGACGAGGTGCTGAAAGAGGCGCAACGCCTGGGCTACGCAGAAGCCGACCCGACCTTTGACATCGAGGGCATGGATGCGGCCCACAAGGCCACCATCCTGGCGGCGATCGCTTTCGGCATCCGCCTGCAGTATGACCGCGCCTATGTCGAAGGCATCACCAAGCTGGCGGCCATTGACATTCACTACGCGTTTCAGCTGGGCTACCGCATCAAGCTGCTGGGCGTTGCCAAACGCACGGCAAACGGTGTCGAGCTGCGCGTGCATCCCACGCTGATTCCCGTCAAGCGGCTACTGGCCAATGTCGAGGGTTCGATGAATGGCATCATGGTCAAGAGCGACGCGGCCGGCATCACCATGTACTACGGCGCAGGTGCGGGTTCCGAGCAAACGGCCTCAGCCGTGATTGCAGACCTGGTCGACGTTACCCGCCTGCATACCGCGGACCCCGCCCAGCGTGTGCCGCACCTGGCCTTCCAGCCCGACGCGGTGAGCGATACGCCGGTGCTGGCCATGGGCGACATCGTCACCAGCTACTACCTGCGGCTGAAAGTTGCCGACGAGGCTGGTGTGTTGGCAAAAGTCACCGGTATCCTCGCATCGTTCGACATCAGCATCGACGCCGTGCTTCAGCGCGAAGCTGACGATGTGGGTGGTGAAGGCTCCACCCAGACGGATCTCGTCATCCTGACGCACGATTGTGTCGAGTCCAGAATGAACGAGGCCATCGCCCAGATGCAGGCGCTGCCCACGGTGCTTGCGCCCATTACGCGCATCCGCAAGGAGGAGCTGGCCTGATGTTGTACATCTCCACTCGCGGCCACGCCGACCGCAAGCGTTTTTGTGAAATCCTGCTCGAAGGCCTCGCGCCCGACGGTGGCCTCTACCTGCCCGAGCAATACCCGCAGGTGGATGCTGCCACGCTGCAGAAGTGGCGCAGCCTGTCTTACGCCGAGCTCGCGTTCGAAGTCCTCTCGATCTATGTCGACGATATTCCAGCCGTCGACCTTAAGGCCATCTGCAACAAGACCTACACCGAAGAAGTGTTTGGCACCCAAGCCATCGTCCCGCTGAAAAAGCTTGAAGACGGCGTTTACCTCGAGGCCCTGTCCAACGGCCCCACGCTGGCCTTCAAGGACATGGCCATGCAGCTGCTGGGCAACCTGTTCGAATACGAACTGGCGCGCCGCGGTGAAGAGCTCAACATCCTGGGCGCCACCAGCGGAGACACCGGCAGCGCGGCCGAATACGCCATGCGCGGCAAAAAGGGCGTGCGCGTCTTCATGACCTCACCCAACGGCCGCATGAGCCCCTTCCAGCAGGCGCAAATGTTCAGCCTGCAGGATGAGAACATCCACAACATCGCGGTTGAAGGCGTGTTCGACGACTGCCAGGACATCGTCAAGGCCGTGTCCAACGACCTCGCCTTCAAGCGCCAGTACAAGATCGGCACGGTCAACTCCATCAACTGGGCGAGGCTGATGGCGCAGGTGGTGTATTACTTTGCGGGTTACTTTCAAGCCACGAGCAGCAACACTGAAAAAGTCGACTTCACGGTCCCTTCAGGCAATTTCGGTAATGTCTGCGCCGGGCACGTCGCCCGTATGATGGGCCTGCCCATCGCCAAGCTGGTGGTCGCCACGAACGAGAACGACGTGCTCGACGAGTTCTTCCGCACCGGCGTGTACCGCGTGCGCAGCAGCGCCGACACGCACGAAACCTCCAGTCCTTCCATGGACATTTCCAAGGCCTCGAACTTCGAGCGCTTTGTGTTTGACCTGCTGGGCCGTGACGGTGACAAGACGAAGGCGCTGTTCCATGACCAGATCGGCAGCCAGGGCTACTTTGACCTGAGCGTTGAGGCCGCCTTCAAGTCGGCCGCGCAGCGCTACGGTTTTGCGAGCGGCAAGAGCACCCATGCCGACCGGCTGGCCACCATCCGCGACACCTACAAACGCTTCGGCACCATGATCGACACCCACACTGCCGACGGCGTGAAGGTGGCGCGCGAGCAGCTCCAGCCGGGCGTTCCCATGATCGTGCTGGAGACTGCGCTTCCCATCAAGTTCGCGGCCACCATTGAAGAAGCCCTGGGCCAATTGCCCACGCGGCCGGCGAAGTTCGAAGGCATTGAGGCTTTGCCGAAACGCGTCAAGGTGCTGCCGGCCGATGCAGCTGTGATCAAACGCTACATCGCCGAAAATGTGCATTAAATCGGGCTGTAGCCATTATCTGACGGGCGCAAGCAGCTATATTTTTAATAGCAACCTGGGCGTCTTCCGGCCTTTCTTTCTGTGAGAGCGACATCATGAACGTGGTCGGATTTGCCGGGTATTCCGGTTCGGGCAAGACGACACTGGTCGAAAAGCTGATCCCGGCACTGAAGGCCAGAGGCCTGCGCGTGTCGGTGGTCAAGCATGCGCACCACAAGTTCGACATAGACCATCCCGGCAAAGACACTTTCCGGCATCGCCAGGCCGGTGCCTTTGAAGTGGTCGTGGCCTCGCCAAACCGGCTTGCGCTCATGCGTGAATTTGAAAAGCCGTCCGAGCTCACCGTTCACCAGCTGATCGCCGAGCTGTACGGCGGCGTGGACTGGGTGCTGGTGGAGGGCTTCAAGAGCAGCGACCTCCTCAAGATCGAAGTCTGGCGCGCCCCTTCGGCCGACTACGCCGGCAAGCCCCCGCTCTACCCGGACGACGACTTCATCGTCGCCGTCGCCACGGATGCCCCCGGCAAGCTGCCCCAAGCAACCTTGCGCCCGGTGCTGGATTTGGACGATGCCGACGCCGTGGCAGAGTACCTGGTCAACAATCAGGAACGCTTCTCCTATTCGTTTGAAGACCGTTTCGGTTAAGCGTTCGCCAAAGCAGGCTTTTTTCGTTCCGTTCATGTTTTTGTTCCGGACACCCCGACCATGAGTTCTGTTTCCTCCGCGCCCGCCGGCCCGGCGCTTGCGCCGCAGCCCGGCCGGGCCCCCTTGAAGCCGCTGGACCAGGCGCTGGCCGAGCTGCTGGGCCGCGCGGCATTGCTGCCCGGTGCCGAGACGGTTTCCACCTTCGATGCCGACGGCCGGGTGCTGGCCCAGGAGCTGGTGTCCAGCCTTGATGTGCCGGCACACGACAACAGTTCCATGGACGGCTATGCGGTGCGTGCTGCCGACTGGTCAGCCGATGCGGTGCTGCAAGTCAACCAGCGTATTCCAGCCGGCAGCAGCGGGCACATGCTCACGCCGGCCTCTGCGGCGCGCATCTTCACCGGCGCCCCCATTCCGTCGGGCGCCGACGCCGTGGTGATGCAGGAAGATTGCGAGGCGGGGGACGCGGGCGTGCGCATCAGGGTCCAGCCGCAGCCCGGCCAGTGGATTCGCCGTCGGGGCGAAGACGTCGCTGCCGGCGCCGTGGTGCTACGCCGTGGCGAGCGTCTGACGCCGGCCTCGCTGGGCCTGGCCGCCAGCATCGGTTTCGACAAATTGCAGGTCGCGCCCCGGGTGCGCGTCGCCCTGTTTTCCACGGGCGACGAACTTGTCATGCCTGGCGAGGTTGCACCCGCCGACATGAAGCCCGGCGCCATCTACAACTCCAACCGCTTCTTTTTGCGTGCGCTGCTGCTGCGCCTGGGCTGTACGGTCACTGACCTGGGCATCGTGCCCGACCGCCTGGACGCCACCATCGCCGCGCTCAAGGGCGCCAGCGAGCAGCACGACCTGATCCTCACCAGCGGTGGCGTGTCGGTGGGCGAAGAAGACCACATCAAGCCCGCCGTGCAGGCGCTGGGCGAACTGGCGCTCTGGCAGATCGCCATAAAGCCGGGCAAGCCCTTCGCCTACGGCAAGATTGCAGGCTCCCACTTCATCGGCCTGCCTGGCAACCCGGTGTCCAGTTTTGTGACTTTCCTGGTCCTGGTGCGGCCTTTCCTGCTCAAGTTGCAGGGCGCTGTCGAACCTGCCGTTCGCCCCATGGCTGCGACGGCGCATTTTGACTGGCCCAAAGCCGACAAGCGCCGCGAATTCCTGCGGGTCAGGCGCAACGCCGCCGGTGGGCTGGAGCTGTTCAACAACCAGAGTTCGGGCGTGCTGACTTCCGCAGTCTGGGGCGACGGTGTGATCGACAACCCGGCAGGCCAGACCATCGCGCACGGTGACGTGGTGCAGTTCATCCCGTTTTCAGCGCTGATGTCGTAGAGGCTCTTCGGCAAGGCTTCACATGAAAATCACCGTCAAATACTTTGCCTCGATCCGCGAAGCCATAGGGCAGGGCAGCGAGGTGCGCGACACCTCTGCCGCTACGCTGGCCGCCCTGCGCGACGAACTGCTGGCGGCCACGCCCGCGCACGCTGCGGCGCTTGCGCGTGGCAAATCGGTGCGCATGGCGCTCAACCAGGTCATGAGCGATGAGTCGGCCGTACTCAGCGAGGGCTGTGAAGTCGCCTTCTTTCCCCCCGTCACCGGCGGCTGATCCACTCACTCTCGGCGGCTCAACTCGGCGGCTCAAACCACCAGCGCATCCAGCTTCACAAGCCGCTCCACCAGCGCCGCAGACGCGCGCGTCATCGGGCTGCGCAACTCGTCACGCAGCAACTTTTGTCGCGCCAGCAATGCCTTGAGCGGGCCCGGATTGGGTTCTGCAAACAGGGCTTCAATCAGCGGCGGCAGCGGTTTCCACAAAGCCTCGGCCCCGGCCACGTCACCCGCTCGAAGGCGCTGAACAATTTCCGCAAATCGCGACGTATGCAAATGCGCCGCTGCCGCGATAGCGCCCCGGCCGCCTGCTGCCACAGTCGTGAAGATGTTCGCATCCTCACCGGCCAGCACCTGCAATTGCCCATCGGCGATCAGTGCCCGCGTTTTCGCCGTGTCACCCCCGCAATCCTTGACGGCCTGTATGCGCGGGTGCGCCGCCAGCGCCCGGATGGTCTCAAGCGCCATCTGGCTGCCTGTGCGGTAAGGGATGTCGTAAAGCACCACCGGCACCGCGCTGGCATCGGCCAGGGTGGTAAACCAGTCGATCAGACCCGCCTGCGAGGGCCGGATATAGCTGGGCGCCGGCAGCAAGATGCCCGCGAGGTTCAGTGGGCTCAAAGCACGAACGCGCGCAGCCGTTTTACCCAGGTGGTAGCCAGACAAACCCATGATCACCGGCAGGTCAGGGGCTTCGGCCATCACGGTTTGCAGCACATCAAGTTGCTCTTCATCGCTGAGCGCGGCAGCTTCACCCGTAGAGCCGCATACCACCAGCCCGGCGATGCCGCTGGCCTGGTAGTGCGCTACCAGGCGCTTCAAGGCACCGTAGTCGACCTTGTCCTGGTCAAACGGGGTAACGAGCGGGATCCAGAGTCCCGAGAAATCGTGAGTTGCCTGAGTGGCTTGATTTGCCTGATCGGCATTGAGCGCTGTTTGCATGAAGACACATCCCAAAAAACTGACCGGCTAAAAAGGCCGTCATCAGAACAAGTGAAGGTGTCCGCAAAAGACTCTGGAAAAGTAACCGGCGGTTCCATCGCTCATTCGACGACGGAACCGCAGCCCCGGTCAAATGAGCAACGGTTTTTTTGATTTGCTGGCGCACGCCTCAAACCCGCGGGCGCTGTCGTGCGTCCGGTTGGCAAGAAGGTGAATGTGGCCAGTCATGCTGCCATATTACTTGAGGGGCCGGGCTGTGGCACTGTTTCGGCATTGAATATGCACCGGCCTGCGTGGCCCAGTGGCAAAATTGCCACTATGGCCCAGTCTTCCCCCCGCGTCCTGATCACCACCGATGACTTCAACCTCGCCGATGAAGTTGCCGCGCTGCGCTCAAACGACAAGCGCGTCGGCGCCGTCTGCACCTTCACCGGCACGGTTCGGGACCGCAATATGGCCCCCACGCTCGGCACTGGCGTGTCCTCGCTGCCCCCCGAGGGGGCTGAACTTGCTCGGGGCGGCCCTTCGCTGCGTTCGTCGGCCGGCGCGGGAGAAGTACTTTCCATGGAACTGGAGCATTACCCGGGCATGACCGAAAAAGCCATCGAGGCCATGATCGATGAGGCGATGTCGCGTTTTGATATTTTTGGCGCCCGCGTCATCCACCGCGTCGGCCTGCTGCAGCCGCTGGACCAGGTGGTGATGGTGGCCGTAGTGTCAGCCCATCGCGGCGAAAGCTTCAAGGCCTGCGAATTCCTGATGGACTATCTGAAAACCCAGGCGCCGTTCTGGAAGAAAGAAGAAACGCCGGAAGGCGCCCGCTGGGTGGATGCCCGGGTCAGCGACGACGCGGCGCTGGCGAAATGGGGCATCAACGCCGGCAACGCCTGAACCGGGTGCGGGCTTGACGCACATCAAACGCGGCCCAATGGCTTGCCGTGCTTGCGGCTGAATGACTTGAAAAGGCGCGCAAAAGCCCCAAACTCGGCAATAACCGCTCCTTCGTGAGCCCCGGAGCCCCTTTGCGGAGTCAAATCAATGCGACAAGACAAACTAACCACCAAATTCCAGGAAGCCCTGAGCGATGCGCAGTCCCTCGCGCTGGGCAATGACAACGGCTATATCGAGCCGGTTCACCTGCTGGCCGCCATGCTGCGCCAGGAAGACGGCCCGCGTGCCCTGCTGGAAAAAGCCGGCGTTAACGTCGGCGGCCTCACGCAGGCAGCTGATGCGGCCGTTAAAAAACTGCCGCAGGTGCAGGGCCAGGACCAGATCCAGGTCAGCCCCGATCTCGCCAGGCTGCTGCAGGCCACCGAAAAAGAAGCCATCAAGCGCAATGACCAGTTCATTGCCGGCGAGCTGTTTTTGCTGGCTGTGGCCGACAGCAAGAGCGACGTGGGCCGGCTGGCCAAAGAAAACGGCCTGACTCGCAAGGCGCTGGAAGCGGCGATTGACGCCGTGCGCGGCGGGCAGGGCGTGAACAGCGCCGATGCCGAAGGCCAGCGCGAAGCCCTGAAAAAATACTGCATGGACCTTACCGAGCGCGCCCGCCTGGGCAAGCTCGACCCGGTGATCGGCCGCGACGATGAAATCCGCCGCGCGATCCAGGTGCTGCAGCGCCGCACTAAAAACAACCCGGTGCTGATCGGGGAGCCCGGCGTCGGCAAGACCGCCATCGTCGAGGGCCTGGCCCAGCGCATCGTCGCGGGTGAGGTGCCTGACTCGCTCAAGGGCAAGCGTGTATTGAGCCTGGACATGGCGGCGCTGCTGGCCGGCGCCAAGTTCCGCGGTGAGTTTGAAGAGCGCCTGAAAACCGTGCTCAACGAACTCGCCAAAGACGAAGGCCAGACCATCGTCTTCATTGACGAGCTGCACACCATGGTGGGCGCCGGCAAGGCAGAAGGCGCCATGGATGCGGGCAATATGCTCAAACCCGCGCTGGCCCGCGGCGAATTGCATTGCGTGGGTGCCACAACGCTCGACGAATACCGCAAGTACATCGAAAAAGACGCCGCGCTGGAGCGCCGCTTCCAGAAAATCCTGGTGGGCGAGCCGAGCGTGGAGGCGACGATTGCCATCCTGCGCGGCCTGCAAGAGAAATACGAAGAGCACCACGGCGTGCAGATCACCGACCCGGCCATCGTGGCCGCGGCCGAGCTGAGCCATCGCTACATCACCGACCGTTTCCTGCCCGACAAGGCCATCGACCTGATCGATGAAGCCGCGGCCAAGATCAAGATCGAGATGGACTCCAAGCCCGAGGTCATGGACAAGCTCGACCGCCGCCTGATCCAGCTGCAGATCGAGCGCGAAGCCGTGCGCCGCGAAAAAGACGAGTCTTCGAAAAAGCGCTTCGACCTGATTGAAGAGGAGATCGCCAAGCTGCAAAAAGAGATTTCCGACCTCGATGAAATCTGGCAGGCCGAAAAAGCCCAGGCGCTCGGCTCCAAGGACGTGATGGAAGAGATCGGCCGCATCCGCTTCCAGATCGAGGAATTCACCCGCAAGGGCGACTTCAACAAAGTCGCCGAGCTGCAATACGGCCAGCTGCCGGCGCTTGAAAAACGCCTGAAAGAAGCGCAGGACAGTGAAGCCAGCAAGGGGAAATCCAACGCCCCCACGTTGCTGCGAACCCAGGTCGGCGCTGAAGAGATCGCCGAAGTCGTGGCGCGCGCCACCGGCATTCCCGTCAGCAAGCTGATGCAGGGCGAGCGCGACAAGCTGCTGCTCATGGAAGGCAAGCTGCACGAGCGTGTGGTCGGCCAGGACGAAGCCATCGGCGCCGTGGCCAATGCCATCCGCCGCTCGCGTTCGGGTCTTTCCGACCCTAACCGGCCTACGGGGTCTTTCCTGTTCCTGGGCCCCACCGGCGTCGGCAAGACCGAACTGTGCAAGGCGCTGGCCGGCTTTTTGTTTGACAGTGAAGACCACCTGGTCCGCATCGACATGAGTGAGTTCATGGAAAAGCATTCCGTGGCCCGCCTGATCGGCGCGCCTCCGGGCTACGTGGGCTACGAGGAGGGTGGCTACCTGACCGAAGCCGTGCGCCGCAAGCCCTACAGCGTGCTGCTGCTCGATGAGGTGGAAAAAGCCCACCCCGACGTCTTCAATGTGTTGCTGCAGGTGCTGGACGATGGCCGCCTGACCGACGGCCAGGGCCGCACCGTGGACTTCAAGAACACCGTGATCGTCATGACCAGCAATATCGGCTCGCCCATTATCCAGTCCATGGTGGGGCAGCCTTACGAGGATGTGAAAGAGGCGGTGGAGGGCGAGCTGAAGAACTACTTCCGGCCCGAGTTCCTGAACCGTATCGACGAGACCGTGGTGTTCCATTCGCTCGACGCGAAAAACATCGAGTCCATCGCCCGCATCCAGCTGCGTACGCTGATAGCGCGTCTGCAGAAGATGGACCTCAACATGGAGGTGTCGGAAGCGGCGATTGCCGAGCTCGCCAAGGTCGGGTTCGACCCGGTATTTGGCGCGCGTCCGCTCAAGCGTGCGATTCAGCAGCGCATTGAAAACCCGCTGTCGAAGTTATTGCTTGAGGGCAAGTTCCCGCCCAAGAGCACCATCCCGGTGGATGTGGACCCGATCCAGAATCCGGGGGTGTTCAGCTTCGAAGCGTCGGCTGGATGAGGCCGGGCTGAGCGGCGCCTGCAGCTTGCTATCGGATTGATAGCTGCCCGCGCTCGCCAGCAGGGGGCTGGCGGCCATTTTTGATGTGAAAAATACGAAAACCCGTTCCTGCGCACGCAGGCAACGGGTTTTTTCTTGCTCGCCCTCTGAGGCGGCAAGCGGAGCCGCTTACCGCCATGATCCGTTAAAGTCATTCACGAGGCCGTACAAAACCCGCAGCCATGAAAGCCATCGGCTGCATGGCGGCGCCGGCGCTGCAAAGGAGACAAACGCCCATGAGCACCCTGATCTACACCCACGAAGCCTGTTTCGACCATCGTCCCGGCCCGCACCACCCGGAGTCGCCCGAGCGTCTTGAAGCCGTGCTGCAGGCACTGAAGACACCGGAGTTTGCGAAGGCGCTCTGGCGCGATGCGCCGCTGGGCTCGTTCGATCAGGTGCTCCACGTGCACACACCCGGCTATGTGGAGCAAGTGCAGGCGGTGTCGCCGGCCGAGGGCTACCGCGCGCTCGATGCCGGTGACACCATCCTGTCACCGGGCTCGCTGGAGGCGGTGATGCGTTGCGTGGGCGCAGCCTGTGCCGGCGTGGACGATGTGGTGACAAGGGAGGCGAGCAACGTTTTTTGCGCTACCCGCCCCTGCGGACATCATGCCGAGGCAGATCAGGCCATGGGCTTTTGCGTGTTCAACCAGGCGGCCATTGCCGCGCTGCATGCGCGCGAGCGGCACGGCATCCAGCGTGTTGCGGTGGTGGACTTCGATGTGCATCACGGCAACGGCACGCAGAACTCGTTCTACGACGACCCGGACCTGTTCTACGGTTCCTGCCACCAATCGCAGTTTTACCCCGGCACCGGCGCGCGCCATGAAACCGGCGTGGCCGGAAACATCGTGAATGTGCCGTTTCCGCGGGGCACCGGCTCCGCCGCCTTCCGCACCGCGATGACCGATCAGTTGTTACCGGCCCTGCGCAGGTTCGCACCCGGGCTGCTGATCATCTCCGCGGGTTTCGATGCCCATCATCTGGATCCGTTGGGCGGCCTGAAGTTCACGGACGACGATTACCACTGGATCACCCGGGAGTTGATGAAGGTGGCCGATGAAACTGCCAAGGGCCGTGTGGTTTCCGTCCTCGAGGGAGGCTACAGCCTGGAGGGCCTGGCCAGCGGCACGGCGGCGCATGTGCGCGCGCTGATGGGCAACTGATTCGGGAGCGCGCCCGCGGAACGCAAACAACCCAGCCCTAACTGCCCAAGCCCGCATAAATGGTCTGCACATCGTCATTGGCATCGATGGCGGCCAGGAAGGCTTCGACTTCCTCGAGTTCGGCGGCGCTGAGGGTTGCCGGATCGACCGGGTTTTTCGGCTTGTAGCCCAGTTTGGCCGACAGCACGCTGAAACCCTGGGCCGGCAATGCGCGGCTCACCAGGTCCAGGTCGACAGCATCGGTCAGGAACAGGGTGGTGCCTTCTTCTTCACCCGGCTCAAAGTCCTGGGCGCCTGCTTCAATGGCGGCCAGCTCGGGGTCGGAGCCTGCTGCTGCAGCGGGTTCGGCTTCAATCATGCCCACGTGGTCAAAATCCCAGGACACCGAGCCGGAAGTGCCCAGCTGCCCCTTGCGAAACAGCACGCGAACTTCGGAGGCGGTGCGGTTCAGGTTGTCGGTCAGGCATTCGACCATGACCGGCACGCGGTGCGGGGCAAAACCTTCGTAGATCACGTGTTCAAAATGAACCGCATCGCCCGTGAGGCCGGCCCCTTTTTTGATGGCGCGCTCCAGCGTGTCCTTGGGCATGGAGACCTTGCGGGCCTGCTCCACCACCAGCCGCAGGCGGGCGTTCAATGACGGGTCGGCACCGCTGCGCGCGGCCACCATGATTTCCTTGGCCAGTTTCCCGAATACCTTGCCCTTGGCATTTGCGGCCAGTTCCTTGCCTTTTGCTTTCCACTGCGCGCCCATGTTTGATCTTCCTTGGTATGCCGTGACGCTTCATGCGCCCGGCTTGATGCTTATTGATGTGAGGTGAGCGGCCACGCGCGGGGTGGGAAAAGCGCGGGACCGAGGGCTCTGGTTATACACCCATGATCGCGGTGGCCGGCCGGCGGGCCTTGCGGGCGGGCCAGACACATTGGCGTTTCTGGAGTTGCTATCTATTTGATAGCTGCTGGCGCTCGTTGCTATTAGGTTGCAGGCCTTTTTGATGCCTGAAAAGGGGCAGAAACAGCCTTCCTGGCCGCCCAAACGCTCAAACCACCACGCCGGCGGTCTGCAGAAATGCCTGCAGGGCGGTAAAGTCCAGCGGCTTGGTGAGGTGCTCGTCGAACCCGGCGGCCAGCGCGCGGCTTTTGTCTTCGTCCGTGCCGAAGCCGGTGAGGGCCGCGACCGTCACCTGCTCGCCGCCGTGCAGGGCGCGCAGGGCTGCCAGCACCTCGTAGCCGTTCATTCCCGGCATGCCGAGGTCCAGCAAAACGGCCTGGGGTGCCTGCTGGCGAAACATCTCCAGCGCAGCGGGGCCGTCATAGGCCACTTTCACCTGGCAGTCCATCAGCCTGAGAATCTCCGCCAGGCTGTTGGCTGCGTCGCGGTTGTCGTCCACCACCAGGATGGCCGCGCCCGGACCGCTTGCGTCATCGGTGCCGTGCACGCCTATCTGCGCATTGGGCAGGAAAAAAGTGAATGTGCTGCCGCGGCCTGGGCCCTCACTTTCAGCATGCAGTGCGCCGCCGTGCATTTCCACCAGGGAGCGTGCCAGCGTCAGGCCGATGCCCAGCCCGCTTTCCCGCGCGGCTGTCTGCGCGTCGCCCTGGGAGAACAGCTCGAAGATCTGGCTGAGCGCCTGGGACGACAGACCCAGCCCGTTGTCGCGGACCGAGGTATAGAGCTGCGTGCCCTCTTGCCAGACTTTCAGCTCGATCAGGCCCGCCTCGGGGGTGTACTTTGCGGCATTGACCAGCAAGTTCTGCAGGACCTGAGCAAGCCGTGTGGCGTCTCCCTGCACCAGCGGCGATGCGGCCGGGATGTCTGCCTTCAGGCGGTGGCGCCGCGCATCAAACAAGGGGCGCACGGCCTCAATGGAGCGGGCCACCACCTGGTTGTAGGAAACTTGCTCCGCCTTGAACCGGATCTTGCCGGTGGTAAGCCGCCCGACATCTAGCAGGTCGTCGACCAGGCGTGTCATGTGCGTGAGCTGCCGGTCGATCATGTCGCGGCTGCTTCGAACCAGCGGGCTGGGGGAGGGTTCCAGTTGCAGGATGGTGATGGCGTTGCGGATGGGGGCCAGCGGGTTGCGCAGCTCGTGCGCCAGCATGGCCAGGAACTCGCTCATGCGCTTGCTGGATTTTTCCAGCTCGTGCAGGCGCCGCCTTTCGGTCATGTCGCGTGTGACTTTGACAAAGCCGCGCAGTTGCCGGCCTGTGTCATACACCGGGGCAATCACCACATTGGCCCAGAACACCGAGCCGTCCCGCCGAACGCGCCAGCCTTCTTCCTCAGCCCGGCCATGCTCCAGGGCCGCCTTCAGTTCGGCTTGGGGTTTGCCGGCCTCAAGGTCTTCAGGACGGTAAAACAGGCTGAAATGTTTGCCGATGACTTCGCTCGGGCTGTAGCCCTTGATGAGCTGCGCGCCGCTGTTCCAGCTCTCGATCACGCCGTCGGGGCTGAGCATGAAGATCGCGTAGTCCCGCACCCCTTCGATCATGAACCTGAAGCGTTCCTCGCTCTCGCGCAGCGCTTCCTCGTGAGCCCGGCGCTCCGTGAGGTCGCGTGTGACCTTGCCGAAGCCGGCGAGTTGTCCGTTCTCGTCCCTGAGCGCGGTAATGACGACATTGGCCCAGAAACGGCTGCCGTCCTTGCGTATGCGCCAGCCTTCTTCCTCGAAGCGCCCATCTCTTTCCGCGCGGCGCAACTCCTCGGCGGGCCACCCGGCGGCGACCGCCTCTGGGGGGTAAAAGGTGGAGAAATTGCGGCCGATGATCTCGTCGGCCCGGTACTGTTTGATGCGCTGGGCGCCGATATTCCAGGACATCACGTTGCCCGCGGTGTCGAGCATGAAGATGCCGTAGTCCTGCACCGCATCCACCAGCAGGCGAAAGCGATCCGTTGTAATCTGTTCCGGGCTAGGAGCTGGCTGGGCGGACATGCCCGCCATGATAGCCAATTTGACCATCCCGGCCTGTCCGCCTTGTTCGCGTGGGAGCGTCAGCCGCGCGCGGGTATGCCCAGCCCCTTGACGACCGCAGGGCGCGCCACAAACGCGTCGAGCACGCGCGTCACGTTGGGAAATTTCTGGATTTCCACCAGTTCACCGGCGCCATAAAACCCGATCAGGTTGCGCACCCAGCCGAAGGTGGCGATGTCGGCAATGGTGTAGTCGTCGCCCATGATCCAGCTGCGGCCTTCGAGCCGCTGGTTCAGCACACCAAGCAGTCGGCTGGATTCGGCAACGTAGCGGTCGCGCGGGCGCTTGTCTTCATAGTCCTTGCCGGCGAACTTGTGGAAAAAGCCGAGCTGGCCAAACATCGGGCCGATCCCGCCCATCTGGAACATCAGCCACTGGATGGTTTCGTAACGGGCTGCTGCGTCCGTTGGCAGGAATTTCCCGGTTTTCTCGGCAAGGTAGATCAGGATCGCGCCGGACTCGAAAAGTCCCAGCGGTTTGCCGCCAGGACCGTTCGGGTCGAGGATGGCCGGGATCTTGTTGTTCGGGTTCAGCGACAGAAATGCCGGCGACATCTGGTCGTTGCTGCCAAAGTCGACGAGGTGCGGCTCGTAGGGCAGGCCGCACTCTTCCAGCATGATAGATACCTTGACGCCATTGGGCGTGGGCAGCGAATACAGCTGGATGCGGTCAGGGTGCTGGGCGGGCCATTTCCGGGTGATGGGGAAATCGGTCAGGGAGGCGGCGGTGGTTTGGGTCATGGGTCGAAATTCTGTTGTCAAAAGCGAAAACGCCGACGGCACAGCCCGCTAGTCCCGCCGGCCAGCGGGGGTATTCAGGCCCACCAGCCGCGAAGACCGTAGCCGGGCCTTTACTTCACCGGAATCACCGTGCCCGCCGGCACCGGAACCGCTGTCACGCTGTTCTGCGGCGAACCTTCGATCACACGGTCGGAATAGGTGAGGTAGACGAGGGTGTTGCGTTTGGTGTCCACCATGCGCACCACACGCAGCTTTTTGAAGACCAGCGAAATGCGTTCGCTGAACATTTCTTCCTGCTTATCGATCGGTTTGCCTCCCGGGAAACTGATCACGCTGGTCTGCCGGCAGGCTATCGAGGCTTCGGCCTTGTCTTCGGCCACGCCGAATGCGCCCTTGATACCACCCGTCTTGGCGCGCGAGACATAACAGGTGACGCCGCTCACCTTGGGGTCGTCATAGGCTTCCACTACGATTTTATGGTCCGGCCCGATGAATTTGAAGACCGTGTCGACTGCGCCGATCTCTTCACCGCCGGCGCCTCCGCAGGCGGACAGAAGCAGCACCAGGCTGAGGGCGCAATAGGCGGGGCTGAATCGTTGCAGGGTGAGTGGGCGCATGAACATGTCCTTGGTGCTTGGTATGGGAATCGGAAGGGCGGCGGGGGGGCGTCAGGTAGCTACTGTACAAAGCTTGCTGTCAGGTGCCTGGGCAACGAGGTCCCGACATGAGGGTGCCGTATCTGGATGCTATATATTTTATAGCTGCTGGCGCTCGTCCTTATTGGGCTGCAGCCATTTCAGGTCTTCACCAGGTCAAAATGCCCGCTCGCAAGGCATTCCCCATTGACCATGATGTCCACCGCGTGCCGCCCGGCATGGTGCACACGGGTGGTGAAGTCGCGCACGACCTGGCTGCGCGACAGCTGCACGCTTTCGCCGGCGGCCAGCGTCAGCTCCTTGAGTTTGAATACCTTAGCCGAGCTGCTGCCCGATTTCTTGACGTAGTGCACCGCATAGTCCACCACCAGCCGCTGGCTTTGGCGCGAGGTGGATTGCAGCGTGAACGACAGTGCCATCCGCTCGCCCAGGGTGAGTTTCTTCGGGCTGACGGACAAACCTGTGATGCAGACGTCCGCCTTTCTACCGGCGCCGATCACACCCAGCGCCTGCCTGTCGCCCTGTTTGATCAGCGTGCGCAGCGCGTGCCGGGCAATCCACGCGGTGTGCGGGTTGTCCAGCGGCCAGATCTTCAGGCGCCCCAGCACCCAGTCGGGATGCAGCTTGGTGACGTCGTTGAGGTGGTTGGCCACCGACTTGCGTACGTAGAGGCTGCCGTCGGCCTTGAGTGCGTCCAGGATGGGCGCGGCAAGTTCGGGATCGGCCATCAGCGCATCCAGCCTGAAAGACCAGGGCAGGCGAGGGCGACTGCCTTCGCTGGCCAGGCGCCGCACATGCTCGCTCTCGTCTTTGGCCCAGGCCTTCATCACGGCCAGCGTGCGCGCAGGGTCCTGGCGGATGAATTCGCGGATGGCGAACTCCGAGGAGCCGAAGGCGGTGAAAAACTTCAGCGCCTCCATGGAGGTGTCGAAATCATCGCGCCCATACAGGCCCACATAATCCGGCAGCACCAGGGTGACGAAACCGCTGTTGATGCGTGGCGCCAGCTTGCGCAGGATGGCGATGGTTTTCCTGTAGTCGTCGGGCAGTGTTGCATGCAGGCACTCGCTGGTGCGGCGCAGGCGCTGCATCAGCGAAAGGTCGTCCAGGCCGGGCAGCGCGAGCGCTAGAAACTTTTTACCGTCAAAACGTGGGTAGACCACGGCGGTTTCAGCTGCGATGTGGTGGTAGCGCGCCTTGTCAAAGATGTTTTTCAGGGCGGGCGCTGCTTCGGTGGACATGGCGCGAATTCTCCCATGCTGCTTTGGCAGTGAGCGCCATGATCTGTCCTATATAAAAGATTGCCCGCGCCGGTGGGTCAGTTGTCCTGCAGACGGTGCAGCTGTCGGCGCAGGCTGTCCAGCTCGTCCATCAGTTCCAGTGCCAGTGCCGCACCGGCCGGATTCACTCCCAGGTCGCGCTGCAGGCGCACGGCCACGGTGGCGCGGTGCAAGTGCACGCCGGTGAAGCGCCAAACCTCAGGCGCCTCTCCCATCGGCGCCAGCACGCCTTCGTGTACCAGGTCCACGATGAGCTCCGACTGCGCGGCACAGGCCCGGCAGAGATCGTCAAGGGTGAGTTCATCCTGGTCTTCCAGGATGAAGCCGGCGAGGTAGCGGGTGGGGGTGTTCATGCCTTGGCTCCGGAGGTTTGCAGGGCGGCGCGCGGCTTGAAAGCCTTGAATGCCACCGCCATGTCTTCGTACGCTTTCTTTGCCGCATCCGTGTCCGCGGCTGGCAGGACCACCTGCAGCACAAAATAAAAATCTCCCAGGGTCTTGCCCGGCAGCCCGCGCCCCTTGAGCCTGAGCTTGCGCCCGCCGGCAGAGCCCGCCGGGATTTTCAGCTCCACCTCGCCGGTGGGCGTGGGCACTTCCACCTCTGCGCCCAGCGCGGCTTCCCATGGTGCGACGGGCAGATTCATGTACACGTCATGGCCCTCGGCACGGTACAGGGCATGCGGCAGAAATTCAACATCCAGGTAAAGGTCGCCCGGGCTGCCCTGACCCATGCCAGGAGAGCCCTGGCCCGCCAGGCGAATGTGCTGGCCTGCGCGTATGCCCTTGGGGATGACGAACTCGATGCTGCGGTCCTGCATCGTCACGCCGGCTTCGCTCTCCACCGGCATGCGCAACTGCAGCTTGCGTGTCGCGCCGCTGTAGGAGTCGCCGATGTCGATCTGGATTTTGGCGTGCTGGTCCTGGCCATGCATGTCAAAGCTGCGGCCGCCGCGCATATCGTCAAAACCACCCCGGCCTTGCGGCCCTCCGCCCATGCCGCGGAAGATCGCGTCGAAAAAGTCGCTGTGGTCAAAACCTTCGGCTCCGCCAAAATGGGGAGCGCCGGCGGCACCTCCCGAGGCCTGCCCCGGGTTCCAGCCCGGTGGCGGGCGGAAGTCCTGCCCGGCCTGGTAGTTGGCGCCCAGTTGGTCGTAAGCGGTGCGCTTTTCAGGATCGCGCAACACCTCGTAGGCTTCGGCGATTTCCTTGAAGCGTGCCTCGGCGTTTTTTTCCTTGCTGACGTCGGGATGGTATTTGCGTGCCAGCTTGCGGTGTGCCTTTTTGATCTCGTCGGGCGTGGCGCTGCGCTCTACGCCCATGACCTTGTAGTAATCCTTGAATTCCATGAAACACTTTCATCAGGGATGGTTTACCTGCCAACCACCATAGCGGATAAGTGCCGGCGCGATTGTCAGTCAAATGCCTGAGAACCCGTTTAGACCGTCGACAGGTTCTGCATCAGGTCTGTAAATGGGGTCAAGTGCCTCAGGGTCAACCCGCAGTGCTGCTGGAGTTGCGTCCCTACTGCTCTGCCCCTGTGGCCCCTATCATGGCCGCATGAGTTCCAGCCCACCTCCGTCCGTCCTTCGAACATTGTTTGAAGCCCAGCACCAGGCCAGCCGCGCGCAGGCCGAGGTGCCGCTGGCCCTGCGGCGGGAACGCCTGCTGCGCATTCGCGCCTTGCTGGACGAGCACGGCAGCGCGCTGGCACAGGCAGTCAACGCCGACTTCGGCGTGCGGTCGACCCAGCTCACCGAAATCGCCGACATCTTTGTGCTGCGTTCGCTGTTGTCCAGCACGCTCAGGCATTTGCCGAAGTGGATGAAACCCGTGAAGGTGCGCACGCCGCTGTACCTGCAGCCCGCGCGGGCCTACCTGCAGCGCCAGCCATTGGGCGTGGTGGGCGTAGTGTCGCCGTGGAACTACCCGGTGCAGCTGTCGCTCGGGCCCGTCATCACCGCGCTGGCAGCCGGCAACCGCGTCATGCTCAAGCCCAGTGAGCTGACGCCGAAAACTTCGGCCTTGCTGGCGGCCCTGATTGAACAATTCTTCGCACCTGATGAGCTCTGCGTGGTGCAGGGCGACGGCGCCCTGGCCGCCGAATTTGCCGGGCTGCCGTTTGACCACCTGTTCTTTACCGGCTCCACCGCCGTGGGCCGCAAGGTCGCCGAAGCGGCCGCCGCCAACCTCACGCCCACCACGCTGGAACTGGGCGGCAAGTCACCCTGCATCATCGACGCGTCCTGCGACATCGACAAGGCCGCCATCAAGATTGCCCACGGCAAACTGCTGAATGCCGGCCAGACCTGCATCGCGCCCGATTACGTGCTGCTGCCGAAAGGCAGCGAGACGGCCTTTGGCGAAGCCTTTGCGCGCGCCGTGTCCACGCTGTTCCCCACCATTGCTGGCAACCCCGATTACGCCGCCATCATCAGCCCGCGCCACCACGAACGCCTGCAAGCGCTGCTGGCCCAGGCCGAAGGTGAGGGCGCGCGCCTGCAAACCATCCAGGCCGGTGCGCCCGGCGTGGGCGCGGCGTCGCGCCAGATGGCGCCGGTGCTGGTGTTTGATGTACCCGCCGGCTCGAAACTGCTCAGCGAGGAAATCTTCGGCCCCATCCTGCCGGTGATTCCCTATGCGTCGATCGATGACGCGATTGGCTATGTCAACGCCCGCCCCAGGCCGCTGGCGCTGTACTGGTTCGGCACCGACACCGGTTCTCGCGACCATGTGCTGGCACGCACCGTGAGTGGCGGCGTCACCGTCAACGACACGCTGATGCACATCGCGCACGAGAACCTGCCTTTCGGCGGCGTGGGCGAAAGCGGCTGGGGCAGCTACCACGGCGAAACCGGTTTCCTGCGGCTGACGCAGCAAAAGCCGGTGATGGTGCAGTCAAAGTGGGCGAGGGGAGACCTGTTTTATCCCCCTTATGGCAAACGCTTTGACCAGGTGATGGGCTTGCTCAAGCGCCTGATCTGAGGTTTGACCTGAAGGGCTGGCGTTCTGGTGACGGCGCCGTTCAAATTTCTTTGAGGAAACCTGAATCCTTTTGCTGAATGCGGGCCTCTTTGCCGGTATCAACCACCGACAAGGAGCTCCTGATGTTTTTTTCGCAACGAAATCTTCCTGCCTGTGCGCGGGGCGGCGCCATGGGTGGCACCACATCCACCGGAGGCGCCCGTGTTCTGTAGCACTTCGGTCACCCAGCATGTGCTGCGCGGGATAGGCGCACTGGCCTTGCTCGCATGTGCCGCCCTGGTTTTCCAGGTGCATCCCCTGTGGGCGCTGCTTCCTCTGGCGGGTGCGCTGGTGTTGATGCGTGGCTGCCCGATGTGCTGGCTGGTGGGTCTGTTTGAAACCATCGCAAGGCGCCGCAGGCCAGCTGACAGCAAAGGCCAGCCATGAGTACCAGTTATCAGTCACCCCAAGACCTGCAACGGGCGCCAGCCTTCGTGCGGCTGGCACCTGTAGAGGCCCAGGCTTTCCTCGCGTTTGACCATGCGGCCAAGCGCGAAGGCGGCCATCTTGAGCCCCGTGTGCGCGAGCTGATTTCACTGGCGGTGGCGCTTACCACCCAATGTGGCTATTGCCTGGACGTGCACACCCGTGCGGCCAAACGGCTGGGCGTGACCCGCGAGGAGCTGGCGGAAGTGGTCCTGGTTGCGGCGGCTGTGCGGGCAGGCGCCAGCGTGGGGCACGGCCTGCTCGCCTTGCGCCTGTTTGATGGCGACGGGGACGAGACGGCGCTTCCTGCTGGTAACTGAAAGGCCTGGCCCATTCCTTGACGCCCCTTTAGAATCCCCCAAAAATAACTGGAGGGGTGGGCCATGCCTTTTGTCGGATTGGGACTTCATTTCATCGTGGCGGTGTTCTTTGCCGTCCATGCCTTGCGCAGCGGCCAGCAGATGTACTGGCTGATCATCCTGTTTTCGTTTCCCATGCTGGGCAGCCTCGTTTACTTCCTGGCGGTCTATCTGCCGGACTCGCGGCTGGAGCGCGGCGCGCGCAAGGTCGTGGCCGCAGCCGCAAAAACACTGGACCCGACGCGCGAGCTGCGGGAAGCGCACGCCGCGTTTGACTACACGCCCACCGCGCAGAACCAGATGCGGCTGGCCTCCGCGCTGCTCGAAGCCGGCCAGGCGCTGGAAGCTGCGCAGAGTTACGACGCATGCCTCAAGGGCCCGTTCGCCTCCGACCTGGAAATCCGGCTGGGCGCCTCAAGGGCCTATTTCGCCTGCGAGCGTTATCCCGAGGCCATCACCCACCTTGAATTCATCCGCAAGACCGACCCCGCCTTTCGCGCGGAGCTGGTGTCGCTGCTGCTTGCCCAGGCGCTGGGCGGCGCCGGCAGGGGTGTGGACGCGAAAGCGGAGTTTGAATCCGCCGTGGAGCGTTTCGGCAGCTTTGAAAGCCGCGCTGAATACGCCATCTGGGCCGCGATGAACGGGGATACCGCCACCAGCGCGCGCCTGCAGATTGAGCTGCAGCGGTCCATGGAACGCTGGAACAGGCACACACGCGAGCTGAACAAGCCCTTGCTGCGCCGCCTCAACGCGGCGTTTGAAAAACACTGACAGCAGGGCGCCCCGGGCAAGGTGACTTACCGCTGCGCCCCGAATACCTGCACCCAGTAAATACCGGCGCTGCTTTGGGTGTTGACCGCAAAGGCCGCGCCCATCTCTGTGTACGCGGGCGCCATGATGTTGGCGCAATGGCCGGGACTGTTCAGCCAGCCCTGCACTGCGGTATCGGCCTGCATTTGGCCCGCGGCGATGTTCTCCCCGATGGCTTTCCAGCCGTAGCCTGCGCGTGCGGCGCGGCTCGCCACATCGCTGCCGTCGCGCCCGGTGTGGCTGAAGTAGTTGTGCCTCGCCATGTCTGCGGCATGCACCTCGGCGATGCTGTACAGCAGCGGGCTTGACTGCAGCGGCTGTGCCGCCGCGAAAGCCTGCGCACCGCAGCGGCGCGGGCTGGCGCGTGCTTCATTGACCGAAGCCAGCACCCGCGCTTGCACATCGCCGGCCTGGGCCGCCGCGGGAGGCGAGAAGGGGGCCGCCAGAATGACCCAGGTTTGTGCCCCGCGCTGGTAAAAGCCGGCTTCAGCGAGCTCCGCATGCATGACTGCGCTGCATGATTTGCCCAGGGTCCTGCGCGCCAGCGCCGAGGGGCCGGTCGCGCCGCGTACGGCAATCTGCGCGGTCCGCACGGCGCGGTAGTCGACAGCTTTCAGGGCGTCGTCCATTTTGCGGCCACCCGCCATCAGCTGGGCCGCCCGCGACAAGGCGCTGTTTTCACGCAGCAGGGAAACCTTGGCGCCGCGCCCGTCGCAGCCATCCTCCCGAACCCGGTTCAGTTCGCGCAGCAGCGTGGGGTGCGGCTCGGCAGGCGCCTGGGCATGGCCTGTGGTTGCAAACATGACAACAGCCATTGAAGCCGTCGCGTGACCCCATCTCCTGCCGGTTTTTCTTGCTGCGCTGAGGAAGTTCATCGGGCCATGATAACCAGCCGGGCCCGGTGGCGTGCTGTTGTACGGCTGACGTGGAGTGCTATTGTTTTGATAGCCGCTTGCGCTCATCTCCAAGGGCCGGAAGGTGAATTTAGTTCGCAATTGGGAGGATGACTTTTCACCGCTGAACGGGCCGCTAAACTTCGGTCACCTGACGCCGGTCAGGATTTGTGCAACATCCTGACTGCCCGTACTCAACGCCTGCCCAATGCCTCAAACCTGTCGCTTGACCTGCTGCGCATGCGCCTGAGTCGTCCTTCCTTCAAAGTTCGCCTGCTGGCCACGCTGGTGCTTGTACCGGTAGTGGCGTGGTTTGCTGTCAGGCCCGTGCGGGTGATCGCGCCGGAACTGTCCGGTGTTTCATGCCTAAGCGCCTCGGTGTGTGTGGACGACAAAGCCCGATTTAAAGAGGCTGCCCGGCTGCATGCGGAGGGCATGGCCTTCGTGTCTGCCAGGGTCGGTGCGATCCAGGGGATGCCGAAGATGGTCTTTTGCGCAACACAGGCGTGCGCCGATGCTTTCGGCCTGGGTATGCGTTCGGCCGTCACCTTGGGTACTTTCGGCACCGTTGTGGGGCCGCGCGCCTGGAAGCCGTTTTACGTTCGGCATGAGCTGATCCACTATTTGCAGGCCGAGCATCTTGGCACGCTCTATCTGCTGCTCAAACCTCAATGGTTTGTCGAAGGCATGGCTTACGCGCTGAGTGAGGACCCGAGGTCGCCGTTGGGTGAGCCTTTCGAAAGCCACCGCCGGAAGTTCCTTCTGTGGTTTCCCACGATCAGCCCGCGAACCCTCTGGCAGGCGGCAGGGGATCTGTAGGTTGCGAGCCAGCGCACTATCGGTTACCTGAAAATGCTACTGTTTTGATAGCTGCTTGCGCTCGTCATCATTGCCTTACAGCCTGTTTTTACTCTGGAAATGACTGGGTGGCTGGCCCATGGCGGCCTTGAACATCGCGGTGAAGGCGCTGTCACTGGCATAACCGCTGGCCGCCGCCACGGTGCTGACCGATTGCCCGCGTGTGAGCAGGGGCAGGGCGTGGGCCAGGATGGCCTGCTGGCGCCATTGCTGGTAGCTCAGGCCCAGTTCGTCGCGAAAAAGCCTGGCCACCGTGCGTTCGCTGGCGCCAGTATCGGCGGCCCACTCGGCCAGCGTAGCCCGCTCTGACGGTGCGCGCAGCACGGCTTCGCAGAGCGCGCGCAGCCGCTTGTCCCCGGTTTGCGGATGCGGCATGGGCACGCCGAGTGCCTGGGTGTCGGCACGCGCAAGTTCGTCCAGCACCAGGCTGGATAGAAGCTGTTCCCGGGCGGTCGGCAGCGGGTGCTCTGGGGTAGCTGAATCGAGCGCGTGGATGGACTCACGCAGCAACGGCGACACCACCATCACGCGGCAACCAGTCCAGCCTTTTGGGGTGGCGCTGGCGTCGAGGTACAGCGTGCGGAATTCGGCCGCTTCCAGCACGGTGACATGGTGTTGCGCCCCTGGCGCGATCCACACGGCGCGGGAGGGCGGCACGATGTAGGTGACTTCGCCGCCCGCATGGCCCGACTGCTCAGCCGTAACTTGCAGGACCCCCGTGGAGCAGTAAGCCAGCTGCGCCCAGGCATGGGAATGGGGCTTGAAATGGGTATCGGCTTCCAGCGTCCGCGCCCGCACGCGCACCGGCCGCTGGCGAGTGGGGGTGAAGTTGTCGGTGTCGCCCACCGGCACGAAATGGAGCGGGGCTTTACGTTGCGGCATGGTTGGAGATTCTGTTCACCTGAATCTGGATGTGATCGTGGGGCGAATGCCATCAAAGCGGTTTGTCCGAAATTCGATGAAACATGGCCTTATGTCGCATTTCAGAAGGCTTGGCCAATACTACGATAGCGCCATGAATACTTCAAGTACGACCCTGAACGCGCCCGCCGCAGTCCCTTTTCGCACCGACGCCAGCGTGATCGGCCTGGTGGGCCTGGCGCACATGATCAGCCATTTCAGCCAGCTGCTGCTGGCGCCGCTGTTTCCCTGGCTCAAGGAAGAGTTCAGCGTCAGCTATGCGGAGCTGGGCTTTTTGATGACGATCTTTTTTGTGGTGTCGTGTGCGGTGCAGGCGCTCTCGGGTTTTGTCGTCGACCGCTTCGGCCCGCGCCCCATATTGTTCGCCGGCCTGAGTTTGCTGGGCGTGGCGGCTTTTGGTTATTCCATCAGCACCAGCTACTGGATGCTGGCCGGCTTTGCCGTGATTGCCGGTGTCGGCAATGGTGTGTTCCATCCGGTCGACTACACGCTGCTGAACCGCAAGGTCAGCGCGCCGCGCCTGGGCCACGCCTACAGCGTGCACGGCATCACCGGCAGCCTGGGCTGGGCACTGGCCCCCGCAGTGGTGGTGACGCTGACGTTTGCCTATTCGTGGCGCGTGGCATTGGCCGCGGCCGGCGTGCTGGCTTTTGCCGTGCTGGCGGTGCTGGTGATGAACCGCGACAAGCTCACCCTCACGATGGCGGCGCCGGTCAAGGGCGCGCCCGCGGCCGACAGCAGTCTGGGTTTCCTGAAGATACCGGCCGTCTGGATGTGTTTTTCTTTCTTCTTCTGGTATGCCATTGTCCTCAGCGTGGTGCAGGCTTTTGCACCTGAAGCGGCGCGCCACCTGCATAACGTGCCGCTCGCACTGGTGGCTATCTGCCTGACGGTTTATATGGTGTGCAGCGCGGGCGGCATGGTTTTTGGCGGCTTCCTGGCATCGGATCCCGCGCGTTGCGAGCGCATTGTGGGCATCGGGTTTGGTGCGGCGGCTGCCGTGGCGGTGCTGCTGGCCGCAGGCAGCTACCCCGCATGGGTCGTGCCTGTGCTGTTCGGCATCATGGGCTTCGCCACCGGCATCGCCGGGCCGTCGCGTGACCTGCTGGTTAAGCGATCAACCCCCGAAAACGCCTCGGGCCGGGTTTACGGCGTGGTGTATGCGGGCCTGGACATCGGCCAGGCCGTGTCGCCGCTGATCTTCGGCGCGATGATGGACCACGGCTACTACCGCGGCGTGCTGCTGGGCCTGGCGCTGATGCAGGCGGTGCTGATCGCCAGCGCCTTCAATGTGCGCCGGGTGCGGCGCACAGTACTCGCCACGGCCTGAGCGTTCCGGGGCTTGAGTGTCGCGGCCCCGCGACGCGTCTGCAGGACAGGTGTGTAGTTTTTCCTGCCCGGTCCTATACTGGATCGCATCATTTTGCGGAAAGAAGGCATGCGATGAAACGTCTCACCCGGGCTTCTTCTCCTGCATCTCAGGGCGTCTGGTTTTTGCCGTCCGCTGTGATCTTCACCGGGTTGGTGTTTACGGGCATCGCGCAGGCACAACCCACCCCGCTCAAATACCAGCTGACGGGCGACGTCGGCGGCGCCATGTATGGCACGCAAAGCGTGATTCGCAGCAAGAGCAACGATACCGCCTTGCTGCCCTATGCCTATGCGGACTATGGCCGTTTCTTTGCGCGTGTCGACACGCTGGGCATCAAAACCGCAAGAATGGGCTACGGCTACCTGGAGTTTTCCGGCCGCATCAGCCAGGACGGCTGGCGTGCCGATACCGCCGCGCTGTCGGGACTCAAGGACCGCAAGCGGCCGATTCCGCTGGGCATAGGGACCTTTCAGGAGACGCCATACGGCGGTTTTTTCGTGAACGCGTTTGTGGACGCCAACAAGTCGCACGGTGCATTGCTGGAAGCCACTTACGCGGCGGAGTTCAAGGTCGGCAGCTGGTCGTTCTTTCCGCAGGTGGGGCTGGAGCATGCCAGCGCCAAATACAACAACTACCTCTACGGCGTGACCTTGGCCGAGTCGGCCGCCAGCGGGTTTTCAACCTACAACGCCGGCGCTTCGACAGCGCCCACGTTGGGCCTGGGGGTCGATGTGCCGCTCGGTGCCCCCTGGGTGCTGACGATGCAGCTGCGCCGCAAGTGGCTGGGGTCTTCGGTTCAGGGCAGTCCCCTGGTCAGCCGCCGGACGCAGGACACCGGGTTTATCGCCGTGTCGTACCGCTTCCGCTAGAGCGGCTTGCCTCAGGCCAAGCCGCTCTAGCGGGCGTTACTACGAATTGGCCACCACTTATCATGAGTGGATGGGGACCGGCGACTACGGAGTGGCGCTCGCGCACTGTACGGTCCCGATTGTCCCTGGCTGCGGCATTGATCCAGTTGTTTGCCGATGAGCGCCAGCTGAGGCGACGCTGCCTACCATCAGCTGACCCCGAGTTCCCTCCCTTTACGTAAACAAGGACATATCAATGACTTCAGCAGGCACCGGTTTCAAAAATGTGGGCAAGCGTTATGGTGATGCCATCGACCCATTTCTCAAGGCGTCTCTGAGGCGGGGCGTTTGATGACCCGGCAAGCCCAGCTCAGCGGCCCGAGGACCGACGCACTCATTTTTGACATGGACGGCACCATGGTCGACTCCATGCCGTGGCATGCCTGGTCGTGGGGTGAGTTCGCCAGGCGGCACGGCATTGAGATGGCGCTCGACGACATCCTCAGGCGTACTACCGGGCGCACCTGCGTGGAGTGCATGAACGTATTGTTCCAGCGGGACATTGAAATTTCCGAGGCACTGCTGCTGGTGGCTGAAAAAGAAGGTCTTTATCGAGAAATGTTCGCGCCGGTGTTCGCCGAGGTTGCGGGCTTCAAGGCGTTTGCCGCGTTGGCCAAGGCGCAGGGGCTGAAAGTGGGTGTGGGAACCGCCGGTGACCAGCACAACATCGCATTTGTCATGGCCGGGCTTGCCATGGCGTCCCCGCCTCATGCCATTGTGGGCGGCGACGAAGGCCTGCCCGGCAAACCCGAACCCGCCATATTCCTGGAAGCGGCGCGCCGCATGGGGAAGGCCGCAGACGCCTGCATCGTCTTTGAAGATGCGCCCTTTGGCATAGAGGCCGCGCGCCGCGCTGGTATGCGGGCCGTGGCAATCTGCACCAGCCACAGCGCCGAAGAGCTCTCGGGGCCGCACGTGATAGCCAGCGTGCGCGACTACAACGAACTCATTGACAGCAACTTTTTGGGAAAAATTTCTGTGCCCGCCGTGTGATGAGCAGGAGCTCCCTAGGGAAAATTCCTGGCGGTCAACGGCTTATCCTGGCTCCTCTCAGGTAGCCCATTCGCTGGCAGAACTGAGGGGGTTTCTATACCGCGCTGCGGTGCCGGGCAATGCAGGTGTCCAGCACCTCGCCTGTTTCGCGCTGCCACCAGTTGTTGGCGGAAAAGATCTCCACCTCGCTGTAACCCGCGAACCCTTGCGCTTCCATCCAGCCGCGGATTTTCGGGATGTCGATCACACCGTCGCCCATCATGCCGCGGTCGTTCAGCAAATCGGCCGTGGGTGTCAGCCAGTCACAGGCGTGGAAGGCGAGCAGGCGTTCCTTGCCTGCCCGTTCGATTTGCGGCTGCAGCTTCGGGTCCCACCACACGTGGTACACGTCTACTGCCACACCGAGCGCGCCGCTTTTTGAGGGGTCAAGGGCATCGCAGACGTCGAGCGCGTGCTCCATGGTGTTGATGCAGGCGCGGTCTGCCGCATACATGGGGTGCAGCGGCTCGATGGCCAGTGGCATGTTGCAGCTTCTGGCGTACTCGAGCAATTGGGCAATGCCGTCGGTGACCTGGCTGCGCGACAGCACCAGGTCTTTGTGTGCGGCCTTGCCGGCCAGCGCGCCGGGCAAACCGCCCACCACCAGCACCAGGCAAGCGGCCTTGAGTTCGCAGGCTTCATCGACGGCGCGGCGGTTGTCATCGTGGGCAGCCTGCAGGCCGGAAGCATCGGCTGCGGGGAACATGCCGCCGCGGCAGTAGCCGGAGAGTTCAATCCCGTGGGTTTTGACGAGTTTCGAAACAGCGGGCAGGCCGGCGGCCGCGACCTGGTCGCGCCACGGCGAGATCGCCTTGATGCCGCGCTGCACGCAGGCTTCGATGATGGCGGTCAGCGGTTGCTCGACGCCGCGGCTTTTGCGCACGGTCGCGGTGTTGATGGAGAGCCAGCGGTGGTCTTGGGAAAAATTACGCATGCGGTCAAGGTAGGGGTGTAGTTTTAGCGAAGTCAGTTGGACGGTGGCGTGGTTTTCTGCCGGCGCAGTTCGCGGATGATGGCCGCGTTGTCGAGCTCGCCGTCGCCGGCGGCAATGGCTGCGCGCATCAGCGCTGCATGGGCTTCGGACAAGGGCAGTTTCTGGCCTTCGGCCGCGGCACTGTCAATCATCAGCTTGACGTCCTTGAGGTGCTGGTGAATGCGCGACTGCGGCGCAAAGTCTTCCTCCACCATCATCCGGCCCTTGGCCTCGGCCGCGCCTGACGTGGCCGGGCTGGCCAGCACCAGCGCCAGGAACTGCTCGGGGGGAATGCCCATGTTTTCGGCGAAGACCATGCCTTCGGCCAGTACTGCGCGGTTCAGGCCCAGCACCAGGTTGGTGGCCAGCTTGGCCTTGGCACCCATGCCGGCGCCGCCGACGTGGATGCGTTTGTCTGAAATGGTGGCCAGAACGGATTCGCATGCCTGCAATGCCCCGGCCTCGCCACCCAGCAGCAGAGTGGCTTCACCGGCGGCTATCTGCTGGCTGGAGCCCGAGAGCGGCGCTTCGATGAAGTTGATGCCGCGTGCTGCGAGCCGCGCGGCCAGGGCCGCGAGTTCGTGAGGTGTGCCGGTGGAGCAGTCGATGATGCTGCGAACGCCGAAGACGGACAGCAGGCCGCCCGGTCCTTCGACCACCTTGAGCACATCATCGGTATTGAAGACCGCCAGCACCATGCAGGAAGCCGCATTGGCAACTTCGGCCAGGGAGCCGGCAGCGCGGCCGCCTTGGGCGGTGAGGGCCGCGCGGGCTTCTTCGCGCAGGTCGAACCCGGTGACCTGGAAGCCGGCGGCCGTCAGGCGCTGCGCCAGCGCGGTACCGACCAGGCCCAGGCCGACAATGCCGACAGCGTTTGCGGCCATGCCTTCACGCCGCAAGCGACGCGCCTCCGCAGATCTGGATCTCCTGGCCGGTGATGGCCGCGGCGTCGGGCGACAGCAGGAAGGTGACCAGCGCGGCAATCTCTCGCGGTTGAATCAGCCGGCCTAGCGGCGGCAGCTTCGGCGGGACCGTCGTTCGCGCCGGGTCGGCAAGCATGGCTGTTTCGGTGGCGGCCGGGGACACCACATTGACGGTGACACCCGAAGCCACGGTTTCAGCAGCCCAGCTGCGCGCCAGCGCCACCAGCGCGGCTTTGGTGGCCGCGTACTGGCTGCGGCCTGCCATGCCGCGTGCCACGCGGCTTCCGACCAACACCACGCGGCCTGCGCCCGCCTGCGCCATGGCGGGCACCATGAGGTTGGCGATGCGCGTGACAGCATCCACGTGGAGCTGCCACATCAGCGCCGAGTCTTCACCGGAAAGCGCACCAAGCGGGCCCACGCGCAGCACCCCGGCGGCGTGGATGAGCGCTTGTACCCCGCCCACTGAACGCACGGCACGTTCCGTCGCTTCGGTGTTGCACAGGTTGACTTCGGTGGAGGAAAACGCCGGGTGCACGATGCGCGCAGGCGCCAGGTCCAGTCCGACGACGTCCCAACCCTGATCAAGCAGTGCCTGCGCAATGGCCAGGCCAATGCCGGAGCTGCTGCCCGTGACCAGGGCGCGTTTCACATCTTCAGTGGTCATGGTTGTGCATGTTACTCAACACGGATATTCCCGTCCGTGATGATCTTCTGTGAGCGCGCCATGTCGCTGCTCTGGAATTTGGCGAAATCTTCCGGTGTGCCGGGCGTCAGCACCAGGCCTTGCTGGAGCAGTTTCTCGCGCATGTCGCTGGCCAGCGCCTTGTTGGTCTCAGCGTTGAGTTTCTGCGTGATGTCAGCCGGCAGCTTGGCCGGTCCCCACAGGCCGTACCAGCTGTAAAACTCGTAGCCGGGAATCGTCTCTGCCACGGTCGGCACATCAGGCAGGTTGGGCACGCGCTTGTCGCCGGTGATGGCAACGACGCGCAACAGGCCGCTCTTGTGGTACTGCAGCGAGCCGAGGATGGGGTCGATGAAGCCGTCGATTTGGCCGCCAATCAAATCCTGGAAAGCCGGCGCCGTGCCCTTGTAGGGCACCACGGTGTATTCGATGCCGCCGGCGCGCTTGAGGAGCTCGGTCGACAGGTGGCCGGCCGACCCGATGGAGCCGACCGCAAACGTCATCTTGCCGGGGTTGGCCTTGGCGTGGGCAATCAGCGACTTCACGTCGGTGATCGGCAGGTTCTTGTTGATGGCAATCGACAAGGGCGCCTTTGCAACGAGCGAGACGGGCGTGAAGTCTTTCACCACACCGTAGGGCACGGACTTCATGGTCATGGGGGCGGTGGTGAAAGTGGAGGCATTGAAGAGCAGGGTGTAGCCGTCCGCAGGCGCCTGCGCGACCACATGCGCACCGATGGTGCCGTTTCCGCCCGCACGGTTTTCCACCACGAAGGGCTGGCCCATCTGCTCGCCGAGCTTCTGCGCCAGCTGCCGGCCCACCGCGTCCAGCGTGCCGCCGGGCGGAAAGGGGATGATGACCTTGACCGGGCGGCTGGGATAAGCCTGCGCCGCGGCGCCGAAGGCGGCGGCTGCGAGGGCTGTGGCCAGGGTGGCCTTGAGGAAAGTGCGTGTCTTCATGGTTGTCTCCAGGTGAATTTATTTATGAACGATCTGACAGGAATATCGCGACGGTTTTTTCAAGCAGGCGCCGCGGAACCGGCTTTGCCGGGCCGCCAGCGCCGCCCCCTTGAGGGGGGAGGCCGCTACACGCAGTGAGTCGGCAACGGGGGGGAACCATTACATGCCGTGTAGCGCCAGCAGTGTCTTCATGCGCTGGGTCGCGAGCTCGGGGTGCTCGAGCAGGTTGGCCGCATCGGCCAGGCGAAACAGCTCGGCAAAATGCTGCAGCGAACGTGTGCTCTGCTGCCCGCCGACCATGGTGAAGTGCTTCTGGTGGCCGTTGAGCCAGGCCATGAAGACCACGCCGGTTTTGTAAAAACGCGTGGGCGCGGCAAAAATGTGGCGCGACAGCGGCACGGTGGGGCCGAGGATGGCATGGAATTTTTCGACATTGCCTTGCGCGAGTTCGCCTAGCGCGGCGCTCGCGGCCGGTGCGATGGCGTCGAAGATGCCCAGCAGGGCATCGCTTTGTCCGTGTATGGCTTCCTTGCCGAAACCGTCGCCGGCAATCAGCTCGGCGTAGTTGAAGTCGTCGCCGGTGTACATGCGAACGCCCGCTGGCAGGCGCCGGCGCATGGCGATTTCCTTGTCCTTGTCGAGCAGCGAAATCTTGATGCCGTCAACCTTGTCGGGATGGGCGTTGATGATGCCGAGCGCCGTGTTCATGGCTTTCTCAACATCGCTGCTGCCCCAGTAGCCCGCCAGCGCCGGATCGAACATGTCGCCCAGCCAGTGCAGCACCACGGGTTGCCTGGCCTGGCTCAGGATACGGTCGTAGACGCGTTCATAGTCTGCGGGGCTTTTGGCGACGCGGGCCAGCGCGCGGCTGGCCATCACGATGAGTTTGCCGCCGAGTTTTTCAATCGCAGCCATCTGCTCTTCGTAACCGGCGATGACTTCGTCGACGCTCTTGACGTTTTCCAGCACCAGGTGGTCGGTGCCGCAACCGGAAGCGACCAGCGCGCCCGGCACGTCCTTGGCGGCGTCGAGTGAGCGGCGGATCAGCTCCAGAGAAGTCGGCCAGTCCAGACCCATGCCGCGCTGCGCCGTGTCCATGGCTTCGGCCACACCCAGGCCCAGCGACCACAGGTGGCGGCGGTAGGCGATGGTCGTGTCCCAGTCGATCGCGCAGTTGACCCAGGGATCCACTGCGGCCAACGGGTCGGCCACCACGTGAGCTGCCGAATAGGCGATGCGGTTGAATTTGATACCCGGTGCCGGCTTCACCGGTGTGCTGCCTTGCAACGTGTAAGGCCGCAGGCCGCCCACGGCGACAGGCAGCGAAAGGGTTAAAGCCATGAATCTACCTTTTTTGTATGAAAAATTTGCCTCTAGCCCTTATCTGACGGGCGCGAGCAGCTATCAAACTTGTAGCGCCGGCACGTCCACCCAGCGGCGCTCTTTCCAGCTTTCGAGTGCGGCTTCGACCAGCTGCACGCCTTTGGCGCCTTCGGGCAGTGTCCATTTGTAGGGCTCGTTTTCCACCACGTGGCGGATGAAGTGTTCCCACTGGATCTTGAAGCCGTTGTCGTAGGTCTGGGTGTCCGGCACTTCCTGCCACTGGTCAGAGAAATTCATCGTCTGCTTCTCGTCCGGGTTCCAGACCGGGCGTGGCGTGTTGACGCGCGACTGGGCCTTGCAGGAGGAGAGGCCGGCGACGGCCGAGCCATGCGTGCCGTCGACGTGGAAGGTGACCAGGTCTTCGCGGTTCACGCGGGTCGCCCAGGACATGTTCATTTGCGCAATCACCGGCTCGCCGCTGTGGCCGACCAGTTCGGCCGTGGCGTAGGCTGCGTCGTCGGCGGTGGCCTTGTAGGGCTTGCCGACTTCGTCCCAGCGCTCGGGAATGTGGGTGGCGCCTATGCAGGAGATGGACTTGACCTCGCCGAACAGGTTGTCCAGCACGTAGCGCCAGTGGCACATCATGTCCAGGATCATGCCGCCGCCGTCTTCGGTGCGGTAGTTCCAGCTCGGGCGCTGGATGGGCTGCAGGTCGCCTTCGAACACCCAGTAGCCGAACTCAAGCCGCACTGAAAGCATCTTGCCGAAGAAGCCGGCGCGGCGCAGCATGTCGAGTTTGCGCAGGCCGGGCAGGAAGAGTTTGTCCTGCACGGCGCCATGTTTCAGGCCGGACTTTTCAGCGAGGCGGGCAATCTCGACGGCTTCGTTGAGGTTGGTGGCAATCGGCTTTTCGCAATAGACGTGTTTGCCGGCGCGTATTGCCTTGGCCAGCAGGGTGGGGCGCATCTGCGTGGTGCCGGCGTCGAAGAAGAGGGTGTCGTCCTTGTTCTTCAGCGCCTCGTCGAGGTCGGTGGCCCAGCGCGCGAGGCCATGGGCTTTGGCCAGGGCTTCAATCTTTTCGGCGTTGCGGCCGATCAGGATCGGGTCGGGCATGACCTTGTCGCCGCTGGAGAGGGTGACGCCGCCCTGTTTGCGGATCGCGACGATGGAGCGGATCAGATGCTGGTTCATGCCCATGCGTCCGGTGACGCCGTGCATGATGATTCCTAGTCGTTGAGTAGCCATGGGGTCCTTTGAGGAGGTGAAAAATGCGGCGGCCTCACCTTGGTCCGGCCAGGGGTATTGGAGGGAGGGACGCTGCGGGAACTGGGTGGAAGTTACTGGGTGGGCTGAAGGCCGGCGGCTTTGACCAGTACGGCATTGCTCTTGATCTCGTCCTTGATATAGACGTCGAACTGCTCGGGCGAGAGTGTCCAGGCGTCGGCGCCCAGGGCGGCGAAGCGTTCCTTGACTTCGGGCGTGTTCAGGGCCTTGATCACTTCGTCGTGCAGGCGGTTGACGATGTCTCGCGGCGTTTTTCCAGGGGCCATCATGCCGATCCAGAAGTTGAACTCCGAGCCAGGAACGCCTGCTTCTGCCGTGGTGGGAACCTGGGGCAGGGCGCTGGCGCGTTTGGGCGAACCGACCGCGAGGGCCACGAGCTGGCCGTTCTTGATCTGGCCGATCACCGGCGCGATAGGCGAGAAGTAGTAGTCGACGCGGCCGGACATCACTTCGGTCACGGCTTCGCCAGATCCCTTGAAGGGGATGTTGGTGGCTTCGATTTTTGCGGCGAGCTTGAACTTCTCGGCGTTCAGGTGGGTGGCACTGCCCTGGCCGGCCGAGGCGAAGTTCATGCTGCCGGGCTTGGCGCGCGCGGCGGCCAGCAGTTCCTGCAGCGTCTTGATGTTCTTCGATGGCGACATCACCAGCACATTGGGCGTGCTCGAGATCGGCGTCACGCCCGTGAAATCGCCTACGGTATCGAAGGGCAGCTTGGCGAAGGTCGAGGGGCTGACCGTGTGCGAGGACGAGTGGATCATGATGGTGTAGCCGTCCGGCGCGGCCGTGGCCACGGCCTGCTGGCCGATGGTGCCGCTGGCGCCGCCGCGGTTGTCGATCACCAGCGTCTGGCCCATGCTCTGGCTCATCTTGTCGGTGATGGCGCGGGCAATGATGTCGGTGGTGCTGCCTGCGGCAAAAGGCACGATGACACGGATGGGCTTGTTGGGGTAAGCGCCCTGGGCGCCTGCCACCAGGGGTGACAGCGCGGCCAGGCAGGTGAGGCAGGCCAGCGAGGCGCGACGTGTGAATTTCATGTACTTGTCTCCTGAAAAGGGGTCATTGAAGGACTGCGAAAGACCTGTGCATGCCGCCGGTGTTGTTGGGTACCGGAATGCAGTTTACTCGTAATTCACTATTAAGTGAATTACGAATTGTAAAAATGGCCCTGTCGCTGCGTCAATGACTGCCCGGAATCAGTTTCTAAGGACATACCCTAGGATGACCTCGCACATGTGTGAGAGCCGCTCGTGGCGGGCTTTGGGTGTCATGAGGTCACGCCCGAAAATGGCCGACAGCGTGTGGTTGTTCGACAGGTAGAAGTACGACATCCCGGCGATGGATACGTAAAGCTGCACCGGGTCGATACCGCCGCGAAACAGCCCGTCGGCGCGCCCGCGTTCGAGGATTTCCGCCAGCGTCTGAACCAGGGGTGAGTTCATTTCCTGCACGCGGCTGGACATGGCCAGATGCCGCCCCTGGTGCAGGTTTTCACTGTTGAGAAGCGTCAAAAACTCGGGGTGGGCAATGTAGTATTCCCAGGTGAATTCCGTCAGGCGGCGGATGGCTTGTGCCGGATCCATGTCGCGCAGATGCAGTTCTGTTTCCGCGGCGCGGATGTCGGCATAGGCGTTTTCCAGCACCGCCAGGAAGAGCTCGTCCTTGCTCTTGAAGTAGTAGTAGATCAGGCGTTTGTTGACGTCGGCGCGTTCGGCAATCCGGTCTACCCGGGCGCCGCCCAGGCCGTGCTGCGCGAACTCGTCGCGGGCTGCCAGCAGGATGGCCAGCTGGGAGCGGTCGGCATCGCGCGAGCGGGGTTCGGCGGGCTTTGTTTTTGGGGTCGGCATGGCGAGAATTTAACTGTTTGGTGAATTAAAGCAAGAATCCGCGGCGATAGCGCCGTTGGATGACACATAGCGGCCAAGGGTACCTCCATAATGAAGCAGGTACCGGCCGTCCGCGCCGGCACCCGTATGCAAAGGAGATGGTCATGAACAATTCAGACACGCCAAAAGACGGTGACTTCGCAAACTGGGTAGACCAGAAGGCCGAGGCGCTCAAATTTGAACTGGGTGAAAAATTCCCGGTGCCGCCGTCCGAACTGCATTCTCCCTCGGTGCATGTGGAGACCGGCCGGCAGAAGCTCGAAGAGGTACTGCTCGAACACGAGGAGCCCACGGAAGAGTTTCTCGAAGAACTCAGGGCCCTTGAAGGAGCGCCACCGCTGAGTGACGAAGAGCTGGCGCGGCAAGCCCTCGCCGCCGGCGGTGGTGACGGCGACGCGGCCACACCAGAATAAGCACAGCGCGGCGCACGAAGCCGGACCTTCTTCATGCAAGCATGAGCCCCGGAACCGGCTTTGCCGGGCCGTAGGGCGGGCGGCCCCCTCGGGGGGCAGGGAGCTACACGAAGTGAGCGACCGTGGGGTCACATCTAGCACAATAGGCTCATGACCACCCCTCAACTCGCCGGCCACCTTCTCGTCGATTGCCTTCTGGCCCAGGGCGTTACCCATGCGTTTGGCGTTCCCGGTGAAAGCTACCTGGCCGTGCTGGACGGCCTGCATGCACGGCAGGACAAAATCCGGTTCGTCACCTGCCGGCAGGAGGGCGGCGCAGCCTTCATGGCCGAAGCCCACGGCAAGCTGACGGGGCGGCCCGGCGTGTGCATGGTCACGCGCGGTCCGGGCGCCACCAATGCGTCCATCGGCGTGCACACGGCTTTTCAGGACTCGACGCCCATGGTGCTGCTGGTAGGGGACGTGGCCAGCGACTGCCGCGACCGCGAGGCCTTCCAGGAGGTGGACTACGCCAGTTTCTTCGGCCCCAGCACCAAGGGCTTTGCCAAGCGCGTCGAGCGGATTGATGAGGCCGACCGCATTCCCGAATACGTGGCGCGCGCATTCGCCACCGCGATGAACGGCCGCCCGGGCCCGGTGGTGCTGGTACTGCCGGAAGACATGCTGACGCGCATGACGGCCGCGCAGCCGCTGCCGCGTGTGGAGGCCGTGCAGGCCTGGAGCGACCCGGGCTCGCTGCGTACGCTGCGCGAGATGCTGCTCAAGTCCGAGCGGCCGCTCGTCATCGCCGGTGGCGGCGGCTGGACGCCGCAGTCGGCGCAGGCGCTGCAGCGCTTTGCTGAAAACTGGAAGCTGCCCGTGGGCAATGCGTTTCGTTTCCAGGACACCTTTGACAACCACCATCCGCTGTATGCGGGCGACGTGGGCATTGGCCTGAACCCGAAGCTGGCCGCGCGCGTGAAGGCCAGCGACCTGATCATCGCCATAGGCCCGCGCCTGGGCGAGATGACGACCGGTACCTACACACTGCTGGAGGCGCCCCGGCCCAAGCAAAAGCTGGTGCATATCCATTCAAGCGCCGAGGAACTCAACCGCGTCTACCAGGCCGATCTGGCCATCAATGCCACGATGAACGCGGCTGCGCGATCGCTGGAGGTCCTCACGGCGCCGGTGTCTGTGGCCTGGGAAGCCTGGACGGTATCCGCGAACGAGGACTACCTGGAAAACCTGAAGCCGACACCTTCCGCCAACCTGCCGGGTGATATCGACATGCCGGCCATCGTCGGCCTGCTGCAAAAGCATCTGCCGGCGGATGCCGTGCTGACCAACGGCGCCGGCAACTTTGCCAGCTGGGTGCATCGCTTCTTTCAGCATCACGGCCTCGTCAAAGGCCACAAGACGCAGCTGGCGCCTACCGTGGGCGCGATGGGTTATGGCGTGCCGGCCGGTATTGCTGCGGCCATCACGACCGGACGGGTGGCTTTCACCATCGCGGGTGACGGCGACTTTTTGATGAACGGCCAGGAGCTGGCCACTGCCGTGCAGCACGGCGCCAAAAGCATCATCGTGCTGCTCAACAACGGCATGTACGGCACGATCCGAATGCACCAGGAGCGGGAGTATCCAACACATCAAAGTGGCTCAAGCCTGAACAACCCGGATTTTTCGGCGCTGGCGCGTGCCTACGGTTACGCCGGCGTGCGCATCACGTGCACCGCGGAGTTTGAGGCGGAATTGCTTGCGGCGCTGGCTCGCAAGGAGGGCACGGTGATTGAGGTCACGCTGGATCCGGAAGTCATCACCACACGCGGCACCTTGTCGACGATTACGCAAAACGCGCTCGCCAAGGCGCCGTAATCATTGCAGCAACGCGGCCCGCTGCCGGATAGCTACTGGCCTGCGTACTGGTCCGCGGCGACGATTTTGGGGTCGAACTTCAAGCCGGCCAGTTCCTCGATCTCCGCGATGGCGGCCTGGTTGCGTTCGAAGGCCGGCATGTCTATCGACTCATAGGTGTCGCCGAACTGCCTGATCGGTTTTTCCTGACTGAAGACGAAACCATAGGCCAGCAGCTTCGCGCCGCGTTTTTGCGATTCGGGCACGACCACAACCTTCCAGAATTTTTTGGGGATTTTGACCTTGCCGGCTCCCCAGTTTTTGGACTCGAAGAATTCAGTGAGCACCGGCCCCGCGAACAGCACGGCGCGCCCGCCCGACTGCTGAACCTGGTCGGTGAGCAGGCGCTCAAACTGGCCCCAGATACCAACCACCCCGCCTTCATAGACGCGCTGGCCGCTGCGGTCATTGGGGTTCTCCTGGTTGAAGGCCTCATGCTGCGGCGTGCAGTTGGGCCAGTGGTAGCTGTCGGCGTTCGCAAATTCGGTTTCGTCTGCGTCGGCGCCCCAGCAGTTGTCTTCGCGGCGGACAATGTGCCCGCGGTCAATCCGTTTGGCCGGGCCGTAGACGTCCTTGTTGAGCAACTGGTATTCCAGCGGCAGCCGCGGGTCTTCTCGCCAGTTTTCCCCTCCGAAATCCGCCCGCTTGCGCGGGTCGGTCCGCGATTTGGGGCGGTAGTCGTAGTTCGAGGCGGTCCACAGGCACATGCGTGTCGGCTTGTGCATCACGAGGGAGAAGTGGTGGTAGTCAAGCGGTAGGGGATCGGCCGGCGCCAGGTGGCTTGTCTTCACTGCGGGCACGTCGTCCACACCGGCATTGAATTCCTCATAATCGGCAACCGAATAGAGGGCACCATCCCATCGCGACTGGGCCACAGGGGCTGGAACCTCCTGGCCGAGGAATTTCGGGTTGTATCCCTTGCGGCCCGCGTAGTCCTCGTCGAAAACCAGGGACTTTTCCTGAAAGGCGGTGAAGAGGCCATCCGCCGAAGGCGCACCGGAACCATCAGGCAAACGAACTTGCGCGGGCGCCGCGGGTGCAGGCACCGACACGGGCGCAGCGGCGGCAGGCACGCCGGGCTGAAGCGCCTGCCCGCCATAGACGTGCAGGGTGACAGGCCCCGAGAAATTGAAGGTGTTGCCGCCGCCGGCCCGTGAGGCGAGAGGTAAGAGGGATGACGAGGCGGTGCCGGCCGGCACGCTCTCTGTGCCGGTGAGCGGGTCTGCCGTCGTCGCCAGCAATTGCCGGGCGATCATGCGCATGGATTCTGGAATCGACATGGATTTAAGCCTTTCAACGATGAAACTGACGCGCGCGCCCTCATTGGCGATCCACTGGATGTCGTCGTCGCTTTGCGACTCCGGGTCCCAGGGGGCGCCCAGTTTGTCCAGGATCCGGCCGTCCCGCATCGCCGGCACGCCGCAGTGGTGCAGCGCCACCAGTTCCCAGTCGGTGTTGTAGACCGGGGAGCCGGAGGAGCCCGGCCGCGTGTCCGTCTCATAGTGAAGAAAGCCAGTGGGCAGGATGTCCATCAACTTGTTGTCGCTGATGGCGAAGGCCCGCGGCCCGCCGGCGGGGTGCTGGATGATATTGACCGGAGCGCCCGTCAACACCTTGCCCGTTGCCTCGATCAGCCGCGTCCAGCCGCATGAGGCAATCTGGTCGCTCTCGCGGCTGCGGGGCTGCACCGCCACGATGGTGAAGTCGAGGTCCGGGTCGGTAACAAAGAAACGGTCTGGATCGAAGTCGTAGTACTTGCCGTTGTTGATGCCGTACTCATCGCGCACGTAGAAAAAATTCGCCGCGTGGCCGTCAACGTCGATCTTCGAAGGAAACACGTGATGATTCGTCAGTAGCAGGTCGAACCCGATCAGCAGGCCCGTGGCCACGCCGATGGGCGTATGGCCGGCGCTGCGCTGCTGGACGATGCGGGCCACGGGTTTCGCAGCGTCCGAGGCCTGGACGCTGGGTGCGTATTCCACGGGATTCCACGCGCCAATGACACGCTCGGGGAAAAGGGGAAAGCCGCCCGCGGCCCTGGTCAATTGGCGGGCTGTCCATTCCGCTTGGCGCTTGGGTGTGTCGGCGGCGCCCGGGCCCTGGTTCCGGATTTTTTCAAGGCCGGTTTCGCGCTGCTTCATGCGCTCTTCCCAACGCCGGGCCGCATCCGTCAGGATGCCCTGTTGCCTCGTCTTGACCGCTCCGAGTGTCAGTCCCATTTCTTGTTCCTTCGCCGGCCTTCGGCCTGCAGAATTCGGGGAAATGGATATTCCTCCACTCCACGGGAAAATGCACCCTCCAGTCGGAGGAGACTTCACAAGCCGGGTTAGTGCAGACCTGTAAAGACGTACAGCGGCTCGCGGAAAACAAGGCGCCACAATGAAAAAACCCTCCTTGAAGAAGGAGGGTTTTGAATGGAGGCGGCTTTATGGCAAAGCCGCTTCAAGCCATGAAGGATTATTCCTTGATGTCGACAGCGTAGAAGTTGTGGCGGCCGAACGGGCTGTTCTTGTAGCCGATCACGCTCTTGCGGATGGGCTTGAGCTGCACCGCGTGGGCGATGGTGAACCAGGGAGCCTGTTCCTTGAAGATGACCTGGGCCTGCTGGTAGAGCTTGATGCGCTCCGCAGGATTGGTCACGGTCTTGGCTTTCAGGACCAGGTCTTCATAAGGCTGGTAGCAGAACTTGGCGATGTTGGAGCCGCTGGCGGACTGGGCCGAAGCGCAGCCGAGCAGGGTGTACATGAAGTTGTCAGGATCGCCGTTGTCGCCGGTCCAGCCCAGCATGCCCATCTGGTGTTCGCCAGCCTGCAGGCGCTTGCGATACTCGCCCCATTCGAAGCTCTTGATCTCGGCGGTTACGCCGACCTTGACCAGGTCAGCCTGCATCAACTCGGCAATGCGCTTGGCGTTCGGGTTGTACGGGCGCTGCACAGGCATGGCCCACAGGTCGGTGGTGAAACCGTTGGGGAAGCCGGCTTGGGCCAGCAATTTCTTGGCGGCTTCGGGGTTGTATTCGTCGTCCTTGACGGCGTTGTTGTATGCGGCCATGGTCGGCGGGATCGGGTTCTTGGCGGCAACACCGGTGCTCAGGTACACACCGTCAACAATGGCTTTCTTGTTGATGGCCATGTTGATGGCCTTGCGCACGCGCACGTCGTCAAACGGCTTCTTGGTCGTGTTGTAGGCGAGGTAGCCCACGTTCAGGCCAGCCTGCTCGACGATCGTCACGTTCGCATCCTTGCGGATTGCGTCCAGGTCGGCGGGATTGGGGTAGGGCATGACGTGGCATTCGTTCTTCTGCAGCTTGGCCCAGCGGACCGAAGCGTCAGGCGTGATCGAGTACACGAGGTCGTCGATCTTGGCTTTGCCGCCCCAGTACTGTGGGAAGGCCTTGTAACGGATGACCGCGTCTTTCTGGTACTGCACCAGGTAGAAGGGGCCGGTGCCGACCGGGTCCTGGTCGATTTTTTCCGGCGTGCCGGCTTTCAGCATGGCGTCGGCGTATTCCTTGGACTGCACGGCAGCGTAAGGCATGGCCAGGTTGGCGAGGAACGGTGCTTCAGGCTTGTCCAGCGTGATCTTGACGGTGTAGTCGTTGACCTTTTCCACCGATTTCAGCAGCTTGGGCATGCCCATGTCGCTGAAGTAGGAGTGGTTGGGGCTGGTGACCTTGAAGAAGGCGTTGTCTTCTTTCCACTGGCGTTCGAACATGAACAGCACGTCGTCGGCGTTGAAGTCGCGCGTTGGCTTGAAGGCCTTGTTGCTGGCATGCCATTTCACGCCCTTGCGCAGGTGGAAGGTGTATTCCTTGCCGTCGGCGGAAATATCCCATTTTTCGGCCAGGCCGGGAACGACCTTGGTGCCGCCATATTCGAATTCGACGAGGCGGTTGTAGACGGGTTCGTTGGCATCGAACGAGGTACCCGTGGTGTTTACGCCAGGGTAGAAGTTTTCGGGGCTGCCTTCAGAGCAGAACACCAGCGTCTTCGCGGAGACGGGTGAAAGTGCCAGCAGCGCTGGCAGGGCAACAGCGCACAGCAATGCGCGCTGGACCGGGCGCAACTTGCTTGCGCGGGGGCTTGCACTTGGTTTGGTCTGAATCATTTGACGATCCCTTTGGAGGTTAATGCTGCTTTTGCAGCGGGGCTTGCGGCCAGATTGCACAACATTTGTGACGTTGTGCGCCCTGGTCATTGAAAAACGTGGCCTGAAACCGGTGCTTGAGCGCATGGTTTCAGGTCACGCAGTGAGAAAGTTTTCAGCATAGTGGCACGCAACCTGCCGCTCTGCAACTTCACGCAGCTGCGGCCTTTCGGCGCGGCAACGGTCGGTGACGTGGGGGCAGCGGGTGGAAAACACGCAACCGGTGGGCGGGTTCAGCGGCGAGGGCAGCTCGCCCTTGAGCACGATGCGCTGCTTGACGCCTGTGCCGGCAAGGCCCGGCGTAGACGCCAGCAGGGCCTGGGTGTAGGGGTGCAGGGGGCGGTTGAACAGGGCGTTCTTTTCGCCTTGCTCGACTGCGTGGCCCAGGTACATCACCAGCACGTCGTGGGCGATGTGGCGCACCACGCCCAGGTCGTGCGAGATGAACAGGTAGGCCAGGCCCATGGACTGCTGCAGGTCGGCCAGCAGGTTGAGCACTTGGGCCTGGATGGAGACGTCCAGCGCCGAAACGGGCTCGTCGGCCACCACCACGGTGGGGTTGAGCATCAGCGCACGTGCGATGGCGATGCGCTGGCGCTGGCCGCCTGAAAACATGTGAGGATAGCGGTCATAGTGCTCTGGGCGCAGGCCCACCATGGCCAGCATGGCGCGTGCCTTTTCGGCGCGCTCCGCAGCGTTCAGGGTGGTGTTGATTTCAAGCGGCGCTTCAAGGATGGCGCCGATTTTCTTGCGCGGGTTGAGTGAGCCGTAAGGGTTCTGGAACACCAGCTGCACGGCCTTGCGCAGGCCCACGCGCTTTTCGGGGGAGCCGACGGCGTCGATGCCGGTGATGCGCAATTCGCCGCCGGTGGGGGTTTCGATCAGCGAGACCATGCGGGCCAGCGTGGATTTGCCGCAGCCCGATTCGCCGACAACGGCTAGCGTCTTGCCGGCGTGGACCGAGAAGGAAACGCCGCCGACGGCCTGCAGATGGTCGGACTTGCGCATGAAACCGCGGCGGATTTCATAGACCTGCTTGAGGTTTTTGGCTTCGACGACAGGGCCTGACGGCACAGCATTGGGGGTGATGGCGACGGTGCTCATTGCGCGGCCTCCATCACCGGGGTGTCGCGTTCGATGTTGGCCTCGCGGCTGGGATCACCCAGCGGGTAGTGGCAGCGCACCATGCCGTCTTTCCAGGCGCGCAGCAGTGGACGCTCGTTGCGGGAATGTTCGGTGGCATAGGCGCAGCGCGGGGCGAACAGGCAGCCAGCCGGGCGATCGTAAAGGCCGGGCACCATGCCGGGAATGGTCGCCAGGCGGGAGCTGCCGTCGCTGCGCTCAGGCAGGGCCGACAGCAGGGCTTCGGTGTAGGGGTGCTGGGGCGTGTTGAAGAGGGCGTGTGCGCTTTGCTCTTCCATGATCTGGCCGGCGTACATCACCGCGATGCGCTGCGCCATTTCGGACACCACGCCCATGTTGTGTGTGATCAGCACCAGGGCCATGCCGCGCTCCTTTTGCAGGCTGCGCAGCAGGTCCAGGATTTGCGCCTGGATGGTCACGTCGAGCGCCGTGGTGGGTTCGTCGGCGATCAGCAGGCGCGGGTTGCAGGCAATCGCCATGGCAATCATCACGCGCTGGTTCATGCCGCCCGATAGTTGGTGCGGATAGGCCTTCAGGCGGCTTTCGGGTGAATTGATGCCGACCTGCTCAAGCAGTTCGATGGCCTTGCGTGTGGCGGCCTTTTTATCCATGCCCAGGTGCAGACGCAGGGTTTCGGTGATCTGGAAGCCGACGGTGAAGCAGGGGTTCAGGCTGGTCGTGGGCTCCTGGAAGATCATCGCCACGTCTTTGCCGATGAGCTTGTTGCGCTCGCCTTGCGAGAGCTTGAGTAGGTCGTGGCCGGCAAACCGCAGTTTGTCGGCTTTCACGCGGCCGGGGTAGGCCACCAGGCCCATCAAGGCCATCATGGTGACGCTTTTGCCGGAGCCGGACTCGCCCACGATGCCGAGGACTTCGCCTTCTTCCAGAGACAGGCTGATGCCGTCAACGGCGTGCATCACGCCGTTTTGTGAGGGAAATTCAACAGAAAGATTTTCGATTTCAAGAAGGGCCATGGTTAGGTCCTTTCACAGTGAGGAAATTTGGACAACAAGCTGCTTTTGGCGGCGGTCCAAGGGTATGGCCAGTGGCCGCGCGGAACCGGCTTTGCCGGGCCGCAGTGGCCGCCCCCTGGAAGGGGGGGAGGCGGCTACACGAAGTGAGTCCGCAACGGGGGTCATCGTTTTAACTTCGGGTCGAACGCGTCGCGCAGTCCGTCGCCGAGCAAATTGAAGGCCAGCACAGTGATCAAAATGGCGAGGCCGGGGAAGGTGACCACCCACCAGGCGCGCAAGACAAATTCGCGGGCATCGGCCAGCATGGTGCCCCATTCGGGTGAGGGCGGCTGGGCGCCCAGACCAAGGAAGCCCAGGGCGGCGGCGTCGAGAATGGCGGTCGAGACACCCAGCGAGGCTTGCACGATCAGCGGTGCCGTGCAGTTGGGCAGGATTTCGCTGAACATCAGGCGGATGCGGCTGGCGCCGCTCATGCGCGCGGCCGTCACATAGTCGCGCGAAGTCTCGGCGATCACGGCGGCGCGCGTGATGCGCACGTAGTGCGGCAGCACGACGATGGCCACGGCCAGCATGGCGTTCATCAGGCCGGGGCCGAGGATGGCTACGATGACGATGGCCAGCAGCAGGCTGGGCAGCGTCAGGATGATGTCCATGAGGCGCATCACGGCGATCTCGAAGATGCCGCGGAAAAAGCCTGCCAGCAGGCCCAGCACCGTGCCGACGACCACCGACAGTGCCACCACGGCCAGGCCGATGACCAGCGACAGGCGGGCGCCGTACATCAACCTGGTCAGGATGTCCCGGCCGATGGCGTCGGTGCCCAGGGGGTAAGTCCATGACCCGCCGGTTTGCCAGGCTGGGGGTTTGAGGAACACCGCATTGTTGGTGATATTGGGCGCGTGCGGCGCCAGCAGCGGCGCGAACAGCGCGATCAGCAACACGCCAATGACAATGACGAGGCCGATCACGGCGCCGTTGTTGGCGCTGAAGTAGTTCCAGAACTCGCGCAGAGGGTGCGGTGGCGCCGGGGGCGTGCCCGGTTTCGGGGTGGCGGATTTCAAGGTGGCCGTGCTCATCGCTGGTGCCTGATGCGTGGGTTAATGATGCCGTAGGTGATGTCCACCAGCAGGTTGACGGCCATGACGATGGCGCCCAGCAGCAAAATGCCGCCCTGCAGCACAGGGTAGTCGCGGCGGCTGATGGCTTCGATCAACCACTTGCCGACGCCTGGCCAGGAAAAGATGGTTTCAGTGAGGATGGCGCCCGTGAACAGCACGCCGACCTGCAGGCCGATCACGGTGACCACCGGGATCAGCGCGTTGCGCAGTGCATGCAGGGCCACCACGCGCAGGTTGGAAAGGCCTTTGGCGCGCGCGGTGCGGATGTAGTCTTCGCCCAGCACCTCCAGCATGGCCGAGCGCGTCATGCGTGCGATCACTGCCAGCGGGTTGGTGCCCAGCACGATCATGGGCAATATCAGGTGGGAAGCGGCCGACCAGAACGCGCCCTTGTCGTCTGACAGCAGCGAGTCGATCAGCAGAAAGCCGGTGGTGGGCTCAATGAAGTACTGCACCGACAGCCGGCCCGACACGGGTGTCCAGCCGAGCTGCACCGAGAACAGCAGGATCAGCAGCAGCCCCCACCAGAAAATCGGCATGGAATACCCTGTGAGGGACACCCCCATGACGCCGTGGTCGAGTATCGAGTTTCGTTTCACCGCCGCCAGGATGCCGGCGGGGATACCGATCAGCAAGGCAAACAAAATGGCACAGACAGCCAGCTCGATGGTGGCCGGAAACAGCGTGAGGAACTCGCGCAGCACGGGCTCCTGTGTGATGAGGGACTTGCCGAGGTCGCCCTTGAGCACGCGGACGATGTAGATGCCGTACTGCACCATAACGGGCTTGTCCAGGCCGAATTCCCTGAGCAATTGGGCGTGGCGCACCGGATCGATGCCGCGTTCGCCCGCCATGGTTTCAATCGGGTCTCCCGGCACCATTCGGATCAGGAAGAAGGCCAGCAGCGTCATTCCCAGGAAGGTGGGAATGATCAGGCTCAATCGGGTAAAAATAAAGCGCAACATTATCGCGGGATGCTAAGGCAGGTCTTGGAGCGGGCTGTGGAAAAACCGTCGCGCTGGTGACAGGCAGGGCGCGCGAAATTTTTCGCCGCCTCGGTTTTTGAATGCAGTAGCTGCAGTGGCATCAACATGGAGTCTTGTTTTGTTAAGTCTGGTGCGGGCGGTGCCGCAGGGAATTTTTTATCTTAGCAACAATAGCGTCGTTTTTCGACTGTGCCGTTGGTGGCAGGCTACCGAGTAACCCTATGGCATTAGCAGACGTTTCAGGTTGTTTTGGGCGTTAATGGAAGCGGGTGGAAGAGCGCCGGAGTAACGCAGGAAGCGTGCCAGCGGTTTGGGGGCATGACATAGGCTCTGCAGCACGTGCGCATAAAAAAAGGCCGGTAGAAACCGGCCTTTTGATATCGGTAAGAACCGATTACTTGACGTGCTTGCCGATCAGGCCAGCCATCTCGAACATCGACACTTGCGCCTTGCCGAAAACGGCACGCAGTTTTTCGTCGGCGTTGATCATGCGCTTGTTGACCTTGTCCTGCAGGCCCTTGGATTTGATGTAAACCCACAGCTTGCTGACGATCTCGGTACGTGGCAGAGGCTTGTCGCCCACCACAGCTGCCAGTGCCGGGCTCAAGGTCAGTGCCTTCATGAACGCTGCATTGGGAGTGCGCTTTTTGGCAGGCGCTTTTTTCGCTGCTGGCTTTTTGGCCGCAACTTTCTTGGCGGGAGCTGCTTTCTTCGCGGCTACCTTCTTTGCAGGAGCTGCTTTCTTCGCAGGAGCCTTCTTCGCAGGAGCTGCTTTCTTCGCAGCTACTTTCTTTGCCGGAGCAGCCTTTTTAGCAGGCGCTTTTTTTGCCGGTGCTTTTTTTGCAGTTGCCATGATTGATTTTCCTTCTAGAAGTTGATAAATCACCACACGGATAACTACTCTTCCTTGTGGCAATGCGGATGCTACTGGAGAAAAACGCAGTTTCCTAGTGCAAACGCACTTTATTTGCGCCTGGATGTTGCAGATTTACCTCTGAAAATCAGGAAAACGCCCATGAGAATCACGCCGCAAGCGGCCCATTCGCCCCCAGTGACGTGCTCTCCGGCGAAGAATGCACCCAGAAAAATCGCGATCAAGGGGTTCACAAAGGCATAGCTCGTGGCTACTGCAGGCGAGGCATTGGCCAGCAAATAGAGGTAGGCGCTGAAGGCGATGAGCGAGCCAAACACCACGAGATAGAGCCACGCAAGCACGGCTTCAGGCTGCGCGGGCCAGTTGGCAGCGGCTTCGCGGTGCTCACCCAATGCAAGAGAAATCGCCATCAACACCGCGCCGCCACACAACATTTCGCTGGCAAAACCCGCGGGGCCATTCGCCAGCGGCAGCCGGGTGGTGGACAGCACCGAGCCGAGTGACCACAGCAAGGTCGCCCCCGCAATGCACGCCATGCCGACCGGAGCAGCGCTAAAGCTGGCGCCTTGCACCAGCATCAGCACACCTGCCAGCCCCACCACCATGCCCAGGAACTCCAGCCTGCTGGGCCGCTGGCCCAGCAGGAGGCCCCAGGCCGACACCATCATGGGAACCACCGCGATGAAGGTGGCGATCAGTCCGGAGCCGATGTGAACTTCAGCCGATGCTGTCAGCCCCATCCCGCCGCCCAGCATCAGGGTGCCGATGACGGCGGCGTTGGCCCACTCGCGCCAGCTGGGCAGCTTGTGCCCGCGTACCAGCACCCAAGCCATCATCAGAAGGCCGGCCGCCAGGAAACGCGTGCCCATCTGGAAGAAAGGCGGAAAACTGATCAGGGCAAAGCGGATTGCCAGGTAAGTGGAGCCCCACACCAGGTAACAGGCGAGCAGGGCAGGGATCAAAAGCGCCGGCGCTTTGCCGGTGGCGGGGGATGAAATGAGTGCGGAGGTCATGCCTGCATGGTAGGTTGCCAAACGCCTTCAGACTATGCAAAACTAACGGCAAAACTGCAGCTGGCCTTTAAATTTAAAGCTTGAAAAGCGACATGACCGAAACCACCGAATGGGACCATTACGACAGCCGCATCCTCGGCGAACTGCAGCGCGATGCGCGGATCACCATGGCCGAGCTGGGCCGCCGTGTTCACCTGAGCCAGCCGGCAGTCACGGAGCGTGTGCGCAAGCTCGAACTGGGCGGCGTGATCAAAGGTTACCGGGCCGAGGTTGACCTAGGGCGGCTGGGTTACGGCATACGCGCTATCGCGCGGGTAGGGCGGGTCGAGTACGCCCGGGTGGTCAAGCTGATCGAGCAGACGCCCGAAGTGATCAATGCCTACAACGTCACCGGCGAGGACAGCTGGGTGCTGGAAATCGCAGTGATCGACGTGGCACACCTGGATGCGGTGGTGACCAAATTCTGCATCCTCACCGAGACCTCGACCTCCATCGTGCTGAACGCCCCCCGCGAGAATGCGGTGGTCTTGCCCGCCCGGCGCGAAGACATCAAACCCGTCATCAAGAAAGTCACCGGAAAATGAGCCAGGACAATCTCGCCTCCTTCGCCTCCTTCGCCTCCTTCGCCACCTGCGATCTCTGCGACCTCCACAAAGGCGACACCTCGGGCCGCTTCAGGGTGCTTCCGCCGGTTTTCAGAAGCTATGGCGGCCACCAGAAGTTCAGCGGGCCTGTGGTCACCGTTCAGTGTTTTGAGGACAACTCGCCGGTCAAGGCGGCGGTGGAGTCGCCCGGCGAGGCGCGCGTGCTGGTGGTGGACGGGGGCGCCTCGCTGCGCCGCGCGCTACTGGGCGGCAATCTGGGCGCCGCCGCCGCCAAAAACGGCTGGGCAGGGGTGCTGATTGACGGTTGCGTGCGCGATGTGGCGGAGCTGGCGCAATGCCAGACCGGCATCCGCGCCCTGGCAAGCATGCCGCTGCCCACGGAAAGGCGCCAGGCGGGCCTGCGTGATATCGCTGTGCAGATACAGGGCGTCTGGGTGCGGCCGGGCGACTGGCTCTACGCCGACGAGGATGGGGTGGTGGTGATGCCGGCGCCTGCGCAAGCGTAGACGCAGGGCGCTTGCAATCCAGGTGCTCTACCGCCGGGCGCAGAGGTTTGCAGCGGGGGCGCTGGATGAACTATTGGAAAAATCGGCCTCAACCCCAATAAGCAAGGGCGTAAGCAGCTATAAATTTAATAGCACTCACGCGCTGTCTTTGAGCAGCAGAGGCGGGCCGCTCATGCCCTGCTTCTCATTGCTGCCAAAAATACTCAGAACCCTGCAAGAGCGATCGAGTTCTTCAGCGCTTGCCCACCGCCGTAGCTATCCTGCTCGGGTGGCACGCCGCCCAGCGACACGCGGATCGCGCAGTATTTGAACTCCGGGATCTTCGCAAACGGGTCCAGCGCGGCGTTGGTCAGCTTGTTGATGGCTGCCTCGTAGTAACAGAAAGGTACAAAAACCGCGCCGCGTGGCGAGCTTTCGTCGGCGCGGGCATACAGCTCCACCTTGCCGCGGCGTGACTCGATGGTCACGACATCGCCCGGTTTGCCGCCCAAGGCCGCAAGATCCAGGGGGTGCACCAACGCAACCGGATCCGGCTCGATCGCATCGAGCACCGTCGCGCGCCGTGTCATGCTGCCGGTGTGCCAATGCTCCAGCTGGCGCCCGGTGATCAGCACCATCGGATATTCGGTGTCCGGGCGCTCGTCGGCCGGGATGATGTCGGCCGGCACGAACTTCGCGCGGCCGCCTTCGCGGGGAAAGTCGTCCACGAACACCACCGACTGGCCGGGATCGCCTTCCTTCATGCAGGGGTAGGTGACCGAATGCTCGCGGTCAAGCCGCTCCCAGGTGATGCCGCCGATGCTGGGCATGGTGTGGCGCATCTCGTCGAAGACTTCGCTGACATGGTTGTAGTGCCAGCCGCAACCCATGCGGTTGGCGATCTGCGTAATGATCCAGAGGTCCTGGCGTGCATCGCCGGGCGGGTTGATCGCCTTGCGGCCCATCTGCACGAGGCGGTCGGTGTTGGTAAAGCTGCCGTCTTTTTCCGGGAAGGCGCTGGCCGGCAAAATCACGTCCGCCAGATAGGCCGTTTCGGTCAGGAAGATGTCCTGCACCACGAGGTGATCGAGCGCCGCCAGAGCTTCTCGCGCGTGGTTGGCGTCCGGGTCGGACATGGCCGGGTTCTCGCCTTGCACATACATCCCCTTGATGCCGCCTTTTTTGATGGCGTGCATCACTTCGACCACCGTCAGGCCGACCTGGTCGTCCAGGGTGCCGGGGGCCAGCTTCCAGGCCTTCTCGAAACTGGCTCGGACCTCGGGCTTGGACACATGCTGGTAGTCTGGCAGCATCATGGGGATCAGGCCCGCGTCGGACGCGCCCTGCACGTTGTTCTGGCCGCGCAGGGGATGCAGGCCGGTACCGGGACGGCCGATCTGGCCGGTCATCAGCGAAAGGGCGATCAGGCAACGCGCGTTGTCGGTGCCGTGCACGTGCTGCGACACACCCATGCCCCACAGGATCATCGAGCCTTTGGAAGTGGCGAACAGCCGGGCCACATAACGCAGCGTGTCGGCGTCGATGCCGCAGATCGGCGCCATCAGCTCGGGTGTGTAGCCCTCAACGTTCTTGCGCAGTTCTTCGTAGCCGATGGTGCGGCTGTCGATGAACGCCTGGTCCACCAGGCCCTCGGTCACGATGACATTCATCATCGCGTTGAGCATGGGCACATCGGTATCGGGCTTGAACTGCAGGTGGCGGTGCGCCACGCGGGTCAGGTCCGAGCGGCGCGGATCCATCACGATCAGCTTGGTGCCGTTTTTCACGGCGTTCTTGATCCAGGTGGCGGCCACCGGGTGGTTCACCGTCGGGTTGGCGCCGATGATCACAACGACGTCGGCCTTGGTGACATCCATGACGGGGTTGGAGACGGCGCCAGAACCAATGCCTTCCAGCAGGGCGACGACCGAGGACGCATGGCACAGGCGCGTGCAGTGGTCCACATTGTTGCTGCCGAAACCGGTGCGCACCAGCTTCTGGAACAGGTAGGCTTCCTCGTTGCTGCCCTTGGCAGAGCCAAAGCCGGCCAGCGATTTCTTGCCATGCTGGTCGCGGATGGCTGCCAGCTTGCCGCCAGCGAACTCCAGCGCTTCTTCCCAGCTCGCTTCGCGGAAGACGTCCATCACGCGGTCCGGGTCCATCGTGAAGTCGCCGGTTTTCGGCATGCCTTCGCGGCGGATCAGCGGCTTGGTCAGGCGGTGCGGGTGGTGGGCATAGTCAAAACCGTAGCGGCCCTTGACGCACAGGCGCTCGTGGTTGGCAGGGCCGTCGCGGCCTTCCACAAAAAGAATCTTGTCGTCCTTGACGTTGTAGGTCAGCTGGCAGCCCACGCCGCAGTAGGGGCAGACCGACTCGACCTGTTTGTCGGGTACCGTCAGGGCAGCTTCGCGCGCCGGCATCAGGGCTCCGGTAGGGCAGGCCTGCACGCATTCGCCGCAGGCCACGCAGGTGGACATGCCCATCGGGTCATCCATGTCAAAGACGATCTTGGCCTGGTCGCCGCGGAAGGCCAGCCCGATCACGTCGTTCACCTGTTCGTCACGGCAGGCGCGCAGGCAGCGTGTGCACTGGATGCAGGCGTCGAGGTTCACAGCGATGGCGGGGTGCGACACATCCTGGCGCACCTGCTGGCGCGCCTCAAAGCGGGGCTTGCCCACGCCGATCTTGGCAGCCCATTGGTCTACCTCGTTGTTACGGGTGTATTCCTTTTCGGGCATGTCTGACAGCAGCAGCTCGAGCACCAGCTTTTGCGAGGCCACGGCGCGTTCGCTGTCGGTGACGACCTTCATGCCGGCTGCCGGCGCACGGCAGCATGAGGGAGCGAGCACGCGCTCACCGTTGATCTCGACCATGCAGGAGCGGCAGTTGCCGACGGCTTCCATGCCTTCCTTGAAGCACAGGTGCGGGATCTCTACGCCCTCGCGCTTGGCGACCTGGAGTAGTGATTCGGTGGCGCGGCCCTGGACTTCGCGGCCGTTGAGGCTGAAGCTCACAAGCGGTGCGTCGAGTTCGGCGAGTTCCTGGCGGGTAATTGCATTCATCGTGGTGCCTCTTGTCTTGTTGACGCGGTGCTCAAGCCAGCTCGTGTGGGAAGTACTTGATGACGCAGTCCATGGGATTGGGAGCCGCTTGGCCGAGGCCGCAGATCGATGCATCACGCATGACCAGGGACAGGTCTGCCAGCAGGGCGAGGTCCCACTTGGGCTGCTCCATAAGATGCGCCGCTTTCGCCGTGCCGACGCGGCAGGGCGTGCACTGGCCGCAGGACTCGTGGTGGAAGAATCGCATCATGTTGCGCGCCGCGTCGGTGGCCGTGTCCTTGTCGGACAGGATCATCACGGCGGCCGAGCCGATGAAACAGCCGTAAGGCTGCAGCGTGTCGAAGTCCAGCGGGATGGTGTTCATCGTGGCGGGCAGGATGCCGCCTGAAGCACCGCCGGGCAGGTAAGCATAAAACTTCTGGCCGTCCAGCATGCCGCCGCAGTATTCGTCGATCAGCTCCTGGATGGTGATGCCGGCCGGTGCCAGCTTGACGCCAGGCTCCTTTACCCGTCCGGACACAGAGAACGAGCGCAAGCCTTTGCGGCCATTGCGGCCGTGCGAAGCGAACCACTCGCCGCCTTTTTCCAGGATGTCGCGCACCCAGTACAGCGTCTCGAAGTTGTGCTCAAGCGTCGGCCGGCCAAACAGGCCTACCTGCGCTACATAGGGCGGACGCAACCGGGGCATGCCGCGTTTACCTTCGATGGACTCGATCATGGCCGACTCTTCACCGCAGATATAAGCGCCTGCGCCGCGGCGCAGTTCGATTTCCGGCATGCCGGCCATCAGTGGGTCTAGCCGCAACCTGGCCAGTTCGGCCTCCAGCATGTTGCGGCAGCCGTGGTACTCGTCACGCAAGTAAACGTAGATCTTCTCGATGCCGACGGCCCAGGCGGCAATCAGCATGCCTTCGAGGAAGCGGTGCGGGTCTCGCTCCAGGTAGACGCGGTCCTTGAAAGTGCCAGGCTCGCCTTCGTCGATGTTCACCGCCATCAGGCGCGGGCCTTTTTCAGCACGCACGATGCGCCACTTGCGGCCTGAAGGAAAGCCGGCGCCACCCAGTCCACGAAGGCCGGAGTCTTCCATGGTCTTGAGAACCGACTCGACATCGCGTTCGCCTGAGATGCAGTGCTTGAGCAAGGCGTAACCACCGGCTGCCTGGTAAGTGGGCAGGTCGATAAAGCCGTCAGGAACGTGCTGCACAGCTGCTGCTGCGACGGTCGCCATTACGGTTTCGCAGCTGGCATTGGGTACCGGGTTTTGTCCCACCACAACTGCTGGTGCCTGCTCGCAGCGGCCTATGCAAGGCGCGGCAATGACCCGGACTTCGCGGCCGAGCAGGGCAGGGAGCTTGGCCAGCAGGTCCTTGGCGCCTGCCATCTCGCAAGAAAGGCCATCGCAGACCCGCACCGTGAGTGCGGCTGGAGCGGCTTCGCCCTCCTTGACCACGTCGAAGTGGTGATAGAAGGTTGCCACCTCATAGACCTCGGTCTGCGCCAGCCTCATCTCCTGAGCCAGTGCGGCCAGATGGGCGGCCGACAGATGACCGAACTTATCCTGAATCTTGTGCAGATGTTCGATCAGCAGGTCCGGCTGACGCGACTCGGTGCCCAGCAGGCTCTGCACTTCGGCCAGCGAGTGCGGGTCGACGCGGCGCCCCTTGGGTGCTTGACGCTTTCGCTGCTTGGAGGCGTCGATGACGGCGATGGGAATGATGGGGTGGTTCATGAAGCGTGTGGGCTCGCTGTATGGCTGGCGTGGGTGGCGTTGGGGGTGCCCGACCTAGATGACGCGTTCGGCTCGTAATTCGGCGATGTAGTCGGCGCCGTAGCCTAATTGCGTCAATACCTCGTCGGTGTGTTCGCCTAGCAGGGGTGAGCGCGTGACTTCTGTGGCGCTGTCCGACATCTTGATCGGATTGCCCACGGTCAGGTACTTGCCGCGGGTGGGGTGATCGACTTCAACAATGGTGCCCGTTTCGCGGAGCCCGGGTTCTTCCGAGATCTCCTTCATCGACAGGATGGGGCCGCAGGGAATGTCGTACTTGTTCAGAATCTCCATGGCCTCGAACTTGGTCTTGGTCATGGTCCATTTCTCGATGCGCGCGAAGATGGGCTTCAAATGCAGTAGCCGGGCCGCCGGCGTCGCGAAAGCTTCGTCGTCAATCCAGCCTTCTTCGCCGATCACCTTGCACACGGCTGGCCACACGGCGCCCTGGGTGATGAAGTAGATATACGCGTTGGGGTCGGTCTCCCAGCCCTTGCATTTCAGGATGGAGCCCGGCTGGCCGCCGCCGGACGCATTGCCTGCGCGCGGCACGGCTTCGCCGAACTTGCCGTCGGGGTACTGCGGGTACTCATGCATGGTGCCTGTGCGCTCCAGGCGCTGCTGGTCGCGCAGTTTGACCCGGCACAGGTTCAGCACGGCATCCTGCATGGGCGCCAGCACTTTCTGGCCACGCCCCGTGGTGTTGCGTTGATAGAGGGCTGCGACGATGCCCAGGGCAAGGTGCAGGCCGGTTCCGCTGTCACCAATTTGTGCGCCGGTGACCATGGGTGGGCCATCGTCGAAGCCGGAAGTAGAGGCTGAACCGCCGGCACACTGTGCAACGTTTTCATAAACCTTGCAATCTTCGTAGCGGCCGGGGCCGAAACCTTTCACCGAGGCGACGATCATCCGGGGATTGAGCTTCTGGATGTGTTCCCAGGTGATGCCCATGCGGTCGAGCGCGCCAGGCGCAAAGTTCTCCACCAGCACGTCGCATTCCTTGATCAAAGTGTCCAGAACCTCTTTGCCTTTCGGCTTTTTGGTGTCCAGCGTGATCGAGCGCTTGTTATGGTTGAGCATGGTGAAGTACAGACTGTCCACACCGGGAATGTCGCGCAACTGCCCGCGCGTCGCGTCGCCTTCGCCTGCGCGCTCGACCTTGATGACGTCAGCGCCGAACCAAGCCAGCAATTGGGTGCACGTCGGCCCTGATTGGACGTGGGTGAAGTCAAGGATGCGAACGCCGTCTAACGCTTTGCTCATGAAAGTTCCTGCCGGGAAGTTGAAAAATTGGGTGTTTACGCATGGTTTGAGCCATGGCCGAGACATCGTGTGCCCGGTTCACCCCTATGTTAATCACTGCTCCAGTGGTGTGCCTGTACGGTTTGGGTTAGGGTGTATTAACCTGAGGGGCAAGCTGCATCTCAAGCTCCGTCAGGCGCTTTTTCAGGTTGCGTTCTTCGGCAAAGCGGGCGGTTTCATCGCGGATCACCGCGACGATCGCTGATACCTTGTTATCCGGGGTATGTAACAGCGCGACGGTAAAGGCAATGGACAATCCATGCCCGTCCTTGTGCACTGCGGGCACACGAAGGACATCGTTGCCATACCGCGTTTGCCCGGTCGCCATGGTCTTGTGATAGCCGTCCCAGTGGCGCTGCTGCTGGCGCTGCGGGATGATGATGTCCAGCGATTTACCCAGCGCCTCTTCTTCCGTGAAGCCAAACATCCGCCGGGCCGCAGGATTCCATAAGACAATTGCACCGTCGGCATCGGAAGCTACGATGGCATCGCCAACAGCTTCCACGAGCTGTTTCAGGTCGGTTGTTGTTTGCATATGTCCACTCCTGTTGCTGGAAAACAAGCTGACTGAGGCCTTAAAAAAAACGGCGCTCAATCTGAACGCCGTCTTTCTGGGCCATCAAGACCGCTACTTCAAGATTGCGCTCACACTGCTTTTGCAGTGTGCATGGCCGCGATTTGGTCTTTGCTGTAGCCGAGTTCGGCCAGAACCTCATCGGTGTGTTCGCCCAGCAGGGGTGATGCCGTTACTTCGGGCTTGGTGTCAGAGAACTTGATCGGGCTGCCCACGGTGAAGTAGCTACCGCGCACCTTGTGCGGTACTTCAACGATGGAGCCACTGGCGCGCAAGGATTTGTCATGCAACAACTCCTTCATCGACAACACGGGCGCGCAAGGAATATCAAATTTTCGGAAGACGTCCACGGCTTCGAACTTGGTCTTGTCGGCAATGAATGCTTCAATCGTCGCGAAGATGTCCATGATGTGCGGCTGACGTGCTTTGGCCGTGGTGTAGGCCGGGTCGGTTTTCCACTCGGGTTTGCCCAATGCGTCGCAGATCGGCTCCCAGGCGTGACCCTGGACCGTGAAATAGATGTAGGCGTTGGGGTCAGTTTCCCAACCCTTGCATTTCAAAATCCAGCCGGGTTGTCCGCCACCGCCGGCATTGGCGCCGCGCGGTACCACGCCGTCTTTGAAAGCTTCCATTTCATGCGGGTATTGCGGGTACTCTTCCAGGTAGCCAAGGTTGTCCAGGCGTAACTGGTCGCGCATTTTGACGCGGCACAGGTTGAGCACACTGTCCTGCATGGACACGGCGACTTTTTGGCCCTTGCCAGTCTTCTGGCGGCCGATATAAGCCGTCAAAATACCGATGGCCAGGTGCATGCCGGTATTGCTGTCGCCCAAAGCGGCAGACGAAATGGTGGGGCCTGAGTTCTCGCCTTTCCAGTAGCCGGTGGTGGACGCTGCGCCGCCTGCGCACTGGGCCACGTTTTCGTAAACCTTCAGGTCTTCGTAGTGGTGGCCGTCAGAGAAACCCTTGACGGATGCCAGAATCATTTTTGGGTTGAGTGACTGGATGTGTTCCCAGGTGAATCCCATACGGTCCAGTGCGCCGGGACCAAAATTCTCGACCATCACGTCGGATTCCTTGATGAGCCTCTCCAACACTTCCTTGCCTTCGGGCTTTTTGGTGTCCAGCGTCAGTCCGCGCTTGTTGCTGTTGAGCATGGTGAAATACAGCGCGTCAGCGCCTTCGATGTCACGCAACTGGCTTCGGGTAACGTCGCCAGAGCCAGGACGCTCGACCTTGATTACGTCAGCGCCGAACCAGGCCAGCATCTGAGTGCAGGCCGGACCGGCCTGAACGTGGGTGAAGTCGATGATTTTGATGCCTGCGAGTGGTTTGTTGCTCATTTTGATTTCTCCTTGGGATGGCTTTGGATTACTTCTTTGCTGCAGCACTCTGCGGATTCAGGCTGGTGATTCGACCACTTTCGGTTCCTGCGGTTTCGTCGATGATGGCGTTGATCAGGGTCGGCTTGCCAGATTTAACGGCTTCGTCCAGCGCCTTCGCCAATTCGGCCGGCGTGTTGGCCAAAACGCCCACCCCGCCGAAAGCCTGCATCATCATCTCGTAGCGTGCGTTCTTGACGAAAACGGTGGGCGCCACATCGCCGCCGCGAGGATTCACGTCGGTGCCCTTGTAAATGCCGTTGTTGTTGAAGACGATAACGCAGACGGGGAGGTTGTAGCGGCAAATCGTCTCGACTTCCATTCCGCTGAAACCGAAGGCGCTATCGCCTTCGATCGCGATTACGGGTTTACCCGTAGTGACGGCAGCGGCAACGGCAAAGCCCATGCCGATGCCCATGATGCCCCAGGTGCCGACGTCAAGGCGTTTGCGCGGTTCGTACATGTCGATAATGCTGCGCGCGAAATCCAGCGTATTCGCGCCTTCGTTGACAACGATGGCATCGGGGCGCTCTTTAACCGCATTGCGGATGACATTCAGCGCGCTGTGGAAGTTCATCGTCGGCGGGTTCAGCGCCAGGGTTGCCGCCATCTTGGACAGATTCTTGTCCTTGCGTTCGTTGATCCCTTGAGTCCATTCGACCGGTGGTTTTGCCCACTTTGAGCCTAAACCTTCCAGCAATGCCGAGACGCACGAGCCGATGTCGCCGACCAGCGGTGCGGCGATCGGTACGTTGCTGTCCATCTCGGTCGGCGAGATGTCGATCTGGATGAACTGCCGGGTGTCGGCGTTCGGGCCGCCCCAGGTCTTGCCTTTGCCATGTGACAGCAGCCAGTTCAGGCGCGCGCCGACCAGCATCACAACATCGGCTTCCGCCAGTACGTGGGAGCGGGTGGCAGAGGCCGACTGTGTGTGCGTGTCAGGCAACAGGCCCTTGGCCATGGACATCGGCAGGTAGGGGATGCCGGTTTTTTCGATCAGGGCACGGATATCGGCATCGCACTGCGCATAGGCTGCGCCTTTGCCCAACACGATCAGTGGCCGTTTGGCACCTTTGAGCAGGTCGAGCGCGCGTTTGACCGAATCGGGCGCCGGGATCTGGCGGGGAGCGGGGTCCACAACCTTGATGAGCGACTTTTTGCCGGCTGCTGCATCCATGGTCTGCCCGAACAGTTTGGCCGGCAGGTCGAGGTAGACGCCGCCAGGGCGGCCGGACAGCGCCGACCGGATGGCGCGCGCGATGCCGACGCCAATGTCTTCGGCGTGGAGGACGCGAAATGCTGCTTTGCACAATGGCTTGGCAATTGCCAGCTGGTCCATTTCTTCGTAGTCACCCTGCTGAAGGTCCACAATCTCGCGCTCGCTCGAGCCGCTGATCAGGATCATCGGGAAGCAGTTGGTCGTTGCGTTCGCCAGTGCTGTGAGACCGTTGAGGAAACCGGGCGCCGACACCGTCAGGCAAATGCCGGGCTTTTGCGTCAGGAAGCCCGCGGCAGCTGCGGCATTACCGGCATGCTGCTCGTGGCGGAACGAAATCATGCGGATGCCCTCAGCCTGCGCCTTACGCGTCAGGTCGGTGATGGGAATACCGGGCAAGCCGAAGATCGTGTCAATGCCATTGAGCTTGAGCGCGTCGATCAGCAGGTGAAATCCATCTGTCTGCTCTCCGGATTGGGTGTCTTTTGTCATTTGAAATGTCTCTTCGTTTGACTTGGGTAAAAATTGAGCAGGCCTGGCTGTCCATCGGCATGCACGAGGGTCATTTGCATCGTCGGGTTATCATAGGAATTGATTCAGGTTTCACCCTTGACCGAGGTCAACTTTCTCTGTATTTGGACCGCACAAACGTGTCAGTTCCGCACCCTCCCAACCCATGTTGTCCATACAAAACCATCCAGATAGAAATGTCATTCGTGTTCAGCTGGCACAGAACATAGTTCTGAAGGGAATTACGACGGAGCAGAGTGCTGAACTGGAGCCGCATCTAGTGATTGTTGATGGTCAGAAGGGTGACTCGCTCCTGCATCAGGGGGTGCATGAAATGGAGCAATATTTCATCCTTGAAGGCATCCTGAAGCGGGTGGTAACCAATGAGCAGGCCAAGGAGATGATTCTTCGTTTTGCCGACGAACGAGACATGGAAACCAGCTATGCCGCATGGCGCCTCGGTACGCCCACGCCTTACAGCACCGTTTGCGTGACCAAGGTCCGGGTGGCAAAGCTGCCGCTGCAGGAGTGGGTGGCATTTCTGGAGCGTCATCACGAAATCAAGCAGTCTTTCGAGTATTACGTAATGCGCTTGATGAGCGAAATCATGGCCCATACCATTACGCTGCATCTGCTGGATGCACCGGGCCGCGTCAAGCGGTTTCAGCGCAAGCATCCCGAACTGTTTGACCGCATTCCCAAGAAAGAATTGGCGTCCTACCTGAACCTGTCAGCAGAAACCCTGAGTCGACTCAAGCAGCGCGGCAAGATCTGACAGAAAACCGAAGCGGGAATAAAAAAAGCCGGGTGATATACCCGGCTTTTTTGTTATGGGCTCGAATGTTTAGTCCACAGGCTGTTCCGCTGCAAATTCACTCTTTTTGGGCGGGCGAATTTTGGCCAGAAGGCGGGAGATCAGTGGCCACAGCAGCAAAACCAGGGCAAGTGTCGTGATGCCGCCTACCAGCGGGTTAGACCACATGATGGACATTTCGCCTTGCGACACGAGCATCGCTTGGCGGAACGAGTCTTCGGCCTTGTCTCCAAGGACCAGCGCCAGCACCAGCGGTGCGAGTGGATAGTCCAGTTTCTTGAAGAGGTAGCCGACCACGCCGAACAGCATCATGAACCAGATGTCCAACATGGCGTTGTGGACGGTGTAGGCGCCGATGGCGCAGATGACCACAATGATGGGGGCAATGATTGAGAACGGGATGCGCAGGATGGAGGCAAACAGCGGGACCGTGGTCAGCACAACGATCAGTCCTACAAGGTTGCCCAGGTACATGCTGGCAATCAGTCCCCAGACGAAGTCTTTTTGCTCAACGAACAGCAGTGGCCCGGGCTGCAGGCCCCAGATGAGCAAGCCGCCCAGCAGCACAGCTGCGGTGGGTGAACCCGGAATTCCCAGTGCCAGCATGGGCAGCAGGGCGCTGGTGCCGGCGGCATGGGCTGCGGTTTCGGGAGCAATGACACCTTCGATTTCGCCGGTGCCGAACTTCGAGCCGTTTTTCGACATTTTCTTGGCAAGGCCGTAACTCATGAATGAGGCCGGGGTTGCGCCGCCAGGGGTGATACCCATCCAGATGCCGATCAGCGAACTGCGAACCGACGTCATCCAGTACTTCGGCAGTTTTTTCCATGTCTCGAGCACGACCTTGGGGTCGATCTTGGCGCTTTTGCCGGAGAACGCCAGTCCTTCTTCCATGGACAGAAGAATCTCGCCGATGCCGAACAGGCCGATCACCGCGATCAGGAAATCGAAGCCGCGCATAAGGTCCGGGATCCCGAAGGTCAGGCGCAGCTGGCCGGTTACGGTGTCCATGCCGACGGATGCCAATGCAAAGCCGAGCGTCATGGACGCGAGGATCTTGAACGGAGAGCCTTTGCCCATGCCCACGAAACTACAGAAGGTCAGAAGGTAGACCGCAAAGAACTCAGGTGGACCGAACTTGAGTGCGAACTTGGCCACCAGGGGTGCCAGAAAGGTGATCATCACGACGGCAACAAAGGCACCGACGAAAGATGAAGTGAACGCGGCTGTCAGTGCGGCGCCCGCCTTGCCTTGTTGAGCCATCGGGTAGCCGTCAAAGGTGGTTGCTACCGACCAGGGCTCTCCCGGTATGTTGAACAGGATGGAGGTGATCGCACCACCAAAAAGCGCACCCCAATAGATGCAGGACAGCATGATGATGGCCGAAGTGGGCGACATCGTGAACGTGAGCGGCAGCAAAATGGCCACCCCGTTGGCGCCGCCCAGGCCGGGCAGCACGCCGATCAGCACGCCCAGAATGATGCCCACGAACATCAGGACGATGTTCATCGGCGTCAGGATGACGCTGAATCCGTGAAAAAGCGAGTTTAGTTCTTCCATTTCGATATCCGGTAAAAGTTCAGTGGGCTCGATGCGGGTATAGAGGACTCAGTAGCCGAGGAAGCTCAGCAAGTCGAACTGGCCTTTGAACAAGGGAACCTTGAACCAGACCTCGAACATGAAGAAAAACAGCGCAATCACAACGAAGGAGGTGATCACGCTCTTGATCGGGGAGAATTTCCCCAGGATGATCATGAACAGCGCGATGTATACAGCGGACGCCACGTAGAGGCCAAAAAACTGGACCGCCAGCACATAAACAATGGCGGGGAGCAAAACGGCAAGTACCCGCTTGAGTTGCTCGCCGTCGACAAATACCTCGGTATTCCTGTTCTTGCCGAACACGGCTTGGTAGAAGGTGCCGATGCCTGAAATACACAGGATGATGCCGATGTAAAACGGGAAGTAGCCTGAACCGGGGCCATCGGTGGTCCAGCCGGACCCCAGTGCCCAACTGCCCTGGATGACCACGCCACCCAGGATGACAATACAGGTGGCTACGATCGCTTCAACAACATAGGTCGCGACGCCCGAGCGGACTTCCGCGCCGGATTCTTGGTTTGGCTCCATGAGCAACTCCGTTGGATTGAGTGCCCTGCACCAGGGCGAATTTGATTGATTGTGGGGCTGGCGCTTGGCCAGCCCGCAGGGGAAAACCCGGCGAACGGGTTTTCTTTATCGTTACTTCGCGATGAAGCCGGCTTCCTTCATCAACTCGCGATGGCGCTGCTCTGCGCTGCCCAGCCATTTTCCGAACTCGTCGCCGGACATCGATGTCTGGTTGAACGCACCTTTTTCCATGTAGTCTTTCCACTCAGGGGTGTCGCGTACTTTCTTGAGCAGGTTGACATAGAACTCGAGCTGGTCTTTCGATACGCCAGGCGCCATGAATATGCCGCGCAGCATGGTGTAGTCGGTGGGCACACCGGATTCCTTGCACGTCGGGATGTCGGCCCATGACAGGGTGTCGGTGACTTTGGTCTTGTAGGTCATTCGTTTGTCGTCGAAGACGCACAGAGCCCGAAGCTGATTGGCGCGCCACTGGGCAACAGCCTCGATCGGGTTGTTGACGGAAGAGTCGATGTGTTTGCCAACGAGCTGCACAGCGACCTCACCGCCGCCCTTGAAGGGGACATAGATGAATTTGGTGCCTGTAGCTTGCTCAATACCGACGGTGATGATCTGGTCTTCCTGCTTGGAGCCGGTACCGCCCATCTTGATTTTGCTGGGGCCTGCGGTTTTCACGGCTGCCAGGTAGTCCTTGGCGGTCTTTGCGGGGTTTTCTGCATTGACCCACAGCACGAACTGGTCGAGCGCCATCATGGATACGGGCGTCATGTCGCGCCAGTTGAACGGAACACCGGTCGCCAGCGGCGTGGTGAAGAGGTTGGACAGCGTGATGATGATCTTGTGTGGATCACCTTTGGCGCCCTTGACTTCAAGAAAACCTTCTGCGCCTGCGCCGCCGGATTTGTTGACGACGATCAGTGGCTCTTTCATCAGCTTGTGCTTGATGACGATACCTTGCATCAGTCGGGCCATCTGATCGGCCCCGCCGCCGGTACCCGCAGGGACCACGAACTCCACTGGCTTGGTTGGCTCCCAGGCTGCATGGGCCGGGAAGGCCATAAGCGCCGCTGCTGCGATGGCGCATGTCCCTGCTGCAGTCAATTTATTCCTGATGCTCGCAAATCTGGTTTTCATCACGTTGTCTCCTGTATTGGGTAACTCTGTTTGGGCTTGGAACTTCTTTACTGATTCCCTGGCCGGAGCATATTGCACGCGTATGGTCTTACCAAGTGGACGAAAAACTCTTGACAGGGGTCAAGTTTGTGGGATTTTCGATGCCCTCTAGGGTTTCTCCCGAGCTGTTTTGCTCCATGGCGGGCGCTTGATAGCGTATCTCCCTAGGAGGAAAGTGTCACATCGCCGATACCATGAATTTCAAAAGGGCTGGCGCTTCGTTCCGTGGCGATGACTGGAACACAAAAATGTTTTGAAAGGTAATAGCCATGAAAAACTCATTGTTGCTGATGGCTTTGTTTTTTTTTGGTTTGACCGCGCAGGCGCAGCAGTGCGAGGGCGGTCTTTACCTTAATCCGCAAGTGATCCGTGGCGAGGGAGCCTCGCAAACCGAAAGTGCCCTGAAAGAACTCGTTGACTTTATCCGCCCCACGGGGCTGTCGGTCACGCCGGTGCTCAACATCCGGGAGACGCAGGATGTTTTGACAGCTGTCAAGAAACCGGCTCCACCATGCTGGGTCTATGGCAACCCCGTGGTCGGTCTTGCCTCAGGCTATAAGCCGGTGGCTGTCAACATGGACCCGATCCAGTCGGCTGTACTGATTCTGGCTGACATCGGAACGGTCAAGGACGGCAAACCGGTCGAGTTGAAGACGCTCCCTCCCGCTGATCAAGCCAAAGTGCTCGCCAAGCTCAAGACGACCAGTTGCTTTGGCATGAAAAGCGGTGTGACCACATCGCTCGTAAAAGCCGAGAATTTTTGCGGCACGGTGGTCGAAATATTGCCTCAACAAGGGCTGGGGCAAAGCTACTTGCCGACCAAAGCGGCATTTCATTGGCAAGCGGATCGGTGGGCCGGCCTGATTACCCGGCTACAGAGCGCACAGGCTGCCACCATGAAAAGCCACCACGGTACCGATGAGCGCATCCATATGGCGCAACTGGTCATTGTGCCGACCGCCAACGCGAGTTGGGGCTACGGGCTGTACGTTCACCCTAGTGCTCCAGCAGATGTGACTAAAAAAGCGGCTACTCTGTTCGACTCCCTCAAGAACGCAAACCCGCTTCTGTTAAAGGCGTTGGACCTTGGGGCCAAGTTCGATTTCGACACTCCTTCGGACGCGGCGGTTGAGGCTATGAAGAAATCGTTGGCCTTTGGACCTTGAGTTGGATCGTTTTCTGGGGCTTGCCGCAGGTCGCGGCAACAAGAAAACCGTTGTGCGCCGCAGCAATTGGATGAGGCCTGATTGGCTGGCACAGTCCTGTCGATGTCAGGCCCCAAGCCCGGCCGTTTATCGGGCAATCAGGCCGCGAGCTGAAGGCGCACCTGTCCGCGCTCTTCGTCCATGGTTTTTGCGAGCAATTTGACGAGAGCGTACACCGTGTCGATGTGCGGTGTTGGTGTTTGCGTAAGGCGTCCCAGTTCGACTACCGAACCCACCAGGGCGTCGATTTCCGGGGCTCGACCGGCTTCGATGTCCTGCAGCATGGATGTTTTGTGCTTGCCCACTTTCTCCGCGCCGGCGATGCGCTTGTCCAGCGTGACGCGGAACTCGATGCCCAGTTTGTGAGCCACTTCCTGGGCCTCGCGCATCATGCTGGCGGCCAGTTCGCGTGTCAGCGGATACTGGCAGATGTCCACCAGTGTGGAATGGGCCAGACTGCTGATGGGGTTGAAAGTGAGATTGCCCCAAAGCTTGAGCCAGATCTCCGATCGGATGTTGTCCAGAACGGGCGCCTTGAACCCCGCGTTGCCAAAACATTCTGAAATTCGCGTGACACGTTCGCTGATTGAGCCGTCAAGCTCGCCGACCGGAAAGCGGTCGCCTTCGATATGTTTCACGACACCTGGCGCCACAAGTTCAGAGGCCGGGTAGACGACACAGCCGATGACGCGCTGCGGAGGGATCATTTTTGACAGCGTACCGCTGGGATCCACGCTATGGATCTGGCCTCCTTCAAACGGGCCACCATGGTTATGGAAGTACCAGTAGGGGATGCCGTTTTGCATGGTGACAACTGTAGTGTCACGCCCAAACAGCTTGGGAAGATCGTTGGCTACAGCCTCTACCTGATGTGCCTTCATGGCCAGGATCACCAGATCCTGCGGGCCGGCTTCTGTGTAGTTGTTGGTCGCCTTGACATTTTCCGCAACGTGTTCGGTGCCATTGTGCATGATGAGCTTCATGCCCTTTTTACGAATAGCATCCAGGTTGGCGCCCCGTACGATGAAGGTCACGTCCTCACCGGCCAAAGCCAATTTCACACCCACATAACCGCCGATGGCCCCGGCCCCAATGATCGCAATCTTCACACCCGTACTCCTGGTAAAAACGTTATTCGAATCGGTTGCTGAGCCTGCCGATACCGGCAATCTCCACCTCGACCGTGCTTCCCGGTTTCATGGATCCCACGCCGATTGACGTACCGCACAGGATGATATCGCCTGCATGGAGTGTCATGTCCTGGGATATCAAGCTCACCAGCTGCTTCACTGAAAAGCGCATGTCGCTGATGGGATAGTCCTGGCGGATCTCGCCGTTGAGGATGGTTTTAACTACCAGTTTGTCCGGATCAAGACCTGTGGCCACGACGGGACCGAAGGGGCAGAAGGTATCCAGCCCCTTGGCGCGAACCCACTGGGCAAACGAGGCATCACGGTTCAGTATGTCGGCGACCGTTACGTCGTTGGCGCAGGTGTAGCCGAACACATGATCCATCGCATCGTGCTCGGGAACCTGCTTGCATGTTTTGCCGATCACGATGCCCAGTTCGCCTTCAAAAACTACTTTGCCATTGCATGGGGGCTTGAGGATGGTTCCGTTTGGATCCAGGTAGGAGTTCGGCGCCTTGATCAGGTAGAGCGGCTCGGCTGGCACAGCCAGGTTGAGTTTTTGACCCAGGGCGTGGAAGTTGTTCCACATCGCGATGACTTTGCTAGGCCGTACCGGCATCAAGAGTTCGACGCTGGCCAGGGGCAACGCTCGGTCTGTGGGTGTCGCACCGGAGAACATGTTGCCCTGGCAAACCCGGATGCTCTCTCCCTCGAGAGTTCCGAAGCCGGTTGAATTGCCTTCCCTGAAACGTAGCCAACGGTTAGACATTCCGGCCCTTCACGTGTACAGCGCACTCGGCGTGAACCGGGGTGCTGGCGTGGTGTTTTTTGGCCGGCTATTGGCTGGCGTGAGTGAATGGCTGGACCAGCCGGCATAAGGAGCCGGGTTTGCCCGGCTGGCGACCATGCTGGCATGGCAGCGGGCCTTGGCCGCTTCGATGGCCTCAACCAGGAAATCTGCTTCGTAGGCTCGCAGCAGATGCGCCTGCTCGGTTTCCAGATAGGTACGCACGGCATCCTGGCCTTGTGCCTGCAATCGGGCATAAGTGGGGGCATCCCAGTGCCAGGTCAAGCCGAGCTCTTCGAATGCGGCGTTGTAGGCGTGGCGGGTCTGATCGGTCCGGTCGGCGGCCGTGTTGTCAAGCGAGGTGTTGAGCATGGAGGTCTCCTTTGATGGGTGGATGCTCTGGGGCACTTTTCGATGCGCGATGCACCGGGCTTAAGACAACTGTAGAAAGAATGAATGATTAATGATAGTTAAAGTATTTCATATAAATGATTACCTATGAGTTATATATGAATAATGCCAGGCGCGAAGGGTTGTGGTTCACGCAGGTGGGTAAGAGTGCAGTGACTTTCCGGCGCGCCTGCGTGCGGACGCCAATCCCGAACAAGTGGGGGTGAGAAATGGAGGCTGGAGTTTTTTCGGCAGTTCCATCACGGAATGCGATCCGGCCGCACGAGACTTTTTTCTTCGGCTGGACCAATAACAGGCCCAATGCCGGCTGCATGAGCGGTGCGGAGCGACTTTGGGGACGGTTAATTCCCGGTGCAAACGGACGCAACGCAAAGACGCCGGATCCACGCTTGTGCAGCGCGTTCCGGCAACGATCACCCGACTTGCTGGCCGATCTCGAAGTTGGCCAGTTTCTCCAGTGCGCGCACCATGGCAGAGTGGTCCCAGGTTTTGCCACCGTGTGCGACGCAGGAATTGAACAGCTCCTGCGCGGTGGCCGTGTTGGGCAGCGAGACGCCGAGCAGGCGCGCGGTGGAGAGCGCCAGGTTCAAGTCCTTCTGGTGCAGTTCGATGCGAAAACCCGGATCAAACGTGCGCTTGACCATGCGTTCACCATGCACCTCCAGAATCTTCGATGACGCGAAGCCGCCCATCAAGGCCTGGCGTACACGCGCGGGGTCAGCGCCGGCGCGGGCGGCAAACAGCAGCGCCTCGGCCACAGCTTCGATGTTGAGCGCCACGATGATCTGGTTGGCCACCTTGGCGGTCTGGCCATCACCGTTGCCGCCTACCAGCGTGATGTTCTTTCCCATCAATTCAAACAGCGGCTTGATGCGGTCAAACACGGCTTGCGGGCCGCCGACCATGATGGACAGCGTCGCATTTTTTGCGCCGACTTCGCCGCCGGAAACCGGTGCGTCGAGGTAGTCACAGCCCAGTGCGTTGATTTTCTGCGCAAAGGTTTTGGTGGCTATGGGCGAGATGGAGCTCATGTCGACGACAACCTTGCGTTCACCTGCGTCTGCGGACGAACCCTTCAGACCGACGGCGATACCGCCTTCGCTGAACAGCGCAGCCTCCACGTCAGGGGTATCGGGCACCATGATGAAGATGATGTCCGCGCGCTCTGCCACGCCGCGGGCATTCACGCATTGCGTGGCGCTGCCACTGGCAATCGTGTCGGGCATCTTGCCGAGGGTATGGACAAACAGCTGGTGCCCGGCCTTGATCAGGTGGCCGGCCATGGGCGTGCCCATGATGCCGAGGCCGACGAAGCCGATTTTCAGGGTGTTGGAGGTCATGTAAACGGAGTCCTTGTGAGATGGTGCGGGTCAGCTTGTCAGGCGCTGGCGCCAGCCCAGCCCGGCATCCGTCGTGCTGGCAGGTTTGTACTCGCAACCTATCCAGCCGCCATAGCCAAGGCGGTCCAGATGCGTGAACAAAAATGCGTAGTTGATCTCGCCAGTGCCCGGCTCGTTGCGGCCGGGGTTGTCGGCCAGCTGGATGTGAGCGATGCGTGCCAGATGTTTTTGTATCGTCGCCGCCACTTCACCTTCCATGCGCTGCGCGTGGTAAATGTCGTACTGCACGAAGGCGTTGTTGGCACCGACCTCGTCCAGAATGTCCAGTGCCTGGGTCGTGCGGTTCAAATAGAAGCCCGGAATATCAAAGGTGTTGATCGGTTCGATCAGCAATTTGAGGCCGGCTTTTTTCAGTTCGCTGGCTGCGTAGCGCAGGTTATCGACAAAAGCTTTGCGCAGAACGGCGTCACCGGCCCCTGCGGGTGTTTTGCCGGCCAGGCAGTTGAGTTGACTCACACCGAGCACATGGGCATACGCGATGGCTTGGGCAACACCGGCACGGAATTCTTCCACGCGGTCGGGGTGGCAGGCAATACCGCGTTCACCGGCCTCCCAATCGCCGGCGGGCAGGTTGTGCAGGACCAGCTGTAAACCGTTGTGATTGAGCCTGGCCTTGATGTCGGCGGCGCTGAAGGCGTAGGGGAACAGAAACTCCACCGCCTTGAAGCCAGCTTTCGCAGCTGGTTCAAAGCGGTCGAGGAACGCATGCTCGGTATAAAGCATGCTGAGATTGGCGGAAAATTTAGGCATGGTTTCTCTGCTGGTGGGGGTGTTGGCCGTTGTTACGGGCTTACTCAAGCAAGCCGGCCAGCTCCAGGCCTTCACGGCCCTTGGGGTGCCGGCAGTCGATGTCTTCAAACTCGTTGACCTTGTCGATTTCCGTGCCCATGGCGATGTTGGTGACCTTTTCGAGGATGACTTCCACAACCACCGGCACCCGGTATTTGCGTGCCATCACCTGTGCTTCGACCATGGCGTCATTGATCTTTTCAGGGTCGGTCACGCGCAATGACTTGCAGCCCAGGCCTTGCACCACGGCCTGGTGGTCCACACCGTAACTGCGCAGATCACCATCGCCTTCCGGTACGTTCTGGTTCTCGAAAGCCAGCTGCACGCAGTAGTCCATCTCAAAACCTCGCTGGGCCTGGCGGATCAGGCCCAGATAACTGTTGTTGACCAGCACCTGCACATAAGGCAGGTTGAACTGCGCACCCACGGCCAGCTCTTCCATCAGGAACTGGAAGTCATAGTCGCCGGACAGCCCGACAACGGTACGTGTCGGGTCGGCTGCCACTACACCGAGGGCCGCGGGTATAGTCCAGCCCAGCGGCCCCGCCTGGCCGCAGTTGATCCACTGGCGTGGTCCGTACACATTGAGAAACTGCGCGCCGGCAATCTGGCTCAGGCCAATGGTTGTTACGTAAATGGTGTCGCGCGGAAATACCTTGTTCATTTCCTCGTAAACACGCATCGGCTTGATGGGCATCTCGGTAAAGTGGGACTTGCGGTGCATGAGCTTTTTTCGCTCAGCACAGCGGGCGGCCCAGCTGCGATAGTCAGGCAGGCTCTTGGCAGCCTTGCGTTCGCGGGCGACTTGCACCAGCAGTTCCAGTGCGGCTTTGGCGTCGCTGACAATGCCAAAGTCCGGATTGAACACCCGGCCAATCTGTGTCGGCTCGATATCGACGTGTACAAAGGTGCGGCCTTTGCAATACACCTCGGGCGAACCGGTATGGCGATTGGCCCAGCGGTTGCCGATACCGATGACGAAGTCGCTGGCCAGCATGGTGGCGTTGCCGTAGCGGTGGCTGGTTTGCAGTCCGCACATGCCGGCCATCAGGGGGTGATCGTCGGGAATGGTGCCCCAGCCCATCAGGGTGGGGATCACCGGCACACCGGTGAGCTCGGCAAACTCGATCAGCAGATCCGAAGCGTCGGCGTTGATGATGCCTCCGCCGGCAACGATCAGTGGCTTGCTGGAAGCAGCAAGCATGTCGAGCGCCTTTTCGATCTGCTTGCGGCTGGCGGCCGGCTTGTACACGGGGAGCGGCTCGTAGGTGTCAATGTCGAATTCAATTTCAGCCATCTGCACGTCAAAAGGCAGGTCGATCAACACCGGGCCGGGCCGTCCCGAGCGCATCAGGTGAAAGGCCTGCTGGAAGGAACGCGGCACCAGCGCCGGCTCACGTACAGTCACGCTCCACTTGGTGACCGGCTTGGAGATGGACTCGATGTCCACCGCCTGGAAATCCTCCTTGTACAGGCGCGCACGGGGCGCCTGCCCGGTGATGCACAAAATGGGGATGCTGTCGGCAATTGCCGAGTACAGCCCGGTGATCATGTCGGTACCGGCTGGGCCGCTGGTGCCTATGCATACCCCGATGTTTCCGGCCTTGGCGCGCGTGTAGCCTTCGGCCATGTGCGATGCGGCCTCGACGTGCCGCGCCAGGATATGCGTGATCGACTGTCGCTCACGCAGTGCGGAATAAAACGGGTTGATGGCCGCGCCGGGCACACCAAAAGCTTGTGTGATGCCTTCTTTTTCCATCACCAGAACGGCGGCCATGGCGGCCTTCATTTTTGCCATCGAAGTCTCCTAGAGGTTGCTGATCGTTGAGACGGATGGTCGCGACGTTGGTGGTTGCGGGGAAGTCCCATCCTGTGCATTACGCTTATTCCAAACTGGAATAAATGATTGCCTGGCCGATGTCGCCGTGGTCTACTTGTGGCCATGGACCGCATTCAAGCCATCCGGCTTTTCATTCGCGTGGTGGACCTCGGCTCTTTCAGCAAGGCGGCGGCCGACATGGGTATGGGCCAGCCGTCGGCCACCAAACTGGTGGTGCAACTGGAAAAGCAGTTGGGTTCACGGCTGCTCCACCGCTCGACCCGCGGCGTGACACCCACCGAGATCGGCGCGCTGTACTACGCCAAGTGCAAGCTGATTGCACACCATGTCGAAGAGGCCGAGACCGTGGCTGCGCTATTACAGTCGCAGGTCCAGGGCGGCCTGCGAATCACTACCTCCGTAGCTTTCGGACGGCGTGTGCTGGTGCCGCTGGTCATGCGTTTCATGCAGATGCACCCCAAATTGCAAATCGAGTTGAACTTCGAAGACCGTTATGTCAACCTGGTTGAGCAAGGCATTGACGTGGCGATCCGGATGGGGCCGCTCGCTGACTCGACGTTGGGGGCGCGTTACCTGGGTATCAACCCGTGGGTGGTCGTGGCCTCGCCCGAATACATCAAGAAGCGCGGTGCGCCGGCCGACCCTGCGGATCTCGTTGAGCACGATGCACTGATTTACAGCACCGTACAGGGCGATGCGCGCTGGCATTTCAACGGGGCCGAAGGCCACGCGCGTCCGGTCTCGGTCAGTGGGCCGCTGCGTTCGAACAATCTCTCGGCGTTGCTGGCGGCTGCGCGTGGCGGCATGGGCGTGGCTGCCTTGCCCAGGTATGTGGCGCATGAGTCGGTGCGCAGCGGTGCCCTGGTGCCTCTGCTGAACGGTTGGGTGCTGCCATCGCAGGAAATCCATGCTGTCTATCCTTCGCCCCAACTGGTGCCAGCCAAGGTCAACGGCTTTGTCGGTTGGCTGCAAGGCCAGTTCGGCGAGTCCTGGTGGGCGGACCAGAAATAGTCACAGGCGAAAGCCCATTCTGGTCGTCCGGCCTGCGATGAATGATTATTCATTGCTAACCCATTTGATACCATGAATTACTTATGAGTTATGGATTAAAGGGGCCGAGATGAAGAATGCGACGTTGCGCCAGCTCAAGGTGTTCGAGGCTGTGGCCCGCAACTTGAGCTTTTCGCGAGCCGCCGAAGAGCTGCACCTGACACAGCCGGCGGTGTCCATCCAGGTCAACAAACTGGAAGACCACGCAGGCCTTCCACTGTTTGAGCAGCTCGGAAAAAAAATTCATCTCACGCCAGCGGGCATTGAGATGCTTCACTCCAGCCGGATCATCATCCAGCAGTTCAAGGAGGTGGAGGAAGCCATGGCGCAGTTCAAGGGCATTTCCGGCGGCAAGCTGAACGTTGCGGTGATCAGCGCCGGCGACTATTTCTTTCCGCGCCTGCTCGTTGAGTTTGCACGGCGCCACTCGGGCGTGACGCTGGACTTCGGCGTCTGCAATCGCGAGGAACTCTTGAGCCAACTGACCGACAACCTGACGGATCTGGCCGTCATGGTGCGCCCGCCGCTGGACATGGACACAGTGAGCGAACCTTTCGCCCCGCACCCTTATGTTGTTGTGGCAGCGCCCAACCATCCGCTGGCAGCCAAGAAGCGCATTCCGCTATCGCGCCTGGCCAGCGAACCCTTTGTTGTGCGTGAAAAGGGTTCCGATACCTGGAATTCGATGGAGGAGGGTTTCGGCACGCACCTGGCTGACCTCAACATCGCGATGGAGATCAAGAGCACGGAAACCATCAAACAGGCCGTGATCGCGGGCATGGGGGTGAGTTTTCTGTCGGCGCATACCATCAGCCGCGAACTTCAGGTGGGCAGCCTGACCGTGCTCGACGTGCAGGGTTTTCCGTTGATGCTGAATTGGTATGTCGTGCACCGTCGCAACAAGCGGCTGACGCCGGTAGCGCAGGCGTTCAAGACTTTTTTGATGACCGATGGCGGGGCGTTGATCGAGCAGACAATTGGTTTTCGGCCCAAAACGGCACAGCCCCGGCGTGCTGTCACCCGCCGTTAGCACAACAAGGGTTAGCGCAGCAGGAAATAGGCTGCCAGGATATACAGCACGACCGCGAAGACTTTCTTCAGCGGCTGGATGTCCATGCGGTGCGCCGTGCGTGCGCCCAGGGGCGCTGTACAAATGCTGGCCACCGAGATGATGACCAGCCCTGGCAGGTACAGAAAGCCGATGGAGCCGGGCGGCATTTGCGGGAGATTCTGGCCGGCCCAGATGTAGCCCAGGGTGCCGGCCAGTGCAATCGGAAAACCAAGCGCTGCCGAGGTTCCCACGGCGTCATGGATTTTCACGTTGCACCAGGTCATGAAGGGCACCGAAACGAAGGCGCCGCCTGCGCCCACCAGCGAAGACAGCATGCCGATGACACCACCCATGCCAAAGGTGCCCAGGCGGCCGGGCAGGGTGCGGCTGGGTTTGGGTTTACGGCCCAGAAACATCTGGGTGGCTGAAAACGCCACAAAAATGGCAAACAGGATGCTGAGGATTTTTCCCGGCAAGGCCACTGCCAGTTGGGCACCAATCAATGACCCCAGCAAAATGCCGGGCGCCAGCAGCCGAACGATGGGCCATAGCACGGCCCCGCGCCGGTGGTGCGCACGCACTGATGACAACGAGGTGAAGCAGATGGTGGCCAGCGAGGTGGCGACCGCCATTTTCACGGTGTATTCCTGCGGGTAGCCCTTTGCCGTGAGGATGAAGGTGATGAACGGCACCATCAGCATCCCGCCGCCGATGCCCAGCAGGCCTGCGAGAAAACCGGTGCACAGACCCAACAAGAGAAGTTCGGCAATAAGTTGGGGTTCGAGAGACATCAGATCTGCTGTGGCACGGCGGGCTGGGCCCGCAACCGGCTATTGTTTTTGTTCGCGGCCTGGATTCCGTTCGGATCCGGGACAAGAAAAGAAAGGTGTCTGCGAGTGCCACTGGACCGTCATCCTGAACCGGGGTTCAGGTGGGCGAGGGCAGTCAGGTTTCGGGTTCGTCTGACGCGAGACGATCACACCTGCCGGACAATTTACCAAGCCCGTGCTCGAAGAGCATTGGTTCAAGGAAATATAAAGCCCAATGCGCATCGCAGACATGTTCATTGTAGGCCTTTGCGGCCCTCGCGCGCGAAGTAGGGAGTGATTTACCGCAGGGGTGCGCGGGCTTAAAGCAGGCGGCCGTCAACACCCAGGGCCGTGTCAAGCCGCTGTAGCAAGGCTGTGAGTTGCGGATGCGTTGTTTCGCCAGCACTGGCGGTTGTTTCCGCTGTTGTCGCGGCGGGTGTGGGCGTGGCGTTTGGCGTGCGCTCGGGGAGCTCAAAGGCGAGATTGAGCGCCGCCAGAACGGCAATGCGGTCACGTGCCTTGATTTTCCCGGCATCGCGAATCCTGCACATGGCCATGTCAACACGGTTCACGGCGTCCAGCATTCGGGCGTCGCCATTTTCGGGGCAGCCCAGCAAATAGCTTTGGCCCATGATCTGCACTTCGAGCTGTTTCATGACTCGGTTCCCACGGTGTTTTTGGCGGCATGCCCGTTGGTTTCGGGCAGGCGCTCCAGCAGTGCATCCACACGGGCGCGTGCCGCGCCGAGCCGCGATTTGAGGGAGTCGCGTTCGTGCGTCAGAACGCCGACCTGCTCCACCAGGAGCTCGTTGGTACGCTGCAGCTCCTCATAGCGCAGCAGGAGCCGCTCAACGCGTTCGACGATCTGGTCGATTTGGGTTTGGTTCGACATGGCAGCTCCGATTGTAGGGTTTGCGGCCGGACATGGGGAAGGCCCGCGTAGAATCTGCCCTGTTGGTGCCCGCAGTGTGGTTCGCACGCTGCAGTTCAACGGGAAGCAGGAGGGGGTCAAAGCCATGCATCAGGTCAACCTGATTCGCTGGCGCCGAGACCTTTAACCTGCGCTGCCCCCGCAACGGTAATACGGACGAATGGGCTCCTGACGCCAAGTCAGAAGCCCATTCAGCTTTCATCACTAGCCACTGAGCGTTTTGAACACACGCTTGGGAAGGCGATGGAGGCAGTTCCGTCAGCCCGGATACCGGCCAACAAGGTGAACGCGCACGTCCATGAACTGGCATGAGCGTTTGTAACGCTCATGCACTGGCGGGGAAGCCAGTGAGGGTATTTTGTTGATTGTCTGATTCCATGAAAACCTGTGTTTTCCACACACGCCTTGCCGTGCTTCCGCTGGCTGTGGCCGCTGCCTTTCCCGCCTTGTCCCAGACTGCCCCGGCGGCCCGGGCCGGCGCGACGCCACAACTCAAGGAAATGGTGGTAACCGCTACGCGCAGCGCCCAACCCATCGGCGATGTCATTGCTGATGTCACGGTCATTGACCGTGAAACCATAGAGCGCGCCGGCCCGGTGGGGCTGGCTGACGTTCTGGTTCGCGTGCCGGGCATACAGATCACCCGTAACGGCGGTATCGGCAGCAATACAAGCGTTTTTGTGCGTGGCGGTGAAACCCGCCACACCCCGGTTTTTGTAGACGGCGTGAGGATGGAGTCGCAGACGACGGCTGGAGCCGCCTCCTGGAACAACATCCCCCTCTCGCAGATTGATCGCATTGAGATCGTGCGCGGCCCCAGCAGCGCAGTCTATGGCTCCGATGCCGTGGCCGGCGTGATCCAGATATTCACCAAGCGCAGCCAAGGTCCTTTTTCGCCTTCCGTGACGGTCGGTTACGGTTCCTACAATACCAGCCGGGTCGAGCTCGCCGCCAGCGGTTCAGCGGGCGGCTTTGACTATTCTCTGGGCTTGACGCAGGGACAAAGCGATGGCTTCAATGCCCGGACCATCCCGGCTCAAAACCCCGATGCCGACGGCTACAAAAGCCAGAGCGCCAATGCCAAGCTGGGTTTGCAGATCAACCCTGACCACCGCATTGAAGCCAATGTGTTGCAGAGCCATATGGATGCGCAGTACGACGGCGGCCTTACCCGCGATTTCCGCCGTATCAGCGACCTGCAGACCCTGGGCCTGCAGTGGGAAGCCAAATGGTCTGGCCAATACAGCACCAAGCTGGCGATCACGCAAGGTACCGACTCAGGTGAAGAAGGCCTGAACGGCTCGACCCCGCAGATTTCTTACGACAAGAGCACCATCAGCACGCTGCTGTTCCAGAACGAATACCGCATTGGCGCGCATCTCCTGAGCGCCACACTGGAAAGCCGTCGCGATGTGTTCCGCCTGGTCGGATCCTCGGCCGTGCCGGCTGGCATGAGCACCCTCAACGGGAACCGTTCGCTGGATGGCGTGAGCCTGGGCTACGGCTGGAGCGGCGGTGCGCACACGGTGCAGTTCAACGCCCGCCATGACACGGACAGCGAATTCGGCGGCAAAACCACCGGCTCCGCCGCCTACGCCTTGGCGCTCACACCGCAGTGGAAAGTGTCCGCATCCGCCGGCACCTCCTTTCGGGTCCCCACGCTGTACCAGCGCTTCAGCATTTACGGCACCTCGACCTTGAAGCCCGAATCCGGCCGCAGTGTGGAAATGGCGCTTAAGTACAGCCAGGGGACTGCCCAGTATGGTGTCACCGCTTATCGCAACCGCCTGACCAACCTGCTGAGCTATGTCACGGGTAACGGCCCCTGCCTCAACGGCGGCCCGCCAACAGTGCTGAGCAATCGTGGCTGCTATGCCAACACGGCGCAGGCCCAGTACACGGGGCTGACGTTCACGGCTGCAGAGGCGCTGGGCAATGTTCACGTCCACGGCTCGCTGGATTTGCAGAATCCCAAGAACCTGGTCACCAACCGAACCCTGCAGCGCCGCTCCCGCCAATACGGCACGCTGGGCGCCGAGATGCCAGTGGGCAGCTGGCAACTGGCGACCGACCTGGTGATGGCCTCGCACACCTTCGACAGCGACACCAGCAACGTGGTGCTGCCAGGCTACTCGCTCGTGAACCTGAGCGCCACGACGGCGCTGTCGCGCGACTGGAAACTGGTCGCCAAGCTGGACAATGTGACCGACAAGGCCTACCAGACTGCCGGCACTTACGCCAATGGCCGGCGCTCTGTGTACGTCGGCCTGACCTGGGCGCCCCAGTAAGTAAGCCTCATCCACACCAGCCATGCAAACCTCCGTCCGTTGCCCTGCAATTCTCATCGCCGCCCCGGCTTCCGGCCAGGGCAAGACGACGGTGACCTGCGCGCTGGCGCGCCTGCATGCGCGGCAGGGCCGCCGGGTGCGGGTTTTCAAGTGCGGGCCGGATTTTCTGGACCCGTGCTGGCACGCTCTGGCCAGCGGCACGCCGGTGTACCAGATGGATCTGTGGATGACGGGCGAGGACGATTGCCGCGCGCGCCTGCATGCGGCGGCGCAGGAGGCCGACCTGATCATTGTCGAAGGGGTGATGGGCCTGTTTGACGGTGAGCCCAGCGCGGCCGACCTCGCACAGCGCTTTGGCTTGCCGGTGCTGGCGGTGGTGGATGCATCGGGCATGGTGGCAACCTTCGGCGCGCTGGCCTTTGGCTTGCAGCACTATCGTCCCGATATGCCCTGGGCCGGCGTGCTGGCCAATCGCGTGGCCAATGCGCGCCATGCGGGCATGCTGCAGGCCAGCGTGGCGCCGGAACAATGGTTGGGGGCAGTGCTGCGCAATGCCGCGATGAGCCTGCCCAAGCGCCACCTGGGCCTGACCGTGGCCACCGAAGTGGCAGATGCCATGGAGCGGCTGGACGCCGCAGCCGATACGCTGGCCACCACGCCGCTGGGTCAGATGACCCTGGACGACTTGCAGCGCTGGGCGGTGGACTTCGCGGCACCGGAAGCCTCTGCGCCCATTGCTCCCATGCTGAAAGGCAAAACCATCGCTGTTGCGCGCGACGCCGCCTTCTGCTTTATCTACGCCGCCAACCTCGACACCCTGCACTCGCTGGGTGCCGACGTGGTGTTTTTCTCGCCGTTGTCTGGCGCGGCGCTGCCTGCGTGCGACGCGCTGTGGATTCCCGGTGGCTACCCTGAGCTGCACGCAGAGGCGATTGCCGCTAACACCCCCATGCGGGAAAGTCTGGTCGAGCACATTGCCGCAGGCAAACCTGTGTGGGCTGAGTGCGGCGGCATGATGGCGCTGTTTGAGACGCTGGTCACGCTGGATGGCGAGCGCCATGTGCAATGGGGCGTGCTGCCTGGTGAGGTGACCATGCAAAAGCTGCTGGCCGGCCTGGGCCCGCAGCAGCTGCCGCTGGCCAGCGGCACCTTGCGCGGCCACACCTTCCATTACTCGACCACGGCCACGCCCCTGCAGGCGACGGCCCGAACATCGCGCCCAGGTACCGAACCTTCAAACGACGCGGGTGAGGCCGTGTGGCAGCAGGGTGCGGTGCGCGCCAGTTACTTTCACGCCTGGTTTCCATCCTGCCCCGAAGCGGTGGCGGAGCTATTCACCGCACCTGTGGAGGCGGTTACATGACGGACTTGCTGCACTACCAGCCCGGCCCGCAGCGCATCGTCTGCCTGACCGAGGAAACCACCGAATGGCTTTACCTGCTGGGCCAGCAGCAGCGCATTGTGGGCATCTCGGGCTACACCGTGCGGCCCAGGCGCGCGCGAGACGAGAAGCCGCGCGTCAGCGCCTTCCTGAGCGCCAAGATCGACAAGATCATGGAACTGCAGCCCGACTGCGTGCTGGGCTTTTCGGACCTGCAGGCCGACATTGCATCGGACCTGGTCAAGCGCGGCGTGCAGGTCACCATCTTCAACCAGCGCAGCGTGGCCGAGATTTTCTCCATGCTGTTTCAGTTGGCTGCCATGGTGGGCGAGGCAGAGCAGGGCGCGCAGCGCATTGCGCAGATGCAGGCCGATCTGCGTGCCATGCAAGTGGCCGTCGCAGCCAGGGTGGCCAACGGTGCGCGCCGCCCCAAGGTGTATTTTGAAGAATGGGACAGCCCACACATCAGCGCGATCCGCTGGGTGTCCGAGCTGATCGGCATTGCGGGAGGTGACGATTGCTTTCCTGAGCTCGCCGCCGAATCGCTGGGCAAGAATCGCATCATTGCCGACGGTACTGAGATCGTGCACCGTAACCCGGACATCATTCTGGGCTCCTGGTGCGGCAAGAAATTCCGGCCTGAGAACGTGGTGGCGCGCGAGGGCTGGAGTGCGGTGAATGCGGTGCGTCACAACCAGCTGTTTGAAATCAAGTCGCCCGACATCCTGCAGCCCGGCCCCGCTGCGCTGACCGACGGCGTGGCTCGGATGCACCAGATCATTTTGCGATGGATGGACGCTGACCAAGCCGGAGCGTACCAATCATGAACGCGATGACGATTGCCAAAAGCGAATTGATTTTGGGTGGCCAGAAAAGTGGCAAGTCACGCCGTGCCGAACTGCTGGCGCGGCAATGGTTGTTGCAGTCGACAGAAAACCGCGCTGTGTTGATCGCCACGGCCCAACCCTGGGACGACGAAATGCGCGAACGCATTACCCGCCATCAACAGGACCGTGCCGCACGCGTGCCTGGCATGGCCACGGTCGAAGAGCCGCTGCAACTGGCGCAGGCCCTCGCGCAGCACAGCCGCATGCACACGCTGGTCGTTGTCGATTGCCTGACCCTCTGGCTGACGAATTTATTGATGCCGGCGGAAAGTCTTAAGGAAAAAGAGCCCGCAGCGCAGGAGGGACGGGCGCAAGTAGCTATGCTTTTAGGAGCAATACAGGCTGCCGAGGGGCCGGTCGTGCTGGTCGGTAACGAGATCGGGCTGGGGGTGATACCGCTGGGCCGCGAGACGCGCGCGTTTGTAGATGCGCTAGGGCGCCTGAACCAGGATGTGGCCGTCACCTGTCAACGGGTGACGTTGATGGCGGCGGGCCTGCCATTGACTTTGAAAGATACGGCATGAGGGTACAACTATTCAGCCGTTTTCATGGGCTCCTCCCGCGGCGAGGGCGCGGGGCGGCAGAGCGTTCTGCTCCGTGTCCCCCGCCCGCTTTGCGGGCTCCTCCTTTACCTGCGCAGAACCCTCTACCGCCCCGCGTCTTGGCGGCTTTAATGCTTGCGTTCGCTTTTACGCTGACCAGTGCCGCCCACGCGCTGCAGGTCACCGACGACCGCGGCGTCACTGTCACGCTGCCAGCAGCACCCCAGCGCATCGTCAGTCTGCTGCCCTCGTTAACCGAAACCGTATGCGAACTCGGCCAGTGCCAGCGTCTGGTCGGTGTGGACCGCTATTCCAACTTCCCGGCCAGCGTGCAGAAGCTGCCACAGGTGGGTGGTGGCTTGGACCCAAATATCGAAATGATCGTTGCCCTCAAGCCCGACGTGGTGCTGATGGCCACTTCGTCCCGCGCGGGCGAACGGCTGCAGGCGCTGGGCATCAAGGTGGTGGCCCTGGAGCCCAAGCGCCATGCCGATGTGCAGCGTGTGATACTCAAGCTCGGCCAGTTGCTGGAGGTGCGTGATGCCGCACGCATCTGGCGCGCGATTGATGCGGGTGTCTCTGCCGCAGCCCAGTCGCTGCCGGTCAGCGTGCGCAATGTGAAGGTCTACTTTGAAGTGAACCAGGGCCCGTATGCGGCCGGCGAGTCGTCCTTCATTGGCGAAACGCTCACGCGCCTCGGTGCCCAGAACATCGTACCCGCCAAGCTGGGCCCGTTTCCCAAGCTCAACCCCGAATACATCGTTCGCGCCAATCCTGACCTGATCATGATCGGCCAGCGCAGCGCCGGCGGTTTGACGGCCCGGCCCGGCTGGCAAAGCATCCGCGCACTGCGCGAGCAGCGGGTCTGCATCTTCCCACCCGACGAGGCCGACATGCTGGTGCGTCCCGGCCCGCGCATGGCTGAAGGTGCGCGCCTGATGGCCCAATGTCTGCTGAAAAATGCGCCCGCCCCGGGAGCCAAACCATGATGCAAACCCGCGTTTTCTGGCTGGTCTGGGCCGGTGTGCTGGGAGCATTGGCTTTGGTGGCGTTGGGTATCTGTGTCGGCAGCGCCGGACTGGAGAACCTGATTCGTCCGCTGCTCAACCCCGCACAGGACCCGCAGCAAACCGCCATGGCACAGCAAATCATCTGGCAGATCCGCCTGCCGCGCACCTTGGGCGCCTGGGCCGCCGGCGCCTTGCTGGGCCTGGCCGGTGCCGTAGCCCAGGGCCTGTTTCGCAACCCCCTGGCTGACCCGTATTTGCTGGGCAGCGCCTCGGGTGCCTCGCTGGGCGTGGCGCTGGCATTGGCCGCTTTGGGTGGGGGCGCCGGCATGTTGGGCGGCAGCATGATGAGCGGCGGTATGGCCGTCAGTGTGTTCTCCAGCAGCTTGTGGGTGCGTCTGGGGTTGACCGGTGCGGCGTTTCTGGGCGCCGTGTTTGCGGTGATGCTCACGCTGGTGCTGTCGCGCGGTGTGGGCCACACGCTGCGCCTGCTGCTGGCCGGTGTGGTGGTGGGCGTTGTGCTGGGTGCCATGACGCACCTGGTGCTGCTGTTCTCGCCCGAATCGTTGCAGGCCATGCAGGCCTTCATGCTGGGCTCGACCGCCTTTGTCGGTTGGACCTCGTGCGTGCTCATGGCCAGTGTCTGGGGCGTGTGTGTGCTGGCGGCGTGGCTGTTGGCGCGCGTCCTTGATGGTTTGAGTTTGGGTGACGCTACGGCGATCAGCCTGGGCCTGCCGGTGGCGCCTATGCGAGCGGCGCTGGTGGCGGTACTGGCGCTGGCTACGGGCACCGCGGTGGCTCAAACCGGGTTGATCGCTTTTGTAGGCCTGGCCGCACCGCACCTGGTGCGCTCGGTGGTCAAGACCACGCACGCGCACCTGATGCTGCTCTCCAGCCTTATGGGCGGCGTGTTGCTGATGGCGGCCGACACGTTGGCACGCTGGCTGATCGCGCCGCAGGAGCTGCCCGTGGGCATGCTCACCGCGGTGCTGGGCGGCGGCTATTTGTTGTGGCTGATGCACCGTAGCAGCAGTCTGGGTGGAGGGCGTGCGGTATGAGTGATGCTATGAAATCAATAGCTGTCCGCGCAGACTCCATAAAGGCCAGTCTCGGAAATGGCTTGCAAAAGCAACACGTACTGCACGGCATCAGCCTGGACATTGCGGCGGGTCGATGGACCAGCATCGTCGGCCCCAACGGCGCAGGCAAGTCCACCTTGCTCAGGGCGCTGGCCGGCGTACTGCCGCACAGCGGTGAAGTCAGCTTGCTCGGCCAGCCGCTGCAAAGCCTGCCGCACCGCGAACGCGCCCGGCAGCTGGCCTGGCTGGGTCAGAACGAAACCTCGGCCGATGACCTGACGGTGTGGGACGTGGCCATGCTGGGCCGCTTGCCGCACCAGGCCTGGCTGGCCCCGCCCAGCGTCGCCGACCGTGCAGCGGTGGAGCAGGCCCTGCGCGCCACCCGTGCCTGGGACTGGCGCGAGCGCGCCTTGGGGCAACTGTCCGGCGGCGAGCGCCAGCGCGTGCTGCTGGCGCGTGCCCTGGCAGTGCAGGCCCAGGTGCTGCTGATGGACGAGCCGCTGGCCAACCTCGACCCGCCGCACCAGGCCGATTGGCTGGACGTGGTGCGTGCGCTGGTGGCCGAAGGAAAAACCGTGGTCAGCGTTCTGCATGAGATCACCATGGCATTGCAAGCCGACACCATGGTCGTGATGGCTGAAGGCCGCATCACCCACCAAGGCGCCTGCGCCGATCTGGCCACCCACCGCGCACTGGAAGACGTATTTGACGGACGCCTTGCCGTTCATCCCTTGCAAGGGCAGTGGATTGCGCTGCCCAAAGTCAACCATCCTGCAAAGAGAGCCCCCATGCAAATTGAAACCCCACCCGTCGATTACGAGCGTGTCGTTCCCACGGCCGAGCGTCGCGGCCTGATCATGATCAACACCGGCCACGGCAAAGGCAAAAGCACCGCAGCCTTTGGCCTGGCCCTGCGTGCGCATGGCCGCGGCAAGGCCGTCAAGGTCTACCAGTTCATGAAGGTGCCTACGGCGCGCTTTGGTGAGCACCGCTTGTTTGAGCAACTGGGCATTCCCATCGAAGGCCTGGGCGACGGCTTCAGCTGGAAGAGCCGCGACCTGGAGCACTCTGCGCAACTGGCACTCGACGGCTGGGCCAAGGCAGAAGCCACCATCCGCGCGGGAGAACACTTCATGGTGGTGCTCGACGAAATCATGTACCCGCTGCGCTACGGCTGGATTCCGCTGGAGACCATCCTCACCTGCCTGCGCGAACGCCCGCCGCATGTGCATGTGGTGCTGACGGGCCGCAATGCACCGGGTGAGCTGGTGGACCTGGCGGATACGGTGACGGAGATGACTTTGATCAAACACCACTTCAAGGCGGGTGTGCCCGCGCAACGTGGCATTGAAGACTAGAAATATGGCCCCCACGCTTTTCACTTCGCCTTCGGCTCCGTGTAATGCGCTGCCCCCCGGGTGGGCGCTGCGCCTGCGGCCCGGCAAAGCCGGTTCCGCGGCCCCGGCTGGTGAAGGCGGGGCGCGGACTCGGAGCTTGCGTAGGCGAGTTCCCGCCGTGGCGTCGTTGGTGGTGCTGGGGCTGCTCTCGAGCTTCGCGATGGCGCAGGGCACGCAGCCGGTGTCGCGCATCGTCACGCTCGCGCCCTCGCTGACCGAAGCCGTGTGTGCGCTGGGCCGCTGCGCGCAGCTGGTGGGCACTGATCGCCACTCCACCTGGCCCGTTTCGGTACTGGCGCTGCCCAAAGTGGGCGGGTTGGAAGACGCGCAGGTCGAGCGCATTGTCACGCTGCGGCCGAACCTGGTTTTGCTGGGGCCGCGCAGCCGCGCCGGTGAGCGCCTGCAGGCGCTGGGCGTGCCGGTGATGATGCTGGATGCCCGCACCCATTCGGATCTGAAACGCATGCTGGTGAAGCTGGGCGACACCTTGGGTGAACCGGCCCGCGCCACCGAACTGATAGCCCGTATCGACACCGAACTCGACACCGCCGCGGGCCGCATGCCCGCCGCATTGCGCGGGCGCAGCGTGTATGTGGAAGTTGGGGCAGGGTCGTCCGCCGCCAGCGAAAAAAGCTTTATTGGCGAGACCGTGGCCAGGCTGGGCCTGGTCAATGTGGTGAGCGGCGAGCTGGGCCTGTTCCCCAGGATCAATCCCGAGCTGCTGCTGCGCCGCCCGCCCGACATCATCATTGGCCCGCGCGCCACGCTGGCCAACTTGTCAGACCGCCCCGGCTGGAGCGCCTTGCCGGCGGTGCGCCAGCAGCAGCTGTGCCTGCTGGATACTGAACGCATGGACCTGCTGTCACGCCCTGGCCCTCGCCTGGGCGAGGCCGCCCAGATGCTGGTGGAGTGCCTCAAGGCCCTGCCTCCCCGTGACGCGCCCCGTTAATTTTCTTTACCCGAGAGACTCTTATGCAAACCCGAAAAATTCCCGCCACCATCGTCACCGGTTTCCTGGGCAGCGGCAAGACCACGCTCTTGCGCCACCTGCTGGCCAACGCGCAGGGCCGTCGCATCGCAGTCATCGTCAATGAGTTTGGCGAACTCGGCATCGACGGCGAACTGCTGCGCGGCTGCGGCATAGGCTGCGACGAGAACGGTGAAGAAAACGGACAGCTCTATGAGTTGGCCAACGGCTGCCTGTGCTGTACCGTGCAGGAAGAATTTGCACCGGTCATGGAAAAGCTGGCCGCTCGCCGCGACCAGATCGACCACCTGATCATCGAGACCTCGGGCCTGGCCCTGCCCAAGCCGCTGGTACAGGCCTTCCAGTGGCCCGCGCTGCGCAATACCTTCACGGTGGATGCGGTGGTGACCGTGGTGGACGCGCCTGCGGTGGCCGCGGGAGACTTTGCCGACGACCCGGTGGCCGTGGACGCCCAGCGCCGCGCCGACGACAACCTGGACCACGACTCGCCACTGCACGAGTTGTTTGAAGACCAGCTCGCCACGGCCGATCTGGTGATCGTGCACAAGACGGATGGGTTGACGGCCGAAGAATTGGTGGGCGTGGAAGCCGCCATCCGCGCCGAAACCTTGCCCGGTGTGAAGCTGGTGCATGCGCAGCATGGCCGCATCGATATTGGCGTGTTGCTGGGCCTGGAGCGCGCAGTGGAAGACCAGATCGACCAGCGCAAGACGCATCACGACGAGGAAGAAGACCACGACCATGATGCGTTTGACTCGGTGCAGGTGGCGCTGGACGTGACCGGCCGCGAAGCATTGCTGGCCGCGCTGCGCGATGTGGTGGGCCGCCACGAGATTTACCGCGCCAAGGGTTTTGTGGCCTTGCCCGGGGTGGCCATGCGCCTGGTGGTGCAGGGCGTCGGTACGCGCTTTGACAGCTACTTCGATCGCCCCTGGCGTGCGGATGAAGTGCGCCAGTCGCGCCTGGTGCTGATTGGTTCCGAGCTCAATGCGGCTGTGTTGCAGGCTGAGTTGAGTGCGGCGCTGGCGGCACCCGTCGCGGCTTGAATCCAAATGCACGCTGAAGCTTTAGTTTTGTGGCGGGCACAGGCCGACGGGGCACTCCGCTCCGCGGCTGTCCTCCGCCCTGCGGGCTCCTCCTTTATGCCGCTGCGCAGAGCGCCCCATCGACCTGCGCCAGGATGGGCTGTTCAACCTTACCTTGTGAAATAAAACATGCATTTGCTCTCCACCCGCCCCGGCGGCCACGTTGAAGACGGTGGTCAGGGTGTGGTGCGCGTGGAGCAAACGCCGGGTGACATCGTGGTGCTCAGCGCGGCGGACACGACGCTGTCGCTGCTGGCCGATGCAGCGGGGGCGTTGCCCGAAGGCTTTCCCACGGTGCGCCTGGCTAACCTGATGTGGTTGCGGCAGCCCGCGTCGGCGGACATGTATGTAGACGAGGTGTTGCAACATGCGCGCGTGGTGGTGATTGACCACCTGGGCGCTGCCAGCGACTGGGCCTATGTGGTGGAGCGCGTGCGTGAACTCGCGCGCGAACGCGGCCAGTGGCTGGCCCTGTTCTCGGGTGACGCGAGTGAAGACCTGCAACTGCTGTTGCGCAGCACCGCCCCGCATGAGGACTGCCGCCAGTTGTGGCGTTGCCTGCGTGAAGGTGGCCGTGACAACGCCCGCAATTTTTTTGAATTGATAGGCCACTCCGCTTTTGGCCTGGGCGCACGGCCCACGCCACCTGCAGCGTTGCCACCGGCCATGGTCTACCAGTCGCCTGTGCCGCAGGCGTGGCGTGACGGAGCCCCTGCGGCGCTGCTGGTGTTCTACCGCGCGCATGTACAAGCTGGCAACACGGCGGTGTTTGATGCCATGCTGGCTGCACTCAGTGATGCGGGTCTGAATACCGTGGCCGTGGCGGTGGATTCGCTGAAAACCCCCGCCAGCCTTGCGCTGTTGCAGTCACTGGCTGCACAGCATGGGGTGGGCGTGGTACTCAATGCCACCAGCTTTGCCATCACCGCGCTGGATGGGGATGACGTTGACAGCGTGGACGGCGCGCAGATGGAGCCTCTGGCCGGCGACGCGCCCGTGTTGCAGCTGATCACCGCAGGTTGCGCGCAAGAGCAGTGGGCGGCTGACCCGCACGGCCTGGCCCCGCGCGACCTGGCGATGCAGGTGGTGCTGCCCGAGGTGGACGGCCGCATCGGCACCCGCGCCATCAGCTTCAAGGGCCTGGCCTGGCGCGATGAACGCACCGAGGTGGACGTGGTGCGTTACCAGCCCGAACCCGAACGCATGGCCTTTGTGGCCGAGCTGGCGCGCCGCTGGTGTGTGCTGCGTGACAGGCCCAATGCCGACAAACGCGTCGCGCTGATCCTGGCCAACTACCCCAACGACGATGCCCGCCTGGCCAATGGCGTGGGTCTGGACACCCCGGCCTCCACGGTGGCCCTGCTGCGCGCCATGCAGGACACAGGTTATGCCACAGGTGCCTTGCCCGAGGGTGGTGACGCGCTGATTGCCGCGCTGGTGGCGGGCGTCACCAACAACCTGGACGCGAACGATATCCGGCCGGCAGGCCAGAGCCTTGCCATGGCCGATTACCTGCAGGACTTCAACCAACTGGGCCTTGCCAGCCGCGACGCAGTGAACGCGCTGTGGGGTTCGCCCGAACAGGACCCCATGGTGCGCAGCGGCCGCTTCATGGTCCCCGGCCTGCGCCTGGGGAATGTGTTTGTCGGCATCCAGCCCGCGCGCGGGCGTGACCTGGACCTGGTGGCCACGTATCACGACGCCGACCTGGTGCCCACGCACAACTACCTGGCGTTTTACTTCTGGCTGCGGCGCAGCTTTTCGGTGGACGCAGTGGTGCACGTCGGCAAGCATGGCAACCTCGAATGGCTGCCTGGAAAAAGCGTGGCGCTGGGCGCAGCCTGCTGGCCCGATGCCATCCTGGGCCCCTTGCCGCACCTGTATCCCTTCATCGTCAACGACCCCGGCGAAGGCAGTCAGGCCAAGCGCCGCACGCAGGCCGTCATCATCGACCACCTGATGCCGGCCCTGACCCGCGCAGAGACCTACGGCCCGCTGCAAAAGCTGGAGCGGCAGATGGACGAGTACTACGAGGCCCTGTCGCTGGACCCACGCCGCGCCCAACGCCTGCGCGGCGACATTCTGGAGCGTGTGCTGACTGAGAACCTGCACACTGACCTGGGTTTTGCCAAACCCGCCGATGACGCGGGCCGTGAAGCGCTGCTGCTGCGGCTGGACGCCTACCTGTGCGAGATCAAGGAATCCCAAATCCGCGATGGGCTGCACATCCTGGGCACATCACCACAGGGCCGCCAGCAAATCGACACGCTGGTGGCGCTGGCGCGTTTTCCAGGTGGTGCGGCCGCCGGCCAGCGCAGCTTGCTGGTGGCATTGGCTCAGGATTTGAAGCTGGATGGTGTGGACGGCTTCAGCGTGTTGAGCCCCGAATGGGGCGCACCTTGGGGCGGCCCATTCCCTCCGGTGTTGCAAGACATGAGTACCGAAGCCTGGCGTCACGCCGGCCATACACGCGAGCGGCTGGAGCTGCTGGCCCGGCAGCTCGTCGCTGACCATGTGGTGGCCGATGCACCCTGGGATGCCACTGCCTGGCCGCACACCGCCCCGGTGCTGCAACGCATGCGCCAGGTGCTGCGCCCGCGGCTGGACGCCTGCGGCCCGCAAGAGATTGCGCAATGCCTGCGCGGCCTGTCGGGCAAGTTTGTGCCCGCCGGCCCCAGCGGTGCGCCGTCGCGGGGCCGGCCTGATGTGCTGCCCACGGGGCGAAATTTTTATTCAGTGGACACGCGCGCCGTGCCCACACAGACCGCCTACGCCATGGGCGCCGCGGCGGCTGAGCGCGTGATTGAGCGCCACCTGCAAGACCATGGCGAGATGCTGCGCTGCCTGGGCCTGTCGGTCTGGGGCACCAGCACCATGCGCACCGGCGGCGAGGACATTGCCCAGGCCTTTGCATTGCTGGGTGTGCGGCCCAAGTGGGCAGACGGCAGCAGCCGGGTAGTAGACATTGAAGTACTGCCCATGGCCATCAGAAATCGGCCCAGGGTGGACGTGACCTTGCGCGTGTCGGGTTTTTTCCGCGATGCCTTTCCTAATGTGATTGACCTGTTCGACACCGCGGTACGTGCCGTGGCCGCGATCAGCGAAGAGGACGAGCCCAACGACGTGAACCCCATCCGCGCCCGGGTGCAGCGCGAAGCCGCTGAGGCAGAGGCCAAGGGATTGAGTGTGGAAGACGCCCAGCGCGAAGCCACCTGGCGCGTGTTCGGCCCGCGCCCCGGCGGTTATGGCGCTGGTCTGCAAGAGGTGATGGCCAGCGGCCGCTGGAGCGACGGCGCCGATCTGGCCCAGGCTTATCTGCGCGCTGGCGCCTTTGCCTACGGCCAGGGTGAGCACGGTGTGGCGGCACGTGGGAGCTTTGAGCAGCGCCTGGCCGGCCTGGACGCGGTGCTGCACAACCAGGACAACCGCGAGCACGATGTGCTCGATTCGGACGACTACTACCAGTTCCAGGGGGGCATGGCGGTGGCAGTCGAACATCTGGCGGGTGCGCCCGCGTCGCTGTATCACGGCGACTTCAGCGTGCCTGGTGCGCCGCGCATCCGCACGCTGGGTGAAGAAGTGGCGCGCGTGGTGCGTTCGCGCGCTGTTAACCCCAAGTGGCTGGAAGGCGTGCGCCGCCACGGCTACAAGGGCGCTTTTGAGATGGCCGCCACGGTGGACTACCTGTTTGCATTTGACGCCACCACCGGTGTGGTGGGCGACCACCAATACGCGCTGGTGGCCGATGCCTATTTGCACGACGACACCAACCGCGCGTTTTTGCAGCAGCACAACCCCGGCGCCCTGCGCAGCATCGGCGAGCGACTGCTCGAAGCCATGCAGCGCGGCCTGTGGGAGGCGCCAGGCGAGCACCGCGAGCGCATTGAAGACCATTTGCTGGCGCTGGAGCGTCGGCTTGAAGAACACGGAGAAGGACCCTTGCCATGAGCACGACCATGAACATTCCTGAACTGAACATATCCGTAGAGCCCGCCACGCGCGCGGCCTTTCCCTTCACCGCGCTGGTGGGCCAGCCGCAGTTGCAGCGTGCCTTGCAACTGGCGGCCATTGATCCCGGCATTGGCGGTGTGCTGATCAGCGGCCCGCGCGGCACGGCCAAGTCCACCGCGGCTCGCGCGCTGGCCGCGCTGCTGCCCGGTGCACCCTTTGTCACCTTGCCGCTGGCTGCCAGCCTGGAGCAACTGGTGGGCACGCTGAATGTGGAAGACGTGCTGCGCGACGGCCAGGTGCGCCTGGCGCCCGGGCTGTTGGCGCGCGCCCACAACGGCGTGCTCTATGTAGACGAAGTCAATCTGCTGCCCGACGCGCTGGTGGACGCCTTGCTGGACGTGGCCGCCAGCGGTGTGAACACGGTGGAGCGCGATGGCATCTCAAAACAGCACGCCGCGCGCTTTGTGCTGGTGGGCACCATGAACCCGGAGGAGGGTGAGCTGCGCCCGCAACTGCTGGACCGCTTTGGCCTCTCGCTGGTGCTTGCCAACCCGGTGGATGCCGCAGAGCGCACCGCCATCCTGCGCGCGCGCCTGGGTTTTGATGAAAACCCCGGGGCCTTGGGCGCGCAGCATGCGGAAGAACAGCGCGCGCTCAGTGCCGCACTGGTGGCGGCCCGCGCTGCGTTGTCACGCCTGACCTGGTCGGATGAGGTGCTGCACCATGCAGCGGCCTGCGCCATGGCGGCGGGCGTGGACGGCATGCGTGCCGATCTGGTGATGCTGCGCGCCGCGCGTGCGCTGGCAGCGCTGGAAGGGCGCAGCGAAGTGACCGTGGACGATGTGGACGCGGTGGCCGAACTGGCGCTGGCGCATCGCCGGCCCGAGAGCAGTACAGTGCAAGCACCGGGAAATAGCAACGGATCGACCCAGCCCAAAAACAATCCAGAGCGCCTGCAAGACCAGCCGTCTGTCCCATCGTTGCCGCTCGTGCCCCAAGGCGACTGGGGCGCTTTGCCCGCTCAGCCCGAAGGCACCACCAAGGTCCACGCGATAGCAGGGTGGCCGCCAAAAAAAGCCTAGGCCACCCCAGCCGCCGCCCGCGCAACGGGCCTGGCAGCTGGCGGTGGCCTCCACCCCAACGCATTCCTTCATCAGGCGCTGTGGTACGTACCCACAGCGCGCCGCAGCGCAGCACGGCCATTGCCTGGCTGCCTACGGTGGTGGCCAAGGGGCCTGCGCCACTTCAACGCGAACACCTGCGCCACCAGCCCGTGGCGCTGCGCAGCAGTCGCCTGCATTGCATCGTGCTCGACACCTCGGGTTCCATGCGCCAGCGCGGCCGCTTGGCGCTGGCCAAGGGCCATGCGGCCTTCATGATTGAGCAAGCCGCGCGGCAGGGCGACGATGTGGCGCTGTTGCGCTTTGGCGGGCAGGGTGTGGAACTGCTGCTGCCCCCCGGCCGCGCACGCGCCTCCGGCAGCCAGCGCCTGCGCCCCGTGGGCGGTGGCGGTGGCACACCGCTGGCCGAAGCCTTGGCCCAGGCCGACCGCCTGCTGCAACGCACGCTGCGCAAGAGCGGCCCCACGGAGTGCTGGCTGTGGCTGCTGACCGATGGCCGCACGCTGGAGCAACCGCAGGCGCCGTTGACCCCGCAGCACCTGGTGATTGTCGATTTTGACGATCCGAAAAAGAACCTGGGCCGCTGTGCCGCCTGGGCCATGCGCTGGGGCGCGGAGCACCGCCTGGCCATGGCCCCGAGTTACCAACCGTAAAAGATCGTCATGCCCGACACCGAAATCATTGTCTGCACCACTTGCCGCCCGACGGGCGCCTCGCGTGAGCTGCCTGCCCACGGCCTGGCGCTGTTCGAGGCCGTGCAGGAAGCGCTGCTGGTGTGTGAGCTGGACACCGGGCAGCACAAGGGCCTGCAGGTGCGCGGCCAGGCGTGCATGAGCGGCTGCACCCGTGCCTGCACCGTGACGCTGCAAGCCCTGGGCAAGTTCACCTACTACTTTGGCGACCTGGCTCCTGATGGCGAGACCGCAGCCCAGGTGATTGCCTGCGCGCAACTGCACGTGCAGAGTGCCGACGGCAACCTGGCCCGCAATGCACGGCCCGATCGCCTGCGCAGCGGTATCCTTGCCCGATTGCCCCCTGTTGGTTTGAACGGCCTGGGCTCGACATGAGCGGCCAAATCCACTAAGTTTGTTTTTTTCACCACCCACCTTCCCACTAACCCCAAGGAGAACGCCATGACTGAACCGACGACGCTGACCCACAACCCTTCTCACACCCTGAATCCCGGCCTGGCCGTGCTGCGCCCGTTGCTGGGCGCCGCCGCACTGGGCCTGGTGGTGCTGTACGGCGTGGCTTTTGCCGAAAGCCCGCTGGCCCACAACGCCGCGCACGATGTGCGCCACATCACCGTCAAACCCTGCCATTGAGCAGCACTTTCACCGGGAGACAGCTATGGTTTTTCAACGATTGATCTGGGCGGCGCTGGCCACTGCGGTGGTGGTGGGTAGCGTACAAACCGGTGTGCAGCGCTGGCAAGCCGCCCCGCTGATTCTGGCGGCCGAGGTGTACGAGGAGCAAAAGGTGGAGGCTCCGGCGCCCGCCGCCGCTCCCGCTGCCCACGTGCATGCCGAAGGTACGGCCCCTCATGCGCATGAGCACGGTGCTGCCAAGGAATGGGAACCCGCGAACGGCGCCGAGCGCATTGGCTGGACCTGGGTGGCCAACATGCTGCACGCCTTCAGCATGGCGCTGCTGGCATTTGCGGTGATGGGCGTCTGGCTCTACAAACGTGACGCACAACGCGGTGGCGCGGTGGCTTCACTGCGCCTGGCCGGCGTGGTGGCTGCAGCTGGCTGGTTGAGCTTTCACCTCTGGCCTTCGCTGGGTTTGCATGCGGAAGTACCCGGCATGGAAGCCGCGCCGCTGCAGGCCCGCCAGGTCTGGTGGGTTCTGGCAGTGGGCAGTGCGGCGGGTGCCTGCGCCGTAGCCGGTTTTGCGCGTGCATCCTGGCGCTGGCTGGTGTCCGCAGCCTTGCTGGCGCTGCCTTTTGTGGTGGGTGCACCCAAGCTTCAAGGTGATGCCCTGGCCGGTTTTGGCCCCGAAGCCCATGCCGCTCTGGAACAACTCGGCACGCAGTTCATCTGGGCCACGACCTGGGTGTCTCTGTCGTTCTGGGTGAGCCTGGGTCTGGTCTGTGGCCTGGCTTTCCAGCGCTGGGTGCGTCCGGCTTTGCTGGCGGTGCTGCAGCGTGCAGACGTACCCGTAGCGGGCGCGGTGCAAGCTCCTCAGTGAATGGTGTGACGGGCTTTGTCTCCGCCGCCGGGGCGGGCCCGGCCGATGCGGCCCGACCCGGCCACGCCTTCAGCACCGCTGAGCAGTTGGCGGTGTACCGGGCCATCTTCGAGCGGCGCGACATGCGCCACTTCAGCGGCGGCACGGTGGCTGACGATGTGATGCAGCGCCTGCTCTCGGCCGCGCACCACGCGCCCAGCGTGGGCTTCATGCAGCCCTGGCGCTTTATTCGCGTGCGCAACTGGCCCTTGCGTGAAGGCATTCATGCGCTGATTGAGCAGGAACGTGTGCTCACGGCCCAGGCCTTGGGCGAGCGCGAAGACGAGTTCATGAAGCTCAAAGTGCAAGGGGTGCTCGACGCCGCCGAAGTATTGGTCGTGGCCTTGCCGCCAGGGCGCGAGCAGCATGTGTTTGGCCGCCGTACCCTGCCCGAAATGGACCTGGCCTCGGCGGCTTGTGCCATCCAGAACCTCTGGCTGGCCGCCCGCGCCGAGGGCCTTGGCATGGGCTGGGTCTCGATTTTTGATCCGCAGCAGCTGGGCGGGCTGTTGCAGATGCCGGAAGGCAGCAAGCCGATTGCGGTGTTGTGTCTGGGCCCGGTCCAGGCCTTTTATGACCAGCCCATGCTGCAGGCTGAAAAGTGGGCGCGCCGTGCCCCGCTGGCCGACATGGTGTTTGAAGACAGCTGGGGCACGATTGCCCGGCATGAGCCGGGAGCCGGCTGACATGTTCACGCACTGGGCCAGCTTTCATGCCTTTGCCGTTCCTGCTTCCATGGCAGGGTACACGGCGTGCGTGCTCGGTGTGGTGCTGTTGCTGGCTTTGTGGGTAGACAAATCTTTCGGTGAGCCGGCCACAGGTGTGCATCCGGTGGTCTGGATGGGCAACTACCTTCGGGCCTGCGGAAGCATTACCGTGCGCTGCCCGCCCGGGCCAGCTTTTTTTCTCGGCACACTGGCCTGGTGGGTGGGTGTGGCATTGGTGGGCGCAGCAGCCTGGGGGGTGCAGGCCCTGGTGTTCTGGCAGCTGGCCGGCTACATCAAGGCGCCGGCCTGGGGCGCCGCCATCGACACTGCGCTGCTGGCCGTGCCGATGGCCTGGTTGCTCAAATGCATGCTGTCATGGCGCATGCTGCGCGAAGAGGTTGGTGCGGTTGAACTGGCGTTGGGCCAGTCGCTGGAAGCAGGACGGGAGCGCCTCTCCTGGCTGGTCAGCCGCGACACCGCCCAGCTCACTGAAAGCCAGGTGCGGGAAAGCGCAATCGAATCGCTGGCCGAAAACCTCAATGACTCTGTGGTGGCCCCGGTTTTCTGGTTTGCACTGCTGGGTTTGCCGGGGGCGGCCATGTACCGCTTTGCCAATACGGCAGACGCCATGTGGGGTTACCGCGGCACCTACCGTGGCAAAAATTGGGAATGGGCGGGCAAGTGGGCTGCGCGGGCGGACGACGTGCTTTCATGGCTGCCGGCGCGCCTGACGGCACTGTTGCTGGCACTGGCGGCAAAGGGCCTGCAACTCAAGGCATTGCACGAAGAAGCCCGCAAGACCCCGTCGCCCAACAGCGGCTGGCCCATGGCGGCCATGGCGCTGGCGCTGGGTATCTCGCTCGGCAAGCCGGGCGTATATACCTTGAACCCGCAAGGGCGGCCACCTGAAGCATCGGACACGGCCCTGGCCCAAACCCTGGCCTCGAAGGCGGTGTTCTCCCAGACCCTGGTTGCCGCTCTGGCGATGCTGTTGATGGCGCTGGCGGTATCGGCATGAGCACCCGCCTCGTCACCACGCGCATTCACGGCGGACCCGACGCGCTCGGTGTGCCGCTGCACGACTTTTCAACCAACAGCAATGCCTGCGGGCCTTGCCCCGCAGCGCTGGCTGCCGTCGGCCAGGCTGACGCCACCCGTTACCCCGACGCCGGCTACACGCAGTTGCGCAGGCAACTGGCGGCCTTTCATCGTGTCGATGAGGCGCGTGTATTGCTGGCCGCCAGCGCCAGCGAATTCATCTTTCGCATGACCACCCTGGCCGCGCAGCAGGGCGCACGCGCGGTGTGGCTGCCACCGCACAGCTACGGTGATTACGCACAGGCAGCGGGGGCGCATGGCCTGGAGGTGGCCGGCAAACCCGAGGATGTGCAGCTGCTCTGGGCCTGTGAGCCTTCCAGCCCATTGGGTGCTGCGCATCGCGGCCTGGGTGAGCTGGTTGACGGCCGGAAAGTGGTGGAAGTGTCAGCCCTTGTCGTGCTGGACCGCGCTTACGAGCCCTTGCGGCTCAGCGCTGTGCCGACGCTCACGCCGCAGCAGCTGCAAACCACCTGGCAGCTCTGGACGCCCAACAAGGCGCTGGGCCTGACCGGCGTGCGCGCGGCCTATGCGATTGCACCGATGGAGCAAACGGACAACGCTGCAGCGCTGGAGCAGCTCTGCCCCTCGTGGCCGGTGGGCGCGCATGGCGAGGCCATGCTGCAAGCCTGGGTGAGCAAAGAGGCGCAGGACTGGCTCGCCGGCAGCCTCAATACTTTGCGCGAATGGAAAGCCCGGCAGATCAGTTTGTGCGAATCATTGAGCTGGCACTGCCTGCCCAGCGATGCCAATTTCTTCTGCGCCCAACCGGCCTTGCCCGAAGGCCTGAGCTTGCAGCAGGCGCTGTCAGCACTGCGCGCTCAAAGCATCAAGCTGCGCGATACGACATCATTCAGCTTACCCGGCCATGTGCGCCTGGGCGTGCAGCCGCCAGCCGCGCAGGATGCCCTGCACAACGCGTGGCAACAACTCTCCAGGACAAGTTCATGAGTGCAAAAAGTGTCATGGTGCTGGGCACCACCAGCGGCGCCGGTAAAAGCTGGCTGACGACAGCGCTGTGCCGTTACTACGCGCGCCAGGGTTTGAAAGTCGCGCCCTTCAAGGCGCAGAACATGAGTAATAACGCCAGGGTCGTAGCTCAGGGTGAGATCGGCTCCGCCCAGTACTTTCAGGCACTGGCAGCGAGAGCCGTGCCCGACGTGCGCATGAACCCGCTGCTGCTCAAGCCCGAAAAAGACACACAAAGCCAGGTCGTGTTGATGGGCCAGGTGAATGCCGAACTCTCCCGCATGGAATGGCGCGGCCGCAGCGCTTCGGTCTGGCCGGTGGTCTCGCAGGCGCTCGATGAGTTGATCGCCGAAAACGACGTGGTGGTGATGGAAGGCGCGGGCTCGCCGGCCGAAATCAACCTCAAGTCCAGCGACATCGTCAACATGCGCTCGGCCCAGCATGCCAACGCGGCCTGCCTGCTGGTGACCGACATTGACCGCGGCGGCGCCTTTGCCCACCTGTATGGCACCTGGGCCATGCTGGACGAAGCCGAGCGAAAACTCATCAAGGGCTTTGTGCTCAACAAATTTCGCGGCGACGCAAAACTGCTGGCGCCCGGACCGCAAATGCTGCAGGACATGACCGGCATCCCCACGGTGGCCACGTTGCCGATGTGGTGGCAGCATGGCTTGCCCGAAGAAGACGGCGTGTTTGATATGGCCCCCACGCTCGGCACTGACGTGTCCTCGCTGCCCCCCGGGGGGGCTGAACTTGCTCGGGGCGGCCCGTCGCGGCGTTCGGGACCGCTGTTGGTAGCCGTCGTGGCCTATCCGCGCATCAGCAACCTCGACGAATTCCAGCCCCTGAAAAATGTACCCGGCGTACGCTTGAAGTGGGTGCGCAGCCCGGTTGACCTGGCCGGCGCCGACTGGATCATCCTGCCCGGCTCCAAACACACCAGCGGCGACCTGGCCTGGCTGCGCGCTCAAGGGCTGGACCAAGCCATTGCCGCTCACGCAGGGCAGGGCGGCGCGGTGCTGGGCATTTGCGGCGGCCTGCAGATGCTGGGCGAAGCGTTGATTGACCCACACGGCATCGACGGCAACGCGCCGGGACTGGGACTGCTGCCGGTGGTCACCGTGTTCGAAGAAGGCAAAACAGTGCGGCAGCGGCAGGCCCGCTTTGGCGAGGTGGACGGCGCCTGGGCGGCGCTGTCAGGCGTGGCCCTGCAGGGCTATGAAATCCACCACGGCCAGACCGCGCAGCACCCGGCGCTGGCCGCAGCGGGCGACACCGCCAGCGCGGTGATGGCAGAAGGCCTCGCCTGGCAGAACATTCGCGGCAATGTGTTGGGCCTGTACCTGCATGGCATGTTTGAAGACCCGGCGGTATTGCAGGCGCTGTTCGGCGCCACGGTGCCTACGCTCGACTCTGTGTTTGACGGCCTGGCCGACTACATTGGCGAGCATTTCACGCCCGGTGTTTTGCAGTCGCTGATCAGCGGCCGCTGAGCACTCGCAAGGGCGCTAGCCAGGCATCCGCTTCAAAGGCCCGAAGCAGGCCTGCAACGACTCGGCCTTGCACACAATGAACTGGTCCTGCTTGGGGCTGAACTGGATGAAGCGCACGACCGGCGGGTCCGACGCTTCGTGCAGGTCGCCTGAGCAGTCCCGCTTGCCATTGCTGTCGGTCACGGTGTCGGTGAGCCGGTAAAACCCCTGCGCACTGGGCGCTGCGGATATTTCGTAGTCGCCCCGTGTGACTTCTTCGCCGCTGGTGTTAAGCCGGGTGCCCTTGGCGCTGTATTGCCAGGTTTCGGTGCAGGCTTTTCCTGCCAGCGTCCAGCTCCAGGTGCCCACGAGAGGTTGGGGCGAGGGGACTGACGCTGGGGCGGGTGGTGTGGGCTTGGCCGTCTGCGCAGCGGCAAGGCCACAGAACAAGGTGGCAAGGGCCAAACCCGTCAGCTTGCGCAAGGGGTGGCTCCTGGCCATGGAATGGGGATAGCTGTGTGAAAACTTCATGGGGTGATTATGAAGAGGCCGCGACGTGGCTTCCCCTGCGCAGAGCCATCCCTTTGTCGCCAGGTGTTATTTCTTGAGAAAAACAAGCCCTGAGCCCAATGGAGACGGGCGCAAGCAGCTATAAAACTGTAGCAAGTAGGGCTTCCCGGGGCTGCGCCGTGCGTGAAACCCAGGCTATCGCGCCGGTCCGGGGCGTCGTAATATGGCACTTGTCATGCGCGGCGCATGGGCCTGTGGCCCCAGATGGCAGGCCATCGCCGGCAGGAAAAGAGAGATCTTTGGGGGCTTCGCCGCCCGTCCTGTCCCGAAAGGCTACACATGAAAAGCCATGCCGGCATCAAACGCATTTACCGCCTGGCCCGACGCGGCGCCAATGCAACGGGCGGGTTCACACTCAACGCTGCCTGCAGCGCCGCATTGCTTTTGCTTGCCGGAGGTGCCCAGCAGGCCCAGGCCGCAGACGCCGCCAACGCCAGCGTGTCTGCAGGCGCCGCCAGCCTGGCCACGGTGGGCAACACCACCACCGTCAACCAGACCAGCCAGCGCGTGGCGATTGACTGGACCAGCCTGTCTACGGTGGCCAATGAGGCGCTGATCTTTAACCAGCCCAATGCGTCGGCGATTGCGCTGAACCGCGTCACCGGTAGCAGCCCGAGCGAACTGCTTGGCAGCCTTACAGCCAACGGCCAGGTGTTTATCCTGAACCCGAACGGCGTGCTGTTTGGCGCGGGCAGCCAGGTCAACGTGGGCGGCCTGGTGGCTTCAACCTTGGGCATGAGCAATGCCGACTTCATGTCCGGCAACCATGTGTTCACGGGTTCGGGCGGCCCGGTCGTCAATCGCGGCACGCTGAGCGCTGGGCAGGGTGGTTACCTCGCCCTGCTGGCGCCCGAAGTACGCAATGAAGGCGTGATGACGGCATCACTGGGCACCGCACTTCTGGCCGCAGGCAACAAGGTCACCCTGAACATCGACAACGGCAGCCTGCTGGGTTACAGCATCGACCAGGGCGCCATTAACGCGCTGGCCGAGAACAAACACTTGATCCAGGCGAACGGCGGGCAAGTACTGCTTTCCGCGAAAGCCATGGACAGCTTGACCACCGCCACGGTGAACAACACCGGTGTCATTGAAGCCAAAACGATCCAGAACAAGGCCGGCCGTATCCTGCTGATGGGTGATATGGCGACAGGCACGGTCAATGTGAGCGGCACGCTGGACGCCAGCGCACCGAACGGTGGCGACGGCGGCTTTGTCGAAACCAGCGCGGCCCATGTGAAGGTGGCCGACGGCACCGTCATCACCACGCTGGCGGCCAATAGCCACCACGGTACCTGGCTGATAGACCCGACCGACTTCACCGTCGCCGCGGGCAGCGGTGCGCTGACCGGCAGCGGCATAGGCGCGGGCACGCTGGCCGCCAGCCTCAACCTGGGCAACGTCGCGCTGGCGACCAACAATGCCGGCGGTACGGATAACGGCGACATCCACGTCAACGCTGCCTTCACCTGGAACGCGGGCACCACGCTGACCTTGAGCGCCTGGCGCAACATCAACATCAACGCGTCCATCACCTCGCAGCACGCCAACGGCAAGCTGGCACTGGAATACGGGCTGGGCGCCATCAATGCGGGGAACACGGCGACCTACAACGTCAGGGCAACGGTCAACTTGCAGGCCGGCGACAACTTCAGCACCCGGCTGGGCAGCGACGGCGTCACGGACCCGTACAAAGTCATCACCAGCCTGGGCGTGGCAGGCAGCACCACCGGTACCGACCTGCAGGGCATCAACGGCAATCCCACCGGCAACTACGTGCTGGGCGCCGACATCGACGCGAGCGACACGGTGAACTGGAACGCCGGTGCCGGCTTCGATACCCTGGGTGGCGTCGGCGCGCCGGGTATTTTCGAGGGGCGTTTTGACGGCCTCAACCACAAGATCCGCAATCTCTTCATCAACCGTCCGGGGGACAACTTCGTGGGCCTGTTCGGCCTCACGCAGAGCACCAGCATCCAGAACCTTGGGCTGGTGGGCGGCAGCATCACCGGCGCCGACTTTGTGGGCGCCATCGCGGGGCAGGGCTGCTGCACCACCTTCAGCAATGTCTACAGCACGGCAACGGTGCAGGGCATTGACGAGGTTGGCGGCCTGGTGGGCGAACTCAGCCAGGGCGGCATCACCGACGCGTACGCCAGCGGCGCCGTGAGTGGCGCCGACAAGGTCGGTGGACTGGTCGGCAGCTCGCTGGACGGCATCATCACGCGCGCCTACAGCACTGGCCGCGTCACCGCCACCGGCATGGCAGGCGGGCTGGTGGCCGAACAGGTCGGAACAGCTGTGACAAACAACAGCTATTGGGACGTCAACACGTCCGGCCAGGCCACCAGCGCGGGCGGCACCGGCAAGACCAGTGCGCAGCTGACGCAGGCCAGCACTTTCAGCGGCTGGGACATCGCCACCCAAGGCGGCTCCACGGCCACGTGGCGCATTTACGAGGGCCAGACGGGCCCGCTGCTGCGCAGCTTTTTGCAGCTGCTCACACTGTCCGACACCAGCGTGGCCTACAACGGCGCGCAGCAGTCGGGCGCCGGGGCGCCGGGCATCACGGCCGCCAGCGGTACCAACCCCGGCAGCTACTTCGCCTGGTCGGGCCAGGAAGGCTATGACATCACGGGCGGCACGCTGACGATCAGGTCAGCCGGTTCGGGCGGCAACTTCCTGATCGACGAGGCCTACCGCAGCGCGATGATCTACCTGGCCGGCGTGAACCGCTCCGCGAACCCCCGCATCGGCCTCAGCCCCGATGCCCAGGTCGATGCCCTGAGGACGGCCGCCGCCGAAGCCGGCAACACAGGCGAGGACGAGTAATTCTCAAGCGCATGCAGCGGCTCCCTTGGCTTCAGACCAGCAGGGCGGCGAAACCGGCTTGGCCGGGCCGTCGAGAGCTGTGCGTAGAGCTCTGGATGCTATGGTTTTAATAGCTGCTTGCGCCCGTCTGTATTGCCTAAAAGCCTGATTTCATGCTTAAAAATCGGCCAAAAGGGCCTTTTTTGGCATCTACGAACCCAACGGGGTCCGGAAAAATGGCGAAAAACTGCTTTTTCAGGAAATTTCGGCTCTTTTTTCAGCACTAAAAGTGCCTGAATGGCAATAGTAGCGGGCGCAAGCAGCTATTAAAAACATAGCAAGCGACTTCGCCGGCGGGGCCGTGTTGCCGCACGGATACGACGGTGTTGAAACGCCACAGGCAGTCGTTTCTCCCATGCCTTCCAGCAGTCAATTCATGGATACTTATGGTTACCTTCACGGGGCCCTAATTACCCCGCTCGTCCAGGCAGTAGCCGGATTTTCTGACTTCCGAAAAGACTCTCATGAAAAGTCACGCCAGCATCAATCGCATCTATCGCCTGGTCTGGAACGCCGCGTTGGGCCTGTGGGTGGCGGTGGCTGAAACCGCCAAAGGCCGAAGCAGGGGCGGCTCGGGGCGCAGCGGTGTTGAAGTTGCTTCCGTCGGCCCCCGTGAGGGTTTCGTTTTTGTCCTGCATGCACGTTGTCGCGCCGCCGTGGTCATGCTGCTGGCGATGTCCGTCTTTAACTTGCAGGTGCATGCTGCCGATGCGCTGAATTCCACCGTGGTGGTGGGCAGCGGCAGCGTCAGCACCAGCGGCGCCACCACCACCATCAACCAGGCCAGCCAGCGCTTGGCGATTGACTGGACCCATCTTTCCACCGCGGCCAACGAAGCCCTGGTGTTCAACCAACCGAATGCCCAGGCGATAGCGCTGAACCGCATTACCGGCGCCAGCCCGAGCGAATTCCTGGGCAGCCTGACAGCCAACGGCCAGGTTTTTATCCTGAACCCGAACGGCGTGCTATTTGGCGCGGGCAGCCAGGTCAACGTGGGCGGCCTGGTGGCTTCCACACTTTCCATGAGCAATGCTGACTTCATGGCCGGCAGCACCACGTTTGGCACAGACCCCGGCCAAGCTGGCACCGGCAGCAGCGCGGGCAAGGTCACCAACAAGGGTTCGCTGACGGCCGCCACTGGCGGCTATGTGGCCTTGCTGGCGCCTGAGGTGCGCAATGAAGGTGTCATCACCGCCAGCCTGGGCACCGCTTTGCTGGCTGCCGGCAACAAGGTCACCCTGAATTTAGACAACGGCTCCTTGCTGGGCTACAGCATCGACCAAGGCGCCATCAACGCCCTGGCCGAGAACAAACACCTGATCCAGGCCAATGGCGGGCAAGTGCTGCTGTCCGCCAAGGCGATGGACAACCTGACCGCGGCTACTGTTAACAACACTGGTGTCATTGAAGCGAAGACCATCGCCAACAAGGCCGGGCGCATCCTGCTGATGGGCGACATGGAGCACGGCACTGTCAATGTGGGCGGCACGCTGGATGCCAGCGCCCCCGATGGCGGCAATGGCGGGTTCATTGAGACCAGTGCCGCCAATGTGAACGTTGCAGCCGGCACGCGGGTCACGACCAAGGCAGCCGATGGCCAAAGCGGCACCTGGTTGATCGACCCGGTGGACTTCACCATTGCCGCCGGCAACGCGGCGCAAACCACTTCCGGCATGGGTGCGGCCACCTTGTCGGCCGCATTGAACGCCGGCAACGTGAGCATTGCGACGGATGGTTCCACGGCTGGCAATGGCGACATCAACGTCAACAGCGCAGTCAGCTGGGCGAGCCCCAGCACCTTGACCTTGACGGCGCACCGCGACATCAACTTCAACGCCAACGTGGCATATTCCGGCGGCGCCGCGGGGGGGCTGACCGCGCAAGCCACACGCAACATTACCGGCGTGGGAACCCTGAACCTGGGCATAGGCGGCGGGACGTTGGACATGACGGCCGACGGCAGCATCGGCGGCACCGACGGCCTGGGGCAAATCTTTGCCGGCAGTTTGAAGCTGAAAGCCACCACGGGTGAAGTGATCATGAATAGCGGCGTGGACTGGCAGGCCAGCTCCTTTGACCTGTACGCGGGTACCGACATTCGGGGAAATGCCGGCGCCGTCAATGCCACCATGACTGCGCCCGGCGGCAGCTTCACCGCTTCCGCGGGCAACACGGGCAATGGCCGAATACGCATCAACAGCTTCTCCAATGCCATAGGCACGCTGAACCTGACCGCCCTGGGGACAGGCGGAGGTGGTCAGGTCGACTTTTTGAGTGCCTCAGCCATCGGCAACGCTTCCATCACGGCCGCGCGTGACGTGAACGTCAGCGCGACCGGCAGCCTCAACCTCAATGCCCTGACCCTGACGGGTGCCAACCAGAACGTCAACCTGGCGGCCGGCGGTGGCACGCTGACGACGCTGGGTGCCCTGAACACCGGCGCAGGCAACCTGACCCTGTCGGGCGGCTCTATGTCTCTGGGCGGCGCCTTGAGCGCCAAAGATCTCAGCCTGACCGCAACGAGCGGGCTGAACATCAACCGGGACCTCACGGCGACCGGCAACCTGACACTCGCCGCGAGCAATGCGGCCATCCAGCAAACCGCCGGCGTCCTGGTCGCGGGCGGCACGACGACCGTCAATGCCGGCGCGGGTAGCGTCAACTTGAGCGGCCTCAACAATTTCAACGGCGCAGTCAGCGTCAGCAACCTGGGCGTGAACAACGTCGCGATCAACAACGCGGGCGGCGCGCTGACTCTGGGTACTGTGTCTGTCGGCAGCGGCACGCTGAGCCTGACGGGCAGCAACATCACGCAGACGGGTGCGATCACCCAGGCCGCCGGTGCGGGCGCGGTGACCATCAACGGCGGCGCCAGCGCGATAGACCTGAGCAACGCGGGCAACAATTTCACCGATGCGGTTGGGCTCAATAATTCCGGCGTCAATGCCGTGACCATCCGGGATGTGAACGACCTGGTGCTGGGCCCATCCACCGTGGGCGGCAGCCTGACGGCGACTTCCAGCACCGGCTCCATTTCGCAGGCCGGTGCATTGAACGTGACGGGTGCTTCCACGTTCACGCTGAACGGCACCAGCAAGGACGTGTTGCTGGGCACTTCGGCCAACACCTTCGGCGGCGGCGTGACGGTGAACGGCACCGGCAGCGTCAGAGACATGGCCTTCCGTTACGGCAGCGGTTTTGCCTTTCCCACCACACCCAGCTACTCCGGCACATTGACGCTGGTCAATGACGGCGGCGCCATCAACCTGGGCACGCAAACCTTCAGCGGCGGCCTCGCGTTGACGGCGGCCGGCGGCATCAACCTGTTCGGCGGTACGCTGCAGACGGGCGGTGCACAAACCTTCAACAGCGCGGTAACGGTTGGCGGAACCGTCAACCTGGTCAGCACCGGCGGAGGCATCACATTTGCCAACACGGTCAATGGCGCGAATGCACTGAGCACCACGAGTGCCGGGCCCACCAATTTCAATGCGTCGGTGGGCGCTACCACCGCGTTGACCAGCTTGAGCGTCACTTCGGGCGGCGCCATCAACGTGCAGACCGGCGCCACGCTGCGCACGGGCGACTTGAAGCTGACGGCGGCAGGCGGCATAGGCAATGGCATCGGCGGTGCAGCGGCTATTGATGCGGCGCGCCTGAGCGCCATCAATTCAGTCGGCGGCCATATTGCACTGTCGCACACCGGCACGGGCACGCTGGTGGTAACAGACCTGGGGCAGGGCGATGGCATACAGAACAGCGTCGTGGGCGGCAACGTCAGCCTGGCAGCGGCCAATGGCAGCATCCAGGTGCTGGGCAGCAAGGTCAGTGCGGCCGGCGGCAACGTCGTGCTCGGCGCGGCGGGCGCAAGCACCACGCATTCAGTGGAGATCGTGAACAACGGCGCTACCCAATCGAACGTTACTACCACCGGCACAGGCAACATCACCATCAACGGCAACCTCACGAGCGGCGGTGCCAGCGCCACCGGCGGCTCGGCGGGCGGTGTGGTCGTCACCAATTCCAACATCACCGCAGGCAACGGAACCATCACCATTTCGGGCGACGCGGGCGTGCCTTCCGGTTTGCCGCAAGTGTCACGCGGCGTGCGCCTGGACTCGGGTACAAAAGTCACCGGGGCCGGCAACATCAGCATCACGGGCCAGGTTGGCAGCAGTGCGTCGATTAACAGCGAGGGCCTGCAATTGGCCGGTGGGGCGGAAGTCTCCAGCACCGGTGGAGACGTTGCACTCACCGGTTCGCTAAACAATCCTTCCACCCTTGCTGGCACCGGCCTGCATGTCAGTGGCAAGGTGCAGTCCGGCGCGAGTAAAAAAATCACGCTCACGGGCTCGGCGACCGTGGGCGGCAGCTCTGGCACCGGTGTAGTGATTGATGGGGCGGCGGAGCTACTTGCCGGCACAGGTGGGTTGACCATTCTGGGCAGCGTCAGCTCTTCAACGACTGCCACCAACGTCATTGGCACATCCATCGTCACCTCCAGTCCCGCTGCCAGCCCCATCATCAGCTCGACAGGCGCAATAGATATTACTGGCACCATGAGTGCCGGCTCCGCTTCAGGCAACGGCGCTTTACGCATGGAGGGCGGCACCATCAACTCAAATGGCGCGAACATTGTTTTGCGTGGCTCCGGCGTGCCTGCGCCTGCGCCTGTGGCTGCCCGTGATGTCTATCTCGCCGGTACGACGGTCGCCAGCAGTGGCGGCGAAATCCAGATTATTGGCGACCGCGTCGAGATTCTCAGTACGGTCAATGCAGGGGCCGGCCGTGTGGTGATTGCGCCCTTTACCCCCAACCGGGAGATCAAGCTCGCGTCATCGGTGGGGGGTATTGAGGCCGTAGCACTGAATTTGAGTACCTCTGAGATCAACCTCATCACGGCGGGGGTGTTGCAGATCGGTACCCTGACGAGCACTGGCGGCATTGAGATTGGTGGCGCCATCACTGCCGCACCGGGACCTTTGCCGGTCATCAGCCTGCTCAATGCCGGCAGCATCACCCAGACGGGCGCACTCAGCGTTGGCAAGCTCCGCGCGGCGGGGTCCTCCGTGACCCTGACCAACGCCGGCAACCAGATCGATGAAATCAGCGGACGCTCTACCACCGGCGCATTCGCCGTTACCAGCAGCAAGTCCGCGCCGCTCACAGTGGGCACGGTTGACGGGTACGCGGGCATCAACTCGGGCAGCAACGCCACCACGCTCACCAACCTGAACGGCGCCATCGCACAGACCCAGGCCATTGTGGCCAGCAGCTTCACCGGCAGCGGTGTGGGTGGCATCAATCTCAACCTGGCTGCCAACCAGATCGGCGCTTTTACGGCGACCAATAGCGGCGCGGGCGACATCGTGCTGCGCAACGGCATCAACACCACACTCACGTCCCTCACCAATACCGGTACGGGCCGCATTGACGTCGACAACATCGGTACGGTCACGCTGGCGTCAAGCGGCATCACCAGCAGTGGCACGGCCGCGGGTACTTCCGCCGGCACAGCGGCGGTGCGCATCAAAGGCTCGCAGGGCATTGTGGCCAGCGGCGCGTTTCCGCACATCAGCAATTCTGCGGGCGGCTCGGTCTACCTCGACGGCGGCGCAGGCAGCGTGGGCACCAACCCCGCCGGCGCGGTGGGTATTTCCGCTGCGTCCGTCACTGCGGTGGCGGCAGGCGGCGCCTCGCAAGTCAACCTGAGCCTGGCGAACGGCGGAACGCTGGAGAACATCTTCGCGGCGGGCAGCGTGAATGTCACGGCCACGACCGGCAGCCTGGCGGTCAAGACGGTGTCAAGCAGCTCGGTCAGCCTCAGCGCCGCAGCCGGCGCCATCACCGACGCCAACGGCGCGGCGAATAACATCAGTGGGACGTCTCTGACTGCTTCCTCACAAAACGGCATCACGCTGGGCACCAACGTGAGCGGTGCGCAGGTGCTGGGCACCACGGGCGCAGCCGGCGACATCACCATCACCGCCGCCAATGCCATCGACACCAGCAACTTCAGCGTGAGCACCAACGCAGGTTCCGCCCAAACGGTCAGCCTGGCTTCGAATGCCGGCATCACGGTGGGCAGCGCCTTCGGCAATAGCCAGGACAAGCTCAAGCTGATCACGACCGGCGGCAACATCGCCGTCAACGGCGCGCTGACGGCCAGCGAACTCACGCTGAACACCGCCGGTACCAGCACCCAGAGCGCGGCGATCACTGCCACAGGCCTGGAACTGCTGGGCACCGGCAGCCATACGCTGAACAATGCAGGCAACGCGGTGACGACGCTGGCAGGCAATACCGGCAACGTCGACTATTCGCAGGCCGGCGCACTTGCCGTCGGCACGGTCAACACCGCGGGCCTGACCACCAGCGGCAAGGTGCTGGTGCGCGCCACCGGCGCTGCAGGCGACATCACGCTGAACAACACCGTGACTTCCGGTAGCGCGGCCAATGATTCGCTGGTGCTGGCCGCCGGGCGCAATTTCATCAACAACGCCGGCGCCACACCGCTGAACCCGGGCGCGGGCCGCTTCCTGGTGTATTCGACCGACCCGACGGCCAACACCATGGGCGGCTTGGCCTCCACCGGCAACGCCTTTAGCCGCACTTATGCGGCCAATGCGCCCACCGATGCGTCCATGACTTCGCTCAGCGGCAACCGCATGGTGTACAGCGTGACGCCGGTGCTCACCATCACGGGTGACAACCAGGCCAAGGTCTATGGCGCGGCCGACCCGGGCCTGACGTACACGCTGAATTCCGGGCTGGTGGCCGGCGACACAGCCGCAACCGCGCTGGCCGGCCTGCTGGCGGCGCCGACGGGTTCTGCGGCCTCCGCAGGCACGCACGCCATCACCCAGGGCACGCTGGCTTCAGCCCTGGGCTACGGCATTGCGTACACCAACGGCACCCTGACGGTGGGCAAAGCCACGGTGAGCGTGACGGGCATGGCGGCCAACAACAAAACCTACGATGGCACCGCAACAGCGACCCTGGGCAACGTCGGCACCCTGACGGGCCTGGCCTACGGCGAGCTATTGACCCTGAATTCCACGGGTGCCAGCTTCTCCGACGCGAATGCTGCCAACGGCAAGACCGTGACCGCCACCTACGGCCTGGCCAACGGCGCGGGCGGCCTGGCCAGCAACTACCAGCTGGCGGCGGCTCCCGTCACGGCGACGGCCGACATCAACAAGGCCAACCTGAGCGTCACGGCCAACAATGACAACCGGACCGTGGGCGCCGCAGCCTATACCGGCGGAAACGGCGTGAGTTTCGGCGGCTTTGTGGGCGGCGAAACGGCCGCCGTGCTGGGCGGCGCGCTGACCTACGGCGGCAGTTCGCAAGGCGCGAGCGCCGTAGGCAGCTACGCCATTACGCCCGGCGGCTACAGTGCCGGCAACTACGCGCTGGCGTACCTGGACGGCGTGCTGACCATCAACCCTGTAGCAGCGCCTGTGCCGGTAGTGCCGGTAGTGCCAGGCGGCAACCCGGCAAGCGACGCTTACCTGAGTGCGCTGCGGAACATCGCGAGCCTTGGCGCTTCAGGTGACGGTGGCGGCGCGCAGGGTGGTGGTGCGGACCCCAGTGACGCCCTGAAAGCCGCCGCTGCCGAAGCCGGAAATACGAACGAGGAATAAGCCCACCCCCGTCCAGCCTCACTTCGTGTAGCCTGTTCTCAGGGGGCGGCGCCTGCGGTCTGGCAAAGCCAGTCCCGCGACCCCCGTTTATGCGCCCAGAACTCTTCAACCAGCATGAGCCGTGGAACCGGCTTTGCCGGGCCACAGGCGGGCGGCTCCCTCGGGGGGGGCAAGGAACTACACGGAGTGAGTGACTGTGGGGGCCAATGGAAGCCACAAGGTAAAGCGCGTGCCCGCCGGTCCCGATTGCCAGTTGACCGTGCCGTCAATGGTTTGCGCGCGGCGCCGCTGGTTTTGCAGGCCTTTCCCCGCGGCGTCGCCAAAGGCTTGGTCGACATCAAAGCCCTGGCCGTTGTCTTCGATGATGACCTGCACCCCGGCGCCTTCGATGGCAGTGCTAAAGCGGATCTCGGTCGCATGCGTATGGCGCAGGATGTTGGCCACGCTTTCCTGGATGATGCGCAGGATGTGCAGCGCGCTGGAAGGGTTCAGCCAGTCCAGCGTGGGGAGTACCTGCACTTCCCACAGCAGCGTGACGCCGGTGCCTTCCAGCCGGGGTTCGAGCCGGAAACGCAGTGTGGCCAGCAGCAGCAACAGGTCGGCCTCCACCGGCTCCATCGAGTCGATGGCGAGCTTCAGGTCGTCCATACAGTCCTTGAGGGTCTGCGTCACGCGTTCGTCGCTCATGCCGCCGCCTTCGATGGAGCGGATGGCGCTGATCAGCGTCGAGCCCAAGCCGTCGTGCATGTCCTGCATCATGCGCTGGCGTTCATCGCTCAGCATCTGCTGCTGGGCAATCTCGCGCAGGCTGCGGTGGCTGGCTTCAAGTTCGGCTTCGCGTGCCCGCAGGCGCTCGGCCAGGCTGGCGTTGACCTGCTCGACTTCCGCAATGGCGCCGGTGTAACGGCGGTACATCACATAACCGAAGACGCTGAAGGTGATCGCGTTGGTATGCGGGCCCAGATACCAGTTTTCGGGGCTGATGAAATTGTTCTGTACCAGCCAGTCGGTCGCGCTAAAGAGCGTGGCCAGCACCGTCCCGATGGCCACCACCATGGCGCTGCGAGAGCGCCCCCAGGCGTTGATGACGCCCGCCACGCTGACGCTCACGCCCATCAGTGCGGCCACCACATACAGCACTGGTGTGGTCCTCGGCGTGTTGGGCAGGGCCGACCACAGGGGCAGGGTCAGCAGGGCCATCAGCACGGACGCGGTGATCAGTGCCCGCGTCAGCCACAGTTGCTGGCGCCGGTGCAGCAGGCCGATTGAAAAGTGCACCACCGTGACCAGCCAGAACAGCGAGTTGACGGTGAACCAGGCAAACCAGTCGTTGGCAATCGGGAAGCTCACATAAAAATGCAGGCCCCGCATGAAGGACATGGCCGCCAGCACAAAAAACAGCAGATAGCCCGGCTCATGCCGGCGCCGCAACCACACCAGCAAGGCGAAGATGCCGACCGCGAGGAAAGCCGAGCTGAACATGCCCGGCAATTCCTGCTGCAGCCATTGGCGGCCGTGGTAGCGCCAGCTGATGGCATCCACCGGGCCCAGCCACAGTGATGACAGCGCCACCTGCGTCGCAGCCGTGTGCTCGATGCGCAGTGTGATCTCGTGCGGCAGCCGGCCGTCCGGTGATTTCTCCAGCAGCACCCACATCGGCGTGTGCGGGCTGTTCCATAACGGGCCTTGCTGCTGAGCGGTGTGTACCAGATGACCGTCGGCATAGACCGCGAGGGTGCCGTCGGTGCGCACGCGGGCCGCATACAGCGCCAGTGGCGTGGACGATGCCGGGGCCTGCGGCACGGTCAGTCGAAACCAGCTGGTGCGTGTGACGGGGGCCACGCCGGCGGATGCTGCAGCCCGGGCCTGTCCCAGCAACGCTATGGGCAGGGCATGCGGCAGCGTAACGGGTTGCCAGCGGTCCAGCAGGATTTGGCCGTCGAGAGTGAGCGGTGGCGAGGTGAAGCCCGCATCGGTTTGCACCTGCCAGTCAGCCTGGGTGAGATGCAGGGCCGCTGCGTTGGGGGAGCCACCCGCGCGGGTGCCCGCAGAGTCACAGGCGACAAGACCCGTCAGCACCGCAGCCGCTGCCAGCAGCGCTACGGCTATGCGGGGCGAAAAACGCAGGAGGCGGTGGTGATGAAAAGGCATTCGCGCGGGCAACTACTGCGCCAAAATGCCCTGGTTCCTGGCTTCGTAGATCGCTTCAGCCTTGGAGGTAACCTTGAGTTTGCTGTAGATGCGCCGCACAAAAGTGCGCACCGTGAAGTGCGACAACTCCATCAACCTGGCGATTTCCACCGCAGTGAAGCCTTTGGTGATGTAGTCCAGCACTTCTTTTTCACGTGCCGACAGCAGCGATGACGCGTCGATATCGGCGGGCGTCGTGCCGGCGCCAGCTGCGGTGCTGCGGCGAAAGCGTGCCAGCACCTGCCGGGCGATGATGGGGCTGATCGGGCTGCCGCCGCTGGCCAGGCTGCGGATCTCGGCCGCCATCTTCAGCGGTGAGCTGTCTTTCAGCAGGTAGCCGGCAGCGCCGGACTCGATCGACTGCATCACATGCGTCTCGTCGCCAAAATTGGTGCTCACCATGATGCTGCAGGCCGGCCACTGTCGGGAAGCCGCGCGGATCACGTCAATGCCCGAGCCATCGGGCAGGCCCAAATCAACCAGCAGCACATCGGCCGGCGGCTGCTTCAGCATCTGCAAGCCTTCGGCACGGGTGCCCGCCGCGCCCACCAGGCGCATGTCAGAAGCGCCCTGCACCACGCGACTCAGCGCTCCGCGAAAGCCCGGATCGTCCTCGACGATGGCGACATGGATCACGGGCAGGTCTTGTTCAGCGGAAGGTGCATTCATCAGGCAGACATTTTGCGACGGTTTCGGGCGCACGACTCGCTATTTGTGTAGCTCGTTTGTTCTACGTGCAGGCCGGTAACGGGTGTCTGGTCACCGGCAGGGCCTGTTCGCTGCCCGCCGGTGCCGATCATCATGCCACCCGGCCGACCGGTTTGCTATATTTTTGATAGCTGTTCGCGCCCATTTTTATTGGTCTGCAACCCGATCTCGTCTCTAGAACGGGGCCCCTGAAGGTATCTGGCGTAGCGCATATGCGCTACAGACAGCGGCTTTCGTGATTCGTACGATGACGGCCAGTCGGGCAAGGCGTTCCACAACATCCGGGGCGCTGGCCCGACTGATTGGCGGGCAACCTGGCTCGCTGCAAGTTCCACCCGCCAACGAAAGCCTCCATGAAAAGTCACGCCAGCATGAACCGTATTTACCGCCTTGTCTGGAACACCGCCCTGAATCTGTGGGTGGCCGTGGCGGAAAATGCCAAGGGCAGAAGCAAGGGTGGCTCGGCGCGCGGCAGCGTGCAGTGGGATGACGTGCAGGCGGAAGGAGGCCATGGCGTCGATGGCGGTGGCGCGGACTTCAGGCTCAATACGGCCTGCCGCGCGGCGCTGGTGTTGCTTACCTCCCTGGCGGTGCTCACACATGAAGCGCATGCGGCCGATGCAGCCAATGCCAGTGTGTCGGCGGGTAGCGGCAGTGTCTCCACGCTAGGCAACACCACCACCATCAACCAGGCCAGCCAGCGCCTGGCCATCGACTGGACCAGTTTGTCTACTGCGGCCAACGAGGCGCTGCGATTCAACCAGCCCAATGCCTCAGCGATTGCACTGAACCGCATCACCGGCGCCAGCCCCAGCGAGCTGCTCGGCAGCCTGACTGCCAATGGCCAGGTCTTCATTCTTAATCCCAACGGGGTGTTGTTTGGTGCCGGCTCACAGGTCAACGTCGGCGGACTGGTGGCTTCTACCTTGAGCATGAGCAATGCCGACTTCATGGCGGGGAACCACGTCTTCAGCAGCAACGGCAGCAGCGGCTCTGTGGTCAACCAGGGCACCTTGACGGCGGCTCCCGGCGGCTACCTGGCGTTGCTGGCACCGGAAGTGCGCAACGAAGGCGTGATGACCGCAAGCCTTGGCACGGCGCTTCTGGCTGCGGGCAACAAAGTCACCTTGAACCTGGACAACGGGAGCCTGCTCGGCTACAGCATCGATCAGGGCGCGATCAACGCACTGGCCGAGAACAAACAGCTCATCAAGGCCGACGGCGGCCAGGTGCTGCTGGGCGCGAAAGCGCTCGACAGTCTCACCACGGGCACCGTCAACAACACCGGCGTCATTGAAGCGAAGACGATTGCCAACAAGGCCGGCCGCATCATGCTGATCGGCGATATGGAGCACGGCATGGTCAACATGGGCGGTACGCTGGATGCCAGCGCCCCGGATGGCGGTGACGGCGGCTTTATCGAGACAAGCGCCGCGCACTTCAAAATCCTGCCGGGCTTCAGGGTGAACACGCTGGCGCCGCGAGGCAAGACCGGCACCTGGCTGCTCGACCCGGCCACGATGACCATCGCGGGCGGCACAGGCGGGGCCGCCGACACCATTTACGAGGACACGATTGAAGCGATGGGTTCCGACGTGGTTATTGAGGCCACGGATTCGATCAACGTCACGGGCACTTTCGGCAATGCCGATGTAGAGCTCCTCAGTGGCCTCAATCTCACCATCAGAACCACCGGTCCCACCGGTACCGGCATCGACCTCACGGGCAGCACGCACGGCGCCGGCCTGGCGTTCAAGGTTTCCGGCGGGGGCTCGGCGAGCGTGACCACAGCGGCGGCCACCCAGGCTATCAAGACCTCCGCCATCTCCGCGACCGGCGGCGCCGGCACGATCAATCTCAACTCCGCCGGCGCGCTGGATATCAGCAACACGGTCCTGCAGACCAGCGGAGGCGCGATCACGCTGACCGGCGCGGGCCAGGCCGGGAGTTCGGGCGTGCGGGTGTCCCAAAGCACCCTGAACGCCGGCACCGGCGCCCTCACCATCAACGGCACCACGACAGACCAGTCGCAGTATGGCGTGCTGTTGGACCGCTCCACGCTTACCAGCGGCAATGCCAACATCAACAGCGCCGATAGCGCCGTGAAGCTGGCGGGCACCAGCGTGGCAAGCACCGGAAACATCACCGTCGAAGCGTCGGGTGCCAGGACGAGCCACCACGCGCTCGAGCTCGTCAATGAAGGCGCCACGCAAACCAACATCGGCGTCAGCGGGGGCGGAACGATAAACATCACCGGCAGACTGGTGAATGGCGGTGGCAGCGCCACGGGCGGCTCTTCGGGCGGCGTGGTCGTCACCAATTCCAGCGTGACCGGCGGCACCGGCACCGTCACCATCGCCGGTGACGTAGGCATGACCGGGGTCATCGCTCAGGTGGCCCGCGGCGTACGGCTGGATTCTCTGGCCAGGATCACAGGTGCGGGCAATATCGACATCACCGGGCGTACAGGGTTGTTTTCCCTGGCAGGTACTGCCGGCGTGGAACTCGGCACCGGCTCGGAGGTATCCAGCACCGGCGGCTATATCACCGCTACCGGCCGGGCCGGTGTCAGTAGTGCCGCCACCGAGGTCAAGGGCCTGATAGCAAGAGGAAAAGTGCAGTCCGGCACCTTGCGCAGCATCACGCTGGACGGATCGTCCTCGTTAAATGCTGCCGGGATCAGCGGCTCCGGCGTCCTCATCGATGCCGGCGCAGACATCGTCGCGGGCAGGCTTGGTTTTAACAGTACGGGTTTGTTCAGTAGTTCGAACGGGGGAACGGCGAACATTACCGGCATCTCCATGGTGGGCGGCAGCATCAACTCGACCGGCGAGATCACCATGATCGGCAACCTCGGTGGGACAAGCTCTATGGGCGGGGGTCATGCCGTGAGCCTGACCGGCGGCAGCATCAACTCCAACACGGCGGCCATGACGCTGCGCGGAATGAATTTTCCTACGGGTGCAATTGCGCCGGCCGGCAGCTACGCCCTGAACATCGACGGCGCCAGCATCACCAGCGGAGGCGGTGCGATCACGCTGCTGGGCGACCGCATCAACATCGGCTCCGCCGTCAACGCGGGCGCGGGCAAGGTGCTGGTCAACACGGACATCTTCAGCGCCAACCAGCCGATCACACTCGGCGGCGCATCAGAAACCGCCGCCATGAACCTGAGCAACGCCGAGCTTAACCGGATCACCGCGTCGGTGATCGCGATCGGCAGCACTTCCAATACAGGCGGCATAGTCATCGGCAACACCGGCGGCGCGATCAACCTGGCCAGCGCACCCAGCTTGAGCCTGATAAACAGCAACGCTGCAGGTTCGGGCATCTCGCAAACAGCGGCATTCACGGTTGCCAACCTGAAGGCCGATGCACAAACCGTCATCCTGGACAACTCACTCAACCAGATCAGCCAGGTCAGCGGTCGCGCCTACGGAACGAACAATTTCGAGGTTAGCTCCTACTCTGCCTTGTCGGTGGGGACGGTGGACGGAACGGCCGGCATCACCCAGTCCGGCACCGGTCTTGTTGCGCTGCTAAGCCGCGGCGCGCTGTCGCAAACCCAGGCCATCGTCGCGAACACCTTGCAGGCCACCAGTTTCGGGGGCATGACGCTGGCCAACGCAGGCAACCAGATCCAGAATTTCGGCAGACTTCACAACAGTACATCGGGCGACATCACCCTTCGCAACACCGCCGCCACCGCCAGCTTCCAGGGCAGCTTCAACAGCGCCGGCCGCGTCGATATCGCCAACACGGGCAATATCTTGATGGTGGGCTCCTACATGCCTTTTTTGAGCAACGCCACGGGTACGACTGCGGGCACCGCCGGCTTCAGCATGGTGGCCACGGGCGGCATCAGTACGCAAACTGTCCAGACCAACATCAATCCCCTCTCGGGTGGCTCGGTCTACCTGGAGGCGGGCAACGGCAGCATAGGCGCCAGCACCGCCCGCCCCATCACCATTTACACGACCGGCCCGGTCGTTGCGGTGGCGAGCGGCGCCGGTTCACAGGTCAACCTGGACCTGGCCAACGGCGGCACCCTGGAAAACGTCAGTGCAACGGGCGCGGTGAACGTCACCGCTGCCTTCGCCCTGGCGGTCAAGACGGTGTCCGGCAGCTCGGTCACTCTCAGCTCCTCGCTCGGAGCCATCCTTGACGCCAATGGCGCGGCCAACAACATCACCAGCACCACGCTTAACGCGACCGCACGGGAAAGCATCACGCTGGGCACCAATGTGACCGGCCTGCAAACGCTGGCGACCACAGAACCTGGCGCTGCGGGCGACATCAGCCTCACTGCCGCCAATGCGCTGAGTACCAGCAATCTCGCCATCAGCACTAACGCCGGGTCTGCGCAGACAGTCAGCGTGTCATCCGCGGCCGGCATCACGGTCGACAACGCCTTCGGCAATGCGCAGGACAAGTTCAAGCTGATCACGACCGGTGGCAACATCGCCATCAACGGCGCGCTGACGGCCAGCGAACTCACGCTGAGCACCGCCGGTACCAGCACACAAACCGCGGGCATCACGGCCACCGGCCTGGAGCTGCTGGGCACGGGCACGCACACCCTCAACAATGCAGGCAATGCGGTCACGACGCTGGCCGGCAACACAGGCGATGTGGCCTACGCGCAGGCCGGTGCGTTGACGGTGGGCACCGTCAACACGGCAGGCCTGACGGGCACCGGCAAGGTGCTGGTGCGCACCACAGGGGCGGCCAGCGACCTCACCTTGAACAACAGCGTCACCTCCGGCAGCGCGGCCAATGACTCGCTGGTGCTGGCCGCCGGGCGCAACTTTGTGAACAACGCCGGCGGCGGTGCGCTCAACCCAGGCGCGGGCCGCTTCCTCGTCTATTCGACCAGTCCTGTTGCCAGTAACCTGGGCGGCATGGTTTCCACAGGCAACGCCTTTGGCCGCACCTATGCGGCCAACGCGCCCACCGATGCGTCAATGACTTCTCTCACCGGCAACCGCTTTGTCTACAGCGTTGTGCCGACGCTCAACGTAAGCGGTGACAACCAGAGCAAGGCGTACGGCGGGGCCGACCCGGCTCTTACATACACCGTGGGCACGGGCCTGGTGGCGGGCGACACCGCGGCAACTGCGCTGAACGGTGCGCTGTCGGCGCCCACAGGCGCTGCCACGACCAGCCCCACACATGCCATCACGCAGGGCACGCTGGCATCGGCCCTGGGTTACAACGTCGTCTATACCAACGGCACGCTGACGATGACCGGTACGCCGCCTTTGCCTGCATCCCTTTTCGGCGTGACGGCAGCGCTGGATGGGCCTTATGTGACCGCGCTCAACGCCATTGCCGGCACGGGCAATGCCATGGGTGGCGTCACGGGTGGCGCCGATAGCGCCAATGGAGATGGCACAGGCAGCATATCGAGCGCGGTGGACGACGATCCGTTCAACATACTGGATGATGGCGCGCGCATGAAGGCGTTGAATGCCGCCGCAGAGGCAGCCCGCCAGGACAGAGGCGAATAGGCGGCAGCTTGGGGAGGAGGCGGGGTAGGCGAGGCCCTGGTGGGCCTGCGGTGAGACTCTGCGCAGGCAGCCTGCACGGGTGTGGTTACCTTGCTGGCCACTGGCTTGCCTTTGGTGACTGCCAGTAAAGGCAGTACTACGCCCGGCACGCCAGACACAGTGCAGTACAGGATCGCGCTGCAAACCGTCTACCAAACCAGCCGCGAGACGGTCAACAGCGGCCCCGCCAGCTTCATTGAGCCCGACAACCGCGACGATGAGGCGGGCGGGAATGGCAACGGCAGTAACGGCAACAGCGGTGACAGCGGCAACGCCAGGCTGTCGAACTCGCTGGTCAGTATCGTCAGCTGCGGTTTATTGATGCCCAAAAGCGTTAGCCGTGCCACTTGTGAATAAACCATTTTCATGGCTCTTCATTAGCTCGGTCGGGCTGTAGCCATTTATGGGCGGGCGCAAGCAGCTATTAAAAATGTAGCAATGACTCCGCGAAAGCCAAGTCGTCCCCCAACGATGGCAAGCTGGACGCGCGGCCTGGCCATTTCGGAGCCTGCAGGGAATCCCTGGTTGGGCTGAGCGCTTACATCAATTGGGGCGCCGTTGGGCGACGGATTAGGGTGGGCCTCATAGCGCATTTGTGCTACAGGCAAAACCGGCAGATATAGTTACGATTGGTTTCATGTCCCTAAAAATGGGGACATACAGGATGAGCTGTCTCTGCGACATTGCCGGAGCGGTCACGCTGGACGTACTGCATCCGCAGTATGGCTGCATGAGAGTCGGGTACACACAATTGCAGGATGTCGCCCGGGGCATCGAAGCCATGGCCCGGGGGGGGGGGCGATGGGGTATATGGATGGTCAGCTGCCATGAAGGAGCAGTTGCTTGTGTTGGATGAGCATTAAGAAAAGTAGAGCGAAAAAATGAAACAGAATTCGTTACCCCTTTCCGCGCTGGCTTCCGCCCTGTTGGTAGCTTTGCATACCGGCGCCTGGGCGCAGACTGCCCCAGTCCCTGACGCCGGCCAGGTGCTGCGCGACCTGCAGCAGGCGCCCGCCTTGCCGCCGCCACAGAGCGTTCCGCTGCAGCGCATCGAAGAGTCAGCCGACCTCAGCCAGAAAGGCGAGGCGAGGGTGCTCGTCAAGTCCATCACCATCACCGGGAATCAGGAGATCCCCAGTGCGCAGCTGCAACCCCTGGTGGCTGGCCTCGTCGGTGCCGAGCGGTCGCTGAGCCAGCTGAACGCCGCCGCCCGCCGCATCACCGCCTACTACCGCAGCCAGGGTTTTGCCGTGGCCCGCGCTTATTTGCCCGCGCAGGACATCACCGATGGCGCTGTCACCATCAGCGTGATCGAAGGCCGCATCTCCAGCCACAAGATCAACAACCAGTCGCTGCTGAGTGACGAGCGCGCGCAGGCCTACCTTGGCCAGGTCAAGGACGGCGACGTCATCAAGTCCGACCAGATTGACCGCGGCCTGTTGCTGCTGCAGGACACGCCCGGCGTCAGCACCTCGCGCGCCACGCTGCAGCCCGGCGCCAGCGTGGGGACGTCCGAGCTGCTGATTGAGGTCAACCCGGCCAAGCCCTACAGCGGCAATGTCGTGGTCGACAACTACGGCAGCCGCTACACCGGCGAATACCGCGTGGCCGGTACGTTCAACCTCGTCAGCCCGCTGAAGATCGGTGACCAGCTCACCGTCAATGCACTGACCAGCGGCCGCAACCTCAGCTTCACGCGATTGGCCTACCAGTTGCCTGTGGGCAGCGACGGCCTCAAGGTAGGCGCCGCCTACTTCGACACCCGCTACAAGCTGGGCCAGGAGTTTGAAACCCTGCAGGCCCATGGCACGGCCACCTCTGCCAGCCTGTTTGCCGCTTACCCCTTCATCCGCAGCCAGCTTAAAAACCTGAACGGCACAGTGTCGGTGGAAGACAAGCAGCTCAAAGACTATGTAGACGCGACCTCTACCTTCACACCCAAGAAAGTCCTGGTCACCACCTTTGGCCTTTCAGGCAACCTGCAGGATGCCCTGGGCGGCGGGGGCATCACCGGCCTGGACCTGTCGGTAGCGATGGGCAACCTGCGCATCAACTCGCCCACCGCATTGGCCATTGACGCGGCCTCGGCACAGTCCAATGGCAGCTACACCCGTGTTTCTTATGGCGCCAGTCGCTTGCAGCGCTTTACCGACAGCACCTTCCTGGCCGTGTCAGTGACGGGCCAACTGGCCAGCAAAAACCTGGATTCATCCGAGAAGTTCTCATTGGGCGGCGTCAACGGGGTGCGCGCCTATCCGCAGGGTGAGGCTGGCGGCGACGAGGGCTATCGCGGCACAGTCGAGTTGCGCCACACCCTGATGACCAATGTGCAGGCCACCGTGTTCTATGACTGGGGCAAGGTCACCATCAACCGCAACCCTTTCGGCGCGGCGGCCTCCAACAGCCGCCAGCTGGCCGGCGCGGGCTTTGGCCTGAATGCCAGCCTGGCGGGTGTGCAGCTGCGTTCTTCGCTGGCCTGGCGCACCGACGGCGGACTGCCGACTTCCATCCCGGCCTCGTCGGCCAAGCGGCCCACGCTGTGGCTGCAGGCGTCCATGGCGTTCTGACGGGCCAGGTATCTGAGGCTTGCCGGCGGCTCTCAAATCTCCGAAGTAAATCGGGTGTTTGGCCAACAGGGACGGGCGCAAGCAGCTATCAAAAACATAGCAAATTTGAAGCACTGCCTTGCGGGTTGCCGTGTAAAAGTTTTTGCGGCCTGGTGATCTGGAGCAGGGCGGTAAGGGCACTATCGCGCACTAGGCGCGCTGAAAAAATAGCGCGCCGAGGTTTCCAGGACGCGCAAGGCGTTTGCCCTGACATCGCTTGAGAGCTGCTTCGGGGCTTGTACGTAAAACGGCCAGTTTGCAGAGGTGCGGCCCTGTGGTGGCCGGGTGACCGGAGTGACTGGCGTGGCCAGGGTGACAGGGGTGAAGGGTGGCCTGGTGGGCGGGTCATGTAGAAGCTGCATATCAGTCTCTGGGTTGGGTTGTTCTATGGAATCACTTTGAAGAACAATGGTACTGTACATATATACAGTCTTCAACTATGATTTACCCATGGACACAAACACCCCACCCGAATGGATTGCCCGCTGCGCTGAAAGGCTGCACCAGCGATGGCACACCGTCGGGCCTGACCAGCTTGAAGAGGTCGCAGCAGTCATCTGGCAGGACGTGAACCTGCGGCGCATGGCGCCCGCTGATGCCGCGGCGCTATGGCTCAAGCCGGTTGTGCCGGCCCCAGACGGGACATAGCGGGCCGGCCGCAAGCGGCGCGGCGCGCAGTGGCCTTACTTTTTCATCTCGTCCTTGCCCATGGCGTCCTTGGCCATGTGGTCTTTTTTCATCTTGTCTTTTTTGGCCATGGCCATCTTGTCGTCCTTCTTCATGCCGTCCTTCGCCATGGCATCTTTACCCATGGCATCTTTCGCCATCGGGTCCTTGGCCATGGCATCTTTTTTCATCGCATCCTTCTTCATGCCGTCTTTGGCCATGGCGTCTTTGCCCATGGCGTCCTTTTTCATCGCGTCTTGCGCCATGGCGCTGCCGCCGGCGAAGAGCATGCAGGCAGACAGGAGGGTTGCAGTCAATTTGTTCATGGTGTTGTCCTTGAGTGGTAGTGAATGAATGGATTGTTGAAAAAAGGCAATCGTTAAATGATTGCCCGCGTTGCAGGGTCTCTGAGCGGCGCTCAGCTACCTCCGAACCAGTTGTAGCCCTGGTCTTCCCAGTAGCCTCCAGGGTAGGTGTTGGTGACAAAAATCGCCTGGATGTGTTTGGGGTTCTTGTAGCCCAGCTTGGTGGGCATGCGCAGCTTCATCGGGAAGCCGTATTTGGGCGGCAGCGGCTGGCCGTCGTAAGTCAGCGCCAGCAGGGTTTGCGGGTGTAGCGCGGTGGGCATGTCGATGCTGGTGAAGTAGTCGTCGGCGCATTTGAAGCCGACGTACTTCGCGCTCAGGTCGGCGCCCACATGACGCAGGAAACTGCCGAAGTGCACGCCGCCCCATTTGCCGATCGCGCTCCAGCCTTCCACGCAGATGTGGCGGGTGACCTGGTCCACTTGTGCCATGGCGCGCAACTCGGGCAACGCCCATTTGCGCCTGTCGGACACCATGCCCGTGACTTCCAGCCGGTAGCTGCTTTCTTCGATTTCCCGGATTTCGTCCTCGCCGTAGTAGGCGTTAAAGGGGAAAGGCCGGGTGATCATGGATTCGGGATAGGTCGGCGCCAGGCGGTTGGGGTCAAACAGCAAGCCCTGCACCTCGTCGTTGATGCGCGAGATCTTGCTGAGAGCGGTGTTGACGCTTTCGCTGTCGTCCAGCATGCAGCCGGTCAGCATGGAAAGGCCACCCAGCGTGAGCGAGGTGCGTAGAAAATCGCGGCGCGCCGTGCCGAGCTTGCGGGTGTGGGCAATGCGTGCAACGGCTTCATCCAGCACGGCGGCGCTGTCGATGTCCATACGGGGAGGGGGTTTGATGATCATGGGTAATCCTTGCGGCTTTGCGGCGGTTGGGCAGTTCGGCGAGTCAGCGGCCGCGAACCATATAGACGAGGGTGCGCGGCACCAGCGCCACCATCACCAGGTGGACCGCGACGAATGCGGCCAGCGCGGCCATGGCGAAAAAGTGAACCAGGCGCGCACCTTCGTAACCCCCCATCAGTTCGCGCAGGAGCGGAAACTGCACAGACTTCCAGAGCACCAGGCCGGAAACGACGAGCAGGACACTGTCCACCATGACGAAGAGATAGGCCAGGCGCTGCACGGTGTTGTAGTGGCTGGGGTCGGCATGGGCCAGCTTGCCCTTGAGGGCAGCGAGCAGGTCGGCGACCAGCGCCCTGGGTGAAAGCGGAAAGAATTTGTGAAAGAGCCTGCGTGTGACGATGTTGAACGCCAGATAGAGCAGGCCGTTAAAGAACAGCAGCCACATGGCCGCAAAGTGCCATTGCAGTGCGCCGCCCAGCCAGCCGCCCAGCGTGAGATCTTTGGGAATGGCAAAACCGAGGAAGGCCGTGGCGTTGTAGATGCGCCAGCCGCTCATCATCAGCACGACCACGGCCAGCGCATTGAGCCAGTGCATGGCGCGCAACCAGCCGGGGTGGATGATCTGCCGGGACGTGTTCATGAAATGCTCCTCTTGTGCTGGCCGCAACGCCCGGTGTTCCAATGGACTGCCGGGATTTCCGCCGCAGTCTTGCTGCGTGTTGCTGTTTGGTCGGACTGGCCAAGCGCTTCTTACAAGCTGGTTGCATTTATTTGCAAAAGGGCGGGGAGCATGCCTGCATGCCTCTGGATTGGCCGCCGCCTAGAATCGGCCGGTGTCCCTGCCCAAACCCGCAATAGAGTCAAGATGCACCGCTACAAACGACTGATCGCCGTAGTCGCGTTTCTGGGACTGCTGCTGGCGGTGTTCCAGCTTTCCGGTTTGCGCGACAACTTCAGCCTGGTCTTCTTGCACCAGAAATTCCTGGACAACGAAGTCAGCGGCTTGCTGATTTTTATCGCGCTGTTTGCGCTGGGCAACCTGATCCAGATCCCTGGCTGGATTTTTCTGGCCGCGGCTGTGCTGGCACTCGGCGAGATGTGGGGTGGCCTGGCAACTTACCTCGCGGCCGTGATCTCATGTGCCTTTACCTTCTGGCTGATTCGCCTGATGGGCGGGGATGCTTTGCGGCAGATCAAGGGTCGGTGGGCTCAACGCACACTGGCTCAGCTGGACGCGCGGCCGGTGGCGAGCATCGTGGTGCTGCGCATGCTGCTGCAGACCGTACCGGCGCTGAACTATGCGCTGGCAATGTCGGGCGTGAAGTTTCGTGACTACCTATTAGGGACCCTGCTGGGCCTGCCGCTGCCGATTGCGCTGTACTGCGTGTTTTTTGATTACCTGGCGCGGGTGTTGAAGGTGCCGGGGTACTGAACTTAAACGGCGTTGCCTGCCATGCTGGCAAAGAAGGGTAGTGCAATCGCTGCCGCAAGAGAGAAGAAAAAAACCAGCCCATAGGTCATCAGCGCGAGCAAGGCTCCGCCTTTCAATTCAAGGGGTGCATCCGCCCTTGTTCTGGCTCGTGAGCCGAGCCACCATGCACCCAGACCCAGTTGTGCCGCCAGTCCGGTGGCAAGGTCCACAAGAGATTGGCGTATGGGGTCCGAGCCGGCGCCCAGCGACCTGACAACAGCACCGACGGCGAACAGAACCATGAACAGGACAACACCGAAAATGAATGCGTGTTTCCAGCTCAGTTGCGTACGGCGATAAAGCCAGGCCGCCAGTTTGACGCAGACAACATACGAAAAAATGGTGAATGCGATCGGGACAAGACCGGGAAGTTCGGGCATGTGTCAATCTCCGCGGTCAAGCGGCCTTGCCCAGCACCTGCTGGTAGACCGTCAGGTCTTCCGCCGAAAAGCAGCAGAACACCACTTCCGCCAAGGAAGAGGGTTGCTGCAGAGCCTGTCGCACGCTGGCCACCGCGACCTGGGCAGCCAACTCAATCGGGTAGCCGTAAATGCCGGTACTGATGCTGGGGAAGGCCATCGACGTGACGCCTTTGACTGCCGCGATTTCCATGGAGCGTCTGTAGCAGGAGGCCAGCAACTCTGGCTCGCCGTTGTTGCCGCCGCGCCAGACCGGGCCCACTGTGTGGATGATGAACTTCGCCGGGAGTCGGTAGCCTTTGGTTGCCTTGGCTTCACCGGTTTTACAGCCACCTAGCAGGCGGCATTCATGGACCAGTTCAGGCCCTGCAGCGCGATGAATGGCACCGTCGACACCGCCGCCGCCCAGCAGCGACGAGTTGGCTGCGTTGACGATGGCGTCAAGCTGCAGCTTCGTGATGTCGGCCTGGACGGCCCGGAGGGTTGCAGGCATGGCGACTTCTCTGGATGGCTGAACCTTGCTGGAAGAAGCACGCGCCCGCAGGAACGGGCGCGCGCCGTCTCACAACACCTTGCTCAAAAAGCGCTGGGTACGCTCTTCCTTGGGGTTGTCAAAGATCTCCGCCGGTGAGCCCTCTTCGATCACCAGGCCTTCGTCGATGAACATCACGCGGTCGGCCACCTGGCGGGCAAAACCCATTTCGTGGGTAACGACCACCATGGTCATGCCTTCTTCGGCCAGGGCCTGCATGACGGCCAGCACTTCGCCGACCATTTCGGGGTCGAGCGCAGAGGTGGGTTCATCAAACAGCATGATGCGCGGCTGCATGGCCAGCGCACGGGCAATCGCCACGCGCTGTTGCTGCCCGCCGGAGAGCTGGTTGGGGTAGGCGTCGATCTTGTCGAGCAGCCCGACCTTGACCAGCAGTTCGCTGGCGCGGTTGCGCGCCTCAAGTGCCGTCAACTTGCGCACCTTGGTCGGCGCCAGCGTGATGTTTTCCAGCACGGTTTTGTGCGGGAACAGATTGAAGCGCTGGAACACCATGCCAATTTCCGAGCGCAGGGCATCGACGTCGGTTTTGGGTTCGTGCACCGACACGCCGTGCACCAGCACCTCGCCGCCGCTGGCGTCTTCCAGCCCGTTCAGGCAGCGCAAAAAAGTGCTTTTGCCCGAGCCGGAGGGGCCGATGACGCAGACGACTTCGGTGGCCTTGATGGCGCAGTCGATGCCGCGCAGCACCGGCGTGTGGCCAAACTGCTTGGTCAGCCGCTTAACGCGAATCACCTCGTCCATAACGAGCCTCCAGTTTCTTGACAAGGTAAGCCAGGCCCAGCGTCAGCACCCAGTACATGAGGGAGATGGTGAGGTAGGGCTCCCAGTAGCGTGAATAGGCGCCGGCGACGGTGCGCGCGGCGTAGGCCAGTTCGGCAAGGCCGATGGCCGAAATCAGCGACGAGTCTTTCAGCAGCGAGATCGCGTTGTTGCCCAGGGGCGGCAACATGCGCCTGAAGGCCTGCGGCAGCACGACGTGGTACATGGTGCGCGGGAACGACATGCCCAGCGAACGCGAGGCCTCCACCTGGCCCTTGTCGATGGACTGGATGCCGGCGCGGAAGATCTCGGAAATGTAGGCGCCGGCATTGAGCGTGAGCGCCACGATGCCGGACAGGAAAGCACCGTAGTTCTGCTTGATGTCGCGCGCTGTTTCACCCGAGATGATCAGGCCGTCAGTCGGGTTGATGAACAGCGGCAACACGGCGAAGTGGATCAGCAGGATCTGCACGAACAGCGGCGTGCCGCGGAAAAAACTGACGTAGACGGTAGAGGGCCAGCGCAGGGCGTATTTGCAGATCGCGCGCGCGGGTGAATGGCGCGATTCGGCCACGCGCGCCATGCCGACCGCCAGACCCAGCAAGGTGCCCTGCACGATGCAGATCAGCGTCACCATGATGGTCATCTGCAGGCCGCGCCAGAACAGCACGCTGTACTCGGCAATGATGTCGGCCCGGAACCAGCCGAACCAGAGGACGTGTTCCATAGGGAGGTGTCCTGGTGGTTACTGGGCGGGCAACGCGGGAGCGTCGGCCTGGAACCATTTCTTGTAAATGGCGGCATAGCTGCCGTCGGCCTTGACGGCGGCCAGGCCTGCGTTGAGTTTGTCCTGCAGCGCCTTGTTGCCCTGTTTCACGACGATGCCGAAATATTCCTTGGGAAAGCTCGTGTCGCTGACGGTCTTGAGCTGCTTGTGTTCCTGGGCGCGAAAGGCGATCACGCCGTTGTCGCCGATGGCGGCGTCCAGGCCGTTGTTGGCCAGCTCGGAGATCACGACCGGGGTGCTTTCAAAGCGGCGAATGTCGGGGTTGGTCTTGCCGAATTCGCGCGAGGCCATGTCGTCGCCGGTGCTGCCGGTGACCACGCCGATTTTTTTGCCGGCAAGGTCTTTCAGGCTCTTGGCCGTGCTGTTGCTGTGCACGGCGATCAACTGGCGGGCTTCGAAGTAGGGGGCGGTGAAGTCGTAGGACTGCTTGCGCTTGTCGTTGATGGTGACGCCCGAGATGACCAGATCCACGTCGCCATTGTTGAGGGCAGCAAAGATGCCGGTCCAGGGGGTGTTGACGATCTTGATCTGCAGGCCGGATTTCTGGGCGATGGCTTTGATCATGTCTACGTCATAGCCGACAATTTCCTTGGTCGGGCTTTCATAGGCAAACGGACGGTAGGTGGCGCTGGAGCCGACGACCAGCTCCCTGTTTTGGGCCTGGGCTGCGCCCAGCGCACAGGTAAGCAAGCCGGCTGTCGCGGCAATTTTTTGCAGAATGTTCATGGTTGTGTCCAGAGGATCTGAGTGAGGGAAACGCTCGCCGGCTCGCGGAGAGGCCGAAAAGCGAAAGTAGCCAATGGTAACGCGTGCAAAAGCCGTGCCTGGCGCGTTCCGGGCAGGGTTTTCGCGGGGGACGATGCAGGGATGGGCGGGCAGCGGGCCCGCGATGCCTGACCGGTTCTAGGCCCTGAGCTGTTTGTTAAAAAACGCCAGGGTGCGCTCCCACGCCAGCTTGGCCGCGGCGGCGTCATAACGCGGCGTGGTGTCGTTGTTGAAGCCGTGTTGCGTGCCCGGGTACTGGTGGGCGGTGTAGTTCGCACCTGCCGCCTTGAGTGCCGCCTCGTAGGCGGGCCATGCGGCATTGATGCGCTCATCCACCGCGGCGAAATGGATCAGCAGCGGCGTCTTGACCTTGGCGGCATCTTCCGCTGCCGGCAGGTTTCCGTAGAAGGGAACGGCCGCACTGAGCTCCGGCAGGCGCGTGGTGAGTGTGTGCGACATGCCGCCGCCGTAGCAGAACCCGACGACTCCCAGCTTGCCGGTGCAGTCGTCCCGGCTCTTGAGCCAGGTGGTGGCCGCCACGAAATCCTCCACGCACTTTCGCTGGTCCAGTTTGGCGAACAACTCGCGCGCCTTGTCTTCGTCGCCGGGGTAACCGCCCAGGGGGGTGAGTGCGTCGGGTGCGAAGGCGATGAAGTTGTCCAGCGCCAGCCGGCGGGTGATGTCTTCAATATGCGGGTTGAGGCCGCGGTTTTCATGAATGACAAGCACGCCGGGCAGTTTGCCCGTGGCATTGGCAGGCCTGGCCAGATAGCCTTTGACTGTGCCTGAGCCGGCGGACGACGGATAGCTGACCATGTCGGTCTTGATGCGTTTGTCATCCCGGGCAATTTGCTGCCCCGCGGCAAAATCGGGGCTGAGGGCGGCCAGCAGGGCTGTCGCGGTCAGGCCGGCGGTGGCGAATTTCTGGGCGCGCTCCAGGAACCCGCGCCTGTCAATGGTGCCGTGGACATAGGCATCAAACAGAATCAGCAGTTCCTGGTCAAAATCCTGGGCGGTCTTGCGTGGCATGTTGGGCTCCTGCAAAAAATCGAGCATACCGATTCGTGGCCTGCGTGGCAAAGGTCATCGTCAACCCGCAGGGCCGCAGTGTTTTGCGGCGCCATCCGGATGCTATGAAAAATATAGCTGCTTGCGCACGGCGGGGTTGGGCTGGAGGCTCTTTTTGTGCCTGAAACCCCTGGAAAACCGGCAAAACCTGTTTTAATAACGCACCGGGACGCTGGCCTGAATTGACAGGGCGTCCGTTCTGTGACTCACTGGGGTCGCTGTTCGCACTGCCTGGCTTCGGCGGCATCCCCAATCGATAGAGGAGAACTGCATCTTGAACCTGATTTCCTGGCTGATGACGTTGCTGGGCGTCGCCGTGGGCGCGCTTGCAGGTGTTTTGCTGTATGCCGCCTGGCTGCGCAAAAGCGCGAGTGCGAAGCTGCGGATACCCCACAAATGGCCGCTGCGTGCCCGCGGGGTGGTTACCAACGATGAATACGAGGTATGGAAATGGCTGCGAAGCACTTTCCACGACCACGCGGTGATGGTCAAGCTGCCGGTGCTGCGCTTTACCATTCCGCTGGAAAAAGACAAGGAAAAGGAAAAAGACAAGGAAAAAACCGAACGCCTGCTTGAGCTGCTCAATGGCGTCTACACGACTTTCACCATCTGCACCCTGGATGGCAAAGTCGTCGGTTGCGTGGATTTGCGCGGCAAGCGTGATGTGAGCAAGGCCACCCGCCAGCTCAAGGAGACACTGCTGTCGGATTGCGGCATTGCCTACACCTCCATCAAGGCCGGCCGTCCGCCCACGGTCAGCGCCATGCGTGCCGCCTTCCTGGGGGAAATTCCGGAGGAGCTGGTGCAGGAGCACCAGGAAACCCGCGGCGGCGACAGCAGTTTCCACGCCGACCTGGAATCTTTCACCCGGGAACGTGTCAAGGCCGCCAAGGACGCCGCGCTCAAGGAACTCAACAAGGACAACCAGCCCGAATCCCCGCGAGCCACGGCTACCCGCAATGTCGGTTTCAACCCCGATGGCACCGGCGGCATTCGCATCGACAAGAACGACCGTTTTGCGACGCAGTGGGAAGACTCCTTCACCCAACCCGCCGACGCGCGGCCGGCCAGGATCGAATAGGGGGCGCGGCAATGAGCGCTGCGCAAAGGCAGCTGCCCGCGAGCGGCGGTCAGAGGAAAACGCTGCCGTGAGCAGGCTGGGGCTTACCCGGGACAAGATCTACAAAACTGTGGCACGGCAGCTCCACGGGGTGGTGCCGTGCTGGGTGTGCGGCGAACATGTCACGCCCCAGGCCGCCACCCTGGAGCACATCCTGCCCCTGAGCGAAGGGGGCAACAGCCATGCAGAAAACCTGGCGATCAGCCATGAAGTCTGCAACGGCCAGCGGCACGCTGCAGGTGCCGTTCCGGCTTCTGCCGCCTCGCCGGGGCAGGTCCAAAGGCGCAAGTCCCCGCTTCTTGCCGCCAATCCATGACATCTTGCTTGCGGTACCTGTTTCGGTTTGTGCTTGCCTTGCTGCTGGTGGGTGCCGGGCCATTGGTTTGGGCGCAGCCGCAGGAGCCCGTGCAGGAGCGCACCGAAGCGGGTGAGATCACCATCGGCGGCGACGACAGATATGTACTGTCGCAGTCGTTTACCTACCTTGAAGACGCCGGCGGCGAGCTGACACTGGCCGACCTTTTGAAACCGGATGCCCAGGCGCGCTTTCAGCCGGTGCCGCAAACCGGCTCGGCCACCAATTTTGGTTTGACCAGCTCGGCCATCTGGCTGCGTGTGAACCTGCGGACCGAACGCAGCACACCCGCAGACTGGATGCTGGAGCTGGCCTATCCGCCGCTGGACCGGCTGGAGCTGTATTCACCGGACGGCAAGGGCGGCTTTGTGTGGCAGGTGGGCGGTGACCTGTTGCCTTTTGCCGATCGGGCCGTGGTGCACCGCAACCATGTGATGCCGGTGCGTCTCAAGCCCGGTGCCGTCAATACGCTTTACCTTCGGGTGACGTCGGACGGCACAGTGTCTGCGCCCGTGCGTCTCTGGCAGCCTGCAGCACTGTGGCGGCACGACCAGGCTGAATACGCCACGATCAGCCTCTACTTTGGGTTGCTGGTCGGGCTCTTTTTCTACAACCTGCTGCTGTTTTTCTCGGTGCGTGACCGGGCCTACCTGATCTATGTGGCATTTGTCGGCTGCATGGCCATCGCGCAGGCCGCGTTGACGGGTTTTGGCGCGCAATTCATCTGGCCGGGCCTTACCTGGTGGAACAGCATTTCGCCCCCTGCGGGCATGGCGGCGACCGCATCTTTCGGCATTTTGTTTGCACGCAGCTTTCTTTCCAGTGCACTCAAGATGCCCCGCATGGACCGCTTTATACAGGCGCTGGTGGGCGGCTGGCTGCTGACCCTGCTGGCCGCTTTTACGATGCCTTATGTGGTGTCTTCATGGATGGTGACCGTGCTGGCGGTTCTCAGTGTCACCACGCTGGTCGCGGTGGGTTTGCTGAGCGTGCGCATGGGGCATCCCGGGGCCCGGTATTTCCTGGCGGCATGGGCCCTGCTGCTGGTGGGTGTGGTGACGCTGGCGTTGCACAACACGGGTGTCCTGCCGTCGAATGTACTCACGGCCAATTCGCTGTTGATCGGGTCGGCGCTGGAAATGGTCGTGCTGTCGTTTGCGCTGGCGGACCGCATCAACGTCACACGGCAGGAAAAAGAGCAGGCCCAGGCCCGCATCATGGCTGAGCAATCCATGGTGGAGGCCTTGAGCGTTTCCCAGGAAAATTTTCGCACCCTGCTGAAAGAGCGCGAAATGATCCTGGAAAATTCCATTGTGGGCATTGCCTTCCTGACACCGGATGGCCGCTTTCGCTGGGCCAACCAGGCCATGCTCAAGGTATTCGGTGCAGGCAGCAATCCGTTGACTTCGATGGAGCCGTTTTACCTGTCGCGTGAGCAGTACCTGCAGGTGGGCGGTGAAGTGGCCGCCTGCGTGAGCCGCGGTGAAAACTACGAAGGCGAGATCCAGGTCCGGCAGTTTGACGGCACCTTGATCTGGGTGTCGCTGTCGGGCAAGTCCGTTGCCGGACGCGACCTTTCGCAGGGCACGGTATGGGTGATCATCAACATCACGCAGCGCAAGGAACTGGAGGCCAAGCTGCTGCGCACCTCCTCGGAGCGCGAAGCCATTCTTAACAGTGCGCTGGTGGGTATTGTGCTGTCGGTGAACCGGCGCCATGAGTGGGTCAACGAGAAATTCGCCCAGATGATCGGCGGCCCGCGCGAAGAACTGATGGGGCAGTCTTCCAGCTATATCCATCCCGACCTTGCCACCTGGGAGCAGTTCGGCAAGGAAGCGCGTGAGATGCTGATTGCCACCGGCAGTTATATCAATGAACGCCAGCTCAGAAGGCGGGACGGACAGCTCTTCTGGGTGCAGATGGCCGGCAGTTGTGTTCAGCCCCATGACCCTGATTCAGGTGTGATCTGGGCGTTTCTTGACATCACCGAACGCAAGAAATCAGAGGAAGACACACGCGAGGCCCTTGAGCAGCAAAAGGCGCTCAATGAACTGCGCACCCGCTTCGTGGCCATGACCAGCCATGAGTTCCGTACACCGCTGTCTGGCATTCTTTCCGCCGAGGAATTGCTCAGGCATTACGGCAGCCGCTTGCCTGAGTCGGAAAAACTGGAGATTCTGGACAGCATTGCCGCCGGCGTGAAACGCATGACGGGCATGTTGGACCGCGTGCTGCTGCTGGGCAAGGCCGATGCCCAGATGCTGGAGTTTGAACCGCATCCGCTGGACCTGCACAGGCTGTGCCATCAATTGGTGGAAGAGGCGCGCACCCAGCAACCGGACAGCCTGTGCGAGTTGCAGCTGGATTATTCCGCCGGGGCGGGAGAAGGCCTGTACGACGAGAAGCTCCTGCGCCACATCTTCAGCAACCTGCTCTCCAATGCGGTCAAGTACTCGCCGCTGGGCGGTCTTGTGCGGTTCACCGTGAGCATCGATCAGGACATGACCGTCATGGAGGTGGCGGACGAGGGCATCGGTATTCCGGAGGACGAGTTGCCGCACCTGTTCGAATCTTTTCACCGCGCCAGTAACGTGGGCACCATCCAGGGCACCGGCCTGGGCCTGGCGATTGTGCGCAACGCGGTCGACATCCACGGCGGCACCATCGATGTGCACAGCAGCGCCGGCTCGGGAACCACGTTCATCGTGCGCCTGCCAGCCAGGCACTGAGCGATCCACATGACTCCCGTAATCCACAGGCGCCGGTTGCTTCAGTCGCTGGCGGCGGCGGGTGCTGGTTTTTACCTGCCACCCAGGGCATCGGCCCAGCAACGGCTGACCGGCAATCCTTTCACGCTGGGCGTGGCCAGCGGCTCACCCACCCATGACTCGGTGGTGCTCTGGACGCGGCTGCTTCTGGACAATGATGCGGCCATGCGCTTGCAGCCGGCGCCGGTGGCCGTACGATGGGAGATTGCGCACGACGATCATTTTTCGCGCATCGTGCAAGCCGGCCAGACCCATGCTGTACCCGGTCTGGCCCACTCGGTGCATGTGGAAGTGCAGGGCCTGGAGGCCGATCGCTGGTATTTCTACCGCTTTGCGGTGGGCGAGGCGGTAAGCGCCACCGGCCGCACCCGCACCTTTCCGGCACCCGATGCCGCTGTGGGGCGGCTGCGGCTGGCCTATGCCTCTTGCCAGCGCTGGGAACACGGCTACTACAGCGCCTACCGCCATATGCTTGCTGAAGAGCTTGATCTCGTGCTCTTCCTGGGCGACTACATCTACGAGTACCCCAACGCCGGCCAGCCGGTGCGTGTGCCCACGGGCGGCTGGGTGCTCACGCTGGACGACTACCGCCAGCGCTATGCCTTGCACAAGGGCGACGCCGACCTGCAGGCCATGCACGCAGCCTGCCCGTGGATGGTGACCTGGGACGACCACGAGGTGCAAAACGACTACGCGGGCGCCACACCCGGCAACAGCGGGCCGCCGGCGCCGGACTTTGCCGCCCGCCGCGCTGCCGCTTACCAGGCGTTTTATGAACACATGCCCGTGCGCGCTTCGGCGCTGACGCGGGCCGTGGCCGGCCTGGCAAGCGGCGCTGAAATGCGCATTTACCAGCGCGTTCCCTACGGCCGCCTGGCCTCGCTCTACATGCTCGACGCCCGCCAATACAAGGATGCGCAGGCCTGCACGCGTGACGGGAAAACCGGCTCCAGCACACTGAGCCCCGCCACCTGCGCTGCGTGGAAGGATCCGGCCCGCAGCATGCTGGGGACGCAGCAGGAAAGCTGGCTGGACGCTGAATGGAGCCGGGCCGCCAGCAAGGAAAGCAGCTGGAATCTGGTCGGCCAGCAATCGCTTTTTGGCCAGCGCGATTTTCGCCGTGGGCCTGAGCAGGTTTTCTGGAACGACGGCTGGGACGGTTATACAGCGGCACGCACGCGTTTTACCAACTCCCTGCGCAAGCACGCCGTGGCGAACCCGGTCATCCTCGGCGGCGATGTGCACGAAAACTGGGTGGGCCACGTCAAGGCCGACTACGCAGATGCGGCCAGCCCGTCAGTGGGCACCGAGTTTTGCGGCACCAGCATCACGTCCCGCTCTGCCGGCAACGCGAAAATTCCGGACTACCTCGCCGAAAATCCGCATTTCGTGTTTGCGGACTCAGAACGCAAAGGCTACGGCGTGGTGGAACTGACCCCGCGCAAGCTGACCACCACCTTGCGCGTGGTGAGCGACGTGACGCGTGCCGACAGCGGTGTGCAAACACTGGCGCAGTTTGCGGTGCAGGCGGGGCGCCCGGTGATCGAGAAAGCCTGAATCCGGCATGAGTGCAGCAGGCTCCGGGTTCAGGTATTTTGAGGCTTTTTCGTAAGCAAAATCGGGCTCTAGCCCTTTCAGTGCATGCGCGAGAAGCTATTAAAACAATAGCAAACGAGTGCCCGCCCCAGATGAGTACCTGAGGCGCGGCACCCGGCGCGGCCAGCAGCGTCAAGCCGCCAGCTCTTCTTCTTCCAGGTTGTCGCTGAGGAAGCCACCGCTTTGGTGCGCCCAGAGCCGTGCATACAGGCCGCCGTTGGCCAGCAGGCTGCGGTGGTCGCCTTCTTCGACGATGCGCCCTTGGTCGAGCACGATCAGCCTGTCCATGGCGGCGATGGTCGAGAGGCGGTGGGCAATCGCAATTACCGTCTTGCCCTGCATCAAGGTGTTCAGGCTGCTCTGGATGGCGACTTCGACTTCAGAGTCGAGTGCGCTGGTGGCTTCATCGAGCAGCAGGATGGGTGCGTCTTTCAGCATCACGCGCGCAATCGCGATGCGCTGGCGCTGACCGCCTGAAAGCTTCACACCGCGTTCGCCCACGTGGGCGTCGTAGCCGTGGCGGCCGTGCGGGTCGGTCAGGTCGGCGATGAAGGTGTCGGCTTCGGCACGCCGTGCGGCCAGGCGCATGTCGTCGTCGGTGGCGCCGGGGCGGCTGTAGGTAATGTTGTCGCGCACCGAACGGTGCAGCAGCGAGGTATCTTGCGTCACCATGCCGATGTGGCTGCGCAGGCTGTCCTGCGTCACGGTGGCAATGTCCTGGCCGTCGATCAGGATGCGCCCGCCGTCGAGGTCATAAAACCGCAGCAGCAGGTTGACCAGCGTCGATTTGCCCGCGCCGGAGCGTCCGATCAGGCCTATCTTTTCGCCAGGCCTGGCGGTCAGCGTCAGTTGGTCGATGACCGGCTTGTTCTTGCCGTAGCTGAAGTTCACGGCTTCAAAGCGCACTTCGCCGCGCGGCACGTCCAGTGCGGCCGCATCGGGCGCGTCCACGATGGTGTGCGGCCGCGAAAGCGTGTTGATGCCGTCCTGCACGGTGCCCACGCTTTCGAAAAGGCTGGTGGTCTCCCACATGATCCAGTGCGACATGCCCTGCAGGCGCAGCGCCATGGCAGTGGCCGCGGCCACCGCACCCGCGCCGACCTGGCCCAGGTGCCAGAGCCATAACGACGTGCCGGCCATGCCGAGGATCAGGCCCATGCTGAGCGTGTGGTTGACGATCTCGAACGCGCTGACCAGGCGCATCTGGGTGTAGCCGGTCTTCATGAACTCGCTCATCGCGTCGCGCGCGAAGCCGGCCTCGCGCCGGGTGTGCGAGAACAGCTTGACGGTGGTGATGTTGGTATAGGCGTCGGTGATGCGGCCTGTCATCAATGAGCGGGCGTCGGCCTGCTGCTTGCCGATGCGGCCCAGCCGCGGCACGAAGTAATAGAGGCTCGCGATGTAGAGCGCCAGCCAGACCAGGAAGGGCGCTACCAGTTTCGTGTCGAAGGCGGCGGCCAGAACCGTCATGGTGGCGATGTAGACGCCCATGGCCACCAGCACGTCGGCCAGCACGAAGAGCGTGTCGCGCACCGCCAGTGCGGTCTGCATGACCTTGGTGGTCAGCCGGCCGGCGAATTCGTCCTGGTAGAACGACATGCTTTGCCCCAGCATCAGGCGGTGAAAGTTCCAGCGCAGCCGCATCGGGAAGTTGATGGCCAGCGTCTGGTGCTTCACGGTGGTCTGCAGCGCCACGGCGGCGATGCTGGCCACCACGATGAAGGCGAGCCAGCCCAGTGCGTTGCCGTGCTCGACCCACAGGTTGGCGGGCGCCGTCGCGCCCAGCCAGTCGACGATGCGGCCCAGCATGGCGAACAGCAAGGCCTCAAAAACCGCCATGACCGCCGAGAGCAGCGCCAGCTGAAGGATGTAGCTGCGTGCGCCTTCGGTGCAGGCCCACAGAAAGGCCATGAAACCCTTGGGCGGCAAGGAAGGGTCAGCGTCAGGGTAGGCGGGAAGCTGGCTTTCGAATCGTTTGAAAAAACCCATGGATGTCGTTTGTCTTTGGTTCAGGTGTCTGCTTATAAGGTGTTATGGCTGTGGGATCGTTGACTTATTTCGGAGTGATTGATGCGCCGGCTGTGATGCCGGCAACACCAGGGCTTCAGCTGAAGAGCTCCAGCATCCGGTCCAGGCCGCCTTCATTGATGGCCACCATGGCCTGCTCGCGTACGCGCGGCTTGGCGTGATAGGCCACCGAGAGGCCGGCCACGCCCATCATGGGCAGGTCGTTGGCGCCGTCGCCCATGGCGATCGCCTGCAGCGGGTTGATGCCCAGCTTGCTGCAGGTCTCGAGCAGCATCTTGCGTTTTTCGTCGCCGTCGCAGATGTCGCCCCAGGGCTGGTCGACCATCTTGCCGGTGAGATAGCCGTCTTTCACCTCCAGCACGTTGGAGCGCGTGTAGTCGATGCCGAGTTCGTCACGCACGCGGTCAGTGAAGAAGGTGAAGCCGCCGCTGACCAGCAGCACCTTCATGCCGGCTTTCTTGCAGGTCTGCACCAGTTCGGCCGCGCCGGGGTTGAGTTTCAGTCGCTCGCGGTAGACCTCGTCCATGCTGGCCACGCTCACGCCCTTGAGCAGGGCCACGCGCTGGCGCAGGCTGTCCTTGTAGTCGGTGATCTCGCCGCGCATGGCGGCTTCGGTGATGGCTGCCACCTCGGCCTTGCGGCCCGCAGCGTCGGCGATTTCGTCCACACACTCGATATTGATGAGCGTGGAATCCATGTCAAAGGCGATCAGCCTGAAATTGCTGAGCTTGAGGTCTGGCGTAGAGACGTTGACGACGAGGCCGGGGGAGATTTCAGCGGGGGTCATGCGGGCGTTGCTTCTGTGGTGGAGGGGGTTTTGGGTTGACCGAGAGAGCGCAGGATGTCGCGCACCATTTGCGCGCGGTCTTTGGGTTCGGGGAGCTCGCGCTCGATACGCAGCTTGTCGTTGCCGGCCAGCTTGATGTGCCGGTTCTTCTGGATGAGGTGCATGATGGCCATCGAATCGATGGGCGGGTCTTTCTTGAAGGTGATGTTGATGCCGCCGGGCGCGGCATCGACCTTGACCACGCCGTAGGGACGGGCAATCACGCGCAGGCGGTGCACGTCGATGAGTGTCTGTGCCTGCGGCGGCAGCTTGCCGAAGCGGTCGACGATTTCTTCCAGCAGCGCGTCGATCTGGTCGGTGTTCTTCGCCGTGGCCAGCTTTTTGTAGAACGACAGGCGCAGGTGCACGTCGCCGCAGTAGTCGTTGGGCAGCAGGGCCGGGGCGTGCAGGTTGATCTCGGTGGTGACGCTGAGCGGCGACAGCAGGTCGGGCTCGCGCCCGGCCTTGAGCGAGGCCACGGCTTCGCTGAGCATCTCGTTGTAGAGCTGAAAGCCGACTTCGAGCATGTTGCCGCTCTGGTTTTCACCCAGCACTTCGCCGGTGCCGCGGATTTCCAGGTCGTGCATGGCCAGGTAAAAGCCCGAGCCGAGTTCTTCCATCTGCTGGATGGCTTCGAGCCGCTGGCCGGCCTGCTTGGTCAGGCCCTCGATGTCGGGCACCATCAAATAGGCGTAGGCCTGATGGTGGCTGCGGCCCACGCGGCCGCGCAGCTGGTGCAGCTGTGCCAGGCCGAACTTGTCGGCACGGCTCATCACGATGGTGTTGGCGGTCGGCACGTCGATGCCGGTTTCGATGATGGTCGAGCACAGCAGCAGGTTGTAGCGTTGGGCGATGAAGTCCTTCATCACGCGCTCAAGCTCGCGCTCGGGCATCTGGCCGTGCGCCACTGCGATTCGCGCTTCAGGCAGTATCTCTTCGAGCTTTTCGCGGCGGTTCTGGATGGTCTCGACCTCGTTGTGCAGGAAGTAGACCTGGCCGCCGCGTTTCAACTCGCGCAGCACTGCTTCCCGGATCACGCCATTGTTTTCGCTGCGCACAAAGGTCTTGATGGCCAGGCGCCGCTGCGGCGCAGTGGCGATCACGCTCAGGTCGCGCAGGCCTTCAAGCGCCATGCCCAGCGTGCGCGGGATCGGCGTGGCGGTCAGCGTCAGCACATCGACCTCGGCGCGCATCGCCTTCATGGCCTCTTTGTGGCGCACGCCGAAGCGGTGCTCTTCGTCGATGATGAGCAGGCCCAGGCGCTCGAACTTCACGTCCTGGCTGAGCAGCTTGTGCGTGCCCACCACGATGTCGACCGTGCCGTCGGCCAGGCCCTTGATGGCGGCGGTAATCTCTTTGCCCGAGCGGAAGCGGCTCATCTCGGCGATCTTGACAGGCCACTTGGCGAAGCGGTCCACCAGCGTCTGGTAGTGCTGCTCGGCCAGCAGGGTGGTGGGCGCCAGCAGCGCCACCTGCCGCCCGCCGGTCACGGCAATGAAGGCGGCGCGCAAGGCCACTTCTGTTTTTCCGAAACCCACATCGCCGCAGACCAGCCTGTCCATGGGGCGCGGGCTGATCATGTCCTGGATCACCGCATGGATGGCGGCGCGCTGGTCGGCGGTTTCCTCGAAGCCGAAGTCGTTGGCAAAGGTCTCGTAGTCGCCGGGCGAATAGCGGAAAGCATGGCCTTCGCGCGCGGCGCGGCGGGCGTAGATGTTGAGCAGCTCGGCGGCCGAGTCGCGGATCTGCTCGGCGGCCTTGCGCTTGGCCTTTTCCCATTGGCCGCTGCCCAGCCTGTGCAGCGGCGCTTCCTCGGCGCTGACGCCGGTGTAGCGGCTGATCAGGTGCAGCTGGCTGACGGGCACGTACAGTGTGGCGCTGTCAGCATATTCGAGGTGCAAAAACTCCTGCAGCAGCGGCGTGCCGTCGGCATTGGTGCCCTGGCCCAGGTCCATGTTGATGAGGCCGCGGTAGCGGCCAATGCCATGGGCGCTGTGCACCACTGGGTCGCCCACGTTGAGCTCCGAGAGGTCCTTGATCAGTGCTTCGACGTCGCTGACCTGTTCCTGCTTTTTGTTGCGGCGGCGCACGGTGGTGCCCGCGGCAAACAGTTCGGTCTCGGTGATGAAGTCGATGCCTTCTTCAAGCCAGCTGAAACCGGTGTTCAGCGCCGCGGTGGCGATGCCCAGTTTTTCATTGCTGGCCTGGAAGTCTTCAAGCGAGTCAAAGGCCGGCGGGCTGACGCTGCTGGCGCGCAGGAAGTCCAGCAGGCTTTCGCGGCGGCCATCGCTTTCGGCCAGCACCAGCACGCGCTGGGCGGTGTTGCGTACATGGCCCTTGAATTTAGCCAGCGGGTCTTCGGCGCCGCGCACCACGGCCATTTCACCCAGCTTTTGAAACTGTGCGTTGTCGGCCACGTCTTCGACCGTGGCGCGTATGGCCAGCTGCGCGTAGTCGTTGGCGCGAGCGTAAAACTGCTCGGTGCCCAGGAAGAGCGACTCGGGCGGCAGCGCCGGGCGGTCGGGCGCGTCACGTACCAGCCGGTAACGGTCTTTGGTGTCTTGCCAGAAGCGCTGGAAGGCCGGCTCCAGGTCGCCGTGCAGCACCACGGTGGCATTGCCGCCCAGGTAGTCAAACACGGTCGCGGTTTCTTCAAAGAAGAGCGGCAGGTAGTACTCAATACCGGCGGTCGCGACGCCGTTACCCATGTCTTTGTAGATGCGGCTTTTGGTCGGATCGCCGTCCAGCAGCTCGCGCCAGCGGCTGCGAAAGCGCGCGCGCGCCTCGTCGTCCATCGGAAACTCGCGTCCGGGCAGCAGGCGCACTTCCGGCACGGGGTAGAGGCTGCGCTGGCTGTCGGGGTCAAAGGTGCGGATGCTGTCGATCTCGTCGTCAAACAGGTCAACGCGGTAGGGCACGGGGCTGCCCATGGGGAAAAGGTCGATCAGGCCGCCGCGCACCGCGTATTCGCCGGGGCTGACGACCTGCGTGACATGGCTGTAGCCGGCGAGGGTGAGCTGGGCTTTAAGTTTGGTTTCGTCAAGCTTTTGCTTGACCTTGAACTGGAAGGTGTAGCCCGCCAGAAAGCTGGGCGGCGCCAGGCGATATAGCGCCGTAGTAGCGGGCACGATGACGACGTCGGCGCCAGTTTCCTTGTCGCGCTGCTGGATTCGCCACAGCGTGGCCAGGCGCTCGCTGATCAAATCCTGGTGGGGCGAGAAGGTGTCGTAGGGCAGGGTTTCCCAGTCCGGGAACAGCGCGCAGCGCAGGTCAGGTGCAAAGAAGGCGATCTCGTCCATCAGGCGCTGGGCCGTGGTGGCGTCCGACGTGATGATGGCGGTGAGTTTGCCCGCAACTTTTTCCCGGGTGCCCAGACGTGCCAGCAGCAGGGCATCGGCAGAACCGGCGGGCTGGGGCAGGGTGTAGCGTTTGCCGGTGACGAGTGAGGGTAGGTGCATTGATCGGTGCGCTGGCGAGTGTGTCGTTTCAAACAATCAGGAAAGAGGAAGGCAGGAAAGGCCAAAATTCAAACGACAAAAGCCAGACACCCCAAACCATCCGGAGTGGGGTGCCTGCATGCGTTCAAGCATCGATTTTAGAATCTATGATGAAGTTATGACGACAAGCCCTGCCAATAACCGTTCCGAACCCCGTTTTTTTGTGCTGATTCCCTGTGCGGGGCAAGGTAGCCGGGCCGGAACCCCTCAAGCCAAGCAATACCAGGTGATTGACGGCCTCCCTATGGTCCGCCATACCGTAGAGGCTTTTCGGGCGCTTCCAGGCACTTTCACCGGTTTGTGGGTGGTCATTTCCCCGTCGGATGACGATTTTTTGAAGGTGTTTCCCGATTTCGGCAACACGAACGAAACCCTGTGGGTTGGTGGCGGACTGACCCGTGCGGCCACGGTGCTGAACGGCCTCAAAGCGATGGTGGCGCAGCAACCCGGCGGCGCGGCCCTGACCGACTGGGTGCTGGTGCACGATGCGGCGCGCTGCCTGGTCACAGCCGGGCAGATCAAGGCCCTGATCCATGAATGCCGCAATGATTCTGTGGGCGGCCTGCTGGCTCAAAAGCTGCCGGACACGCTTAAAACCGAACGGGACGGCCGCGTGGCCGCCACTGTGGACCGTAGCGACAAATGGCTGGCGCAAACGCCGCAAATGTTTCGTATCGGCGCGCTGATCGATGCGCTGGAGCACACAGGAGACGCTGTCACCGATGAATCCAGCGCCATGGAAGCAATGGGCGTATCGCCCAGGCTGGTCAACGGCAGCGCGCAGAACTTCAAGGTGACCTATCCGGAAGATTTCGCTCTGGCGGAAGCGATTCTCTGGCAGCGCAGACGCAGCGGCGAACTGGCTGGTTTTCCCGGCCGGCCCTTGAATGCCGCCTGACGGTTCAAACAATCTTATGAAAGCCTTCATCCATGTCCCTCATGAATTTTCGAATCGGTGAAGGCTGGGACACCCACGCGCTGGTGCCTGGGCGCAAGCTCATCATCGGTGGTGTGGACATTCCCCATACTGTCGGCTTGCTTGGCCATTCGGACGCCGATGTGTTGTTGCACGCAATCACCGATGCGTTGCTGGGCGCTGCCGGGCTGGGCGACATCGGCTCGCATTTTCCGGACACCGACGCGCGCTTCAAGGGCGCTGATTCGACCGTCTTGCTGGCGGAGGTCGGGCGCTTGCTGGCAGAGCGTGGCCACAAGATCGGCAACATCGACAGCACGGTCATTGCGCAGGCGCCCAAACTTGCGCCTTACATTGCGGCAATGCGCACGCGCATCGCAGAAGTGCTGGCGCTGGAAGTGGGACAGGTGAACGTCAAGGCCAAGACCGCCGAAAAGCTCGGCCCGGTAGGACAGGGCCTGAGCATGGAAGCCCGGGCTGTTGTCCTGCTTTTTTAGCGCTATTGTTTTGATAGCTGCTCGCGCACGGCCTGCCTGGTCGGAGGGGTGGTTTCCCTTTGAGGTCGGCTGCGCAGCCGTACAGCCTTCTGCGGGGGGTCAGCTCCTGCGCAGCTTGATATGCGCGGCGAGCCCACCGGAGCCTGTGTTGGCCAGGCCAAATACGCCGCCCATGCGGTGAATCGTCTTTTCGACAATCGCGAGACCCAGGCCCGCCCCGGTGGCGGCCGTGCGTGCGGCGTCTCCCCGGAAAAACGGGCGGGTGAGCTTGGACAAGGTCTCGGGTGCTACGCCCATGCCGTGATCCCGTACCTTGATCAGCACCCACTGGTCACGGCCTTTAGCCGCAATATCAACCAAGGCAATGCCGGTTTCAGGTGTCTTGCCGTAGCGCCTGGCATTTTCGAGCAGGTTTGAAATCACGCGCGACAACTCGACCTCGTCGGCCAGCACGGCCATGTCGTCCGGGATGGTGACGGTGACCCGCATGTCTTCATAGTCTGCGATGGCATACACAGCGGCATCGACCACCGCATTGAGTGATACCCGTTCCAGCCGCGGTGGCTCGGGCCGTGCGTAGTCAAGGAATTTGTCGATGATGGCATCCAGCTGGGTGATGTCTGCGGCCATGTGCTCGCGCGCATCCATGTCGGTGACGCTCATCTCGGTTTCCAGGCGCAGCCGGGCCAGCGGGGTGCGCAGGTCATGGGAAATCCCCGCCAGCATGATGACCCGGTCCTGCTCGATTTTGGACAGCTGTTCGGCCATGCGGTTAAAGCCGATGTTGACCTCACGGATTTCGCTGGTCGCCACTTTTTCATCCAGCAGGCTGGCATCGAAGTCGCCGTCCCGCATTCGGCTGGCGGCGAACGACAGCTGCTTGAGCGGCCGGTTGATCAGGCGGGCAATAAAGGCTGCCCCGGCCAGCGACAGGGCCGCCGCCGTGATGAGCCAGATGATCCATGTGCTGTTGCGTGAGGGCCCGATCTTGGAGGGATCCGTGAGCAGCCAGTACGCATCGCCGTCGATGGTAAAGCCCACCCACAGGCCCTTCTGGCCATTGACGCTGCTGGCCACCACGGTGCCGTTGCCCAGTCGCGCTCTGAGCTCTTCGGCTGTGCGCTCACCCAGGTCGTCACTTTCAAAAAGCTCGTATTTATCTTTGGGTTCTCTCGGCGTGATGCGTACGCGCTCTTCATCGGCCAGTGTTTTGATCAGCGATACGCGAGCGATGGAGTCGGAATAGCGCAGTGCAGCGCGGCTGAGGTTGACGAGCGACGCAAGCTGCTGCGCATTCTGGATGGCGCGCGGCTCGGATTCGAGTGCCCGGAAGGTCTGCAGCCAGGCAACGATGGAGCCGAACAGCAGTAGCGCCAGGAAAAAGAAGGTCCGCCAGAACAGGCTGAAACCCCTGCGCGGGCGCATTTCCAGCGGGGCCGGGGCGGTTTCGAGGGGAACTGGATTGGTAGCGTCCATAAGGAAGTGGGGTACGTGGGCGCGAGCGCTGTGATCAATGGACGTTAGCACGATAAGCCTGCGCTACCGCAGCCAAGCTGTTGCCGCCTGTTGCAGGCCCGCCATACTTGCCCCCACGGTCGCTCACTTTGTGTAGCTCCCTGCCCCCCGAGGGGGCCGCCCGCCTGCAGTCCGGCAAAGCCGGTCCTGCGGCTCATGCTGGTAAAAGACTACTTCCGCTGGTCCTGCCCGCTGAACTCTTCAACCCAGCATGAGCCGCGGAACTGGCTTTGCCAGGCCGCAGGCGGGCGGCCCCCTCGGGGGGCMGCGCATTACACGAAGCCGAAGGCGCAGTGAAAAGCGTGGGGGCTAGTTCGTTCCGTCCGGCACAAACACGTAGCCGATACCCCAGACCGTCTGGATGTAGCGGGGCACCGCAGCGTCCACTTCGATCAGTTTGCGCAAACGCGACACCTGCACGTCCAGGCTGCGGTCAAAGGGCTCGAATTCGCGTCCGCGTGCCAGCTGTGCCAGTTTTTCGCGGGACAGCGGCTGCCGCGGGTGGCGCACCAGGGTTTTCAGCATGGCGAATTCGCCGGTGGTCAGCGGCAGCTCTTCGCCGTTCTTGTGCAGGGTACGCAAGCCCATATCGAAGGAAAACGGCCCAAAGGTAATCACTTCCTGGTCGCTGGACGGCGCACCCGGTACTTCGGCCGTCGGCCGGCGGCGCAGCACGGCGTGGATGCGGGCGAGCAATTCACGGGGATTGAACGGTTTTGCCAGGTAATCGTCGGCGCCGACCTCCAGGCCGACAATGCGGTCCACGTCCTCGCCTTTGGCGGTCAGCATGATGATGGGTGTACGGTCATTGGCGGCGCGCAGGCGGCGGCAAATGGAAAGGCCGTCTTCGCCGGGCATCATCAAATCCAGGACGATCAGGTCGACGGCGTCGCGCAGCATGATGCGGTTCAGCGCTTTGCTGTCTTCGGCGAGGATGACCTCAAAACCTTCCTGGGCCAGGTAGCGACGCAGCAGGTCGCGAATGCGGGCATCGTCATCAAGGATCAGGATTTTGTCGGCGCGGGCGTTGGGTTGAGCTTGGGTCATAGTCATCTGGTAATTTGTAACAGAGCCATTTTGAAGGCTGAAAAGGCGGGATGTCGCATTTTTCAGTCGGTTTGACACACTGTTACAAAAGTTGCGGTCACATGCAAGTGTGCGTGTTGACTATGGCAATGCGCCTACATTCGATTGAAAAAACACATGTAAAAATAATCGGCCGCTCCCCGGGCACCGCGCTGGCGGGCCCTTGTAAAAGCAATGCCGGGCGAATGCGCCTGGTTACTTGCGGTGAACAGGCTGCTTGATTTGCAGCGTTCCGGATGTTCACCGCGATTTCCCCCTCCATTTCACGCTTGTCTTTTTTAGCCAGAAGCGGCTGAAATCCACCACCCCGAAAGGTAATTCTGATGCGAGCTCCAAAATCGATCGCTTTGTGTGTCCTGTTGGCAGGCGCAGTGCTGGGTAGCCACGCGATGGCCCAGACCAACTTCCACGAATCCCTGCAGAACGTGGCTCAGTTATCGGTCAGCGGCTCGGTGGAGGTGCAGCAGGACCTGTTGTCGATTTCATTGACCACAACCCGTGATGGTGCTGACGCAGGCGTCGTGCAAAGCCAGCTCAGGCAGGCGCTTGAGACCGCGCTGACCCAGGCCAAACAGGCGGCAGCGCCCGGCCAGATGGAGGTGCGCACCGGGAATTTCAGCCTGTATCCGCGTTATGGAAAAGACGGCAAGATCAATGGCTGGCAGGGCTCTACCGAGCTGGTGCTGGAAGGCAAGGACTTCCCGCGCATTACCAGTACGGCGGGCAAGATCCAGACCCTGACCATGGGCAGCGTCAGTTTTGCATTGAGCCGGGAGCAACGCGCCAAAGTCGAGGGCGAGGCCCAGGCGCTCGCGATTGAGCGATTCAAGGCCAAAGCCAGTGAGGTGGCGCGCAGTTTTGGTTTTGCCGGCTACTCGCTGCGCGAAGTCTCGGTGAATGCCAACGACCAGGGCTCTCCACCGCGTCCCCGCATGATGGCGATGTCGGCCAAGGCCGAAATGGCCGATGCATCAGTGCCTGTGGAAGCCGGCAAGAGCACGGTATTGGTTATTGTGTCCGGCTCTGTGCAGATGAAGTAAGACACTTGCCGGCGGGCGCTGCGCAAAGCAGCGCGGGCGCCGGCTGCTGCCCGCCCGCCGTGCGGCCGGCCAGCTGGGCTTTGCGCGCGTGGCGCGCCACCACCCGTGAGCGGACATGGTCGTAAGCCCAGTTAAAGCAGAAGGTATAGGGCAGGAAGAACAGCACGATCGCAATGTCCAGTACAAAGGCTTCCCACAGGCCGATGTCCAGCCACCAGGCCGCCAGCGGAACCACCGCGATGATCAGGCCGATTTCAAACAGCACAGCATGCACTGCACGCGCCGTCAGGGTGCGCTGAAAGCCCATGCGGCGCTGCGCCCGGTCAAACAGGGCGTTGAACACCATGTTCCAGCTCATCGCCATCAGCGAAACCATCAAGGTCAGCAGGCCCATGTGCGCCAGCGAATAGCCGAGCAGCCAGGCGCCTAGTGGCGCACAGATGGCAATGGCCAGGATTTCAAAGCCGAGGGCGTGGAAAAACCGTTCTTTCAGGGATTTTTGGAGGCTCATGATGTGCGTTCTAGATGATTTACCGGCCGTTGAGGCGAGATGCCTTACCGCCATGACGGTATTTTCATCGCTATTTCGAATACATTAAAATCAATAATCATCGAAAAAATAGATAGAAAGCCGCTATGCGCCATTCCCCGGAAGCCTTGACCGCTTTTGCCGAGGCTGCGACCCTGGGTTCGTTCTCGGCTGCGGCCCGCAAACTGGGCAAAAGTCAGTCGACGGTGAGCAGTGCGATTGCCAACCTGGAAATCGACCTTGGCCTGAACCTGTTTGACCGGAGCAGCCGAAAGCCGGCACTGACGGAACACGGACGGGTCATGCTGGGCAAGGTGCAGGAAATCCTCGCGGCCAGCGACCGGCTTGACCGCGCTGCCAGCCAGCTTGGGGGCGGCCTGGAGCCCCGGCTCAGCGTGGTCTGGTCGGATACCTACCAGTCAGACCGGTTTGAAGAAATGCTTTCGGCTTTTGAGAAAAGCTTTCCCGACCTGGAGTTTGAATGCCTGATTGCCGAACACGGCGACCTGGTGTCGCTGGTGCAAACAGGGCGGGCAAACATTGGCGTGGTAGCCGCCCAGGGCGCTTATCCGCCCGACATTGGTTCGGCCACGATTGCCGAGCAGTCTGAAATCACCCTGTTTGTGGCCGCCGCCCACCCATTGGCCAGCATGAAAGACATCACGCCCGACGTTCTGGCCAATTTCAGGGAGCTGCGGCTGGATACCTATATAGAGATGGAGCAGGGCGCGCAGGGAGTCCGGAGCTCGCATGGGGCGCGCCAGTCGCGCCGCGCGTGGTCCGCTCCCAGCTATCTCATGCTGCTGGAAATGGCGGTGTTGGGTTTCGGATGGGCGGCCATTCCGCGCTGGATGGTGACGCGCTTTGCCGCTGGCAAACTGGTCGAACTTCATGCGCGCGGCTGGCCGCGCAGGGTGCCAGTGGACGCCGTGTGGTCACGCCAGCGCCCCTTGGGCCGTGCCGGAACCTGGCTGTTGCGGGAGATGCTGGCGCCGCACTTGCCGGCGGTTTTATAAGAATAAAGTGCTTGAAAGCGAAGAAAAACGGGCGCGAGCAGCTATGAAATTGATAGTGAATGCGTGAAGCGACAACGTGAAAAAGCCCGCATGCCGTGAAAGGCATGCGGGCTTTTGGCTGGTGGCTACGCTGCCACAACGGCCTAGAAGCGGTAGCGCAGGCCTATGCTGGTGGTGCTGAGGCGTTCCTTGTTGCCACCGGGGTACTTCATGTCATGCTCGTCCCATTGCAGCACCGCCGACAGGGTCGGAGTGAATGCCCATTCGGCACCCAGGCCGTACGACACGCCCCAGTTGCTTTCGCTGCCTGTGGCAATGCCGGACGCAGGTGCGGCGGACACGTGACTGCGTCCATAGGTCGTCCCCAGCTTGCCCAGCAGATTGAAGGAATTGCTGAGCGGCAAACGGCCGACCAGGCTCAGGTTGATGCCTTCTGCATCGGTCTGCCCGCCGCCACGGTTGATCTTGCCGAAATCGGTATAGCCCAGTTCCAGGCCTAAGTTGTTGTTGAAATAGCTGCCGCCGTAGATGTTGTACGACGTATCGTGATTTTCGGAAGCGAAACCGCCGGCGCCGCCGGGCAGCGAAAAATCGGACCTGCCCACATTGAGGCCGAAATAGCGCGAGCCCGGTGCGTAAAACGAGTAGTTGCTGCTGGATGTGGTGTTGGACGATGTCGAACCGCTTTGGGCGTTGGCCCCTGCGGCCGCAGCCAGGGCGGCGGCGGCCAGCACGGTTGCGGAGAGTCTGCGGGTCAAGGATGGCATGGTGTTTCCTTCAATGGCTGAAATTTCGGAATGCACTTTTTCGTCTGGAAAAAGCGACTTGATTGGCTTTCCGCTGTGAAATTTAAGGGTCGCACCCACACGCCGTTGTGAGGCTAAAAGTTAAAACGCTGTAGGACAAACGGAAGTTTGCGAAGGGGCTGAACCTGATGGCGCCACCGCCGGTTTGCCAATGTGCTGCTGCTAAAGTCAGGGCATGCCCTCCATTACCTACCTGCCCGGAAGCACTCCGCTGGTTCTTGATTCCCCGCACAGCGGGACGGTGTATCCGGCTGATTTCAGGCATGCCTGCGAGTTCGCCGTGCTGCGCAGCGCCGAAGATACTCATGTTGAAAAACTGTATGACTTCGCGCCGGCGTTGGGTGCGCATTGGGTTGAGGCGCATTTCCCCCGAAGCTACCTGGACGCCAACCGCAACACCACCGAAATGGATGTGTCCCTGCTGGATGCGCCCTGGCCCGAACCGGTAGACGACGATCCCCGGGTCATGTCCAAGGTCCGCCTGGGCAAGGGGCTGATCTGGCGCACCACCGACGAAGGCGTGCCGCTGTATGACCGCAAACTGGGAGTGGCAGAAATCCAGGCGCGCATCGAGCAGTGCTGGAAGCCCTACCACGCCGCCGTGGCGCAGGCGATTGATGCCGCCTGGCGGCAGCGCGGCTACAGCATCCACATCAATTGCCACTCCATGCCGGCAGTGGCCTCGGGCAGCGCCACCGATTTTCCGGGAGAGGCGCATGCGGACTTTGTGGTCGGCGACCGTGAAGGCACAACTGCCAGCAAGGCGTTGTCGACACTGGTGTGTGAGCACCTGCGCGCGCATGGCTACAGCGTGGCCTACAACCATCCCTATAAAGGTGTGGAGCTGGTGCGCCGCTATAGCGACCCGGCCGGGCACCGGCACAGCATCCAGCTGGAGATCAACCGCAAGCTGTATATGGACGAAACCACGCTGGAGATGACGCCGGGCGCCGGGGCCCTGAAGGCGACCTTGCGCTCACTGGTCGAGGTGTTGCTGAAGACCGACCCGCGCACACTTTGATGGTGGCAGGCTGCGCCGTGCAGCCGGCCACCATCACTCACCATCACGTCTTCCTGCTCATGAACAAACCAGACCATCAGCCACCATGCTTACTTTTTTCAGCGACAGCCACCACGACCATGCCCCTGCGTTCGAGTTTTACCGCGGTGAGCGCGTGCCGTGTTTTGAAACCCCCGAGCGGGCCGAATACGTCAAGGCCCGCCTGAGCGAGCGCGGCCACGAGCTGCGCACACCCCAGGCCGACAGCCGCGCGCTGTTGGCCAAAGTGCATAGCGCCCGCTACCTGGCGTTTCTGGAGCATGCGTGGCGCGACTGGGTGGCGCTTGAAGAGGGCAACGACCAGCGACAGCCTTTTCCCTCCGTCTGGCCCGTGCGTACCTTGCGCAGCGACGTGGAGCCCGTCAATTTCACCGCACGGCTGGGGCTTTATTCGATGGACAACGGGTCACCGCTTTCCGCGGGAACCTGGACGGCTGCCAAGGCTGGTGCAGATGCCGCCGCCGGCGCTGCCGCCTTGCTGGCGACCGGCCAGCCTTCAGCTCGCGGCGTGTTCTGCTGCAGCCGTCCACCCGGCCACCATGCAGGGGCCGATTTCATGGGGGGCTACAGCTTCCTGAACAACGCTGCAGTCGCTGCCCAGGCGTTTCGGGACGGCGGTGCCGCGCGCGTGGCAGTGCTGGACGTGGACTACCACCACGGCAACGGGACACAAAGCATTTTTTACGACCGCGCTGATGTGCTTTTTGTGAGCCTGCATGGCGACCCCTTGACCGAGTACCCGTTCTACCTGGGCCATGCCAACGAAACCGGCGCGGGCGAGGGCGAGGGCTTTAACCTGAACCTGCCGCTGGCCGCCGGCTGTACCGTGCTGCGCTGGTTTGAGGCGCTGGAAGCGGCATGCCTGCGCATCAAGCAGCACCGCGCCGATGCGCTAGTGGTATCACTGGGGCTGGACACCTTTGCCGAAGACCCCATCTCCACATTCGCGCTGCTGCCTGGTGACTTTATCCGCCTGGGCGAGCGCCTGGGCAAGCTGGGGTTGCCCGCGGTATTTGTGCTAGAAGGCGGTTACGCCGCTGCGGCGCTGGGCACCAACGCTGTCAATGTCATTGAAGGTTTTGAGGGCGTTTGATATGGACCAGGTCGATTGCGTGGTGATTGGTGCGGGTGTGGTGGGCCTGGCGGTGGCGCGTGCGCTGGCCTTGCAGGGCAGGGAGGTGATGGTGCTGGAAGCCGCCGACGCGATAGGCACAGGCACCAGCTCGCGCAACAGCGAAGTTATTCACGCCGGCATTTACTATCCGCAGGGTTCGCTCAAGGCGCGGCTCTGCGTGGAAGGCAAGGGCCTGCTGTACGACTACTGCGCGGAACGCGGCATAGGCCACAAGCGCTGCGGCAAGCTGATCGTAGCGACCAGCGAGGCTCAGGTGGTGCAGCTGCAGGCTATCCGTGAAAAGGCCGCTGCCAACGGCGTGAACGACCTGGTGCTGCTGACCCGCGAAGAAGCCCGGGCGATGGAGCCGCAACTCGAATGCGTGGCGGCGCTGCATTCGCCCAGCACTGGTATTGTCGACAGCCACGGCCTCATGCTGGCGTTGCAGGGCGATCTTGAGAATTCCGGCGGACTTGTAGTATTAAATTCGCCCCTGGCCCATGCGGAATGTGCGCAAGCAGCTATTAATTTAATAGCAGAAGACGGTACGGAACTGCAAGCCAGGACCGTCGTCAACGCCGCCGGGCTGCAAGCCCAGCACCTGGCCAGCCGCTTTGCAGGATTTCCGGCGCAGCATGTGCCGCCCAGCCATTACGCCAAAGGCAACTACTTCACCTTGCCCGGCCGTTCGCCCTTCAGCCGCCTGATCTACCCCGTGCCCGAAGCCGCCGGCCTGGGTGTGCACCTGACCATCGACCTGGGCGGCCAGGCCAAGTTCGGCCCCGACGTGCAATGGGTCGACTCACCCGACGACCTGGTGGTGGACCCGGCGCGCGGCGATGCCTTTTACGCCGAAGTACGCAAGTATTGGCCCGGATTGGCTGACGGTGTGCTCATGCCGGGTTACTCGGGCATGCGTCCCAAGATCCAGGCGCCCGACGAAGCCGCCAAAGATTTTCTGATCCAGGGACCGCGTGATCACGGTGTGGCAGGGCTCGTCAATCTTTTTGGTATTGAATCGCCGGGGCTGACAAGTTCACTGGCGATTGGCGGCTATGTGGGCCGTATGGTGCAAACGGCTTGATCTTTACTGCGCCGCCCAGCCACCATCCATGTTCCAGGCCACGCCGCGCACGTTGTTGCCCGCGGGTGAGCAGAAAAACACTGCCAGCGCGCCGAGCTCTTCGGGCGTGGTGAACTGCAGCGAAGGCTCTTTTTCACCCAGCAGTTGCTGCTTGGCGGCCTCGTTGCTGATGTTGCCAGCCGCGGCTTTGGCATCCACCTGTTTTTGCACCAGGGGCGTCAGCACCCAGCCGGGGCAGATGGCGTTGCAGGTGACACCGGTGGTGGCGTTTTCGAGGGCGGTGACTTTGGTCAGGCCCACAATGCCGTGCTTGGCGGCAACGTAGGCGGATTTTTCTGCAGAGCCCACGAGGCCGTGGACCGACGCCACGTTGATGATGCGTCCCCAGCCTTTGCCGCCGTTGGCGGCCAGCATGGCAGGCAACGCCAGGCGGGTGGCGTGAAAAGCGCTGCTCAGGTTGATGGCGATCACAGCGTCCCATTTTTCGACCGGAAAGTTCTCGACGCGGGCAACGTGCTGGATGCCGGCGTTGTTGACGAGGATGTCGACCTGGCCGAATTGCGCGGCAGCAAACCGCATCATGTCCTCGATGTCGGCGGGCTTGCTCATGTCGGCGCCGTGGTAGGCCACGCGCACGCCCAGCGCTTCGATCTCGGCCTTGGGACCGTCCACATCGCCGAAGCCGTTGATGACGATGTTGGCGCCTTGCGCTGCCAGCGCCTTGGCGATGCCCAGGCCGATCCCGCTGGTCGAGCCGGTGACGAGGGCTGTTTTACCTTTGAGCATGATGTTTCTCCGGATGATTTACGATGGTTGAGCTGGGATTCTGAACGGCGCGCGGTGCAGGCTGCGCATCGCCAGTTTCTCAAGCAATTATCAAGCCTTTGAATTGAACTGCCGCACCATGACCCAACCTACGCTGAACTACGTAAATTGCCCCGACGCCACAGGCGGGCACCGCATGGCGTACTGGCAATGGGGCCGGCCGGAAAGTGCGCACGTCGTGGTGTGCGTGCACGGCCTGTCGCGGCAGGGGCGCGATTTTGACGTACTGGCGAGGGCGCTGTGCGACCAGGCTCCGGGCGGCATTCGCGTGGTCTGCCCCGACGTGGTGGGCCGCGGGGAAAGCGACTGGCTCAAAGATCCCATGGGCTATCAAATGCGGGGCTATGCCGCCGACATGCTGGCGCTGCTGGGCCAGCTGCACGCGCAGGCGCCCGTGGTTTCGCTGGACTGGGTGGGCACCAGCATGGGTGGCCTGATCGGGGTAGCGGTGTGTGGGACCGCGGGTCTGCCCTTGCCGGCGCCGGTGCGCCGGCTGGTGCTCAATGATGTGGGCCCGGCCATCCAGTGGCAGGCGATCGTACGGATCGGCGCTTATTTGGGGCAGGCCGGTCACTTTGGGTCGGTGCAGGAAGCGGCTGATGCGATGTGGGCGATTTCCCAAAGCTTTGGCCCGCACACGCCCGACCAGTGGCTGGCGCTGTCGCGTCCCATGCTCAGGCGCGTCTCGGACGCCGCCGATGCCAAATGGCGCCTGCATTACGACCCGGCCATCGCCGTGCCTTTCAAGCAGGAGACCGAGCAATCCGCACAGCAGGGTGAAGCCTTGCTCTGGCAGCTCTACGACAATATCAAGGCGCAAACGCTGGTGATCCGCGGCAAGCAGTCGGACTTGCTGAGCTCCCAGACGGCTCAGGCCATGACGGTCCGCGGCCCGCGCGCACACCTGGTGGAGTTTGACGGGGTAGGCCATGCGCCCACGCTGATCGCTGCGGACCAGGTGGCCGCGGTGGCGGGTTTCCTGCTTGGGTAGCGCTTGGGTAGTGCCCGGGTATTGAATTGGGTGATGCAGGGGAAGTGCTGCAATGCGGCACTGCCAGCCTCGCAACTATTTGACTGAAGTTTCATGAAAAGCAATGTGGTCGGGCCCGGTAGCCCGACACCCTCCCAGGGGGCAAACGCCTCCATCGTGACCGCCACGGCCGACAGCCTGCCGGACCAGCCGCATGCGCTGGCCCGTGCCCGGGCGTTTGCCGAGCCCCTGATTGCCAGCGAAACGCATGACACGGGTGAAAACATCCTGGCGCATGCCGACGCCGTGGCGGCCATCCTGAAAAACATCGGCGGCTCGGAAGCCATGCAGGCCGCGACCTACCTGGTGTATGCGTGCCAGCATCTGAACAAGCCGCAGGAAGTCATCACCAAGGCATTCGGCGCCAACTATGCTGCGCTGGCGCTGGAAACCACCAAACTGGTCCAGGTGCAGCGGCAGGCTCGCACGGCCAATGCCAAGGCGCACTTGCTGGACGACCCGGCTGCGCAAACCGAAAACGTGCGCAAGATGCTGTTGGCGTTCTCGCGCGACTTGCGGGTGGTGATGTTGCGGCTGGCGTCACGGCTTCAAACCCTGCGCCATTACGCGGCCACCCGGCAACCTGCCCCTTTGCCGCTGGCCCACGAATCCCTGCATGTGTTCGCACCGTTGGCCAATCGCCTGGGCATCTGGCAGATTAAATGGGAAATGGAAGACTTGGCCTTCCGTTTCCTGGAGCCCGATACCTACAAGCAGACAGCCCGTCTGCTGGATGAAAAGCGCGTGGAGCGCGAAGGCTTCATGGAGGCCTTGCGTGCGCAGCTGGAGCGCGAGCTGAACCAGAACGGCATTGCCGCGCTGGTGCAGGGCCGACCCAAGCACATCTACAGCATCGTTAAAAAAATGCGCGGCAAGTCGCTTGACTTCGAGCAGGTGTTTGATATCCGTGCCTTGCGTGTGATTGCCGCCGACGTGAAGGGCTGTTATGCCGCGCTCGGTTTTGTACATTCGCGCTTCACGCCGGTGGACGGCGAGTTTGACGACTACATCGCCAAGCCCAAGTCCAATGGCTACCAGTCATTGCACACCGTGGTGCGCGACGATGGCGGGCGGGCGGTGGAGATACAGGTGCGCACGCAGGCCATGCATGACCATGCCGAGCACGGCGTGGCTGCGCATTGGGCCTACAAGGAGGCGGGTGCCAAGGGTTACGCGGGCGTATCGGCCAGCAGCGAATATGACGCCAAGATCGCCGTGCTGCGGCAACTGCTCGCGTGGGAGCGGGACCTCTCGGGCCCGGCTTCCCAGCGTGCACGCGACGCCAAGCAGGGGCTGTTCGAAGACCGCATCTACGTGCTGACTCCTGATGCCGCCATTGTGGAATTGCCGCAGGGCGCGACGACGGTGGATTTTGCTTACAGCGTGCACACCAGCCTGGGGCACCGTTGCCGGGGCGCGCGCATTGACGGTGTCATGGTGCCGCTGAATACGCCCTTGCAAAATGGCCAGACGGTTGAAGTGATCACCGTGAAGGAAGGTGGCCCCTCGCGCGATTGGCTCAACCCCGAGCTCGGTTTCTTGTGCAGCCACCGTGCAAAGTCGAAAGTCCGCGCATGGTTCAACGTGTTGGCCATGGAACAGACGGTGGCCCGGGGCCGCGAGGCCGTGGAAAAGCTGCTTCAGCGCGAAGGCAAGACCGCCATGAAGCTGGACGACCTGGCGGTGCAACTCGGCTTCAAGGCGGCGGATGATTTGTTTGAAGTAGTGGGCAAGGACGAGCTGTCACTGCGCACGATCGAAAACATGCTCAGGCCACCCGAGCCGGTGTTGAGCCAGGACGACTATGTGCTGGCAAAAAAAGCGCGCCCGCCGAATCAGAAATCCAAAAGTGGCGGCGGCGTGCTGGTGGTCGGCATGGGTTCGCTGCTGACGCAGCTGGCCAAATGCTGCAAGCCGGCGCCGCCGGATGAAATTCTCGGTTTTGTCACCAAAGGCAAAGGGGTCAGCATCCATCGCAGCGACTGCAGCAATTTCCGCAACATGGCCAGCGGCAGTCCCGACCGCGTGATTGAGGTTGAATGGAACGCACCCAAGACGGCGGATGGCGCGGTGTATCCGGTGGATGTGGCCGTGGAGGCGGCGGACAGGCAGGGATTGCTCCGCGATATTTCCGAGGTATTCGCCAAGGAAAAAATGAATGTGATTGGTGTGCAGACGCAATCGGTCAAGGACAACCGCGGCGGCACGGCCTGGATGACATTCACCGTGGAGGTTGCGCAATCGGGCCGGCTTAACCAGGTGCTGGCCGTCGTGGCCGAGGTGCCGGGCGTGCGGTCTGCGCGGAGACGCTGAACCCCATCAACAGGACTTTTTTAGGCAAATTTTCAGGGCGAAGCCGGATAGCCGTTTTGCTTTGCTACAATACGAGCTTCGAACAGTCCTTAGGCGCGTAGCTCAGCTGGTTAGAGCACCACCTTGACATGGTGGGGGTCGTTGGTTCGAGTCCAATCGCGCCTACCAATTCCTGTTCTACAAATACGGCATCTACGGATGTCGTTTTTTTTGGTCCCGAATATATTCCCGACAAGGTGTTCCCGGAAACGTCCCGCCGCGTACCGGTTTCAACTGGGTTCTTTGTCCGCTTCCTCTGGGCATTTAGGACGGGAAGAAAAGCATCAGGAAGTTGCCATGGGATTTTTCTCTAAACTCCATTCGCGGCAGATAGCCTGTCTGGATCAGCCATCAGCCCCGCGTTGGGCAGCTCTCTTCGTTCCCCTTTTGTTTGCGCTGGCTTCCGTATTTGTGATCGGCCAGGATGCGAACTGGGATCTGCTTAACTACCACCTCTATAACGCGTATGCGCTGCTCAACGGCCGCGTTGGGGTTGACCTTGCACCGGCCGCGATGCAGAGCTATTTCAATCCGCTGCTGGATTTGCCCTATTTTCTGATGGTCCAGCACTGGCCGCCTCGTGCAGCTGCCTTCGCGATGGGCTTGTTTCATGGCCTTAATTTTGTATTTTTGCTTCTGATCGTGAAGCCTTTTGTTGTGCGTGCAAAACATCCCAACGCGACGGCGATTCTGCTCTCGCTGGCTGGGTGCCTGAGTGCTGTTTTTGTGTCGGAACTGGGAAACACCATGGGCGACAACGCTTCATCGGTGTTTGTGCTGGCAGGCCTGGCGATCGCAGTGGCACGATGGGATGACGTGGTACGTGTGCGCGGACACTACCTGTTGTGGTTACTGTTGGCAGGATTGCTGATAGGTATGGGTGCGGGCGCAAAGCTCACAAACGCGGTTTATGCGGTGGCCGGCGCCTTGGCATTTCTGCTCGCCTGTCCCGGCGGCGCAGTGCATCGGTTGCGCGTCGCATCGACATTCAGCGTGGGCGTTGTGCTGGGCATCGCCTTGACGGGAGGCTACTGGTTCCTTCTGCTCTGGGATCTCTACGGCAATCCGCTGTTCCCGCAGTTCAACACTTATTTTCAGTCGGACATGGCCGGCTCGATCGGTGTGGGGGACGCCCGCTGGAGACCCAAAGGTATAGCTGAAGCGATTTTTTTCCCCTTTATCTTTGCGCTGAATCCAGCGCGTGTTGGTGAATCGGCGCTTTATCAGATCGCGCTACCTGTGTTGTACGCATTGTTCCTGTTTTGGGCTGTTGCGGCGGTGCGTCACCGATTTTTCAGGCTACCGCCCGTGCGGCATGGATATGCCTTTCCTCTCGAGGCGCCGTCGCGGGCTCATTTCCTGCTGGCATTCGCCTCTACGAGCTACTTGACTTGGCTCGGAATCTTCAGCATTCACCGTTACCTGGTGCCGCTGGAAATGATTGCTCCATTGGCAATTTGGCTTTTGCTGCATCGGTTATTCAAGCCGGCTCTGGCGCAATCGCTCGGGAAAAAGATACTATTTTCCTCGGTGGTTGTGGTTTTGCTATTCCGGACAACATGGGGCAACGTTGGTTTTGGCGAGACGGCTTTTCGGGTTGAATTGCCACCACTGGCTCAACCAGAAAAAACCGCGGTCATGATATTGCAAGGTGGTCAGCACGCTTGGTTGATCCCTTTTTTCCCGTCGGAGATCGAAGTTGCCTCGCTGGCAAGTTTTCCCGAGTCGCCGAAATTTGTGGCGCAGGCCATGCGTATGATCGACAGCCGGTCAGAAAACGCTTATGTTATTTTTGCAGCGAGCAAAGACACGCGGCCTGCGCAAATTGCAAAAATCAATCGTGTTCTGGCAAGCATGAGCATTGGGAAAAACGGTTTTGGCTGCAATGTCGTACGTTGGGCCATCAATCGAAATTCCCGCTTGAATGCCAGGATGTCCGATAGCAGCAACGGTGCGTACTGCGGTGTTGTGATGGATCCCGCCACGCGGCGTGATCTTGCCGGGGAAGACAAGGTCATCGCCCAGGCCAGTGACGAACTTGCAAAAGCACGCTATGGCTTGCGTATCGATCTGGCATCGTGTGTGACGTACCATGCGTGGGTGGGCAACCGCCAGGATCGCTACCAATACTGCCGTATTTCCCGTCAGTCGTGATTCAGTCTTTTCAAGAGGTGTCGATGAGTTCTGCCAAGCCGACCGTTGCCGTCATTCTTCCTGCCTACAACGAAGAGTTGACGATCAGGCAGGTTATCCTGGACTTCCATGCTGCGCTGCCTGACGCCACCATATGTGTGATCGACAACAACTCCAGCGACCGTACCTCCGCAATCACTGAAACGACATTTGAAGAGTTGGGCTGTCAGGGGCGGTTGATTCGCGAGTATCGACAAGGCAAGGGAAATGCATTACGCCGTGCATTTTCCGATGTGGACGCTGACATTTATTTGCTGGCTGACGCCGACCAGACTTATCCGGCATCTCGCGCCGCCGACATGATCGCGCCTGTTGCGTCAGGCCAAGCGGACATGGTAGTAGGCGATCGGCATTCCGGCGGGCATTATCAGGACCACAACAAACGCCGCTTTCACGGATTTGGCAATGATCTTGTCAAAAACATGATCAATTTGTTTTTCCGATCCACTTTGCAGGACATCATGAGCGGGTATCGTGCCTTCAGCCGTACCTTTGTGAAGACCTATCCGGTAATGGTGGCAGGCTTTCAGGTCGAAACTGATATGACGCTGCATGCGCTTGATAAACGTTTTCGCGTCATGGAAATTCCTGTGGAGTATGTGGACAGGCCGGCTGGCAGCTTTTCCAAGCTCAACACCTTGGCCGATGGCGCCAAGGTTATTTTTGCGATTTTCCAGATACTGCGTTATTACAAGCCGTTGGCGTTTTTTGGTACGGTTTCCGTGCTGCTCATGGTCCTCGGTTTTATTGCCGGTATTCCGGTGTTGGCTGACTGGTTCACCTACCAATACATTTACCATGTACCGCTGGCGGTGCTTGCTGCCGCGCTGGAAATCGTGGCAGTCATCTTCTTTTCCGTGGCGTTGATGCTCGACAGCATCGTGCATCAGCACAGGATGAGCTACGAACTCATGATCGTGTCCATGACAAATAAAACCTGATGTCCAAGAGCCCGTCGGAACAAAATTCAGGACGCCAGTTGATGACCTTTCTGGTGGTGGGTGGTTTCGGCTTCGTGGTTGATGCTGGTTTATTCTTTGTCTTCCTGCGGATATTCGGCATCGACATCATGGTCGCGCGCGCATTGGCCTTTCTTCCCGCGACGTTTGTTACCTGGTGGGCCAACCGGCTATTCACCTTTCGCCCGCCAACCGGCGCCAGAGTTTTTTTAATGCAGGAATATCTCAGGTATTTGCTGGTGCAGGCCGGAGGCATTGCGATCAATTTCCTGGTTTTCTACCTGATGATCCTCTGGCTTCCGATCGCGGCCGCTCACACGCTCCTGCCGCTGGCTGTCGGCTCCGTGATTGCGTTGCTTTTTAACTTTTCGGGTGCGCGTTTTCTGGTTTTCAGGCATTGATCGAGATAGCGAGGCCGCTTGTGTCAAGATGATGCTGATAGCTTCTTCTTGTGAAATGTCAGGGTAAACCAAGATAAGTGCGGGTATCAGGCTCCCTAAAATAGCCCAATTCATCCATTCACCGGAATACCAGTGCCAAAAAGCAAATCCACCAGCCCATCACCCGGCATGCCGCCTTCACAGGATGAGGCTTCTGCCGACGGCGCTCCCGGTGCCAAAGGTGGTCGGACGGCCGGCAAGGCTGCGGCTTCCCGTGTGATCAAGAAGTACCCGAACCGACGGCTGTACGACACCGAGACATCGGCCTACATCACGCTCACAGAAGTGCGCCAGCTGGTGATGGACACCGCCGATTTTGTGGTGCGCGATGCCAAGACCAATGAAGATTTGACGCGCAGCATCCTGCTGCAGATCATTTTGGAAGAGGAAACCGGCGGTGCACCGATGTTCACCGAGGCTGTGCTCGCCAACATCATCCGTTTTTACGGCAATGCGATGCAGAGCTTCATGGGTGCCTACCTTGAGAAGAACGTGCAGAGTTTTATGGACCTGCAGGTCAAGATGGCCGAGCAGTCCAAAGGGCTGACGCCCGAGATGTGGGCGCAGTTCATGAATGCGCAATCTCCCATGATGCAAGGCATGATGGGCAATTACGTGGAGCAATCCAAGAACGTTTTCACGCAGATGCAGGAGCAGATGCAAAAACAGAGCGAGCAGATGCTGCAGGCCTTCGGCTTGAAGCGTTGAAATGAAAGCCAGGGGTTGAATCTCTGGCGGTCCCGCAGAAGTCGGCGACCTGAGACAATACACCCCATGAGTGAAGTTATTTCCCCACCTGTTTCCATTAACACCAAGCCCGCGCCGCGCGTCGGCTTTGTCAGCCTGGGCTGCCCCAAGGCCCTGACTGATTCCGAGCTGATCCTGACGCAATTGAGTGCTGAGGGCTACCAGACCTCCAAGACCTTTGAAGGTGCGGACCTGGTGATCGTCAATACCTGCGGCTTCATCGACGACGCGGTCAAGGAAAGCCTGGACACCATTGGCGAGGCGCTGGCCGAAAACGGCAAGGTCATCGTCACCGGCTGCCTGGGCGCCAAGGCGGGTGAGGGCGGCGGCAACCTGGTGCGCCAGATGCACCCGAGCGTGCTGGCCGTGACGGGCCCGCACGCCACGCAAGAGGTGATGGACGCGGTGCACCTGAACCTGCCCAAGCCGCATGATCCTTTCGTGGACCTGGTGCCGAATGCCTTTGGCATTGCCGGCATCAAGCTGACGCCCAAACATTACGCCTACCTGAAGATCAGCGAAGGCTGCAATCATCGCTGCACATTCTGCATCATCCCGTCCATGCGCGGCGACCTGGTGTCGCGCCCTATCGGCGACGTGCTCAATGAGGCGCGCGCCCTGTTTGAAGGCGGCGTGAAGGAATTGCTGGTGATCAGCCAGGACACCTCGGCCTATGGCGTCGATGTGAAATACCGCACTGGCTTCTGGGATGGCAAGCCCATCAAGACGCGCATGCTGGAACTGGTGCAGGCACTGGGCGAGATCGCCGAGCCGTATGGCGCCTGGGTGCGCTTGCATTATGTGTATCCGTACCCAAGTGTGGATGAAGTGCTGCCGCTGATGGCCACCGGCAAGGTGCTGCCTTACCTGGATGTACCTTTGCAGCACAGCCACCCGGATGTGCTCAAGCGCATGAAGCGGCCGGCCAGCGGCGAGAAAAATCTTGAGCGCATTGCGCGCTGGCGCGAGATCTGCCCCGAAATTGTGATTCGCAGCACCTTCATCGCCGGTTTTCCCGGCGAGACGGAAGCGGAGTTCGACCATCTGCTGGACTTCATGCGGGAAGCCAAAATCGACCGTGCAGGCTGTTTTGCCTATAGCGCGGTGGAAGGCGCCACGGCCAACGATATTCCCGGCATGCTGCCGATCGAGCTGCGTGAAGAGCGGCGCGCCCGCTTTATGGCCGTGGCCGAAGCGGTGTCCAGCCAGAAACTGCAGCAGCGCATAGGTGCAACCATGCAGGTGCTGGTGGATTCGGCGCCGGCGCTAGGCCGAAAGGGTGGCACCGGGCGCTCTTATGCCGATGCGCCGGAGATCGACGGCATCGTCAAGCTGTTACCGCCCGAGAAAATCAGCAAGACGCTGAAAGTCGGCGAATTCACCCGGGCCCGCATTGTCGGAACCCAGGGCCATGACCTGGTTGCCGTGCCTGTTTGATTAACGATACTGCGGACGCTAAACCGGGCCTGAAGAAGAGGCCCGGCCACAAAAAAAGCCACTGGGTCACAGTGGCTTTAATCTTGCTTTACCCCAGAGTCAGTTTCAGAGTCTGGCAAAGCTGTTTGGTGTATCTGGTGCCCGGGAGAGAACTCGAATCTCCACATCTTGCGATACACGGACCTGAACCGTGCGCGTCTACCAATTCCGCCACCCGGGCACAGCTAGCAGTGTACCATTACTTCAATGCTTTCTCAGGCCCGGGCCCTCAAATTTTCCTGAAATATTTCGGCTGCATACTTAAACCCGGCAGCCTCCAACGAAAAGAGACTTTCTATCAAAACAACTCACTCCCATCCCGGCGGATCGTCCGCCCATTCATCCGGCTTGCTCGCTGAATTCGAGGGCACCGTTTCCGGCCACCGCGACGGCCATGGTTTCGTATTGCGCGATGACGGCGAAGCAGATATTTACCTGCCGCCCAACGAAATGCGTGCAGTGCTGCACAAGGATCGTGTCAAGGCCCGCATCGTGCGGCACGACCGCAAAAACCGGCCCGAAGGCCGCGTCACGGAAATCGTTGAGCGATCCTCGAATCCCATCATCGGCCGCCTGCTGCAGGAAAGCGGCGTCTGGCTGGTGGCACCCGAAGACAAGCGCTATGGTCAGGACGTCCTGATCCCCAAGGGCGCTACCGGCACGGCCAAGGCCGGCCAGGTGGTGGTGGTGCAACTCACCGAGCCGCCGGCGCTGTTTGGCCAGCCTGTGGGCCGCGTCAAGGAAGTACTGGGCGAGATCGACGACCCCGGCATGGAGATCGAGATCGCGGTGCGCAAGTACGGCGTGCCGCATGAATTCAGCGACGAAGCGCTGGCCCTGGCCCGCACCCTGCCGGATTCCGTGCGGCCTGCCGACAAAAAGCATCGCGTTGACCTGACGGACGTGCCGCTGGTCACCATCGACGGCGAAGATGCCCGCGACTTTGACGACGCCGTGTATTGCGAGCCCGCCAAAGTGGGCCGCGGCAAGGGCTGGCGTCTGTTGGTGGCGATTGCCGACGTGAGCCACTATGTGGAAACCGGCAGCGCTATCGACATCGACGCCTACGACCGCGCTACCAGCGTGTATTTTCCGCGCCGCGTGATTCCCATGCTGCCGGAAAAATTGTCGAATGGCCTTTGCTCGCTCAACCCGAATGTCGAGCGCCTGTGCATGGTCTGCGACATGCTGGTCAATGCCAAGGGCGAGGTTCACGCCTACCAGTTCTACCCGGCGGTGATGTTCAGCCAGGCGCGTTTTACCTACACCGAAGTCGCCGCCATCCTGGCCAACACACGCGGCCCTGAAGCTGCGCAGCGCAAGGCGTTGGTGCCGCACCTGCTCGACCTGCACGACGTGTACCAGGCACTGCTCAAGGAGCGTGGCGAACGCGGGGCGGTGGATTTTGAAACCACCGAGACCCAGATTGTTTGCGACGAAGCAGGCCGGATTGAAAAAATCGTCCCCCGCACCCGCAACGTGGCGCACCGGCTGATTGAAGAAGCCATGCTGGCGGCCAACGTCTGCTCGGCGGACTTCATCTCGCAAAGCAAGCACGTGGGCCTGTACCGTGTGCACGAAGGCCCAACGCCCGAGAAGAAGGAGATGCTGCGCAACTACCTGAAGGCGGCCGGCATCGGCATGACCATCACCGATGACCCGGCGCCCGGCGAATTCCAGAAGATCGCGCTGGCCACCAAGGACCGGCCGGACGCACAGCAAATCCACTCGATGCTGCTGCGATCCATGCAGCAGGCGATCTATACACCCATGAACAGCGGTCACTTTGGCTTGGCCTATGAGGCTTACACGCACTTCACCAGCCCGATCCGGCGTTATCCGGATCTGCTGGTGCACCGCGTCATCAAGGCGGTGCTGAACAAGGCCAAGTACCAGCTCCCGACCCTGCCCACGCCGGGCGAAGCTGAGGCCAAGTTGTCCAAACGCCTGGCCGCGCGCGTCAAGGAACCAACGCAAAAGCCGAAAAAAGCCAGCGCGGACGAACTCGCCTGGCAGGCCGCCGGCCTTCACTGCAGCGCCAACGAGCGCCGCGCCGACGAAGCCAGCCGCGACGTGGAAGCCTGGCTCAAGTGCAAGTACATGCGCGAGCATCTCGGTGAGGAATTCGGCGGCGTCGTCACCGCGGCCACGGGCTTCGGCATCTTTGTCACGCTGGACGCGATGTACGTCGAAGGCCTGGTGCACATCACCGAGCTGGGCGGCGAATACTTCCGCTTCGACGAAGCCCGCCAGGAACTGCGCGGCGAGCGCACCGGCATCCGTTATGCCATCGGCACGCGGGTGCGGGTGCAGGTCAGCCGGGTGGACCTGGACGGCCGCAAGATCGACTTCCGGCTGGTGAATGAGGGCCAGGACCTTGTTGGCCGTGCGATGAAGGACAAGACGGGCGGCCATGCGGCGGAACTGCCGGCACAGGAACGCGGCGCTTCGCGCCATGCGGCAGAGCCTCGAACCGGCGGCAAGGCGGGCGGCAAGAGCGCTGGTAAACGCTCGGAGTCGCGCTCAGGCGGCCGCGGCGGCGGCGCGGCCAGCCGCAGCACCAGCAGCAGTGAAAGGGCGCCCAAATCGCCCATTCAGGCTCTGAAGGCGGCGGTCAAGAAGGCGGCGGGCAATCCGCCGGGCCGCAAGCAGGGCAAGAAGCCGCGCCGTTAGGCGCCGGGACACCATGAAATTTCCGCACAACACTTTTTCCCTGCCTGCGCTCCGTACGCGCAAGGCACGTTGCCCATGCTGATGCGCGTATTGGCCTTCCTGCTTGAAACGCTGTTTTTCCTGCTGATTGCAGCGGCGTTGCTGCGGGCCTGGATGAACTGGGTCCGGGTCAACATGACGGCCCAGCCCGGCCATTTTGTGATGGCCGTGACCGACTGGCTGGTCAAGCCCTTGCGCCGCGTGCTGCCCAGGCCGGTGATGCAGTCCCGGGTGGACTGGGCCAGCATCCTGGCGGCCGTGTTGCTGGCACTGGCCTATGCGTTGCTGTGGGGCCTGCTGTTTGGACTGCTGCTGGGGGGCACGTTGTGGACTGCCGGGGCTGCCCCTGTAGCCTTGCTCACGCTGCTGTCCTTTGCGCTGAAGATGCTGATCCGCGTGGCGCTGCAAACCCTGTTCATCCTGGTGCTCGGTTTCGCCATCCTGTCGTGGGTGCAGCCTGGTTCACCCGCGTATGGTTTGCTGGGGCGCCTGACCGAGCCCGTGCTGGCACCCCTGCGCCGCGTGATCCCCACGGTGGGCGGCGTGGATTTGTCCGCGCTGGTGCTCATCGTGCTGATCCAAATCGCCCTGATGATCCTGGTGTAAGGCCCTCATCGGCGCGTCTGTCAGTTGCCGCCTTGTGCACGGGCCAGTTCCGAGGCCGTCAGGGCCGGGGCCGTCCATTCGTCGGCCAGACGGCCATGTGCCCATACGGCGCTGCAGGCAGCGTTGAAGGCATCCAGCCCTGCCGCCAGCCGCGCGCCCACCATGCCCGCCAGCACGTCGCCGGTGCCGGCAGTAGCCAGCAGGGCGTTGCCGGTGCTGTTGATGGCGCTGCTGCGGCCCGGCGCCGCGATCACTGTTCCCGAACCCTTGAGTACCACCACACACTGAAACCGGTCGGCAAGCTGCCGGGCCGATGCCAGCCGGTCGGATTGAACCACTGCGGCCGTGGTTCCGGCCAGCCGGGCGGCTTCCAGCGGGTGCGGTGTCAGCACCGTGCGGTAGCCGCGGCCGTGACGTGCAATGAGCTGCGCCTGGAACTGCGTGTCCCCTGCAATGGCATTGAGCGCATCGGCATCCAGCACCAGCCGCCTGGCTGTCGACAGCACCCTGGCCAGCACGGCCCTGACGGCCTCGCCGCCGCCGCAGCCGCACACCACCACCTGCTGTGCGAGGTCCAGCGCCTCGGGCGCGCGGAACATCAGCTCCGGTTGTTGCGGGTCGACTGCGATGGTTGGCTTGCCGAGCAGCGCCACAAATACCCGGCCGGTGCCGGCATGCAGGGCGGCCCGCGCCGCCAGCAGCGCGGCGCCCGCCATATGGCTGTGGGCGGCGGACTCTCCCCCGAGCACGGCCACGTCACCAAAACTGCCTTTGTGGCTGGCATGCGCGTTGGCTGACCGGGGCGGCTGGCCGGCCTGGTCGGCGCCCAGCAACCAGGCGTCGGTCTGGCTTGGGGTTGCCGCCTGCGTCTCGCGGACGCCGAGATCGTCAAACCAGACCTGGCCCGCCCAATCCCGGCCGCCGGCGGTGAACAGTCCCGGCTTCAATGTTAAAAGGCTTAAGGTAAAAATGGCTGTGGCGCCCGGTTTACGGGCGCAAGCAGCTATCAAATGTGTAGCAGATCCGGTGTCTGCATCCAGGCCGGTCGGCACGTCCACTGCCAGCCGCGGCGCACTGCCGTCCTGCATTCGCGCCAGCCATTCCAGCATCAAGGCCGTGCCTGGGCGCTCGGGGTCCAGCGTGCCGCCTATGCCCAACAGGGCGTCGATGCAGAAATCAAAATCATCGGGCGGTTGCGCCGCCATGGGCACGCCCGCGGCGATGGCGCGCTCGCGCGAGGCATGGGCGTCGCGCGGCAGGCTGGTTTTTCCGGCGGGCAGGCCGGTCCAGGTTACGACCACTGTTTTGCCCCATTGGTGCAGATGCATGGCGGCCTCAAAACCGTCGCCGCCATTATTGCCGGGCCCACAGGCGATCCAGATGCGCTTCGCATGTGGCGCCAGGGCCAGCGCCAGGCGCGCGACCGAGAGGCCGGCCCGCTGCATCAGCGTGTGGGGCGGCAGCCCGGCGGCGGCATGCCGTTCAAGTTCACGCGTGGCCGCCACGCTGTGAAGCGGCTCGCTGCGGGCGCTGGAAATTTTTCGCATGGCCCGATTGTGCGGCCCCGCAAAGTAAAAAGCCCGGCAGGCCGGGCTTTGGGCGTAGACGCGGGGTGGTTTCAGCCCAGGCGGGCAACCCCCAGGCCTTCCATGTCGATGTCCGCGCTTTTGCCGGCCATCAGGTCGGCCAGCACCCGCGCGCTGCCGCAGCTGAGGGCCCAGCCGCTGGAGCCATGCCCCAGGTTGAGCCAAAGGCCGGGAATGCCGCTGTCGCCGATGATGGGCGGGCCGTCGGGCAGCATGGGCCGGGCGCCTTTCCATTCCTGCACGCTGGCGCCGGTGTTGGAGAGCTGGGCCGCACCCGGGAACCAGTCGTGGAGCACCTTGTACAGCGTCTGGATGGACGATGCCCGTTTGCTTTCAAGCGTGCCGCCGATTTCGGCGCTGCCGGCCACGCGCACGCGGTTGCCCAGGCGGGAAATCGCGACCTTGTAGCGCTCGTCCATCAGTGCGCTGCGCGGTGCGTTCAGCGGTTCGCGGATCGGCGCGCTGATGGAGTAACCGTAAACCGCCGCCATGGGAATCTTCAGGCCGAGCGGCCTCAGGAGCTCCGCGGACGCCAGGCCGGCGCACATGACCACGCGGTCGAAGCTGCGTGGGCTGGCCTCGCCTGCTATCAAAATACTAGCTGGTTGCGCCCGTTCCAATTGGGCTACAGCCGTATTGAACTCAAAATTCACGCCGATGCGCTGGGCTTCGTTCTTCAGCAGCAGGGCAAACTGGCGGCAATTGGCCACCTCGTCGTTCGGCAGGTGCACGGCGCCCAGGAAGGGCGTGTCCGGGCTCAGTGCCGGCTCGATCTTGCGCACCTCGTCGGGGCCGATTTCCTTGAATACCACGCCGGCATCGCGCAGCACGGCCAGGCCCGGCTGCACCAGCTTCGCGTCTTTTTCAGAGCGCAGCAGCACCATGTAGCCGGGGCTGCCGTCGTACTCGAGCTCCAGTTCGGCCGTCAGGTGGTGCAGCCTTTCGCGGCTGTAAAAAGCCAGGCGCTGCATGCGCGCGCGGTTGGCCAGATAGGTTTCGAGCTTGCAGGCGCGAAACCATTTCCACATCCAGGCCAGGTCGCGGGCCGACAGTGGCAGGCCGAGCTTGACCGGCGCGTGGCGGCTGAAAAGATGGCTGATGACCTTGCCCGGCATGCCGGGGGCAGCCCAGGGCGTGACGTAGCCGGGCGCTACCAGGCCGGCGTTGGCAAAGCTGGTTTCCTCGGCCGCCGCGCCGCGCCGTTCGAAGACGGTGACCTCGTGGCCGTCCAGGGCCAGCTCGTAAGCGGTGGTGATGCCGATGATGCCGGCGCCAATGACGGCAATCCTCATGCGAGGCTCCCGCGGTCATGTGGGGCAGGCACGGGGCGCGGGGCTGGGGAGATGTTTTTGTACATTTTTATAAGAAAAAGGCTTTCAAGCCAATAGGGATGAGCGCGAGCAGCTATCGTTTTTATAGCGAATTCGACAGGGCGGTCTCCACCTGCAGGGCCAGGTCCAGCACCGCGTCGTCATGCAGCGCCGCATGCCAGAGCATCAGGCCCACGGGCAACTGGCCGGGCGTGTGGCAGGGCAGGGAAATGGCGCAGCCGTCGAGCATGTTCACCACGGAGGTGTTGCGCAGCAGCAGGCCGTTGACCCGGAAAAATTCGGCATCGTCACCCAGCACACCGGCGATCGGCGGCGCGACGATGGGGACGGTGGGCGAGAGCATGGCGTCAAAGCCTTGCAGGCGTGTTTCCATGCGGGCCACCCAGGCCTTGCGGGCAGCCAGCAGGTCGATGTAGTCGGCCGCACTCATGCCGGCGCCACGCAGGATGCGCAAGGCCACGCGCGGGTCGTATTCGGCCTGGTGTCTGGTGATCAGCGTTCGGTGCCAGGCATAACTTTCCGCCGCCGAGAGGCCGCCGGTGGCATTGATGGCGGCCAGCTCGCCGATCTCTTCCAGGTCGATTTCTTCAATATGCGCGCCCGCCTGGCGAAGGATTCGCAGGCTGCGCCCAAACGCCTCGGCGACGGTGTTGTCCAGGTGGTCCTGCATCACGGTGCGGGCAACGGCCAGGCGACAGGAGGCGAGCGGTTTGCCGGCCAGTTGGACCTTGCGTGCCGCCAGGACCTCATGCACGGTGACTGCGTCGCGCACCGAGCGGGTCAGGGCGCACACGGTGTCCAGGCTGATAGACAAGGGTAGGGCGCCTTGCGTGGGCACCAGGCGCGCGGTGCTTTTGAAGCCGACGATGCCGCAAAGCGCCGCCGGGATACGGATCGATCCGCCGGTGTCGGAGCCGAGCCCGACCAGGGCCGCACCCGTGGCCACCGAGACTGCCGCACCGGAGGACGAGCCCCCGGGAATACGCGCCACCTTCGGGTCGGCCGGGTTGACGGGTGTGCCGTAGTGCGGGTTGATGCCGACGCCGGAGAAGGCGAACTCGACCATGTTGGTGCGCCCCATGAACATGGCGCCGGCTGCGCGCAGGCGTGCCACGGCGGGGCAGTCTTCTGCGGCAGGCGCGGCGCCTGCCAGCACGGTGGATCCGGCTGTGGTGGTCTGGCCGGCCACGTCGAACAGGTCCTTCACCGACACCGGAATGCCGGCAAGCGGAAGGCCTGCAGCGTCCGAAACGGGGTTTTCCGCCGTTCCGGCAAGGTTTCGGCTCCCTGGCATGAAAACGTGGCGGCAGGCGTCACTTTGGGCCGAAGCCAGGGCCTGTTCGATAACCTGCCGGGGAGCGGTCTGGCCGGTCGTCATGGCCTGGCGAGTGGCATGGAGGTCGCCTGAGGAGGGCATCTGGCTCATGGGTCAGGAGGGTGTTATACTCGACAGGCTTTGCAAATGACGATTTTGTTGTTTGCAAGGCAAATCGCAAATCAGCCACTCAAGGTGTTGCCCCGGAAATCTCGAAAGAGGCTAACGGGACGATAAGCGCTGATTTTAGACACAACCTTTTGGAGTATTCCTATGTCGACCACTATGCGCGAAATGCTGGAAGCAGGCGTTCATTTCGGACACCAAACCCGCTTCTGGGACCCCAAGATGGCCCCGTACATCTTCGGCCATCGCAACCGTATTCACATCATCAACCTGGAAAAATCGCTTCCGATGTACCAGGAAGCGATGAAGTTCGCGAAGCAGCTGTCTGCCAACCGCGGCACCATCCTGATGGTAGGCACCAAGCGCCAGGCTCGCGACATCGTCGCCACCGAAGCCAAGCGCGCCGGTGTTCCCTATGTTGACCAGCGCTGGCTGGGCGGCATGCTGACCAACTTCAAGACGGTCAAGACTTCCATCAAGCGCCTGAAAGAAATGAAGGCCCAGCAGGAAGCCGGCCTTGATTCCATCAGCAAAAAAGAACAGCTCACCTTCAAGCGCGAAATCGAAAAGCTTGAAAAAGACATCGGCGGCATTCAGGATATGAACGCCCTGCCGGACGCCATCTTCGTGATCGACGTGGGCTTCCACAAAATCGCGATCCTGGAAGCCAAGAAACTCGGCATTCCCCTGATCGGCGTGGTTGACTCCAACCACTCGCCTATCGGCATCGACTACGTGATCCCCGGCAATGACGACTCCTCCAAGGCTGTCGCCCTGTACGCCCGCGGTATCGCCGACGCGATCATCGAAGGCCGCGCCAATGCCGTGAACGACGTCGTCAAGGCGGTTTCGGCTGAGAGCTCGGATGAGTTCGTGGAAGTGGAAAACGCAGCCGCCTGATAGTTTTCGGCTCTGCGCCAGACGCGAAAAAGGGGCTCGCGTAGCCCCTTTTTCACAACCTAACGAAAAGCTGGGTGCGAATTGATCGCTTCCAGCGTGTCAAAAACGACAAAACGGAGAATCAAAGATGGCAATTACTGCAAGCATGGTCGCTGAACTGCGCGCCAAGACCGACGCCCCCATGATGGAGTGCAAGAAAGCACTGACCGAAGCTGAAGGCAACTTCGAAAAAGCCGAAGAAATCCTGCGCGTCAAGCTCGGCAGCAAGGCCGGCAAGGCCGCCTCCCGCGTCACCGCCGAAGGCGTTGTGGCTGCGCACCGCGAAGGCGATGTGGGTGCGCTGGTGGAAATCAACTGCGAAACCGACTTCGTGACCAAGAACGACAGCTTCCTGGCCTTCACCAAGGCAGTGGTCGAAGGGATTGTCAAGAACAACCCGGCCGATGTGGAAGCTGTTGGCGCCATGCCTTTGTCGCTCGACGGCTTCGGCCCGACGGTGGAAGACGTGCGCAAGGGCCTGATCGGCAAGATCGGCGAAAACATGAGCGTGCGCCGCTTCAAGCGTTTCTCGGGCAGCAAGCTGGCCTCTTACCTGCACGGCACGCGCATCGGTGTGGTCGTGGAGTTTGAAGGCGACGAAGCCGCCGCCAAGGATGTCGCCATGCATGTGGCCGCGATGAAGCCCGTGTCCCTGTCCAGCGCTGAAGTTCCCGCTGAACTGGTCGCCAAGGAGCGCTCGGTTGCTGCAGCCAAGGCCGCTGAAGATGCCGCCAAGGCACAAGCTGAAGGCAAGGCCGTCCAGTCCGCTGAAATTGTTGCAAAGCGTATCGAAGGTGGCGTGCAGAAGTACCTGAAGGAAGTCAGCCTGTACAACCAGACTTTCGTCAAGAACGACAAGCAGACCGTCGAGCAAATGCTCAAGGAAAAAGCGACAACGATCAAGTCTTTCACGCTGTATGTCGTGGGTGAAGGCATTGAGAAAAAGGTGGACGATTTCGCTGCCGAAGTCGCTGCCCAGGTCGCCGCAGCCAAGGCTGCTTGAGCATTTCAGTCCAGCCGGAAGGCCGCTAAACTTCAGACAACCCAACAAAGAAAGCTCTCACATGCCAGCCTACAAGCGAATCTTGTTAAAACTGTCAGGTGAGGCCTTGATGGGGGATGATGCCTTTGGCATCAACCGTGCGACCATCGTGCGCATGGTGGAAGAGATTGCCGAAGTCACCCGCATGGGTGTCGAAGTGGCGGTCGTGATCGGAGGCGGCAACATTTTTCGCGGTGTGGCCGGCGGTTCCGTCGGCATGGACCGCGCCACCGCCGACTACATGGGCATGCTGGCCACCGTGATGAACGCGCTGGCCTTGGGCGACACCATGGACAAGGCCGGGCTGATCGCTCGCGTAATGTCGGCCATTGGCATTGAGCGCGTGGTCGAGCCTTATGTTCGCCCCAAAGCCCTGCAGTACCTGGAAGAGGGCAAGGTCGTCATCTTCGCGGCCGGCACCGGCAACCCGTTTTTCACCACCGACACGGCGGCCGCATTGCGCGGTGCGGAAATTGGCGCCGAGATCGTGCTGAAGGCCACCAAGGTCGACGGTGTGTACACTGCGGACCCCAAGAAAGACCCGAAAGCCACGCGCTACACCAACATCACGTTTGATGAAGCCATGGGCAAGAACCTGGAAGTCATGGATGCCACTGCCTTTGCGTTGTGTCGCGACCAGAAACTCCCCATCAAGGTGTTCAGCATTTTCAAGCACGGTGCGCTCAAGCGTGTTGTGCAGGGCGAGGACGAGGGAACCCTGGTTCACGTCTGAGCCTCCTTTCCCAGCTTGTTCTTTTTCGCTATAAAAATCCGGAGATTCGACCATGAGCATTGTTGAAGTCAAGCAGCAGGCAGAGCAAAAGATGCAGCAGTCCATTGATTCGTTCAAAAATGGCCTGACCAAGATCCGCACGGGCCGCGCCAACCCCGGTTTGCTCGATACCGTGCATGTTGACTATTACGGCTCCATGGTGCCGATCAGCCAGGTGGCCAATGTGTCGTTGCTCGACGCCCGCACCATCAGCGTCTCGCCTTGGGAAAAAGGCATGGGCGCCAAGATCGAAAAGGCCATCCGTGATTCAGACCTGGGACTCAATCCGGCCGCGCAGGGCGACCTGATCCGCGTGCCCATGCCGGCCATGACCGAAGAGCGCCGTCGCGAACTCACCAAGGTCGTGCGCGCCGAAGGGGAGCACGCCAAAGTGGCTATTCGCAACCTGCGCCGTGATGCCAATGACGGTGTCAAGAAACTCGTCAAGGACAAGCTCGCTTCTGAAGACGACGAACGCCGTTCTCAGGACGATATCCAGAAGTTCACGGACCGTTTCATTGCCGAAGTCGACAAACTGGTCGCAGGCAAGGAACAAGACATCATGGCGGTTTGACGCCTCGTCGTCTGGCCTGATTCACCATGGCCACCACCCATCCCATAGTCCCGCACCACGTTGCCATCGTCATGGACGGCAATGGCCGGTGGGCGACCAAACGGTTTTTACCCCGCATTGCGGGCCACAAGCAGGGCGTCGATTCGCTCAGCCGCTGCGTTCGCGCCTGCCTGGATCGGGGCATCAGGGTCCTCACGGTTTTTGCTTTTTCTTCCGAAAACTGGAACCGTCCGGCTGAGGAAGTGTCCGGGCTGATGGAGTTGCTGGCCTATTCTCTTTCCAAGGAAGTCCCCAGTCTGAATGCCAACGGCGTGCAACTGCGTTTTGTCGGAGACCGCCAGCGGCTTTCCGAGAAAGTCCAGGCAGGGTTGGCGCAAGCTGAGCTCGACACCTCGACCAACCTGCGGCTGGTTTTTAATGTGTGCTTCAACTACGGTGGCCGCTGGGATATTGCCCAGGCTGCGAACAGGTTGGCCAGCCGCGGTGAAGCCATCACGGAACTGTCAATGGACCGGGAGATGGCGCTGGCGCACGTGCCGGACCCGGACCTGCTGATTCGCACAGGCGGTGAGTTGCGGATCAGTAATTTTTTGCTGTGGCAGGCAGCTTATTCAGAGCTGCATTTCTCCGACAAGTTGTGGCCTGAGTTTGACGAAGCGGCACTGGACGAGGCGATAGCCGTCTTTCGGACTCGCGAACGACGCTTCGGCAAGACCTCCGCCCAGGTCAGCGGCTGCAGCACCAATGAAAATACAAAGGCTGCCTGATGCTTAAACAGCGCGTGATCACAGCGATTGTCCTTCTGGCTATTTTGCTGCCAGCCCTTTTCTACAAGACGCCAGAGCCCTTTTGTGCCGTCGCGCTGCTGCTGATTGCTGCGGGTGCCTGGGAGTGGGGCCGGCTGAATGCGCTCGGGCAGGGAGCCTCTGTGGGGCTCGCCGTCGTTTGTGTCGGGCTGTGCGCGCTCGCGTGGTACTTTGGCCTGCTCGTAAAGCCGCTGCCGCTTCTTTGGGCTGCTGCAGGTGCTGCCTGGGTGCTTGCCGGTGGCTGGTTGCTGCGCAATGGCGTGGCGGGCTGGCCGCGCATACCCAAAGTAATTCGCCTCCCAGGGGGGCTGGCTGCGTTGTTGGTCGCCTGGCTGGCTGTGGCACAGGCCCGTGTGGCGGGCATTGACTTTTTGCTGTCCGTTCTGCTGCTGGTCTGGGTGGCCGATATCTTTGCCTACTTTGCGGGTCGCGCCCTGGGAGGCCGGTTCAGCAAGGGCAAGCTGGCTCCTTCGATCAGCCCTGGTAAAAGCTGGGAGGGCGTGTGGGGCGGCATGGCCGGTGTGGTGGCGCTGTCGCTGGCCTGGGTCTGGCTGGGCCGTGCGGGCATTGGCGGTGGCTTCTGGGCTGACGCCACGCTTTACAGCCGCCTGGCTGATCATCACGGCATGGCCGTCATGCTGCTCGCGGTTATTTTCCTGGCCGCCATGAGTGTGGTGGGCGATCTGGTCGAGTCTCTTATCAAGCGCAGTGCCGGGGTGAAAGACTCCAGCGGCCTGTTGCCGGGCCACGGCGGCGTGCTCGACCGGGTCGACGCGCTATTGCCCACGCTGCCCCTGGCGATGATGCTGGTTACCCTTTAGGCTTTGCTCCCGTATGTCCTTTGAAAAGCAGCGTGTGACGGTTTTGGGCTCCACGGGGTCCATTGGTGTCAACACGCTTGATGTCATCGCCCGCCACCCTGAGCGCTTTGAGGTGTTTGCGCTCAGCGCCGCAACCCAAACGGACTTGATGCTGGCGCAGTGCGCCCAGTTCAAACCCCAATACGCGGTGATGGCCAGTGAGCCGCATGCCCGTTTGCTGGCGGAGAAGATCAAGGCAAATCAGCTTCCGGTGAAGGTTCTATGGGCGCAAGACGCTCTCGAAATGATAGCGTCACACGAGTTGGTGGATACCGTGATGGCCGCTATTGTGGGCGCTGCCGGGTTGGGCCCGTGCATGGCGGCCGCAAAGGCGGGCAAGCGCCTGCTGCTCGCCAACAAGGAGGCCCTTGTCGTCGGCGGCGAAGTGTTTATGCGGGCGGTTCGTGAAGGAGGTGCCCGGTTGCTGCCTATTGACAGTGAGCATTCGGCCATTTTCCAGTCATTGCCCGAAGACCCGGCGGTGTGGCCCCGGCGCATCGAAAAAATCATGCTGACCTCGTCGGGCGGTCCTTTTCGCGCCCGTGATCCGGCAACTTTGCGCGACGTAACGCCCGAGCAGGCGTGCGCGCACCCCAATTTTTCCATGGGCCGCAAGATTTCGGTGGATTCGGCCACGATGATGAACAAGGCTTTGGAGGTGATAGAGGCCAAGTACCTGTTTGGTGTCGTGCCGGAGCAGATCGAGGTGGTGATCCATCCGCAGCAAATCATCCATTCGATGGTGCAGTTCCATGACGCATCGGTGATGGCCCAGCTGGGTACGCCCGATATGCGGGTGCCGATTGCCTATGGCCTGTCCTGGCCGGAGCGGATTGAAAGCGGCACGGCGCGCCTGGACTTCGCCCGCATGGCCGCCATGACATTCGAGGTCCCGGACTTTCAGCGCTTTCCCTGCCTGCCTTTGGCCTGGGAGAGTTTGCGTGCGCCGCCGGGCACTTGCGTGGTGCTGAACGCAGCCAATGAGATTGCTGTGGCGGCGTTTTTGGACCGGCGCATCCGCTTCGACCATATTCATCATGTAAACCATGCAACTTTGGAGGCTGCGGCAGTCTCTCAGGTGGACGATATAGAAGGCTTGCTGGCGCTGGATGAGCAAGCCCGCCGCGTTGCCACTCAAATCACCCAACGCCTGGAGTCCTGAGATGCTGACACTGGTTTCTTTCGTTGTGACTCTCGGTATCCTGATTGCCGTGCACGAATACGGTCATTACCGCGTCGCAGTGGCGTGTGGCATCAAGGTCCTGAAATTTTCCATCGGATTCGGCAAACCTATTTACACCTGGAAGCTCAAAAACAAGTCGACAGAGTTTTCCATCGGCATGCTGCCCCTGGGCGGCTACGTCAAGATGCTGGATGAGCGCGAAGCCCCGGTGGATCCATCCGAGCGCCATCTGGCTTTTAATACCCAGCCGCTGAAATCGCGGGTTGCTGTGGTGGCCGCCGGCCCGGCCGCCAATTTGCTGCTGGCCATAGTGCTGTATGCCGTGGTCAACTGGAGTGGCTTGCAGGAGCCCAAAGCCATTTTGGCCAGCCCGGTGGCAGGATCGCTTGCCGAAAAGGCTGGCCTGGCTGGCGGGGAAACGGTTCAGCAGGCGGCTTTTGAAGGTGGCGACCTGGAGGTCGTTCATTCTTTTGAAGACTTGCGCTGGAGGCTCACTCAAGGTGCACTGGATGGTCGCGACCTCACCTTGGTGCTTGGCAGCGATGGCGCAGCGTCAGGGCAGACTGTGCGGTTGCCGCTCAGTACGCTGGGTGCACCCGAAGCAGATGCCGATCTGTTCAGGAAAATTGGCATTCTCGGCCCCTGGACCCGTCCGGTGATTGGTACTGTCATGCCGGGGGGCGCCGCAGAAAAATCCGGCCTGCGTGCCGATGATCTCGTGCTTCGCATTGGCGAGACAGCGATTGTGGATGGGCAACAGCTGCGCGAGGTGATACGTACCTCTGCCCGCTCGACCGGCACGGGTGCTGCCGTTGTCCCGCAGACATGGCAAATCAGCCGTACCGGCGCATCCCTGGCGCTGCAAGTGACGCCTGAGATCAAGGCAGTGAACGGGGTGATGGTGCCCCGGATTGAGGCCTATGTGGGAGCCCCTCCCGAGTTTGTCACGGTGCGCTACGGCCCTGTCGATGGTTTGTGGCAAGGTGCCGTCCGTACCTGGCAGGTTTCGCTGCTCACACTGAAGATGATGGGGAAAATGGTCATAGGCGAGGCGTCGCTTAAAAACCTGAGTGGCCCGCTCACGATTGCGGATTACGCGGGGAAGTCGGCCAGCCTTGGGTGGAGCAGTTATCTGCTGTTTTTGGCCCTTATCAGTGTGAGCCTTGGCGTCCTGAATTTACTGCCCCTGCCGGTTCTGGATGGGGGGCACCTGATGTATTATCTTTGGGAGGGGATCACCGGCCGGGGCGTGTCTGACGCCTGGATGGACCGGTTGCAGCGCGGTGGCGTTGCTATCCTGCTGGGCATGATGTGCGTTGCCCTGTTTAACGATGTCACCCGGCTTTTGGGCTAATTCCTTACATTTCATGCAAAAACAAATAAATCGCTTCAAAGTTCGTGCAGTTTGCGCTATCGCCGCCGGTCTTTTTGCAGCCAGTTCGGCTTGGGCCGTTGACCCTTTCACGGTGCGTGATATCCGGGTTGAAGGCTTGCAGCGCGTTGAGCCCGGAACCATTTTTGCCTCCTTGCCCTTTCGGGTCGGTGAAACCTATAACGACGACAAGGGTTCCACCGCCATTCGTGCGCTGTTTGGACTGGGTCTGTTCAAGGACGTGCGGCTTGAAGTCAGTGGCGACGTATTGGTGGTGATCGTTGAAGAGCGTCCCACTGTCGCTGACGTGGACTTTGTGGGTGCCAAGGAGTTCGACAAGGACGCGCTCAAGAAGGCACTCCGCGAGGCCGGTGTTGCGGACGGCCAGCCGTTCGACAAGGCGCTTGCCGACAAGGCGGAGCAGGAGCTCAAGCGCCAGTACATCAACAAGAGCCTTTACGGCGTTGAAATCGTCACCACCGTCACGCCGATCGAACGCAATCGGGTCAACCTGACTTTCAGTGTGACCGAAGGCGATGTCGCGAAGATCAAGGAAATCCACATTACAGGCAACAAGGCGTTCAGCGAGTCAACCCTCCTGAGCCTCTTTGACCTTGATACAGGTGGCTGGCTCAGCTGGTACACCAAGTCGGATCGCTATTCGCGCACCAAGCTCAATGCCGACATTGAAACGCTGCGCTCCTACTACCTTTCGCGGGGCTACCTTGAGTTCAAGATCGACTCTACCCAGGTTGCGATTTCCCCGGACAAGCAAAGCATTGCCATCACCGTCAACGTGACCGAGGGCGAGCGTTTTGTGGTTTCGGGCGTCAAGCTTGAGGGCAACTACCTGAACAAGGAAGAAGAGTTCAAGACACTCGTGAAAATCACGCCTGGTGAAGCCTACAACGCGGACGAGGTCGCTGAAACGACCAAGGCGTTCAGCGACTATTTCGGCACTTTTGGCTACGCTTTTGCCCGCGTTGAAGCGGTGCCGGAAATCGACCGTGTCAATAACCGCGTGGCATTTGTGCTTCAGGCAGAACCATCCCGCCGTGCTTATGTGCGGCGCATCAACGTGGCCGGAAACAATCGCACGCGCGATGAAGTCGTGCGTCGCGAGTTCCGCCAGTTTGAGTCGTCCTGGTACGACGGCGACAAAATCCGGCTTTCCCGCGACCGTGTCGACCGCCTGGGCTTCTTTACAGATGTGAATGTAGAAACGCAGGAAGTGACCGGCACAAACGACCAGGTCGACATCACGGTGAACGTGGTTGAAAAACCAACCGGCAATTTACAGCTTGGGGCAGGGTATTCCAGCGCGGACAGCCTCTCACTGGTATTCGGCATCAAGCAGGAAAACGTTTTTGGCTCCGGCAATTACCTGGGTGTTGAAGTCAACACCAGCAAGTCAAACCGCCAGATTGTGCTCAGCACCATTGACCCATATTTCACGGCCGATGGTATTTCGCGCACCATTGATGTCTATGACCGCACCTCGAAGCCTACCTCGGGCCAAGGGGGTGACTACAGCCTGAAAACGCGGGGCGCAAGCATTCGTTTCGGTGTTCCGTTTACCGAGAATGACACGGTCTATTTTGGTACTGGTTACGAGCAATTGAAGATCGTGCCGGGCACCAATCTGCCAGTGAGCTACCTGAACTATGCGAACCAGTTCGGCTATACAAGCAACTCGATTCCACTGACCGTGGGCTGGTCGCGCGACAGCCGCGACAGTGCGCTGGTTCCTACCTCGGGCCTGTACCAGCGCGTATATGGTGATTGGGGCGTCGCTGGCGACATCAAATTCGTGCGAGCGAATTACCAGGCCCAGAAATACATTCCCCTCAACAAGCAGTTCACGATTGCGCTTAACGGCGAGTTTGGCTGGGGTAAAGGCCTGAGTGGCCAGCCTTATCCGCTCTTCAAGAACTACTATTCGGGCGGCCTGGGTTCCGTGCGTGGATTTGAGCAAGGCTCACTGGGCCCGCGCGATGCGTCTGATCTTGCCATTGGTGGACCGAAGAAGCTCACCCTCAACGCCGAGCTCATTGCGCCGTTTCCTGGTGCGGGCAATGACCGTACCTTGCGCCTCTATGGGTTTGTAGACGCGGGCAATGTTTTTGGTGAAAATGAGCGCTTTCGGGTAAATGATCTGCGGGCTTCCACAGGTATCGGTATCAGCTGGATTTCCCCAGTGGGTCCCTTGCGCATCGCCATTGCGACGCCGCTGCGCAAACTGCCAGGCGATAGAATAGAGCGGTTGCAATTCCAAATTGGTACATCTTTCTAATGAAGCATTTTTCAATCAAAATTTTCCTGGGCGTTGCCATTGCATTGGCGGGTTTCTCCGCAAGTGCGCAGGAGTTCAAGGTCGGGATTGTCAACCTGGACCGGATTTTCCGGGAAGCCAATTCCGCGAAAGCCGCTCAAACCAAACTCGAGCAGGAATTCAGCAAGCGTGAAAAAGAGCTGAACGATCTGGCGACGCAGCTGAAAACCCTCTCCGACAAGTTTGAGCGTGAAGCACCAACACTTGCCGAGAGCCAGCGCGTTTCACGGCAAAAGCAGCTTGTTGACCAGGATCGGGACTTCCAGCGCAAGCGCCGTGAGTTCCAGGAAGACCTGAACACCCGCAAAAATGAAGAACTCCAGCAAGTCATCGAACGCGCGAACAAGGTTGTGAAGACACTGGCTGAGACGGAAAAGTACGACCTGATTCTCCAGGAATCGGTCTATGTCAATCCCAAGCATGACATCACCGACAAGGTGATCAAGGCGTTGAACGCTGCCCGTTGATTGCGGGGTGTTCACCACGATCACCATCGTGAAAATGGCAGGCGCAGTGTGACACTCCGTCTTGCCGATATCGTTGAATCCCTGGCCGGTGCCGTACAGGTCGAACTTGTCGGCGACCCTGACCTGCAGATAGAGCGGCTCTCCACTTTGGAGGCAGCCGGTCCCACGGACCTGAGTTTCCTCAGCCACCCCAAATACCTGTCCAAGCTCGCGCAGTCCGAGGCTGTCTGCGTCATTGTGGCGCCCGCCGCGCGCGAGGCCGCAGTCAAGCGGGGCGCTTGCATCGTCACAGACGATCCCTATCACGCTTTTGCGTTGGTCACCCAACTCTGGAAGCGGCGGCATTCCCCGCAGGTGGTTCCGCACATTCACCCCAGTGCCTATGTCGATCCCTCTGCCACTGTGGCGTCCGGCGTTTCGATCGGTGCATTTGCCTGCATTGGCCAAGACGCGGTGATTGGCACGGATGCGCGGATTGCGGAGCATTGCGTCGTCGGGCGGCATGCACAAATTGGCGCGAATACCCGGTTGTCGGCGCGCGTGACTGTGGCCGACGGCTGCCGCGTCGGGGAGCGCTGTATCGTACATTCCGGCGCGGTGATCGGCGCCGACGGTTTTGGCTTTGCATCGCACCAGGGGCAATGGGTGAAGATCGAGCAACTCGGTGGTGTGCAGATCGGCAATGATGTCGAGATCGGTGCCAACACCTGCATTGACCGCGGTGCGCTGCAGGATACGGTGCTGGAAGACGGTGTGAAGCTCGATAACCTGGTTCAGATCGGCCACAACGTCCGGGTTGGCAAACATACCGCCATGGCCGGCTGTGCCGGCGTAGCGGGCAGTGCCACGATTGGTGCGCATTGCACAGTGGGGGGCGGCGCCATTGTGCTGGGCCACCTGACGCTCGCCGATGGTGTGCATGTCTCGGCTGCATCGGTGGTAACCCGATCCATTTTGAAGCCCGGGCATTACACCGGTCTCTTTCCCATCGACGACAATGCTGTCTGGGAAAAAAATGCCGCTACGCTCAAGCAGCTTCATACGCTTCGTGAGCGTCTCAGGGAGGCTGAAAAAGCGATCCTGCACCCAGGACACACTCAAGAAAAATCATGATGGATATCCACCAAATTCTCAAACAACTGCCGCATCGTTATCCCATCCTGCTGGTGGACCGGGTGCTGGAAATCGAAAAAGGCAAACGCATCAAGGCGCTCAAAAACGTCACGATCAACGAGCCCTTTTTCATGGGGCACTTTCCCCATCACCCGGTGATGCCGGGGGTATTGATACTGGAAGCCATGGCGCAGGCGGCTGCGCTGCTGGCTTTCGAAACGCTGGGCGTCACGCCCGACGACAAGACGGTCTACTATTTCGCCGGCATCGACGGCGCACGCTTCAAGCGGCCCGTCGAACCTGGCGACCAGCTGATCATGGACGTCACACTGGACCGCATGAAGGCCGGCATTTTCAAATTCAAAGGGACCACCAGGGTAGGTGAGACCATAGCCTGCGAAGCCGAATTGATGTGCACCATGCGCACGATCGCGTGAGCCGGGTTGTGAAAATCAAGGCTGACGCGACATGACAGCATCTTCTTCCACGCCGGGCATTCACGCCACGGCGATTGTGGATCCGCAAGCCCAGCTCCATGAGTCTGTGAGCGTCGGTCCCTACACGGTCATTGGCCCGCACGTGAAGATTGGTGCCGGCACCACCGTAGGCGCCCACTGCGTGATCGAAGGCCACACCACCATTGGCCGTGACAACCGGATCTTCCAGTTCAATTCACTGGGCGCAATTCCGCAGGATAAAAAATATGCGGGTGAGCCTTGTGAGCTGGTTATCGGCGACCGCAACACCATTCGCGAGTTCTGTACCTTCAACATCGGTTCGCCGGGCGACAGCGGCGTGACCCGTGTGGGGGATGACAACTGGCTCATGGCCTATGTGCACCTGGCGCACGACTGCGTGGTGGGAAACAACACCATTTTTGCCAACAACACCCAACTGGGTGGGCATGTGCATGTCGGCGACTGGGTGATTCTGGGTGGCTTCACCGTCGCGCATCAGTTCGTGAAAATCGGTGCCCACAGTTTCACCGCCATGTGCTCATTGCTGTTTGCCGATTTGCCGCCTTTTGTCATGGCGCAGGGACAACCGGCCGAGGCGCGCTCCATGAATTTTGAAGGGCTACGGCGACGGGGCTTTTCACCGGAGCGAATTTCCGCTGTCAAGGCCATGCACAAAGCGCTGTACCGTGACGACCTGACCCTGGACGTATCGCGCGAGCGCATTGCCGCTCTGACGGAAAAGTACCCGGATGCTGCGCCTGACGTGCAGATGATGCTTTCATTTCTGGAGCAAACCTCGCCGCAGCGCGGCATTGTCCGGTAAGACCTATGTCGTTGATGGAGCCAAGCCCTCTGCCAGCCCGTAGAGAGGCAGGCCTCCCCGTTGCTGACTCCCTGAGAGCCCGTTCCCCTTGCGTGGCGATGGTCGCGGGCGAAACCTCTGGAGATTTGCTCGCCGGCCTGCTGCTCGATGGTTTCAAGGCCCGCTGGCCGGCACTGACGTCAAACGGTATCGGCGGCTCACAGATGGCAAGCCGCGGTTTTAACGCCTGGTGGCCCAGTGAAAAGCTCGCGGTACGCGGGTATGTTGAGGTATTGCGGCATTACCGCGAGATTGTCGGCATACGCGAACAACTGAAGCAGCGCCTGCTGGATCAGCGCCCCGATCTTTTCCTGGGCATTGACGCACCCGACTTCAATCTTGACCTGGAGGCGGCGCTCAAGGCCAAAGGCATCAAGACCGTGCATTTTGTCAGTCCCGCCATCTGGGCCTGGCGTGCCGACCGTGTTGAGAAGATCCGGCGCAGTGTGGATCATGTGCTGTGCATCTTTCCTTTTGAGCCTGCGCTGCTGGCTGCTCATGGCATTGCCGCGACCTATGTGGGGCACCCGCTGGCCAATGTCATTCCCCTGCAGCCTGACCGCGCAGCGGCCCGGCGCAAACTGGGTTTGCAGGATGAAGACACCGTGGTGGCCATTCTTCCCGGCAGCCGGAAATCTGAAATCCAGTACCTGGCTCAACGATTCTTTAAGGCTGCAGCCCTTATCCAACGTGCACAACCAGCTATCAAATTTATAGTGCCGGCCATTCCCGCGCTGAGGCACATGATTGAGCGCCATGCCGACCAGGAAGGAATGAAATCCCATCTGCAGATCATCGAGGGCCAGTCCCACAGTGCACTGGCGGCATGCGATGTAACGCTGATAGCCAGCGGTACCGCTACGCTGGAGGCGGCGCTTTTCAAGCGGCCCATGGTGATCGCCTACAACATGAACTGGCTGTCCTGGCAAATCATGCGGCGCAAAAAATTGCAGCCCTGGGTGGGCCTGCCCAATATCCTCTGCCGGGAGTTTGTCGTTCCGGAGCTGCTGCAGGACGCCGCTACGCCTGAGGCGCTGGCAGCGGGCGTGCTGAAATGGGTTGACGCAAAGTCTTCGGCACCTGACAAAATAGCGGCTGTAGAACAACGATTTACCGCGCTGCATGCGGAACTGCAGCGGGACACTTCAAAACTGGCGACAGATGCGATCCAGCAAATTCTTGAAAGCTGAGCAAACACCCTTGTCATGGGATACGCCTGGCCTTGTGGCTGGCGTGGACGAAGCTGGCCGGGGACCGTTGATGGGCCCGGTGGTCGCGGCCGCCGTCATTCTTGATGAGCTCAATCCCATTCAGGGGCTGGCCGACTCCAAGAAGCTCACGGCCTTGCGCCGCGAAAAACTCTATGACGAAATTCGAGCCAAAGCGTTGTGCTGTTCTATCGCGCTGGCGACGGTTGAGGAAATCGACAGCATCAACATCTTGCAGGCCACCATGCTGGCCATGCGGCGCGCGGTAGAAGGCCTGCGCCTCAAGCCCAACAAGGTGCTGGTCGACGGCAACCGGCTGCCGACGCTGGTGATTCTGTCCGAGGCCATTGTGGGTGGTGACGCGCTGGTGCCTTCGATTTCCGCAGCATCGATCCTGGCCAAGGTTTACCGCGACCGTTGGTGCGCGGAGTTCCATCTTGAGTATCCCCAGTACGGGTTTGCCGACCACAAAGGCTACGGTACGGCCGAGCATCTGGCTGCGTTGCGCGAACACGGCGCGTGTCCCCAGCATCGCAGGTCCTTTGCGCCGGTGGCTGAGGTCTTGCGGTGAGTTCCAGCTTCTCCGGGTCCTCCGGCTCCGCCACGTACATCACTTCGCGCGACAACCCCCTGATCAAAGAGCTGCGCAAACTGTCGCAAGACAGCACCGCGTACCGCAAGCAGGGCCGCGTCTGGCTGGAGGGGGATCATCTATGCCGTGCTGCGCTGGCGCGCGGCCTGAAACCTGCCATCGCAGTTTTTTCTGAATCATTTTGGTCTGCAAGCCAGTCTGAATGGGCGCAAGCAGCTATCAAAAACATAGTGATTCCCGATGCACTGCTGCCGGAAATCAGCGGCCTGGAGTCACCCGCACGCATGGGTTTTGTGCTGGATTTGCCGGTGCCCGCCAGCCCGCAGCCCCATGCAGCCTCGGTCATTCTGGACCGGGTGCAGGATGCCGGCAACGTGGGCTCCATCCTGCGCAGCGCGGCGGCCTTTGGGTTTGGCCAGGTTCTCGCCCTCAGGGGCACGGCGGCCCTCTGGTCGCCCAAGGTGCTGCGTGCCGGTATGGGCGCCCACTTTGGGCTGCAACTGGTGGAAGGCCTGGAGCCCGAGGCTCTGGCAGCATTGACCGTGCCCATCGTTGTCACCAGCTCGCACCAGGGCAGCTTTTTGCATCAGCAGAAGTTGCCTGTGCCGTGTGCATGGGCCATGGGCCACGAAGGGCAGGGCGTCAGCGACGACCTCATGAGCCGGGCGGCGCTCAAGGTCCGCATCGACCAACCGGGGGGCGAGGAGTCGCTTAATGTGGCAGCCGCGGCCGCAATTTGCCTTTACACCAGCTCGGTACAGGCGGTGTAACGCCCGCCCGGGCGCGTTGACAGCCCCCAGTCTGCTTATGGCGGATGGATTTGATACCCATATTCGGCTGATTTCTCCGACTATGTGTTTAAAGCATAAACTGGCGTTCAGCTCAAGCTATAATCAAGGGCTTTTCAAAACACAGCTTCGCCCGAGCGCAGACAAAGCAAACACCCTCACAAAAGCAGCCAACTAAGGCAGCCAGCAAGAGTCTCCCAGAGACGTTTCTTGTGCACGCTTGGGCGAACCGTAACCAACCCGGAGAACCCAGTGCTTTTGTCTCTACAGGGATCACGCGAAAAATCCCCACACGCCATACTGGCGCTCGCAGACGGCACGGTCTTTATCGGCAATTCCATTGGAGCCGCAGGCTCCACAGTCGGCGAGGTGGTGTTCAATACCGCCATGACCGGCTACCAGGAAATCCTCACGGATCCGAGCTACTGCCAGCAGATCGTCACCCTCACGTACCCGCACATCGGCAACTACGGCATCAATGCCGAAGACGTTGAAGCTGAAAAAGTCCACGCCGCCGGCCTGATCATCAAGGACCTGCCGCTGCTGGCCTCGAACTTCCGCATGACCATGACCTTGTCCGAATACCTGGTCAAGGAAAACACGGTAGCCATCGCCGGCATTGACACCCGCCAGCTGACACGCCACCTGCGTACCAACGGCGCGCAAAACGGCTGCATCATGGCACTGCCTGCGGGCGAAGAAGTCAGCCAGCCCGCGATCGAGAAAGCCGTTGCGGCGGCGCGCGGCGCGCCCAGCATGGCCGGCCTGGACCTGGCCAAGGTCGTTTCGGTCAAGCAGACCTACGAATGGACGCAGACCGAGTGGAAGCTCGGCGCGGGTTACGGCGTGCAGATCACGCCCAAATTCCACGTCGTGGCTTTCGACTTCGGCGTGAAGAAAAACATCCTGCGCATGATGGCCGAGCGCGGTGCGCGCATCACCGTGGTGCCGGCACAAACGCCAGCCGCCGACGTGCTCAAGCTCAAACCCGACGGCATCTTCCTGGCCAATGGCCCGGGCGACCCTGAGCCTTGTGACTACGCGATTGCGGCGGTGCGCGAACTCATTGAGACCGGCATCCCGACTTTCGGTATCTGCCTGGGCCACCAGATCATGGCACTGGCCAGCGGTGCGAAGACCTTCAAGATGAAGTTTGGCCACCATGGTGCGAACCATCCGGTGAAAGATCTCGACAATGGCCGCGTCAGCATCACCAGCCAGAACCATGGTTTCGCGGTCGACGAAAAAAGCCTGCCCGCCAACCTGCGGCCCACGCATATCAGCCTGTTTGACGGCACGCTGCAAGGCCTGGCCCGTACCGACAAGCCGGCGTTCTGCTTTCAGGGTCACCCGGAAGCCTCGCCTGGCCCGCACGATATTTCGTATCTGTTTGATCGTTTCACAGCCCTCATGGAACAGCATGGAGGGAACAAATAATGCCAAAACGTACAGACATCAAAAGCGTCCTCATCATCGGCGCCGGCCCCATCATCATTGGCCAGGCCTGCGAATTCGACTATTCCGGCGTGCAAGCCTGCAAGGCATTGCGCGAAGAGGGCTACAAGGTCATCCTGATCAACAGCAACCCCGCCACGATCATGACCGACCCGGCCACCGCCGACGTCACCTACATTGAACCCATCACCTGGCAGACGGTTGAAAAGATCATCGCCAAGGAGCGCCCTGACGCCATCCTGCCGACCATGGGTGGGCAGACCGCGCTCAACTGCGCGCTCGACCTTTGGCACAACGGCGTGCTCGACAAATACAAGGTCGAGCTGATTGGCGCCAAGCCCGAAGCCATCGACAAGGCCGAAGATCGCCTGAAGTTCAAGGACGCGATGACCAAGATCGGTCTGGGCTCAGCCCGCTCCGGTATCGCGCACAGCATGGACGAAGCCTGGGCGGTGCAGAAGACCGTCGGCTTCCCGACCGTGATCCGACCCAGCTTTACCCTGGGCGGCACCGGCGGCGGCATCGCCTACAACTCCGAAGAATTCGAAGTCATCTGCAAGCGCGGCCTCGAAGCCTCGCCCACCAATGAACTGCTGATTGAAGAATCGCTGCTCGGCTGGAAAGAGTACGAGATGGAAGTCGTGCGCGACACCGCCGACAACTGCATCATCGTTTGCTCGATCGAAAACCTGGACCCAATGGGCGTGCACACCGGCGACTCGATCACCGTAGCCCCGGCCCAGACGCTGACTGACAAGGAATACCAGATCCTGCGCAATGCCTCGCTGGCCGTGCTGCGCGAAATCGGCGTGGACACCGGCGGCTCCAACGTGCAGTTCTCCATCAATCCGGTCGATGGACGCATGGTCGTGATCGAGATGAACCCGCGCGTCTCGCGCTCCTCGGCGCTGGCCTCCAAGGCCACGGGTTTCCCTATCGCCAAGGTCGCGGCCAAGCTGGCTGTCGGCTACACGCTCGACGAGCTGCGCAACGAAATCACGGGCGGTGCAACCCCAGCGAGCTTCGAGCCCAGCATCGACTACGTCGTGACCAAGATTCCGCGTTTCGCGTTTGAGAAATTCCCTGCTGCTGATTCGCGCCTGACCACGCAGATGAAATCGGTAGGTGAAGTGATGGCCATGGGCCGCACCTTCCAGGAGTCCTTCCAGAAAGCGCTGCGCGGCCTGGAAGTCGGCGTGGACGGCATGAACGAGAAGACGCAGGACCGTGAAGTGCTTGAGAAAGAACTCGGCGCGCCCGGCCCCGACCGCATCTGGTATGTGGGTGACGCGTTTGCGCTGGGCATGAGCGTGGATGAAGTGTTTGCGCTCACCAAGATCGACCCTTGGTTCCTCGTGCAGATCGAGCAGATCGTCAAGATAGAACTTGAACTCGAAACCACCTCGCTCGACAAGATCGACGCCGTCACGCTGCGTGCGCTGAAGCAAAAAGGCTTCTCCGACCGGCGCCTGGCCAAGCAGCTCAAGACCACCGACACGGCCATACGCGAAAAACGCCGCGCACTGGGTGTGCGCCCGGTCTACAAACGTGTGGACACCTGCGCCGCCGAGTTTGCAACCAATACGGCGTATATGTATTCGACCTATGAGGCCGAAGGCAGCGAGTGCGAAGCCGCGCCCACCGACAAGAAAAAAATCATGGTGCTGGGCGGCGGGCCGAATCGCATCGGACAGGGCATCGAGTTTGACTACTGCTGTGTGCATGCGGCGCTGGCCATGCGCGAAGACGGCTACGAGACCATCATGGTCAACTGCAACCCTGAAACCGTCTCGACCGACTACGACACGTCGGACCGCCTGTACTTCGAGCCGCTGACGCTCGAAGACGTGCTCGAAATTGTCGACAAGGAAAAGCCACTGGGCGTGATCGTCCAGTACGGCGGCCAGACACCTTTGAAGTTGGCGCTGGACCTCGAAGCCAACGGCGTGCCCATCATCGGCACTTCGCCCGACATGATCGACGCGGCAGAAGACCGCGAGCGCTTTCAGAAGCTGCTGCACGAGTTGAAGCTGCGCCAGCCGCCCAATGCCACGGCACGCACTGAACCTGAAGCGCTTGAAAAAGCTGCCGCACTGGGCTACCCGCTGGTTGTGCGCCCCAGTTATGTCCTGGGCGGCCGTGCCATGGAAATCGTGCATGAGCAGCGCGACCTCGAGCGTTATATGCGTGAGGCTGTCAAGGTCAGCCATGACTCGCCTGTGTTGCTTGATCGCTTCCTGAACGACGCCATCGAGTGCGACGTGGACTGCCTGCGAGACCCCGAAGGCCGCACTTTCATCGGCGGCGTGATGGAGCACATTGAACAAGCCGGCGTGCATAGCGGCGACTCCGCCTGCTCATTGCCACCGTACTCCCTGAGCGCTGAAACCGTCACCGAAATCAAGCGTCAGACCGCAGCCATGGCCGAGGCCCTGACGGTGGTCGGGTTGATGAACGTGCAGTTCGCGATCCAGAACATTGACGGCAAGGACGTGATCTACGTGCTGGAAGTCAACCCTCGCGCTTCACGTACCGTGCCTTTCGTCAGCAAGGCCACCGGCATCCAGCTGGCCAAGGTGGCGGCACGCTGCATGGTCGGCCAGTCACTCGCTTCCCAGGGCATCAAGGACGAAGTTACGCCGCCTTACTTCAGTGTCAAGGAGGCGGTGTTCCCCTTCGTCAAGTTCCCAGGCGTGGACACGATTCTCGGCCCCGAGATGAAATCCACCGGCGAAGTCATGGGCGTGGGCAAGACCTTCGGCGAAGCCTTCGTGAAGTCCCAGCTCGGCGCGGGCACCAAACTGCCGACCTCCGGCAAAGTGTTTCTCACCGTCAAGAACAATGACAAGCCGCGTGCCGTGGAAGTGGCGCGCAAGCTGGCGGCCCTGAAGTTTGAAATCGTGGCCACCAAAGGCACTGCGGCCGCCATTCAGGCCGCGGGTATCGCCTGCACCGTGGTCAACAAGGTCACCGAAGGCCGGCCACACGTGGTGGATATGATCAAGAACAACGAAATCGCCCTGGTCATCAACACGGTGGAAGAGCGGCGCAACGCGATCACCGATTCGCGCCAGATCCGCACCTCGGCGCTACTGGCCCGTGTGACGACCTACACCACCATTGCCGGCGCCGAAGCGGCCGTGGAGGGCATGAAGTACCTGGACAACCTGCCGGTTTATTCCGTGCAGGAGTTGCATGCGCAGCTAGGCTGACAGCCTGACGACCCGGGTTTTTTCCGGATTTCAGCAGGTCCGATTTGCATTAAACTTGTTTGATTGAAATTTTGGATTCAAGCGCCGCCGCCAGGTGACTGGTGGCGGTTTCGCTTTTGAGAGGAGCAAAAACATGGCAACCATTCCCATTACCAAGCGTGGCGCGGAAAGCCTCAAGGCCGAGCTGCACCAGCTGAAAACCGTTGACCGGCCCTGGGTCATCAATTCCATTTCCGAAGCGCGTGCCCAGGGTGACCTGAGCGAAAACGCCGAATACGACGCCGCCAAGGACCGTCAGGGCTTTATCGAAGGCCGTATTCAGGAAATCGAAGGCAAGCTTTCCGCCGCGCAGATCATCGACCCGTCCGAACTGGACGCCGGCGGCAAGGTCGTGTTCGGTTCCACGATCGAACTGGAAGATGAAGATACCGGCGACAAGGTGACTTATCAGATCGTGGGTGAAGACGAGGCCGACATCAAGGCGGGCCGGGTCAACATCAGCTCGCCGATTGCACGTGCGCTGATCGGTAAGGATGAAGGCGACACCGCTGAAGTTCAGGCGCCAGGCGGCATCAAGCGCTACGAAATCATCGCGGTGATGTACATCTAAAAATCACATATGAAGCAACGCTTCAATGTGATGGTGGCGGCTCTCTGGTGGGGCAGCCTGACTGGTTTGGGATGCGTGGTGGTTCCCATGCTGTTCGCCAATCTCGGCACGCCTGCTGTCGCCGGTGCCATGGCGGCCAAACTCTTTACCGCGCAAACCTGGCTGAGCACAGGGTGTGCCATGCTGTTGCTGCTGGTGTTGAACAAAAAAGATGATCTAGCTCTTGCACAGCAAGCGCGAGTAGCTATGAAATTTATAGTAACCGGCCTGTTGCTGACTCTGCTGGTGGAGTTTGGCATCGTGCCGCGCATCGTCAGCGCGCGAGCCGAGGGCGGCAACCTCAAGCTCTGGCACGGCTTGGGTACGGCGCTGTATGTTGTGCAGTGGCTGTGCGCCGGCCTGGTTCTTTGGCGCCTGTCGCGCACAGAACCCGCAGAGCCTGCCGCGGACTCCACAGCGATCTAGGCGCGCTCGGCGGCTTCCAGCGTATTGACCAGCAGCATGGTGATGGTCATGGGTCCAACACCGCCGGGCACCGGCGTGATATAGCCCGCCACTTCCTTCACGCCGTCAAAGTCCACGTCACCGCAGAGTTTGCCTTCATCGTTGCGGTTCATGCCCACGTCTATCACGACGGCGCCCGGTTTGACCATGTCGGCCGTCAGCACGTTGCGCTTGCCGACGGCCGCCACGATCACGTCGGCCTGCAGCGTCATGGCCTTGAGGTCTTTGGTTGCGCTGTGGCAGATGGTGACGGTGGCGTTCTTTTGTAGCAGCATCAGCGCCATGGGTTTGCCAACGATATTGCTTCGACCGATGACCACAGCATGCTTGCCTTTGAGGTCGTAGCCGATGCTTTCCAGCATCTTCATGCAGCCATAAGGTGTGCAGGGCCAGAAGCCCGGCTGGCCGACCATGAGCGCGCCGGCGCTGGCGACGTGAAACCCGTCAACGTCTTTCGCGGGCGAGATCGATTCGATGACTTTTTGCGCATCGATATGCGCCGGTAGCGGCAATTGCACCAGGATGCCGTGGATGGCCGGGTCGTTGTTGAGCGCTGCCACACGGGACAGCAGGTCAGCTTCACTCAGGGTGGCGGGGTATTGCTCGAGCACCGAATGCAGGCCGTTGTCTTCGCAGGCCTTGACCTTGTTGCGCACATAGACCTGGCTGGCGGGGTTTTCACCCACCAGCACCACGGCCAGGCCCGGTGTGATGCCGCGTGCGCGCAGGGCGGCAGCGCGTTGGGCGACGTCAGCGCGCAGTTGTTTGGAGAGAGCGTTTCCGTCGATCAGCTGGGCAGTCATTTTTATCGATTTTTCAAGTAAAAACGCCCGCAAATCCAATCATCACGGGCGCGAGCAGCTATCAAAAAGATAGCGGAAGTAGGTCAACCCTTGGGTGCGTTGGATCCGAGGGCTATTTTGAGCAGGTCGGCCACGGTATTGGCGTTGAGCTTTTCCATGATGTTGGCGCGGTGCGCTTCCACCGTCTTGATGCTGATGCCGAGGTCGTCGGCGATCTGCTTGTTCAGGCGGCCGGCCACGATGCGCTCAAGCACTTGCGCTTCGCGTGAGGTGAGCTTGGCGAGCAGGGCGTCGCGGCTGGCGGACTGCTGGTAGTCGCTGAAGGCTTCTTTGGCCTGCTCAAGCATGCGCTCGACCAGGTTGACCAGGGCTTCTTCCTGGAAGGGCTTCTGGATGAAATCCATGGCGCCTTTTTTCATGGTGTTGACCGCCATGGGTACGTCGCCATGGCCGGTAATGAACACGATGGGAAGCGGTGACTTGCGCTCGACCAGGCGGTCCTGCAGTTCCAGGCCCGTCATGCCGCCCATGCGGATGTCGACGATCAGGCAGGCGACTTCACGCGGGTCGTAACGGGAGAGGAATGTTTCGGCCGAGTCGTAGCAGCGGACCCGGTAGTCCTTGCCTTCCAGCAGCCACTGAAGCGAGTCGCGCACGCCCTCGTCATCATCAACGACGTAGACGGTACCTTTTTTGGGAATCAAGCTCATGCCAAACTTTCTTTCGTGAACTTCTCGAAAAGACGGTTCTTGAAGGGGTTTCAATGAACGCCGGTATCCTTGGTTGCTATGGTATCGCTAGCAGGCGCCGCCGGTGCCAGCAGGGGCGTCACGGGGATCCAGAAGGTAAACCGGCACCCCACCACTTCGTCCCCATTGTAGAGGTTCTGGGCCTCCATTCTTCCCTGGTGGGACTCGACAATGCTGCGGCAGAGTTTGAGGCCTATGCCCATGCCTTCCGCCTTGGTCGAATAGAAGGCTTCATACAGCCGGCCCATGACTTCAGGCGACAGGCCACGCCCCGTATCGAGCACCGAAAACTCCACCACGGCCTGGTCTTCAATCTGCTTGGGTACCACGCGCAATTCAACGCTGCGCCGCGCTGTCGGCAGGTGCGCCTGTTCAATCGATTCAGCCGCGTTTTTCATCAGGTTGATCAGCACCTGCTCGATCAGGATGGGGTCCACCATGATGTCGGGCAGGCGGGCTGCGATGTAGTGACTGAGCCGCACGTGATGGCGCCGCAGCTCGATGTCGGCCAGCTCCATCGCATTGCTCACGATGGTCGCCACGTCGGCGGAGCTGCGGTTGGGCTCGCTGCGTTTGACGAAGGAGCGTATGCGCTGGATGATCTGCCCGGCGCGGTGCGCCTGTTTGGCGGTTTTCTCCAGCGCCACCAGCAGGTCTTCGTTGCTGATCTGCTGGCCCTTGATGCGCGACACCATGCCGTTGCAATAATTGTTGATGGCCGTCAGCGGCTGGTTGAGTTCGTGCGCCACGCTGGAGGCCATTTCCCCCATGGTGATCAGGCGGCTCGCAGTCTGGGCCCGCTCGTTCTGCTGGGCTGCCTGCTCTTCGGCATGGCGCCGCGGCGTGATGTCGGTGGCAATCACCATCTGGGCCAGGCGGCCGTCCACCCACGTGAGGTAACGCGAGCGAACCTCCAGCCACTTGCTGAGTTCGGGCACATAAATTTCGGCGTTTTCCGTCTGCGCCGCCGTCAGCGTGTCGGTCGGCAGGCCCGCCAGGCCGTCGACCGCATCCAGCGCATCTTCGGTGGGTACGGCTGAAGGCACGCCGGCTTGCGCGATCAGGTTCAGGTGGCCGGAGACTTCACCGCCAAACCACGAGCGGTACAGCTTGTTGGCAAACAGCAGCTCTTCACTGCCCAGCGGCGCCACGGACACGGCCGCGTCCAGCCCCTCAAGTACCGTGGTGAAACGTTCGTAAGAAGCTGTGAGTTCTTCGCGGATGCGCTTGGGTTCGGTGATATCCGTCATGGACGTCATCCAGCCGGTTTGCTGGCCGCGCGGATCAATCAGCGGCGAGACATACATGCGTGCGTCAAAAATCTGGCCGTTCTTGCGCTTGACGCGCACCTCGAAACCACCGGGCGGGGTGCGGCCGTGCAGCTCGTCGTCCAACCGCTGCATCAGCGTGTCGATCTCGCCTTCCGGCCAATGCGGGAAGGGCGGCGTACGGCCCACCAGGTCGCCTTCAGTGAGGCCCGTCATCTGGCAAAACGCCGGGTTCACATAGGTGATGCGGCCCTGCAGGTCCAGCGCCCGCATGCCGGTCAGCATGGAGTTCTCCATCGCGCGGCGAAAGTTGGTTTCCGAAATCAAGGCTTGCTGGGCCTGCACACGGCGGCGCGTATGGCGCCAGGTGCCCAGCAGCATCCACACCGTCAGTGCGCTCAGGGCGCTGACCAGCCAGAAAAAGCCGCTGCCCACCACGCCCAGCGAGGCCCGATAGCCTTCCGCGCGAATCAAGAGGCCGTTGCCTACCGGTGAAACCGGTATTTCATATTCGGCGGCGGCGTCGGTCCAGGGCAAAAGCCGGGCCGCGGGGTTGCGGGGCGGCGGGAGGTTGCCCGCCAGCACCGTGTTTTTGTCGTCGATCAGCGTGACCGCGTACTTGGCCGTCACGTCCGTCGGTACGCCAAAGCGCAGCAGCCCGTCGATGGAGTATTCGCCCATGATGACGCCGGCAAATTTCCCCTGGTCATCGAGCGGCACCTGCAACTGCAGGGTAGGGGTGTTGTAGCCGCTGGCTTCCTTGGTCACCAGCGGGCGTGAATACACCGGTTGCCGCAGGTCTCTTGCCAGGTCGTAGGTGCCGTCTGTCTCACCGACCTTGAGCTGCTCGCCGGCGCCGCGCAACTGGCTGGCGTTGGCGCTGGGTGATACATAGGCCACCTTGATCCGCCGCCGGCTATCCACCCAGGTCACGGCCATGAGTTCAGGGTACTGGTTGACCAGGGATTCGGCCTGCGAGATGAATTCTTCCGTGTCCACTTCCTTGTTGGAAACGTCCCGCCCGATGCGCATGAGCTGCTCCTGGCGTTCCAGAAGGCGCAGGCGCAGGCGCTGCTGGGCGTATTCCACGTCGCGCTTGACGGCCTGCTGCTCGCGGTCGATTTCTTCGATGCGCAAGTAACCGAAGGCCGCAATCACGGCCGCCAGAAACAGCACCACGGCCAGCAGGGGCCCCAAGGTGATGAAACGGTCCTGGCGCGACGGCGACTGCTTGCGCCACCACCGCCTCCACAGGGCAAAGGTGGCGGAGTTCGCCGTGGTGTCAGCGGTGGCGGGGGCTTGCTGGGTCATAAGGAATGGTGCAGTTTAAGTGAGATGCCCCTCTGTGGTCAGGGTTGACCCTGATCTTTTAAGGTGAGGCTACAGGGCTGCGCTGCCGCATTGTTGGTTTCGGTAACGCAGCCAATATTTGCCAGGGGCATTTGCCATGGGTATCGATTTGCCCAAGGAGTATGAAATTTCTTAATGTGAAATCAATAAGCACTATTTGAAATTTAACAAATATTGTGAGAAACTAGACGCTTGAATCTAATTTGCGTTTAAAACACGCTTAGGCGCAATTGGACACAGGCTCCGCGCACAGCCCGACAAGAGGCTGTATTGCGGATTAACAAAGCTTTATCAGGCTACTCAGGAGACAAAAAATGGCTGCCATTCCGAACCAAGCGGGCGACAACTTGCGCACTGCCGCCAACGACGCGCTGGACAAGGACACCCAGGAAACCCGTGAATGGATGGACGCCCTGTCCGCCGTCATCGAAAGTGAAGGCCCCGAGCGCGCCCACTTCCTGCTCGAGCAACTCCTTGAGCACGCCCGCCAGAAAAGCATCGACATGCCTTTCTCGGCCAATACGGGCTATGTCAACACCATTGAAACCGACCACGAAGAGCGCTCTCCCGGCAACCTCGAGATCGAAGAGCGCCTGCGCGCCTACATGCGCTGGAACGCCATGGCCATGGTCGTCAAGGCCAACCGCCTGCATCCCGCCGACGGCGGCGACCTGGGCGGCCACATCGGCTCCTTTGCCTCGCTGGCCAGCCTGTTCGGTGCCGGTTTCAACCATTTCTGGCACGCCGAGAGTGAAAACCATGGCGGCGACTGCCTTTATATCCAGGGCCATGTGTCGCCAGGCGTCTATGCCCGTGCTTACCTTGAAGGCCGCCTGACCGAAGAGCAACTGCTCAACTTCCGCCAGGAAGTCGACGGCAAGGGCCTGTCCAGCTACCCGCATCCCAAGCTCATGCCCGAGTTCTGGCAGTTCCCCACCGTCTCCATGGGCCTCGGCCCACTGATGGCGATTTACCAGGCGCGTTTCCTCAAATACCTGCACGCCCGAGGCATTGCCAACACCGAAAACCGCAAGGTCTGGGTCTTCTGCGGCGACGGCGAGATGGATGAGGTCGAATCCATGGGCGCCATCGGCCTGGCTGCGCGCGAAAAGCTCGACAACCTCGTCTTTGTCATCAACTGCAACCTGCAGCGCCTGGATGGCCCGGTGCGCGGCAACGGCAAGATCATCCAGGAACTCGAAGGCGAGTTCCGCGGTGCCGGCTGGAACGTCATCAAACTTATCTGGGGCAGCAACTGGGATCCGCTGCTGGCGCGCGACAAGGACGGCGCACTTCGCAAGGTCATGATGGACACCGTTGACGGCGACTACCAGGCCATGAAAGCCAACGACGGCGCTTTCGTCCGCAAGCATTTCTTCGGCAAGGACCCGCGCACGCTCGAGATGGTCGCCAAGATGAGCGATGACGACATCTGGAACCTGCGCCGCGGCGGCCATGATTCGCAAAAGGTCTATGCGGCCTTCCACGCGGCCGTGAAGCACGAGGGCCAGCCTACCGTCCTGCTGATCAAGACGGTCAAAGGCTTCGGCATGGGCAAGATCGGCGAAGGCAAGAACAACGTCCACCAGACCAAAAAGCTGGCCGACGAAGACATCAAGGCTTTCCGCGACCGCTTCAACATCCCGATTCCCGACAGCCAGCTCGCCGACATCCCGTTTTACAAGCCGGCCGAAGACACCCCCGAGATGCGTTACCTGCACGAGCGCCGCAAGGCCCTGGGCGGCTACTTGCCGCACCGCCGCGTCAAGGCCGACGAGCAGTTCACCGTGCCGGCCCTGGAGACCTTCAAGTCGGTGATTGAACCCACGGCCGAAGGCCGCGAAATCTCGACCACGCAGGCGTATGTGCGCTTTCTCACGCAACTGCTGCGCGACCAGGCCCTGGGCCCACGCGTGGTGCCCATCCTGGTCGATGAAGCCCGCACCTTCGGCATGGAAGGCCTGTTCCGCCAGATCGGTATCTACAACCCTGACGGCCAGCAATACACGCCGGTCGACAAAGACCAGGTGATGTACTACAAGGAAGACAAGCAAGGCCAGATTCTGCAAGAGGGCATCAACGAAGCCGGCGGCATGAGCAGCTGGATCGCAGCCGCCACCTCGTACAGCACCAACAACCGGATCATGATCCCGTTCTATGTGTACTACTCGATGTTCGGCTTCCAGCGTGTCGGCGATCTGGCCTGGGCGGCCGGCGACATGCAGGCGCGCGGCTTCCTGCTGGGCGGTACCTCGGGCCGCACCACGCTGAATGGCGAAGGCCTGCAGCACGAAGACGGCCACAGCCACATCCTGGCCGGCACGATTCCCAACTGCATCAGCTACGACCCAACCTTTGCCCATGAAGTCGGCGTCATCCTGCACCATGGCCTCAAGCGCATGGTCGAGAAGCAGGACAACGTGTACTTCTACCTCACGCTGCTGAACGAAAACTATGCGATGCCCGGCCTCAAGCCCGGTACTGAAGAGCAGATCATCAAGGGCATGTACCTCTGCAAGGAAGGCGCCAAGCTCACGCCGCGCGTGCAGCTCCTGGGCTCCGGCACCATCCTGCGTGAATCCATTGCCGCGCAAGAGTTGCTTGAAAAAGAGTGGGGCGTTGCCGCCAACGTGTGGAGCTGCCCGAGCTTCAACGAACTGGCCCGCGACGGCCAGGACTGCGAACGCTGGAACCTGCTGCACCCGACCGACAAACAGCGTGTGCCGTTTGTCAGCCAGCAGCTTGAAAAGCACACCGGCCCAGTGGTCGCATCCACAGACTACATGAAGGCCTATGCCGAGCAGATCCGCTCCTTCGTGCCCAAGGGCCGTACCTACAAGGTGCTGGGCACCGACGGTTTTGGCCGCAGCGACTTCCGCAGCAAGCTGCGTGAGCACTTCGAGATCAACCGCCACTACATCGTCGTGGCGGCGCTCAAGGCGCTCAGCGAAGAGGGCACCGTGCCGGCGGCCAAGGTTGCCGAAGCCATCAAAAAGTACGGCATCAACGCCGACAAGATCAATCCGCTTTACGCTTGAGTTAAAACCCTGACGTAGCACCTGTAGCAACCGGAGACAAGAATATGGCAGTGGTAGACATTCAAGTTCCTGATATCGGGGATTTCGACGAAGTGACGGTGATTGAGCTGATGGTCAAGCCCGGCGATACCGTGAAGGCGGAGCAGTCGCTGATCACCGTGGAGTCCGACAAGGCCTCCATGGAAATCCCCTCCAGCCACGCGGGTGTGGTGAAGGAGCTCAAGGTCAAGCTCGACGACAAGGTCAAGCAGGGCTCCGTGGTCCTGACGCTGGAAGTGGCCGGCGCCGAAGCCGCCCCGGCTTCAACGACAAAACCGGCTGCAGCGCCCGTTGCGCCAGCGCAAGCAGCTAGCAAATCTGTAGCAGCGTCGGCGCCTGCGCCCGCTGCTGCCCCGGCCGCTTCCGGTCCGGTGGAAGTCCGTGTGCCCGATATCGGCGACTTCAAGGACGTGTCTGTCATTGAAGTCCTGGTCAAACCTGGCGACACCATCAAGGCCGAGCAGTCGCTGATCACCGTCGAGTCCGACAAAGCCTCGATGGAAATCCCGTCGTCTGCCGCCGGTGTGCTGAAAGAACTCAAGGTCAAGATGGGCGACGTCGTCAACATCGGCGACCTGCTGGCCATCCTGGAAGGTTCTGCGGCTGTGAGCGCATCGCCTGCGCCCGCGCCAGCCTCCGCTGCAGCGCCTGCCGCAGCATCTGCTGTTGCCCCTGCACCGGCAACGTCATCTGCTTCAGCGAGCCAGCCGGCCCACAACCCCACCACCGCGCCTCAAGGCAACCTGCCGCATGCATCGCCCTCGGTGCGAAAGTTTGCGCGCGAACTCGGTGTGCCACTGGCAGAAGTCAAGGGCAGCGGCCCCAAAGGCCGCATCACGCAAGACGACATCCAGGCCTTCACCAAGTCGGTGATGGACGGCAGCGTGCGCACCCAGGCGCAGGCCGCCAAAGCGCCCGCATCTTCGGGCGGCGGCGCAGGGCTCGATTTGCTGCCATGGCCCAAAGTCGACTTCACCAAGTTTGGCCCGGTCGAGCGCAAGGACCTGTCGCGCATCAAGAAGATCAGCGGCGCCAACCTGCTGCGCAACTACGTGATGATCCCGCACGTCACCAACCACGACGATGCCGACATCACCGAACTGGAAGCCTTCCGCGTTTCGACCAACAAGGAAAACGAAAAGGCGGGCCTCAAAGTCACCATGCTGGCTTTCCTGATCAAGGCCAGCGTTGCTGCCCTGAAGAAATACCCCGAATTCAATGCCTCGCTCGACGGCGACCAGATCGTCTACAAGCAGTATTACCACATCGGTTTTGCTGCCGACACGCCCAACGGGCTGGTCGTTCCCGTGCTGAAAGACGCCGACAAAAAAGGCGTGCTGCAGATCAGCCAGGAAATGGGCGAGCTGGCCAAGAAGGCGCGTGACGGTAAATTGACGCCAGCCGAAATGCAGGGCGCCAGCTTCACCATCTCTTCACTGGGCGGCATCGGCGGGCGTTACTTCACCCCCATCATCAACGCGCCGGAAGTCGCCATCCTCGGCGTCTCCAAGAGCCAGATGGAGCCTGTCTGGGACGGCAAGGCCTTCCAGCCGCGCCTGATGCTGCCGATGTCGTTGGCCTGGGATCACCGGGTGATCGACGGCGCAGGCGCTGCGCGCTTTAACGCTTACCTGGGCCAAATCCTCGCCGACTTCCGCCGCGTCCTCCTCTAAACGGGGCGGAACCATGACAACACTTGTAGTCGTCAAGAAGGCGGGGCAGGTTGCCATCGCCGCCGACACGCTGGTGACCTTCGGCGACACCAGCCTGGGCCACCGGTTTGAAGCCAACAGCAAGATCTTCAAGGTCGAAACGCCTGCCGGCCTGAGCTATGTGGGCATGGCCGGTACGGTGGCGCATTTTCCGGTGCTGCGCAAGGCCATGGCGGCCTTGCCCAAAGAACAGCTCAAGCTGGGCTCGCGCGACGAGGTGTTCGACACCTTCGTCAAGCTGCATCCCATGCTGAAGGAAACGTTCTTCCTGCAGACCAAGGAAGACGACAACGATCCCTACGAGTCCAGCCAGTTCACGGTGGTCATTGCCAATGCCAGCGGTATTTACGGCCTCTACAGCTACCGTGAAGTCTTTGAGTTCAAGGAATTCTGGGGTATCGGCTCAGGCCGCAGCTTTGCGCTCGGCGCCATGCATGCCGCCTGGGACAAGGCCAAGACTGCACGCGAAGTGGCCATGGCCGGCCTGAATGCGGGTTGCGAGTTCGACAAGAACTCCGCCGGACCCGTCGACATATTCACCCTTAAATTGAAAGCCTCCAAATGAGTGCATCCCCTGTGATCGACATCAAGGTACCGGACATCGGCGACTTCGACGAAGTGTCCGTCATTGAAGTGCTGGTCAAGGCCGGCGACACCATCAAGGCCGAACAGAGCCTGATCACCGTTGAAAGTGACAAGGCCTCGATGGAAATCCCGTCTTCGTCGGCCGGCGTGGTCAAGGAGATCAAGGTCAAGGTGGGCGACAAGGTCAAGCAAGGCTCCGTCGTGCTGACGCTGGAAAGCACCGGTGCTGCCGCTGCGCCCGCCGCAGATGCGGCGCAAAAACAGGCTGCAGCGCCCGCAGCACCTGCGCAAGCAGCTCCTAAAACTGTAGCAGGCCCTGTCGCAGCAGCAGCCCCGGTTGCCGCAAGCTTCACCGGATCGGCCGACCTGGACTGCGACGTGCTGGTGCTGGGCGCCGGCCCCGGCGGCTATTCCGCCGCTTTCCGTGCCGCCGATCTGGGCCTGAAGGTTGTGCTGGTGGAGCGTTACGCCACGCTGGGCGGTGTCTGCCTGAATGTCGGCTGCATTCCTTCCAAGGCCTTGCTGCATGTGGCCGCCGTGATGGACGAGGTCAAGCATTTCGACAGCCTGGGCGTGAGTTTTGGCGAACCCAAGCTCGACATCAACAAATTACGCACCCACAAGGAAAAGGTCGTCGGCAAGCTCACCGGCGGGCTGACGGCCATGGCCAAGATGCGCAAGGTCACCGTCGTGCGTGGCCTGGGCCAGTTCGTCGGCGCCCATCACCTGCAGGTCGAAGAAACCAGCGGCGCCGAAGGCCAGGAAAAAACCGGCAAGAAGCAGACCATTGCGTTCAAGAACTGCATCATCGCCGCGGGCTCCCAGGCGGTGCGTCTGCCTTTCATGCCAAACGATCCCCGCGTGGTGGACAGCACCGGCGCGCTGGCGCTCAAAGAGGTACCGAAACGCATGCTGATCCTGGGCGGCGGAATTATCGGCCTCGAAATGGGCACGGTGTATTCCACCCTGGGGGCACGCCTGGACGTGGTCGAAATGATGGACGGCCTGATGCAGGGCGCCGACCGCGACCTCGTCAAGGTCTGGCAAAAGATGAACGCGCCGCGTTTTGACAACATCATGCTCAAAACCAAAACGGTGGGCGCCAAGGCAACCAAGGCAGGCATCGAAGTCACGTTTGAGTCCGCGGAAGCAGGCGGCAGCGCCCCGGCCCCGCAGACCTATGACCTGGTGTTGCAGGCCGTGGGCCGGACACCCAATGGCAAGAAACTGGCTGCCGAAAAAGCCGGAATCACGGTCTCCGACCGCGGCTTCATTCCGGTTGATATCCAGATGCGCACCAACGTGCCGCACATCTTCGCCATCGGTGACATCGTGGGCCAGCCCATGCTGGCGCACAAGGCCGTGCACGAAGCGCACGTGGCTGCTGAAGTCATTGCCGGTGAACTGCAGGGCAACAAGGAACTGGCCAGCGCCGCCTTCAACGCTCGCGTGATCCCCAGCGTGGCTTATACCGACCCCGAGGTGGCCTGGGTGGGCCTCACTGAAGACCAGGCCAAGGCCGAAGGCATCAAGGTCAAAAAGGGCCTTTTCCCCTGGACGGCTTCCGGACGCGCCATCGCCAATGGCCGCGACGAAGGCTTCACCAAGCTGCTGTTTGACGACAGCCCTGAGGCGCACGGCCACGGCAAGATCCTGGGCGGCGGCATTGTCGGCACGCATGCCGGCGACATGATCGGCGAGATTGCACTGGCCATCGAGATGGGTGCAGACGCCGTTGATATCGGAAAGACCATCCATCCGCACCCGACGCTGGGCGAAAGCATCGGCATGGCGGCGGAAGTGGCGCACGGCAGCTGCACGGATTTGCCGCCAGCGCGCAAGTGACGCTGAATAGTTGCCAGAGGCGCTACTAAGTCAGTAGCCGGCCGCGCAGACACCGCAAGGGTTGCGCGGCTTTTTTATGGGTTGAGTTTGAACGCAGTCCTGAGAGAGCCTTGCGCAACCCAAGGCCGACGTGTAGCTGGAGCCTTGCATGCGCTGGGGCTGCGCGTGACCTATCTTCAGGTAAAAAGTGCCTCTGGCCCTTATCGGGCGAGCGCAAGCAGCTATTGAATTGATAGCGTGTTGCATCCTCTTGGTTGGCATATTCTTTTGATGTGTGCGGCAGCGTAGGCCGTACATCAAAAGCATTCCCTGTTGTTTTGGCACCTTCACAGCGCGGGACAACACCTCGTTGCCGAGGGCAAGCCATTAGAATTTCGACGACGCCAGCATTCCAAGTGTTGCGAGCGGGACGCGATTCGTTGCTGCCTGTCCGCACCATGGGGTACCCCCATGGTTGTTTTGTACTTTGCGATTTCGGCGCGTGAGCGGACTGCGCATTCTGCGCACCCAGCTCACGCAGGACCTGCTGGTTGGAATGCCGGCGTCAACCCAATTCCATGCGCGAAGCCAGCTTCCGACATTTGATTGCACGCGGCCTGGCTCGCGCACTGCTCGCCGACGCGGACAAGGCGGGCGGCACCACCTTGGGCGCCCTTCAGGCCAGGGCAGCATCAGCCCTCGGGCAACGCCCCGCCTGGCTTCGGGAGTTGCTTGAGCCGCTGACTCTGCTTTCGACCATCACCTGGCAAAAATTTGACGTCACTTCGCTGGCGCGGCGGCTGGAGGCATCCCATGCCTTTGACTTGGCCTTTGGGGAGGAGGGTGACGACGACGAAGACGCAGAGCCCAATGACTCCAGCGCGCCGCAAGCCTCGCAGCCGGGTGATGACCGCGATGATCCCGAACCGGAAAGGCCGCCACGAATTCGCCGATTAATCCTGCGACCGGCGGTGATGCGGCCCCGGCCGTTGGGGCTGGAGGCGTGCACCTTGCCCGACATTGCAACGAATGCGGATCTTGCATGCTGGCTACAACTCCCCCCCGAAAAGCTGCGCTGGCTGGCTCCGGCGACGCCGGCAGTTGTTGAGCACTATCGCTACAGCCTGCAGCCCAAGCAGACGGGTGGCCTTCGGTTGCTGGAGACGCCCAAAGCAGAGCTCAAGCGGGTGCAGCGCCACATCCTGCATACGCTGCTGAGCCAGGTGCCTGTGCACGAGGCCGCACACGGCTTCACCGCTGGCCGTTCAGTTAAAACCCATGCGGCAACCCATGTTGGCCAAGCTGTGGTGATTCGTTTTGACTTGCGCGATTTTTTTGGAAGTGTGGGGGCGGCCCAGGTCAATGCCGTCTGGCGCACGCTGGGTTACCCCGAAGGTGTGGCGCGAAGCCTCACCGCGCTCTGCACACACCGTACGGCCGCGATGGTCGTTGAGCGCTTGCGCGACGATGGCGGACTTGACTGGATAGGGGCCAAGCGCCTTGGCTCTGCACATTTGCCGCAAGGCGCGCCCACCTCACCGGCGCTGGCTAATCTCTGCGCTTTCAATCTCGATTTGCGGCTTGAGGGACTGGCCTGGGTATTCGGCGCGAGCTATACGCGCTACGCCGATGACCTGGTATTTTCAGGTCCCGAGTCGCTGCGACGGAAGTTTCGCGCCCTGCACGCCTGGGTCGCAGAGATCGTCCGCGATGAAGGCTTTACCCTGCATCCGGACAAGACGCGTTGCCTGCCCCGGCATCAACGCCAGTGCGTGACCGGGGTCGTGGTCAACGTTAGACCGAATGTGCCACGTGATGATTTCGATCGGCTTAAAGCGTGTTTGCATCAAAGCGTGCTGCATGGGCCAGCATCACAAAACAAAGACCGGCTTGCCGACTTTCGATCACACCTGTTGGGCCGGATCGGTTGGGTCGGGCAATTCAGCCTGGCGCGGCAGGCGAGACTCATGCGCCTGTTTGAGCAGATCAACTGGTCGACCTGAAGGCCGCGAGGGCCGCGGAAGCGGCGCACCGCAGTTGTACGAATTTGCCGCCGGCGCGCGGCGCTAGCGCGGGGACGGCATGAGCCGTTCCTGAACCAGCTTCAGGGCGTCCGGCGAGACGCTCTCTTCGCCGCGGAAGGGGTGGTCCATCGCGGCGATGAAAAACAGCATCAAGCCGACAAAACTCGCCAGGATGCCCGACAGCACAAGGTGTAGTGCCAGCCGGTCCATGGAAAACAGCCACAGCAGCGAAAAGTTCAGCGCCGCTCCCAGGCACACCACCCACCACAGCACACCCGAGAGGGAGGTGCTGACGCTTTGCAGGCGCGCATACCGGGCCTCCAGAAAGCTGTTGAATTGCCGCAGTGTTTCGGCATGCAGGATTTCCTGGGTCCGGCTGGCGGGGGTAAATGACAGCAGCTTTTGATGAAGGTCTGAAACGCGCGTGGTGCCGCCAGCATGCAGCCGTCCTTGCCGCTGCTCGGGCCAGGCTTCGACGATCAGAAAGCGTACGTAGTCCCTCATCTGGCCTTCCAGGGTGGCGCGCGCAGGCTCCGGATAGTTCGACAAATCACGGTACAGCGCCGCAATGGCGGTGGCCTCCTTGCCCACGGCTTTTTCTGCATCCGCGAAGTTCTGGTAGGTGGCAACCGCGATCAGGCCCAGCATCAGCCCGTAGAACACCCCATAAGCCGAAAGAAAGTAGCTGACAAATTCATTGGCGTCCGGCTGCGGGCCCACCCACTTGCGCATCAGCGGCCGCAGCAAAAGCAGGCCACCCCACGTGTAGGCCAGGCAGACGGCGCAAAAAAGCAGCGCCAGCATCCAGTGGGGTATGTCGTAGATCCAGTAGAACATGGTACCTTGCCTCCTCTTTGTGTGCCGAACTCCACTCCGATGCGGATGATAACCACGGTTGCATGTCGGAAGCTTTCGGCCCGGCGGTCCCGGCAAATGCGGGGCAGTGCTGCGGCAGGGATTGAATACCTGAAAAATGTTGAAGTGAAAGTTGGCTGAAAGTCCTGTAAATACTGAGCAAGCAGCGATCAATTTAATAGCTAACTCGCTTTACGTGAACCTCAGGGCGTACACCGGGCGACTCCAGCGCTGTGCCTTTCGCGTGGACATTCAGCTCAAGTTCCACCAGCTCCTGCGCGTAATAAGCAAAAGCCTCTGCCCGCGCTCCGGCACGCACACGAGCGCCTCTTTCAGGGGCCGCTCACGCGGCCATCTGTACGGCGTGCCGGAAGATATCGCCCGGCGTGCTCATCCAGACCTGGCCCCGGTCACGTGCGGCGGCGACATGCTGAAGCGCGCGCCGCAGGTGGCGCAGGCGGTAAGGCTGGCCGACGATGTAGGGGTGCAGTGCAATGCCCATCACCAGTGGTGCTGAACTGCTGGCCTGCGATTGCTCCAGCATCTCATCAAGCTGATCGATGATCATCTGCGCAAAGTCTTTGCCGTCCATCTGACGCGCAATGATCATCGGGATGTCATTGAGTTCCTGCGGGTAAGGCACAGCCCACAAAGCCTTTCCGCTGCGGGTGCGCATTGGCAGCGGCTGGTCGTCGTGGCACCAGTTCAGGGTGTAGCCGTAGCCGCTTTCAGCGAGCAGGTCAGGGGTATGCAGGCTTTCCGAAATCCACGGTGAAAGCCACCCGGCGGGGGACTGGCCGCTCTCCTGTTGCATGCGCGTGCGGCACTGCACCAGCAAGCTGCTTTCGTCCGCTTCACTCATGGCGGCCTGGCGTTCGGCGTTGGTGTGGCCATGGCCGACCAGTTCATCGCCGCGCGCTACGCAGGCAGCCACCAGCTCGGGGCAGTGGTCATACAGTGCGGTGTTGATCAGGGCGGCCGCCGGCAGGCCCAGGCTGTCAAACAGCTCGAGGCAGCGCCAGCTGCCCACGCGGTTTCCGTACTCGCGCCAGCTGTAGTTCAGGACATCCGGCTGCGGGCTGGCCGGGCCGATGGTGGCACCCATGCCCTCGCCGAAGGCAAAGTGCTCGATGTTGAAACCCAGGTAGACAGCCAGACCAGCGCCGTTGGGCCAACGATAAGGTTTGCGCTGGTTGATCGCCTGGTAGTCAAAGCGATTGTGCGTCGGCAGGGCGCCGCTGTAGCTTGCCGCCATCAGCTGATCACAGCACAGCCAGGCCTGCCCGCACCAGCAGCCATTCGGCGCTGTCGTTCCACACGTCCATGTGTGTGATCAGCCCGCTTTTGACGACATAGCGGTCCACATAGCGGTTGCCTTCAAAAGGCGTTCCGTCAGGCCATTCTCCGTACAGGGTTCCCAGGCTGTAGACCACCGCTTCGTCGGGGGCGGAGCCGTTAGAGCCCGCGGCAACCGTTTCGGTGCGCTCAATCCTTTTTTTCACCCATTTGTAGCGCGATGCATTGAATTTGGTGCACTCAGCGGGGGCGCTCATGGCCCGGCCGCCGGTGAAAAGAATCTTCATGCCGGGTGCCGTGAACCGGCTGGCGGCCACCGGGTCAGGAAGCATGATGAGCCGGAGAAACTCATTGACCACATCGGCAGCGCTTGCCGTGCCGCTGGAAAAGGCGTGGGTGCAGTTCACTCAGGGTGCTCCTGCGGCTGTCGTTGCCGGAAAAATCATGTTATCACCTCGACGTTGGCCAGCTTGGCCACGCTGCGCCAGGTGTCGATCTGCGAATTGATCAACTGAACGAACTCGGTGCCGACCACCGCATTTTTGCGTGGCAGGGTCTGGATTTCTTCCAGTCTGGCTGCGATGTCCGGTTTGGCGAGAATTTCAGGGATCAGTGCCGTCAGCCGCGCAAGAATGGGCCCAGGCAGGCCTTTGGGCGCTGACAATCCCAGCCACTGGGACCCCGTCAGCTTGGGGAAGCCGAGCTCGGCAAAAGTCGGAATGTTGGGAAGCGCCTGCAGGCGGCTGGGGGTAGAGACAGCCAGCGCGCGCAGGGACCCCGCCTTGAGTTGCGCCACGTTAGTGGTGATGGGATCGAGCAGACTGTCGATCTGCCCGCCCAGCAGATCCTGCATGGCCGGCGCGCTGCCTTGGTAGGGGATGTGGTCGTGTTGGGGTGCCTTGCCTTCAATCTTGAGCATTTCGCCAAACAGGTGATTGGCAGAACCGATGCCCGATGAGCCATAACGCACAGGCCGGGTCCTGGCGGCCGTCAGGTATTGCTCCAGGGTCTGGAAGGGCGACTGCGCCCGCACCAGCAACACCATGGGCGCTTCAACCAGCATGCCCATGTGAGAAAAATCATTCACCGGGTCAAAGGGCATGACTTTGCGGGTGGCTGTGGCATAGATGTGCACCGACGCATGGCTGACCAGTAAGGTGTAGCCGTCGGCGGGCTGCTTGGACACATAGTCGGTGCCGATCAGGCCGCCCGCACCCGCGCGGTTTTCCACTACGACGGTCTGGCCCAGCGCCTGTGACAGGTGCGGCGCCATCATGCGGGACACGGTATCAACCAGACCGCCCGGTGGGAATTGCGCGACCAGTCTGATCGGCCCACGCGAAGGCCAGGCGCTTTGGGCGCTTGTCCATGCTGGAGCGGTCAGGGCAGAGATGCCGGCGGCCAGGACGTGACGACGTTTCATGGAGTGCTCCTGAAGGGCTGAAGGCTGCATTGGCAACCATCAACAGGATTGAAAGCGGGGAAGCGGCTGATGACATCTGGCGATCAGCAACTTGTGTGCCAATTCGACTGTTCAGGCATTCGCGCTTTGGAGCCGGGTTTTCTTTGTGCCCCGACGCTGGCACCAGGAGGTGCCTCCCGGCCCGGTCGTGTGACGGCATAAGCCTCATGGGACGGAAAGCCGGCACTGACCCGAACGGAACGGGCCCGGTTTTGAGATGATAAAAAGCGCAGCAGCCCTTCGCCGGATTGCTCAATATGCTATGTAATTGATAGCATCCGCAGTACTGCCGCTCAAATCACGGCCGCACACCGGGCGACTCCAGTGCCATGCCTTTCGCGCGGACATTCAGGTACAGCTCAAGCTCCACGAGTTCCTGCGCACCATACGCAAAAGGCTCGGCGCGCACGCCGCTCATGCAGCCACGCAGGCGGCGCTGCAGCGAGCCCATGGCCTGCCACTCGAGCCTGTACACCGGATAAGCCGTTGGATGTGCCTCTGGAATTACGCTGCTGGCCAGCCGCCTGCCGGCCAACCCGTCATGGCATTGCGCGCACGAAAGATTCAGCTGGCCCATGCGCTGCGTGAAAAGCTGCTGCCCGCGCTGGCGGAAAGGCTCAAGCCGGGCATCCTGGGACGGCGATATTGGCAGACCGCGCGACTGCAGCGCGACATAGCTCTCCAGGCTCAGCAGCTCCTGGCTTTCGGGGCGCAGCGGGGTAGCCTGCTGGTGCTGCTGGCGGCACTGGTTGATGCGTTGGCCCAGGGTGATGGGACGGCCCAGCTTGCTGTCAAACGCGGGGTAGCGCGCTGCCACGCCGCGCATGCTGTCCGGCGCTGCCGCGTGGCAGCTCGCACAGGCTTTTCCGCTGACACCTGTTGGCTGCTTCCACAGCGCTTCGCCGTCCTTGACCCACAACATGCCGGGATTGAGCGCATCGTCTTTCTGCATGGCTTGTGTGGATGCGCCCATATAGTCAAAGCCCGAGCGACGAGTGTCTTTGCCTGGAGCTGTCTGCGCGCTGGCATTGCTGATCAGCAGACCCAACAGCATGCCTTGCAAAATCCGCATCATGGCGAGACGGTCAGGTTGATGCTTTCAGTCTGTGCAAAACCGTTGTCGCCCTCCCAGCGAAGCACCAGCGTGCCGCTGTCGGTGGCCACAGTGTGGAAGGCGAGGTAGGGGTTGGCCGAGACGGCCGAAAACAGCTCGGCGCTAAAAACCAGCTCGCCGTTGTATCGGCAGCTGAAGGTCTGGATGATGTTGCGCGGCAGGACCTTGCCGTCCTCGCCGGCGCGAAAACCGGTTTCCATCGGGTGGCCTATGGTCGCGCGTATCTCGATGACTTCACCGCGTCTGGCGGTAGTTGGGGCATTGATGAGTGTGCGTGCCATCAGGGATCGCCTTCAATACAAGCCGCCAGGGTCACGATGACATTGACGGTGTGCGACCAGTAGCTGCCGTCGCTCATCTGCGCGACGGCCACAAGCTGTTGTGAGGTGGCCAGGCGTATGCGCGTGGTCACGGCGGCCTTGCCGGCGCGTGGCCCCAGCGTGAAGCGGGCTACATCGCGCTGGGGGTTTTTCTCGTTGAAGACGGCAATGCTTTTCACATGGTCGGCCGCCGTCATTGGGCTGTCCACCGTGACGGTGATGGGCACCACATTGCCGTTGTCGACCAGCTCGGCGATGTCAAGCTTGACTTTGCCCGCTCGTACCGGAGCGCTTAGGGTATAGGTCGCCACCGCTACCGCCAGCTCACCGGTCTGCGCCGCTGCGGGACGCAAAACGACGCTCAGGCCCATGCTGGCCGCGCCCGCCAGAATCTGGCGCCGATTAAAAGAAATAAAACGGCCTGCTGTGGTCATGAGTTCACTTCAGTGTGAGCAGAAAGGCCACCACGTCTTCAATTTGCTGGGCGTTCATGATGGGCTTGCCCTGCCAGGCCGTACCCACGCGCACCAGGCTGTCGTTGCGGTAGTAGGCGGGCATGATGCTGGCCGGGTTCAGGCGCTGCGCGTCGGTAATGCGCAGGCGCAGCTGCCCTTCGCTCCAGCGTGCGCCCGCGCCCGCCAGGTCGGGCGCCAGGTTGCCCTGGAAGCGCTCTTCGGGAATGGGCCCGGTGTGGCAGAGCAGGCACAGGCCGTGTTGACGGCTCGCGACGATGGCGCGGCCGCGTGCCGGGTCGCCGGGCGTGACCGTCAGTGCCTGGGGTATCGCGTCGCCAACAACCTGCAGCGGCGGGACGGATTGTTGCGCGAAACTGGTCCAGGGTGCCAGCATCATCACCCCGCCGGCGATGGCGCCACGCCAGTTCATGCCTTTTTGAGGTCGTGATTCTTCAGCGGCAGGTCGCGTATGCGTTTGCCCGTCGCCGCGAACACGGCGTTGAGCACTGCAGGCGCGGCGACCGCGATCGTCGGTTCACCGACGCCGCCCCAGAAGCCGCCCGAGGCAACGATGATGGTCTCCACCGCAGGCATGTGCTGCATCTGCACGACGGGGTAGGTGCTGAAGTTGTCCTGCTCCATGCGCCCGTCTTTTTGTGTGCATTCGCCGAACAGCGCCGCCGACAGGCCATAGGCAAAGGAGCCCTCGACCTGCGCCTCGATCTGCTGCGGATTGACCGCATAGCCTGGGTCGGTGGCGGCCACGATGCGGTGGACCTTGAGCACGCCGTCGCTGCTTACTGACACCTCGGCGCAGGCCGCCACGTAGCTGCCGAAACCCATGGTTTGTGCCAGGCCGCGGTAAACCTTCTGGCCGGCTATATCGGGCGGCGGCACGTTCCACTTGACGCGCTCGGCCACGGCATTGAGCACCGCCAGGTGCTTGGGGTGGTTCGTCATCAGCTTGCGCCGCAGGGCCAGCGGGTCCTGCTTGGTGGCAACCGCGATTTCATCGATGAAGGATTCGAGGTAAATCGTGTTCTGGTTCAGGTTTACGCCGCGCCAGAAGCCGGGCGGCACGCTGGGATTGCGCATCGCGTGGTCGATCAGCAGGTTGGGGAAGCTGTAGCCAATGGAGGCTTCAGGCCCCGGCGCGTTGAGGCCCTGGAACTGCACCGGGTCGAGCCCGTTGCGCACGTTTTGCGGCGCCACGCCGGCCAGGATGGATTGGCCCGAGATGCGCATGTGCAACGCGGTGACGTTGCCCTGCGCGTCCAGCCCGGCCTGCAGCTTGCACTGCGTGACCGGGTGGTAGCGGCCATGCAGCATGTCTTCCTCGCGCGACCACAGCAGCTTGACCGGCACGCCAGGCATCTGTTTGGCAATGTCCACGGCCTGGCGTACCCAGTCGTGCACCGCGCCGCGCCGCCCGAAGCCGCCTCCCAGGTGAATTTTGTAGACCTCGCATTTGCCGGCCGGAAGGCCTGCCGCTTCAGAGGTGGCCGCCAGAGCCGCTTCACCGTTTTGCGTGGGCGTCCAGACTTCACAGCGCTCGGGCGTCCAGCGTGCCGTCGCATTCATGGGCTCCATGGTCGCGTGGTTCTGGTGCGGGTAGGAATACACCGCCTCGATGCGCCTGACCGCCGACGCCAGCGCGGCTTTGGCGTCGCCGTTCTGGTTGCCAACGGCCGCGTCGGGCGCGTCCAGTCCGGCCTTGAGCATCTGGGCCACGCCGGCGCTGGAGTTCGAAGCGTTGGGGCCGTTGTCCCATTCGATGGGCAGCGCGTCGAGTGCGGTCTTGGCGCGCCACCAGGTGTCGGCCACGACGGCCACCGCGCTGTCTCCGACCGCCAGCACCTTCTTCACGCCGGGGCGCTTTTCAACCGCGGCGGCATTGAAGCTCTTGACCTTGCCGCCGAACACCGGGCAGTCCTTGATGGCCGCGTTGAGCATGCCGGGCAGTTTCAGGTCCGCGCCGTACACCTGCTTGCCGGTGACCTTGTCCAGCGTGTCCAGCCGCGCCAGGCGTTTGCCCACGAGCTTCCAGTCTTTCGGGTCCTTCAGCTTGACCTCGGCGGGCGGCGCCACTTTGGCTGCCGCGATCGCCACTTTCCCATAGGTGGTTTTGCGGCCCGATGGCGTGTGGGTGATCACGCTATTGGCGGCGGTACATTCGGCCGCCGGCACCTTCCATTCGTCGGCTGCGGCCTGCACCAGCATCATGCGGGCGGTGGCGCCGCCTTTGCGCACGTAGTCGTGCGATTCGCGGATGCCGCGGCTGCCGCCGGTGGAGAAGTTGCCCCAGGCCCGGTTGCGTGCCAGGTTCTGGCCGGGTGTCGGGTATTCGGTGGTGACCTTGGCCCAGTTGCATTCCAGCTCTTCGGCCACGAGTTGGGCAAGGCCGGTCAGGCTGCCCTGTCCCATTTCAGAGCGTGCGATACGGATGACCACCGTGTCGTCGGGGCGCACCACAACCCAGGCGTTGATCTCCGGCGAGGCTGCGCCTTGGGCAGCCGCCGTGCCGGCGAACGGAATGTGGAAACCTACGATGAGGCCGGCCGAGGCACCCGAGGCCAGGAAGCGGCGGCGCGAGAGACGCAGAGAGTTTGCGGAGGGCAGGGGGGTGGCGCTCATGTCGTGCTCCCGTCGGTGTGTTGAATGGCGAGCGCCGCGCTTTTGGTGTTACCGCCCGCGGCAACAACCTTGATGGCGGCGCGGATGCGGTTGTAGGTGCCGCAGCGGCAGATGTTGGTCATCGCCTCATTGATGTCGGCATCGGTCGGGTTCGGTTTGGCCTTGAGCAGCGCCGCCGCCGTCATCACCATGCCGCACTGGCAATAGCCGCACTGCGGAACGTCCAGCGCAACCCAGGCCTTTTGTATGGGGTGCGAGCCGTCCGGCGACAAACCTTCAATGGTTACGATTTTTTCGGTCGCACTCACCGTCGAGACGGGCCGCACGCAGCTGCGTGTAGGCACGCCGTCGATGTGCACGGTGCAGGCGCCGCAAGCCGCGATACCGCAGCCGTATTTGGTGCCGGTGAGCCCAAGTTGTTCGCGGATGACCCACAGCAGCGGTGTGTCGTCCTCCACTTCAAACTCACGCACAGTACCGTTGACGTTCAGTTTTGCCATGGATGCGCTCCTCAATATTTGAAGGAAGGATGGGCCGGATGACTGGAAGCGATAGTAGCGCCGGTGCCGGGCGAATGCACCTGTGACCGCTATACCTGAGTAATGTGCTGACTTGAAACGGTCGACAAAGTTCAGCCGGGTAAACCCTTGTGATGGCCGGCAAGTTGTCTTAGTGCACTTCCGCGAGCGGCAGCCCCATGAAGGCCGAGTAGCGCTGCGCGGCCAGGCGCAACGCGCCGGCGCTGCCGCGCGGCAGCGGTGCGAAGGGCATTGTGCTGATACTGAGCGCGCCTTTTTTTACCTGCGCCTGCCAGGTGCCGGCCACGCGCCCACCGAGCAGCAGCGCCGGGCGGAACAGGCCATTGGGCGTCATGAGCTTGCCAGTATGTTCGCTGTCGATGATGGCTTTGCGGTCCGTGTAGCCCAGCACGTATTCGTCGAAGCCGGCGAGCAATTGAAGCGCGGGCCTGCCGGCTGGCGGTAAAGGCGTGCGTTTGGACCACCACACGGTGTCTCCCTCAAACAGCGCCTGTGCCAGGCCGGTTTCGGCCATCTCCAGCGCCGCCCTGGCTTCGCCGGCGGCCAGCCCTGACCACCAGGAAAAATCGGCCAGCGTGGCGGGGCCATGGCTGGCAAAGTAGCGCTGCGCCAGTTGTTTGAGTGCGTCCTCGCGAGGCAACTCCTTGCCGGCTTCGAGTCCGGGAGGCAGCCATTCATCGAGCAGTGTGTAGGTGGCCTGCTTGCCGCGCGGGTCGCCCAGGCAAATCAGTCCGACCTGGGCCGCGCGGTACAGGATGCGCCCTCCGCGATGGCCTTCAGTGTTGACGCGATGCTGCGCGAGCGTTGCAAAAAGTTCCAGGCGTGTGAGCTGCTGGCCGCCTTCCAGGCACTGCCGGATGGTCGGAAGGATTTTGCGGAAGGCTGCCTCATCCAGCTGGACCTCACGATAGGCTGCCGCGGTGCGGGTCAGCAGAGCCGGCGCGGCCAGGGCCAGCAGCCAGCGCAGGTCGGCGGCCGTCACCAGGTGCAGCGTGCCGCGCAGGACCCAGCTGCGGACCACCTTGCGTTGGGACAGCGCCTGCTCAATCGACGCATCAGTGATGGCCGCAGCGGCTGCGAAGCGCGAGCCAACTGCCCATCGGGCGTGGGCATATTCCTGTGCCTGCACAGCACCAAACCACTGCACGGCCTGATCGGCGTGTTTGAAATTTGAGGCCTTAGGCGGGGCGGTTGCAACAAGGCGCTGGCTGGCCTGCCGCAGCGCGAGCAGTTCCTGCCGCGAGATCTCCGCCATGCTCAGGCAACGTTTTCAAGCATGGCGAGCATGCGACTTTGCCAGGCTGCGGGAGAAAACCGTTCACGCAGCAGTTGCTGCGACGCCTGCACCATGGCCTGGCGGCGGGGTACGTCTGCCAGCAGGTCGGCGCATGCCAGGGGCATGTCCTTGAGGTCTGCCATGACCAGGTGAACACCCGGCTCGATGCCGAAATCTTCGCCACCTTCAAAGATGTCGGAAACGACGGCCGTGCCGGCCGCCCAGCTTTCGAATGTCCGGAACTGGTCGAAGTAAGTGTGTTCCGGGTCGGCATGGATGTTCAGGTTGATGCGCGCACCGGCGCGGCAGGCGTCGCGCGCGGCGCCCCACAGGCCGCTCCAGACGAATTCGGCCTTCAGGGTGGGCGCCGTGCCGGCGAAGTATTGCTCGGCATCCCGCCGCCGGGGCGTGTCGCCGCCCAGCATGATGATGTCGCGGGTTCTCTGCGCTTCGGGAAGGGGCGTTCGCACATGTTTGCCGGCCACCATATAGGGCAGCTGGCAAGTGGCAAGTGCCGGGAAATGCTGTGCGAGGTAGCGTGCTATGGAGGAATCCATCGCCAGCACAGCGTGCAAGCCGGGTGCGATGGCGTCGAAAAGACCGGTCTTGTACCGATGTACGGTAGCCAGTGCATTCTTTGTCAATGGATCAAACATCCACAGCACGTGCTTGCCGTTGCGCGGCAGGCCCTGCACGGAAAAACGGGGCAGTGCATAAATTCCGGCAATCAGCAGGTTGACGTCGCAGTGGCCGACATCGGGCAACGGCGCGTCGGTGCTGGTGCCCAGGTCAATGAACTCCACGTCATGGCCTGCCTTCACCAAAACGTCCATCCACAAGCGCGAAGCGTTGCCAAACAAGGTGTCGATGTCGGTGTAGATGTGGATTTTCAACGCGTCTTCCTGCGGCTTCTTTGTGTTGCTCTTCAGCTTATAGCGCAAGGCGCCGAGGTGGCCAGGGCCGAGCGGGCGTTGGCGATCCGCAAACAGACCCAGGAGTCATTGCCGCTGTGATCTGTTGTCATCGCCGTTCGACGGTCCGAATGGCGGTGCTTGTCGTTCCGGCAATGCCATCCGTGCGCCGTATCGGGGACCCGCAGCAAAACTTTACACAACGCACCTGGATTTCCTGGGGAATTCTTCGCCGGCAAGAAAGATTTTCAGTAAGCCAAAGGTAACTGAATGTATGTCTTTCTGGCTCTAAATGTAACCAATAGGGCCGCGTAATGTGGGCAGAAAAGCCATGTTGGTAAAAATTGGGGCGAAATGATTACATAAGACCGTTGGTAATTAATCACTTTTTCTCCCTTGTATCAGGTTTCACAATTGGTTACCGTGAATTAGTTCACAAAAAATACTACCGGCAAGTGTCGAATCACAACACCTGCAGGCACTTCGGAAACCTTGATTTTCAACGGGGCTGGCGATGAAGCGTATCGATCATGTGGGCGTGCATAGCGTGTGGACTGGTGCTTTCTCTGTGCTCATGGTCATTTCGACAACTGCGCTGGCGCAGCAACCGCCATCTACCGTCGACCCTGGCCGGGTTCGCGAACGTTTCGATTTCCAGCCGGAGCCTGGCACCTCACCGGTACCTCCGGAAATCAGGACCGAGCCAACAGGGCCTTTGCCTGAATCGCTCAGGGCCATTAAGGTCACGCTCAGGCGCATTGATATTGAAGCCCGCACCGTGCTGCCCGGCGGCGTTCTTCAGGCGCACGCAGACAGCTACACCGGACGCGAGGTTAGCGGCAGCGAGATTCTGCAACTTGCGTCCTCGCTTACCGCGATGTACCGCAATGCAGGCTACATCCTGTCGCTGGTGGTGGTGCCGCCGCAGTCTCTTGCCGACGGTACGCTCACCCTGCGTGTGGTTGAGGGCTACATCGACAAGGTGAACATTCAGGCGGGGGACGATGTCAGTGCCCATGTGAAGGAGCAACTCGCAGCCATCGGCGAGAAGATCAGGGCGTCACGGCCCATTCAGGGCCCCGTGCTTGAGCGGTATCTGTTGATCGCCAATGATTTTCCGGGGATCGAGTTGCGCAGCGTACTTACGCCATCGCAAACGCCGGCAGCGGCCGACCTCACCCTGATTGCGCAGGTGAAAACCTTCGAGGGTTTTGCGACCGTGGACAACTACGGTTCCAGGTACCTGGGGCCAGATCAGCTCACGATTGGGCTGGTCGGCAACCAGCTCCTGGGTGTGAACGATCAGTGGCGGGTGATTGGCGTGGGTACGGGTAATTCCGAAATGGCCTACGCCCAGCTGTCTTATAGCCAGGTGGTAGGTGCCAACGGGCTCAAGTTGTCGGCGGCGGTGTCAAGGGCCCGTACCCAGCCGGGCGACATCCTCAAGCCGTTTGATGTGCGCGGCAGCGCCGACGCTTTTTCCCTCTCCATGAGTTACCCATGGCTAAGGACACGCAACGAAAGCCTGATTGCACGCGCTACCTACGACCACTCCGACGTGCACACCGATATTTTGGGTACGCGGGTGATCGAGGACCGGATACGGGCATTGCGCCTTGGTTTGAGCTGGCGCTTGCTGGACAGCCTTGATGGGCAAAATAATCTGGAGCTTGACTTCAGCCAGGGACTGGGCGGAACTGAAGAGTCTGACCTGCTTAAAAGCCGGGCGGGTGCGAAGGGCGTTTTCAACAAGCTGGTTTTTGACTATGAACGCACCCAGTTCTTTAACTCCAACTTGAGCCTGGTGATCGGTGTGGGTGGGCAGTGGGCCAACACGCCGCTTCTTTCTTCCGAACAGTACGCCCTTGGTGGCCGTCGTTATGGGCGTGCCTATGAGCCCGCTGAGCTGGTAGGCGAACGCGCTCTTGCCTTCCGTATCGAGCAGCGTTATGCCGGGGCCATCAACTCGCCAGGCTTCAGGTCTTACCAGTTGTTCGGCTTTTACGACATTGGCAAGGTATGGAAACTGGGACCGCCAACGCCCGGCTTGCCCAGCAGCCAGAGCCTGGCTTCGGCTGGCCTGGGCATACGGCTTTTCATGCAGAAAAACACGGTGGCGAGCCTGGAGGCGGCATTTCCCCTGACCAAAACCATAGCGAGTGACGCAGGCAATCCCAGGGACGTCAGGCTTCTGGGTTCCTTGCTGGTTCGGTTCTGAGTCTTTTTTTGTTTAACGGCTTTTTCCTGAATTGAGGTGACTCCATGAAAACGGTTTTTCGGCCCCATAAGTCCCCTGTGCTTAACCGAACGCAAAAATCCAGAGCCTTCATGCTGAAGGCCTTGCCGTCGGCACTGATGCTGGTTTTTGCGCAGCCTGGCTGGACGCAGGCCACCATTAATACTGGCGCGCTGGCCGGTTTGCCGGTCAACGGCAATGTGACCGCAGGAGGTGCGGGCGGTGCTATGGAAGCGCTGAATAACGGTACCCAACTTACCATCACGCAAACCACCAATCGAGCCGTCATTCGCTGGGATTCGTTCAATATCAGTGCCGACAATACTGTTCGATTTGTCCAGCCGAGTGCGACCGCGGCCGTCCTGAATCGTGTGTCCGGTTCGGCCAATCCTTCGGAAATATTTGGCACGCTTACTGCCAACGGCATCGTGATGCTGATGAATCCCAACGGCATTGCGTTCAAGCCAGGTTCCTCCGTTAATGTCGGCTCCCTTATCGCCACCACGGGGGTGATCGATGAGAACCATTTCCTCAACAGTGGCAACGGAAACGGAAACGGAAACGGAAACGGGAATGGAAACGGAAACGGAAACGGGCCGATCCAGGTTCGCATTACGCCAGGTACGGGGAGCGGCATTACCAATGAAGGCACTATCACCGCGGCCGATGGGGGCCTGATCGCTCTTGTGGCACCGTCGGTGGTCAACAAGAAGCCCGCTGTTGGGCCGGGCGGGATCATCACTGCGGTCAACGGGGTCAACGGGACCATCGCCTTGCTCGGCACCGACGCAGCCACCATTTCACTGAACAACGGGCTGTACGAGTTCGCGTTGCCCCCTGGCGCAACGGGAGTTGCTGTGTCGAACCTGGCCGGCGCCAGCTTGAACGCCGCGAATATCCACCTCGGCGTAGGGGATGCAGCCAACCTGTTGTCGGGTGTGATTAACCTCGAGGGCGTGCAACAGGCGACCAATGCCATCACCGTTGATGGTCATACCGTGGAACTCAAGTCGGCGTTGCAGGCGACTAACGTCGTAAGCGGCAATTCCAATATTGTGAATGTTTACAGCGGAGCGCGCATTCAGGACGCCGTCAAGATCGCCAAAACCGGCACACCGGGTGATGGCGCGACTGTCAATGTGCAAGGCGGCTCGTATAACGAACAGGTGGCCCTCAACAAAGCCAACATCACCCTCAATGGCCGGAACGGCGCCACGCTCAACGTGGCAGAGGGGCAAACCGGGGTGGACATCACCGCCAATGGCGTAACACTTGACGGCATGCAGATCACGGGTCCGAACAGCCAGAACTATGCTGCCATCAACTGGACCGGCCTGAGTACAACCGGGGTCAAGGTCGCTTCTGGCGTGACCGACGCGACCATACGCAACAACACGATAAAAAATATCCGAAGCGGGATTCAGGTCACCAACGCCTCAGCCACCATCACTGGGAACACCATCGAAAACACCAAAGGTGCCATTCTTGTTCGTTCGAACAATGTGACCATGTCGGGCAACTCCAGAGGGACGTTGGGCAATGAGTGGGACATTGTTTTCCTGGACGGCGTCGCCAGCGGGTCTTATTTTGGTTCTCCACTTAACAGAGAAGCGCAGTATGGCGCCGGCATGATGGCCATGTCTGCGGCCAATGGCGACATGCACATTCTTGATCGCCGCTACGGCCTCAATGGGCTCCTGGGTTCAACGCCGCAGTTTGCCAACCGCTCGCATGTCACCGTTCGTTCGGGGGAGAGTTTCACCGCCGCAGACGACTTCAATCTCGGCAATGGCCTTGGCAATGATCGGCAGCCGCTGGGCACCATAAGCGACGGCATCAAGGCGGTCGTTTCTGGCGGGGTTGTTGACGTGAAAGCCGGTACCTACGCCGAGAGTCTGAGCATCACAAAGGCACTGACCCTGCACGGAGCGGGCGCAGGGCAATCCGTCATCACACCGGCGGCCGGTGACGCTGTCACAGTGAACGGCAATATTGGTACGTCGTCGGAAGTACTCATCGACGGCTTCACTTTCCGCAGTGCACCGGGTTCAGGCGTGCGGGTGGCAAATAACACGGTCCTTCGCAAACTGACCGTCCAGAACAGCGATTTTCTTCATAACGGGAAATTCGGCTTCTTCGCCGACGGCTCGGCGACGGCAGGTATTCCAGGGCTTCAGAATGTTTCGCTTCTCAATAGCACGTTCACAGGCAATGGCGCGCCCTACACAAGCGCGACCTCGCTAGGCATGGGCGACATCAACTTCAACTATTACAACGGTAACGCAACGCTGAAGGATCTGCGAATAACCGGCGAGACCGAATTCGTTGGGATCCAGTTCCGCGGTTACCACGATAACGTTGCGAGTGGAGGTGTTCATGATGCCGGCAGACTTGAGTTCGATAACGTCACCATTGAAGGAAGCTTCCGCCGCCCGAGCGGCAGTGCCGGAAGCTGGAATCCGCAAGGCCCGGGTGATGCGGTTCACCTGCTTGAGTACGGGTCAGTTGCCAACGTATCGTTCAACAATGTGGTCATCAATCCGTCGGTGGGCCACGGCATGTTTCTGGAAGGGCTGGGCTCAACACTGGACATCGGCAATACCCGCTTTGGCGCGCCCGACAGCGTGATCTCCGGCACAGGCAGTTCGACGCGGTCGTGGAATATCTATGCAGGCGCCAATGACCGGAACAACGTGAAGACAAATGTCAATGCATCAAGTGCCAGTTTCACCGGGGCCGCCAATGGCTTTGCCATCGAAGATCGCGTTCACCATGCGCTTGACGTCGCGGGACTTGGTGTCGTCAGCTGGGACGCAGGCAATGTTTATGTCACCCAGGCCAGCGGCAGCATTCAGCGCGGGGTGGATGCCGTGGTTGCCGGCGGCACGGTGAATGTGGCCGGGGGCACCTACGTGCAACCCACCACGCTCAATGTCGACCGCAGCCTGACGCTGTCCGGCTCGGGTCAAGGGGCGACCACGATTGACGCACACGACGTCAGTGGTTACGGCATCAACGTGACCGCCGACAACGTGTCACTCAAAGACTTCACGCTCTATGGCCCGAGCGCCAACGTGGCCGGATCCTACGGTATCAAGGTGGCACCCGTCGGAGACGCATCAGCCCGGCTACGCAACTTCTCGATCAGCAACGTCACCAGCCGGGGCGCGGGCAGGGCCGAGTTGGACCTTAACGGTGTTGACGGCGCGTTGATAGACCGTGTGACGGCCGACGGTGCGCCTGTGGGCAACAACAACGGCACAACGGAGGGTGCCGGCATACAGCTGACCGACAGCGCCAACGTGACGGTCAGCAACTCGACCACCCGCAACAACAACTGGGGCGGTCTGGCGCTCTACCAGGCCAACCATTATTACAACCAGCAGGTGAACAACATCACGGTGGCGAACAGCAACAGTTTCACCGAACGCAATCCGGTGTACATGCAGAATGAATCAGCGAACCCCAACTTCGGTGCGCTCAACATCGCGGGCTTTGACTTTGCTGTACGCAATGCCGGCACGGTAGACAACAACCAGTACACCTGGCTGCAGGCTTCCCAGCAGAACGCCCTGGACTACGCCGTCAATCTGGGTAGTGCGGGTTCCAGCTACGTTCAGGGCTGGAACGGCGCGCAGGCCACGCAGGACTTCCATGTGGGCATCGGCAACCTGCTGGGCGGCGGGACACAGGCGCTGTCCATCGGGACGGCCATGGGCAATGCGGCAACCGGCGCCAATATCCGCGTGGGCGCCGGCACCTATGCCGAGAATGTAGTGGTAAACAATCCCTACAACCTGTACTTCGGCGGCAGCACGGTGCACAGTCTGGCGCTCAACGCTGGCGCAAGCGGCTCCGGCATCAGCGGTATGGTGACGGCCACCGGTGTGGTCGCAGAAGACGGCGTGAGTGGCTTCCTGTTCAATGCCGGGATACCCGATCCGGGGGCGCCCAATGCCAGACCACCGGTCCGCCTGCTGGGCGACACAACGCTGGTCACACTGGGCTCCGACATCACGCTGAACGGCGATATCCAAAACGCCGGCGCCACGGCCAGCGCGCTGAGCCTGGTCGCCGGATCGGGCGCCAACCGCGGCAATGTGCACATGCTGTCGGGTGGTACCGAGGCGAATGCACTCGGCCAGCTTGAGGTGGTCTCCAACCGATACAGCCTGGAGAGCACGCTCTGGGTCAAGGGCTATGGCATCAACGCCCTGGGCAATGTCGCGCTGAGCAACCACACCTTGCGCGGCCAGGACGCCAGCGTCACCAACACGCTGAACGCCGGCGGCGACGTGAGCGGCTCCACCATCAGTCAGGGTGCCGTCCAGGTCACCAGCGGCGGCGATGTCTCGGCTAACGTGACGGCCAGCGAAGTGGCGGTGGCCGCCGTAGGCGACGTAAGCGGCACCACCACCAGCCAGGGCAATGTGCAGATCAGCAGTAGCACCGGTGACATCAGCGGCAACATCACCGGCAACAACGTGGTGGTGCAGGCTCAGGGCGACGTGAGCGGCACCACCACCAGCCAGGGCAATGTGCAGATCAGCAGCAGTGCCGGCGACGTCAGCGGCAACATCTCCGGCACCAATGTGGTGGTGCAGGCGCAGGGCGACGTGAATGTCGTGGTCACTGCCAGCAATTCGGCATCGCTGGCTGGCGACACCGTGGTGGCCAACGTGGTCGCGCCCATCATGGCCGTGGAGGCCGTCACCGAGGCGAAGATTTCCGGCACATCCGCCCAGGTGAGCATTGATTCGCCAAAAGGCAGCGTCAGTGGAGACTTCGGGCAGGTGACCAATTCGGGCGGCGGCCTGGTCAATGTCAACGGCAAACCGCAGGGCAACCAGCAGCTCTCGTCCAATGCCGAAAATAACCGCGTGATTCCGGCCGGCAACAACGCCGCTGACAACGCCGGGGCCGGGGCTGACGGCGCAGGGGTAGCAGATACGCCGACGCTTCAGCTGGCGCTGGCCGGTGAAGGTCAGACCTCTCCGGTTTCGAGCACCCCTGCTAAAGCGGGTGACGCCCTCGACAACGGTCAGGCCGTGGAACTGGACATGTCGCCAGGCAATGGGAAAGAGAAGGGGAAAGAGAAGGATTGAGGGCTGGCCGGTGAATTGCCGGGCTGGGTGCAGGGCCTGAGCTTGACCTGAAGATTGGCGTCGATGCGACGCCTGCGCCTTTGATTCCGGTTTAATTCCGGTACTGTTCCTGTTGCATCATCAGCTCAGCCTGCCGCGCAACCGACACCTGCGGGGTTGCCGCCTGAGCGGGCGGCTTGTCCGGCGCAGTAGCTTGCGGCTGCTGTGGGCGGGCGGGCAACGCAGCGGCGCGTGGCGTGGTCTCTTGCGCCACCCCATTGGATGGCTGCACGCGACGGGCGCCGTCAAAGCGGCGCTGCCAGTAGCTCACACCCATGCTTTCGACACGTACTTCAGCGCCGGGCTTGGGGGAGTGGATGAACTTGCCGTCGCCGATATAGATGCCGACATGGCTGAAGGCGCGCTTCATCGTGTTGAAAAACACCAGGTCGCCGGGCTGCAATTCGGTCTTGTCGATGCGCTGGGTGGCGGCGGCTTGCTGTTCGGCGCGGCGGGGCAGCAGTAGCCCGACGCTTTGTTCGTAAATGGCGCGTACAAAGCCGCTGCAGTCAAACCCGGTTTCAACGGTGTTGCCGCCACGTTTGTAGGGCACGCCCAGGAAGCCCATGGCGTTGACGACCAGCTCGGAAGCCTTGTTGGCGACGTTGTGGCGGACGTTGTCAATCTGGGTCAGCAGGCCCTTGTCGGCGAGCAGTTTGTCCATGTCGTTGTCGCCGCCTGAATTGCCGGGTGCCGCATGTGCGCCGGCTGCCAGCAGGGCGGCAGAGGCTATGACGAGGGCAGGGGCAATCATTCGCATGGCGCCAAGCATACTTGACGGATTAGTCCTACGTCAACTCATGTTGTTTCTTGATAACGTTGACAAGCCATTGATTTGTAACGAATTTGTAGGGGATTACCCGATTTATTACCCCCGTATGCCATGTTTTACACCGCCTTGGCCCCCACTTGAACATGATCAAAAGGCGGTTTTCCCGGTCAAATGGGCGTGAATGGGCCGATCAATGTGCTTTTGTGGGCTTTTTTTCAAGGTGAAATATGGCTTTAAACCAATACCAACGGGCGCAAGCAGCTATATTCTTGATAGCGTCCAGTGCGCTGTTCCAGCCCGCCCAAGCTCAAAGCGTCCGCCCTGAAACCGTGGCGGCCGGCCTGGAGAACCCCTGGGGCGTGGCTTTTTTGCCGGGCGAGCGTTTTCTGGTCACGGAGCGCCCCGGCCGCCTGCGAGTCGTCGGGCCAGGCGGCAAGCTGGGCGCGCCGGTGGCGGGCCTGCCGGAGATTGCCGCCAGCGGGCAGGGCGGCTTGCTGGACGTGCTGGTTGACAGCGACTTTGCCCGCAACCGGACGCTGTATTTCTGCTTTTCAGAGCCCGCCGCCACCGGCAACGGCAACAGTACGGCGCTGGCGCGCGCCACCCTGAGTGCCGACGACACCCGGCTGGAAAACCTCAAAATCATCTTCAGCCAGAAGCCCAAGGTGGCCAGCACGGCGCATTTCGGCTGCCGCATCGTGGAAAGCCGCGCGGCACCGAACGGCGCGCCTGATGGCAAGCTCTTCCTCACGCTGGGTGAGCGCTTCAGCCGCAAGGAAGACGCCCAGAAGCTGGACAACCACCATGGCAAGATTGTCCGCATCAACAAAGATGGCTCGGTTCCCCAGGACAACCCTTTTGTCGGCAAGGCGGGGGCTTTGCCTGAAATCTGGAGCTACGGCCACCGCAACGCCCAGGGCGCGACGCTGGCGCCCGACGGCACCTTCTGGATGCATGAGCACGGGCCGCAGGGCGGCGACGAAATCAACCTGCCCAGGGCCGGGGCCAACTACGGCTGGCCCGTGATTACCTACGGCGAAAACTACGGCGGCGGAAAAATCGGCGAAGGCCTGACCGAAAAGGCCGGCATGCAACAGCCGCTGCATTACTGGGTGCCGTCCATCGCGCCTTCCGGCATGGCGTTCCTGACCAGCGAGCGTTACGGCAAGTCCTGGCGCGGCAACCTGTTTGTGGGTTCGCTCAAGTTCGGCTACCTGGACCGGATCGAACTGGCGTCGCCGTTCGCCGGCAAGGTGGTGCGCGAAAGCAAGCTGCTGTCTGACGCCGGGGAGCGCATCCGCGATGTGCGCCAGGGGCCGGACGGGCTGCTTTACGTGCTGACCGACAGCAACAACGGAAAGCTGATACGCCTGCTGCCCGGTGGCTGAACCCAGGCAGGCCTAGCCGGCTACCGCAATGAGATCGATCTCGACCGACGCACTCTTGGGCAGCTGAACAACGCCCACCGACGTACGGGTGTGGGCCCCGGCCGGACCCAGCACTGCATACAGCACGTCAGACGCGGCATCGGCGACTTCGCTTTGCTGGGTGAAATCCTGCGCTGACTGCACAAACACCGTGATGCGCAGAATGTGTTTTACGCGGTCCAGGCTGCCAAGGCTTTGCCGCAGCAGCGCCAGCGCGCGCATGGCGCAGATTTTTGCCGCCAGCTGGGCTTGCAGAACAGACGTTTCCGAGCCTACGCGGCCGGTCACGACCACGGTACTGCCGACACGCGGAATCTGCCCGCTCACAAAGACCTGGTCGCCGTGCTGCACGACAGGCACGTAATTGCCGCCTATCTTGATCTCACCGTCAAAGCTGTAGCCGAGTTCGGCCTGCACTGCGGCGAACCGGGTGTCGCGTGAATCTTCCATGGACAGGAATTCCTCTTTATGTAGTTGGATGGAGCGTAATGCGGGGTGTTTCAGGCAGGGCTCTTCAGCCGTAGCAGGCTCAAACCCAGCAGGCCAAACGCACCGCCACAGAGACGGTTGAAAATGCGGGCCCGGCGGGGCGTACCAAACCATTGGTGGGTGTGTTTGGCCAGCAGCACATAGGTGAAATGGGAGACCAGCACGCACGCAGCGAAGGCGCTGGTCAGTGCGAAAAATTGCGGCAGCATCGGCGCCTCCGGGTGGATGAACTGGGGGAACAGCGCGGTGAAGAACAGGATGCTTTTGGGATTGGTCACCGCCACCAGCAGGCCTTGCCGGAACAGTGCGGCATTGCTTTTTCCGGCCGGTGTCCCGGCGTGCGTCCCGTTTGGCAAGGGCGTGTCGAACATCGAGGTCTTGCTGGTCCATTGCCGCCAGCCCAGGTACATGAGGTAGACGGCGCCCACGGCCTTGAGCACAGCAAACAGCCAGGCCGAGGTGTGCAGCAAGGTGCCCAGGCCCGCCATGGCCGCGGTGGAGACGGCGAACACGCCGAGCACATTGCCGGTAGAGCTCCACATCGTCTTGCGCGGCCCCCAGGCCACGGCGTTGGAAACCGCCAGCAAAATGCCGGGCCCGGGGCTGAGCGCGGTGACAAGTGAGATGGTGATGAAGAGCAGCCAGGCGGAAGTGGTCATGGTGAGATCAATTAAAAAAATGATGAGGCGATTTATTTCCGGCGGCGGCTATGCCGCCTCGGCGCCACGCAGCCAGCCGCGCACGGCTTTCATCATTCCTGCAAAGTACCTCAAAAGCGCGCTTCCCGTCTGGCCGGGGGCTTTTGCCGGGGCTTGGCTCAGCACGCATGCCGCGCCCCCGTGCTGGGCGGTCACCGTGATCCATCCAGTCTGGGCGACGGTATGCGACTGTCCCGCCTCCAGCGGCATGCTGTCGCGAAAGACCTGCTCGCCAAGCCAGCGCGGGGTGCCGGTCACCAACAGCGTGCCCGAGGTGCTGATCAGGGCGCTTCCCGCTTTGGTGTGAAAAAACAGGGACTCACCGGCGTCCAGTTGAAGGTGGCGAGGGGCAAAGTGCTCTTTCATGGCGGCTCCATTCATGGGTTGGTGAACTGGAAAAATGGGGAAGGTGACATCAAGGTTAAAGAGACCGGCACTTTCCCGACAGAGCCAGGCAAGTCCTTTCTGTATCGGTACAGATGACTATTTATTCATCTGTTATGGTCTGATTTCGCCCCATCTGTGGCTGTGTCCCGGCTTCCCCTTCACGGATCATTCGGTTTATGGACATGCAACCCTCGCCATCCCTGTCGCAACCGCTCTATCTACAGCTCTCCAGCCATTACCGCCAGGCGATCCAGTCCGGCGTTTTGATGCCGGGGCAGCGCATGCCGTCGGTGAGGGCGCTGACGCGGCTGCACCAGGTCAGCCTGTCGACCGCGGTAGAGGCTTGCCACACGCTGGAAGACGAAGGCCTGCTGGAGGCGCGGCCGCGTTCGGGCTACTTTGTGCTCAAGCGTCGCCGGATGGATATCCAGCCGCCCAGCGAGCCGGAATGCGGTCACAGGCTGGATCCGGCGCAGTACGTCGGCATCCATGACCGGGTGTCCGACTTCGTCGCCAAATGCGATGTCTACCCGCTGGTCACCAACCTGGCTGGCACCTATGGCTCGCCTGAGATGTACCCCGCCGAGGCCCTGAAAAACGCCGCCACGCGTGCGTTGCGCAAGCACCCGCAGCTGCTGGTGAACCCGCCCGACTTTCTCAACGATTCACCGCTCAACGCCGTGCTGGCCAAGCGGGCGCTGGAGGCCGGCATGCGGCTGTCGGCAGAAGACATCCTGGTCACGCACGGCTGCATTGAATCGCTGAACGTTGCCTTGCGTGCGGTGGCGCGGCCGGGCGACACCGTGGCCGTCGAGTCACCGACGTACCACGGTTTGCTGCAGATCCTCGAAAGCCTGGGCCTGCGCGCGCTGGAGATTCCCACCAGCCCGAAGCTGGGCATTTCCGTGGAGGCGCTGGACCTGGCCTTCCAGACACACGGCCGCATACGCGCCGTGGTGGTGATCCCCAATTTCCACAACCCGCTCGGCAGCGTCATGCCCGACAGTGAAAAGGAAAAGCTGGTCGCGCTGTGCGAGCGCCAGCAGGTGGCACTGATTGAAGACGACACCTATGGCGCATTGGGGCCTGACGACATCCCGCTGAAGGCGGCCAAGGCCTGGGACCGCAGCGGCTCGGTGATTTACTGTGCGTCGCTGCGCAAGACCCTGTCGCCCGGGCTGCGCCTGGGCTGGGTTGCCGGCGGGCGTTGGCAGGCGCGCATCAAGATGCTCAAGTACGCGCAAAGCCGCGCCAACGACATGCTGGGCCAGCTGGCCGTGGCCGAGTTCATGGCCTCCAGCGCCTATGACCGCCACCTGGCCCGGCTGCGCCGCATGCTCAATGTGCAGCGCGAGCAGATGGCCGAAGCGATTGCGGCGCACTTTCCTGCCGGAACCCGGCTGTCGGTGCCCCATGGCAGCATGATGCTGTGGGTGGAGCTGCCGGCGGGCACGTCTGCACAGGCGGTGTTTGACACCGCCATCCGGCAGGGCATACGGGTGGCGCCCGGCTCCATGTTTTCCAACTCGAACCGCTTTGACCACTTCCTGCGCATCAGTTGCGGCTCACCGTTTTCCAGCGAGACCGACAGCGCCCTGCGCAAGCTGGCGGGCATTGTGTCGGCGCAGGCTGTGGACCGTCCGATCTAAGGGAAGGGTCGCTGCTATTTTGAGGGTTTTTGGGCTTCGACCCTTTATCAACGGGCGCAAGCAGCTATTGTTTTAATAGCAATCTGCAGGCCTAATGCGCCGCAGCGTGGCTGCGTTTGACGAAAAACAGGCCCGCACCCACTGCCATCAGCATGCCGCCGAACAGCCGGTTTTGCAGCCGCACCGCGCGCGCATTCCTGAACAGCTTTTGCAGGCGGCTGGCTGCAAACGCATAGCCGTGCATCACCACGGTGTCGACCGCCACGGTCGTGAGCGCCATCACCAGCAGCTGCGGCCACAGCGGCCGGGCGGGGCTGATGAACTGCGGCAGCACCGCGACCATGAAGAGGATGCCTTTGGGGTTGGTGACGTTGGTCAGCAGGCCGGTCAGGAAGCGCCTGCGCGCTGAAATGCCGTTCGCATCGGCTGCCGGGCCGGCTTCTTCCGCCGCGATGCCGTTCGATGACCGCCACTGCGACCAGCCGATGTAGATCAGGTAGAGCGCGCCCAGCACTTTCACGATGCTGAAGGCCAGCTCGGACGCCACCAGCAGCGAACCCACCCCCGCCCCGGCCACCAGCAAGATCACCACCAGCCCGAGCTGCAGGCCCGCGATGGTGGCACGCGTGCGCCGCATGCCGTAGCTCAGGCCATGGCTCATGGCCAGCACCGCGCCCGAGCCGGGTGAGAGCGCGATCAGGATGGAGGCGAGGAAGTAGGCGGTCCAGGTGTCGATGGCCATGATGAAGCGGTGGTGAAAAGGGGGAGAGAGGAGAGGGCGCCCGCACCGGGCGAAAGCCTGCCATCCTACATGGACAGGCAATAGCCCGCGGGTATCATGGCCCAATGGCTTCAACAGCATCATCCTGGCAAGGCCGCCTCTCGCAAACACGCCGCACCGCCCAGCACTGGCTGATCGAATGGTGGCGTCTGGTGAAATTGGGCGCGATCATCCTGGTGCTGACCCTCTCGCCTTCCAGCTACAGCCCGCAAAGCCGCACGGTACTTTCCCGCCACATCTACATCAACACGGCGCCCATCCTGCTGGGCTTTACCTTGCTGTGCGCGCTGGTCACCGTGGTGCTCACGCGCATCGTACTGGTCACCGCGCTGAGCTACGGCTTGTCGCAGTACGCGTTGCAGGTCGTGATCCGGGTGCTGGTGCTGGAGCTGATTCCGCTGACGGCAGCGCTTTTTGTGGCGTTGCGCTGCACCATCCCCGACGGCGCCGAACTCACCGCCATGCAGGCCAGCGGTGAACTGGACGAGATGCGCCAGCGCGGCATCGAGCCGGTGCGGCGCGAAGTGCTGCCGCGCGTGGTGGCGGGCATGTTCTCCGGCATCACGCTGGCTGCGCTCAGCTGCGTGGTGGCACTGGTGGTGGCCTATATGGCGACCTACGGCTTTGCCTTGTCGGGCCTGGCGGCCTACACCCGGCTCTTCGGCCAGGTCTTCAGCCCTTCCGTCACGCTGATCTTTGTGCTCAAAACCCTGTTCTTCTGCCTGGCCGTGTCGTTGATCCCCATGGCCTCGGCGCTTTACGGCATGGGCGAAGCCAGCGTGCGCACCAGCGCCGAGATGCGCGGCCTCGTGCGCATGTTCGCCGTGATTTTGCTGATTGAAGTGGCTTCGCTGGTGGGCAACTACTATTGATCTCCTCAAAAAATACCAAAAACAATACCAAATAACAATCCATGAGCTCACCCCACGACCCTTCATCTCCGGAGCACGGCCGGCCGGACCCGCTCCAGCCGGCGCGCGAGGCAGAGTCTTCGCCGGCGGAGATCGCCAGCCTGGAGTTCAAGGCCCGGCTGCTGCTGCTCTTCATGCTGCTGTTGGTGGTGGGCTCGGCCCTTTATGTGATGTATGCGCGCGGGGCGTTTGAGTCCACGCAAAGCCTGGTACTCATTGCGGAGGATTCCGAAGGCGTGGTGGTCGGCATGGACCTGACTTTCTCGGGTTTCCCGATAGGCCGCGTCAAGCGCATCGAGCTGGCCAGCGACGGCAAGGCCCGCATATTGGTGGATGTGGCCGCGAAGGATGCCCACTGGCTGCGTACCACCAGCGTCTTCACGCTGGTGCGCGGCCTCGTCGGTGGCACCAACATCCGCGCCTACACCGGCCTGCTGAACGACCCGCCGCTGCCCGACGGCGCGGAACGCACGGTGCTGCTGGGCGATGCGGCCGGCGAAGTGCCCAAAGTGATTGCTGCCGCCAAGGACCTGATTGAAAACCTCAACACCCTCACGGGTAGCGGGGGTGCGGTGGGCACCAGCCTGGCCAACCTGCAGACGCTGACGGAGCGGCTTAACGGGCCGGGCGGCGCGTTGACGGTGTTGCTGGGCAGCGAGGCAGAGGCCAAAAAGTTTGCCGCCACGCTGGAGCGCACCAACTCGCTGCTCACCAAACTCGACGGGCTGGCCGCCAAAACCGATACCCAGGTGTTCGGCGACAAGGGACTGATGCCCGAAACCCGGGCCACCGTGGTTCAGCTCAACGCCATGCTGGGCGAGGCCCGCACCAGCCTCAAGAAAGTGGATGCATTGCTGCAGGACGCCCAGGCCGTCACCCGCAACGCCAAAGATGCCACTGACGACCTGGGCGCGCTGCGCGCCGACGTGGAAGCCAGCCTGCGCAAGGTCGAAGGCCTCATCAACGAAATCAGCCGCAAATGGCCTTTCGCCAAAGACGCCCGCGACGCGGAGATGAAGTTGCCATGAAGAACATCTTTACGTATGCCGCACTGACTTCGGCTTTGCTGCTGGCCGCCTGTGCCGGCGGTCCGCAACCGCCCGACTGGCAACTCGAGGCCAAAGGCTCAATGGACCGCTCTGTGGCCGCCTACATGGAAGGCAACAGCCGCGTCGAGATGGCCGAACTCGGGCGCGCCCGCACCCAGCTGACACGCTCCGGCCGGGCCGAGCTGTTAGCTACCGCCGAGCTGCTGCACTGCGCCACCCGGGTGGCCAGCCTGGTGCTTGATGAGCCGTGCACCGGCTTTGAGAAACTGCGCGAGGACGCCACCGACGCCCAGCGCGCCTACGCTGATTACCTCAAGGGTCAGGTGCAGCCGCAGGGCATCGCCTTGCTGCCTGAGGCGCAGCGCCGCGCCGCGGCTGGTGACGCCGGCGCTGTGACGGCCATTGCCGACCCCTTGTCAAAGCTGGTGGCTGCCGGCGTGATGCTGCAGGCCGGTAAGGCCAGTCCTGCCGTGATCACCCAGGCGATTGATACGGCGTCTGTGCAAGGCTGGCGCCGGCCGCTGCTGGCCTGGCTGGGCGTTCAGCTGCGCCGGGCAGAGCAGGGCGGCGACACCCAGGAAGCGGCAAAGCTGCGGCGCCGCATCGAGCTGACGCAGGGCATGCCTGTACCGGTGAAGCCGCAAACACCCTGATCCTTGTCCCGTTTTGCCTTGAGAGAAACAACCGTGAGCTACCGCCTCAGGCTTTACGCCTATGAAGACGCCTCTGCAGAAGAGCTGCAGGCCGCCGAGCAACGCTTCAGGACGGCGCTGGAAGCCGAGCTGGGAGACGAAAGCCTGGTCTGGCCGGTGTACGCGGCCTATATGAAACTGGTGGCGACTTACGGCGAAGCGCCGGCCGAAGATGTCCTGTCAAGCGACGAGCTGGAAATCTTCAACCAATGGCAGGCGGCCGAGCTGGCCGCCGTGACGGCCGCGCTGGGCCCCAACCGCTACATGGGCGATGCGCAGTTTGAAATCCGCCCCGCCTGAAAGGGAACGGACCTGAAGCGTTCAGGGCGAGCGGCTCAGCCGCGGCGAGGCCAGCGCCTGCAACTGGTCTGAAATGGCGGTGTCAACGCCCTTAAGTTGTTTGAGCAGCTGCGCTTTTTCCAGCGCGGCGTGCAATTGCTGCAAGTCCTTGCTGCTGGTGGTGGCCTTGATCTGGGCCAGCGCCGCCGGGGTGTTGCCGGTTTTCAGTACAGCCAGCATCTTGCTGACCCATTCACTTGTTGCGGGCTTTTTGGGGTTCATGCGCCATTGTAGGTTTGCTATTAAAAGCATAGCTGCTTGCGCCCGTCCTTATTGCGCCAGAAGCCGATTTGATGGTGAATTTTGCGGCACCCTGCCTCCAGGACTTGACCTTGAGTGCACTCCAGGTATTCCAATCCTTTCAGGGTCCTGGCAATGTTGCCGGCCTGTATCGACCATCCACTTCGCAGTCCATGCGAAGAAGCCGTCAAGGAGTTTCATCATGAGTTCAGCATCCACCAACAACATCACAGCCGCCAACCGCCAGCGCATGCAGGAGGTCATGGCCGAACTGGACAAAGGCAACGGCCAGGCATTTGTCGACGCCATGGCAGATGATTTTTGCTGGACCCTTGAGGGCAGCACGCCCTGGTCGCGCACCTACCGCGGCAAGCAGGCGGTCGTCACCGAGCTGCTGCGGCCGCTGTTTGCCCAGTTCGCCACGCCTTATGTCAGCACGACGCAACGCGTGATGGCCGACGGCGACATGGTCGTCATCGAGTTCCGCGGGCAAGTTACCACCCATGCCGGCAAGGCCTACAACAACCGCTATTGCTATGTTTGCCGCATGGAAGGCGGGCAAATGAAAGAGCTGACGGAGTACTTCGACACCGCCCTGGTGAGCGCTGCGCTGGAGGCCCCCGCGCTTGCCGCCTGAGCCGTTATACAGTCGGGCATGGCTGAAAGTTTTCTGATCGGGCAGCTTGCCGCACGCACCGGCCGCAGCGTGCACACCATACGCTGGTATGAGGCGCAGGGCCTGATCCCGGGCGTGACGCGCGACGCCGGCGGCCGACGCGTCTACGGTGAGCTGCATATCAGCTGGCTGGAGCTGATGGACCGCCTGCGGCGCACCGGCATGTCGATTGCCGAGATGCAGGAGTACACAGCGCTGGTCAAGCAGGGCAGCAGCACCCTCACGCAGCGGCAGGCGCTGCTGGCCGCGCACCGCGAACAGGTCAGGGACATGATTGCCGAATGGCAGCTGGCGCTCAAGCTCCTGGACAGTAAGATCGACTTTTACGGCGAGTGGGTGGCGTCGGGCAAACGCCCGGCCGTGAAGGCGGTTGAGCGTGCGGGCGTTGCGCTTGCGTCGCGGCCCAAAGAAAAATCGCGCCGGCCTGGAAAAACCTAGCGGCTGCCCGTTTTTCCGGCCGGGCTGTCCAGCCCGCCCAGCAATAGGCGCAGGCCTGCCAGCGCCGCATCGGCGCCGTCCATCTGCGCCCGCACGATGGCGCCGTCCACTGCCAGAGCCGCAGCCCGCGCCGCCTCGGTTTGGCCCGCGCCGTATGGCAGCAAATCGGCAATGACCTGCTGCATGTCCTGCTTGTGCCGGCGTGCAATGTCTGCCACGCCAGGCAGGGTGCCGCCCACTTCCGCCACGGCATTGATGAAAGCGCAACCGCGAAACGCCGGGTCGGCAAACCACTCGGCCATGGCCTGCACCAGCGGCGCCAGCCCACCGCCGGGTTGCGCGCCATGGCGGCCCAGCGCGTCGACAAACCAGCCCATCCAGCGTTCATGCCGGTAGTCCAGGAAGATGCGGATCAATTCGTCCTTGCTGGGAAAGTGCCGGTAGAAGGTGAGCTTGGCCACGCCCGACTCGGCAATGATGCGGTCGATGCCGGTGGCGCGCAGGCCGTCGCGGTAGAAAAGTTCGTGTGCCGTGACGAGGATTCGCTCGCGTGCGGGGAGGGTAGAGACGTCCATGGCGCATTGTAGACGTCATGTAGACAGGTTTGTCTACATGTGACAGAATTTCGCCCAAGTAGACAAATCTGTCTACATCTGGTTTTGCGCAATTATTTCAACCCCAGGAGATCCCCATGGAATCACGGCCGCCGCTTCCCCCCTTTACCCTTGAAACCGCCGTGCAGAAAGTCCGCGCCGCCGAAGACGGCTGGAACACGCGTGAGCCGGAGCGCGTGTCGATGGCCTACACACCGCAAAGCAAATGGCGCAACCGCGCCGAGTTCGTCACGGGCCGCGAGGAGATCGCCGGGCTGCTGTCGCGCAAATGGGTGCGCGAGCTGGACTACCGCCTCATCAAGGAGCTCTGGGCCTTTGGCGGCAACCGCATCGCGGTGCGCTTTGCCTATGAGTGGCATGACGACGCCGGCAACTGGTTTCGCTCCTATGGCAATGAGAACTGGGAGTTCGACGACAACGGCCTGATGGCCGTGCGCCACGCCAGCATCAACGACCTGCCCATCAAGCCCGCCGACCGCAAGTTTCATTGGCCGCTCGGGCGCCGGCCCGACGATCACCCCAGCCTCAGCGACCTTGGCCTGTGACGAGGTTCTGCGAGAGCTGTAAAATCCGGTCCCCCATGCGCACCGTGTTGTTTGAAGGCGGTGCGTGACCTGAATTTGCCCCCGGCTCCTTGCCGGGGCGCCCCACCCGAGTGACCGCGTTTTGACTGACTCCCGCACCCCGGCCGACCTGGCCGATGAATCCCCCAACGACACCCAACCCGTCCAGGAGCCCAGGCTCTGGTGCGGTGACGGTTGGACAGCCAAGGTCATCAAGAACGAAGACGACGACGGCTGGGCTGTCGCCATGATCAAGGACGGCGAGCCCGAGCCTGCACTGGTGGGGCCGTGGACCATGGGGCGCGACAAGAAGAACCCCAAGCCGCTGGATGGCCCGGCCTTCAGCACACTGGTCAAAACTGCTTCCGAATTTGTGCGCCGGCATGAGCAGCAGCTGCATGCCACGCTGCACCAGAGCATCACCGTGACGGCCAACGCGGCGCGTGTCACCGTCTCGCTCGACATCGTTCCTGACGAAGACAACCCACACGGCCTGCTTAGCGCCACCGATGAAGCGGGTGAGCATCTCGCGCAAGTGCGCGTGGCACCCTCCTTCAAGCTCAACCGCACCAGCGCCGTGGCGTGGGCCGAAAGCGGCTTCGCCAGGCCGGCAGGGCGGTGAGCGCACCCCGCGCCTGTGGGATCGACTTCGGCACCTCCAACTCCACGGCGGGCTGGAGCCGGCCGGGGTTTCCCGCATTGCTGGCGCTTGAAGGCGGCAAACCCACGCTGCCGTCGGTGGTGTTTTTTCATGCCGAGGACGAGCATGTGAGCTACGGCCGCGCGGCGCTGGCCGACTACCTGGCCGGCTATGAAGGCCGCCTGATGCGTTCGCTCAAAAGCCTGCTCGGCACGTCGATGATCGATGACCACACCGAGGTCGCCGGCCGTGCGTTGCCGTTTCGTGTGCTGTTGGCACAGTTCATCGGTGAGCTCAAGCACCGCGCTGAAAAAGCCGCAGACCAGCCCTTCAACCAGGCCGTGCTGGGTCGCCCGGTGTTTTTTGTCGACGACGATGCTGCCGCGGACAAGAAAGCCGAAAACACGTTGGCCGAGATCGCACATGCAGTGGGTCTCAAAGACATTGCCTTTCAGTACGAGCCGATTGCGGCGGCGTTCGACTACGAATCGCAGATCAGGCGCGAAGAGCTTGTGCTGGTGGTCGACATCGGCGGCGGCACCTCGGACTTCGCGCTGGTGCGCCTGTCCCCCGAGCGCGCCCGCAAGGCCGACAGGCGCGATGATATTTTGGCCAGCGGCGGCGTGCACATAGGCGGCACGGACTTCGACAAATACCTGAGCCTTGCCAGCGTGATGCCCACGCTGGGCCTGGGCAGTTTGCTTCACAGCGGGTTGCAGGTGCCGTCGGCCCAGTACTTCAATCTGGCGACCTGGCACACCATCAACCAGGCCTACAGCAAGAAGTCGTGGACGCAGATCAGCGATATCCGGCGTGGCGCAATCGAGAAAGACAAACTGGACCGCCTGCAAAACCTGGTGCGCGAACGGGCAGGGCACTGGCTGGCCATGCAAGTGGAAGCGGCCAAGATCGCGCTGTCGGATGCGCCAGAAACCGTCATGGATCTGGGGCGCATTGCCCCGGGCGAGACGCTCACCTTGCACCGGCCCGATTTCGACGCGGCCATCAATGAGCTGGTCGGCACTGTGGCGCGTACCGTGATGGGGCTGGTCAAGGACGCGGTTGTCAACGCCGACGACATTGACACCGTGTTTTTCACCGGCGGCTCCAGCGGGGTGCCTTTGCTGCGCGAACAGATCTCGGCAATGCTGCCGCAGGCGCGCAGCGTGGAGGGCGACCGCTTCGGGAGCATCGGCGTCGGGCTGGCGCTGGATGCAGCGCGCAAGTTTGGTTAGAGGCTGTGTTCTGATGCCGTGCGCTTGGCTTACAGCAGGTTCATGAATTGCTGCAAGGCTTCGCCGGGGTGCTCGTCGCGCCGGCGGATAAAAAGTGTTTTGACGGCGTATTTCTTGCCCGTCGATGGATGGCACCGTAAGGCGGACCTGTTGGCGGCGTTTTCGACAACGGACCGCGGGAGCAGCGAGATGCCGACCTCCGCGGCAACACAGCCCAGGATGCCTTCCAGTGTGCCCATTTCAAGCCGGGTGTACCTGGGCCAGCCGCGCTCGCTCAGAAGCTGTTCGAACCGCTGGCGATAAGAGCAGCCGGTCTTGAACATGATCGCCGCCGCGCCGTTTTCCAGGCGCCTGCCGAGCTCACTGGGGCGCACCCAGCTGGCAGACGAGACGAGCACCAGTTCTTCTTCAAACGCGACCAGGCTGACCAGCGCATGGTTGTTGAGCGGGCCGGCGATGAACGCGCCATCCAGGCGCCGCGTGAGCACGGCCTCGATCAGTGTCGCGGTCGGGCCGGTTTCCAGCGAGATGGCCACCTGCGGAAGCACGCGGCGGTATGCGGCGAGCAGCGACGGCAGCCGGACCGCAGCGGTGGTCTCCATCGAGCCGATTGTCAGGACGGCGGGAGCGTCTTCCTCCCCTTTGGCCGCAGCCTGCGCTTCATCCATCAGCGCCACGATGCGATTGGCATAGGGCAGCAGCCGCTGGCCCGCACGCGTCAGTTCCATGCCCCGGCTGTGGCGCTTGAAAAGCGCCAGGCCCAACTCCGATTCCAGCATCCGGATGCGTTGGGTGATATTGGATTGCACGGTGTGCAGCGTTTGCGCGGCAGAAGTAATGCCGCCCTGGCTGGCGACGGCGGCAAACGTTTTCAGGCCCAGAACATTCATGGTCAACCCATCGCTAAAAGAGAACGGAGGGATCTCAACAAATCGTTTTTACAGAAATATCATATTGGATACAGTTAGTTTCACCTAGCAACATCTGTGGCAACGCAAAGGGCCTGACGAATGAACCAGCTCTTCAGTGATTTGCATGACGGCGGGGCCATCGCTGGCATCTTTTCAGAGCGGAATTTTGTCGACCGCTGCCTTCGTTTCGAGCGTGAACTTGCCGTCGTGCAGGCTGAACTGGGTGTCATTCCCCAGGATGCGGCGGATGAAATCTGTCGCGTTGCCCACGTCGAAAACATCGATTTTGCGCAACTCAAGCAGAAGACGCGCCTGGTCGGCCTGCCCATGGTGGGGCTGGTGAGCCAGGTGGTCAACCTGTGCCGCGGTGACCTGGGCCAGTATGTGCACTATGGCGCAACGACCCAGGACGTGATGGATTGCGCACTGGCGCTCCAGATGCAGGAAGCGTTTGCACTGATCGGCGATTCGCTGGCACAGCTTTCGGGGGCGTTGGGTGCGCTGGCTGTGACCCATCAGCGCAGCATCCAGGCCGGACGGACCAATCAGCAGCATGCGTTGCCCGTCACGTTCGGCTTCAAGGCTGCGGTCTGGAATTCCGGCGTGCTGCGGCAGATGGACAGGCTTGCAGAGGCTGTGCCGCGCGTGGCCACCGGGCAACTGGGTGGCGCTGTGGGCACGCTTGCTTCATTCTCCGGCGCGGGGCATGAAACACGCCGGCGCCTGATGCAAAAGCTGGGGTTGAACGAACCGGATATTGCGTGGCATTGCATGCGTGACGGCCCGGCCGAGGCGGTGCTTCTTTTGTCGCAGATCGCTGCGACCCTCGGAAAGATCGGCCGGGACCTGCTGATGCTTTCCAGCACGGAAGTCGGTGAGGTGGCTTTTGCCGCCGGCAGGGGCGCCAGCAGCACCATGCCGCAGAAAAACAATCCGGTCGCGGCGTCGTCCGTCGTCGCCCTTTCGAGGATGCTGTTTCACACGGCTCCGATGATGCTGGACGCGGCGCTCGTGGAGAACGAAAGGTCGCTGGACGCCTGGTATGTCGAGCTGCATGCAGTGCCGCTGTGCTTTTCCCTGATGGGTGCTCTTCTGGCGCAGGCCACGACCATGCTGGACGAGCTGGTGGTGGACTCCGCCAGGATGGCGCGCAACGTTGCCCTCACAGACGGGGCAATCGTCACCGAGACCGTGCAGATGGCGCTGGCCAGGCGCATCGGCCTGAACCGTGCGCATGAACTGGTTGCCCGTGCCTGCCAGAAGTCCAGGGTGGAGGGCGTATCGATAGCGGCTGCCCTGGTGGGCTTGCAGTGCGGGCTGGACGAAGCCGCAGTGAATGCGCTGCTTGATGTGAACGAACACCTGTCTTTTGGTGCGCTCGAGGTGGACGCATCGCGCAGGCCGCCGCCTGCCGCCGGGGGCCTGGCAACGCAATCCGTATCCGTTTAACCAACCCGAGGGGGATTTATGACCAGAGCCATCTGCATTGCCTTCATGCTCGCCTTCTGCGCTGCGTCTGCGTGCGCTCAGGAGGCCTATCCCACCAAACCGGTCACCCTCATCGTGCCCTTTGCAGCCGGGGGGCCCATGGACAAGCTGGCCAGGGAGCTTGCCGTGCCGATGCAGGCCCAGCTGCGCCAGCCTGTGGTTGTCCAGAATCTGTCCGGCGCTGGCGGCAACCTCGGGACGGTCATCGCAATGCGGGCACCAGCCGATGGCCACACGCTGCTGATGGGGCACATCGGCATGGCGACTTCACCGGCGCTCTACCGGAACCTGGGCTTCAAGCCGGATGTGGATTTCGCGCCGCTGGGAGTGGTGGTCGACACGCCGCTCGTGCTGGCCGCGCGGCCGCAGGTACCTGCGGACTCCGTGGTGAGCCTCATCCGGTGGATGGCCCGGCAGCCGCAGGTGAGGCTCGCGCACGCCGGTGTGGGCTCGTCATCGCACCTGTGCGGCTTGCTGCTCCAGTCTTCATTGAAAGTCAGCATTACGACCGTGCCCTACCGCGGCAGTGCGCCCGCAGTGGCAGACCTGCTTGGCGGGCATGTGGACATGATCTGTGACCCCACCCCTACGACGGTCGGCCATATCCAGGCCGGCAAGCTCAAGGCAATTGCCGTGACCTCCGCCAAACCCCTTACCGGCACGTCGCTCGCCGCAGTTCCGACCATGGCACGGTTCGGCATTTCGGGTGTCGAGCTCAGCATCTGGTTTGCCCTTTACGCGCCGAAGGACACGCCGCCGCACATCCAGCAGCGGCTCAACGATGTGCTGCGGGTGGCCATGAAAACACCTGCCTTCAGGCAGGCGCAAATTGCATCAGGCATACAGATCGTGGAGGATGACCGTGCCACGCTGGCCGGGCACCGCAGCTTTCTGGGCAACGAAATTGCCCGGTGGGGGCCCATCATCAAGGCGGCCGGTGTTTATGCCGACTAGCTGCGGATGCTGTCCCCTGCATGTGGCGGCGCTACAGGAATTAAAAGAAGAAGTCAGCTCTCGATAAACGATATTTAACTATTGTTTTTGTATAAAACGCTAGTTTGGTATTGATTGATATGGTTTGATTGGATAAAATACTATCGTTTTAACAAGAAACGATATTTATCTATCTATGAAAACATTGTCTGAAGTTGCTGCCAGCCTGGAAGGCCAGCGCCAGCGCCTGGGGCTGGATTACCAGGCCGTTGCCGAAAGCACGGGGCTGACGCCTTTGTCGGTGCGCAGCGTCCTGCAGGGCAAGACCGCGCCACGCGTGACCACGCTGATGGCCATTGCCGACCAGCTTGGGCTGGAGGTGCTGCTGCTGCCCAAGGTGGTGGCTGCAGGGCTGCAGGCGCAAGCCCCCGAGGGGCCGGCGCCGGCGTTGTCGCGGGTGGACCGCATCGTGGCCGAAACTTCCCAGCTCGCTGCGGCAAACATCAAGAACGTCAGGCCCTGATCCATGAACGTTCTGGCGCTTGATATTTATATCGGCACCTTGCGTGCCGGCCTGCTGTTCCAGTACGGCACGGGCAGTAGCGCGCTCACACGTTTCATTCCAGACGAGGTTTTTTGGTCCAACCCCGATTCGCCGGTGTTCTCCTGGGCCGCTACCGACGACGACCCGCAGCGCCGGGGGATTTTCTGGCGCAGTTATGTGAACACCCCGTTCTTCAATGCCGAAGGCGGGCGCTTGCCGGCATTCTTTCAGAACCTGCTGCCCGAAGGGCCGTTGCGCCGCCATCTGGAACAGCTGCGCGGCTGCGGGCCCAACGACCATTTCGACATGCTGGCCGCCTGCGGCACGGACCTGCCGGGCAATGTGTATGCCTATCCCGCGCACCTTGATGCCGATGCGCTGGCCGCCGTGGTAACGCAGCACAACGACGCGCTTGAGATGTCCGTCACGGCTGATCCCTTGCCCGACGCGACATCGCTGTCGGGCGTACAGCCCAAGCTGGCGCTGGTGCAGCAGCCGGGGCGTTATGTGGCGCGCACCCGTGACGCGCAGGGCACCCACATCATCGCCAAGCTGCCCACGGCTGAATTTGCCCTGTTGCCCGAAGTAGAAGAGCTTTCCCTGCGGCTGGCACGGGCAGCCGGCGTGAACGTGTGTGAGGCCTGGCTGGCGCCCATGGACGAGATCGTCGCCGAGCAACCGTTTGTGCTCGGCGAAAGCCGGCATTTTCTGGCCGTCAAGCGCTTTGACCGCGGCCCTGAAGGCCACATTCATTGCGAAGACTTTGCGCAGATCCTGCGCATCCAGCCGGAAGAAAAATACACGCATCCCGCCGCAACCTACGCCGCCATGACCCGGACTTTGCGCGAAGGCATGAGCCTGGATGCGCACCTTGGCGAGGGCGCTGCAGAAGAACTGATCCGCCGCGTGATGGTCAATGAAATGCTCGGCAACTATGACGCCCACGTCAAAAACTTTGGCGTGGTCTACCGTGACGGCCGCACGCCCGAGTTGTCTCCGGCCTACGACGTGGTGGCCTACGCGGCCTACCTGGGCGGCAGGGGCCACGCGCTGCGCTTTGTGCCCGGTGGTGAAAAGCAGGCCAGGCTGACCGCCAAAACGCTGCGCAGTTTTTGCAACGCCACGGGCATGTTTGAAACGCGCGTGCGCGGCGTGCTCAATGAAGCAGTGGGAAAAGCGTGTGAGTCATGGCCGCAGATGATTGCCGCCAGTTCGCTGCTCGAACGGCAAAAGCAGAACCTGCTCAAGCACTTTGACGCCTGCGAAGCGGTGGTCAGCTGGCGCGCCCGGCGCAGGGCAAAAAGCGCTGCGGCCGGCTAGCTGAGAAACTGGCGCGGTTCAGACTGTGGCCGGGACTTTTCCAACCAGGCTTGCAGGTCTTCCGACCCGCCGATTTTTTTCCCGCCTGCGAATACTTGTGGCGCCGTTCCCGCGCCTGCAACCGCTTGCAGCGTGCTGGTGGTGATGCCCTGGCCCAGGGTGATCTCCTCGTAGCTAAGGCCTGCTTCGTCCAGCATGGCCCGGGCTTTTGCGCAAAACGGGCAGCCCGGCTTGCTGAAGAGGGTGACGGGTTCGGGCGCTACCGCGTTCGGGGCGACGTACCTGAGCATGGTGTCGGCGTCGGACACCTCAAACGGGTCACCTTCCTTTTCAGGTTCAATGAACATTTTCTCGACCACGCCGTCCCGCACCAGCATGGAATAACGCCAGGAGCGCTTGCCGAAGCCGAGATCGCTTTTGTCGACCAGCATGCCCATACCTTTGGAGAAGTCGCCATTGCCGTCCGGGATCAGGGTGATATTGCCGGCCTCCTGCGCCTTGCCCCAATCGTTCATCACAAAGGCGTCATTGACCGAGAAGCAGACCACGTCGTCAATGCCGTTGGCCTTGAAGGTGTTGGCCAGCGCATTAAAGCGCGGCAAGTGGGTGGAAGAGCAGGTGGGCGTGTAGGCGCCGGGGAGCGAAAAAACCACGACGTTTTTTCCGGCAAACAGGTCGGTGCTTTTCACATCAACCCATTGGTCGTTCTGGCGTGTCTTGAAGGTGACGTCAGGGACGCGCTGTCCCTCGTTATTGGGGAGCATGGAAAATCCTTTGGTGGAAATAATTCGGTGCAGTGCCGCGATGGCGGTCGCAGGGAAAAAAGGCAACGCGGGCACTGCCTTGGAGTTCATTGTGGGGACGACCGCACGCCGCGAGCTGTCGGACAGCGACGACATCCGTGTAGGGCATCGTCCGCAAAGGCAGGCGACCGGCAGGCCTGCTGGCCTGATGTTTGCATGACAATACCCATTTCATGAACCCCCGGAGCCCCGCATGAACTTTGCGCCCGACCTTGCGACGGTCACCCACGGTATTCAACTGGCAGTGGCGCCGGTGTTTTTGCTCACCGCTGTTTCGGGAATGATCGCCGCCGTCGCCGGGCGGCTGGCGCGCATCATCGACCGCGCGCGTTTCCTGGAGAACCGGCTGGAGACCGGCGGCGTGGAAGAGGCCCGCGCGCACCGCATGTATGCCGAACTGCGCGAGTTGCGCCAGCGCGGCTGGCTGGTCAACATCTGCATCGCCTTTCTGACCTTTTGCGCCATGCTGATCGGCACTACCATCATCCTGCTGTTTTTGGGTGAGACGAGTGAGTTGCCGACCCTGCGCATTGCCACTGTCTGTTTTTTGTCGGGCGTGGTGTGCTTTCTTCTCGCGCTGGTTTGCTTCCTGGCTGAAACGCTGCTGGCCACACGCCTGCTCAAGTTTGCCGAACCGAAAAAGTAGCGCGGTGGTTTGAGGTAATTGTTTTGCAGGTCTTAAATGCCTGCAGGCCAATTGGAACGGGCGCGAGAAGCTATGAAAAATATAGCACTCGGGTTTTTTCTCCTGTCGTAATTGTGACCGGCAGAAAACGCCAGACCTCCAGATACGTGACAACGTATGACTGTGAAACAGCTTGTTTCCTTACATCCCCATGCTGTGTTTTGCCGCCAGAATTGTGCAGCTTTGCGTGTGCCGGCATGCCCGTAAGGATGGACATGCCCGCAGAGTGCAACGCGGCGTGAAAGCCCTGTCAACGGCAACCGCAGGCCGCCGTTGAAAAAGGGACGCTGCGCACTTGCTGCCTGTGTCCGGCGAGCCCTGAACCGAAAACCACTGGAGAACCACGATGACAACAATACACACACCGAAAACAGGTTTGCGCCTGTCCAGCCGCAGCTTGGCACTTTTGATGGCAGGTGCACTGATGTGCTCCACAAGCTTTGCCGAGAAACCCGAATGGGCTGGCGGCGGCAAGAACAAGGACAAGGGCGGCAAGCACAGCCAGGTGGAGCAGTCAGACCAGGACGACCACGGCGGCAAAAAAGACAAGAAATCCAAAGGCAAGAAACACGAAGACGTCAGGGTCGGCGGCTATTTTGTTCCCGAGCAGCGTGTGGTGCTCCAGGACTACTACGGCAAACAATTCAAGTCCGGTCATTGCCCACCGGGCCTTGCCAAGAAAAACAACGGCTGCATGCCCCCCGGCCAGGCCAAAAAGTACGCCATCGGGCAACCGCTGCCGGCCGGCGTGGTCTATTACCCGGTGCCTGCATCGGTGGTGGTGCGCCTAGGCCCTCCGCCCTCAGGCCACAAGTATGTGCGTGTCGCCACCGACATCCTGTTGATTGCGCTGGGTACCAGCATGGTTGTGGATGCCGTCCAGGATCTGGGCTCGCTCTAAGCCCTAAAAAGTCCTAAAGCCCTAAGGCTTTCCGGGTTTGCGGCGCATCGGCTGCTGCGGCCCCGGCTGCCACGCTTTCATGCGTTCCATGACCAGGTCGTGCAGTGCCTGCGCCGCCACTGAAAGGCTGCCTTCCTGCCGGCGCACGGCATAAATTTTTCGTGACAGGCCAGGCGTGGCCAGCGGCCGCGTCAGCAGGTTCTTTCGCTCAAAGTGAAAGAGCGTGAGCGCCGGCACCACGCTGATGCCGATGCCTGCCTCAATCATGCCGGTCACCGTCGCCAGCTGGTCCACTTCCAGCACCGTATGGGTCTGCAACGGGTGCAGCGCTGCGTCCAGCGCCTGTCTCACGCTGCTATTGCGCGACATATGGATAAACGGGTAGGCCGCCAGTTTCTTCAGCGTCAATACTTTTTCTGTGGCCAGGGGATGGTCCGTGCGGCAGACCAGGTGAAAACGGTCGGTGCACAGCAGCTGCGTGGTCAGGCCCGCGTGCGTGGCGCCTGTTGAGGCAAGCGCGAAGTCGGCCTTGCCGCTGCGCACCAGCTCAATGCAGGCGTCCGACAGCAGGTCGCTGAGGTTCAGCTCAATGCCGGGCCAGGCCTGCCCGAACTCCGCAAAAATGGAAGGCAGCCAGCCCGCCGCGAGTGAGGGCAGGGCCGCCACATGCACACGCCCCTTGCGGCGCTCGACGTGGTCGCTCATCTCGCCCACCGCGGCGCTGAAGTCACCCAGCAATTGCCGCGCCGGCGCTTCAAACAATCTGCCTTCCGCTGTCAGCTGCACGCTGCGCGTGTCGCGGTCAAACAGCCGGGTGTTCAGCTCCGTTTCCAGCGTCTGGATCAGCGCGCTGAACGCAGGCTGCGACAGGTGGCAGGCGGCAGCGGCCCGGGTAAAGCTGCTCAGCTCCGCCAGCGCCAGAAAAGCCCGCAGCTGGCGCGTCGACAGGTTGGGGCTGCGTGGAGGCAGGCGGGCCGCATTTTTCGGGGTGGTGGTGGGTGCGGCCATTAATCTGATTTTCAAGTCAATCGATAGGAATTTTGCATTTTACAAATAAAAGGTGGGGGCTTAAATTCATGGCATCCACCGCTTGGCCATGATGACCTCTACCACCGCTGCTGCAGCCGCCCGTACCGCCACGCCGCCCGCCAACCTGCTGATCGGTTGCGCGGCCGGCTTTTCGGGTGACCGTGTGGACGCGGCCGGTCCGGTGGTGGACACCCTGATCGCGCGGGGCGGGCCGGCTTTTTTGATTTTCGAGACGCTGGCCGAACGCACGCTGGCGCTGGCGCAATTGCGCCGCCGCGCCGACCCCGGCGCCGGCTTTGAGCCGCTGCTGGACGACATGCTGCGTCCCGTGCTGGCGCGCTGCCTGCAGCACAACATCCGCATCGTCAGCAACTTCGGCGCGGCCAACCCGATGGGCGCGGCGCGGCATATTCAGGCCATGGCCCGGGAGCTGGGTTTGCCTGCGCCGCGTATTGCGGTGGTCGAAGGTGATGACCTCTCGGAAGAGCGGCATCGCGAGCTGCTGCGCACCCAGCTGGGCAGCGCACTGGACGGTATCCGCATGGTCAGCGCCAATGCCTACATTGGCGCTGAAGCGATTGCCGCTGCGCTGGACGCCGGCGCGCAAATCGTGGTGGCTGGCCGCGTGGCCGATCCGTCACTGGCCGTCGGGCCTGCCATGTCGCACTTTGGCTGGCATGCCGACGACTGGGACCGGCTGGCACGCGCCACCATGGCCGGCCATCTGCTGGAGTGCGGGGCGCAGGTTTGCGGCGGCTATTTCGCAGACCCCGGCTACAAGGACGTTCCCGATTTGCACGCCGTCGGCTATCCGATTGCCGAAATCAGCGCCGACGGCAACTGCATCATCGGCAAGGCCGCCAACACCGGCGGGCTGGTGAACCTTGCCAGCGTCAAGGAGCAGTTGTTGTATGAAGTGCATGACCCGGCCGCCTACCTCACGCCCGACGTGGTGGCGGACATCACCACGGCGCAGATTGAACAAGCCGGCCCCAACCGCGTGGCGCTGAGCGGTGTGCGCGGCCATGCCCGGCCTCCCAGCCTCAAGGTCAACCTCTGCCATGAGGGCGGCTGGCTGGCCGAAGGTGAAATCTCTTACGCCGGCCCGCGCGCCGAGGCCCGCGCCCGTCTGGCCGCCGATGTGCTGCGCCAGCGCCTGCCGGCCCTGGCATTGCGGGTAGACCTGGTCGGCGCGCTCAGCGTCATGGGCGACGACGCCGGCGGCCTGCTGGCCGCAACGCCGCCCGGCGACGCGCGCGATGTACGCTTGCGCGTGGCCGCCACACACACTGACCGCCTTGAGGCCGAGCGGCTGACGCGGGAAGTCACAGCCCTGTATTGCTGCGGCCCGGCTGGCGGCGGCGGCGTGCGCACGGCCTTGACGCCAAGGCTCAACACGCTGCCCTGCCTGGTGCCCCGCGAAGCCGTGAAGGTGTCGTTCAGGATGCTCGATACCGCAGCGCTGGCTACCGCAGGGGAGGCCGCATGAGCCAGGCCATGATCACGGTCCCGCTGTACCGCGCCGCGCACGGGCGAACCGGCGACAAGGGCAACCGTTCCAACATCAGCGTGATTGCCTGGCACGCTGAGCTTTATCCCGTTCTTTTGCAGCAGCTGAGCGAAGCCGCCGTGGCGCGCCACTTTGCCCACCGCAAGCCCAGCCGTGTGCAGCGGTTTGAGCTGCCTTTGCTGGGTGCCCTGAACTTTGTGCTCGACGACGTGCTCGACGGCGGCGTGAATGACGCGCTCAACCTCGACACGCACGGCAAGTCGCTTTCATTCTGGCTGCTGGATTTACCCATCGAGGTTCCTGCGGCGCTGGCGGGCCTGCTGGCCGGAGGAGACCACGCTTTTTAACGGAACCGATTCACCAGGACACCAAGACGAGATCAACAACGTCAGATAGCCCCATCACAACATCAGGAGACAACGTGAAAACCGCCACTCAAAAATCCATCCACAGCCGCATCCGCCCCGCCATGCTCGGCATCGCCGCGCTATGGGCCATCGCGCCTCTCGCCGTGCCCATGGCGGCACAGGCGCAGGGCTTTCCTGAAAAGCCGATCACCTTTGTTGTGCCGTTTGCGGCCGGCAGCGCGACCGACCAGCTGGCGCGCGCCATCGGCCAGGCCGTGACCAATGACAGCAAAGTCAGCGTGGTGGTGGACAACAAGCCCGGCGCCAACAGCTTCATCGGCGCCCAGGCAGCTGCCAAGGCGAAGCCCGACGGCTACACCGTGTTCATCACCACCAATACCACGCAGTCCGCCAACGAGCACCTGTTCAAGAAACTGCCTTACGACCCGGTAAAGGACTTCGCACCGCTGACCGCGCTAGGCCGCGGCGGCCAGATCATGGTGGTCAACCCGGCACTGCCGGTCAACAGCGTGGCGGAGTTCATTGCGCTGGCCAAATCGAAACCCGGCAAGCTGTCTTTCGGCAGCGGCAGCTCGTCCAGCCGCGTGGCGGGTGAGCAGTTCAAGCAGATGACGGGCACCTACATCCTGAACATTCCGTACAAGAGCAACCCGCCCGCGGTGACGGACCTGCTGGGCGGCCAGATCGACATGATGATCACCGACATGGCGACCGGCCTGCCGCAGGTCAAGGGCGGCAAGCTCAAGGCGCTGGGTGTTTCCACCCGCCAGCGCTCGCCGCTGGCGCCCGAGGTGCCGACCATCGCCGAAGCTGGCGTCAAGGGGTATGAAATGACCTACTGGTTTGCTGCCTATGCGCCGGCCGGCACGCCCGCCGATGTGGTGGCCAAGCTCAGCGACATGCTGGTGAAGGCGGCCCGCAGCCCTTCGGCCGCGCCGTTTTACCAGTCCAGCGGCACCGAAATCTTCACCAGCAACCCGGAAGAGCTGCGCAAGTTTCAGGCGGCAGAAACGCTGAAATGGGGAAAGATCATCAAGGCCGCGGGAATCGAGCCTGAATAAGGGCTTGGGGCTGGATTTGAGCTAAATGGGTCTCCAGCCCTTTGTGAACGGGCGCGAGCAGCTATCAAATTAGTAGCTAATCAGGCTGGCCGGGCAGGCGGCGGGCGAGGCCAGGCCGATCATGTGACGAATGAAGCTGCGATGGTGGTGGATCTTCTGGCGTCATCCAGTGAATTTAAACAACGTTTAATTTTTAGAACAAGCGTTAATTTTCACCGGAAATCGCACCCTGGATAGACGGCTTTCACGCCTATATTCTGGCGATGCAAACCCGAATAGATCGCCAGCAGGTCCAAAACGATTTACGCCGAACCCTGATGCTGGACGCCGCCCGATCCGTCTTCGAACGCCTGGGCATTGACGGCGCCAGCATCCGCGAGATCGCCAAGGAGGCGGGCTACACCGCCGGGGCCATCTATTCCTATTTTGAAAACAAGGAAGCCATTTACGGCGCCTTGCTGGCCGAGTGCCTGGAGCGCCTCCATGGCGTGGTGGCATCTGCGGGTGAGGCGCGGGGCGGTCCGGCTGAGGTGCTGGAAGCCAAGGCCAGCGCCTGGTTTGGTTTTTTTGCGGCCAACCCGCGCGATCTGGATCTGGGTTTTTACCTCATGCAGGGCATGCGCCTGCGCGGGCTGGGTACCGAGCTGAACCAGCGGCTCAATGACCGCCTTCATGACGCCTTGCGGCCCTGCGAAGCCGCCTTGCGGGCCATGGGTTTGAACGCCGAAGACGCATTGCGCGAAAATACGGCTTTGTTCGCGCATGGCATGGGCTTGCTGCTTCTCCAACATACCGGTCGCATCCGCATGTTCGGGCAGGACGCCACGCTGCTGTTCGACGCTTATGTGATCGGCCTGGTGGAGCGCCTGCAGCGCAGCCCGGCCTGATCTTCTTTCCAGAACGCCTCCAGAATTCCCCAGGACCCCCGATGCTGCTTGACGCCGACGATTCCCAACTTGTACTGGTCGACTACCAGACCCTTTTGATGCCCGCCATTTTTGAAGGCAACCTCGTCATGGCCAATGCCGTCAGGCTGGCCCGCATGGCCAAATTGCTGGATTTACCGGTGTGGGGTACGGAAGAAAACCCCGAAAGCCTGGGCGCCACCGTGCCCGAATTACAGGCCGCCATTGAAGCCGCCGGCGGCAAGACCATGGACAAGATGTTCTTCAGCGCCGTGGCCGACGGCCTGGGCGACCTGCTGCGCCCACCGGTGCGCAAGGCACCCACAGGTGGAAATGCCCGCAGCCTGCCCAAACACCTGCAAAAGCCGGCGCCCGAGCCGGAAGAGGGCAGAAGCACCATCGTCATCGCCGGCTGCGAAGCCCACGTCTGCCTGATGCAGACCGCGCTGGATTTGCTGGAGGAAGAGTTCGAGGTCTGGGTGGTCACCGACGCTTGCAGCTCACGCACCGAACGCAACCGCGATGCCGCCTTTGACCGCCTGGCCGGCAACGGCGCCGAACTGGTGACGACCGAGATGGTGGCGTTTGAGTGGCTGCGCACGGCGGAGCATGAGGTGTTCAGGGATGTGCTGGGGTTGGTTAAATAGAAGACGCAATAGAAGACGCTTGTGGCCGCAGCTTGCGGTCTCTCAAAACTAAAAAAATGGGAGGGGCATGTGAAGAAGCTTTATCTATTGGGCGCGGTTGCCCTATTCGCTGCCGCATGTCTTGGCGCTCCAGATGGCGCACGAGCGCATGAGAACGACAAGGTCGTCACCGTGCAGGGAAGTCCCACGGTCTACCTGGCACTGGCCGACGGACCAATCTATCCTTTCGTGAATCCGGAAACATTCCTCGGCTGCGGCTTCAAGTGGACCGATGTGGTGACGGTGCCACAGGAGTGGCTCGACTATGCGTTCAGGATCCGCATGTACCCCCTTTCGGATGTGCCGACCTGCGAGATGGTGCGCGGGCTGCGTCCCATACAGAAGGCGCCGGCCGATCGCGCGCCGGTAATGGTTGATGGCAGACCGGAGGTGTACTACGTGCTTCCGGACGGGACGAAGCACCTGATTGCCAACGCCGATGCTTTCCTCGGGTGTGGGTTCCTCTGGAGCGACGTGCAGAAGATATCGTCCAAGGAGTTGGAGGCGATGAATAACGGTATCGCGCTGCCGGACGCGACTGCGTGCCGAACGGCGCGTCGCTTGAGCTTCGCGGTAGCGACACGCGAAGGCGAAGGGGCTCCACAGGGTGTGGGAGAGTTGCTCGACAATATAGTCTCAATCCCTGGCCAGGAGGAGATTGTGTACTTCGTGACGGGCTGGGGTATCCGGTACAAGTTCTCGAATCCAGAGGCCTTTCTCGGCTGCGGTTTCCTGTCTGGCAACGTAAAGAAAGTCAGCCCGTTGCCGCTCTTCTATCTGGTCGCGGGCCCTTCACTCACCAGCGCCGCCGACTGCAAGCTGCTGCGAAACTGAGCCGATCCGAATCAAGTGAGAAAGATGGGAACCACCACCCATCAAATGAATTGCAAGCTGCATCCCGGATGATCATGATCTCTTTGTCAAAGCAGACCTGGCCGGTAGCTAGGCTTAACGATTCATTTATGCCGAAGTCGCTTCATGGTGCGCCTGCGTTCAGGCTTTAGACCTCCAATGAGAAATTACGTACTGCCGGTAGCCGCTCGGCTCCTGGCGTTTATCGTGCCGTTATTCCTTGTGTACCTGTATGCACGAAGTGCGTTCGAGTACGCGCGCACACAAGAACACCACGGAGATACTGGCCTGGGAATCGCCATTCTTCTGGGCTTCATGACCTTCGTGATGCTCGGCGCGTTCCTGATTGATCTCATCATCCAGATCCGAAAGAGACGGCCTTCCGCCTATTTGACGGACGGTTTAATCTTGCTGATGCTACTCATGCCGTTTGGCTGGTTTGCGTGCAATTGGTTCGGGCTTCATAACAGTCTTGCTTGCAGGATTCCCATGGTATTTTTCAGCCAGGTTCTAAGCTGGCTTTATCAGTGAGGCTTTTTGACCGCCTGGCTGGCGTTCGAATTTTGTCCAGTTGCAATCCATACCGGTACCCCATGAAATACCTGTTTCGCGTTTTCTGTATCTGCTTCCTTTTCCCTCTGTCGATGGCGCTGACAGCTTGTGTCACCGGCCCGGATGAAATTGTGCGGCCTGCCAGCCAGGCCGATTCGCCAAGGCTTGCGTATCCAGCACGTGCCAGGCGTCTTATGGAGGAGGGCGTTGTCAGGTTGCGAGTGGAAGTTTTGGCGAACGGCAACGCCGGCGAGGTGCGGCTCCGTCAGAGCTCGGGTTTTGCCATGCTGGATGCGGCCGCAATCGAAGGCGTGAAAAAGTTCAAGTTCAACCCTGCCAGAACAAAGTCGGGCCGTGCCGTGGACTCCTGGGTGGAACTTCCGATCAAGTACGCTCTTGAGTAGCTGGCCAAACTTAAAAGGAACCTCACTTGCCATGAACACCATTCTCGTTTCATTGTTCGAGTACAAGGCCTGGGCGAACACCGAGCTCCACGCTGTCCTCGAAAAGTTTGCTGCGCAGCAGCATCCCGGTGAGTTTCGCGCCATGCTTCACACGCTTGATCACGCCAACGTTGTGGACCGTATTTTTCAGGGCCATCTGACCGGCGCCGCCACGCAGCGCTTCAAGGCAACGCACTCTGAACCCACGCCGGGCTTGCCGGAGTTGCGGGAGATCGTGAGGTCCACAGACGACTGGTACCTGCAGTTCGTACGCGGCGTCAGCGCCGAGCGTTTGAAACATCGGGTGCATTTCACTTTCACTGATGGTGACAAAGGCGAGATGTCTTGTGAAGAGATGCTGCTCCACGTCATTACACACAGCGGCTATCACCGCGGGAGCATTGGTCAGATGCTTGAAGACTTGGGCACCGACTCTCCGCCAGACTCCCTGACAAAGTTTTTGCACAGGCATGAACCGGAGCGTCGACTCGAACCCAAGGGGTAACGAGGCGGGCGCACGGCAACGCATGCAGTGACTCCTAACCCCTCGTTCAACCCGCCTTCCGCATCGACCCGTTTTTATTTCACAGCTCATGGCAACTTTGGATACCGGCCCTTTTTTTCACGGCACCAAAGCCGAATTGCAGACAGGCGATCTGCTGACGCCAGGCTTTAAATCGAATTACGACGATAGCGTTGTGATGAACCACATCTATTTCACAGCCCTTCCCAAAGGCGCCGGGCTTGCCGCAGAAATAGCCAAGGGCAGCGGCAGGCCGCGGGTCTATATCGTTGAACCGACGGGGGAATATGAGAACGATCCCAACGTCACAGACAAGAAGTTTCCAGGCAACCCGACGCGGTCCTATCGAAGCAAGCTGCCTGTAAAAGTGATTGGCGAACTTGAAAGCTGGGAACTGTATGACTCGCAGTTCATTCAACAACTGAGAGACCGCATAGAGAATGGCATGGGCAAAATCATCAATTGATATAAATCTCCCTCTATGAAGCGAACATCCAATTGCGCCGATAGGGCGCCTAACCCCTCGCTCAAGCGCCGACCCGCTACGGCCGGCTTAGCTCAAGCGTTAACCTGCTGAAGTCATGCACACTGAAAAGCCGGAAATCCTTCCCGAGATACGCCTTTCTCGGTTCTCTGCGGTGGGGGACGGCATGCACGTCGAAGTTTCAGCACCGGTGGAGGCTGTTGACACCGCTGGTCCAATCCTGACTTTCCGGGAGGATGAGCGGTTGGGAAAGCAGGTGGTGCTGCACTTCCCTGATCGAGACATTGTGTTTCCACTCTCCGAGCTTCAGCGAGCCATCACCTATGCCGAAGCAGAGGTGCACAAAGAGTCGTTCTATGACTAGCGTTTTTTTGGACGCCTGCATAGCGTCCAGCGGCCTGGTAGTTTGGTTAACACGGATGCCCACGGGAACTCGCTCCCTGGGGTCGCACCTTTCCGCGGTCGTCAATTAGGCCTGTCCCTGGCGCCGTAGCAATCCGAGAGACGCAGGACTAACCCCATGACCAAGATGAAGAAACCTGAAGATGCGCCCGGTGCATTTCAAGACGCCTGGAATAGCCACGACATGACGGCTCTCGGTGAGCTATTCGATCAGGACGCAACGTTCGTGAATCGCTTCGGACACTATGTTCGGGGCGTTGAAGAGATCGTGGCACTGCACGTTCCCATTCACGAAACAATCTATCGCGACTCCACGCTGCAGAACGAGCTCATCGATGTCGCCCATATTGCAGACGGGGCGGCGGTCATCCATTTCTGGAGCCGCCTGGCTGCCGGCGCCGCCCACCCGGCCGGGCCCCACGTGGTGGATACGCTGATCCTCGCCGTGCTGACGAGACAGAACGATATCTGGCGCATTCGGGCACTAGAGAATGTGACCCTTGTGAATCCGCGGACCGGTGAGGCGATCTTGCGCGGCTAGCGCAGTCTTGAACTTACATGGCATCCTCTTTCAGTCGAACAACGTCAAGGCATCACAATGGATCGAGCTAACCCACGGCCGAAGGTTTCCCCCATGTCAAACGCCAAGCCTCGGATCATGCAGTCATCCAACGCCGTTCTGCTGTGTCCCTTCTGTCAAGGGCGGGTGCAGCGGGTGGAAGAAAACCCGCAGCGCGAGTTCAATGTAGGTGCCTTTCTTTTGGCAGATTTCCTCTTTTGGTCAACCTTTGGTGTTGCACTCGTTTTGGGCTTATGGAACTGGATTGCCGGCTTCGCCGTCCTGGTTTTGGTAGTTGTTCCTGGTTGGACGCGCTGGGATCGCAGGAGCAGTGCTTATCGCTGCGAAAGTTGCCAATCGGTTCTTTCATATGCCGAAATTTCCCATCCCCATGGATTCGATGCATAACATGTCGTGGTGGCTCTGGTTCACCGCGACCTGCTTGGCGGTTCTAAACTTTGGGGTCTGCGTTGCCGTTTCACGGAGCGGTAACTACACTCGAGCGCAGGTACTCCTTCAATCTGCGCTTGTATGGCTGGTGCCGGTTCTCGGAGCAATATTTGTCGCGCTTGTTCTTCATGCGGATGCAACGCCGCGCTCGAGGGCTGGGCCGTTCATCCCGCCCACTGATGACCCTGGCGGCGCCAGCGGGGACCTTGGTGGCGGTGGTGGCCATGCCCCATAAAATATCAATCGACGCGGACCCACAACAGCAGGGAGAGGCTGTGCCGCAAGTGTTGGTGGTCCGGTCATCTTTACTTTAGGCCTCCAATTCCATGGGAGCAATCTTTGCATTCAAATGTTCGTGCTGCGGTGAGCTGCATGAGGGCTCGCCGAGCTTCGCATTTCAGGCGCCAGATCCATACACCTGGCTAACAGAAGAGCAGAAGCAAAGCATCGGGCAGGTGTCCGACGACCTCTGCGTTATCCGTCATGCCGAAAGAACCGACTACTTTGTCAGAGCTGTTTTGGAAATTCCAATACACGGCGTTAGTGAGCCCTTTGTTTGGGGTGTGTGGGTTTCTGCAGGTCAACAGAGCTTTGAGCGCTATGTTCAAACCTTTGACACCCCAGTAGAAGGTGACGGCTTCTTTGGCTGGCTTTGCAACCAAATCGACCTGTATCCAACCGAGCAATCGAGGTCCGCAGATGTGTACATACAGCCTGGAGATCTTCGGCCCAAAGTTGTCTTGCATTCCGCAGCCAATGGGGCTGATCAACTGGCAGTTGACCAGCTTTCGGGCATTACAGTTGAACGAGCCCGGTACCTGGCTGAGAAGGCTATGCACCGATGAGAAAGCGGCCTGACTGGTCGTTCAACGTGGACGTCCCGCGCTTGGCGCGTGCCGCCCATTAACTTAGACGTTAAAGGACCACATGACACCACAGCAACTGATCGGCGTCGGAGTTCGTTTGTTCGCGGTGTGGCTCGTAATGAGCAGTATTGCTTACTTTGTTGCCATTCCGGGCCAGCTCTCGAACAGCCCGGGGCTCCCGGGTGGTGCCACCGCAGTTTCTTATGCAATCGCTGTGGCTTACCTGCTGGGCGCGCTCTTGCTTTGGTTCTTTCCGATGGTAGTCGCGCATCGCCTTGTGCCGAGGACGCATCACGACAACCGGTTGTCTTTCCAGGCGCAAGAGCTGGCCCGCGTCGGTTGCGGCCTCATGGGACTTTGGATTTTTGCTAAAACTCTCCCCACGCTGACCTGGTTCTTCTTTCGCGCCTTCCTGGTGGCCGGATCGACATCTTCCTTTTCGGCGCTGGATCCGCAAGCGAAGTTGGACATTGCCGTAGCTGCTTTCGAGCTTGCTTTCGCCGTGGTACTGATAGTGAAGGCTGGCACATTCGCCAGGATCGTCGTTCCCGAGCCTCCTTCGTTGCCACCTCGCAATGATCTTTAACAAGTCGATCGACGGCCGCTTAGCGTTACATTGATTGTCACTTCATCACTGCTCATTAGAAGTTAGCAACCAGGAATCCCGCATGCCGTTTCGAATCTTTTCTGCGCTCTTGTTATGCCTCACCCTTGTCGCGTGCGCAAACAAGCATTTAAAACCTGACGGCGTTTCCGCATCGAGTTTGACGTCGACCAATGGCATCCTGGTCGGCAGTTTTGCAAGGAGCCCGGATGGCCCGGTGTACTACAGTCAAACCTTCTACTTCAAAAGCGTGAAGACGGGTGAAGTCCACCAGATTAAGGCCCAGCCGAGGTTCAACCTCTACACCTGGAAAACTCCCGATGACTTCAGCACGGAAAGCAGTGAGGGTGCGGTTTTTGTATTCAGCCTTCCTGCGGGGCCATACACCTTTCACAACTTCCGGTTGTATCAAGCCAATGGAGCTTTCCAGCAAAACTGGTCGTCAAAGACGGATTACTCGATTCCCTTCGAAATCCAGCCAAATACGGTTAACTACGTCGGCGAGATCAAGCTGGACGCCTTGAAGGGGCGAAACTTTTTCGGAATGACAGTCCCGGCCGGAGGAGTCTGGCTTGTCTCCGATCAGTTTGACCGGGATATGGAGATTCTTAAAAGAACCCGTACTGATATTCCGGTTTCCAGTATGGTGTCCGTCATACCGACAAAGAAGGAGGTATTCACGCCCTTGGTAGTGCTACCAAGCGAGATGAATGAATATCTGAGCCCTACGAAAAAGTCACAGTAGTAGGACGCGCCATCATCGGCCCATGCCTGTCAGAGACAGCTTCCACCTCAACCTTGTAAATTCCATGCGTATTGAATACGAAAACAAGTTTTCTGACATTCTGCTTTTTAATGCAGTGCACCAGTTTCTCTCGCCCCCTCTTCAAGGGCTGTATCTCATTTTTTGCGCCTTCCTTTTCTGGAGTGAATCGTTGGTTAGCAGCGCCCTCCAGGCCGGTGTGATGGCCTTCTTCTGGTTCGTGGTCCTCTGGGTGCTCCAGTTCGTTTTCAACGCCATTTATCTGTTTTCCAGAAAAAATGGCAGTGTTTTGACGACGCACTTCGTTGAAATACAGAGCGATGCCTTGCTGGAAGAAACCAGGTTCAATAAATCCTTTTTCTATTGGCCCGGCATTGTCAAGGCAGTTTCCCGTCCTGGTTTTGTCGCTGTTTACGTCACACCGCACATGGCCCACGTTGTTCCCAATCGAGCCTTTGCTTCCAGGGAGCAGAGGGCTACTTTTCTGGCGCTGGTCCAGCAGAAAATCCGCGCTGCCGCCGCACAGGCTTAACTGTGGTCAGACTACGCCCATGGAACAACAGCGCGCCGGTATGATGACGATCCCATAATTGCCGGAAAACCGTATGGCCATCCTGCTGCTTCCCCTCGTCCTCTTCGCCCTCATCACCCTGATGCCCGTGAAGTGGGCTGCCGGGTTTGTCGATGCCGGCAACACCAGTTATGGCGCTGCTGCCATCGCGGCCATCACCGCGCCCGCCGTGAGCCTGGTGGTCTTCAAGCTGTCCGGCGGGTTCATGGGCTTCGTGTTTGCCTTTATGGCCGGGATCGCGGTGTACGCTGCGATTTTCCGCGTGCCGGGCCGGGCCCTCATCGGCTTCTCCATCATGGTCGTTGCCTTGCAGGCTGCCGTGCTGTTTGCCTTTGTCTCATTTGGATTCAAGACAGGGCAGGGGCTGGTTCTGACCCTCTGATGCGTCTGGCGCACGAATGGGTTCTTGTGGGCCTGATTTACGGGTACACAGATTGAGCCGAGGAGTCCTCATGCTGCACCACCTCGGCAGGCGAGGGGAGCTGATCAATTGTTTGTTCGCTATAAAAAGAATAGCTGCTTGGGCAGGCAGTTATTGGGCTGTCGGCCGATTTCATTCCTAAAAATCGCAAAAACAGCGATTCATCCTTCTCCGGGAGCCAAAAAAACGGGTCCGGGGGAGTCAGAATTTCCCAATTTAAAAGCAAAAATAGGCTCTAGCCCAATAAGATCATGCCGGTTGTGCTATCAAAATAGTAGCTAAATTCGACATTCCCAGCGTACCGTCAGCCTCCTGAAAGCCCATTATCCATAATTAAGAATTCAGTTTTTCTGATTTTCCCAGCGCTTCTGGCCGCTTGAGACAACAACCCATCTGGAGACAACGCCGTGTTCAAGTCCCTTCTGCTCACCAAGTCCGACGCCGGCTTTTCAGCGGCCATCACCGACGCCGACGAGGCCCAGCTTCCGGCGGGCGACGTGCTGGCGCAGGTCGAGTATTCGACCCTCAATTACAAGGACGGCCTGGCCATTACCAACAAGGGGCCGGTGGTGCGCAGCTGGCCCATGGTGGCGGGCATCGACGGTGCGGGCACCGTGCTCGAGTCCACCCACCCCGGCTGGAAGGCCGGTGACCGCTTTGTGCACAACGGCTGGGGCTTGGGTGAAACGCGCTGGGGCCTGATGGCCGAGCGGGCGCGCCTGCAGGGCGACTGGCTGGTGAAGTTGCCGGCAGCCTTCACCACCCGCCAGGCCATGGCGATTGGCACCGCGGGCTACACCGCCATGCTGAGCGTGCTGGCGCTGGAGCAGCACGGCGTGAAACCCGGCGACGGCGAGGTGCTGGTGACGGGCGCGACCGGTGGTGTGGGCAGCGTGGCTGTCGCGCTGTTGGCCAAGCTGGGCTACACCGTGGTGGCCGCCACCGGTAAGGCCAGCGAGGAAGCCTATTTGAAGCAGCTCGGCGCCAGCAGCGTGATCGACCGGGCCGAGCTGTCTGCCCCAGGCAAGCCGCTGCAAAAAGAACGCTGGGCGGGCGTGGTGGACGCCGTTGGCTCGCACACACTGGCCAATGCCTGCGCGCAGACGCGTTACGGCGGCGTGGTCACGGCCTGCGGGCTGGCGCAGGGCGCGGATTTCCCGGCGACGGTGATGCCGTTTATCCTGCGCAGCGTGACCCTGGTGGGCATCGACAGCGTGATGGCGCCCCTGGCCAAACGCCAGCAGGCCTGGGAACGGTTGGCAAAAGACCTGGACACTGCCAAGCTCGAGGCCATGGTGGAAGAGATTCCGATGGCGAAAGCCGCAGAAAAAGCGGCCGACTTGATGTCGGGCAAGGTGCGCGGCCGCATCGTTGTCAAAATCTGAGCATGGCCCAAAAAAGCAAAAACGGAGACGAGACATGACGAGCTACGCAGACTTCTACCGCCAGTCCATAGACCAGCCCGACGCCTTCTGGACCGAGCAGGCCCAACTGATCGACTGGCACAAGCCCTTCACCCGCGTCTGCAACGACGACAATCCGCCGTTTGCCCAGTGGTTTGAGGGCGGGCAAACCAACCTGTGCCACAACGCGGTAGACCGGCACCTGAAAGACCGGCCAGACCAGCCCGCGCTGATCTACGTCTCCAGCGAAACCGGCGTTGAAAGAACCTACACCTTCACCGAGCTGCACGCCGAAGTGCAGCGCATGGCCGCCAGCCTGCTGGCCATGGGCGTGGTCAAGGGCGACCGCGTGTTGATCTACATGCCCATGATTGCCGAGGCCGCCTTTGCCATGCTGGCCTGCGCGCGCATAGGCGCCATCCACTGCGTGGTGTTTGGTGGTTTTGCCAGCGGCTCGCTCGCCTCACGCATTGACGACGCCACGCCGCGCGTCATCATCAGCGCTGACGCCGGCTCGCGCGGCGGCAAGGTGGTGGCGTACAAGCCCTTGCTCGATGAAGCCATCCGCCTGTCGAAACACCAGCCTGAAGCCGTGCTGCTGGTTGACCGGGGCCTGGCGCCCATGCCCATGGTGGCCGGGCGCGATTTGCATTGGGAAAACCTGCGTGCCAAGTACATGCACGCGCTGGTGCACTGCGTGTGGCTGGACTCCGCCGCCATCAGCTACACCATCTACACCAGCGGAACCACCGGCAAGCCCAAGGGCGTGCAGCGCGACACCGGCGGCTATGCCGTGGCGCTGGCCGCCAGCATGAAGCACATCTTTGACGGCCGCGCCGGTGAAACCTACTTTTCGACCAGCGACATCGGCTGGGTCGTGGGCCACAGCTACATCGTCTACGGCCCGCTGATTGCAGGCATGGCCACCATCATGTATGAAGGCCTGCCCACGCAGGGCATGGACAAGCAGCCCAACGGCGCGATCTGGTGGAGCCTGGTTGAGAAGTACAAAGTGACCGGCATGTTCAGCGCACCTACCGCCGTGCGCGTACTTAAAAAGCAGGACCCGGCCCTGCTTAAAAAACACGACCTCTCCAGCCTGCGTGCGTTCTTCCTGGCGGGTGAGCCGCTTGATGAGCCGACAGCCCGCTGGATCAGCGAAGGCCTCAACGTGCCCATCATCGACAACTACTGGCAGACCGAATCCGGCTGGCCCATCATCACCATCGCCAACGGCGTTGAAAAGAAGGCCAGCAAGTTCGGCAGCCCCGGCGTGCCCATGTACGGCTACAAGGTCAAGATCCTGCACGAGTCCACCGGCGAAGAGTTGACCCAGCCGAATGAGAAGGGTGTGGTCGTCATCGAAGGCCCGACGCCGCCCGGTTTCATGCAAACCATCTGGAAGGATGACGCCCGCTTCGTCAACACCTACTGGAAGAGCGTGCCCGGAAAGATGGTGTATTCAACCTTCGACTGGGGCATACGCGACGAAGACGGCTACTACTTCATCCTGGGCCGCACCGATGACGTGATCAACGTGGCCGGCCACCGCCTGGGCACGCGCGAGATTGAGGAAAGCATTTCAGGCCACGCTGGCGTTGCGGAGGTGGCGGTGATCGGTGTGGCCGATCAGCTCAAGGGCCAGGTGGCGATGGCTTTTGCTGTGCCCAAAGATTCGAGTGTGCTGGCCGACAAGGCCGCGGCCATGAAGCTCGAAGGCGAAGTCATGAAACGCGTGGACGGTGATCTGGGTGCGGTGGCCCGCCCATCGCGCGTGCACTTTGTCTCAGCCTTGCCAAAAACCCGCAGCGGCAAGATGCTGCGCCGCGTGATTCAGGCGGTGTGCGAGGGCAGGGACCCGGGGGATTTGACGACGATGGATGACCCGGCGACGTTGCAGCAGATTCGGGATCGGGTTGCTGGGTAGGGTGCCCCCGCGCAGGACAGTGCGCCACAAAATCATCGGATACGCCCATGCAGGCGCTTCACAATTTCGTATCCCGCAGGCTGAATATCGCTTCGAAGTGAAGGTCTTTGCAGCGCCCGGCCAGTTGCGATAGCACAGCTTCGCCCAGAGCCGAGCGCGCCCTGGGATGCGTGATAAGTATGCGAATCCCCAGGTCAGTTCTTGCGTGAGGAAAAGCTTTGCTGAGCTTTGCGCCGTGCACCCATTCCGAATAGGCATTGAGTTTGCTGATGGCGCGTGGCTTGGTCAGGCCGTCTTCCAGTGGCCGGTCAATGACCAGAACCAGCGTAATGGCGCCTGATTTGTCATCTACCTGAATGCCGTCCAGCTGGCGTATGTCGTTGACTCCCAAGCCAGCCGCAGGCGCGAATTTTGCGCAAAGAAGCAGCAGGCTGATGAAAGAAATACGCCAAAACAGAGATCGCATAAGGGGTTGGTAATTCGCAGTTTTAACTTTGGCAGAGACGTGAAGGGCGTTGCTAGTCCGGTAAGGCAAGCGCCATGCCTTCCATCATGCCTTTCGCTTCTGGCTCCAGGGATTCTGTCCACACGCGATTCCCGTTGGTAGCGGTGGGGCGGTTAAGGGTCTCCTGAACAAGAGCGCCGAGCAAACCAAAAAACTGGCCAAAGTCTCCCGCCGGCCGTGAAAAAGTCGCGAGCAGATAGAAAAACCGCCGTTCGTCTGCCTGCACGCTGACCTCGGTAATGCGCTCCTGACCTGCGGGGGTGGCGGCTGTGAGCCGCCGGGCGCCGGGCGCGACGCCGATGGCTGTATAGCTATTCGGTGGCATGGTGGCTACTTTGACGCCATCCACCAGCACGGTCACTGTCTCCATATCTCCGGAAATTCTCACCAGATACAGCAGCGCTTGCCCCGGCATGGGGTCTTGCAACTGTATTTCTTTTGGCTGCGGTGTGGCCGTAGCTGCGGGGGGATTGGCCCAGGCGCAGACACTCGCAAGCAAAAGTATCCCTGACAGTGCACGTCGGATCATCTTGGCCTTCAAGTTCAGGTGAATCGAGCTGTAGCGGCTAGCGTAGCGTTGCTGATTCTAGAGGGTCGGGCGGACAAAAATGCCTCGGAGGGCTGAGTGTTGACGCTTGTGCCAGGATCTCGGCTTAAGGAAACTTTTCGACTCTTGTTTGATTTCAAGTTAATCCGCAGCCAACAATGGACGATCCGGCTGCGTTGCAGCAGATTCGGGATCGGGTGGCGGGGTAAAACTTAAAGGGATCGCACCTTTTTGCCGGTCACCGTGCTGAGGTTGGCCGCAGCGATGGCGGCATCTACCTGATCTCTGGTGTTTCCTATCATGACCGATGTGTGCGTATCGAGGTTCAGGCGTACCGTCCATGACTCTCGCCTGTTTCTGCTTTCCTCGATGTGCTTGATATCTATCGACTCAATGGCCTGTATGTGCGCCAGCAATCGGAAGCCAGACATCACTGTGCCATGGCTGTTGTTCACTACGATTTCACGGCGATTGCCTCTCAAAATGAGCTGAATCCGGCTTTGCTCAACGATCTCGATGGTGTTGGAAAAGCCGATCGCTCGGCCTGCTTCCAGCAGGAGGTCCTGGATGAAATCCCGAAGAAGGAAGAGTTTGTTACTCACTGAGTGGGTTGCCGCTGGAGATGGATGCTTCTGTCGCAGGCCTGCCAAACGGTGTACCGTTGAAGGTATAGGTGCAACACCGGCAAAGTGGAGCCATCCTTTCAGGCCCGAGATTGGGATTGACTACCACCAGAAGCCCTTGTTCGTTCACGTACAAGCCGCTGAAGTAGCTGGCTTCACCCACGCGAACAAGGTCCTTCTTCTCGTGTTCATGAAGGGCTACGAGCCAGAAAATCGGCTCGGGTTTGTCTAACCGGTTGACCGCTTCGCCATACACGGAGTTCCAGTCGGTACTGACTTTTGACAGAAGAAACATGAAAAGCGGTGTGTAGTCAAGGCCGCGTTGCCGCTTGCCATTCATGGAGGTGCGCGTCGCCTCAGATTGCACTTCTTTTTTGGTATTTCTCTTGTGGCGAAACTCACCCCCACCCCCCGAGTGACGCATGCCACGGGCCGTCCTGTTCTCTTTGCGAAATAACGGTTCTTTTTGCATTCTTTTGAAGTGGGTGTGAGGTCTGTTGCCGCAGATGGAAACGAAAGTGCGCGCATCGGAATCCGCCATTTTATGAGCCGCCCCCGGCAATGTCTCATCTTGAGAAAAAGTGTTGAGACTTTGTTTCAGCCAAGGGTTTCTACCCGGATACCCCTCAAGGCGCAGTCGTAGCATGAGTCCCGCAAGGCCTTCGGGTAGTAGCTGACTTTTGGGGGCCTGCCCGATCCTGTGATGACAGCGATTCAACAAAAGGGGACCCCACATGACAACAAAACTCAACGTGAACGGCAAGGCCGTTTCCGTCAATGCAGAACCCGACACACCCCTCTTGTGGGTGATACGCGATGAGCTGGGTATGACCGGCACCAAGTTTGGCTGCGGCGCTGCGCTATGCGGCGCATGCACCGTGCACCTCAACGGCAAGCCGGTGCGGTCGTGTCAGACACCGCTGTCTGCTGCCGCGGGCCAGAAGGTGGCCACGATTGAAAGCCTTTCCCGCAACAACACACACCCGCTGCAGGTGGCGTGGATCAAGCATGACGTGCCGCAGTGCGGCTACTGTCAGTCGGGCCAGCTGATGAGCGCAGCGGCCTTGCTCACGAGCAACAAGAACCCGAGCGACGCGGACATTGACGCGGCGATGAGCGGCAACATCTGCCGCTGCGGCACTTATCCGCGCATCAAGGCGGCGATCAAGGATGCTGCTTCCACCCTGCGTAAAGCCTGAGGAGAACGATCATGACTGCCAATACACTGGTCTCCCTCGATCGCCCTGATCGCCGTACCTTTCTCAAAGCCTCATCAGCCGTCACGGGCGGGTTGATGATGGGCGTCACGCTGGGCCTGCCGCTGGCAACCCAGGCGGCGGGCACGCTCTACACGCCCAATGCATGGGTGCACATTGCCGACGACAACACCATCACCTTGTTGTCGGCCCGCTCCGAGATGGGGCAGGGCGTGTACACCTCCATGCCCATGCTGATTGCTGAAGAACTCAATGTCGATTTGCGCAAGATCAAGGTCGCAATTGCGCCTCCGGGCAAGGTCTACACCAATGCGCTGCTGGGCGCGCAGATCACCGGCGGCTCGACTTCGGTGCGCGACGGCTGGGAGAAGCTGCGCATCGCCGGCGCGCAGGTGCGCACCATGCTGGTGTCGGCGGCAGCTGCCAAATGGAATGTCGATGCCTCGACGCTCAAGGCCGAGAACGGCATGGTGATTGGCCCCAATGGCAAGAAGGCGACTTATGGTTCGCTGGCCGAGGCGGCATCGAAGCTGCCGGTGCCGGAGAATGTGGCGCTGAAAGACCCGAAAGACTTCACCGTCATCGGCAAGCCCACCAAGCGGCTGGATACGCCGATGAAGGTCAACGGCACGGCCGAATTCGGCATCGACGTGAAGCTGCCCGGCATGGTCTACGCCAGCCTGCAGCAATGCCCGGTGATTGGCGGCAAGGTCACCAGCTTCGACGCCACCAAGGCCAAAGCCATGCCCGGTGTGATCGACGTGGTGCAGATTCCCGACGGCGTGGCCGTGGTAGCTGACAGCTACTGGCATGCTTACAAGGCGCGCCAGGCGCTCACGGTGCAATGGGATGAAGGCCCGGTCGCGGCTATCAGCAACGCGAGCATGCTGGACGGCATACGCAAGGCGGCGGACAGCGGCAAGGTGATCCCCATCATCGCGCCCAAGGGCGATGCCGCCGGCGCGATGAAGGGCGCGGCCAAGACGGTGAAGGCCGAGTACGTGTCGCCGCTGCTGGCGCATGCCACGCTGGAGCCGATGAACTTCACAGCGGATTACAAGAACGGCAAGATTCTGCTGATCGGCCCCACGCAGTTCCAGCAGGGCGCGGAGGGCAGTGTGGCCGCGGCGCTGGGCATCAAGCCTGAAGACATCACGCTGAAGACCACCTTTCTGGGCGGCGGCTTTGGCCGGCGGCTGGAGCTGGACTTCATCGTGCAGGCGGCGCAAATCTCCAAGGCCGTGGGCAAGCCCGTCAAGCTGCTGTGGAGCCGCGAGGACGACACCACGCACGACTTCTACCGGCCCATGGCGGTGAACCAGCTCTCGGCCGGGCTGGGGGCCGACGGAAAGCCCGTGGCGTTCAACTTCAAGGTGACCTCGCAGTCCATCACGCAGCGCGCCTTTGGCCTGCCCAAGGACACGCTGGACCCTTTCATGGCCGAAGCCGGCGTGGTGCCTTACGACATCCCGAACACGCAGTACGACCTGGTGATCCACGACAGCGGGCTGCGTGTGGGCTACTGGCGCTCGGTGAGCCATGCGCTCAATGCCTTTGCCAATGAAAGCTTTGTGGACGAAATGGCGCTGGCGGCGGGCAAGGACCCGTATGCCTACCGGATGTCTCTGCTGGAAAAGCAGCCGCGCTTTGCCAATGTGCTGAAGATGGCGGCCGACAAGTCTGGCTGGGGCACGCCGCCGCCGGCAGGGCGCAGCCGCGGCATCGCGCTGATGGAGGGTTACGACACCTACATGGCGCAGGTGGCCGAGGTGTCGGTGAAGGACAACCAGATCACGGTGCACAAGGTGACGGTGGTGGCCGACCTGGGCCGCATGGTCAACCCCGACACGGTGCAGGCACAGATCCAGTCGAGCATTGTGTTTGGCCTGTCAGCGGCGCTGAACAACCAGATCACGCTGGACAAGGGCCGGGTGCAGCAAACCAACTTTGGCGACTACCCGGTGCTGCGCATGCATGAATCGCCGGTGATGGACATCACCCTGGTGCCCAGCACCGAAAAGCCCGGCGGTATTGGCGAGCCGGCCACGGCGCTGGTGGCGCCTGCGGTGGCCAACGCGGTGTTTGCCGCCACCGGCAAGCGGGTGCGCACGCTGCCGCTGAATGACAACCTGGCGAAGGCTTGAAGCCGCAGGGCTTTGAGGCCGGGCCGAGGCAGGAATGATTGCGGGCTGCTAGCATTTGATGCATGGATAACATCGACCTCGAAGTTCTGAAGACCTCGTCGCAGTGGCTGGCTGCGGGCCTGCGCTGCGAGCTGGTGACTGTGCTCAAAACCTGGGGTTCCAGCCCGCGGCCTGAAGGCTCCATGCTGGCCATCTGTGAAGACGGCCGGGTCGTGGGTTCGGTGTCGGGCGGCTGCATTGAAGACGACATGATTGACAGGGCCCGCCGCGAGGGCCTGAGCCAGACGCAACCGGCCATCGTGACCTACGGCGTTTCAGCCGACGAGGCGCGCCGCTTTGGCCTGCCTTGCGGCGGCACCATTGAGCTGGCCATAGAACCTTTGTCAAAGGCCAGCCGCATTGACGAGCTGCTGCAGCGCCTGCAGGCTGGCGAGCTGGTGGCGCGCCGCCTTGATCTGCACGCGGGCGCCGTCACGCTCAGCACGGCCCAGCCCAGCCAGGGCATGCAGGTGTCTGAAGCCGCGCTGGTGACCTTGCACGGCCCGCGCTGGCGACTGCTGATCATTGGCGCCGGGCAACTCTCCCGCTTTGTGGCGCAGATCGCGCAGGGCATGGACTACGCCGTGACGGTGTGCGACCCACGCGAGGAATACCGTGACAGCTGGCAGGTAGAAGGCGTGGAGCTGGCCACCGGCATGCCCGACGACGTGGTGCAGGAAATGAAGCTGGACGCGCGCTGCGCGGTGATTGCGTTGACGCACGACCCCAAGCTGGACGACCTGGCGCTGATGGAGGCTTTGCGCTCTGAAGCGTTTTATGTGGGCGCCATCGGCTCGCGTCTGAACAACCAGCGCCGCCGCGAGCGGCTGGCTGAGCATTTCGACATGACACCTGAAGAGCTGAGCAAGTTGCATGGCCCGATTGGTATCTACATCGGCAGCAAGACGCCGCCCGAGATCGCGATTTCCATCCTGGCCGAACTCACGGCGGTGAAGAACGGCGTGGTGTCTGGCCAGGCGGCCAATGTCGCGGCCGCCAAGAGCCAGCTTGGTTTGCCGCCTACAGGTGAAGTCTGTGCCGTCACGCCGTGACTCTTGCACCGTGAGTTCGGCGCGTTAAAGCAGAATTTTCAGGCATTAAATCGGGCTCTAGCCCAATAAGGACGGGCGCAAGCAGCTATTTTATTGATAGCAGCGATCAAGCCTTGGCGGAGGAAGCAGGGTTCACATCGAAAGCTGCTGGCGGCAAACCAGTGTGTGAGCGCTCCACCATTTGGGTCCATGCCGCCTCCCGATCCCTTACGCGCGCAGTCATGTCGAACAAGGGTGCCGTTTGTCGTGCGGCATGCAGCTTGCCTTGAAGCTGCTGCAAGGCCTTGGGGTTACGGCCCAGGCGGACGGCCTCCGCAACATAAGCCTGCGGGCTTTCCAGAATGCATTCAGGCAGGCCGGCAGTGTGCAGAATGCTTGCGCCCATGCGTGCGGCCATGCTGCTGCCGGGGCAGGTGAGTGCGGGAACGCCCTGGCGCAGGGCTTCTTCCAGTCCGGGCGCGGCATTGAGGCGCAACGTGTCCAGGAAAAGGTCGGCACAGCCCAGGTGGGCGGGTATCTCGGGCCAGGCGGCAGGGGCTGAAAAGATCAGCCGCTGTGCGCCCACGCCCGCAGCCTGTGCTTCGCGCACGAGGTTGGCGGCGGCCCGGCTGCAAAAAGGCAGCCACAGCGCCGCGTCGGGCAGCGACCGCAGGATTTTCATCCAGCTGGCGAAGGTGGCTGCATCCAGCAGGGGCGGCAACAGGCATGAACACAGCACCAGGGCGTCCGCGGGCAACCCGGCTTTTTCGCGGGAAGGGGTTGTGGGCTCGGCATCCATGCCAAAGCTTCCCGGCCAGCAAGTCTGCGGAAGGCGGATGATGGGGCCGGCTTGGTCCTCCACCTGCGGATGGATGAAGTGGTCGGACACGGTGTAGTCCCATGCGCCGGGTACATGATGCCTGTAAAGGCCGGGCTCGCGCAGCTGCACGGGCGCGACGCGCATCAAGGCGATTTCCTGCCGCGTCCAGGCCGGGTTCAAGGCCTGTTCAATGTAAATATCAAGCCTGTCCAGCCGGATGCGCCCCACCGCTTCGAGGTCAGTCATGTGCCCCAGTTCATTCACACTGGCCGCATGGCGGCGCAAAACCTCCAGGTGCTCCGGCTGCGGACGTCCTGTGAAGGCGTAGACATGCATGGCAAAGCGGCTGCTGTCGTGCAGTGCGAGTTGCTGCTCGAGCGCCCGCATTTGCCGGGCGTCGGCCAGGCTTTGCACGGCGAGGCCGACGTGGATGCGGCTGTCGCTCTGCAGGCGGCGTGTGCGCGAATCGGGCTTGAACGGCGGGCAGGGTTTGAGCCGGCTTTTTACGGCATCCAGGGTTTGCCGGCACATCTGCTGCAGTGCGTCTTCATCCATGGCGAGTGCCAAACCGTGGAAAGGCGCGTCGCCCCAGTCGCGGGGCTTTTGGGCGGCAAGGGATTCGGCCAGGGCTTTCTGCAGGATATCCGCGAGGCCGTGGTGATGCCGCCAATCGCCGATGGCGATATTGCGGAAGGCTTGCCGGGTGTGGATTTGCAGCGCGTCGTCCGCCACGTGGTCGGCGGCCTTGCCCTGGATGGTGCCCTCCAGCGCGCCGCCTTCTGCCGTTTCCAGTTTCAGCAGGAACTCACCCAGCAGCTTGCGGGTGTTGCCATCGAGGTCTTTCAGGGCGGCGTCGGTCTTTTCAAGCTCACCGGTGAAAGCCAGGAGCGCGATGTGCCGAAGCTTCAGCTCGGCATGTTCAGGAAACTGCACCAGGGCAAGCCTGGTGGCTTCCACGGCCTCGGCGTAGCGCCGCGCGCCTGAGAGGTATTCTGCGAGGTTGGCGTGGTAAGGCGGGTGGCCGGGCTGAAGATCAAGGCACTTGCGGGCCAGGTGAATGGCCAGGTCCCACTGCGATGAGCCGGCCGCCAGGATGGCGACGTTGTTCAGGGAACGCAGGTGGTCGGGGTTGAGTTCCAGGGCCCGTGCATAGGCCGCCTGGGCCTTTTCAAGATCGCCGCAACCCTCTGCTGCTATTGCGAGGTTGGCGGCGCCGTCGGCGTCCTGCAGCAGCGAGGCCTCAACGCCCAGCAGCGTGCGGTAGGCCGCCTGCGGGCGATCCAGCACGCTGAGCAGGGTGGCGCAGGCGGATGCCGAATTGACATCCGTCGGCGAGAGGGCGTGCGCCTTTTCAAAAGCCGCAAGCGCCAGTTCGGGCAGGCCGGTGCTGTCCAGCTGGCTGCCTTGCGACATCCAGGCCTCGTGATCCGCCTCACCGATACCGGGGCGGGGGGTTTTATCCATCGCAACTGTGTCGCCGTCGTGCATGCAGGAATTATGTGGCACGGTGGGTTCGGGGATTCAGGCGGGCGCGGAGATAATCGCGGCTAATGACCCAAGGCCTGACTTCCACCGACCCCGGCGTCCTGCACCTGCTAGGCCGGTTCGGCGAGTTGTACACGGGCGCGGAGCGGGAGCTGCTGGACCTTTCGCGGCTTCTGGCCGGCAGGCGCCCGGTCAAGCTTTGGTCCGATGTGCCGGTGCATCGAGGGTACGCCGCGGAAGGCATTACCGCCGTGCAGCCATTTGCGCACCAGTTTCCCAGGGAGGGCACGCTGCTGATAGGCGGCGTGCACCTGCAACCGGGCGTCTGGCTGAAATACACGCGATTCCAGCGCATCGTGCTTCTGCACAACATTTCCCACCAGGGGCAGCTGTTTGCCATTGTCGAAGGCGTGCGGGAATACACCGGCCTTGACCCGGAAATCGTTTCTGTGTCCGACTGGTTGCGCCGCACCGCGGCATTGACCGCGCGGGTCATTCCCAGCCTGCTCGACCTCACGCCTTTTGCAGAGGTTGCTGTTGAACGCTTTGCCCGATGGCCGCATGGTGGAGCCCAACCGCGGCCTTTCACGGTCGGGCGTGCCAGCCGTGATCTGCTGGAAAAGCACAACCCGCAGGACCTTTCGCTTTACCGCATGCTGGCCAGCCGCGGCATACGGGTCCGCATCATGGGAGGAACCTGCCTGGCACCGGGTCTGGCCGGAACCGAAGGTGTTGAATTGTTGCCTGCAGGGGCAGAGTCCGTGCCGGATTTTTACCGCTCGCTCGATGCGATGTTCTACCGCACCGGTAACTTTTTCGAGGCATACGGACGGGTGGTGCTGGAGGCCATGGGGGCCGGTTTGCCGGTAGTGGCCCACGTGAACGGTGGCTATGCCGAAGTCATCGAGCAGGGCGTCTCGGGGTTTTTGATCCGCTCGCAGGAGCAGGCTTTCGACGCCCTGATGTCGCTCAATGATTCGGTGGATTTAAGGCTTCAGCTGGGCATGGCAGCGCAAGAGCGGGCCAGCCAGATGCACGGCCCCGAGGCAACGGAGCGCGACCTGGCGTTCTATCTCAAGTGAACGGTGACCGGCCGCCCCCATCAGGGCGCGGCAAATGCTGCTGCGCCTGAATAGCGAATGTTTCCGTTGGTGCCGGTGTAAACCATGCCGGCACGGCTTGCATTCACCCCGGTGAAGAAACCGTCCACGGTGAAAACCGGTCCACCGTTGGAGTAGCTGAACTGCCCGCCTGCAACACTGATGTTGGATGCCGCAAAACCGCCAAGTGTCGTGACCACGCCCATGCTCAGCTTGGCCGTGCCGAAGTTGACGCTGAACGTTGCGGATGTCAGGGTTCCGGAGGCTACGGCCGCCTGTAGGGATGTGTCGTAGCCCGTGACTGGCGTCTGGCCGATCAGGTTGTAGCTGAGGGTGCCCGCTGTGGGCATGACGAGGGTAGGCTGGCCGACGATGTAGTGGAGATCGTTGATGTTCGTGGTGCTTGGGTTGCGTGTGCCCGTGGTCCACGAACCCCAACCGATAAAGTCGCCCGCGTCGGTAGAGCCCGCCGAGCCTGCAAAGGCGTTGATGGTGGGGGTGAAATCCTTGCCATTGGCGCTGAGCGCGGTCAGTTTGCCGGTGTCAATGGTTGCGGAAGTGCCCGTGGCAACAGGCGAAATGGTGGAAGGTCCGAAATTGCCCTGCGAGTGGTAGGTTGCGGTTGACTTGAAATTTGTGAACGTGCCTGTGTTGACTGGCTTGACATCGGTCACAACCGCTTTATTGATGAGGATGGGCTCTATTGGAGGTTCGGGTGTGGGTATGGGCGGGCGTACATTCGTTCGTTTCGGCGTGTCTGCGTTGTTGACCACCCGGACAGACTCACCTGCCGTCAGCCCGACACATCCCCCCGCATTGCAGACCTCAATCGCATCCAGCTCGGTTGTCACGCTCAGCGAGCCGTCCGGGTTGTACCCTGCATTAAAGCCAGAGCCGCGGATACCAATGGTGGCCGTCGTGGTGGTGACACGGTAGTTTTCACGGTTGCGTTTGCCGATCAATCCGGTGATGGCCCGCATGCTGCCGCGCAGCAGGTCTACCAGGAAGCGGTCTTCCTTCGGGTCGGCCTTGTCCACATAGTTGGCGACCTTGAACTCTGTTCCCGGCTGCAGCGAAACGACACCGCCATCGGAGAACTTCACCTGGGCGCGGCCATCGAGGCCGGTGATGATGGCCTGGCCACTTTCGATGTCCTTGCCTTTGACCAGCGCGTCGGTCTTGCCGTCCGTGCGCCGCAAACTGACTTCGCCGGTGGTGAACTGGGCCACGCCCGCGGAAGGCGCTGCCAGGGCCTGCAGTGGGTAAATGGCGGCCAGCGCAATAACCAGGGCGGTGTGTTGGAGCTTGATGTGCGGGGTCATGGTGGTTCTCCGAGTATTCAATTAATGCGGACTGGGCGGCGCGCGGCGTTAAAAGGGGTGGCCTTGGTCACTGGGGTGGTCTCAGGACCAGGGTGGTCTGCTGGAAAACGGCCGCACCGGAAACCTGGCCCGCGTTGGGGCCCGCGCCGGTAACCGACGAGGCGCTATAAACCAATGCGGCGCGGCTGGCCTCGTTGCCGGTGAAGAAGCCAGTGACATTCGCTCCTGAGGAGTTCGTGATCTTGGCGTTGTTGATGTCGATGCTGCTGCTGACGCCATAGTCATTTCCGCCAAAGCGCGTGGTGAGGTCCACACTGCCATAGCCTTGTCCGACGCCAAAATTGGCGACCAGCGAACCGCTGACAAGCTGACCCGCGCCCAGCAGGCTGGAGAACGCAGTGCCACCGGCGAACTGGTAAGTGCCCTGCATATTGTCGGCCGGCATCTGGGCCGTCGGCGTCGGCCGGCCCATTACAAAGTGAACGGATTCAATCGCGCTGGGCGAGCCCCCCACGAACTTTTGCCCCGTCACCCAGCTGCCCCAGCCGACGAAGTCGGGATCGGACGGCGCACCCAGCGCGCCTTTTTCCATCGTGGCGAGGCCGGGCGTGCTGCGGAACTGGGTCCGGACGTTGCGGCTGTCAACACTGTCGAAGTCGATGGGTTTGCCGCTGAGGAAGCTGGTCAGCACAGCGGTGCCGGCCTCGGGGTAGTAGCTTTCGACCACCGGGTTGGCCGCGCTGTCGGTGAACGCAATCGCGGCGGCCAGGTCGGTGAACACCTGTTTGACGGGTGTGGTGGGGACAATGGCGGGCTTGCCATCGGACGTGGTCTGGTTGCCCGCAACGACCACTTCCTGGACGGGCGGCGGTGTCGGCACGTTGGCCCGCGTATTGGTGCGAACTGGCGCCTCGGAGCTATTAATGACCCGCACCGACTCGCCGGCCGTCAGGCCGACGCAGCCACCGGCGTTGCAGACCTCGATGGCGTCCAGTTCCGTCGTGATGCCCAGTGATCCGTCCGGGTTGTAGCCCACGCTGAAGCCGGAACCGCGTATGCCTATGGTGGCCGTGGTGGTCGTGACTTTGTAGTTCTCGCGGTTGCGCTTGCCGATCAGGCCGGTGATGGCCCGCATGCTGCCGCGCAACAGGTCGACCAGGAAACGGTCCTGCTTGGGGTCAGCCTCGTTGACATAGTTGGCGATTTTGAACTCGGTATTGGGCTGCAGTGACACCAGGCCGCCATCCGAAAACCGGACCTGGGCGCGGCCCGCGGCACTCGTCAGTATGGATTCGCCGCTTTCAAGCGGTTTACCCTTGGCCAGTGCCTCGGTTTTGCCATTCGCGCGCAGCACGTTGACGTCGCCGGCGACGAACTGGGCCACGCCGGCCGAGTCGGCGGCGAACGATTGCACGGGGAAGGCCGCCGCAATCACGACCGACAGGGCGGCGTGTTTGAGAGAGCGTTCCCGGATGGTTTTCATGGGGTGTCTGGCGGGGCGTGTTCAGTCGGCACGGCAGGTTTAGAAGTCGCGGCGCACGGTCACGGAGAAAAGGCTGCGGTTGTAGTCGGAAATGGCAATGTTCGACTTGACGGAGGTCAGTGACAACTGTGGCGTCACGCGCCAGAGCTTGGCGGGCACCCAGTTGAGGCCAAGGTTCAGGTTGAGCTGCCTGTCGCTGCGGGTGACCAGGAACAGCGGATCGGTGCCGCCGTATTTGCGGTCTTCATAACTGATATTGCCAAAAAAGGCGAGGTCGTCCCTGATGGATTTCTGTGTACCCAACCGGATGCCGAACAGGTGGTGGCCCATGTGCGGAACGCCGCTGGCTTTTTCCTTCTCGGCACCCACATAAATGCCCCCGAAGACCAGCAAACCGTCGCGGAATGCATGGGCGTAGGACGTACCCAGCACGGTTCGGTCCGCATCACGAAGCGATTGACCCGGATAGCTCAACTCGCCCCATTGCAGGTAAGTGCTCCACTGGCGGAAGCCGTCGATGCGGTAGGTCCATTCGCCGACCAGGCCTTGCTGGTCGCGCGCGCGGGATCCGGCGACGGTATAGCTGCCGGCCTGCACGACACCGGTGAATTCGTGCTTTTCGTAGCGGTAGCTGGCACCGGCGTTGACATCAACCTGACCGGTGTTGAAGTCGTTGTACTTGGCATTGATGCGCGAATTCCCGCTGGCGTTCGCGATCAACGACCAGCGCGGGTCGACGACGTAACGGGCTGACAGCCCGCCGCCCAGGGTCATGAAGGCATCTTTGGTCTCAACACCCGAAGCATTGAGGGTGAAAATTGCGCCGCCAAAAAGCGGAACCGCGACATTGGGATTGCCGGGGCCGCTGTTGACGTTGGTGTCGTAGCCGACGCTGGCTTCCAGGTACGGTTTGACGGACGAGCGGGCGGCTTCTTCCGTGCGATCAATAGCTTGCAGGAATTGGTCGATGGTGGCGGCGGCCTCCGCCGGGATGTTGTCTTGTTTGGCTTCCAGTAACACCTTGCGCGAGCCGGCGTTGTCCCCGACGGCAAACAGTGCCCGTCCAAGCTCTGCACGCGCACGGGAGTTGGCCGGTTGCACCGCCAGCACGCGTTCGAGCGCAAATATGGCGCGGGTGAATTGCCCTGTGTCGTTGGCGGCGATACCCAGCACCGTGTCGAAGTCGGGGTCGCCTGCGCGTGCGGTTTCCTGGGGCTCAAGCAGGTCGAAGGCTTTTTGTGCCTGGCTCTGGTCGAGCAGCGTACGCGCCTGACTGACCAGTGCATCGACTTCCGCATGCGCCGCGGTGGCCATCATGACGGCGAGAAGGATGCCGGTACTTTTGAAGATGAAGGTTTTTTTTGAAGACATAAGTATTGGGTTTTACGTGTCACGGGTAACAACTCGTAAGTAACAAAAGTTTTATATCACGATGAGGGGTCTTTCAACGCTTTATTACACCTTTGCCGGACTGCTCAAGTGCATGGAGGCAACACCTTTTTAGCGTTTGGCGGGTTGGTTGGTGATATTTACCTGTTCGCCTTGCTGGCCTAGGGTATTTACGGGTTTTTTGGGACGGCTTCACGCTTAATATCATCAATCACTTATATTAAGCATAAATCGCTATGAACGAGATGATCCAGACCAGTGCGCAAGTCGAGAGGGGCCGTGTGTTTGAACTGGCGGCCGAGTTGTTCGCTGTGCTCGCGACGCCGATGCGCCTGCGCGTCTTGAGCGCCCTGTGCGAGCGTGAAAAGTCCGTGAACGAGTTGCTGGCGGAGATTGACACCACCCAGCCCAATCTTTCCCAACATCTGGCCGTGCTGTACCGCACCGGTGTGCTGGCCAAGCGCAAGGAAGGCACCCAGGTGATTTACCGCGTTCAGAGCGAAAAAGCCGTGGCGCTGTGCCGCAGTGTCTGCACCCAGATCGCCATTGAGCTGGATGAGCCGGGCGGATTGTCGGCGGCCGAAAGCCTGTCTCCGCGGTCCGCATCCCACGACGCCTGAACTGAAAGAACGCCTTTTATGCTGAGCCGTTTTCTACAGCGCGCGCCGGAGAATTTCCTCTCAGGGGCGCAAATAGCGGATGTGCGCGCCGGGCGCCGCGGTTTTCTGGCCGGCGCGTTTGCGGCTGCGTCAGCCGGCCTGGTGGCGGTGGGCCAGGCACGGGCAGCGACTCCGGAAGGCGATGCCAATATCCTGAACCTTCCCGCCCACAGCAAGGGCCTGGGCCAGCCCGTGGCGGCCCGTGGTTACGGACTGCCCAGCGAATGGGAAAAAAACCTGCAGCGCCGCGAGAGCCCGGGCCTCACGCGCATCGGCCAGGCCAGCGTGAGCTTTTGCCCCTTGCAGGGCCTCTTTGGCATCATCACCCCCAGCGGCCTGCACTTTGAGCGCCACCACCAGGGCTGGTGGGACATCGACCCTTCGAAACACCGGCTGATGGTCAATGGCTCCGATGACGCCATGCTCAAGCGCCCCATGGTTTTCAGCATGGATGAGCTGATGCGCCTGCCGAACGTCAGCCGCATGCACTTCATCGAATGCGGCGCCAACACCGGCATGGAGTGGGGCAACTCGGCGGTGCCAACAGTGCAGTACACCCACGGCATGCTGAGCTGCAGCGAATTCACCGGCGTGCCGCTGCGGACCCTGCTGGAGCTGTGCGGCGCCGACCTCAAGCGCGCGAAGTTCATCCTGGCCGAGGGGGCCGACGGCTCGGGCATGACCCGCACCATCCCCATGAGCCTGGTGATGAGCGGCGAAGTGCTGGTGGCCTATGGCCAGAATGGCGAAATGCTGCGCCCTGAAAACGGCTACCCGTTGCGGCTCATCGTGCCGGGCGTGCAGGGCGTGAGCTGGATCAAATACCTGCGGCGTATCGAGGTGGGCGACATGCCTTATGGCGCCAAGGATGAGACGATCCATTACGTCGACCTGCAGCCCAGCGGCCTGCACCGGCAATACACCAGCATCCAGGAAGTCAAAAGTGTGGTGACCTCGCCCAGCGGCGGGCAGGTGCTGCTGCAAAAGGGCTTTCACAACGTCACGGGCCTGGCCTGGAGCGGCCGGGGCAAGATCAAACGCGTGGATGTCTCCGTGGATGGTGGGCGCAACTGGGCGCCGGCGCGCCTGGAAGGGCCGGTGCTGGCCAAATGCCTGACGCGCTTTAATGCCGATTTCGTGTGGAACGGCAAACCAGCCATTTTCCAGAGCCGTGCCGTTGATGAAACCGGCCAGATCCAGCCGACGTACAACGAACTGCGCAAAGTGCGCGCGTCCCGCAGCATTTATCACAACAACGCCATCCAGTCGTGGTCGCTGGAAGAAAACGGCGAGGTGAAAAATGTTCAGATCTAGGGCTTTGTCCGTTTCTCATGGCGTCCGCGTTGCGATGGGCTCGCTGCTGCTGGCGGGTGTTACCCAATGGGCTGCGGCTGCTGACAAACCGGCGGCGCTCTCCGGCATCGGCCGCACGGCGACGCCGGCGGAGGTCAAGGCCTGGGACATCGATGTGCGGCCCGACTTCAAGGGCCTGCCCAAAGGGCAGGGCTCGGTGCGGCAGGGCGAGGTGATCTGGGAGGCGCAATGTGCGTCCTGCCACGGCAGTTTTGCCGAGTCATCCGAAGTGTTCACGCCGATTGCCGGCGGCGTCACGGCCGACGACATCAAGAATGGCCGAGTGGACGGCCTGATGCCTGGCTCCAATCAGCCGAACCGCACCACGCTGATGAAAGTCTCCACGCTATCGACGCTCTGGGACTACATCAACCGCGCCATGCCCTGGAACGCCCCGAAAACATTGACGGCTGACGAGGTTTACGCCGTCACAGCCTACATCCTGAACCTGGGCAATATCCTGCCCGACAACTTCACCTTGTCGGACGCGAACATCCGCGAGGTACAGGCCCGTCTGCCCAACCGCAACGGCATGACGACGTCGCACGCGATGTGGCCGGGCAAGGAGCTGGGCGGCACGGCGCGCCCCGATGTCCAGGGCTCGGCATGCATGAAAAATTGCGCTGGTGAAGTGGTGGTCAAAAGCTTTCTGCCAGACTACGCGCGCAACGCTCATGGCAACCTGGCCGAGCAGTCGCGGCTGGTGGGTGCCAGCCGGGGTGTGGACACCACCCGGCCGCCGATGGCCGGAATATTTGAATCAAATACGGCTCCAGACCAGGCAGGACGAGCGCAAGCAGCTCCTGAAAAGATAGCAAACTCCACGCCGGTTGTTGCCGTGCAGCAGCCAGCTGCCGGTAAAACCGCCGCGCCCGGCGTTGCGTCCGTCATGCCGCTGCTGCAAAAAAATACCTGCACCGCCTGCCATGGCATGGACAGCAAGCTGGTCGGGCCATCCTTCAAGGATATAGCCAACAAATATAAAGACCGCGCCGACGCGACGGTTTACCTCTCGGGCAAAATCAAGGCCGGAGGGCAGGGTGTCTGGGGCGCAATCCCCATGCCGCCGCAGGCGCTGAGTGCGGCGGAGTCGGCGCAGATTTCCCACTGGCTGGCTCAGGGCGCGTCAAAATGAGGCGCATGGAAATTGACGATGTCGAGACAGCCGGCCTTAACTTTTTCACAGCGTGGTCGGGATAAGTACCGTTCCACGGCTTGACGTTTTTGTGTCCAATAGTTGTTAGTTTTTCAGACATTCAAGTTATATAAAAAAGGAGTTCACCATGGAACGTCGTGATTTTCTGGCCAGCAGTTCTGGCGCCACTGCGCTGGTGCTGGTAGCGGCCACCGGGCTGAACCCGGCCCACGCGCAAAACGCGCCAGGCTGGAACAAGGCCGCTTTTGACAGCAAGTCCCTGGCTGATGCCGCCAAAGCCATGGGCGCGACCAGCGCTCCGGTTGAAAGCAAGGACCTGCTGCTGCAGGCGCCCGAAATTGCCGAGAACGGCAATGTGGTGCGTGTCGGCGCGCAAAGCAACATTGCCAACACCACGCAAATTGCGCTTGTTGTCGAAAAGAACCCCAGCGCGCTCGCCGCCATGTTCGAGATTCCCGCCGGCACCGATGCCAACGTCTCGACCAACATCAAGATGGGCCAGTCATCCAATGTTTACGCGCTGGCGAAGGCCGGTGACAAGTACTTTTATGCGGTCAAGGAAGTGAAGGTCACGCTCGGAGGCTGCGGCGGTTAAGCCGCTCGCACCCGATCACCACCTCAACCCTTGAAATCAGGAGAAAAAAATGTCAGAACCGATGCGAATCCGGGCACAGGCCCAAGGCGATAAAACCACCGTGCGCGTGCTGGTGAGTCACGAAATGGAAAGCGGTCAGCGCAAGGACGCGGCCGGCAAGACCGTCCCGGCCTGGTTTATCCAGAACATCAGCGCCACCTGGAACGGCAAGACCGTGATGAGCGCGCAGTGGGGCACGGCCGTGTCCAAGAACCCTTTTGTGCAGTTCAGCTTCAAGGGCGGCAAGGCCGGCGACAAGATCGCGGTCAGCTGGGTCGACAACCACGGCGACAAGCGCACCGACGAAGCCGTTGTTGCCTGAATCCCGGCCGTTTTCCCGATGCGGCACATTGGCTGCCCCACAACGATATTTGAGGAGTCCACGATGAAGTTGAGCCTGTTTGGGCTGGCGGCCCTGGCCGCCATGGCCACCTTGTCATTGCCTGCAGCGGCGCAGAAGAGCACTGCTGAAGGTATTGCCGAATACCGCGCCATGCTGGCTGACGGCAACCCGGCCGAGCTGTACGAAGCCCGTGGCGAGGCACTCTGGAAACAGGCGCGCGGCCCCAAAAATGCCTCGCTTGAAAAATGCGACCTGGGCAAGGGCCCGGGCGTGGTGAAGGGGGCGTTTGTCGAGCTGCCGCGCTTCTTTGCCGATACCCAGCGGGTGCAGGACATGGAGTCGCGCCTGCTGACCTGTATGGAGCAGCTGCAGGGTTTTAATGCTGCCGAGATCGCCAAAACTCCTTTCGGCGCGGGCGAGCAGAAGTCCATCGAGTCGTTGGTGGCCTATATCTCGGGTGAATCGCGCGATATGACCTTTAACGTGCCGCAGTCGCACGCCAAGGAAAAGCTGATGTACGAAGTCGGCAAGAAGGTGTTTTACCTGCGCGGCGGGCCTTACGACTTTTCCTGTGCATCGTGCCATGGTGAAGACAACAAACGTGTGCGGCTGCAGGATTTGCCCAACCTGACCAAACAGCCCGGCGCCGGCAACGGTTTTGGCGCCTGGCCGGCCTACCGCGTCTCCAGCGGCGACTTGTGGAGCATGCAGCGCCGCCTGAACGACTGCTATCGCCAGCAACGTTTCCCCTTCCCGGGTTACGCCTCCGACGCCACCATCGCCTTGGGCGTGTACATGGGCGTCAACAGCAAGGGCGGCGCCTCCATTGCGCCGGCCCTCAAACGCTAATCAGGCAGGAGAGAACTGATGAACACGATATACACCAAAGCCGCCCTGTCTTCCGCCTGCCTGGCATTGACGGCCTTTTTCCTGTCCAGTTGCGCCATTGCGCCCACGGCGCAGGAGGTAGACGAAGCCACCCAGCAGGTGCTGAAAAGCTCTTTCCGCGAGCAGGGCATCGCGAAGATGGACCGCCTGACGCTGGACGCATCCAACCAGGCTTGCTCGGAAGCAGCCGGCAAGCCGCTGGAGGAAAAAGCAGCCAAAGCCGTTGAAGAAGCCAACCTCAAAACCGTGAAACTGCCTTCCGATGGCAAGTACCTCGGCAGCTGGAGCGAAGGCGAAAAAATTGCGCAGAACGGCCGCGGCCTGACCTGGAGCGACAAGCCCGGCGAAGCCAATGGCGGCAGCTGCTACAACTGCCACCAGATCAGCAAGGCCGAGCTGTCTTTCGGCTCCATCGGCCCCAGTCTTTACAACTACGGCAAGCTGCGTGGCGTGAGCAACCCGGCTTCGCCCGAGAGCAAGCCCATCGTGGAGTACACCTGGGGCAAGCTGTGGAACGCCAAGGCTTACAACGCGTGCTCCGACATGCCGCGGTTTGGCCATGCCGCCATCCTGAACGAGCAGCAGATCCGCGACGTGATGGCGCTGCTGCTGGACCCGAACTCGCCCATCAACAAATAATTTGAGTATTTTCGGCCTCCAGGCCAATAACGACGGGCGCAAGCAGCTCCTGAATTAATAGCAACCTGAGAGAGTGCCTGGCACACCGGGCAGGATGACCAACGCCATGAACCTGTCCCGTCGAGAGTTTGCAAGTGTCATGGCCGCTGCGCTGGCTGCCGGTTTCCCTTTGCGCGAGGCCGGCGCCGCCCAGGCTGCAAGCCTGTACGAGCTGCCGCGCACCGGCAATGTGCATCTGCTGCACATGACCGATTGCCATGCCCAGCTGCTGCCGATCTATTTCCGCGAACCCTCCGTCAACCTGGGTGTGGGGGCGATGCGCGGGCAGGCGCCGCACCTGGTGGGCGAACATCTGCTCAAGGCCGCCAGCCTGAAGTCGGGTACGCCCGAGGCGCATGCGCTGACCTTCCTGAACTTTGAGCGGGCCGCGCGCCAGTATGGCAAGGTGGGCGGTTTCGCGCATCTGGCGACGCTGGTGAAGCAGCTGAAGGCCGGCCGCCCTGGCGCCTTGCTGCTGGATGGCGGCGACACCTGGCAGGGCAGCGCCACGGCGCTCTGGACGCAAGGCCAGGACATGGTGGATGCGGCCAAACTGCTGGGCGTGGATGTGATGACCGGCCACTGGGACTTCACCTATGGCGAAGAGCGCATCAAGAAGATCGTCGAGCAGGACTTTGCCGGCAAGGTTGACTTTATTGCGCAAAACGTCAAAACCAGCGACTTTGGCGACCCGGTGTTCAAGCCCTACGTCATCAAGGAAATGAATGGCGTGCCTGTTGCCATCGTCGGCCAGGCTTTTCCCTACACACCGATTGCCAATCCTGGCTGGCTCACACCGAACTGGACTTTCGGCATCCGCGAAAGCGAAATGCAGGAAACGGTGAATGAGGCGCGTGCCAAAGGAGCGCAAGCCGTGGTGCTGCTCAGCCACAACGGCATGGATGTGGACCTGAAGATGGCCTCGCGCGTCACGGGAATCGACGCCATTCTGGGCGGCCACACCCACGACGGCGTGCCGGTGCCTGTTATCGTCAAAAACCCCGGCGGCCAGACCATCGTGACCAACGCGGGCAGCAACGGCAAGTTTTTGGGCGTGCTGGACCTCGACGTCAAGGACGGCAAGGTGGCCGGTTTCAACTACCGGCTGCTGCCGGTGTTTGCCAATCTGTTGCCGGCCGATGCGGCCATGAATGCGCTGATCGACAAGGTGAGGGCGCCTTACACCGCCAAATTGGGTGAAAAACTGGCGGTGACGGAAGGCACGCTGTACCGCCGCGGCAACTTCAACGGCAGCTTTGACCAGCTGATCCTGGACGCGCTGATGAATGTGCGCGGCGCCGAGATCGCGTTTTCACCCGGATTCCGCTGGGGAACCTCTCTGCTGCCCGGCCAGGCCATCACGCGCGAGCACGTGATGGACCAGACTGCGATCACGTATCCCTGGACCACGCTGACGGACATGCGCGGCGACATGATCAAGACCATCCTGGAGGACGTGGGCGACAACCTGTTCAACCCCGATCCGTATTACCAGCAGGGCGGCGACATGGTGCGTGTGGGCGGTTTGACCTACACCTGCGAGCCCGGCGTCAAAATGGGTGAACGCATCCAGGACATGCGTCTGGGCGGCAAGCCCATCGAAGCCGGCAAGACTTACAAGGTGGCCGGCTGGGCACCGGTGGCCGAGGCCAGCAAAAATGCCGGCCCCCCGGTCTGGGAGGTGGTGGAAAGCTATCTGAAGGCCAAAAAGGTCATTCAACCTGTCAAACCCAACACCCCGCGGCTTGTGGGCGTGGCCGGCAACCCGGGTCTTGCCGCCTGACTTTCCGCCCCCAAATGCAGCAGTAGCTTCGAAGCATGTGAGAGCATGTAAGAGGTATGTGGGAGCGTTGGGCGTGCGTAGAAGCGATGGCCTTTTCGGGTATGGTCATGAGCACCGTCTTTCCGCTGTCACAGTTCGGTGGCACAATCTGGGTTGTTTCTGAAGGCCCTTCCTGCCACAGTCGCATCCGCTAATCGGTCCAGCCGTGTTGCGGAAGGTTAATTAACAAGCTTTAACCAGCTAATGTTTCCCAAAGGGAAACGGAGGTCAGCGGATATGAGTTCCAACCCGGCAGCATCGTCTGTCTATTCTGCCTATCAAGGCAACACCTATCTCTTCGGCGGCAACGCGCCCTATGTCGAAGAGATGTACGAAAACTACCTTGCCAACCCTGGCAGCGTGCCCGACAACTGGCGCGAGTATTTCGACGCACTCCAGCACGTTCCCGCCGTCGACGGCAGCAATGCCAAAGACGTTCCGCATCTGCCGGTCGTCAACGCCTTTGCCGAGCGCGCCAAGCAGGGCCAGACCAAAGTTGTGGTCGCCAGCGGCGCCGACTCCGAAATGGGCCGCAAGCGCACGGCCGTCCAGCAACTGATCGCCGCCTACCGCAACGTCGGCGCACGCTGGGCCGACCTGGACCCGCTCAAGCGTGCCGAACGCGACAAAATTCCCGAACTGGAGCCGTCTTTCTACGGTTTCAGCGACGCCGACCAGGAAACCGTGTTCAACACCAGCAACACGTTCTTCGGCAAAGACACCATGAGCCTGCGCGAGCTCATGAACGCGCTGCGCGAAACCTACTGCGGCACGATTGGCGCCGAGTACATGTACGCGACCGACCAGAACCACAAGCGCTGGTGGCAGCAAAAGCTCGAATCGATTCGCAGCAAACCCAATTTCACCAAGGAAAAGAAGCTCCACATCCTGGACCGGCTGACTGCAGCCGAAGGCCTGGAGCGTTTCCTGCACACCAAGTACGTCGGCCAGAAGCGCTTCTCGCTCGAAGGCGGCGAGAGCTTCATCGCCTGCATGGACGAGCTGATCCAGCAGGGCGGTATCAAGGGCGTGCAGGAAATAGTGATCGGCATGGCCCACCGCGGCCGCCTGAATGTGCTGGTCAATTCCCTGGGCAAAGTCCCCGCCGACCTGTTCGCCGAATTCGACCACACCGCACCTGAAGACCTGCCCAGCGGCGACGTCAAGTACCACCAGGGCTTCAGCTCCGACGTGACCACCCCTGGCGGCCCGGTCCACCTGACTTTGGCTTTCAATCCCTCTCACCTGGAAATCGTCAACCCCGTGGTTGAAGGCTCGGTGCGCGCCCGCATGGATCGCCGTGCCGACCCCAAAGGCCTGCAGGTGCTGCCGGTGCTGGTGCACGGTGATGCCGCTTTTGCAGGGCAGGGCGTTGTGATGGAAACGCTGGCGCTGGCCGAAACCCGCGGTTATTTCACCGGCGGCACGGTGCACATCGTGATCAACAACCAGATCGGTTTCACCACCAGCGACCCGCGCGACAGCCGCTCGACGCTGTACTGCTCCGACGTCGTCAAGATGATTGAAGCGCCGGTGCTGCACGTCAATGGCGATGACCCGGAAGCCGTGGTGCTGGCTACCCAGCTGGCCCTCGAGTTCCGCATGGAGTTCCAGAAGGATGTCGTGGTCGACATCATCTGCTTCCGCAAGCTGGGCCACAACGAGCAGGACACGCCTGCGCTGACCCAGCCGCTGATGTACAAGAAAATTGCACAGCACCCCGGCACCCGCCGCCTGTACGCCGACAAACTGACGGCGCAGGGCATGGGCGACACCCTGGGCGACGACATGGTCAAGGCCACGCGCGCCGCGCTGGATGCCGGCAAGAGCACGTTTGATCCGGTTCTCACCAACTTCAAGAGCAAGTATGCGGTTGACTGGGTGCCTTACCTGGGCAAGAAGTGGACCGATGCCGGTGACACCGCGATCCCGATGGCCGAGTGGAAGCGCCTTGCCGACAAGATCACGGCCATCCCCGCGACCGTGACGCCGCATCAGCTGGTCAAGAAGGTGTATGACGACCGCGCAGCCATGGGCCGCGGCGACGTCCCTGTGGACTGGGGCATGGGCGAGCACATGGCGTTTGCCTCACTGGTGGCAAGTGGCTACCCGGTGCGCCTGTCGGGCGAGGATTGCGGACGCGGCACGTTCACGCACCGCCATGCCGTCATTCACGACCAGAATCGCGAAAAGTTCGACACCGGTACCTATGTGCCGCTGCAGAACGTGGCCGACAACCAGGCTCCGTTCGTTGTCATCGACTCCATCCTGTCGGAAGAGGCCGTGCTGGCGTTTGAATACGGCTATGCCTCGAATGATCCGAACACGCTGGTGATCTGGGAAGCCCAGTTCGGCGACTTCGCCAACGGCGCGCAGGTCGTGATCGACCAGTTCATCGCCTCGGGCGAAGTCAAGTGGGGCCGCGTCAATGGCATCACCCTGATGCTGCCGCACGGTTATGAAGGCCAGGGCCCGGAGCATAGCTCGGCACGCCTGGAGCGTTTCATGCAGCTGTCGGCGGACACCAACATGCAGGTGGTGCAACCGACGACCGCCAGCCAGATCTTCCACGTGCTGCGCCGCCAGATGGTGCGCAACCTGCGCAAGCCGCTGGTCATCATGACGCCCAAGTCGCTGCTGCGTAACAAGGACGCCACCTCGCCGCTGTCCGAATTCACCAAGGGTGGGTTCCAGACCATCATCCCCGAGACCAAGGATGACATCAACAAGAAGGCAGACAAGGTCAAGCGCATCATCGCGTGCTCGGGCAAGGTGTATTACGACCTGGCCAAGAAGCGTGAAGAAAAGGGCATTGACGATACGGCCATTATTCGTGTTGAGCAGCTTTATCCGTTCCCGCACAAGGCTTTTGCGGCCGAGCTGAAAAAGTACCCGAACGCCACCGACATCGTGTGGTGCCAGGACGAGCCACAAAATCAGGGTGCCTGGTTCTTTGTGCAGCACTACATCCACGAGAACATGTTCGAAGGTCAAAAACTGGGCTATTCCGGCCGTGCTGCTTCGGCATCACCGGCTGTGGGCTATTCGCACCTGCACCAGGAGCAGCAAAAGGCGCTGGTGGACGGCGCGTTTGCCAAGCTCAAGGGCTTTGTGCTGACCAAGTAAGGTCGCCCCTTCCCGAACCAAGAACACGAATACAAGAACGAACCCGAAAGAATCAACATGGCTATCGTAGAAGTCAAAGTCCCCCAGTTGTCCGAGTCCGTGGCCGAGGCCACCATGCTGCAGTGGAAGAAAAAAGTCGGTGATGCAATCGCCGTGGATGAAATCCTGATTGAGATCGAAACCGACAAGGTGGTGCTGGAAGTGCCGGCGCCTTCCGCCGGCGTGCTGACCGAGCTGGTCGTCGCGGACGGCGGCACGGTGGTGTCAGATCAGGTGATTGCCCGGATCGACACCGAAGGCAAAGCGGGTGCCGCTGCTCCTGCAGCGGCCGCTGCAGCACCTGCCGCTGCTGTTGTCTCCGCGCCTGCACCCGCAGCCGGTGGCTCCATGGCTGGCGTTCCCATGCCGGCTGCAGCCAAGCTGATGGCCGACAACAACCTTGCCGCTGGTTCGGTGCCTGGAACCGGCAAGGATGGCCGCGTTACCAAGGGCGACGTCCTCGGTGCGGCTGCTGGCGGTGCCAAGCCGGCCGCTGCTGTTGCCATTCCCACAGGCGTGCCTACTGCGGCCTTGCCGCAGGTTGCTGCTTCCGCCAAACCTTCCGATCTTGGTGACCGCCCTGAGCAGCGCGTGCCCATGAGCCGCCTGCGCGCGCGTATCGCCGAGCGCCTGCTGCAATCGCAGGCCACCAACGCCATCCTGACCACGTTCAATGAAGTGAACATGGCGCCGGTGATGGAAATGCGCAAGCGCTTCCAGGAGAAGTTTGAAAAAGAACACGGTGTGAAGATCGGCTTCATGAGCTTCTTCGTCAAGGCCGCTGTGCATGCGTTGAAGAAGTACCCCGTGCTCAACGCATCGGTTGACGGCAATGACATCGTTTACCACGGCTACTTCGACATCGGCATCGCCGTCGGTTCCCCGCGCGGCCTGGTGGTGCCCATTCTGCGCAATGCAGACCAGATGAGCTTTGCCGACATCGAGAAGAAGATTGCCGAATACGGTGCCAAGGCACGCGACGGCAAGCTGGGCATTGAAGAAATGTCCGGCGGTACTTTCTCGATCTCCAATGGCGGTGTTTTCGGCTCCATGTTGTCCACGCCTATCATCAACCCGCCGCAGTCGGCGATCCTGGGCGTGCATGCGACCAAGGACCGCGCCGTGGTCGAAAACGGCCAGATCGTGGTGCGCCCGATGAACTACCTGGCCATGAGCTATGACCACCGCATCGTCGACGGTCGTGAAGCCGTGCTGGGCCTGGTGGCGATGAAAGAAGCGCTGGAAGATCCTGCACGTCTGCTGTTCGACATCTAAGGCTGTCGATGCGCCGCCTCGTCGCCTGCCTGGCCTGCACGTTGAGCGTGGGCCTTGCCGTGGCTGCGGCGCCGGTTGGCGACAACTGGAGCGGCCACTACGGGTTGCAGTGGGTCAGTGTTTCGCAGGCGGGGTCCCGGCTGGTACTGGCGAAGGTGCCGGATGCTGACCCGGGGAAGCTGGTTGAAAAATACCAGTCGGACCTGGTCCGCTGGACCATTGCCGATGTGCGGACCCCTGCGGAGACCGTATTCCTGCGCCGCTTTCTCGCGGAGGAGTATGAGGGCTTCGGCTGGGCCGCGCTGCATGCCGCCGGCGGAATTGAATGCCTCGATGCCAGGCATCTGTTTGTCTGCAAGACCACGCCCGGAACGACCGTGAAAATTGGCCGCGATGGTCCCCAGCAGGAAAGCCTGCTGGCGCGCACCGGTGTATTTGGAATCGTCCTCCACGCGGGGGCGTTTGAACTCAAGAAGGAATAAAGAAACATGTCTAAACAATTCGACGTCATCGTCATCGGTGGCGGCCCCGGCGGTTACATTGCCGCGATTCGCGCCGCCCAACTGGGTTTCAACGTTGCCTGTATCGACGAATGGAAGAACGCCAAAGGCGGCCCGGCCCTGGGTGGCACCTGCACCAACGTCGGCTGCATTCCATCCAAGGCGTTGCTGCAATCGTCCGAACATTTCGACCATGCCAGCCACCACTTTGCCGATCATGGCATTGAGGTCAAGGGCCTGGGCCTGGATGTCACGAAGATGCTTGCCCGCAAGGACACTGTCGTCAAGCAGAACAACGACGGCATCGTCTACCTGTTCAAGAAGAACAAGGTCACCTTTTTTCACGGCCGTGGCTCCTTTGTCGCCGCCAAAGAGGGTCTCTATGACGTCAAGGTCGCTGGTGCCGCTGAGGAAACCATCTCCGGCAAGCACATCATCGTGGCCACGGGTTCCAACGCCCGCGCGCTCCCGGGCGCGCCATTTGACGAGGAAAACATCCTGTCGAATGACGGAGCACTGCGCATCGGCGCCGTTCCCAAGAAGCTGGGCCTGATCGGCTCCGGGGTGATCGGCCTGGAAATGGGCTCGGTCTGGCGCCGCCTGGGTGCAGACGTGACGGTACTGGAAGGCCTGCCGACGTTCCTGGGCGCGGTTGATCAGCAGATCGCCAAGGAAGCCAAGAAGGCATTCGACAAGCAGGGCCTGAAAATCGCGCTCGGCGTGAAGGTCGGCGAGATCAAGAGCGGCAAGAAAGGTGTGAGTGTTGCCTACACCGATGCCAAGGGCGAAGCCCAGACCCTGGAAGTGGACAAGCTCATCATCTCCATTGGCCGGGTAGCCAACACCCAGGGCCTGAACCCTGAAGCCGTTGGCCTGAAGCTCGACGAGCGCGGCGCCGTGGTGGTGGATGACGAATGCAAGACCAGCCTGCCCAATGTCTGGGCTATCGGTGACGTGGTACGCGGGCCCATGCTGGCGCACAAGGCCGAGGAAGAGGGCGTTGCGGTTGCCGAGCGCATTGCCGGGCAGCATGGGCATGTCAACTTCAATACGATCCCCTGGGTGATCTACACCAATCCTGAAATCGCCTGGGTGGGGCAGACCGAAGAGCAACTCAAAGCTGCCGGTCGGGCGTACAAGGCAGGGACTTTCCCGTTCATGGCCAATGGCCGCGCACGCGCGCTGGGTGACACGACTGGCATGGTGAAGATGCTGGCCGATGCCGCGACGGATGAAATTCTCGGCGTGCACATCGTCGGCCCGATGGCCAGCGAACTGATCGCCGAATGCGTGGTGGCCATGGAATTCCGCGCCAGCAGCGAAGACATTGCGCGTATTTGCCATGCCCATCCGTCATTGAGCGAGGCGACCAAGGAAGCTGCGCTGGCGGTCGACAAGCGCACCTTGAATTTCTGAGCACGCAGGCAAGAAGTCGGTGAATCAACCGGTGCGCTCGGCGTATGACGCCGAACTTGCGGCGCGGGGCTATCAAAGCGATCCTGCCCAGTTGCGGGCAGTCGAAGCGCTTGAGCGTTGTGCCTCTGAGTGGGCGGCGTTCAAGGAGCAGCGCTCCAATGCCATCAAGAAGCTGATAAACCGGCCTGATGTCCCTCGTGGCGTGTACATGTACGGAGGCGTCGGCAGGGGGAAAAGCTTCTTGATGGACTGCTTTTTCGGGGCTGTCCCACTCAGGCGCAAGGTACGGCTGCACTTTCACGAGTTCATGCGCGAGGTGCACCGGGAGTTGCAGGACCTTCAGGGTACGGCAAATCCGCTGGACGAACTCGGTCGGCGCATTGCGAAGCGATACCGGCTCATCTGCTTTGACGAGTTTCATGTGGCGGACATCACCGACGCGATGATTCTTCACCGTCTGTTGTCGGCGCTGTTTGACAATGGGGTTGGCTTTGTCACAACTTCCAACTTTCAGCCGGACGAGCTGTATCCGAATGGCATGCATCGCGACCGTGTTCTGCCTGCCATTGAATTGCTGAAGGCGAGGCTGGAGGTCATCAGTGTTGACAATGGGACGGACTACCGCGGGCGCACGTTAGCCCAGGCGAAGCTCTATCACACCCCGCTAGGCCTTCAGGCCGATGCTGAAATGACTGAAACTTTTAATGCGCTGGCAGAGTCTCAGGATGAGAACCCGGTATTGCAGATTGAGTCCAGGCAAATCCAGGCCAGGCGCAAGGCGGGGGGAGTCGTCTGGTTTGACTTCAAGACGCTGTGCGGTGGTCCGCGTTCGCAAAACGATTACCTGGAAATAGCCACGCAGTTTCATACCGTGCTGCTAAGCGATGTACCGCATATGCCGGTGCGTATGGCGTCGGAGGCACGGCGGTTTACCTGGCTGGTGGATGTGCTGTATGACCGCCGGGTCAAGTTGATCATGTCGGCAGAAGTCGCTCCTGAGGCGTTGTACACCGAGGGGCCGCTGGTACACGAATTCCCCCGTACGGTTTCCCGGCTCAACGAAATGCAGTCAAAGGAATTCCTGGCGCTTGAACGCAGAAACGTGGATACAACACTCACATGAAGCATCTGGTTACCGCCTGTTTTCTCATCGCTTTAAGCGTGCTCGCGAATGCGCAGTCCACGGTCGAGACGGCTGCACCCGCTGACCAGATGCGAAGCATTGATGCCGAGCGGACGAGAATCAGCGCCGAACGCAACAGGCTGGAAGCAGGATTTTTGGCTGAGGATGCAGCCTGCTACGACCGGTTTGCCGTCAACAGCTGCCTGGGAAAAGTCAATGACCGGCGGCGCGAAGCCATGGCAGACCTTCGCCGGCAGGAGTTGTCGCTCAATGACGAGGAGCGCCGCATCAAAGGGGCAGAGCAGATCCGCAAAACGGAAGAGAAATCGTCAGCTGAAAAGCAGCAGGAGGCCGCAGACCGCCGGGCGAAGGCCCTAGCAGACTCCCAATCCCGTCTTGAACGGGAGAAAAAGAAAGCCGAGGACCGTGGCGCAGCCAAGGCCGCAGAGCAAGGCAGCAGCGACGCCAACGCTGCCAAGATAAAGGGTAGCCAGGAACGGGTCCAGGACCGGCTCGACAAGCAGGCCACGGCTGCGGAAGAAGCCAAAAAATTCAGTGACCGTCAGAAGGAGGCTCAGGAGCGCAAGGCGCAGCATGAGCGTGACCGCCTGAAACAAACCAAACCCCCGGCGAAGCCGCTGCCTTTGCCGGAGTAAGCCTGGTTTTGAACTACCGTGCGGAACTCAACCCAGAGGTTCGAGTTTGACGATTACCAGCGAGAGGTTGTCACCGCCGCCTCTTGCGCGGGATCTTGCTTTCTGGATCAGGAACTCAGTTGCCTCGCGAGGTGACAGCATTGACAGGGCCGAGCCCATTTCACTGGTGCTGAAATAGTGCCAAACTCCGTCACTGCAAGCCAGCAGGACGTCTTCAGGCCGGAGTTGCGGGATGAAATGGTGGGTAATAGGTGGCGCATCTTCAGTGCCCAGGCAGCCCATCAGGATGTTCGACTGCGGATGGACATTGGCTTCTTCCTCGGTAATCTCGCCTTTGTCCACCAGGGTCTGCACATACGAATGGTCAACCGTCCTGTGCACAAGCTTGCTGCCCTGGTAATGGTAAATCCTTGAGTCGCCGGTATGTACCCAGTGACAGTCCCCGCCCGGGTTGATCAGAAATGCTGCCAGCGTGCTGTGCGGTTCCTGCTCGGCCGAGATCGCAGTCAGTTTGATGACGATATGGGCTTCTTCAATGACCTGCTTGAGCATCGCAGGCGCATCATCCGTTTCCGGGGCATAGCGCTCAAAAAGCTGCTTGGCCGTCAACATGACCTGATCGGAGGCCTTGCGCCCTCCGCTACGGCCTCCCATACCGTCAGCCACGATACCCAGCATGCAGCCGGGAATGCGTGAGTGACTGAACAGATTGACCTGATCCTGCTGGTAGTCCCGATCGCCTTTATGGATACCGGTGGACGCTGTGATTCGATAACCTTTGGACATTGTGTGGTCGTTCAAGCGCGAGGCTCGATTTATGGTCGCAATCGACGTATTATCAAGCGAAGCAGCGTGTACGGACAAAAAACCTTGGACTTAAATTTACATTCTCCGGAACGCCAGCTGATCGAACTCAAAATGGAGCACGCCGATCTCAATGCGCTGGTGGACCTGACCGCGCACGCCTTTCCCATTGATGAGTTGTTGCTCAGGCGCCTCAAAAAGCGGCGCCTGCAGCTTCGTGACCAGATTGCACAGCTTGAGCTGTCGCTGGATCCCCCAGAGCCTGCTTGATGACCCTTGCGATAGAAGTAGAAGAGGCCTTTGCGCCGGGCGGTGTCCTGTCGCGCGCCGCGGAGCATTTCGTGCCCCGCAGCGGCCAGACTGAAATGGCTCTGGCCGTGGCGCGTGCAATCGAGGGAGCATACCCCTTGGTGGTCGAGGCCAGTACCGGCGTAGGTAAAACTTTTTCATACCTGGTCCCCGCTTTGCTAAGCGGCGAGCGCGTGTTGTTGTCGACAGCGACCAAGGCCTTGCAGGACCAGCTTTTCGGTCGTGATTTGCCGCGACTGGTGGAGACGCTGGGTCTTCCCGTCAGTATGGCGCTTCTCAAGGGCCGGGGCAGCTACCTGTGCCTGCACCGCATGGAAATGGCGCGCCAGGAGGCTTATTTGCCCGACGGCGTTTCCGTGCGCGCCCTGGCCAAAATTGAGGAATGGTCCAAGATTACGCGCACCGGCGACCTGGCCGAACTCCCTGGCCTGGACGAACGTTCGCCGATGATTCCGCTGGTGACCTCCACCCGTGAGAACTGCCTGGGCGCCACCTGTCCGCGTTTTCGGGCCTGTCATGTGAATCTGGCCCGCAGGGAAGCCATGGCCGCCGACGTGGTGGTGATCAACCATCACCTGTTCTTTGCCGACTTGGCGGTGCGCGAATCCGGCGTCGCTGAATTGCTGCCTTCCGTGCGCATTGCCATCTTCGATGAAGCGCATCAGCTCAACGAGACCGGCGTGCAATTTCTGGGAACAAACCTCACCACGGGCCAGCTTCTTGATTTTGCACGGGACATGCTGGCAACCGGCCTGCAGCTGGCCCGCGGGCTGGTGGACTGGCAGGAGGTGGTGTCGGCCGTCGAGCACGCTGCGCGGGAGTTGCGTCTATGTGCCGGGAAACAGTACCCAGGAACCAAACTGCGATGGGTGGGTGAGTCTCCGGAGGGGTTGAATGCGGCTGAGTGGAACAGTGCGTTGCAAGTCATTCACACGTCTTGCGAGCGGGCTTGTGCCGCCCTGGATACGGTCAGTGAAATCGCGCCTGATTTCGTTCGCCTCCATGAGCGTGCCGAGGAGCTGGCGGAACGCGCCCAGCGCTTCGTTCACACATGCGAGGCGGGCTGCGTGCGCTGGGCTGACGTGGGAACCCAGCTCCGGCTGGTCGAGTCGCCGCTGGATATTTCGAAGGCGGTGAAAAGCAAAGTGCTGGGTGCGTCCGCCGGTTCCGCAAAGTCATGGATATTCACTTCTGCCACACTGGGAGATGACGACAAGCTCAGCTGGTTTACCAAGCCTTGCGGGCTGGAAGATGCCGAGGTCTTGCGGGTAGGAAGTCCTTTTGATTACGAGAGGCAGGCGGCGTTATATGTGCCTGAGGTGTTCCCCAAACCGGGAGATCCTGCTCACACCATGAAAGTCGCCGAAGCTGCCGCCAGATGGTCGAGGCATCTCGGGGGGCGCACCATGGTTTTGACGACCACGCTGCGGGCTTTGCGCACCATTGGTGATGCACTCAGAGACGTTTTTCTGGATTCGCCGGACATGGAGGTGCTGGTTCAGGGTGCCATGCCCAAGCGTGTGCTGATTGAACGTTTCCGTGAAGGCAATGCCAATGGCGGCAAAGGCTGCGTGCTGGTGGCTTCGGCGTCATTTTGGGAGGGCATTGACGTGCCAGGCGACGCGCTGCAATTGGTTGTCATTGACAAGCTGCCTTTTCCGCCTCCGAACGACCCGCTGGCAGAGGCGCGCTCAAAGCTTCTCGAATCACAAGGACGCAGTGCTTTTAACGACTATTTTCTGCCTGAGGCGGCGGTAGCCCTCAAGCAGGGTGCCGGGCGCCTGATACGCCGAGAAAGTGACCATGGGGTGTTGGTGGTCTGCGACAGCCGCCTGGCAACCATGGGTTATGGGCGGCGTTTGCTGAGAGCTCTTCCGCCGATGCGGCGGTTGGCATCCGAGGAGGAGCTGTTCGACCGGCTGGAAGCTCTTACCAAAACTTGTACCAAGGATTGTCTCCCGACTTGAATCCCTTGCTCAAGTATTCGCTCTGCGGGTAGCTCTTTTCGAGGATACGGCGGGTATCGTCACGCAATTCGACCATACCCAGCGCTTCGTAGGACTTATAGAGAATGAAGATAGCCTCTTCCAATGCGGGTACATCGCGGTAGTCGGCGATTGCACTCTGCGCACGGTTGATTGCCGCCACGTAGGCACCCCTTGAGTAATAGTACCGCGCGACATGCACTTCGGATTGGGCCAGCGAGTTCACGATATAGCTCATCCGCAGGCGGGCATCCGGCGAGTATTTTGACTCTGGGAAGCGGGTCACAAGGTCCCTGAATGACTCAAAGGATTCCTTGGCTGCTTTTTGGTCCCTTTCGGACAAATCCTGACGGGAAATAAACCCGAAAATACCGAGATTGTCATTGAAGTTCACCAGGCCTTTGAGATACAACGCATAGTCCAGGGCCGGACTGGCCGGGTGCAGTCTCATAAACCGGTCCAATGTCGCGATAGCCTGAGCTTGTTCTCCTCCCTTATATTGGGCATAGGCTTTCTCAAGCTGCGCTTGCTGGGCGAGGGGGGTACCTGCAGCACGGCCTTCCAGTTTTTCGTACAGCGGGATTGCCTTGTCATAGGCCCCGCCGCTGGCTTCATCTTTTGCTTCGGCGTAAATCTTGTTCGGGCTCCATGTAGCAGTCTTGTCGGGCGCAGGGGTGCTCGAGCATCCGGCAATCACAAAAGACAAAGCGCAAACGGCTGCAAAAAGCGGCATTGCATTGGGAACAACCGATAATTTGGTGGAAAACATTGCAATCGACCTTCTTGATGACTGATTCAGAACAAAGCAAATTGATTATATCGGGCGCTATTGCGCCTGAGGAGGTGCCGGATGAGGCTCTGGAGGAGGGCGATACGGCTGTCGAGGTGGAGTTGCGGCAGGTAGCTGTCCCGGTCGAAAGCCATGGCAGCCGTCTCGACCGCGCTTTGGCCGCCATTGTGCCCGAGTTCTCACGCACATATCTTCAACAGTTGATCGACTCCGGCATGGTGAGACTCGGCGGCTCTATAGTCACCAAAACATCCACGAAGGTCCGAGCTGGTGATGAACTCGCCATTGAGTTGCGTCCAACGCCGCAAAGCCAGGCATTCAGGCCTGAAGCGATGGAACTGGACATCGTGTTCGAGGACGCTTGCCTGATGGTGATCAACAAACCTGCGGGGCTGGTTGTGCATCCGGCGCCCGGCAACTGGAGCGGGACCTTGTTGAACGGCTTGCTGGCGCATGATCCGCAGGCCGTCTTCCTGCCACGCGCCGGCATTGTTCACCGCCTTGACAAGGACACCAGCGGTTTGATGGTGGTCGCCCGGCAGCGGACGGTGATGGACCAGTTGGTCGGCCTGATCGCCGCCCGCGACGTGAGCCGGGAATATGTCGCACTGGCCCATGGTGCCTGGCTGGGCGGGAAAACCCGGCAGGTAGAAGCTGCCATTGGGCGGGATCCACGCAACCGTTTGCGAATGGCCGTGGTGAACCTGGAAAAGAACGCCGGGAAGCCGGCATCCACTATGGTGTCGCTGCTTCAAAGTGCCGGTAAGCACTGCCTGGTCAAATGCAAGCTGCACACCGGTCGCACGCACCAAATCCGGGTCCATATGGCCTTCATTGGCCATCCCCTGGTATCCGACGAGTTGTACGGGGGAGCTCCTGCTGCTGGGCTTGGCCGTCAAGCGCTGCATGCGTGTCGACTGGCATTCGAGCATCCGGTGACTGGCAAAGTGATGGAGTTCCGGTCAGACCCTCCAGCCGACCTTCAGGCTGCCATCGCCGGTTTGGGCCTGATATACAATCAAATCCAGTAGTTTTCAGCTACCTGCACCATGGCATCCTGATCAGGAGATTGCGTATTGGGTGCCCTGCGCGCCAAGCGCCGAACCCACGTTTTCCCGGCCCTTTTTTCCGCTTTTTTTCGGAACGACCACAATCATGAATACGACGGATGCAAAACGCGTCCTCGAAACAGCACTTATTTGCGCGCAGCAACCATTGCCCCTGCGCGAAATGGGGGTTCTGTTTAACGGGGTATTGACTGCGGACAGCCTCAAGCTGGTGCTTGAGGAGTTGCAAAGCGATTGGTCTGGTCGTGGCGTGGAACTTGTTCACGTGGCGACGGGATGGCGTTTTCAAAGCAGGCCGCAGATGCGTGAATATCTGGACCGGCTGCACCCCGAAAAGCCCCCGCGCTATAGCCGTGCCACACTGGAAACCTTGGCCATCATTGCTTATCGTCAGCCGGTGACGCGCGGTGACATGGAGGACATCCGGGGGGTCACGATCAACAGCATGATCCTCAAGCAGCTCGAAGATCGCGGGTGGGTGGAAGTGATCGGCCATCGGGAAACTGTCGGCCGCCCGGCACTTTATGCCACCACCCGGCAGTTTCTTGACGACCTTGGGGTCGAGTCGCTGGACCAGCTTCCCGTGATGGACAGCAGCCCGAATCAGCTTCCGATGCTCGAGCAGATAGAGTTTGGCATCTCTGAACTTGCGGGCAAGCCGGAGGTGGGTATGGATGGTATAGCTGTTGAGCGGCTGGAACCTGCTGTGCCGGAGCCCGTGTCAGGCACGGCTGAAGAGCCTGAGATTGGTGAGATCGCCGAAGCGCCAACTTTGTACACGCAACCACAGGTCGCTGACGACAGTGATACCGGGCCTCTTGAGAACAATGAGACCGGTGGCGATGAGCCCACCCGAATGTAAATCATGACCCAACAAGACCCTCCTGCTTCCGAATCTGCGGACACACCTCGTGAGCCGCAGGAAAAGGTGCTCATAGAGGAGCAAGCCGTGCAAGATTTGCCGGAAGCAATCGCACCCCCCGAGTCCGGCCCCGCGCAAGCCATCCGTACTCCAGCGCCGCGGCCTCTCGCCGGCCGCAATGTCCCAGCCCCTGGCGCCATCCGGTTTGAGGATGTCGTGACTGGGCAATTCGATGCTGATGAGGAAGACGTTGCGTTGGCGCTGCCCAAGCGAGTGCTGGCGCCCCAGCCCGAGACCCCCAAGCTGCACAAAGTGCTTGCCCAGGCGGGACTGGGTTCCCGGTTGGAGATGGAGCAACTGATTCTGGAGGGGCGAATCTCGGTCAATGCTGAGCCTGCCCATATAGGGCAACGCATCCAGTTTGGCGATACGGTCAAAGTCAATGGCAAGCCAATCCGGGTGCGTATCGACCCGCCGCCGCCAAGGGTGATCGCCTATCACAAGCCCACCGGAGAGGTCGTCACACATGATGATCCGCAAAACCGTCCAACCGTCTTTCGCCGCTTACCCAAGCTGTTCCAGGGCAAATGGCAATCGGTCGGTCGCCTTGACTTGAACACGGAGGGCCTTCTGCTACTCACCAGTTCGGGTGAATTGGCCAACAAGTTGATGCATCCGCGTTTCGGCCTGGAGCGTGAGTACGCTGTTCGTGTGCTCGGTGCGCTAAATAACGAAGAGAAAAAACGCTTGCTCGAAGGTGTGAACCTGGATGACGGCATGGCCCAGTTCAGCTCCATTGAAGCCGGAGGGGGGGAAGGCGCCAACTGCTGGTACAAGGTCACCATCTCCGAAGGGCGTAACCGTGAGGTCAGACGGATGTTTGAGGCAGTGGGGCACGCTGTCAGCCGCCTTATTCGCATCCGCTATGGGGCCATGGTTCTCCCGCGCGGCCTCAAGCGCGGCGCGTTTGTCGAACTCGATGAGCGCGATATCTGGGCCCTGACAAGCGCTTTGACGCGTTCCGAATCCCGCGCAGTGCCGGGCGGGCCGCAGGCATCCGGCGCTCATGGAGAGGGGGTTGAGCCACCGAGGCGAGGACCGCGCAGAAACGAACGCCAGCGCGGCGACCGCGGGCGGTCGTCATCGCCAAACAGCGAACTATCTCAAGCGCCGGTACAAGGCGGATCGGGGGACGATCAGGAGACTCATGATCCACATGAGTTGCAACCGCCGCTGAATCTCAACGATTCTGCACCCCGTGGAAACCGACGTCGCGGCGGCAAGGGGCGTAACCAGGGTGGCAATCCTGGTGGTGGTTTCCGGACCGGCCAGCCGCAAGGCAACGGCAATGGAGTGCCGGGACAAAAAAGGCGGGATGACCGGGGTGACAAAACTGCCGGCGGAGCGCAGCCCGATCCGATGAAAACCTCATTTGGGTATATCGGTGCGGACACTTTTACCCGGCAGCGACAGGGGCAAGGCCAGGGTCAGCAGCGTCGCGGGGGCGGTGGTACGGGCGGAAACGGTACCGGTGGACCGCGCCGCGGCGGTGCGGGTGGTGGAAACCGGGGAGGCGGTAATCGCGGTGGTGGGAGCCGCGGCGGAAATCGATGACCCCGCAGAGGCACCTCAAACCGCAAGGTTGATTTGTGCCAATATGCCTACAGGTTAAAATCATGGGCTTTATTCAAATTTTTGAATAATTTACGACTCCAAAAAATTTAAGTTAAGGAAATCTCATGGCAATCGAGCGCACTCTCTCCATCATCAAACCCGACGCCGTGGCAAAAAACGTCATTGGGCAAATCTATGCGCGTTTTGAAGCTGCTGGCTTGAAGATTGTGGCAGCCAGGATGGCTCACTTGTCACAAGGCGAGGCTGAGGCTTTTTATGCGGTGCACAAAGAGCGCCCGTTCTTCAAAGACCTGGTTTCCTTCATGATTTCCGGTCCCGTCATGATCCAGGCGCTGGAAGGCGAGGGTGCCATTCTGAAAAACCGTGATTTGATGGGGGCTACCGATCCGAAGAAGGCTGCCGCCGGCACCATTCGTGCTGATTTCGCCGACAGCATTGATGCCAATGCCGTCCATGGTTCGGATGCCGCTGAAACGGCCAAGGCGGAAATTGCTTTCTTCTTTCCCGGCATGAGCGTTTACTCGCGTTAACCATGTCTCGCCCCATGCTTTGCTACACCCAGCCAGGGCCGTCGCTTGCTTGGGGCAGCTCAGTCGGTTCTCTACTGCGATGACTGCCAACCTTCTTGACTACGATCTGGATGGTTTGGCAGCCTTTTGTGGGCAGCTTGGTGAAAAGCGCTTTCGGGCCACGCAGCTTTTCCGCTGGATTCACCAAAAAGGGGTTGCAGATTTCGGGCAAATGACGGATTTGGCAAAATCCCTGCGCGATAAGCTGACAGGATCAGCCCAGGTTGTGAGCCCCACAGTGGTTTCCCGCCACGATTCCGCCGATGGGACCATCAAATGGTTATTTGATGTCGGTGCAGGCGATATCATTGAAACTGTTTTTATTCCGGAAACCGATCGAGGAACATTGTGCATTTCCTCGCAGGCCGGCTGTGCTGTTGGTTGCCGGTTCTGCTCTACGGGTCACCAGGGTTTCAGCCGTAACCTGACCACGGGAGAGATCGTTTCCCAGCTATGGTTTGCCGAGCATTTCCTGCGGCAGCATCTAGGTCGGGATGAACGGGTGATTTCCAACGTCGTCATGATGGGCATGGGCGAGCCCCTGCAGAACTACTCGCAGCTCCTGCCAGCCCTGAAGGTCATGCTTGACGACCATGGTTATGGCCTATCACGCCGACGGGTGACGGTATCGACATCGGGCGTTGTGCCCATGATTGACCGGTTGGCCGGGGACTGCCCGGTAGCCTTGGCTGTATCGCTGCATGCGCCGGAAGATGGGCTGCGCGACAACCTTGTGCCCTTGAATAAAAAATACCCCATATCCGAACTGCTTGCGGCCTGCACCCGCTATCAATCATCGGCGCCCCGGGACTTCATCACGTTTGAGTATTGCATGCTCGATGGTGTGAACGACCAGCCAGAGCATGCGCGTCAGCTCGTATCGCTGGTTCGAACCCAGGCAGAGAAGGGGCTCTCCTGCAAATTCAACCTGATTCCCTTTAATCCATTTCCGGCTTCGGGTTTGAAGCGTTCTGACATGCCGCAGGTGATGGCATTTGCGAAAATCCTGATGGATGCGGGTATTGTGACAACCGTCAGGAAAACCCGGGGGGACGATATTGATGCGGCTTGCGGGCAACTGGCTGGCGATGTGCAGGACCGCACAGGTGTAGATCAGCGCATGGCGGCGCAGCGGCAAGGTATGCTCGGGGGAATCAAGGTCGTAGTGGCCAAAGGGATGGGTACATGAGATTTCGCGCCAATATGATCTGGGTGCCGGCCTGCTGGCTGGTAGTGTTGCTCACAGGGTGTGCCAATCAGGCCGGAACTCCGGGGACCTCGGGTAACCGGACTGACATTGTCACGGAATCAGACGAGCCTGATCAGCGGCGGCGAGCGAGATTGCGGCTTGAACTGGCTACCGGATATTTCGAGCAGGGGCAGATTACCGTAGCGTTGGATGAAATCAAGCAATCGCTGGTAATCGATCCTACATTTGCAGATGCGTACAACTTGCGCGGCCTTGCTTATATGAGGCTTAACGATATTCCATTGGCTGAGGACAGTTTTCGTCGTGCGCTTGCGCTGAACCCTCGCGACGCTGGTGTGGCTCATAACTACGGCTGGCTTTTGTGCCAGCAGGGTCGCTATACCGATTCACTTCGGTGGTTTACCCAGGCGATCGCCAATCCAACTTATGCCGGCAGGGCAAAAACCCTGATGACTCAGGGAATTTGCCAGCTTCGCGGGGGGCAGCGAGTGGAAGCCGAGCAAAGCTTGATGCAAGCCTATGAGCTGGATGCGGGTAATCCCATTATTGGTTATAACCTTGCGAACCTACTGTATGAGCGCGGCGATGTGACGCGCGCCCAGTTTTACATTCGCCGCTTGAACAACAGCGATCTGGCCAACGCAGAGACACTTTGGCTTGGCATCAAGGTTGAGCGAAAATTAAACAATCGAGACTCGGTACGGCAGCTCGGTGATCAGCTTAAAAAGCGTTTTGCGCAGTCCCGGGAGGCTGCTGCTTATGACAAAGGGGCGTTCAATGAGTGACGCTGACGTTGTTGCGCCGGCTGGGGAGGCCATATCTGGAATGGCTGCGTCTGGCGTTGACCGGGGTACTGACTTCGAGCCCACGGCAGGCACACTGCTTCGTGAGGCAAGAGAGGCTGCAGGCATACATATCGCGGCCCTCGCAGTATCCTTGAAGGTTCCGGTAAAAAAACTCGAGGCGCTGGAGCTGGATCGCTTTGACTTGCTGCCGGATGCTGTTTTTGTTCGGGCCCTGGCTTCCAGTGTGTGCCGTAGCCTGAAACTGGATGCGGCCCCTGTGCTGGAACGCTTGCCTCAAACCAGCGCCCCCAAGCTGATATACCAAGGTGCTGGCATCAATGCACCGTTTCGCTCGCCAGGGGAAGGTCCCCGGCCCGCTGTGTGGACCCAGGTTTCGAAGCCTGCAGTGCTGGCCGGCCTGGCGTTGTTGCTTGGTGCTCTGGTATTGATTTTCCTGCCAGTCATCAAGCCGGATGCCACGAAGGGTCAGAGTGATAGCGAGATGCAAGCTGGCGGCGCCGAGGCCGCCAAACCGCTGCCCGCAGCTGTGGCGATGACGGGCGGAGGATTGGTAAACGACGCCAAGCCTGTTTTTCCCACAGAGCAGAGTCATGATACTTTTTCAGGCGCCGGGGCTGCCACGGTTGCCGGCTCTCCCGCCGGCCCTGCTGTGACGACAACTACCTCTCTACCTGGTCCGGCCGTTCAGCCTGCTCCGGTGCCAGTGCCAAGTGGTGTTGCCGCACCTGTATCGCCAGCGGCACCGGCGGGTATCGTGACTTTTCGCGCCAGGGGCGAATCCTGGGTGGAGGTGACGGATGCCAAGGGAACGGTTGTGCTGCGCCGTACCCTGACCGCCGGAGAGGTCGCTGGTGCGTCCGGGGCGTTGCCACTGGCCGCCGTGGTGGGTAAGGCAGATGTGACGCAAGTGCAGGTGCGCGGCCAGGCTTTTGATCTGAGCAGCGTGGCCAGGGACAATGTTGCCCGATTTGAGGTGAAATAATGTCGAAGGGTTGCCTTCCGATCGAGTCCGCTTTTCCCAAAGCGCGGCGCTCCCTCCAGTCACAGGTGTCATGGGGTGCCCGTGTTTTGACTGTCGGCGGCGATGCGCCGGTGCGCGTCCAGTCCATGACCAATACCGACACGGTGGATGCCATTGGCACCGCGATTCAAGTCAAGGAACTGGCGTTGGCGGGTTCCGAGATGGTTCGCATCACCGTCAACACGCCGGAAGCGGCGCAGGCTGTTCCGCATGTGCGTGAGCAACTCGACCGGATGGGGATCGACGTTCCACTGATAGGGGACTTTCATTACAACGGCCATCGGTTGTTGACGGATTACCCCGCTTGCGCGGAGGCGTTGTCCAAATACCGCATCAATCCCGGAAATGTTGGCAAGGGCGACAAACGTGACCGGCAGTTTGGCCAGATGATAGAGGTGGCCATGCACTGGAAAAAACCAGTGCGTATCGGCGTGAACTGGGGCAGCCTTGATCAGGAGCTGCTGGCAAGCCTGATGGATGAAAACAGTGCGCGTGCAGTCCCCTGGGATGCCAGGCAGGTCATGTATGAAGCATTGATTACGTCCGCGATCGACTCCGCCCGGCGCGCTGAAGAAATGGGAATGCCTCGTCACCAGATCATCCTTTCCTGCAAGGTAAGCGGTGTTCAGGACCTGATTTCGGTCTATCGAGAATTGGCCCGGCGCACAGATCACGTGCTTCACCTGGGGCTGACGGAGGCTGGTATGGCCACCAAGGGCACAGTGGCTTCTGCCACGGCGTTATCGATCCTGCTGCAAGAAGGCATTGGCGATACCATTCGCGTCTCCTTAACGCCCCAACCGGGTGAGGCCCGCACCCAGGAAGTGGTTATTGCGTCGGAGATTCTCCAGGCGCTCGGTTTGCGGACCTTTGTGCCCAGTGTGACGGCATGCCCAGGTTGCGGACGTACCACCAGTACGACCTTCCAGGAGCTGGCCAAGCAAATTGACGACTTTCTGCGTGCTCAGATGCCTGTCTGGCGCAAACAATATCCCGGCGTCGAAGGGCTCAAGGTCGCGGTCATGGGCTGTATCGTCAATGGACCGGGTGAAAGCAAACATGCCGATATCGGCATCAGCCTGCCCGGCTCCGGCGAGGCGCCTGCCGCGCCGGTGTTTATTGATGGTGAAAAAAGACTGACCCTGCGTGGCGACAACATTGCGCAGGAGTTCCAGGTCATTGTTGAAAATTACATTGAAAAACGCTTTGGCACGCACACCGTCGCTGAAGCTGCGTAACACCCATGGTTGAAAAAGCAGCTGCCGGCCTGGTAGAAAAATCCGCCGTGGCCAAAATGGAAAAACTGACGGGCGTCAAGGGGATGAACGACATCCTGCCGCCGGAGTCGGCTCGTTGGGAGTGGTTCGAAGCCAAGGTGCGCGCGTTGATGGCCCGCTATGCCTACGCCAATGTACGCACGCCGATCGTCGAGCCGACCGCGCTGTTTGTGCGTGGTCTTGGCGAGGTGACCGACATCGTCGAAAAGGAGATGTATTCTTTTGTCGACTCGATGAACGGCGACCGGCTCACATTGCGCCCTGAGGCCACCGCCGGTATTGTGCGCGCGATGATCGAGCACAACGCGCTGTACAACGGCCCAATACGGGTCTGGTCGGCAGTGCCGCTGTTTCGCCATGAGCGACCACAGAAGGGGCGCTATCGCCAGTTCCATCAAATCGATGTCGAAGCCTTGGGTTTTTCCGGACCCGACGTGGACGCGGAGCAAATTTTGATGTGCCGTGCGTTGCTGCACGACCTGGGTATCCCGATGGAGCATGTGCGGCTTGAGCTGAACAGCCTCGGTCAGCCCGGCGAGCGGATGGCACACCGTGCCGCACTGATCTCGTACTTTGAGGCGCATGCCGGCATGCTGGACGAAGATGCAAAGCGCCGGCTGCACACTAACCCATTGCGCATTCTCGATACCAAAAATCCTGCCATGCAGGCCGTCGTGGAAGCCGCGCCGCAGCTCATGGACTTCCTTGGCGATGCCTCGCTAGCGCACCTGAATGCGGTGCGCCGGATACTCGATGCAGTGGGGCTGGCCTATCGCATCAATCCGCGCCTGGTGCGTGGCATGGATTACTACAACCTCACGGTGTTCGAATGGGTCACCGACAAGCTTGGCTCGCAGGGTACGGTTTGCGGTGGCGGCCGTTACGACGGCCTGTTCGAGCAGCTTGGCGGCAAGCCAACGCCTGCGGTAGGCTGGGGCATGGGTGTGGAACGAATGCTGCTTCTGCTTGAGGCGGTGGGCGTGTTGCCGCCAGTGAGTGGTCCCGACGTCTACGTGATCGTTCCGTCTGCCGAGATGATGCCAACCGTGATGGCAACCTGCGAAGCCTTGCGTGCTGCTGGCATCAACGTGCAGATGCACGCCGGTGCAGGCGATGGCATGGCCAGCATGAAGTCCCAGTTCAAGAAAGCTGATGGCAGTGGTGCGCGCTACGCTTTGATTTTTGGCGAGACCGAACTTGCCCAGGGCTGTGTTGCCGTCAAACACCTGCGGGGCGAAAAAGACCAGGCCCTGCAGGCCCAGGCACTCCAGCCCTTGAGGGATGTCACCGCCTGGGCCCACACCTTGCGCGGCTGAGCCGCCAAGACCGGCCATTTGGAGCGCCGGCTGGCGCCTCTACAATCACCCCAACTCAATCCGCACCATTTCCGGGGCAGAACAAAGACTTTTATGGCAAAACATCTCGATTTGGAAGAACAGGAACAGCTTGACGAGCTCAAGCACTTCTGGAAGCAGTACGGTGACATGATCACCTGGGCCCTGATTGTGGTGCTCGGGGCCCTTGCCGCGTGGAATGGATACCAGTACTGGCAGCGTAACCAGGCAGCCCAGGCTTCGGTCATGTATGACGAAGTCGAGCGCGCTGTGCAGTCCGGTGACATGGCAAAAATCGACCGCTCATTAGCCGACATGAAAGATCGTTTTGGCCGGACAACCTATGCCCAGCAGGCGGGACTGCTGGCCGCAAAGGCTTATTACGACAAGGGCAATGTTGACGCATCGCGCGCGGCCCTGAATTGGGTCGCTGAAAAAGCCTCTGATGAGGGCTATCAGGCCATTGCCCGGTTGCGCCTGGCGGGGCTGCTGATTGAGAAGAAGTCTTATGACGAGGCCCTGCAGCAGGTTTCAGGTCCTTTTCCGAAGGACTTCACGGCATTGGTCGCCGACCGGCGTGGCGATATTCTGGCAGCGCAGGGTAAGAAACCAGAAGCGAAAAGTGAATACGAAAAGGCTTACAAGGGGCTTGACGAGCGCTCCGAGTATCGGCGTCTGGTTGAGGTCAAGCTCAACGCGCTGGGGGTTGATCCCAACGCAGGGACAACCAAGGCCGATGCGCCATTGAATACAGAGGTGAAGAAATGATTTATCAATCTTTTAGGCCTCTGGCCCAAGCGGTGCGTGCGCCGGCAGCTATTGTTTTGATAGCGATCCTGAGTGGCTGTTCCTTTTTCGGTGGCGGTCCTGCAAAACCGCAGCCCGCAGAACTTCAGCCGGTGACAGGTCTGGTGTCTGCGCGCCAGATCTGGACCACCCGCGTGGGGCAGGTGAATTTCCCTCTTGAGATGGGGGTTTCGGGTAATACCGTGGCGGTGGCCAGCGGCGACGGCACCGTGGCTTTGCTGGACGCCCAAACAGGCCGCGATTTCTGGCGATTGGCGCTGAATACACCCTTGGCTGCCGGTGCTGGAAACGACGGCAAGGTCGTTGCAGTGGTAACCAAGGCCAATGAAGTCATCGCGTTGCAGGATGGCAAGGAACTCTGGCGCCAAAAGCTGGGCGCCCAGGCATTTTCCGCTCCCTTCGTGGCTGGCTTGAGGGTATTTGTTCTGGCCGCAGACCGTTCGGTCACGGCCTTTGACGGGCTGACGGGTCGCAAGCTTTGGGCGCAGCAGCGGCCCAATGAGCCCCTGGTGCTTCGTCAGTCCGGCGTCATGCTGGCGGTGGGCGATACGTTGGTCGTAGGTTTGGCCGGCCGTCTCGTGGGCCTCAACCCGTCTAACGGCAGCGTCCGTTGGGAGGCACCGATTGCCACGCCTCGCGGTATCAATGACGTGGAACGGCTCGTCGACCTGGTGGGACGCGTCAGCCGGCAGGGCGATATCGTTTGCACGCGGGCGTTCCAGGCAAGCGTTGGATGCGTCAATGCTGTGCGCGGCAACCTGCTGTGGGCCAAGCCGGCCAATGGTGTACAGGGCATTGATGGAGACGATCGCCTGCTGTTCGGCACGGAAGCTGATGGCACTGTGAACGCCTGGCGCCGCACCGATGGTGAGCGTGCGTGGTCCACCGACCGCCTGCGCTACCGTAGCCTCACGGCGCCGGTGGTCGTCGGGCGCTCTATCGCCGTGGGCGATTTTTCCGGCTACGTCCACCTGCTTTCCCGCGAAGACGGCTCATTGCTCAATCGCCTGCCTACCGATGGTTCAGCCATTGCGGCAACGCCCGTGCTTGCTGGCAATACGCTGATCGCCGTGACGCAAAACGGTGGTATTTACGGCTTCCAGCCTCAATAAGGGCCTACGGTCCTGCCAGAAACTGATTGATGAAACCTGTCATAGCGCTAGTCGGCCGTCCGAATGTGGGCAAGTCGACGCTTTTCAACCGGCTGACCAAGACGCGGGATGCGATCGTGGCCGACTTTGCCGGCCTGACGCGGGATCGTCATTACGGTAACGGGAAGCTTGGACCCCACGAATACATCGTGATCGACACCGGCGGATTTGAACCCGATGCGGCGTCCGGTATTTACAAGGAAATGGCCAAGCAGACCCGGCAGGCGGTCGCGGAAGCCGATGTGGTCGTCTTTGTGGTCGACGCCCGCGCCGGCATCAGTGCGCAGGACCACGATATTGCCAAATACCTTCGAAAGCTGGGCAAACCCACCATCCTGACCGCCAACAAAGCCGAGGGCATGACTGAAGGCGTGCAGCTGTCCGAGTTCTTTGAATTGGGCCTGGGCGAGATGCTGGCGGTTTCCGCCTCACACGGCCAAGGCATGCGCACGCTGGTTGACATGGCCTTGGCGCCGCTCAATTTGCCGGATCCGGACGAAGAGGCCGAGCCTCAAGATCCTTCTGTGATTCGTCTGGCCGTGGCAGGACGCCCCAACGTGGGGAAGTCCACGTTGATCAACACCTGGCTGGGCGAAGAACGCCTGGTGGCCTTTGATTTGCCCGGGACAACCCGCGACGCCATTTCTGTGCCTTTTGAACGTGCCGGGCAGAAGTTTGAGCTGATCGACACGGCAGGACTGCGCCGCAAAGGCAAGGTTTTTGAGGCCATCGAGAAGTTTTCCGTGGTCAAGACCCTGCAGGCCATCGAAAACGCCAACGTAGTGCTGCTACTGCTCGACGCCACCCAAGGTGTGACCGATCAGGATGCCCACATTGCCGGCTATATCCTCGAAAGCGGGCGTTCGGTAGTGCTGGCCATCAACAAGTCGGACGCTGTGGACTCCTACCAGCGTGAGCTGCTCGAGCGCTCCATCGAGACCCGGTTGGGTTTCCTCAAATTTGCCGCCATCCATCCAATCTCTGCCATCAAACGGCAGGGCCTGGGCCCGGTCTGGAAGTCGATTGTTCAGGCCCATGCATCGGCCAACCGCAAGATGTCCACACCGGTGCTCACCCGGCTGCTGCTGGAAGCCGTGCAGTTCCAGCAACCCCAGCGATCGGGTGTTTTCCGCCCCAAGTTGCGCTATGCCCACCAGGGCGGCATGAACCCACCCATCATCATCATCCACGGCAATTCGCTCGAGCATGTCACCGAGTCGTACAAACGCTATCTGGAAGGGCGTTTCCGCAAGGAATTTGACCTGGTCGGCACGCCGCTGCGCATCCAGATGAAGAGCTCCCACAACCCCTTTAAAGACAAGGAATCGGCCTAGGACTACATGACCCGGGCCACGCCCTGTGGTAAGGTCAAGTTCTATTAACTTTTGAACACGGAAAATATCGTGAGCAATAACAAAGGTCAGCTCTTGCAGGACCCATTTCTCAACACCTTGCGTCGCGAGCATGTTCCTGTTTCCATTTATCTCGTCAACGGGATCAAATTGCAGGGCCAGATCGAATCCTTCGATCAATATGTGGTTCTGCTTCGCAACACTGTGACCCAAATGGTCTACAAACATGCGATTTCCACCATCGTTCCAGGTCGCGCCGTAAATTTCGCGACCAACGAGTCTGAAGAAAGCCCCGCCAGCTGAGTTCGTACGATGCTCCGGTGAGCCCGAAACCCCTGGTCCTCCTTGTAGGGGTCGATCTGGGGTTGCCAAACTTTGATGCCGATCTGCAGGAACTGGGTTTGCTCGCGCAAACAGCAGGCCTGCAGCCGGTGGCGCGCGTCACTTGCAGGCGCAAGGCGCCCGACGCCGCGCTCTTCATCGGCAGCGGAAAAGCCGACGAAATCAAGCTGATGGCGCTGGACACCGGCGCCACGGAAATTCTGTTCGACCAGTCTCTCAGCCCGGCGCAGCAGCGCAACCTGGAGAGGCACCTGGACATGCCGGTCAACGACCGGACCCTGCTGATTCTTGAAATCTTTGCCCAGCGGGCGCGTAGCCACGAAGGCAAGCTGCAGGTTGAGCTGGCCCGGCTGCAATACATGTCTACACGCCTGGTGCGGCGCTGGTCCCACCTGGAGCGGCAAACCGGCGGCGCCGGTGTACGCGGCGGCCCGGGTGAGAAGCAGATCGAGCTCGACAAACGCATGATCGGTGACGCGATCAAGCGCACCAAGGAACGCTTGCTCAAGGTCAAGAAGCAGCGGCAAACGCAGCGAAAGCAGCGCGAGCGCCGCAATTCCTTCACGATTTCCCTGGTGGGTTACACCAACGCGGGAAAATCCACGCTCTTCAATGCGCTGGTCAAAGCGCGTGCCTATGCGGCCGATCAGCTGTTCGCCACGCTCGACACCACCACGAGGCAGCTTTATTTGGGTGACGCCGCGCGTTCTGTGTCGTTGTCGGACACCGTGGGTTTCATCCGTGACCTGCCGCACGGCTTGATTGATGCCTTTGCCGCAACCCTGCAGGAAGCGGCGGATGCCGACTTGCTGCTGCACGTGGTGGACGGCGCCAATCCCGACTACCTCGAGCAGATCGAGCAGGTCCAGCGCGTGCTTTCGGAGATTGGCGCGGCCGATGTGCCGCAAATATTGGTGTTCAACAAGCTGGACGCTATTGAAAAGGACAGCTTGCCCCTGCACCTGCAAGACATGTTCGAACTCAGGGACGCGTTTGAGGGCTCAAGCCGCAGCGTTGAACGGGTGTTCGTGAGTGCGCAGACAGGTGAAGGCCTGCCGCTTTTGCGGGCGCTGCTGGCTGGCTATGCGGTCAACCCGCCAGCCGACGAAATCCCCCAAACTGCCGAAGACCTTGCCTGATATGGCGGTTTCATTAGGCACAATGTCGGTGTAATGAAAAAAAGTGAGTTTGATCCCATGAATCTGAACCCCGTGCTGCAGACCTTGACGAGCTTGCCAGGCCGGCTCAAGCAACGCGCCCAAGGCATGTTCAACCTCAATGATCCGCGCTGGGGCCGGGATGACGACAAACCGTCTTCTGACGATGCCAAGCCCGAAGCTCCGCGGGAGGACAAGCAACCGACCCGGCCCGCCAACCGTCCGCAGGGGCAGGGGCCCAACCAGGGCCCACCCGACCTGGATGAACTCTGGCGCGACTTCAACCGCAAGCTTGGCGGCCTTTTTGGCGGTGGCAAGAACAACCCCAACCGTGGTGGATTTGGCCGCGGCAATGGCGGTGGAAACAACGGCGGCAGCGGCGGCGGCTTTCAGCCCGACATGAAAAGTGCCGGCATTGGTGTCGGACTGATTGCCAGCGTCGCGGTGCTGATCTGGCTTGGCACCGGGTTTTTCATCGTCCAGGAAGGCCAGCAGGCCGTCATCACCCAGTTCGGAAAATACCACTCCACCGTGGGCGCGGGCTTCAACTGGCGGCTTCCGTATCCTGTGCAGCGCCACGAAATCGTTGTGGTCACGCAGATCCGTTCAGTGGATGTCGGCCGTGACGTCATCATCAAGGCGACAGGCCTGCGCGACTCGGCCATGCTGACTGAAGACGAAAACATCGTTGAAATCAAGTTTGCCGTGCAGTACCGCCTGAACGATGCGCGCGCCTATCTGTTTGAAAGCAAGGACCCTGCAGCGGCGGTGGTTCAAGCTGCCGAAACAGCCGTCCGTGAAGTGGTCGGGAAAATGAAGATGGACCTGGCCCTGGCGGAAGAGCGTGACCAGATCGGGCCACGCGTGCGCGCCCTGATGCAGACCATCCTCGATCGTTACAAGGTCGGCGTTGAAGTTGTCGGCATCAACCTTCAGCAGAGCGGTGTGCGCCCCCCCGAGCAGGTGCAGGCAGCGTTTGACGATGTGCTCAAGGCCGGCCAGGAGCGCGAACGCGCCAAGAACGAAGCCCAGGCATACGCCAACAATGTGATCCCGCGTGCCGTGGGTTCCGCGTCCCGCCTCAAGGAAGAGTCTGAAGCCTACAAAGCCAAAATCGTGGCCCAGGCACAGGGTGATGCCCAGCGCTTTCGTTCGGTGCTGACCGAATACCAGAAGGCGCCCCAGGTGACCCGTGACCGTATGTACACCGACGCCATGCAGCAGGTTTATTCCAGTGTGACCAAGGTGATGGTCGAGTCCCGTCAGGGCTCCAACCTGCTGTACCTGCCGCTGGACAAAATCATGCAGATGACGGCGCAGGGTGATGCTGGCAGTACCGCAGAGCCCGCGCTGGTTCCCGGCGCAGCGTCTTCGCCAACGGTGCCTGCCGCGCCGGTTTCCAGCTTGCCCCTCGATGCCCGCTCCCGCGATGCTTCCCGCACGCGCGATCGTGAAACACGCTAAGGAAGACGATCGTGAATAGAGTTGGATTTATCATTTCTTCGTTGCTGGTGATCCTGGCATTGCTCAGCTCCACGCTTTTTGTGGTGGACCAGCGGCAGTTCGGCGTGGTTTATGCGTTGGGGCAGATCAAGGATGTGGTCACTGAGCCGGGCCTGCATTTCAAGATGCCGCCGCCGTTCCAGAACGTCTCCTACATCGACAAGCGCCTGCTGGTGCTCGACAGCGTCGACGCTGAGCCTATGCTGACGGCAGAAAAGCAGCGTGTCGTGATCGACTGGTACGTGCGCTGGCGCATCATCCAGCCCACCGACTACATCCGCAACGTCGGCCTGGACGAAAAAACCGGCGCCAACCAGCTCAACCGCGTGGTGCGCAATGCCTTCCAGGAAGAGATCAACAAACGCACCGTCAAGGACCTGCTTTCGCTCAAGCGCGAAGCCCTGATGGCCGACGTCAAGCGCGAAGTGCTTCAAGCCGTGCAGGGTGCGCAGCCCTGGGGCGTTGACGTGGTCGACGTGCGTATCACGCGCGTGGACTATGTGGAAGCCATCACCGATTCCGTCTACAAGCGCATGGTTGCGGAGCGCCAACGTGTGGCCAATGAACTGCGTTCTACCGGTTTGGCAGAAGGCGAAAAAATCCGCGCCGACGCCGACCGCCAGCGAGAAGTCACCATCGCCAACGCCTACCGCGATGCGCAAAAGGTCAAAGGCGAGGGCGATGCCGAAGCCGCTCGCACCTACGCAGAATCGTTCGGCCGCGACCCGCAGTTCGCTCAGTTCTACCGCAGCCTCGATGCCTACAAAGCCAGCTTCAACAAGAAGAGCGACGTGATGGTTCTGGACCCTTCATCCGACTTTTTCAAGGCGATGCGCGGCCCAGGCTCCGGCAACGCCGCACCCGCCAAAAAATAAGCCGGCGTGGACGGCAACACCTTCTGGATGGCGCTGGCCCTGATGCTGGTCATCGAGGGCCTGTTGCCTTTCATCTCTCCCGGCGGCTGGCGCCGCATGTTCGAGCAGATTCTCACTCTGGGCAACGGTCAGATCCGCTTCTTCGGCTTGTGCAGCATTGCGGCGGGCCTGATCCTGCTGGCTGTGCTGGCCTGATTTCGCCTCCCTCGGCAAGCCGGCCACTGGCAGGTATTTCCGCCAGAGTGCGTCATTGGGTCCTCAGTGGGCCGAAAACCCGCTTCAAGCCCGGTAAAATGCTGTTTTTAACAGCCCACGAAAATCACAATGCCCGCCTGGTCGTCATCATGGCAATTGCCCGATCAAATTGCCGATGTCCTGCCCTCCGAGGCGCGCCACATCGAAGAGCTGCGCCGTCTGTTCCTCGACACCGCCCGCAGCTATGGCTATGAACTTGTCATGCCGCCGCTGCTCGAGCACCTCGAGTCGCTCCTGACCGGTACCGGCGAGGCCCTAGATCTGCAGACTTTCAAGCTGGTGGACCAACTCTCCGGCCGCACCTTGGGCCTGCGTGCCGACACCACGCCCCAGGTAGCCCGCATTGATGCGCATTTGCTCAACCGCAGCGGTGTTGCCCGCTTGTGCTATTGCGGCCCGGTGCTGCACACCCGTGCCGACCGCCCTCATGCCACCCGTGAACCGCTGCAGTTTGGCGCCGAAATCTATGGCCATGCCGGACTGGAAGCAGACCTGGAAGCCCAGCAGCTGGCGCTGGAAGGCCTCAAGGCGGCCGGTGTCACTGAACTGAGCGTGGACATGGCGGACGTCCGCATCGTCAACAGCCTGCTGGCTGGCGCCAGCGTCAACGGCAAAACACTGGCGCTCATCCATGCCGCGCTGGCGGCCAAGGACGCGAGCGAACTCGGCAGCCTGATCGCCAGCCTCAAGGACGGCATTTCGGCTGTGGCGCGAGACGGTCTCAAGGCGTTGCTGCAGCTTTATGGTGACGAGAAAGTGCTGGCCGAAGCGGAAAAAATCCTGCCGCCCTCAACAGGCCTTAAGGCGGCGCTGCAAAACCTGAAATGGCTGGCCGCACACACCAGGGGTGAAAAAGGCGATGTCAAGGTCAGTTTTGACCTGGCCGACCTGCGCGGCTACGCCTATTACAGCGGCACCCGCTTTGCCATTTACGGCCAGGGCGCCGAACTGGTGCGCGGCGGCCGCTATGACGAAGTCGGTGCCGTGTTCGGCCGCAACCGGCCTGCAGCAGGCTTCAGCCTTGACCTCAAAGAGCTGGTCAGTGTGCTGCCACCCCGGGCCCTCAAGGCCGCCATCCGTGCGCCATGGGGGGAAGATACCGGCTTGCGTGCCGCCATCGCCCGCCTGCGTGSGGGCGGCGAAACCGTGGCCTGCGTGCTGCCCGGCCACGAACATGAAGTCAATGAGTTTGATTGCGACCGCGAACTGGCAAACGCTGCCGGTCAATGGGTGGTCCAGCCCCTTAAAAAAGCCGCTTGAGGGCCTGCGCCCGGCTTTATCCCGAAACCTTAACGAGAATTGAAGATGACAAACAAACAAACCGCAGCCGCGGGCCGTAATGTCGTGGTCGTGGGCACCCAGTGGGGCGACGAAGGCAAGGGCAAGCTGGTCGACTGGCTGACCGAGATGTCGCAAGGCGTGGTGCGCTTTCAGGGCGGCCACAATGCCGGCCACACGCTGGTCATCAATGGCGTGAAAACGGCGCTGCACCTGATTCCCAGCGGCATCATGCGCCCCGGCGTGAAGTGCTATATCGGCAACGGCGTGGTGCTGTCGGCCGCCAAATTGTTCGAAGAAATTGAGGGGCTGGAAAAAGCCGGCGTTGAGGTGCGTTCGCGCCTGCGCGTCAGCGAAGCCTGCCCGTTGATCCTGCCTTTTCACGTCGCGCTGGATGTCGCGCGCGAGGCTTACCGCGAGAAGGGCGGCACGACCAAGATCGGCACCACCGGCCGCGGCATCGGCCCCGCGTATGAAGACAAAATTGCCCGCCGCGCGCTGCGCGTGCAGGATCTCAAGTACCCCGACCGTTTTGCCGCCAAGCTGCGTGAACTGCTGGACCTGCACAATTTCGTGCTGACCGGCTACCTGCATGCGCCGGCAGTCGACTTTGACACCGTCTACGCCGAAGCCATGCGCCACGCCGAGTTGCTCAAGCCCATGATGGCCGACGTTTCGCGCGAACTCAACGATGCCAACGAGGCCGGTGCCAACCTGCTGTTTGAAGGCGCGCAAGGCACCTTGCTCGACGTCGATCACGGCACCTATCCCTATGTCACTTCCAGCAACTGTGTGGCCGGCAATGCCGCCGCGGGCGCGGGCGTGGGCCCGGGCATGCTGCATTACATCCTCGGTATCACCAAGGCTTACTGCACCCGCGTGGGCGGCGGGCCTTTTCCGACCGAACTCGACTGGGAAAAGCCCGGCACGGTGGGCTACCACCTCAGTACCGTGGGCGCCGAAAAAGGCGTGACCACGGGGCGCAGCCGCCGCTGCGGCTGGTTTGACGCCGCGCTGCTCAAGCGTTCGGCCCAGGTCAACGGCCTCTCGGGTCTGTGTATCACCAAACTCGACGTGCTCGACGGTATCGATGAGCTCAAGCTGTGCACCGGCTACGAGCTTGACGGCCACATCACCGACATCCTGCCGATGGGTGCTGAAGAGATCGAGCGCTGCAAACCCATTTACGAGACCTTGCCGGGCTGGAGCCAGAGCACCGTGGGCGTCACGCAATACGACAAGCTGCCGGCTGCCGCGCAGAAATACCTGCACCGCATCGAGGAAGTGACTGGCGTGCCGATCCACATGATTTCGACCAGCCCGGACCGTGACCACACTATCCTGTTGCGCAATCCGTACGCCGCCTAGCCATAAAACTTCAGCAAAAAATGCACCCAGTCCAATAGGGACGGGCGCAAGCAGCTATCAAATCAGGAGCATTTCATGTTGACAGAAGACGGCAAGCATCTCTATGTGAGCTATGACGAGTACCACAACCTGATTGAAAAACTGGCCATCAAGATCCATCAGTCCGGCTGGCAATTTGACACCATCCTGTGCCTGGCCCGCGGCGGCATGCGTCCCGGCGACATTCTTTCGCGCATTTTCGACAAGCCGCTGGCCATCATGTCTACCAGCTCCTACCGCGCCGACGCCGGCATGACGCAGGGCAACCTCGACATTGCCCGCTTCATCACCACGCCCAAGGGCGAGATCGCCGGCAAGGTGCTGCTGGTCGACGACCTAGCCGATTCCGGCCACACGCTCAACGCGGTGATCCACCAGCTCAAGAACAACTACAAACCGATCACAGAACTCCGCAGCGCCGTGATCTGGACCAAGGGCGTCTCGACCTTCCAGCCTGATTATTCGGTCGAACTGCTGCCCACCAATCCGTGGATCCACCAGCCGTTTGAAGGATACGACTCTCTTTCCCCTGCCCAGTTGATGGCCAAATGGAAAATTTGAGCCGACAAATGCTCGGGGCCGGTGCACGATAACCGCCTCAATGCCGCTGATGCTGAAGTCCCGCCTAGGCTATGCTGCGTTGTTCGTAGCGGTTGCGGGCACCCTGTTGCTGGCATTGGCAAATCGAGAGAAACCCCTTCAGAAAAATTCACTTCCCGAATCTGCCTCGGTGCAACTGCGATGGAGCCACGCGGGCAGTTCGTCGTGGAAAGAGATTCGCTATGAAACGAACAGGACATTTACATCGTCTGATGGGCGAGCCGTGGATTCCAGGGTCGAGTCCCGCTTGGAGAACCTGGGCAATGGACTTGTTCGCAGATCTGACAACTGGTATCCCAAGCTTGCTGGTAACGCGCTTGTCTTTGAAGAGCGCTATCTCATGTATGCAAATCTCTTCGGGCTTACTGCCCGATACAGGGAGCCCGCACCGGTTTTTCACGCCATTTTTGAAAATACCGGCTGGTTGGAAAACAGGCTTGTCGAGCTCGAATTCCATCCCCCCGACTTGAATACCTTTCATTCGCAGTGGCTGCTCCAGGCCAGGTTTACGCAGCTCCAGGATCGTTTTCCCACAACCATGGACGGCAAGACAACCGAACGGTTTACAAAGGACATCCGGTGTGTGCCAGTTTTGCCTGATGCTCGCGCAAGCGGCAAGCGGACTACCGTGTCTTGCCAGATAAAGAGCCAGGATGGCACAACGCGAAATTCCATCTACGCCTTCATGCATGAAGTCGGAATTTTTATTTTGAGCGAGTACCAGCAAGTCAAAGACGGTGAATCTGAGTCGGTTCGCAGCGTTATACGCAAAGTCCGGGTTGATGGCGTCGAACTGCAGCTCTAAATGGCGCTCAAGGTGGTTCAATTAACCGTTCGGAGCTGAAATGCGCGGCAAGTTGCTACCATTTCCAGATGACTGATAAATCCACCACCCTGATCCACCACCCCTACAAGCCACCTGCCGGGTTCGACGCCATCCCGCCCGGGGTCTACAAAGCCTCTACCATTGCATTCCCGACCGTCGCCGCGCTGCGCACCCGCGACTGGAAGCACAAGACCGGCTACACCTACGGCCTGCACGGAACCCCCACCACCTTCACGCTGGAAGAGCGCATCGCCACCCTGGAAGGAGGCGAGTACTGCACCCTGGTGCCCAGCGGCCTGGCGGCAGTGGTGCTGGTGGGCATGGCGCTGCTCAAGGCCGGCGACGAGCTGCTGATTCCCGACAACGCCTACGGGCCCAACAAGAGCTTCGCGCAGGGCGAACTGGCCGCCTGGGGCATCACCCACCGCTTCTACGACGCGATGAACCCCGCAGACCTCGCCGCCAAGCTGGGCCCCAAAACCCGGCTGGTATGGATCGAAGCGCCGGGCTCCATCACGCTGGAGTTTCCCGACATGCCGGCGCTGGTCGCCGCGGTCAAGGCGCACCAGAATGCGCATCCCGCCGGCATCGTGACCGCACTCGACAACACCTGGGGCGCCGGCCTGGCTTTCAATGCGTTTGACCTGGGGCTCGATATTTCGGTCCAGGCCCTGACCAAATACCCCAGCGGTGGTGCCGATGTACTGATGGGCTCCGTCGTCACGCGTGACGAGGCGCTGCACCACCTGGTCCATTTTTGCCACATGCGCGTGGGTTATGGCGTGGGCGGCAACGATGCCGAACTGGTGCTGCGCGGCCTGAACAGCATGGCCCTGCGTTATGCCGCCCAGGATGCCGCGACGCGGGAGCTGGCCGGCTGGCTGCAAACCCGGCCGCAAATCGCGGCCATGCTTCACCCGGCCTTGCCCGGCTCGCCTGGCCATGAAACCTGGAAACGCGACAGCACGGGCGCTGCCTGCCTGATGAGTGCCGTCTTCAAGCCGGAGTTCACGCAGGACCGGGTGGACCGCTTTTGTGACAGCCTCAAGCTCTTCAAACTGGGCTACAGCTGGGCAGGCCCCATGAGCCTGTGCGCACCGTACGACATACCGGCCCTTCGCACCACGCCATGGCCGTACAAGGGGGGGCTGGTGCGCTTTTCGGTGGGCCTGGAGGCCGTAGCGGACCTGCAGGCGGACATTGCCCAGGCGCTGGAAAAAGCCTGACCAAAGGCTTGGCATACCGTGACGGCAATGCAGTACAGTAAGGGTTACCTATTCACGAAAGCACGCAGTGGCAACTCCCAATTACTCTTACGAAAAGCGCCAGAAAGAGCTTGCGAAAAAACGCAAAAAAGAAGAAAAGCTCAAGCGCAAGGCAGAGGGCAAGCCGGACGATGCCGCTGACGACGGGACCGATGCGCCCGATGTCGACGGTGAGGCGCCCGGTGGCCTTCCACCTGTAGACTCGGCCCCCTGAGCCTCCCCGATTCTTGATGAAAAAAGGCTGCAGCCCTTGATGGACAAGCGCAAGAAGCTATTGATTTGATAGCAACAAAACGCAAAAAAGCCAAAAAAACGGCAGGCAATCAAAAACCCGGCAACACCTGTGAAGGTCAGCCGGGTTTGTCGTTTCAGGGGGCGGAATTTTCAGCCTGTAGGGCTTGCGCCAGCGCGGTCATGGCTGCGGTGCTGTGATCCTGCGGCGAAAGCACACGGGCCGTGGCATGCCCGGAAAAATTGCGCTGCATCGACTGCAGGTAACCCGGGTCGTAGTGTTGGACCAGCAGCTCACGCACCACAGAAGCCACGTCGCCGCTGCGGGCGCGCGCCTGCCAGTCCTGCACCGTGGCCTTGCCGCGTGCTTCCGTCAGCGCACCCAGGCGTTCGCAGAAGAACGCGATGTCCTTTACAAAAAAGTCATAGTCTTCCAGCAGCAGCAATACGCGTTCATCCTCCGGCAGGTCCAGCTGCAGGCAAGGGCTGGCCCGCATGGCGGTGATCAGGCCTTCCGGCACGGCCACATTGCCGACTTTTTTACTTTCACTTTCAATGTAGACCGGCTGGGCTGGGTCAAAGCGTTTCAGCGTGGCCCAGATGCTGCTGTCAAACGCCTTCTGGCTGGGCTGCTGCACGCCGGGAATGGCGCCCAGCACCGAGCTGCGGTGGTTGGCCAGCGCTTCCAGGTCCAGCACCTGCGCGCCTTCGGCCGCCAGGGCCTGCAGCAGCCGGGTCTTGCCTGAACCCGTGGGGCCGCACACCACCCGGTAGCGAAAGCGGCCGGCCAGCTGCGGCAAATCCGCCACCAGCGCGGCGCGAAATGCCTTGTAACCGCCGTCTACCAGCGTCACCTTGAAGCCGATCTGGTCCAGCACCAGCGCCAGCGAGCCGCTGCGCTTGCCGCCGCGCCAGCAGTACAGCAGCGGTTGCCATTCGCGGGGTTTGTCCAGCACATCACGCTGGATGTGTTCAGCGATGTTTTTGGCCACCAGCGCCGCGCCCAGTTTTTTGGCTTCGAACTGGCTGATCTGCTTGTATTTGGTGCCGACGATCTTGCGTTCCTCGTCGCGCAGGCTGGGCCAGTTCACCGCGCCCGGGAGGTGGTCTTCGGCGTATTCGCCTTCGCTGCGGGCGTCAATCACCCCGGAATAACGCCCGAGCGTTTGGAGCGCCTCTTCGGCAGAAATGCGGTCCAGGCTCACTTGACCAGTTTCTTCAGTTCGGGCCACACATTGGCAAGCATCTTCGCCTGCGACTGCTCGTTCGGGTGGATCCGGTCAGCCTGGAAGTTGGCCACCGGGTCGGCCGCGTCGGCAATGCCCTTGAGAAAGAAGGGCACCAGGGCCACTTTTTCCGCCTTGGCGATCTTGCCGAACAGCCCCGAAAACGTGGCCGCGTAGGCGCTGCCATAGTTGGGCGGTACCTGCATGCCCACCAGCAGCACGCGTGCCCCCGCTTTTTTGGAGGCCTGGGTCATCAGGATGAGATTCTTTTCGGTCATGTCCAGCGGCAACCCCCGCAGGGCATCGTTGCCGCCCAGCTCAATCACCACCACGGCGGGTTTGTGCTGTGCCAGCAGCGCCGGCAGGCGTGAACTGCCGCCCGAAGTGGTGTCACCGCTGATACTGGCGTTGACGACTTTGGCAGTCTTCTTTTCGCCGGCAAGCTGTTTTTCCAGCAGCGGCACCCAGCCCGTTCCGCGTTTCAGGCCATATTCGGCGCTGAGTGAGTCACCGACCACCAGAATGGTTTCCCCTTTGGGCACCGGCGTTTGCGCCATTGCCGCCGGGGCACCGCCACCCACCACGGCGGCCACAAGCAGCGCCCCGAAAGGTTTTAGCAAACGCTTTGCCGCCGCAAGGGCAAGCTTGGTAAAGTCTGAATTCATATTTCCTGACAAGGCCGACATGTTTGAACCCGTGGTGAGTGGCGTGAATGATGGTTCCAGGGCTGCGGCTTCCGCTGTGCCCGCACCGTCCCCGACCTCTTCAATTATTTCCGTTGAGCATGTTTTCAAGTCGGTCACCGACTCCACCGGCACATTGGCCATTTTGCGCGATATTGACTTCGCCCTGGCCCCCAGGGAAACCGCCGCCATTGTCGGTGCATCGGGTTCCGGCAAAAGCACCTTGCTGTCCATCATCGCAGGGCTGGACACGCCCACGCAGGGCACGGTCAGGCTGGCGGGGCAGGACATCTTTGCAATCAGCGAAGACGACCGGGCCGCCCTGCGTGCGCAAAAGGTCGGGTTTGTCTTCCAGAGCTTTCAGCTCATGGGCAATTTGACGGCGCTTGAGAACGTCATGCTGCCGCTGGAGCTGTCGGGCGCCAAAAACGCACGCTCGCTGGCCACCGACATGCTCAAGCGTGTCGGTCTGGGGGAGCGGCTGGGCCACTACCCGAAAGTGTTGTCGGGCGGCGAACAGCAGCGTGTGGCGCTGGCCCGTGCCTTTGTGGTGCAGCCGGCGGTGCTGCTGGCCGATGAGCCTACGGGCAGCCTGGACTTTGCCACCGGCGAGACGGTGATGTCGTTGATGTTTGAACTCAACCGCGAACTCGGCACGACCCTGGTACTGGTGACGCATGACCAGGCCATCGCGTCGCGCTGCGAGCGGCGCATCACCATTGATGCGGGACGCGTCAGCCCGGTGTGATTTTGAAAAGATCCTGGGCCAAAACCTTAAGGGGAAATGGCCTGAAGGCCTTTGTCATCGGGCGCAAGCAGCTATCAAAAGCATAGCGTATTGCGGGGCGTAAAAGCTGCCCTCAGCGCCCGCCGTGCATTTTCTGCGCGATGGCCAGAAATTTCGCGCGATCATCAGGCCGGTCAATCTGCTGCGCCAAAGCGTGGATCAGTGCCAGAAAGGTAAGCTGCCGGGCTGCTTCCTTGCGCACCAGGGTTTTGGCGAGCGGGCCGATATGCTGGCTGAGCGCGCGTTCCAGCTGCGCCTGCAGCTCCGCATTGAAATTCTGCACATTGATGGACGTGGAAGATGCCGAGGTCGTTCCGGATGTCGTTGCCGATGTGGACAGGGGCCGGCTCATGTCGGAGCGCAAGGGGCGGGAAAACGTCGAGGAAATGGGTCGGCTATAGCTGCTGCTGCCGCCGGTAGAGCGCGATGGGCCACTGGCGCCATGCAGCCCCGAATTCACCGTCGCGCTGGCGTGGCGCGGCTTCAGGAAGGCTTCGCGGGCCGTCGCATCGGGAATGGAAATGGCCAGCAGGTCGCGCAGCCCCTGGGCGCTGACCGTGCGCGGGATGGCTTTCTTGACCAGCACCTTGGCCAGCGGCCCGATGGCCTTGGCCAGCTCGTTTTCAATTTCCAGCGCGATTTCCGGGGTGAGCGACGCCAGCGCAGCAAAAGAGGCGGTGTGTTCGAACTCCATGTTGCGGGACATCGGCGCGGCCGGTGCGGCGTTCGGGTCCAGCACCGCGTAGATCTCGTGCGAGCGCAGATGCTTGTCCATGTGCGGGCCGAGGTAGTCGAAGAGGCTGGCGGCGCTGTCGGTGATGCGTGAAATCACGTCGTAATAGGCACGCGAGACCACGATCTGGTTGGGCCTGGAGAAGTCCATGATGCGTTGGGCTACATTGATGCCGTCGCCCACCACATTGACGCGGTTGTTGATGTCAAACACCATGCGGATCGGCCCCAGGTGCAGGCCCACCCTCAGGGACAGCTTGCGGCCGTATTTTTGCACCAGCAGGTCGCGCAGCAGCAGGGCCGACTGCAGGGCCTCTTCGGGGTCGCCCAGAAAGCAGATCGCCGCGCCGTCGCCGGTGTCGATCATGATGCGTGACGACTCCTTCACGCCGCCGATGGCCTTGGTGATGAGTTCGTTGAACAGGGTCTTCAGTGCCACCTGTTGGTCGACCGAATAGGTGGAGTAGGACACCAGGTCCAGGAACATGATCGTGCCCAGTACGTTCTTGCGCAGGTTTTCGGCACTGTTGAGCGGAATGGACTGGGAATTGGCCGCGTAGGCGAGCACGGCGCTTTCGGACAGCAGCTTGCTTGTCTTTGTGGTTGACGTATCGGTCTGCGGCGCTACCGTCGCTGCCGGGGCAATGGCGGCTGTGTTGGACGACGGGTTGGCGGCGCGGATGGTCTGCGTCTTGAGAAAGTCCGAGCTGATCAGGGCCTGGCGCAGGGCTCCGACGTCCTGCGGGCGCTGTGTTTCGTTGGGCATCATGGCCCAGTCGATGGCGCGCAGCAGGGGCGCACCGAAGACCACCGCGCTGGCCGTGTCGGCCGCCTTGGGCATGGTGTCCTCGCGCACCCGCGAGGCCGACTCCATGGGCTTGTGGCCCGTCGTCATCCAGTACATCACCGCACCCAGCGAATAGACGTCCGTCCAAGGCCCCTGGTGGCCCTTGCTGTGGTACTGCTCAAACGGTGCGAAGCCCGGGCTCACGATGTTGGTCATGTCGTGGTTGCCGGTCACGCGCCGGGCGGCACCGAAGTCGAGCAGCACCGGCGTGCCGTCGGCGCGGATGTAGATGTTGTCCGGCTTGATGTCGCGGTGCAGGAAATTCACCTTGTGCACCGCTTCCAGCCCGTCCATCAACGGGTAGATGATCTTCAGCAGGCCCTGCTGGTCCAGCGCCGGCTGCCTGGCCAGCCAGCGCTTGAGCGGGTCGCCGGACTCGTACTCCATGACGATGTAGGCGGTCCCGTTTTGCTTGAAGTAACGCAGCACCCGCACGATGTTTGGGTGGCGAAAGGACGCCAGCGCCCGCGCTTCGTCGAGGAAACGCTCCAACCCCCAATTGAACTGGCCGTTGTTCGCGCTTGAGCGCACGTGCACTGACAGGTCTTCCGAACGCACGGCCAGGTCGCCGGGAAAGTACTCCTTGATGGCTACCGGCAGCTGCAGGTTGATGTCCTGCGCCAGATAGGTGATGCCGAAGCCGCCGCCGCCCAGCATCTTGTCGATGCGATATTCAAAAACGGTTTGCCCCGGCAGAAGCGCAGCCGCGTCCTTGCCTTCGCCGCCTGTGGGACGCGCGGGCAGGGCTTGCGTTGTTTCTTCCGGTTCTTCCATTCGTGGGATCGATTCGTGGGGGCTGAGGGTGCCTGTGAATTATTGAGCCCGGCCGGACATCAGGCGCCGTGGTCGATCATCTGCATGGCTTTTTCGAGGCTGCGCCGCATGCGGTTGAACGCGCCGCCGAGCACGGACACTTCGTCTTTTCCGCCGTCAGCGAATTCTGGTACATCAAAGTCACCGGTGCTCACCTTGTCGGCGGCCTGGGACATGCGGCGGATAGGCCGCACGATGAGCCAGCTCAGCATCAGGTTAAGTACGACAAAAACCACGGCGAAGACAGTTGCCAGCGAGGCCATGAAGGTCTTGAAGGTGCGGTCTGCGTTGCGGATGGGAATGTCCATGGGAACGGTGACAACCTGCGCGCCGATGATTTCGTTGTGTTTCCAGCCGAAGCCGTTGGCCTCGCCGTAGATCTTGATCATGCTGGCGGGCGCATTGGCCGGCACGCTGTGGCACTGCAGGCACGCCGCGTTGGTGATCTGAATGGGCTTGGCTATATAAAGCAGGCGGCCGGTGGCGGCGGCACGCTCGGAAATCAGTTCTTTCGATTCGGCGTTCTGGCGGAATTGCTGGACGATGTCCGCTTCCCAGTCGGTGGCGCGGTCGCGCGGGTTGGTCGGGTTCAGCGTGGCTTCCTTGTAGCCGTAGTCACGGTACTTTTTCTGGATGTGGCCCAGCGTTTCGGTGGCGGCGTAGGCCGGAACGGTCTGGGGCAGGAACACTTCCTCGAGTTGTTTATCCAGGTGCGGCTTGATCTGCTCGACGGTGTAGGCCCGCACGGAAAGCGCGGTGTCCATCATGAGGCGGGCGTTGCGCAGCACCTCTTCGCGCGCATTGTCCTGCAGCAGCTGGCGCGAGATGTAGCCGGCCGCAGCAAAGCCGGCCAAAAAAACCACGACCAGCACCAAATTGAATTTCAGTCTCAAGCCCATAGCGCCTCCAGGTGCCCTGCAGCCAGCAGAGCGGGATTATTCAGCAGGTTCAACAAATTGTTACTATTTTAGTCCTGCCCGGGGGCCATTGTGCCCCGCTCGTCGCACCCGATACACCGGTAGTAATGCCAATTACGGCCAACAGTGATAATCGCTGCCATGTCTTCTTCTCCCAAAGTGCTTTTTGGCTTCCATGCCGTCGGCGTTCGTATCAAAACAGCGCCCCAATCCGTCCTGGAAGTGTTTTTCGATGTGTCCCGCCGCGATGCGCGCATGCGCCAGTTCACGGACCGGGCCCGGGAGGCGGGTGTGCGGCTGATCGAATCCGACGGTTTGCGCCTGGCAAAGATGTGCGGCAGCCACGGCCACCAGGGCGTTGTGGCCCGGGTCGATGCACTGGCGCAGGTCAAATCGCTCGACGAATTGCTGGAGCAGCTCGAAGAAGCCGGTGTGGCCCAGCCGTTGCTGCTGGTGCTCGACGGCGTGACCGACCCGCACAACCTCGGCGCCTGCCTGCGTGTGGCTGACGGCGCCGGCGCCCATGCGGTGATCGCGCCCAAGGACCACGCGGCCGGTATCAATGCGACCGTCGCAAAGGTCGCCAGTGGCGCCGCCGAAACCATGCCTTACTTCATGGTGACCAACCTGGCCCGCACCCTCGGCGAGCTCAAGGAACGCAATATCTGGTGCATAGGCACCAGTGACGATGCCGAAAAAACGATTTACGACGTCGACCTGAAAGGCCCCGTGGCGCTGGTGCTTGGCGCTGAAGGTGAGGGCATGCGCCAGCTCACGCGCAAGACCTGCGATGAGCTGGTCAGCATCCCGATGCATGGCGCGGTGGAAAGCCTGAATGTGTCCGTAGCCAGCGGTGTGTGCCTGTACGAAGCCCTGCGCCAGCGCAGGGCATGACGACGCCGCAGCACTTCGACCTGGTCGTCATAGGCGCCAGTTTTGCCGGGCTGGCCTGCGCGCGCGCCGCGGCCAGGGCGGGCCTGCAGGTCGCCATTGTCGAAAAGAAGACTTCTTCCGGCGACAAGCTGCACACCACCGGCATCATCGTGAAAGATGCCATAGACACCATCCCGTGGTTGCAGCAAGTGCCCGCGGCGATGGTGCGGCAGGTGGACGGCGTGAGGCTTTATTCGCCCAACCTTCGCCACGTCGATCTGCACGCGCCCGGGTATTATTTCTGGGCAACCGATACGCCGGCCCTGCTGGACTGGATGTGTGCGTCCGTCGTGGCGGATGGTGTCACCTTGCTGGCCGGCACGCTGTTCGAGCAGGCTGCGCGAGACAGCGGCGGCTGGGCCGTGTCGGTCAAGTCGGTTGCATCGCAGGAGCCGATGGTGCTGCAGGCTCGCTACCTGGTCGGCGCCGACGGCCCCCATTCGCGTGTGGCCAAGGCTTTGGGCCTCTCGCTCAATACCCAGTTTCTCTTCGGTATCGAGCATGAATACGGCCAGGCCCGGCTGGATGCCAACCTGCTGCACTGCTTCATAGACCGCCAGCTCGCGCCCGGCTACATCGGCTGGGCCGTTGCGGGCGTCGGTATTCACCAGATTGGTCTGGCCAGGCGGATGTCGGCCTCAGGCGCATCCGTGCCCGCCAAACAGGCGTGGATGGCGGCTTTCATGTCAAAGATTGCGCCCCATGTGGATGTCGGCAACGCAAGTCCGCTGGCGACGCGCGCCGGCATGATTCCCTGCGGCGGGGTGCTGAAGCGGGTGTCCGACGCACGCGTCATGCTGGTTGGTGATGCCGCCGGCATGGTGTCGCCCGTGACGGCTGGTGGCATTCACACGGCCCTGGAGCATGGCGATGCGGTGGGCAGCGCGGTAGCCGCCTTTTTGCAAGGTGGTTCGGCCGATGGCGGCGACCCGGCTGATCCAGCGCAAGGGCTGGTGCGGCACTACCCGAAGTTCCGCGCCAAGCGCACGCTGCGCTGGCTGTTTGACCGCTTTCAGGCAGACTGGATCTTCAATATGGCCCTGGACACCGAACCCATGCGGCAGGCTGCGCGCATGGTGTACTTTCACCGGCGCGGCAAACCTGAGTAGCCGCCCCGAAACGGGCTGCTAGACCAGCCCGTACCAGCCCAGCAATGCGCCGGCGCCCAGCAGCCACAGCAGATGGATTTTGCTGCGCCAGACAATCACGGCTGTGGTGGCCGCCAGCAGCCACACCGGCCAGTCTTTCAGCGAACTGCCGTTGGCGGTGGCCAATATCCAGCTTGTCGCGATCAGCAAGGCCACCACGATGGGCCCCATGCCCTGCTTGAAGGCCCGCACCGCGCGCAGTTCGCGGTTGCGGTGCCCCCACTGCGCGGCCAGGTAGGTGAGGGTGGTGCTGGGAATCAGGATGCCCAGCATCGCCAGGAAAACGCCCAGCAGCCCGGTCAGCATGCCGCCCGCGTTCAGCCCCACATTCCACCCCAGCAAGGCGATGAACAGCACATTCGGCCCGGGGGCTGATTGCGCAATGGCAATGGACGCGTTGAACTGCGCGTCGGTCAGCCAGTGCTGCTTGTCGACCAGGAAACGGTGCATGTCGGGCGCGGTGGTGATGGCCCCGCCTATCGACAGCAGCGACAGCGAGAGGTAATGCAGGAAGAGGTCAAACCATTCCCGAGCGCCGAAGACGAGGTGCAGCGATTCGGTCATGGTGCCAGCCTGCGGTAAGCGAGCAGGCAGGCCACGCCGCCCAGCCCCAGCAGCACGTAGGCCAGCGGAAAGCGCAGCAGGGCGATGGCCACAAAACAGGCCACACCGAACGCGGCGCATAGCTGCAGGCCCAGCACGTTTTTCTTGAGCGCGCCGAACAGCTTCAGGCCGGTCGCGCCGATCAGCCCTGCTGCCACGGCGCCCATGCCGCGCAGCGCGCCAGCCACGCCGGGATGCCCGGCAAACTGGGCATAGACCACCGCCAGCAGCAGCACCAGCACCAGCGGCACGGTCAGCATGCCGGCCAGCGCTGCCAGGGCGCCCTTGAGGCCGAAGTAGCGGCCACCTATCATCAGTGAGATGTTGACTACATTGGGCCCGGGCATGATTTGCGCGACGGCCCAGTCTTCAATGAATTCTTCGCGCGTCATCCAGCGCTTTTTTTCGACCAGCTCGCGTTGCACGACAGCCAGTACACCGCCAAAGCCCTGAAGCGCCAGCAAGGTGAATGAGATGAAAAGATCGGAGAGAGATTGGGGTTTCGGGCGGTCTTCGGCGGGAGGGGTGCTCATGCACCAATTATCGCCGCTTCATCGATGCACCACAGCCTGCGCACAGGAGACCAAGGGCCGCCGTTTGCTATTAATAAGATAGCTGCTTGCGCTCGTTGGATATGGGCTGGAGGCAAAAATGGCGTAAATTTTTGAGGCAGCGCCCGACATGCCCTGCATGGCGGCTACAGTCGCAGTTCCCAAGTTTCGCCCACCAGGTTTTCTTTCCCAAAGCCATGGTAGGGCTCGCTCCTGGTCAGCTTGAAACCACGCCTGGCGTAAATGGCGCGCGCTGCGTCCAGGCAGCTGTTGGTCCAGAGCACCATTTTTTTGTAGCCCTTGCTGCGCGCAAATGTGATGCACTCGTCGGCCAGGCGCCCGCCCAGGCCCAGTCCGCGCGCCTGCGGCGTGAGGATCAACATGCGCAGCTGGGCCACGGCGGCTGATTTACGCGCCACAAACACCGCGCCCGCCCGCTCACCGTCGACTTCGGCTATCCAGCACTTCTCCCACTCCGGCTGGTGGTTCTTGAGGTACTTGCCGGCAATATCGGCCACCAAGGCCTCGAATTCGCTGTTCCAGCCGTATTCACGCGCATAAATTTCACCGTGTTGCTGCACCACCCAGCCGATGTCGCCCGGCCCGGGGTCGCGCAACAACACTGTACGTGTCGCGGCAGGCGCAGTGCCGTTGGCCAGCAGCCGTTGCATGGTGGTCATGGCCGTCACCACCTTTTGCTGGTGGTCCGGCGCCAGCGCGGCCAGCAGGGCGGCGGCTTCGTCGCGGGAGCGCTGCTGCAGCGGCGCAAATGCAGCGTGGCCGGCCTCGGTCAGCTTCAGCAGGCTTTGCCGCGCGTCCGCTGGCGAAGGCACGCGCGCCAGCCAGCCCTGGCTTTCGAAGCGGCGCAGGATGCGGCTCAGGTAACCCGCGTCCAGCGCCAAGTCGCGCCCCAGCTCCGTGGCCGTAGGCTGGTCGCGATGGGCCAGTTCATACAACACCCGCACCTCCGTCAGCGAAAACTCGCTGTCCAGATAAGGGTCCAGCACGCCGATGCGCTGGGTGTAGAAGCGGTTAAAGCTTCGCACGGCCTTGACGTGGGCTGTAGAAGCGGAGGGCGCTCCAGTCTGGGGCTGGGCAGGCGTGCTTGAGGCGGTGGTATTGATTGACGAGGCCATGGCTGATATCGTCAATCAATTAGTTGACAAAGTCAAGCATATGGAATTTGCCCGGTCTCAACCGGCCTCAGATCACCCGGCGCGGCGCCGCTGTGGCCGCATCGCCGCTGTTGGGCGCGCCGGTCGGCTCAATCAGCAGCAGGTGCGCCTCTTGCGGTGCCCGCGGACGATGACGCACCCCGCGAGGCACCACGTACAGCTGGCCGGGCTTGAGCGTAACGGTGGGCTGGCCGTCGATGTCGATGTGCAGCTCGCCCTTGAGCACCAGGAAGAGATCGTCGCTCTCCGGGTGCGAATGCCAGCTGAACTCTCCCTGGACCTTGACGACCATCACGTCGTGCCCGTTGAATTCGCTCACGGTGCGCGGTTGCCAGTGGCCTTCAAAGGTCGCGAGCTTGCTCTGCAGGTCTACGGCTTCTTTCATGTGAACTCCTCTTTCATAGCGGTTGAATGCGGTTGAAGGGGAGTCTCCTTGTCCAGGGCTACCGCGTCTTGTACGATTGTTTCCTTTACGATTGTTTCATGCACGACGCCCAGGCCCCCACGCCCAAAGACTGGGCCCGCTTTCGTCCCGGCGCACTGGCCGGCGTGACTCAGATGAACGCCCACTTCACTGAGCACACCTTCGAGCGCCACAGCCACGAAACCTATTCCATAGGGGTCACCGCCTCCGGTGTGCAGACCTTCCACTGCGGCGGCACGCTGCACGCCAGCCTGCGCGGCGATGTGATTCTTTTTAATCCCGACGAACCGCACGACGGCCAGCGCGGCACGCAGGAAGGCTTTGGCTACAGCATGCTGTATGTGTCGCCGCAAGTGGTGAACGAATGCCGCGACAAGGAAGCCGGCCTCGAGATGGCGGCCTACTTCCGTCAACCTGTGGTGCGCGACGCCGCCATGGGCCGCGCGCTGGCGCGTGCCATAGGCGCGGGCGGACAGGCGCAAGAGTCGCTGCGTGCCGAAGAGCTCACGCGCAATGTGCTGGTTCGCTTGCTGCAGCGCTACGGAGAGCGGCGCTCAGGCGATGAAGTGAGGCCTGCCGGTGTTGCGCGCATGGCCCGCATTCGCGACTACCTGCGCAGCCACTTCGACCAGGACGTCACCGTCGATGCCCTCGCAGGCGAGGCCGGCTTGTCGCGTGTTCACCTGACCCGCGCCTTCGCCCGGCAGTTTGGCGTACCACCGCATATCTACCTCAACGCCGTTCGCATCGAACGCGCCCAGTCAGCCATGCTGGCCGGGCAGGGCCTGGCCGAGGTGGCCGCCGCCTGCGGTTTTGCCGACCAGAGCCATTTCAGCCGGCGCTTCAAGGGGAGTGTGGGTTTGTCGCCGGGGGCGTGGCTGCGGCAGATGAAGCCTTCCGCGGCCACAATCGGGTGAATCTATTGCAGGTCGGCAAATAAGGATTCCCCGCGGTCAAGCGGGTCCACAACCACGTTATAGATCTCGTTGATGCGCCAGATCGGGGTTTCATAGGCGGCCTGGCCCTGTACCTTCACCAGAAATGCGCTTTTCCTTTCGTGAGCGGCAAGGGTCAGCTCACAGGAGAAGTCGATTTGCCCTGTGTCCGTCGAAATGGCGCTCACGAGTTCATGCGCGGCAAGCGAGAGGCGCTCGGTGCTTTCGTGAGGCAAGAGCTGATCAACCTCATAGGTCCGCAGCACGATCGCAGTGATGCGATCGATGAGGTCGTCAACTACCGAGTTCGGATTTGTGACCATCTGTGGGTGCATTTTGTGGATTCTCCTGCATCTCCCAAAGAACTAAAAAGCTATATCTATATTGCAGATTGTCATGAGCGGCATGTTGAATCGTGGAAGCCGTGAATAGGCAACAGGATTGGCTATTTGCCCGCACCAGCCTATTTTTGAAGAATACAGCTCGCAAGTTGCACGCATAGAATCGCCAGCAAGCATGGGCGCGTCTTGTTTGCTTCAAGGTCGGCCCCCCGAGAGCACGGAACGGCCGTCACCATGTTGAGTCATCAATCATTCCAGAGGATCCCTTGAAAAAAGTATTGCTACTTCTCGCCATTGCTCTTCTTTCAGCTTGCGCGACTACATCTTTTCGCTCGAACGCGCCTGAATTCGCGGGAGAGAATCGTGTAAGTTCGGTTTACGTCTACTCATTTCTTGACTTGCGTGAAGGAGCTCTGGGAAGGAAATTCCTGGCAGAAGTAAAGCGTCAGCTAAATGATTCATTGAGCAAGGAAAATATCTCGTCCAAGCAACTTTGGTTTAACGATTCCCCATTTGCCACCCAGTTCTCCCTGGAAGAAACAGGCCCAAACCCTTCCAACACCAGTACACGTGTTCCAGTTGAAGAGGTAATCAAGGCCACACAGGACGAAGAAAGACTTTTTGGCGCTTCGCATCGTTTGATTGTGTTTCCTGCCTCGGTCATGCAATCTAATACCGGAGCAAGTTTTAGTATCCGATGGTCTTTAGTCGATCTAAAGACCAATCAAACTGTCTGGGCCACTACTTCAGTGAGCAACCACGCGAAATGGTTTCTTGGTGATGAGAACCCGGAAGCACGAGCTACCACTTTTGTTGAAGAGTTGATGAGCGAGCTTAGAAAATCAAAAGCTATCCGTGAGCGCAGGGCCTGATTGTTCGGTCAAGCATGGTTCCCGACAGCAGGAAGTCATTTTCGCGATACCACCCGATACCACCCTAGACCGACATCCCACCAGAAACCTCAATCACTGCCCCATTGATATAACTCGCCTCATCGCTCGCGAGGAAGGCATAGACATTGGCAATCTCCTCGGGCCGTCCGAGGCGCCTGAGCGGCACATGGGCCTCCATCTCCTTCAGTACCTTGTCGGGGATAGTGCTGAGGATGGGCGTTGAAATAAAACCGGGGGCCACGGCATTCACGCGCACGCCCTTGGGGCCCAGCTCGCGGCTCCAGGTTTTGGTGAAGCCGATCACGCCGAACTTGCTGGCGGCGTAATTCGTCTGGCCGAAGTTGCCGTAAATGCCGACGACTGAACTGGCATTCAGTATCACGCCGCTGCCTTGCGTTGTCATGGTGTCGGCCACGGCTTGCGCGCAGTGGAAGACGCCGCGCAGGTTCACGTCGATCACCTTGTCGAACTGTTCGAGCGTCATTTTCTGCAGGCGTGCGTCCTGGGTGATGCCGGCGTTGTTGACCAGCACGTCGACGCGGCCGAACTGGTCTTTGACCTTGCCGACCACCGCATCCACCATGGCGCGCTGGGTCACGTCCATCACATAACTGACGGCCTGCGCGCCCAGGGCCTGGCACTGCTTGACGGCATCATCCACCCCGGCTTGTTTCACGTCGCAGACGATGACGGTGGCGCCTTCCTGGGCAAACTTGAGTGCGGTGGCCAGACCAATGCCCTGGGCTGCGCCGGTGATGATGCTGATCTTGTTTTGGAGTCTTGGCATGAAGTGGATATTTGGATATGGATCGATGAGATGAATGGGAGGATGGGGGAGTTAAACGAAGCAGCTCAGTAAACCGGCTGATGCTGGCGGATCGCATCTTTGACCGCACCCGTGAGCGTAAAGCCGGGCCCGAATTTTTTGGCCAGTTCGCCGCAGCGCGAGACAAAGGCGTCAATCCCCATGCCGTAGATAAACTGCATCGCGCCGCCGGTCCAGGCCGGAAAGCCTATGCCGAAGATGGAGCCGATGTTGGCGTCGTGCACGGTGGTCAGCACGCCTTCGCTGAGGCAGCGGGCGGTTTCCACCGCCTGGCGGTAGAGCAGCCGGTCTTTGAGTTCGTGGATGTCCCAGGCGGCGCCGGGTTTTTCAAACAGGGGCTTGAGTTCGGGCCACAGGTGCTTCTTCGCTCCGGGCCCGGTGGGGTAGTCGTAAAAGCCGCCACCGGCCGCGCGGCCGGGGCGCTTCAACTCTTTCACCATGCGTTCGACCAGCAGCTCGCCGGGCGTGGCGGTGTAGGGCTTGCCTTCTGCGGTGAAGTCGGTACGTGTCTGGTCCAGCACGTGCACGCTCAATGACAACGCGGTTTCGTCCAGCACGGCCAGCGGGCCGACGGGCATGCCGGCCTGGATGCCGGCATTTTCAATCGCGGCGGCGGGAATGCCTTCGCCCAGCATGGCCGCGCCTTCCATCACAAAGGTGCCGAAGGTGCGGCTGGTGTAAAAACCGCGCGCATCGTTCACCACGATGGGGACCTTGCCCAGGGCCTGTACATAGTCGAAGGCGCTGGCCACGGTTTCGTCGTCGGTCTGCTTGCCGCGAATGATCTCGACCAGCTTCATCTTGTCGACAGGGCTGAAGAAATGGATGCCGATAAATTTTTCGGGCCTGTCGCTTGCCGTGGCCAGGCTGCTGATGGGCAGGGTGGAGGTGTTGGATGCGAAGAAACCGCCGGGCGCCAGCAAAGGCTCGGCCTCCTGCGTCACTTTGGCCTTGAGGTCGCGCCGCTCGAAGACGGCCTCGATGATGAGGTCGCAGCCGGCCAGTTCCGCAACCTGGTCGGTCGCGGTGATGCGAGAGAGCAGGGCGCTTTGCTCGGCGGCCGTCATGCGGCCCTTCTCCACACGCGGCGCGGTGATCTTGCTGCTGTAAGCCTTGCCGGCTTCGGCCTTGTCCTGGCTCACGTCCTTGAGCACGGTGGCAATGCCTTTGCTGGCTTGTGCGTAAGCGATGCCCGCACCCATCATGCCGGCGCCCAGCAGGCCGACCTTGGCAGGCCTGAAACGCCCTACGCCTTTGGGCCGCGACTGCCCGCTCTTGATGGCGTTCATGTCGAAGAAAAAGGTGTTGATCATGGCCTTGGCATTGGTGCCTGTCATGAGTTTGGCGAGGTAGCGGCTTTCGATGCGAAAGGCGGTCTCCAGGTCCACCTGTGTGCCTTCCACCATGCAGGCCAGGATGGCTTCAGGCGCGGGGTAGAGGCCGCGTGTCTGCTTTTTGAGCATGGCAGGCGCGACGCTGAGCGCCGCGGAGATCTTGGGATTGGCTGGTGTGCCGCCCGGGATTTTGTAGTCCTTTGCTTCCCAAGGATGCTGGGCGGCAGGGTTGGTGGCGATCCATGCTAGTGCCTTGCCGCGCAACCCGGCTGCATCAGCCACCAGCTCGTGCACCAGGCCCAGCTCAAGTGCCTCGCGCGGGTTAAAGGTTTTACCCTCGACCAGATAGGGTTGCGCGCCCATCAAGCCAAGATGGCGCGTCATCTTGGTCACGCCACTGGCACCGGGCAGCAGGCCCAGCGTGACCTCGGGCAGGCCAAACTGTGTTTTGCGGTCGTCCACCGCCACGCGGTAATGGCCGACCAATGCGACTTCCCAGCCGCCGCCCAGCGCGGTGCCGTTAAGGCAGCTGGCGACGGGTATGCCCAGCGTTTCGAGGGTGCGGAAGTTTTTCTTGACGCGCTCGATCTCTGCATAGGCCTTGGGCGCGTCGGCCGATGTGAGTCGCATCACGGCCTTCAAATCAGCGCCAGCAAAAAAAGTGCTTTTGGCGGAGGCGAGGATGATGCCTTTGATGGCGTCTTTGTCGTTCACCACCTGCGCGGTGACTTCACTGAGGTCGTCTTGCCACTGCAGACACATGGTGTTGACGGGGGAGTCTGGTTCGTCAAACGTGATGATGGCAATGCCGCCCTCAATTTGGTACTGGATGGTCTTCATGGAATTCAGACCCTTTCAACAATCGTCGCGATGCCCATGCCACCGCCCACGCACAGCGTGGCCAGGCCGTAGCGCAGCTTGCGCCTGTGCAGCTCGTCGACCAATGTGCCGAGGATCATCGCGCCGGTGGCGCCCAGCGGGTGGCCCATGGCAATGGCGCCGCCGTTCACATTGACCTTTTCGTGCGGTACCTTCATTTCTTTCATGAAGCGCATCACCACGGCGGCAAAGGCCTCGTTGACTTCGAACAGGTCGATCTGCTCCACCGTCATGCCAGCCTTGGCCAGCGCCTTGCGCGTGGCGGGCATGGGGCCGGTCAGCATGATGGTGGGGTCGGCGCCGCTCAGGGCGGCGGCCACGATGCGGGCACGCGGCTTGAGGCCGTGGGTTTTGCCGGCGGCTTCCGAGCCCACCAGCACAGCGGCCGCACCGTCCACAATGCCCGACGAATTGCCGGCATGGTGCACGTGGTGGATGCGCTCGACCTGGGGATAACGCTGCAGCGCCACGGCATCAAAGCCCATGCCGCCCAGCTGCTCGAAGGCCGGTTTGAGTGAAGCCAGGCCTTCCAGCGTGGTGTGGGGTTTGATGAATTCGTCTTCGGCCAGAATCGTCTGGCCCAGAAAATCCCTGACTGGTACGACGGAGCCGGCGAAGTGGCCAGCGGCGCGGGCTTGGGCAGCGCGCTGCTGGCTTTCGAGCGCAAAGGCGTCCACGTCGGCGCGGCTGAAACCCTCCATCGTGGCGATCAGGTCGGCGCCTATACCTTGCGGCACAAACAGGGTGGCGCTGTTGGTCTCCGGGTCTTGCGCCCAGGCGCCGCCGTCGGCGCCAATCGGCACGCGGCTCATGCTCTCGACGCCGCCGGCCACCACCAGGTCTTCCCAGCCCGAGCGAACTTTCTGCGCGGCCATGTTCACAGCCTCCAGGCCCGAGGCGCAAAAGCGGTTGACCTGTACGCCCGAGGCGCGGAAATCCCAGCCTGCCTTGAGCGCGGCCACCTTGGCAATCACCGCACCCTGTTCACCCACCGGTGAAACCACGCCCATCACTACGTCGTCGATGGCCGCAGTGTCGAAGCCGCTGCGCCGTTGCAGGTCGGTCAGCACGCCGGCCAGCAGGTTGACGGGCTTGACCTCATGCAGGCTGCCGTCTTTTTTGCCTTTGCCGCGCGGCGTGCGGATGGCGTCGTAGATAAAGGCTTCGATGCTCATGATGGCTTTCCTCGGGAAGGCGGGAACGCGGGAACGCAGGGCTGGCGGGGAGGGGCCGTTGAAGTATATGCATTTCGCCAAGCAGTCGCTTTGCATAAATAGACGAACGGAAAGCCGCGTTGCGTTGTAGTGGGCTGAGGCCGGACCTGACCTTCCTCAATTCCTGACCGACATCGTTCAGGGGAGGTGGATGCCCGCGATGAATCAGAGGTGCCGTGTCTCGGCAGGGGTGTTCCACCAGGCGTTGTTGCGCCCGTCCGCGTAGTTGACCGGCGCGCTGATAAGTTCAGCCGGTTCGGCGTTGTCCAGCGCGGCGATGTTGATGGATACATAGTCGCCGCCTATCTGCTCCACGTAACCCCGACCGAAAGGCCGCACGCCGCAGTGCCTGCAAAACAAGTGGTGGCCGCTTTTGGTGCCGAACTGGTAGTCGCTCAGTTCGTTCTCGCCGGCCAGCAGCCGAAATGCGTCGGGTTTGATGATGGCGCCCCAGTTGCGGGTTTTGGTGCAGATGGAGCAATTGCAGCGGCCCGTGCCTTTGCTGAGGTCGATGTCGGCTTCAAAGCGGACGGCGCCGCAGTGGCAGCTTCCGGTATAGGTCTTTTGCATGGGGGCGAACTCCTTGATGGTTGCAGGTTGTTGGGAATATCCGAATATGACAGAATGTTGTCATGTCTGAAAGTATAGTTAAACGACAGCATGCTGTCAAATTGGGGATCGCCAACGAGGAGGTCGAGCGCACGCCGGCCGCCAATTCCCTGAGTTGGCTGGTGGTGCAGGTGATGCAACTCAACGGCTTGTTGACGGCGGCCGGCGATGCGCTGGCGGCGCCGGCCGGGCAGACTTCGGCGCGCTGGCAGGTGCTGGCCACGGTGGAGGATGCGCCGCTGTCGGTGGCACAGATCGCACGCGCCATGAACCTGACGCGGCAAAGCGTGCAGCGGGTGGCGGATTTACTGGTGGAAGAGGGGCTCAGCGTCTATGAAAGCAATCCGGCTCATGCACGCGCCAAGCTGGTACGGCTCACTGCCAAAGGTCGCAAGGCCTTGCAAACCATACAGGCAGAGCAAAAAGTATGGGCCAATGCGTTGGCTGATGGGATGAATGAGGCCCAGCTACGCGCCGCGAGCACCGTGCTGGCGCAGTTGCAGCAGGCTTTGATGGCGCAGGAAGCGCCGCGGGAATAGTTGGAGATTGGTGTGAGATTGCCGGCGCGTGCCGCTTAAGACGGGTCTTTGCTGCGCGTGCGGCTCACGGCGCTGAAGATTCCTATCCCCAGGAAGATCAGCGCACCTATGCCGATGTACAGATGCGGCACACCGGCTACCACGGCGCCCCAGATGACACCGGCCAGGAAAATCACGAAACCGATCATGTAAAGCGCAAAAGACATTTTCTTCTCCACGAAATGTTGTGGCTCCACTATGCGTGCCGTGGTGCCGGCGCTTTATCGGGTAGATGCGCTGATGGGTGTCAGCGAGGGCCTACGAATGGTTTCAGGAGGCTGCGGCCAATTCCGTCACTCGGGGCTTGAAGCCCTCCGGGAGGCCATTGCTCACGAGGCGGCCGCGCGGATGCATGGGACGCAGATATTGGTGAAGCACCAGGGCGGCAGCACCTACCGCCGAAGCCAGCAGACCGTAACGCGCCACGCGCACCATGGGAGCCGTTACGCCGGCATGGGTGGCGTAGTTTTGCAGCGTCTGCCTGGCAACCTCCACCAATTCCGGAAAATGCTGACAGGATGCGCCGCCCACCACCAGCACGCTGGGATCGAAGGTGGTCCACAGGTTCTGCAGCAGCACACCCAGGTAGTGTCCTGACCGGCGAGTGTCCGCCAGCTGGCCCAGAGCACCCGAACCGATGAAGGCCTCCGCGCACCCGCGCCGTCCGCAGGAGCACGCGGGTCCGTCGAGCTCCAGAATGCTGTGGCCGATCTCGCCGGCCATGCCCCGCATGCCGGTGAACAGCCGGTCGTTGAGCACGATGCCCGCGCCCACGCCGACATCGCAGGTCACAAAAATCAGCGAGTCCTTGCCGTCGTTCTCCGAGAATTCGTATTCGCTCAGCGCGGCCGTGTCGGCTTCGTTTTGCACGTGCACCGGTACCGGGGGCAGGCCTGCATGAATCAGTGCCTGGGTGATCTGCGGCAAGAAGTCCACGTTGCGCCAGCCAAGGTTGGGGGCAAAGCGGACCACACCGGTGGTTTCGTCAAACGCGCCGGGCAGGCCGATGCCCACACCTGAAAGTTGCGCGCCGCGCAATACCAGCTGCGCCTGGGCCAGCACTGTCAGGTCGGCGATCTGGCTGCAGACGTCTTGCGGCCGGGTGCCGCGCAAAGGTTCTTGCGTTGACCACAGCACTTGCCCCAACAGGGACACGCTCACCACGCGCAAGGTGTCGACTGCCACTTCCACACCAATCAGGCCGCGCGACCGGCAGTCGATTTGCAGGGGCGTGGAGGGCCGCCCCACACCGTTGGCGGCGGCCATGCTGATTTCACTGAGCCAGCCTTCATCAATGAGTTCTCGCACCAGCAGGCTGACTGTCGACTTGGTCAACCCGCTATGGTTGGCCAGCTGCGCGCGCGAGCGCCCAGGCTGGTTGCGCAGCAAGCGCATCAGCACACTGCGGTTGATGCGTTTGACGAGTTGCTGGTCACCTGTGGTTTTCATGGCCGATGGCATGGTTCAGGCAATGCGGTGCGGCGCCTGTGTTTTCCCTTCCGGCTGCTTGCCGGCGATGATCATGCCGAGAATCTGGTCTTCGTTCAGGTCGGCCGTGCGGTAAGTGCCGATCAGGCGGCCGTTTTTCATCACCGACAGGCGGTCGCTGAGCGAAAAAACATCCTGCATGTCATGCGTGATCAGGAAAATACCCACGCCTTCGGCCTTGAGCTGGAGCACCAGGTTGGCCACCATGGCGGACTCCTCCGGCCCCAAGGCGGCGCAGGGTTCGTCCATGATCAGGATGCGGGCATTGAAGTAAATGGCGCGCGAAATGGCCACCACCTGGCGCTGACCGCCCGACAGGCGCCGCACCGGCGTGTGGATGTTGGTAAAGTTTTTATTCAGGCGGCCAAACACCTTGCGCGCCTGCGCCTCCATGAAGTAGTCGTCCAGCGTATTCCAGGCCGTCATTTTTTCACGGCCCAGAAAAAGGTTGGCCACGGCGTCCAGGTTGTCGGCGAGCGCCAGTGTCTGGTAAATGGTCTCGATGCCCTGGTGCTGTGCATCGGCCGGGGTCCGGAGGTTCGCTTTCTGCCCCATCACATGGATCTCGCCCGAATCGATCGGGAAAGCGCCGGCCAGCATTTTCATGAGCGTTGATTTGCCCGCGCCGTTGTGGCCCAGCACGGCGACAACTTCGCCGGGGTACAGATTCAGGTTCACGCCGTCCACGGCATGAACGCCGCCAAAGGCCTTGCGGATGTCCTTGAATTCGACCAGGGGTTCGGTAGTGATTTGCATTTCAGTGATCCATTGCGCGTCCAGACCGACGCAGGTCGGTCTGGAGCCGCGGGTCTCGCCCCCCTTGAGGGGCTGAGAGCCGCGGCTCCAAGCCTGCCTGCGCAGGCTTGGACGGCTTCGAAGGGCCTCCGCCTCTGGCGGAGGTGCCGGGCGCCGAAGGCGCTTCGGGGGTGTTTCATCCTAGCTTTCCTGCGCCCACTTGCGGTAGAGCACGTCAAATACCACCGCCACAATCAGCACCTGCCCGATGATGATCATGCGTTTTCCGATGGAGACATCCAGCAACAGCATGCCGCTGTCCAGCGACTGCATGATGAGTGCACCCAGCACCGAGCCGATGATGGTGCCGCTGCCTCCAGCCAGTGCGGTGCCGCCAATCACGGCGGCGGCAATCACGAAGAGCTCCATCCCGGTGCCCAGCGAGTTGGTGCCTGCGTTCAGGCGGGCCACCGACACGATGGCCGCAATGGTGATAAGCACGGCGAGCAGGGCAAACAGCATGAGCGTTACCCGCTTGACCGGTATGCCGACCAGTACCGCGGCGTCGGGGTTGCCGCCCATGGCGTAAACATAGCGGCCAAAACGGGTGCGCTGGGAGATGAATGACATCACCACCGCCACGGCCGCCCAGATCAGCACCGGAATCGGGATGCCCTGGGGGGCGTCCTTGTTGGTGACCAGGTAGCTGTTCATGGTCGCGGCGAACGCGGCCAGCAGAACCACCGGTGCCGCCACCAGCAGTACATCCACCCACACGGGCTGGTTGGGCATCTCATGGCGCGTGGAGGCACGGCGGCGCAACAGCATGCGAACCACCAGCACCACACTCACGCAGGCGGTCAGGACCCAGGTGGCGGTCACCCCGATACCGCCGTCATAGCCGCCGCCGAGCTGCAGAAAAGTCTCGTCGCTGACGGGCTGGGTCTTGCCGTCGGCCACCAGAAAAGCCGCGCCGCGTAAGGACATCAGCCCTCCCAGCGTGACCACAAAAGACGGGACGCCGAGCATGGCGGTCAGCCATCCCTGGTACACCGACACCACCAGCGCCGCGGCCAGCCCGGCGAGTGACGCCGCCGGCCAGGACCATCCCAGGGTGTATTGGAGGTAGGCGATGAGCACGCCGACAAAACCGATCACCGAGCCGACCGACAGGTCAATGTGCCGGGCCACAATGATCAGCACCATGACAGTGGACACGATGCCCACCACCGCGGTTTGCTGGGCAATGTTGTAGAGATTCTCAGGCGACAGGAAAATGCCGCCCGACAGGATCTGGAATACGCCCGCCATGACGGCGAGCACGCCCCCCATGAACACCAGCCGCCAGTCGACAGCAGCGTTGCGCAGGAATCGAACGGGAAATTGCATGGTTTTGAGGATGCAGTACTCCCCAAGGCAACCTACAGGCCGGTTGCCTTGCCTGCTTGCGCAGAACGGGGAGCAGGTGGTTGAACGCCTGTATTAAGCCTGTATTACTTGCAGGCCGCGACGTTGCCCGTGACACCCTTGCAGAGTTCGTCTTTCTTGATCCAGCCGGCTTTCACCACCACGTCGAGGTTGTCGCGGGTAATGGGCACGGGCTTGAGGAACTGGGCCTGCAGGGCGACCTTCTTCTCGCCACCGTTCCAGGAAGTCGCGCCGTCGACTTTTTTGCCGGCACCCAGATTGACAGCTGCGCTGGCAGCCTGTTTACCGAGGTCGCGCGCATCTTTCCAGACCGACACGGTCTGGGTGCCCATGGCTACGCGGTTCAGGGCGGCAAAGTCACCGTCCTGGCCGGACACCGGCACGCCCTTGAGACCCTTGGAACTCAGCGCCGCCACGACACCGCCGGCGGTGCCGTCATTGGAGGCCACCACGGCATCGACTTTGCCGCCGTTCTTGGTCAGGATCTGTTCCATGTTTTTCTGTGCGACTTCAGGCTTCCAGCCTTCGGTGTATTCCTCACCCACGATCTTGATGTCGCCTTTCTTGACGGCGGCGTCAATGATTTCCTGCTGGCCTTCGCGCAGGAAATTGGCATTCGGGTCGGTGGGGGAGCCCTTGATCATCACATAGTTGCCCTTGGGCTTGGCCTGGAACACGGCACGGGCCTGCATGCGGCCAACTTCCTTGTTGTCGAAGGTGATGTAGAACACGCCGGGTGCCTCGATCAGGCGGTCGTAGGCAATAACCGGCACTTTTTGTTTGGTGGCCTTGTTCACGGCGGGCAGGATGGCGTCCTTGTCCATGGCCAGCACGATCAGGACCTTGGCGCCCTTGGCCATCAGGCCGTCAATGTCCGCCAGTTGTTTTTCGGGGGAGCCCGCGGCGTCTGCGCTGATGTACTTGGCGCCCAGCTTTTCAAGCTGCGTCTTGATGGCGGCTTCGTCGGTTTTCCAGCGTTCTTCCTGGAAGTTGGACCAGCTGACGCCGACAGTGACCTGCGCAAATGCGCCGGCAGCAGCGAGGCTGAGTGCCATTGCGGTGAGGGAATTTTTTAGTTTCATGAATGTCTCCGATAGTTCTGCCCAGTCGGGCGTGTAGTTTTGAAAACTCAGCTGAATCCCGGTAATCGTTCCGCTGCAAATGCAGCACTTCAGAATTAGTTTGAACGACGCACTAATTATGTGGACCTGAAAAATTCCCCGCCTAGGGACAAACCCCGGGTATGCGGGGGGCACTTTAAATTTTTGATGGTTTCTGTAATACCAAAGGCTGATCAGCAGGCGCAGCAAGCAGAAAATCCGTCAGCGGCACCGGCTGGCCGGACCGGTTTTCCCTGGAAGGCCTGCGCTTCGCTTCAGTGGGCGGCAGACGGCTCTGTCACCCCAAGCTTGATCGCCCAGCTTGACAGTGCGGGCAGGATGGAGGGATACAGCTCCAGGCCCGATTCCATTTGCCTGGCTGCCAGCGCAATGCCTTTTTCGCCGGGCGTGCGCACGGCAGACCCTGCTTGCGCGGGTCGTGATGCGCGGCAGGCATCGGCGACATGGCCAGTCTGGCGTGTGAATGCATCCAGGCCCGCAAAAGCGCGCGGGTCAATCACCTGCAGGAAAACCGTGGCGCCCCAGCCTTCTTTTGCGTCGGCGCGGCCGTGGCCTGCGAGGCCGCCGGTCAGCGCCTCCACCAGCAAGGTGAGGCCATAGCCCTTGTGGCCCGAGTCCATGCCACCCAGCGGCAGGATGGTGCCCTTGGGTTCATCGAACAGTACCGAAGGGTTGTCACTGGCCACGCCGTGGCCGTCCATCACCCAGGCAGCAGGCAGACGCTTGCCTTCCTTGTGCAGCCGGTTGGTCATGCCGTTGGTCGTGGCCGAGGTGGACACATCCATCAGCACCGGAACACCGTTGGTGGGAATGCCGGCCGAAACCGGGTTGGGTGTGAACACCGGGTCCAGCCCGCCAAAGGGGGCAACGCTGGCCGTGTTCGGATCCGAGCAGGTCAGCAGCATCATCAGGCCCTGATCGGTGGCGCGCTTGAGATAGGCGGCCAGGCAGGCGATGTGGTGGCTGCGGCGAATCACAACAGTGCAGGTGCCCTGGGTGGCGGCACGCTCAGTGGCCAATGCCATCGCTTGCAGAACCAGCCAGGGGCCGGGCAGGCGGCGGCCGTCCCATGTCACGGCGGCCGGATGGTCGGCCAGCACGGCTGGGGTGCCGAGTTTTTCCATCGCGCCAGACTCCAGCTCCGTCAGGTAGCCCGGCAGCAGGGCGAGCCCGTGGGTGTTATGGCCCATCAGGTCGCCCTGGACCAGGATGTCGGCCACGGCGGCGGCCTTGTCGTGCTCCAGCCCGGCAGTGGTCAGCAGGGTTCGGGCGTAGTTGATCAGATCGGTCTGGGCGTATCGCATGGATTTTTCTCGGGGTTGTCTCAATGTTGTCGCTGCAGATGCTCTGTTTTTGATAGCTGCTCGCGCTCGTCCTGTAAGGGTTAGATGGACTTTTAATACACATAACCCAACGCGTCAGGCCACATCAGGCCGGCGTTGCTGTCCTGAACATTCTAGGGACGAACACGTAAGGTCGCACATCGCACAACCCGTGCGCGGCGTTTGATGTGGGGCAAAAAGCGGAAAGCGGGCTCATGGCCCGCTTTCCGCCTGAGGCACCGAAGCCGGTGCCTGTAGCCATGTTTATGGCTATGCCGTCAATCAGCCCAGCTTGATGCTGCTGGGGTCCGCGGTGAGGTAGCCGACAGCCGCGCCGAAGCGGTCCTTGTAGTTCGCGCGCACCAGCGGGTCCAGCGTGGCCTGCACCTTGCCATGCAGCGCCGGAATCCAGTCGCCGGCGTGCTGGAAGTTGCTCATGATGTAGGTCCAGCCGTTGAGGTCGTCCACCACATGCAGGCCGGTGGCTTCGGCACCCGAAGGCATGGACATCAGGCGCGACAGCTGCTGGGTGTCGACGTTGTAGGCCCAGATGAAGTTGTTGACGTGGGTGCTGCTGTCTTCGCCGATGAAGAGTGTGCGCATTTTTTCCGAGAACTTCAGGTTGTCGGGGTTGGACACCTTGTTGGGGTTGGCCTTGTTGCCCAGTGCATCGCCGGCGATGTCTTCGCCGACCAGCAGGGCCTTGGTGTGCACCGGCATCCATTCGCTGTTGATGGCGGTGCCGGCCAGGTCTTTCTGGCCGCCGTCCAGCTTGTGCACCATCACGCCGCCGGCCACCAGGGGCTTGTCCAGGGCGATGCCGCTGGCCGCGTTCCAGCCCTTGCCGGTCTTGACCATGGAGTCCTGCATGTTCTGCAGCGCCGAGTAGGCGACCTTGTCCTTGATGTTGACGGTGGTGCCTTCCATTTTGGAGAAGCCCATGCTGCCGCCCATGAGGTAGGCGTAGCGGTGGGTTTCCAGGAAGGCGGCGGCTTTTTCCATGCCGGGCTTCACCTTGATCCAGTTCGGGTTGCCGTTGTAGAACACCTTGGTGAAGCTGGCGTCGGACGGGTCGGCCTTGAGCACCGTCATGATGTCGGCGGGCTTGAGGGTGTCGGCCATCTTTTCGATCTCGGCGCTGGTGGCGTGACCCAGCTTGATCCAGGAAATCTTCGCGCCCTGGTCGGCAGGGTCGACCGAGAAGCCGGTGCCCAGCTTGCCCACATACAGCGTGCCGGAGGAGAGGTCTTTCTCACGGTCGGCCACAAAGACAAAGAGGCCGCTGTTGGTGGCGTCGTCGCCCATCAGCACGGTGCGGTTGTCAGGCATGACCTGCACGAGTTCGTGCGAGATGCGGCCCATGTTGTAGTGCTTTTTGACCGTGCCGGTGCCGTCGGGGTGCACGGTGACTTCAGGCAGGTGGCCGTAGTGGTAGGGGTTCGCTTTGGTTTCGTCGCCGTAGACGTTCTTGCTGAACTTCCTGAACTGCGCGCTTTCGGCGGCAAAAGGTGCATCGGGTTCGTACTCTTCGCTCGAGAGGTGGGTGTTCCAGGGCGACAGGCTGGCGCCACAGGTGATCCACAGGCCATGCGCTTTGGACATGTCGACGTTGTGGTACTTCACCAGGCTGAGCTTGCCGGTGGCCTGGTCCTGGTCCAGCGTCAGCACGGCGATGGGTGAGGGCAGGTTGCCGTAAGCGTCGGCGCCGGCCTGATCGCGTGTGGTGTATTCAAACTGCACCACGGCGAACACCGCCTTGCCCTTGATGCCGGGAACGTTGGCATTCGGCAGGCCGAGCAGCGACGTGCCGTCGGGCGAGTCGGAGAAGATCTGGCGTTCCTTGCCCGGCACCGAGCGGTCGATGATGGGCTGGTTGTTGATGTCGACATAGCCGCCGGCAAGGATGGTGCCGCCCTTGCCATCCGGCACCATGTCGCCGGTCACGAAGAAGGGCTGGTAGGCGAGCTTGTAGCTCTGCGTGCTGTTGTCTTTGAGGCGGACCTGCAGGCTGGAGCCCACGGTGGTGGTGGCCATGGCGGCCGCATCAGCAAGCGTTGGGGCGGCCATGGACGTGAAGCTGGAAGCCATGTAATTGCCCGCTGCGGCGGGGCCGCTGCCGGTAGCGCAGCCCGACAGCAGGGTACTGGAGGCCAGGGCCCCCAGCGGCAGCATGGGCGCGGTCGCCAGGAACTTCAGGGCCGTGCGGCGGGAGGTAAGGGAAGGGGTGGCCAGGTCGGACATTGTTATGGTTTCCAGTGTTTCAGGTGGAGTGGTCGTGAAGCCGCAGCCCTGGCCGCGCACTCCGGCGGGGCAAGTCGGGCTGCGCTGCGGGAATCTTAGGAAGCTTGTGTGACAGTTTCTTGAAAGGGCTGCCACAGACGGCCCCAGGCAGGGGCGGCTCCTGCTGATTAACCTCGCGCCGGGTACTTGAATATCCCCGGGCGAACCGCAAGCTGGTTTGCTGCGGGCCAAAATCGGTCTGCCAGAACAGCAACCCTCAAGGCCTCCATGACCACTCAACTCAAAATCGATTTCGTGTCCGACGTCTCCTGCCCCTGGTGCGTGATCGGCCTCAAGTCCTTGGACCAGGCGCTGGAGCGCGTGCGCGGCGACATCCAGGCCGAGCTGCACTTTCAGCCCTTTGAACTCAACCCGAAGATGGCGCCCGAAGGCCAGGAAATCACCGAACACATCACCGAGAAATACGGCATCACGCCCGCGCAGGCCCAGGCCAACCGCGAGAACATCCGCGCGCGCGGCGCGCAGGTGGGTTTCAAGTTCAGCATGGCCGACGAGCCCGGCGGCGGGCGCAGCCGCATCTACAACACCTTTGACGCGCACCGCCTGCTGCACTGGGCCGAGCTGGAAGGGGTGGGCAAGCAGAAGGCGCTGAAGGAACTGCTCTTCAAGCGCTACTTCACCGACGGCCAGAGCCCGGCTTCACACGAGGTGCTGGCGAAAGCGGCTGCCGAAGCGGGGCTGGATGAAGCCCGGGCGCGCGAAGTGCTGGCCTCAGGTGAATATGCCGGCGAGGTGCGCGAGCGCGAGCAGTTCTACCTGACCCAGGGAATTCACTCGGTGCCTGCCGTCATCATCAACGACCGCCACCTGATTTCCGGCGGGCAACCCGCGGAAGTGTTTGAACAGGCCCTGCGGCAGATCGCCGCGGCGGGCTGAGCGCGGTTTCTGCGTTTCCAGCGGCCCGCCCCCAGCGCTTTCACGCAAGAGGACGAAACGTCAAGCACAGGAGTTTGTCATTCATGCCTTACGAACTTCACTACTGGCCCACCATCCAGGGGCGCGGCGAATTTGTCCGGCTGGCACTGGAGGCCGCAGGCGCCGACTACCTGGACGTGGCGCGTGGCTGTGAGGGCGACGGCCAGGGCATTCCCGCCATGATGCACTTCATGGAGAGCGCGGACGTGCCGCACCCGCCCTTCGCGCCGCCGTTTTTGGGGGACGGAAAAACCATCGTCGGGCAGTCGGCAGCCATCCTGCTTTACCTGGGTCCGCGCCTGGGCCTGGTGGGCAAGAGCGAGGCTCAACGCCTGTGGACGCACCAGCTGCAGCTCACGATTGCCGACGTCGTGGCCGAGGCGCACGACACCCATCATCCGGTGGGAACCGGCCTGTATTACGAAGACCAGAAGAAGGAAGCGCTGCGCCGCGCAAAAGAATTCAGGACGGCTCGCGTGAAGAAATTTCTGGGCTGGTTTGAAACCGTGCTTGAGCGCAACCCGCGCGGCAGCGCGTATCTGTATCTGGTGGGTGGCCGGCTGAGCTATGCCGACCTTTCACTGTTCCAGCTGGTGGAAGGGCTGCTGTATGCGTTTCCCAAGGCGGCCCGCCGCGCACTGAAAACCATGCCGCGCGTTGTGGCCTTGCACGACAGCGTGGCCCAGCACCGGCGCGTGGCAGCCTATCTCGCGAGCGAGCGGCGCATTGCCTTCAACGAAGACGGCATCTTTCGCCGTTACCCGGAGCTCGATGCCTGAGTGGCCGGGTCTTCAGTTGCAGCGCTGTTGCCATCGCCTGCGTACGCCAAAGTCCAGATCTTCCACTTTGTTGTTGCTCCTGTTTTGATAGCTGCCTGCGCTGTTCCTGAAAGGCCTGTAGGCCGAAATTCCGCAAATTTCTGACGCGACAACCTGGCCGGGGCGTGCGCGGCGTTCTCCTACAACGGAGGCTGTGCTTGCCTGACCGCGCAGTGCATCCCTGGGTTGCACCATCAATCTACCTGCCTGGCAATCATCATCACATCACGATGGTGCGAGCAACGTCCGGGCAGTTTTTTTACAACGCTGCAAGAGACAAAGGAGTACACCATGGCAAAGGAACAGCACGATCAGAATCTTGATCCCATCAGCAAGGAACCGGGCGCCCATCCGGTTGGAACCGGTATCGGCGCAGCGGCGGGTGGTGTTGCCGCCGGCGCGGCTGCTGGAACGGTGGCCGGACCGGTGGGTGCGGTGGTGGGCGGCATTGCAGGCGCCGTGGCTGGTGGCCTGGGCGGCAAGGAAGCTGCCGAAGCGCTGGACCCGACCGCAGAGGAAGCCTACTGGCGCGGCAACTACAACCGTGAAAGCTATTACGAAGACGGGCGGCCCTTTGACGACTATGCGCCGGCCTACCGTCTGGGGCTCTATGGCCGGCAGGAGTATGCGGGTTCATTTGACGAAACCGAAAGCCGCTTGCGGACCCACTGGGATACGAAAAGAGAGCGTTCCACATTGACCTGGCCACAGGCCAGGGAGGCGAGCCGCGCGGCATGGAGCAGGGTTGAGAGCCTGTACCCGGGTGCTTTTGAAAATGCCGCTGCAACGGGCGATGCAACAGTGGACGACGATGAAGACGTCATCGAAAACCTGAATGACCTGCTCGAGTCCTGCCGTGACGGCGAGTATGGTTTCCGCGAATGCGCCGAGCACACCAAGGCGCAGGACGTCAATACACTGCTGCTTCGCCATGCCGATGAATGCCGGGCTGCGGGCCTGGAGCTGCAAACCCTGATTCGCCAGCTCGGCGGGAAGCCCGACGAAGGCGGCTCGGTCAGCGGTGCATTGCATCGCGGATGGGTTTCCGTGCGGGCCACGCTGAGCGCGTTGAGCGACCAGGCGATGCTCAACGAGTGCGAGCGCGGCGAAGACGCTGCAGTGGCACGCTACCGCAAAGCCCTGAAGCGTAATTTCCCCGCCGGTATCAGAGCCGTGGTGGAACGCCAGGCCCAGGGCGCACAGCGCAACCATGACCAGGTGAAAGCCCTGCGCGACGCGCTGAAGACTGCTTCATAACTGACAAGGACTGGCGCTCACACAGGAATCAATTGTTTTTTGTCGGCACTCGAGGCTCGGCAAACCAAGGGGCGGCATCTGTCGCCCCTTTTTTTATTCCTCCATGTCGGGAGTGGCCTCGTTAGTTCTTCAAGCTGCTCGCGCAATCCACCTGGGCGTCGAGCTGTACGCCGTTGCGTGAATAGTCAGCATCGGTGACCTTGCAGCCGGAGCGCAGTTCAATCGCCTGCAGCAACACTGCGCGGCCCGCAGGGGTCGATATGACGCTGCCGCCTTTTGACCCTGGAGCAATGGCTGTCCAGGTGCCGGCTGTCAGCTGGCTGATGAGATAGGTCTGCCCGTCCACGCTGACGGGGTGCGGGGGCGGCTCTGCTGTTGTGCCGGCACATCCGGCCAGGCAGATGGCCGCAAACATGCCGGATGGCCATCCACGGTTTTTCATGAAAGGGGGCCGGACAGGCTGCTTTTGATTGCAACCATGGAAGGTATCGGCGTGGCGACAGTTTCGGCTTTGGGCTCGGGCGCCTTGGGTGGCGCTTTGGGAACCTTGTTGTCGGGGCAGCCGGACAGGAAAAACAAGGTCGCCAGTACAAAGGGCAGGTAGGGTTTCATGGGTGTCTCCAGGTGCGTTCTATGGCGCTGTCTGAATAATAGGACGCAGCCGGCAACAGGGCCAGCCCTTGGGCCGCAAGTCGCGGCGAATGCCTACACCCGGCGCGAAGGTGAGCCCGTCACACCCATGCGCTGCAAGGCCTCGCTAAGGCTGCGTGCCGGCTTTTGGCTGGCGGCCGGGGTCGCGCATTGCTGTTGAGCGGGCCCGTGGGCACTGGGGTGCCGAGCCGCGGGCGGACAGGAGTCAGGCGGTGCGGGCGACCGGTTTTCTGCGTCCGGCAGTGTCTTGCCTCGGAGCTCCGCGGCCATTCGCCGACCTTCAGTCTGCAGGTAAAGCGTCAAATCCATTTCATCGAGCTGCTTCATGGTGAGCATTTCTGGTTCATTCCTTGAATAAGGCCGGGCAAACAGAACTCTTTATCCAAGCGAATCTAGGCTCAAGCCCTTCACCAGCGTGTCAGGCCATCGGCCTTCGGTCTGTAGGAGTGCAACGACAACCCAGGCAGGGCCGCCGTGAGGGCTATTTCGCGGCCGGTGGCGCCTTGAAGCCCACTTGTTTCATGGCGGCGGTGAGCCCGTTGCGTGATGCCTCGTAAGTCTCCCAGGGCTGGTTGCCGATGGCCAGGCGCCCGCCCAGGGTTTGCGCCGTCCAGTGTGCGCCGCCGGTCAGTGAGGCCAGTTCATCCCAATCGACAGGGACGGACACGCCGAGGCCCGGCCGGGCACGCATGGACCACGCCGCGACGGTGGTGGCGCCAAATCCATTGCGCAGGTAATCCGGAAAAATCTTGCCGATGCGGTTTTTAGGGCCGCTCTTCGCGGCAAAGCGCTGGGGGATCACGGCGGCCAGGTGCATCACGATGGCATGCGAAAAATCCTTCACGGTGTCGAAATCGTATTGCCGCTTGAGCGGCACCACCACGTGCAGGCCTTTGCCGCCGCTGGTTTTCAGGAAATTCGCGAGCTTCAGTTCGTCAAGGAAAGCGCGCACCAGCTGCGCGGCCTCCTGAACCTGCGGCCAGGCAACGCCTTCACCCGGATCCAGGTCGAACGTCATGCGGTCGGGCTTGTGGATGGCGCGCGTGGTGGCGTTCCAGGTATGGAACTCGATCACGTTGATCTGCGCGGCCGCCAGCAGAGCGGCGGCGGAGGGAACTTCCAGCAGCGGACCATGGCCGGGGTCCAGCGCGGGGTCCAGCAATTTGATGCCGGGAATTGACGTAGCTTCGGCATGCTTCTGGAAGAACAGCTCACCACCTATGCCCGAAGGCGCGCGCACCAGCGCGGTAGGCCGGGCTTTGAGGTGCGGCAGCATCAGCGCCGAGACCTGCGCGTAGTGCTCGACCACGTTTTGCTTGGTGAAGCCGGTGCTGCTGTCGATCACCCGGTCAGCGTGCGTGACACGCAGGGACTTCAGCGCTGCTGGGGCGGACTTCGCGGTCTTTTTTTCAGGGACGTTCAGGCTACCCTTCGCGCCGGGTTTTTCGGTGGAGGTTTTTTGGGCGGGGTTCACGGTAGTGCCTTTCTTGCCGCGCTCCAGGACGGCGGGTTTTTCACGGAGGATGTTTGTTGCGGGTTTGTCGGTGCGCAGGCCCTGGAATACGGAGTGGCGGATATGGCCGCCATGGGTCCATTCACCAAAGGCCACTTCGGCCAGCAAACGCGGCTTGACCCATTGGCCTTTGACGCCGGCGGGCAGCTTTGCGAACGGGCTGCGATCGGTGTGAAGTTTTTCCAGCCGGGCTTTCAGTGTGTCCAGCATCTCGTCGTTGAAGCCGGTGCCGACATTGCCGGCGTATTGAAGCGCACCTTCTTCATCGTGGACGCCCAGCATCAATGCGCCCAATCCGATGCGCGAGCCTTTGGGTGCGGTGTAACCCCCAATCACGAACTCCTGGCGCAACTGGGTTTTGAGCTTGATCCAGTCCCGCGAGCGGCGTGACACGTAAGCCGAGTCCACGCGTTTGCCGATCACGCCCTCCAGCCCGACCCGGCGGGCCGAGGCCAGCAGGTCCTGTGGCGTTTCTTCAAATGTGTCGCTGAAGCGGATGCTGTCCTGGGGGTGGCGGGTGACGAGCGTGCACAGGGCTTCGCGGCGCTGGGCCAGCGGCAGCTGGCGCAGGTCCAGCCCGTCAAAAAATGGGAGATCGAACACGTAGTAAAGAATGTCCGCCGTACTCGCATGGTCGAAAGCGTTTTGCAGCGCGCCGAAATCGGGGACGCCGCGTTCGTTCATCACCACGATCTCGCCATCGATCCAGCCTGAAGGCAGTTCCAGCGCAGCCACAGCCTTGGCAAGCCTGGAAAGCTTGTCGGTCCAGTCGTTGCCCTTGCGTGTGAAAAGGCGAACTGATGAGCCGTCGATACGCGCCAGCAACCGGTAACCGTCGTATTTGATTTCATAAACCCAGCCTTCGGGGCTGGCGGGCGGGCGCGTGACCAGCGTGGCCAGTTGCGGCGCGAGCGTTTCGGGCAGCTTCGCCTTGATGGCGCCTTCGGGAATGCTTGCATCAGCTTGTTTTGGGCGTGCCTTGGCCCGGGTTTTTTTGACAGGCGCCGTCAGCGCTTTCTTTACGGCGGTGCTGGCTGTGGCATCGCGCGGCAGAGGCTTGCCCGAGAGCACGCTGTTGGGCAGCGCCTTGAGTACGTCAAACTCTTTTTCGGCGCGGGCATGCTCGTCGTGCTCTTTGATCAGCAGCCAGGGTTCATGGGATTCGTCGCCTCGCCCGTGCATGCGCACCAAGGTCCAGCCGCCCTTGAGCTTTTCGCCATGCAGTTCAAACTTGAGCTTGCCGCTTTTGAACCCCTTCACCGGGTCGCCGATCGGCGTCCACAAGCCGCGGTCCCACACGATCACGTCGCCCGCTCCGTATTGTCTGGCCGGGATGCTGCCCTCAAAACCAGCGTAGGAAAGCGGGTGGTCTTCTACATGCACGCCCATGCGCTTGACGGCGGGGTCCAGGCTGGGGCCCTTGGGGACGGCCCAGCTTTTGAGGGTGCCTTGCAACTCCAGACGGAAGTCGTAGTGCAGCCGGCTCGCGTCGTGCTTCTGGATGACGAAGCTGAGGGCTTTATCCGAGCGGGCGCCGCCGTGAGCGGGCTCCGGCGTACGCGCGAAGTCACGCTTGGCGCGGTAGTTTTTCAGCAGGTCGCGGGCGCCCATGTCGTCGGCTCATGCGGCCGGAACTCAGGCGGCGCGCCGTCTTGCGGGCGCATGCGAGGGCGATTTGGCTGCGGTTTTCTTGCGCGCCGGGGTTTTGGTGGACGCCTTGGTCGTGGCTGCCGCCTTGGCTTTGGGTCCGTCGCCGCCGCCTTTACGCAGGCTGCGCTGCAGCAATTCCGTCAGATCGATGATCTTGGCGCTGGAGCGGCCTTCGGTCTCTTCTTCCTCCGGCTGCACCACATTCTCCAACTTGCCTGCTTTGGCCTTGCGCTTGACCAGCGCCATGATGTCGTCCTTGAAGGAGTCGGTGAACTGATCGGGCTTCCACTTGCCGGTCATGTCGTCCACCAGCTGTTTGGCCATGGCGAGTTCCTTGTCGGTCAGGCCGGCGGCCTTGGCGCCTATGGGCGGCAGATTGAGCTCTTCCAGCGACCGTATGTCTGCACCCCAGCGCAACAGGTTCAATATCAAGGCAGGCCCCGAGGGCACCAGCACGGCCAGGTGCTGCTTGGTCTGGATGATTACGCGGGCGATGCCCACGCGCTGGGTTTTCAGCAGGGTGTCGCGCAGCAATGCATAGACTTTCTGGCCTTTGTTGATAGGGGCGACGTAGTAGGGGCGCTCGAGGTATACAAAGGGTATGTCGGTGTTGGGCACAAAGCTTTCGATCTCGATGGTCTGCGTGGTCTTGGGGTAGGCGGACTTGATCTCTTCTTCAGACAGCACCACGTACTGGCCGTCTTCGTACTCGACGCCTTTGACGATGTTTTCCTTGGTGATCTCTTTGCCGGTGCGCTTGTTGACGCGCTTGTAACCCACGGGGTCCATGCTGCGCTTGTCCAGCCAGTCGAAATCAATGCCGCTTTCCGAGGTGGCCGAATGCAGCGCTACGGGGATGTGAACCAGGCCGAAACTGATGGCCCCTTTCCATAAAACGCGCGATGCCATGGTGTGAGTCTTTCTGCTGATGATTGCGGGCTGGCCTGAGGGAGTGCAGGCCACAACGATCAGGCCAGTCTCCGGCCCACATGCATGCAGGTGTGTCGGTGTGCGATGGGGTACGGGCGTCGTCCGGAACCGACTGTTCGCATGGGGTTTGTCCTACGGGTTGGGCCTGCGTGCAGCACGCACAATCGGCAGCAACTTTTCAAGGAGCCGACCCATGCTTTCACGCCGCACCGTCACCCGAGTTTCCCTTGCCGCGATGGCCGTAGCCGCCGCCGCCATCACGGGCTGCGGCGTGATGAACAAGCAATCCAGCCTGGTCGCATTCACCACGCAGCTTCGCGGCGCCAATGAGGTGCCCGCCAATGCCAGCATCGGTAGCGGCTCGGTCGATGCCGTTTTCGATACCAGCACCAACCTGCTGCGCTGGAAAGTCAATTACACCCGTCTGACCGGTCCGGCGACTGCGGGACACTTCCATGGCCCGGCCGCCATCGGCGCGAACGCCGGTGTTGCTTTGGGGTGGGCCAGCCCCATCCGCAGCCCCATGGACGGCAGCGCCACGCTGACAGCCGCCCAGGCCGCCGACCTGATGGCGGGCCGCTGGTATGCCAACATCCACACAGCCGCCTATCCCGCAGGGGAAGTACGCGGCCAGATGACGATGGTGCGTAACTAGGGCCTCCCGAAGAGGCCCCTCGGGCCTGCCTTGATAAATGGTTGCGGGCGCAACCGGATCGGTTTATAGTTGCGGACGCAACCATAAACTTGCTCGGCCGCTACATGATCAAGCTCGACAGAACCCTGACCTACCGCCTGCACCTTCTGCACAAACTGACGGACATTGAAAGCCAGCGTGCTTATGTGGCGGACGCGCGCCTGTCGATGAGTGATGCCCGTTGCCTCACGGCCGTGGGCACCTTCGCGCCGCTGTCGGTGAACGACCTCGCGCAAAAAGCCAACCTCAATAAAGGCCAGGCCAGCCGCGCGGCCCAGTCGCTGGTCGCTCAGGGCCTGGTCGTCAAGGCCGCAAGTCCGACGGACGGACGTGGCGTGGTGCTGACACTGACCCCCAAAGGCAAGAAAGCATGGCAGCGCACCATGGAAGTGGTGGGCCAGCGCAACCATGATATTTTTGGCGTGCTGAGCGCGGCCGAGCGCATGCAACTCAGTGATTTTTTCGACAGGCTGATCGAGAAGGCGAAGGCCGGCGGTGGTGAGCCCGGCGATGCCGAAGAATGATGGCGTCGATTCGTTGAACTGAACATTGCTGAACATTGCTGAACATTGCAGATTCCCGGGAGAAACATCCATGAGCACCAACACCTTGCATTACCAGTCCGGCTTCGGCAATGAATTTGCCAGTGAGGCAATTGCCGGCGCGCTGCCGCAAGGGCGTAACAGCCCGCAACGCGCGCCGCACGATCTGTATACCGAGCTGATTTCCGGCACCGCTTTCACCGCGCCGCGCGCCGAGAACCGCCGCACCTGGATGTACCGCCGCCAGCCTTCTGTGATGGCAGGTGGCTACAAGCCGTATGAACAGCCGCAGTGGACGACCGGCGCGGCGGGTGGCTGTGCCGTGCCGCCCAATCCCTTGCGCTGGAATCCATTCGCCATTCCCCCCGAGCCGCTGGATTTTGTGGACGGCATTCGCACTGTGGCCGCCAACGGCGACGCCGAAGCGCAGACGGGCATGGCCGCGCAGGTGTATGTCGCCAATCGTTCCATGTCGCAACGCGCGCTGGTCAATGCCGACGGCGAGATGCTGCTGGTGCCGCAGCAGGGCCGGCTGGTGGTCACGACCGAGCTGGGCGTCCTGGATGTCAAGCCCGGTGAAATCGTGGTGGTGCCGCGCGGCATGGCCTTCAGCGTGACCTTGCTTGACGGCGCATCGCGCGGCTACGTCTGTGAAAACTACGGCGCCCACTTTCGCCTGCCGGAGCTCGGCCCGATCGGCTCCAATGGCCTGGCCAACGCGCGTGACTTTCTGGCGCCCACGGCGGCGTTCGACAGCGCGCCTGCGCCTGATGGCGGCTTTGAAATCGTCAAGAAATTCGGCGGCCGCCTTTGGTCTGCCAGGCAGCCGGCAAGCCCTTTCAACGTGGTCGCGTGGCACGGCAACCTGGTGCCTTACAAGTACGACACAGCGAATTTCATGACTATCGGCTCCATCAGTTATGACCATCCGGATCCGTCCATCTTCACCGTGCTGACCTCGCCCTCGGACACAGTGGGCACGGCCAACTGCGACTTCGTGATCTTTCCGCCACGCTGGCTGGTGGCCGAGAACACCTTCCGCCCGCCCTGGTACCACCGCAACCTCATGAGCGAATTCATGGGCCTGGTCTATGGCCAGTACGACGCCAAGCCCGAAGGCTTCAAGCCCGGCGGCGCGTCGCTGCACAACTGCATGGTGCCGCACGGCCCGGACACCGAAGCCTTCGAGAAAGCCAGCACGGCCGCACTGGCGCCGCACAAGCTGGACAACACGCTGGCTTTCATGTTTGAAAGCCGCTACCGCTTCATTCCCACGGCCTATGCGCTGGAGGGTGGGGCGCTGGATGCCGGCTACAGCAGTTGCTGGGCCGGGCTCAAAGACCAGTTCAAGGGCTGACGCGCATGAACCAGTCACTCAACGCCACCCACGACCTTGGGCTGCGCAGCTGGGTCGCATCTGCGAATGACGCGGGAACAGACTTTCCCATCCAGAATCTGCCGTTTGGCACCTACAGCCAGGGGCCGCAGGGCGCGCGCAAGATCGGCGTGGCTATTGGCGACCAGGTGCTGGATGTTCGGGCGGCCGGGCTGCTCGATACCGGTGATATGAACGGGTTGATGGCACAAAGCCTGGCGACAACGAGCGCGCTGAGAGCGGCGATCTCGCGAGGCCTCGCAGAGGGCAGCTCAAAGCAGGCTGAGTGGAAGAACTTTTTGTCCCCCCAGGATTCGGTGACCCTGCACCTGCCTTGCCGCATCGGCGACTACACCGACTTTTACACCGGCATCCACCACGCCACCACCGTCGGCAAGCTGTTTCGGCCCGATGCGCCGCTGCTGCCCAATTACAAGTGGGTTCCCATCGGCTACCACGGCCGCGCGTCGTCCATCGGCGTGAGCGGCCAGGCCTTTCCCCGCCCGCTGGGCCAGACCAAAGGCCCGGACGACGCGGCGCCCGCGTTGCGGCCCACCCAGCGACTCGACTACGAACTGGAACTCGGCGTGCTGGTGGGGCAGGGGAACGCGCTGGGCGAGCCCATCGCCATGGCTCAGGCTGAAGCACATGCCTTTGGCATGGTGCTGCTGAACGACTGGTCGGCGCGTGACGTGCAGGCCTGGGAATACCAGCCGCTCGGCCCGTTCCTGTCCAAAAACTTCGCCAGCACCCTCTCGCCGTGGGTCGTCACGATGGAGGCACTGGCGCCGTTTCGCGCACCGTTCGTACGGCCCGAAGGCGACCCGCAGCCCTTGCCGTACCTGGACTCGGAAGGCAACCGCCGCCTGGGCGGTATGGATGTGGCGCTGGAAGTGTGGATAGAGACGCAGGCCATGCGGGAAGCCGGCCGGGGCCCCGAGCGCCTGTCGCAGTCGAACTTTCGTGACGCCTACTGGACGGTGGCGCAGCTGCTCACGCACCACACCGTCAACGGCTGCAACCTGCAGCCCGGCGATTTGCTGGGCTCGGGCACGCTGTCAGGCCCGGCGCCGGAACAGGCCGGCTCGTTGCTGGAGCTGAGCTCGGGCGGCAAGAATGCGTTGACCTTAACCAATGGCGAAAGGCGCACCTTCCTGCAGGACGGGGACGCCGTCATCCTGCGTGCAAGCTGCGCGCGTGAAGGCTTTCGGCGCATTGGTTTTGGCGAATGCCGGGGGCAGGTGCTGCCGGCCAGGCGGCCGTAGTGAAGCCTGGAGGAGAGTGTTTTGCTATTAATTTAATAGCATCTTGCGCCCGATGTATAAGGGCTACAGGCTCTTTTCATAGGTAAAAACACGGTTTTTGGCCCGTGAGGCGGGTTTCAATGCACAAAGGCGGCCTTGAATCACTTTTAGCTCCCGTTTCAGCCCGGCTTCTGCCTCGCCCCTTGGCAAGACTTTCCAATGGGCTGCTGCTGATACTTCGACCGGCAACGAAGCATCACGCCAGCCATCTGGGCAAAAATGACGCCCATGCATCCCGAACACGTCCTTGCGGCGCCCAGCCACCCTAACCCCTATCCTTATTACGCCGCGCTGGTGGCCGGCCCACCGCTGGTGTTTGACGCACCACGCAAGCTCTGGGTCGCGACCAGTGCGGCAGCGGTCAATGCCGTGCTGGGCAACCCGGCATGCCGTGTGAGGCCGGCGGCTGAGCCCGTGCCGCAGGCCATCGTCGGGTCGGCGGCGGGTGAGGTGTTCGGCCACCTGGTTCGCATGAACGACGGCCTCCGGCACGACGCACCCAAACTGGCCTTGCAGCGTTTCCTGGCCGCGCTGGATCTGGACCGTGTTGGCGAGCACACCGGGTTGATTGCGGCGAAGGCCATGGGTGGCGAACCCCTGCGCGGAGCGGCGTTGTCGCAGTGGGCTTTTGATGTGCCGGTGATGGCAGTCGCTGACGCCCTGGGTTTTGCGCAGGCCGAACTGCCGCGCGTTGCGGGCTGGACGCGCGACTTTGTGGCGTGCCTTTCGCCGCTCAGCACGCCGGAGCAACTGGCTGCGGCGGGTGATGCTGCAGCGGCCTTGCTGGCAAGGTTCTCGGCACTGATGCAGGCGGACGCAAGCCCGGGCAGCGCCGTCGCCCGTGTCCGGCTGGAAGCGCAGAAGACGGGCTGGCATGACGCCGCAGCGTTGCTCGCCAACCTGGTCGGCCTGCTGTCGCAGACCTGCGAGGCGACCGCCGGCCTTGTCGGGAACAGCCTGGTGGCCCTGGCCACGCAACCGGGCCTGGCCGAAACAGTGGGTCAGGACAGGAGCAAGCTGCTTCAGATGGTGAACGAGGTCAGCCGCCACGACCCGTCTGTCCACAACACGCGCCGCTTTGTGGCGGAGGCAACAGAGGTGGCGGGGGTCTCCCTGAAGGCGGGCGATGCCATCCTGGTGGTTCTGGCGGCCGCCGGCCGTGACGCCTTGTGCAACCCGGAGCCCGACCGGTTTTTGCTGGACCGCGCGAGCCGTGAGGTGCCCGGCTTTGGCCGGGGAGCGCACAAGTGCCCCGGGCAGTCGCTGGCCTGCACCGTCGCCGCCGCGGCCGTCCAGGCCTTGCTGGATTCAGGCAAGCTGCAGTTGCCGAAACCGGGAGGCTGGCACTACCGGCCTTCCATGAACGCCCGCATCCCGGTTTTTTCTGATGGATACCACGACTGAAAGCCCCACATGATCGCCATCATTTTTGAAGTGCAGCCCGCCGAGGGCAGCATGCAGACCTATCTTGATATTGCTGCTGCGCTCAAGCCGCAGCTCGAGCAAATTGACGGCTTTATTTCCATTGAGCGGTTTCAAAGCCTGAGCAACCCGGGCAAGCTGCTATCGCTTTCATTCTTCAGGGACGAAGCCGCGGTGCTGGAATGGCGCCGTCTCGAGTCCCACCGCAAGGCGCAAAGCCGCGGGCGCGGCGGCGTGTTTGCGGATTACCGCCTGCGCGTGGCCCACGTGCTGCGTGACTACGGGCTGAATGAGCGCGACGAGGCGCCGGCGGACAGCCGCGAGCAGCACGGCTAGGCGCTGCGGGGCCTGGCGCGCTTCCAGCGGGGCGGCCACCACCACCAGCTCAGCAACACCAGCAGGCCGAATCCGGTATAGGCCACCATGAACACCCACGCCGGCGCGTTGAAGAAGATCAGCCGCGACAGCCAGTGCTCGATGAAGGAGCCGCCATAACTGGCTTGCCCGGCCTGCAACCTCAGGGCCTGCTCCCAAATGGTGAGCGGGCAAATTTCGCCCAGCCAGCTTTGCGCCACCACAAAGCCGATCAGCGCCAGATGCGTGAGCCTGACCCACGGCGCGCGAACCCAGGCCCAGCCGCGCCAGCCGCCTGCCATGAACAGCAGCTGGCCGAGCACGGCAAAGGCGACGATAGCGACGTGCAACACAAGGATCGAATCTGCTAGCAGGGCAGCGGTGAAAGGGCTCATGGGTGTGTGAGGAGTCAGTAAAGCGTGTTTATTCGCGGCTGTTCGTGGCCACGCGGCCACTTTAAACGCGCCAATCGTGCATTGAGAGGTGTTTGTAGGGCTTAAATGCCGAATAAAGAGGCAAAACTCAGGGTAAACCTTACAATGGAGGGTTACCCCAAAAGCCCATGAACGCCCCTGTCGACGTCTCCTTTTTTACGCGCGCCGCCAAGCCGCTCACCAGTTACCGCAAGTACTGGGCGGCCCGCTTTGGCACGGCCAAATTTCTGCCCACCACGCGGGCCGAAATGGACGCGCTCGGCTGGGACAGCTGCGACATCATCATCGTCACGGGCGACGCCTATGTAGACCACCCGAGCTTCGGTATGGCCGTCATTGGCCGCATGCTGGAGGCGCAAGGCTTTCGCGTCGGCATCATCGCCCAGCCCGACTGGCAAAGCGCCGAACCCTTCCGCGTGCTGGGCAAGCCCAACCTGTTCTTCGGCGTCACCGCCGGCAACATGGACTCGATGATCAACCGCTACACGGCTGACCACAAGATCCGCAGCGACGACGCCTACACGCCCGGCGATGTGGGCGGCAAGCGCCCCGACCGCGCGGCGCTGGTGTATTCGCAGCGCTGCCGCGAAGCCTACAAAGACGTGCCCATCATCCTGGGCGGCATTGAAGGGTCTCTCCGCCGCATCGCGCATTACGACTACTGGTCTGACAAAGTACGCCGCAGCGTGGTGGTCGATGCGAAGTGCGACCTGCTGCTCTACGGCAATGCCGAACGCGCGATTGTCGAAATCGCCCACCGCCTGGCGGCCAAGGAGCCGGTGGCCAACATTACTGACGTGCGCGGCACGGCCTTCATCCGCCGCAGCGGCGACGAAACCGCCAATGGCTGGTTCGAGATTGACTCCACCAGCGTGGATGCGCCAGGCCGGGTCGAGGCGCACGTCAACCCATATTTGATGATCTCCGACCAGGCGCGAGAGCAGGGTGCCACCTGTGCGCGGGAAGACGAAGCCGCTGAAGTGGCGGTTGAGGCTGAAGCAAAGGGCTCGCCGGTGCTCGCCAAGGTCGTCAAGCCCGCCGCCGCAGCCAACCCGGCCATCAAGCCGCTGACTTTCGTGGCCAACCCGAACCTGCCGTCCACAGTGCACACCGCGCAGGGCAAGATCAAGGTCCCGCCGCGCGACCGCTCCGTTATTCGTTTGCCGTCGTACGAGCAGGTCAAGAGCGATGCGGTGCTGTATGCCCACGCCAACCGCGTGCTGCACCTCGAAACCAATCCCGGCAACGCCCGCGCCCTGGTGCAGGCCCACGGCGAGGGCGCCACGGCGCGCGATGTCTGGATCACGCCGCCACCCATCCCGCTGACCACGGCCGAGATGGACTACGTGTTCGACCTGCCTTACGCACGCTCACCGCACCCGCGCTATGCCGACGAAAACGGCAGCCACGACGGCGCCACCAAGATCCCGGCCTGGGAGATGATCCGCTTCAGTGTCAACATCATGCGCGGCTGCTTCGGCGGCTGCACCTTCTGCTCCATTACCGAGCACGAAGGCCGCATCATCCAGAGCCGCTCCGAAGACTCGGTCATCCGCGAGATCGAGGCGATCCGCGACACCGTCAAGGGCTTTACCGGCGCGATCTCCGATCTGGGTGGCCCCACCGCCAACATGTACCGCATCGGCTGCAAGTCGCCCGAAATTGAAGCCGCCTGCCGCAAGCCGAGCTGCGTGTATCCGGGCATTTGCTCCAACCTCAACACCGACCACAACCCACTCATCAAGATGTACCGCCGCGCGCGGGCCTTGAAGGGCGTGAAGAAGATTCTCATCAGCTCGGGCCTGCGCTACGACCTGGCCGTGCAAAGCCCTGAGTACGTGAAGGAGCTTGTCAGCCATCACGTGGGCGGCTACCTCAAGATCGCGCCCGAGCATACCGAGCAGGGCCCGCTCACCAAGATGATGAAGCCGGGCATCGGCAGCTATGACAAGTTCAAGCAGATGTTCGACAAGTACAGCCTCGAAGCCGGCAAGAAGCAGTTTTTGATTCCGTACTTCATCGCCGCCCACCCGGGCACCAGCGACGAAGACATGATGAACCTGGCGATCTGGCTCAAGAAAAACGGCTTCAGGGCCGACCAGGTGCAGACGTTTTACCCGAGCCCGATGGCCACGGCCACGACGATGTACCACACCAACAAGAACCCGCTGCGCAAGATCACGCGCGACAGCGAGACGGTGGACATCGTGCGCGGTGAGCGCCGCCGGCGCCTGCACAAGGCCTTTTTGCGCTACCACGACCCCAACAACTGGCCGGTGCTGCGCGAGGCGCTCAAAGCTATGGGCCGCGCTGATTTGATCGGCAACGGCAAGCACCATTTGATCCCGACCTTCCAGCCGATGACCGACGGCAGCTATACCAGCGCGCGGCGCAAGAACTCGACCGGCACGGCCACCACGGTGAAAGCTTCGCCGGTGGTCAAGGGGCGCCTGCTGACGCGCCACACGGGTTTGCCGCCGCTGGCACAGGGCGCCGGTGGCAAGCCCGGGGGCCGTAAAGGCCGCTAGGCGCTGCCAAAGCAGATATTTCGAGAAAAAAGGCTCCGATGGGGCCTTTTTTACGAGTGAAATTGGCTTTGCGCCCAATAAGAATGGGCGCAAGCAGCTATTGAATTGATAGCGACTGCGTGCGCGCACCAGCAGCTTTGGCGCGCCCGGCCAAGCCTGGCGGGTGCTTTATTCCAACAATATTCCAACAATATTTCCCCAACGTGAATCCTTTTGCCCGCATGACCCCTCCTTGCAGCGATGCCGCGTTTTTGACGGCAGCCAAAGGAGATTTCATGTTCTATCGAAAAAATGTGGGGCCCAAAGAGCGTTGGGCGCGTGGCGTGTCCGGTGCCTTGATGGCCGTCTGCGGCCTGCTGGTGCTGGGTGTGACGCCGCTTGGTTTGCTCGCGGCCTGCGCCGGCGTGGTCGCAGTGCTGACCGGGCTGTTTGGTTTTTGCCCGGCTTGCGCCGTGGTGGGTCGCAGGCTGGAAAAGCCGGGCCCTTGGTGATGGTCATTGAAACGGCCCTTTTTGCCGCAGCGCAGGCCGGTGACCCGGCCGCGCTGGCTTCGCTGCTTCGGCAGCTTCAGCCCGATGCCCGCCGCTACGCCCGCTATCAGTGCCACCGCGGCTCTGCTATCGAAGACGTGGTGCAGGAGGCGCTCATCATCATCTACCGCCGCGTCGGCACCGTGCGCGACGCTGGTGCGGTGGCCGGCTGGATGTTCAGAATCGTCGCGCGGCTGTGCATGCTGCCGGCGCTTGCGCTGATGCGCGGCACCCAGGCGCTTTCCGACCACGACGAGGGTCAGTACTTCGCGCAGATGCCGCAGGACGAACTGCGCATCGACCTGGTCCGTGCGCTGGAATCCCTCCCGCTGATGTACCGCGAGGTGGTGCTGTTGCGCGACATGGAGCAGCTCACCATCACCGAGATCGCGCAGCGCCTGCAGCTCACCCGCGAAGCCACCAAAAGCCGCATCCACCGGGCGCGTGCCATGGTGCGTGAATACCTGCGGCCTGATGGAGCTACGCGCGAGAAGACCGGCGCATGACGCGGTTTTACGTCATGGACTTCTTGTAGCCAGCAGAAGAGGGTAGTTACGCCCGCATGTGATGGGGTTCTCTGGCAAGATAAGTAGAGGCAAGCCGCCAGGCCTCAGACCTTCTACTGGCCCTGGCTTCATTCACACCTTCTGGAGACACCATGGACATTGCCCGCAAAGCACTTGCCGCTTTCACCATGGCCGCCGTGCTGGCCTGTGCCTGGCTGGCGCCGCTGGATGCGCCCGCCATGCGGCAGGTGGATGCCGGCCTGAAAAGGGCGCTGCTGAGTTTTGCCACGGCCAGGCTGCTCAACGGCGTGATTTCGGTGGCGCAGGGGACCGAAGCGTCGGTGCAGCCTTTCGGCGTGGGTGTCACGTTTGCACCCGGGCAAATCCTGGATCCCGTCAACGACCTGGTGGAGCAGTTTTCGCATTTGATGCTGGCGGCCAGTGTTGCCTTTGGCGTTCAAAAAGCCTTGATCAGCATCGGCAGCTACTGGCCGGTATCGCTGGCGCTGAGTGCCACAGTGCTGGGCTGGTGGTGGTGTTACCTGCGCAGGCCGCAGGTGCCTTTGTGGCTCTCAAGGTTGCTGGTGATTTTGCTGATGCTGCGCTTTGCGGTTCCGGTGGTCACCTTGGGTACCGACCTGCTGTGGCAAAAATTCCTGGCAACTGACTACGCCGCCAGCCAGCAATTGATCGACAGCGCCACCGGTACGGCCAGCCAACTCAATTCCCCGGCTGCTGCAGCACCTGACAACCGCGGCCTGGTGGACAGCCTGAAAGACTGGCTGGCAAAGAACGGCGACGTGACAAAACACTTCGAGAACCTCAAGCGGGCCGCAGAGCAGGCCACCGAGCACATCGTCCGGCTCATCGTGATTTTTGTGCTGCAGACGCTGGTGATCCCCTTGCTGCTTTTGTGGGCCCTGTACGGTTTTGTCAGGCAGGTGTTGCTGGGGCAGCGCTGGCAAAGGCGGCCGGCAGCCTCCACCCTGTATTGATGCGTGAAGGCGCCGGCGCATCCGGTTTATGCATCAAATCGGCCCTTCGCCCAATAAGGACGAGCGCGAGCAGCTCCTAATTTGATAGCGACTGCAGCGGGATGTCCTTGTCCTGCGCCAGCTTGTCCAGCTCCTTGCGCGTCTTGCCCAGAAGCCAGGCTTCAATCGCCGCATGTGTGGCGGGCGCAAACATGGCCTTCATGCTGGAGGCCGCCACGCCGGCTGCTGCGCACAGGCTCGCGGCAAAGTGCGGCTCCAGCGCGGCGAGCGCCACGCGTCCGTCCTTGCAGCGGTACACACGGTAGCCCGCATGCCCGCCGCCCACTGCCGCGCCGGGCTGGGTCAGTCCCCAGGCGCGGGGCAGGGCCAGGTAAGCCGCCGCGCCGGAAAGGGCCACTTCAAGAAAGACACCTTTGCCCTTCGCCCGCTGGTGCATCACGGCCTGCAGCACGGCTGCGCTGGCCATTAACGAGCCGCCCATGTCGGCGTACAGCGTGGCGGGCAGGTCCACACCGGTGATCAGGTCGTTCTGCGCGAGGTAGGTGAGGTCATGGCCCGGCTCGTCAGCCCGTTCCCCCGGGCTGCCGACGATGGCGACCTGGCTCAGGTGCGGGTGCTGTTGGTGCAGTGCTTTCCAGGTCAGCCCCAGCTTGGCCAGCGCGGCTGGCCTGAAAGAGGTGAGCAGCACATCGGTTTTGGCCAGTTCGCGGTGCAGCAGCGTCTGGCCGCGTCCGGTTTTCAGGTCGGCTGTGGCGATGCGCACACCCGCATGCAGGGTTGCATAGGCGGTGGGGTTGTAGAGCTTCATCGGGTCACCCGATGCGCCGGCCGGCGCGCCTTCGTGCGGCGGTGGTTCCAGCTTCACGCAGCGGGCGCCCATTTCGCGGCAGCGCATCAGGGCCGCCGGGCCCGGCAGGTTGAGCGCCAGGCTCAGCACCCGCACACCCTTGAGTGACTGCATCGGCTGGACTGCCGTGGCGGTGGAGGCTGTTTTGCGGGCGGGGGCGGGTTTGGAGGGTGAGGGCGGCATGGAGGAGGTCACTGTGAACGGGCAGGGGCCGCAAAGCGTCGGGCACCGGGCGGTTGTGGGGTCAATTTACCTCAAACCCTTGAGCGGCGGCTTCACAGGTGTCCTAGCCGGCTGGCTGGCGAAGAAGAAAATTTCTGTTTTATGACTATTAATTATTGTTTTACAGTAATTATTTTGAGACACTGGAGGCCTTTAAACAAGGCAAAGAGGTGCTCCCTTGAAAAATACGGCAACTCCCATGGCCCCCGCCGGGCCGGATGTCCAGGGTATTAGCAGCGTGCTGGCCTGGGCTTGTGCCTTGCTGGCGGTGGCATTGCCGCTGGCGGTGGCTTACCACCTGCTCAGTACGCCCGTTGAAAGCCTGCTGTTGCGCGCCGGGGTTGTGTTGTCGGCCTCGCAAGCCGCGGCGCTTGATGTCACGCTGGCCCAAAAAAGCTTTGCCGCCTTGCTGGGCGTGCTGCCGGTGTGCTGCGCGTCGTACGGGCTGGTGTGTGCCATGCGCTGCTTCTCCGGCTTTTCGCAGGCCGAATATTTCAGTGTGCGCACTGTCAAATATCTTCGCGGTTTTGCCGCCGGCATTTTTGCGTCGGTGGTGGCCAGCGTGGTGTCTTCAACGCTGATCACCCTGGTGCTGACATCGGGTGCACCGGCCGGCCAACGTGCGCTGTCCCTGGGCATGGGCAGCAATGAACTGCTGACGCTGCTGTTTGCCGGCATGGTCTGGCAAATCGCCGCCGTGATGGCGCGGGCAGTGGCACTGGCCGAAGAGAACGCGCAGTTCGTCTGACTCTTTCGCCGCTCACCGCATGCCCATCGTCGTCAAACTCGATGTGATGCTGTCTGAACGCAAGGCCAGGTCCAAAGACCTGGCCGCGTATGTCGGCATCACCGAAGCCAACCTGTCCTTGCTCAAACAGGGCAAGGTCAAGGGCGTGCGCTTTGACACGCTGATGCGCATTTGCGAGTTTCTCGACTGCCAGCCGGGGGACCTGCTGGTTTCCCGGCCGGACGACACCACCTGATCCACTGCTTCGGAGCTTTCTCATGAAACGTCTTGCCATCGCCGCGGCCCTGGTCGCCCTGCTCAGCGCCTGCGCCGATATCAACTGGGAACAAACCGCCAAGGAGTCCGTCAAATCGGCTTGCCGGGGCGCGGGCAATTGCAGTATTCCCTGTGACCGCGCCAATCCGGCCACCTTCAATGATCCGCAATGCCTGACGGGCGGCAGGCGTCCGTCGCCATAATGATCTTCATGAAATTCAAGAAAAAAATCTCCGCAGCTGGGCGGGCAACATGAGCGCCAGCGCCGAATTTGTCCGTTATGTGCAGGAGCTGCTGGTGCCATTGGGAGATATCCGCGATGGAAAGTTCTTTGGCGGCCATGCGATGAAGCACGGTGGAAAGCAGTTCGCCATGGTCATGGGCAATACCCTGTACTTCCGGGTGGATGACGCCTCGCGGCCGGCGTATGAGAAGAAGGGCTCCAGGCCCTTCAGCTACTCAACAAAGAACGGTGTGGTGCAGGTGCGCAAGTACTATGCCGCGCCCGCGGAGCTGCTCGATGACCCGGCGCAGTTGCTGGTGTGGGCCCGGCAGGCGATCAGTGCAGCGGGTGCCTGATTTACGCCACTCCGAAAAAGTTCAGGCTTAAAGCGGCAAGCCCACGTAGTTTTCGGCCAGTGCCGTTGACGCTGCCTGCGAATGGATCAAGTAATCCAGCTCGGCCTCCTGGAGCTTTTGCCCGAAGCCACCTGCATCGGGAAACTTGTGCATGAGCGAGGTGAACCACCAGGAGAAGCGCACAGCCTTCCAGACGCGGCGAAGGCAGGTGTCTGAATAGCTGTTGATGCCGGCTTCGCTGCCCGCATAAAACTCTGCCAATGCGCGAGCCAGGTACCGGACGTCGCTGGCCGCCAGATTCAAACCCTTGGCGCCCGTGGGCGGCACGATGTGGGCCGCGTCGCCCGCCAGGAAGAGGCGGCCGAAGCGCATGGGCTCGGCAACAAAACTGCGCAGCGGCGCAATGCTTTTTTCAATCGAGGGGCCTGTGACCAGGCTTTCCGCCAGCTCGGGCGCCAGGCGGCGGCGCAGCTCGTCCCAGAAGGCGTCGTCGCTCCAGTTCTCCACCTTGTCGTCCAGCGGGCATTGCACGTAATAGCGGCTGCGGGTGTGGCTGCGCATGCTGCACAAGGCAAAACCACGCGCATGGTTGCTGTAGACGAGTTCGTGGGAAACCGGCGGTGTCTCCGACAGCACGCCCAGCCAGCCGAAAGGATAGACGCGCTCAAAGGTCTGCAGCGCATTGGCCGGCACGCTGGCGCGGCTCACGCCGTGAAAGCCGTCACAGCCGGCGATGAAGTCGCATTCCACTTCGTGCGCCACGCCGTGCTGCACATAACGCACTTTGGGGTGTGGCCCGTCAAAGTCATGAAGGCTCACGTTTTCGGCTTCATAGGCGGTTGCCAGGCCTGCTGCAGCGCGCGCGTCCATCAGGTCGCGTGTGACTTCCGTCTGGCCGTAGACCATCACCTGCTTGCCGCCGGTCAGTTGCTGCATGTCAATGCGGTGATGGGCGCCGCCAAAGCCCAGGGCAAAGCCGCCGTGCACCAGGCCTTCCTTGTGCATGCGGCCGCCTACGCCGACCTCGTCCAGCAGGTCGGTCGTGCCTTGCTCCAGCACGCCTGCGCGTATGCGTCCCAGCACGTATTCCTTGCTGCGCTGCTCAATCACGATGGCATGGATGCCGGCCTTATAAAGCAGCTGGCCCAGCAAATGCCCGGCGGGGCCGCCGCCCACGATGGCTACCTGTACGCGCATGGTGTCTCCGTTTAATTTGTCGGGCAATGTGCCCCATGCGAGAAGGTTATGCGGCTGCGTGCGCCGTGCCCAGCGCGTGGCCGCGGCTTTGCACGATGTCCGGCTCACTTGTGCGATGATCGCGCAATGGTCACTTCAAAAACCGTTTCGAAACCCGGCGCTTTCCCGATCGCCAAGCCCGACATGATTGAAGGCATGGCCAAAGGCATGGCCGTGCTCGAGAGTTTTGACACGCAGCGCCAGCGCCTGAACGCCACGCTGGCGGCGGAACGCGCGGGCATCACGCGGGCGGCCGCGCGCCGCCACCTGCTCACGCTCACACACCTGGGTTACCTCGAAACCGACGGCAGTTATTTCTGGCTGGCTGCCAAGGTGCTGCGCTTTTCAGGCAGCTACCTGGCCACCGCACGTCTGCCGCGCGCTGTTCAGCCCGCGCTGAACCGGCTGGCCGCACAAACGCAGGAGTCGTTTTCCGTTGCAGTGCTGGACGGCGACGAGATTGTCATCATTGGCCGTAGCGGTTTTGAGTGGAAGTCACCGGCAGACAGCGGCAGGGCGGCGCCGGCGCGCGTGCTGGCCTACGGATTGCACCTCGGTGCGCGCCTGCCGGCGCATGCGACTTCCACCGGGCGCGTGCTGCTGGCGGCCAAAACAAAAACCGGGTTCAATGCCTGGCTGAAAGCCAGGACCGACACAGGCAACCTGGCCCGGCTGACCCTGCACACGACGACCGACCCGCGCAAACTTCGCGCCCTTATTGACCAGGTGCGGCTGGACGATTACTGCGTGGCCAGCGAAGAGCATGAGCTGGGCGTGCATGCGCTGGCCGTGCCGCTGCGCGACATGCAGGGGCACACGGTGGCCGCGCTCAATGTGGTGTCGTCGCCGCAGCGGCTGCGTGCAGACCTGCTGCAAAAAGAGCTGCTGCCGCTGTTGCTGGACGCGGCGCGCGAGTTGCGGTCACTGTTGTAGAGTGTCCACCCCGCATCTGGTTTCAATAAGAAATCAGGCTTGAAGGCAATAGGGACGGGCGCAACCAGCTATTAAAACGATAGCGATTGCCGGCATGGCGCAGGCGCGCCGGCAGCCTAAACGCCCAGGTACTGGGCCAGCAATTCCGGCCTGGCATGCAGCTCGGCCGAGCTGCCTTCAAACACGACCTGGCCTTTGACCAGGATGACATTGCGGTCGGTGATCTGGGTGACGTGTTTCCAGTTCTTGTCGACGATCACGCTGCTGATGCCGGTTTCGCGGATCAGGCCGCAGATGCGCCAGATGTCCCGGGCAATCAGCGGCGCCAGGCCTTCAGTAGCTTCGTCGAGGATCAGCACGTCAGGGTTGGTCATCAGCGCGCGGCCGATCGTCAGCATTTGCTGCTCGCCGCCCGAAAGCTGCTGCCCGCCGTGGTTCAGGCGTTCTTTCAGGCGCGGAAAGGTCTCCAGAACGCGCTCGTAGGTCCAGTCGTTTCTGCGGCCCACGCCGTCTGCGGCGCTTCCTGGCCTGCCGGCGCGCGCTGCCATCTTGAGGTTCTCGGTCACGCTGAGGTTGCCGAAGATGCCGCGGCCTTCGGGGACATAGGCGATGCCGAGACGGGCAATTTCGTAGGGTGGGGCGCCCGTCATGGGCCTGCCGTTGATGGCGACCGAGCCCGAGCGTGGTTTGACGAGGCCCATGATGCTTTTGAGCAGCGTGCTCTTGCCCATGCCGTTGCGGCCCATGAGGCCTATGGTCTCACCGCGCGCAACGTGAAAGTCAATGCCGCGCAATACATGGCTGGCACCGTAGTAGGTGTTGATGTCCTGAGCGCCGATCAGGATGTCGATTTGTTTTTCGGGGGCGTTCATCAATGCTCCTCGCCTAAATACGCTGCCTGCACGCCTGCGTCAGCGCGGATTTGCGCGGGCGTGCCGCTGGCAATCACCTGGCCGTTAACCATCACCGTGAGCTTGTCGGCCAGCGTGAACACCGCGTCCATGTCGTGCTCGACGAGCAAAATACCGTGGTTTTTCTTGATCGCCAGCAGCAGGGCGACCATGCGCTCGGCCTCGGCCACGCCCATGCCGGCCAGGGGTTCGTCCAGCAGCAGCACCTGCGGCTCGGTGGCCAGCGTCATCGCGATCTCGAGTTGACGCTGCTCACCGTGGCTGATGGTGCCGGCGATGCTGTGCTTGCGGTGTTGCAGGCCGGCCAGTTCCAGCGCTTCTTCGGCGCGGGTGTTGACTGCCGCGAAGTTCGTGGCACGCTTGAGCCAGTGCGCGGCATGCGGCGCACGCGACTGTGACGCCAGCCGGACGTTTTCCCAGACGCTGAAGGGCAGGAAGATATTGGTCTTCTGGTAGCTGCGCCCCAGTCCCTTGCCCGAGATTTTTTCGGGTGTCCACCCGGTGATGTCATGGTCGCCCAGCGTGACCGTACCCGAGGTCGGCGGCAAGTCGCCGGAGAGCAGGTTGGTCAGCGTGGATTTGCCGGCGCCGTTGGGGCCGATGACGGCGTGAATGTGGTTGCGCCAGAGATCAATAGAGACATCATTGACAGCCGCAAGACCACCAAAGCGTTTGGTGAGATTTTTTGCACTGAGGAGTAGCTCAGTCATGGCCAACCTCCGCCTTGTCTTTGCGCTGGGTGAATTTTTCGACCAGGCCCAGGATGCCGCGCGGCGCAAACGTGACCAGCAGCACGATGAAAAGGCCCATCCACAGCTGCCAGTGCTTGCCCAGGTTGACACTGCCGATTTGCGGCAAGTCCTTGAAGACGTGCAGCAAATATTCAAAGGCGAACGCGCCGACGATGGCGCCGGCAAAATTGCCCATGCCGCCCAAAATGACCATCATGATCGCATGTGCGCTCATGTGAAAGCCCATGAGCTCGGGGTTGATGTAGCCCGTTTGCGCACCCCACAGGTAACCGGCCAGGCCCGCCAGCGCGCCGGCCAGCGTGAAGGCCGAGAGTTTGTAGCCGAAGGTGCCAAAGCCCATGGCGCGCATGCGGTGCTCGTTGACGCGAATGCCGGCCAGCGTGCGGCCGAAGGGGCTCCAGAGCAGGCGGCGCAAGAAGGCGTAAACCAGCAGCATGGCCGCGAGAGTGAAGTAGTAGAGCGTGACTTTCTTGTCGAGGTCGAAGGGCACCCAGCCGAAGATGGCTGCGCTGGGCTTGAAGTTGATGTACAGCCCGTCGGAGCCGCCCAGCACCTTGTTGTCGAAGAAGAGGTAGAACACCATCTGCGCAAACGCCATGGTGACCATGATGAAGTAGATGCCGTGCGTGCGCACCACAAAGAAACCGATGATGAGCGCGGCAAGGCCCGAGGCCGCCACGGCCACAGGCAAAGTCCACCACAGGCTGACAGGCTCGCCCGCAGGAGTCAAAAAGGCCAGCGCATAGCCGGCCAGGCCGAAGTAGGCTGCGTGGCCCAGCGACACCAGACCGGTCACACCCTGCAGCAGATCCAGGCTCATGGCAAAAATCGCCATGATCATCATGCGCGTGACCATCTGGGTGTAGAAGTCGGTGCCGACGAAGGGGAAGGCGATCAGCGCGATCAGACCCAGCCCAAGCGCCACCTGCACACCGCGCGGCAGGATTTCGAGATTTGCTTTGGCTGAACTCATAGCGCTTTAGCCGATAACTGAACTGGATGTGTGGAGGCTTTTCCCCTCCAGGCCGGGGCCGCGGAACCGGCTTTGCCGGGCCGCAGGCGCAGCGCCCCCTCGGGGGGCAGCGCAGTACACGAAGTGACAAGCGTGGGGGCCATGGAATTCATTGTTTAAAGAGTCCTTCTGGTTTCCACAAAAGGACAGCAGCCATCAACATATAAACCAGCATGCCCGCCATCGAAGGCAGCAGCACCTTGCCAATGGTGTCGACCAGGCCGACCAGCAGGGCCGAGATCAGCGCACCGCGCACCGAGCCGATACCGCCAATGACCACCACCACAAAACACATGATGAGCACCTGCGAGCCCATATTTGGATACACGCTGGCCACGGGTGCGGCGATCATGCCGGCCACTGCGGCCAGGCCCACGCCCAGCGCGAACACCACGGCGTGAATCAGCTTGATGTTGATGCCCAGCGATTCGGCCATGTCGCGGTTAAAGGCGCCGGCGCGTATCTTCATGCCCAGGCGGGTTTTGGAGATCATGAAATAAAGGCCCAGTGCCAGCGCGATGCACACGCCTGACATGAAGAGGCGGTAGACCGGGTAGGAGAGGTTGTCGGTGAGCGGGATCGAGGCGCCCAGCAGGTCGGGAATCGTGACGCCATGGACATCGTCGCCCCAGAGGATGGAGCGCACTTCTTCAAAGATATAGATCAGGCCGAAGGTCAGCAACACCTGGTCGAGGTGGTCGCGCTGGTAGAAGTGCCTGAACAGCAGCCATTCCAGCGCCAGGCCGAAGATGACCGACAGCACTGCGCCCAGCAGGATGGCCAGCGTGAGGCTTCCCGTCAACGTGCTGAGCGACCAGGCCAGGTAGGCGCCCAGCATGTAGAAACTGCCGTGGGCCAGATTGACCACACCCATGATGCCGAAGATCAGCGTCAGGCCAGCGGCCAGCATGAACAGCAGCAGGCCGTACTGGACGCTGTTAAGCAACTGAATGAGGAAGTTGGCTAGATCCATGTGCGTTCTAAAAATTCGGAGACTGTGAATTGACGGCAATGCCAGCCAGCAGGGGCCGCGGAACCGGCTTCGCCGGGCCGCAGGCGCAGCGCCCCCGAGGGGCTGGAGCCCGCGGCTCCAAGCCTGCCTGCGCAGGCTTGGACGGACGACAGAGGCGAAGCGTCTCGCGAGCCGCGGCCTGCAAGGCCTCGAGAGCTACACGAAGTGAGCGAACGTGGGGGCTCATGTATGCCGGCGTGTGAATAACAAGAGGCTGCCCATCAGGGTGAATAAACCGCCGGAGACGCGGTTAAACCAGCGCACGGCCCGGCTGGATCTCAGCAGCGGTGCGATGCGCGCCACGCCCAAGGCGCAGCCGGTCAGCACGGTGAACTCAAACGCCATGAAGGTGAGGGCGAGGATGGCGAACTGCGGCACAAAGGGCGCGGCCGGATTCAAAAATTGCGGGAAGAACGCGGCAAAGAACAGGACCGCTTTGGGGTTGCTGGCGCCGACCAGGAAGCCGCGCAGGAAAAACGAACGGCGCTGGGCTGGTGCTTCACCTGCGGCAGGATCAAAGACAGCCGCTTCACTGCGGAAGGTCTTGATCCCCAACCAGATCAGATATGCAGCGCCAATCACCTTGGCTACGGTAAAGGCGGTTTCAGACGCCGCCAGCAACGCGCCTAGTCCCATGGCCGACAGCAGCATCACAGACAGCACCGCGCTGACGCTTCCAGCCACCGAAGTCATGGCCTTGCGCGGACCATGGTTGAGCGCATTCGTCATGCACATCAGCATGGTCGGGCCGGGTGTGAGGATCAGCAGGGCGACTGCTGCGACGTAGAGGAGGTAGGTAGTGAGCGTCATGGTGAGGATGCTACAAGACAGAAAGCACACCTCATACCAGTTTTACCTAAGAATGAGGCGGGGCGGCCCATGTGACTTCATACCAGCATGAGCCGCGGGACTGGCTTTGCCAGACCGCAGGCGGGCGGCCCCCTCGGGGGGCAGGGAGCTACACGAAGTGAGCGACCGTGGGGGCCACGTCTTCAGGCCATCTTGCAACCGGCGCCTGAGTCGGCCAGCGCCTTGGCTGCCACACCAATCACCTTGTTTTCCTTGTTCTCGACCACGCGCAGGTACATGTCCTGCACAGGGTTGTGCGACGGGCTCATGGTCCATTTGCCGCGCGGGCTGTCGATGACGGCGCCTTCCAGGGCCTTGTAGAGCGCCGGCTTGCTGCTCAGGTCACCCTTCACCGCGTTGGCGCCCTGAATCAGCAGCAGGCCGGTGTCGTAGCCCTGCACGGCGTAGACGTCGGGTTGCAGCCGGAAGGTCTTGGCATAGCTCAGGCGGAACTGGCCATTGCGCTGCGTTGGCAGCGAGTCGCTGTAGTGCATGGTCGTGATAATGCCGTTGGCCGCGGGGCCTGCGGCCTCAAGCACGCCTTCGGTCAGGAAGCCGGAGCCGTACAGTGGAATCTTTTCCTTCAGGCCCGAGGCGGCGTAGTCCTTGATGAATTTGGCTGCGCCGCCGCCGGCGAAGAAGCAGGCCACGGCGTCAGGCTTGAGCGCGGCGATCTCGGTCAGCAAGGCCTGGAATTCGACCTGCGGGAAGGGCAGGCCGAGCTCCTTGACGATGGTGCCGCCCGCGGCGGTATAGCTTTCCTTGAAGCCTTCAAAGGCCTCGTCGCCTGCGGCATATTTCCAGGTGATCCACACAGCCTTTTTGTGGCCGCGGTCGACCATGGCCTTGCCCAGCGCGCGCGTGGGTTGCGAGTTGGTGAAAGACGTGCGGAACACATTGGGCGCGCACAGGCTGCGCGTGGCGGCGTGCACGCCGGCGTTGGGGATCAGGCTCAGCACACCGGAGTCGCGGGCGACTTTCTGGATGCCCATCTGCACGCCCGAGTGCACCGTGCCGACGAGTACGTCGACCTTGTCGCGCTGCACCAGTTTGTTGGCGTTTTCAATGCCTTTGGAAGGTTCGGACTCGTCGTCGACCTTGAAGTATTCGATTTCGCGGCCGCCGAGTTTGCCGCCCTGTTCGTTGATGGCCATGCGAAAGCCGTTTTCAATGGCGACGCCGAGCTGGGCGAAGGTGCCGGTATAGGGCAGCATGAAACCCACACGCACCTTGGCGGACTGCGCACGCACGATTTCGGGCAGCAAGAGGCCGGTGGAAGCGGCACCGATAACGGCAGCACTGCGGGTCAATACAAGTCGGCGTGAAGTCATGGAATAGCTCCTGGTTGAGACTGAAGACAGTGAGACGAATAGTAAGCGTGCGTTGTGTATGCAGCCCTAGTGTAAAACCCGAGATTGAAGATTAAATTGTTTATGCCTAAAGCAATACCCGTGCCCGGTTCGCGCATTTTTCTGGCCCTCGGGTGCAGGGTATTTTCCGGATGCCTGTTTCCCGGGGTTTTCCATGTCAGTGCGGCTGGCGCAGCTTGAAGCGCTGGATCTTGCCGGTGGCTGTCTTGGGCAGCTCGTTCACAAATTCAATCCAGCGCGGGTATTTGTAAGGTGCAAGCTGCAGCTTCACATGGGCCTTCAGTTCGTCCACGGTGGCGGCCTGCCCGGCCTTGAGCACCACATAGGCCTTGGGCTTGACGAGTTCGTCGGCGTCGGCCACGCCTATCACCGCCACTTCCAGCACGGCGGCGTGCGTCATCAGGCAGGCTTCGACTTCAAACGGCGAGACGTAAATGCCGCCGACCTTGAGCATGTCGTCACTGCGTCCGCCGTAGGTGTAGTAGCCGTCAGTGTCGCGGGTGTATTTGTCGCCGCTCTTGGTCCATTCGCCGGCGAAGGTTGCTTTGGTCTTGGCGCGGTTGTTCCAGTACATGATGGCCGCGCTGGGCCCGCTGATTTGCAGCTCTCCGATTTCTCCGTCAGCGCATTCACGCCCGTCGTCGCCGATGATGCGCAGCCCGTAACCCGGCACGGCTTGGCCGGTTGTGCCGTAGCGCACCTGGCCGGGGCGATTGCTTAGAAAGATGTGCAACATTTCGGTGGAGCCGATGCCGTCCAGGATTTCGCAGCCGTATTGGGCCGTCCATTTTTTGCCGATTTCAGCGGGCAGGGCCTCGCCGGCGCTGGTGCACACGCGCAGGCGCAACTCGGACTTCGCCGGCTGGGCCGGATCGGCCAGCAGGGCCGCATACAAAGTGGGTACGCCATAAAAAATCGTGGGCTGGTATTTTTTGAGCAAGGCAAATACGTCAGCGGGCGTGGGCCGCGCGGGCAGCAACACCGTGGTGGCACCCACGCTCATGGGAAAAGTCAGCGCGTTGCCCAGGCCGTAGGCAAAAAAGAGCTTGGCGGCGGAATACACCACGTCGTCATCCCGGATGCCCAACACGCCGCGGCCATACAGCTCGGCCGTCTGGATCAGGTGGCTGTGCAGGTGAACGGTGCCTTTGGGTGCACCGGTCGAGCCGCTGGAGTAAAGCCAGAAGCAGACGCCATCGGCGCAGGTGTCTGCTATGGTTTTGGTAGCTGGTTGCGCAAGCAGGACGCCGGCCAGCGTTGGATATGACGGGGACTCTTCAATGCCGGCGACGATCACGGTTTTCAGCGTGTCGATTTTTTCCAGCAGTGGCTCAAAGGCCGGAAGCAGGGCGCTGGAGACGACAAGGCCTTGCGCCCGCGAGTCGCGCAGCATGAACTCGAAGTCGGGAGGGGTGAGCAGGGTGTTGGCCGCCACGGGCACCACACCCGCAAGAATGCAGCCGAGGAAAGCGACGGGCCACTGCGGCGTGTCCAGCATGGCCAGCAACACTCGGCTTTCAGGGGCAACTCCCTGGGCACGCAAGGCGTTGGCAAAACGGTGGGCCTGGTCGGTGAGTTCGCCGTAAGTCAGCGCCTCGCCGGTGGCGGCATCGATGAAGGCGGCCTTGCCTGCACGGCCGGCATTGCGCTGTAGCAGGTCGTCCGCGGCGTTGTAGCTGCGCGGGATGGTTACCCGTGGCGGGCTTGCCGAATGGTCTGCGCTGCTTGCTTGCATGCTTGTCTCCAGATTGCTATTGCTATTATTTTGGTAGCTGCTTGCGCACGCACATCAAGCGCTACGGGCCGATTTCTTATAAATTCATGATGCTGATCAAGCAGTGGCCGGGCTTGCTCCCAGCGTCTGCAGCGCGCCGGTGAGCCACTGGCGGCACCACTCGGTGCCTTCTGTTTCGGGCATGGTGCCGCTGCTGGCGTCGTGGCACCAGATATCGCCGATGCGCTGGGCGCCCAGGTCGGTCAGGCGTTCGTCAAACTTCTTGCCGCCGAAGCAGAAGGTCTGCATGTAGGTGCGGTCGCCGAGCGCGATGACGCCGTAGCGCACATGGCCAAGGAACTGCGGGTTGGCGCTCAATGATTCATAGAGGGCGCGGGCGTTGTCGGGCACATCGCCGGAGCCGTAGGTGGAACTGCAGATGAGATAAAGTGCATCTTCTGCCTTTGAGGCGTCGAAGACGCTGATGTCCAGGTTGTCCATCAGTTCGACTTCAATGTCGTTGACCAGGTCGGCACAATCCATTTGAATGGCCTGTGCCACATAGTCGGCGGTACTGGTCATGGTACCTACAAGGATTTTGAGTTTCATCAAGAAGTCTCCAAATAAAAGATGCAATAAACTGCTTGACATCAATTTAACCTGAAGTATACTGCAATTTAAACGAAATGCAACTGACAAAGCCCTGAAAGGGCGACTTTTTACACAGGTGCTTCTTGGAAATCATGTCCGAACAGGAATCGAAAGCCACGCTCAGTGAACTGGGCGCCCGTGTTCGTGCCTGGCGCGCGCGCCGGGGCATGACGCGCAAACAGCTGGCGTCGGACTCTGGCCTGAGCGAACGCTTTCTGGCCGATGTGGAAACCGGCAAGGGCAACGTTTCGATCAATTCCCTGGAAGCTGCGGCCCGGGCGCTGAACATTTCCATTCTTGAGCTGCTGCAAGACGCGCCGCGGCCGGCTTTGGCCCGTGTGCAAGGCCTGTTGACACGGCTGGACGACTCCCAGCTTGACCAGGCCTACAGCCAGCTTGGCAGCACCTTCGGCCTCAGCGACTCACTGGGCCGCGAGCAGCGGGTAGCGCTGATCGGCCTGCGTGGCGCCGGCAAGTCCACCTTGGGCAGCCAGCTGGCTGCCGAGCGTGGCGTGCCTTTTATCGAGCTGGACCGCGAGATTGAGCGCGAAGCCGGCACCAGCATGAACGAAATTTTGCTGCTGCATGGGCAGGCCGGCTACCGGCGCTACGAGCGCCGCGCGCTGTTCCGCATCGCCGAAGACCACCCGGATGGCGTTGTCATGACCACGGGCGGCAGCATCGTGAGCGAGCGCGAAACCTTCGATTTGCTGCAAAGCCGTTTTTACTGCGTCTGGCTCAAAGCCAGCCCCGAAGAACACATGGCCCGCGTGGTGGCCCAGGGCGACATGCGGCCTTTCGACACGACCCGCGGCGCGACCGACGAGGCGATGGAAGACATCCGCCGCATCCTTTCGAGCCGCGAAGCGCTCTATGCCCGCGCCGACGCCGTGGTTGATACCGCTGCGCGCACACTGAAACAAAGCCTGAAAGACCTGGAACGCGCCGTTCCCAAAACAACCGTCAGCGGCACCGCTGAACGGGCCTAAATCGGAGACACCCATGAACGCCATGACAGAACCGCTTTTATTCAAACAGGTCATCGAGGGCCAGGAGCGCGAGCTCGTGAGTTTCTCCACCCACCCCAGCAAATACCAGCACTGGACGCTGAGTGTGGAGGGCGATGTTGCACGCCTCAAGCTCGACATCAACGAAGATGGCGGCATCAAGCCCGGCTACAAGCTCAAGCTCAACAGCTACGACCTGGGCGTGGACATCGAACTGCACGATGCAATCAATCGCGTGCGCTTTGAGCACCCGGCCGTCAAGGTGGTGGTTTTCGAGTCGGGCAAGGAAAAGATCTGGTGCTCGGGCGCCAACATCTACATGCTGGGCCTGTCGACCCACGGCTGGAAAGTCAACTTCTGCAAGTTCACCAACGAAACCCGCAACGGCCTGGAAGACTCCTCGCGCCATGACGGCCTCAAGGCGATTGCCTCGGTGACCGGCGCCTGTGCCGGCGGCGGCTACGAGCTGGCCCTGGCCTGCGACCGCATCATCATGGTGGACGACCGTTCTTCCACCGTCAGCCTGCCCGAAGTGCCCTTGCTCGGCGTGTTGCCCGGCACCGGTGGCCTGACCCGCGTGACTGACAAGCGCAAGGTGCGCCGCGACCTGGCAGACATCTTCTGCACGACCAGCGAAGGCGTGCGCGCCGACCGCGCCAAGGACTGGAAGCTGATCGACGCCCACGCCAAGCCGCAGCAGTTTGGCGACCTGCTTGCTACAGAAATTGAAGCGCTTCGCGCACAGTCCACAAGGGCTGCAGCCTCAAAAGGCATTGAACTCACACCGCTGAAGGCCGTCATTGATGATGCCGGCTACCACTACAGCCTGGTTGATGCGCAGGTCGACCGTGAAAAGCGCATTGCCACCATTACCGTCAAGGCGCCCGCCGCGGCCATTGAATCCACGCCCGAAACCATCGAAGCCGCAGGCGCCAATTGGTACCCGCTGAAATTGCAGCGCGAACTGGACGACGCCATCCTCAACCTGCGCACCAACGAACTGGAAGTCGGCACCTGGGTCATCAAGACCACAGGCGATGCCGACCAGGTGATCCGCATGGACGAAACGCTGGCCAAACTGAAGGACCACTGGTTGGTCAAGGAAACCACAGGCGCGTTGCGCCGCACGCTGGCGCGCCTGGACGTCACCAGCCGTTCGCTGATTGCGCTGGTCGATGCGGGTTCGTGCTTTGCGGGCACTTTCTACGAGCTGGCCCTGGCCTGCGACCGCATCTACATGCTGGACTTGCCCGATTCACCAGACGCCGCGCCTGCGCTGCAACTGAGTCCGGCCAACTTCGGCTGGTTCCCCGCCGTCAATGGCCTGACGCGCCTGCAGACCCGATTCTGCGAAGACGATGCCACCATTGCACAGTTGCAAAAACTCGGCGACAGCCCGCTGCGCGCTGATCAGGCGCTGGCGCTGGGCCTCGTCACCTTGACCCCCGACGACATTGACTGGGAAGACGAGATCCGCATCATGCTGGAAGAGCGCGCTTCGCTCTCGCCAGACGCCATGACTGGCATGGAAGCCTCGCTGCGCTTTCCGGGAAAAGAGACGATGGAGACACGCATTTTCGGCCGTCTCTCGGCCTGGCAGAACTGGATATTCATTCGGCCCAATGCGGTGGGTGAAGACGGCGCCTTGAAACTTTTCGGCACCGGCAAGAAGGCCAAGTTCGATTGGAAGAGGGTGTAACCCCCCGAAGCGCCTGCGGCGCCTCCCCCCAGGGGGCGCCACCTGCGGCCCGGCAAAGCCGGTTCCGCGCTGGCACTGGTACTGACATTGCTGCTGCCGCCTCGCAACTTATTTGATGGAAGAACGCCATGAGCTCAATAGATCTGCAAGCCCTCATCCCCAACAACGTCCACCTCGGCGAAAACCGCCAGCTCCAGCGCGCGCTCGAGCACTGGCAACCCGCCTTCCTGAACTGGTGGGACGAGATGGGCCCCAGCGACTTCAAGGCCAAGGAAGTTTATTTGCGCACCGCCGTCGGCGTGGATGCATCAGGCTGGGCCAGCTACGGCTACACGCCCATGCCCGACTACCGCTGGGGCATCTTTTTGGCTGACAAGGAAGAGGGCCGCAAGATTGGCTTTGGCGACCACATGGGTGAAGAGGTCTGGCAGGACGTGCCTGGCGAATACCGCTCCACCTTCCGCCGCCTGATCGTGACGCAGGGCGACACCGAGCCAGCGTCCGTGGAGCAGCAGCGCCTGCTGGGCCACACCGCGCCTTCGCTGTATGACCTCCGCAACCTGTTTCAGGTCAACGTCGAGGAAGGCCGCCACCTTTGGGCCATGGTGTATTTGCTGCATGCGCACTTTGGCCGCGACGGCCGTGAAGAAGCAGAAGAGCTTTTGATGCGCCACAGCGGCGATGCCGACAAGCCGCGCATCCTGGGCACCTTCAATGAGCCCATGGACAACTGGTTGAGTTTTTTCATGTTCACCTACTTCACTGATCGTGACGGGAAGTTCCAGCTCAAGTCATTCGCCGAATCCGCCTTTGACCCGCTGGCCCGCACCACGCGTTTCATGCTGACGGAAGAAGCCCACCACATGTTCGTGGGTGAGACCGGCGTTGGCCGTGTCATCAAGCGCACGCTGGAGGTGATGAAAGAGCTGGACACCGACGATGTCGCCACGCTGCGAAAAGCCGGCGTAATTGACCTGCCCACGGTGCAGAAATTCATGAACTTCTGGTTCACGTCGTCGTTGGACCTGTTCGGCTCGGAAGCGTCGTCGAACGCCGCCAACTACTTCAGCAACGGCATCAAGGGCCGGCCGGACGAAGCCAAGTTCGCCGACCACGTTGAGCTGGAAACCGAGATGAGCATCGTGGTGCCGAACGGGCAGGGCGGTCTCAAAAACGAGACGATTTCGACCCGCAACGGCATGAACGAAATCACGCGCCTGGAATACGTCAAGGATTGCAATGTCGGCGTGACGCGCTGGAACATGGGCATCAAGCGCGCGGGTGTGGATTTTGAGTTGACCCTGCCGTCCACACGTTTTCGCCGCGCGGTCGGCGCCTGGGCCGGTAATTTCACCGACCCGCAGGGCAACCCGATCAGCGCCGCCGATTTCGAAGCGAAAAAAGACCAGTGGCTGCCCACGCCGGCCGACACGGCATTTGTCAAAAGCCTGATGAACCGCGTAACCGAGCCAGGGAAGATGGCCGCCTGGATTGCGCCGCCCGACCGCGGTATCAATGCGAATCCGCTCGAATACGAATACGTCAAGTTGTAAATATGGCCCCCACGGTCGCTCACTTCGTGTAGTTCCCTGCCCCCCGAGGGGGCCGCTGCGACTGCGGTCTGGCAAAGCCAGTCCCGCGGCCCCGGCTTGATTTGACGTGACCGCTGCGCCAGCCCTAGGCGATATTTGCGCCGCGTTCTTTTAGTAAGTCCCGCAGTAGCGAACGATGGCAGCGCGCCTCGTTCTCGCAGTAGCAACCCATCGCGAAATTCGTCTGGTGTGATAGCGCCGCCAGCAGGTCCAGGTTGCGGCTGGGATCGGGTTCATTCATTTCGGCCCGGTACTTTTTGCTGAAGGCGGCCCAGTCCTTGTCGGATTCAACTGATTGGCCCAATTTCATGGTCTCAACGCTGGGCGCCAGGCTGGGATACCAGATGTCATACCAGTTGCCGGATGCAAATTCCGTTTTTGGCACGCCGCGCGGTGGCCTGCGTACTGTGCCTATACGCAGTCCCTCGCCAGCGGTGCGCGTCGTACCCAGCCTCACGATCTTGATGGCCATGGCAGTCTCCTTTTGGGGTGCGATTTTGGCAGGCTTTTTTGAAGCGTTTGGGCTCATGCCCGGCGTCTGGGGGATGCGGTTCCCCTGGGGCGTAGAGAAAGTTGGAGGCCGACCATGAAAGTCAGCCAACTTCGGGCTATAATATTTGACTAGTCGGAGTGTGGCGCAGTCTGGTAGCGCACCTGGTTTGGGACCAGGGGGTCCAAGGTTCGAATCCTTGTACTCCGACCAAAAATTCCCAGAAAAAAGCCCACTTAAGTGGGCTTTTTCACGCCTGTTTGTTTGGGCGCCTCGCCAGTCCGGCTTTGGCAGCCTTCAGGCCTCAGGCCCGCCAACGGCGGCGTTTTCAGGGCTTGAGCAAGGACCCAAAGTTGGATGTGCGCCAGTATTCGCGCACTTGTTCCAGCTTTTCCTGAAAATCCCGAAAGTGCAGCGGCTTGCGCACGTAGCTGTTAAGCCCGCCCTGGAGTTCTTTCACCACCGGGGAGTATTTGGATTCGGACGTCAGGAGGATGACGGGTACAAAGAAGGTGCGGGGGTCGGCCCGCATGCGCTGCATGACTTCCAGCCCGCTGAGGCCGGGCAAATTCAGGTCCAGCATGACGAGTTCGGGCGGATGGTCGTTGAGCCGGTTGCTGTAAGCACCTTCGCAGAAAAGGTATTCAAGGGCTTCCGTGCCGTCGCGGGCAACGATGATTTCATGGTCCGCGCCGTTTTCCTGCAACGTCACCATGGTGAGCTCGACATGGGCAGGGTTGTCTTCCACCAGCAGCAGGATTGGTCGGGTCATGTGCGTGCCTTTGCGTTTCTTTCGTGTAGACAATATACCCCTGACAGGGAGCCAGCCATAGGTGAGTCATTGCGGTGTGTGAGAACCACAACAAACCACTGAGTCCGAATCACCGCGTGCCGGACATGTCCGACCCTGTTGCCCGGGGTGTCCGGCAGGCGTTTGAAGGTATGATTCGCGACGAACTGAATCCTGCAGTTCGCACGTTTGCGGCTTCGCCGCGCTGACACACATACAAACTGCCCGTAGCTCAGTTGGATAGAGCATCAGCCTTCTAAGCTGAGGGTCGGGGGTTCGATCCCCTCCGGGCAGGCCAATCGACCGCTTCAAGCTACTGCGGACCCGTGATCAAAGCCAATACGTTCCTCGCGATCCTCACGTACCCGGAGGTACGTTCCGGTCGCTGCGGTACTGTTTGGCTTTGCTGACGGGCTCTCGCTACGCTTGCTATCGGCCGCTTTTCTTGTCTGGGCTTCAGCCCGATGCGCTTTTATCCTCACGTACCTGAAGTACGTTCCGGTTCTTCCGGTGCGGCTCGGACTTGCTGACGCGTTCTCGCTACGCGATCTGATCCCAAATCGGGAAACAACGCTCCGGTTACTGGATCGCCCTTGGATTCAACGCTTTTCGTACTGCGTCTTGCCAAACAGGATTTCCTGCGCCTTGTCGTCGGTGATGGGTCTGCGCAGATCGGCCAGCACTTTGACGCCGCGTTGCACGGCGGGGCGGTCGCTGATCAGGTCAAACCATTTCTTGAGGTGAGGGTAATCGGCCCAGTCGATGCCATGGTTTTGCCAGTTGCGCAGCCAGGGGAAGATGGCAATGTCGGCGATGGTGTATTCATCGCAGGCGATGAACTTGTGGGTGGAAAGCTGCTTGTCCATCACGCCGTAAAGCCGCTTCGTTTCATTCGTGTAGCGGTTGATGGCGTAGTCGATTTTCTCCGGCGCGTACTGCCGGAAATGGTGGGTCTGTCCAATCATGGGGCCGACGCCGCCCATCTGGAACATCAGCCACTGCAGCACCTGGAATTTGAGGCGGTCGCTTTTTGGCAAAAACTGGCCGGTTTTTGCGGCCAGGTACAGCAGGATGGCGCCGGATTCAAACACGGAGAACGGCTTGCCGTCGGGGCCGACCGGGTCGACCAGCGCCGGAATCTTGTTATTCGGGCTGATGGCCAGGAATTCCGGCTTGAACTGGTCCCCGGTGCCGATGTTGACGGGAATGGCCTGCCAGTCGCGGCCCAGGCTCAGCCCGCATTCTTCCAGCATGATGTGGACCTTGTGGCCGTTCGGCGTGGGCCAGGAGTAAACATTGATCATTGGCGCTTCCTTGGACTAACATGAGGTTGCTGCACTTTAAGAGAAAAGCCAAAACCATGTTTGAGCGGTTGAAGAAAGTCTTTGTCGGGGGTAAGGGGGATGCGGGCGACGCCGGCGCCTCCGACGATGCCGTGTCCGAGTGGGCCGGTACCCGCGGCTTTTCTTATACCGGCCTGGGGGAAGGCAAGGGTTTCGCCCTGAAAGGTTCCGTGAGTGGCAAACCCTGGAAGATGGAGCGCGGCCGGGCCTCGCGCGACTACATCCGCGGCGAAGAACTCCGCGCCCGCGGTGAGATCAAGGTCAACGACGACGTCACGGTGCTGGTCATGAACCGGGCACTGAAGGATTCACTTGAAAAACGTGCTTACCAGGCCTATACCGACACCCTGCAGACCACCGCAGACCTGAGCATGCCGGAAGAGGTGCGCTGGCTGGCCATGTATTCGGAAGTAGGTTGGGAAAGCCTGCCCAAGCCGTTCTGGCAGCGCTACGCAGTCATGGCAGACCAGCGTGTGCATGCGCAGGCCTGGCTGGACACCCACCTGGTCGACTTGCTGATGAACTGGCCGGAGCCGTCACCAGATGCGCAAGTGCCTTTTATCCTGATGATTCTGCGCGGCAAGGCCTATCTGCGCATGCAATACACCCCCGCCGACATGCCGACGCTGGAACATGCGGCCCACATTTTCACGAGCGCTTGCGAATCGGCCATTGCAGGCCTGTCCAACGACATCACGCTCTGATGAGGCCATTTTTCAGGGTGAAATTGGCACTTTAGCCATATAGGGCGAGCGCGAGCAGCTATTGATTTAATAGCAAAATTTGGGCGCGTCAGCCGCCACGCGTGATGGGCATCTCGACTTCGCCGGGCATCAGCAGGTGCTTGGCCAGTTCCAGCTTGGCCAGCGATGCACGGTGCACCTCGTCCGGGCCGTCGGCCAGGCGCAGGGTGCGCTGGCTGGCGTAGGCATAGGCCAGCGGGAAGTCGTCCGACACGCCGCCGCCGCCGTGGGCCTGGATGGCCCAGTCGATGATCTGGCAGGCCATGTTGGGAGCCACCACCTTGATCATCGCAATCTCGGCCTTGGCAACCTTGTTCCCAACGGTGTCCATCATGTAGGCCGCCTTGAGCGTCAGCAGGCGGGCCTGCTCGATCATGCAGCGGGCCTCGGCAATGCGTTCGTGCCAGACCGACTGGCTTGCGATCGGTTTGCCAAAAGCAACGCGGGTATTGAGGCGCTTGCACATCAACTCCAGCGCACGCTCGGCGATGCCGATGCTGCGCATGCAGTGGTGAATGCGTCCGGGGCCGAGGCGCCCCTGGGCGATCTCAAAGCCGCGGCCTTCGCCCAGCATCAAATTGGCGGCGGGCACGCGCACGTTGGTCAGGCGCACTTCCATGTGGCCGTGCGGGGCGTCGTCGTAGCCGAAGACCGACAGCGGGCGGATGACTTTGATGCCGGGCGTGTTTGCGGGCACCAGGATCATGGATTGCTGCTCGTGGCGGCCGGCGTCGGGGTTGGTTTTGCCCATGACAATGTAGATGGCACAGCGCGGATCGCCCGCGCCGGATGACCACCACTTGAGGCCGTTGAGGACGTAGTCGTCGCCGTCGCGCTCGATGCGGCACTGGATGTTGGTGGCGTCGGACGAAGCGACTTCCGGCTCGGTCATCAGGAAGGCAGAACGGATCTCGCCCTTGAGCAGCGGATCCAGCCACTGGTCCTTGTTGGCTTCGGAGCCGTAGCGGGCGATGGTTTCCATGTTGCCGGTGTCGGGCGCCGAGCAATTGAACACCTCGGCCGCGAAAGGCACGCGTCCCATGATCTCGCACAGCGGCGCGTATTCGAGGTTGGACAAACCTTCAGGCGCGCGCGGCGAGTGCGGCAAAAACAGGTTCCACAGGCCGGCGGCTCGCGCCTTGGGTTTGAGCTCTTCTACGAGTTTGGTCGGGATCCAGGCATTGCCCTTGGCGCGGTTCTCGGCGATTTCTCGGAAAAAGCGGGCCTCATTGGGGTAAACATGCTCGTCCATGAACTTGAGCAGGCGCGCCCGCAGTTCCTGTACTTTTGGGGTGTAGTTGAAGTCCATGAAATCTCCAGAAAGATGTGAGGCGATGTTGTTGTGAGGCAGCGGTCGTTCAGCCCTGGCTTTTCAGGGCAAAGCCCCATGCCATCTTCGCCAGCAGCGGCGCGCCGGCGGCCGAGCTGACGGCCTGGGCGCTGGAGGCCGTGCCGGCCTCGACGCGCTTGGCAATGCCTTGCAGAATGGCCGCGATGCGAAACAGGTTGTAGGCCATATAGAAGTTCCAGTCGGCCTTGAGCGCCTCGGGCGTGGCCAGCCCGGTACGCGCGCAGTAAAGGCGGATGTAGTCGGATTCGGTGGGAATTCCCAGGCTGACCACGTCGAGCCCGCCGATACCGCGGAAGGCCCCCGGCGGGATGTGCCAGGCCATGCAGTGGTAGCTGAAGTCGGCCAGCGGGTGGCCCAAGGTGGAGAGCTCCCAGTCAAGCACGGCCAGCACACGCGGCTCGGTGGGGTGAAAGAGCAGGTTGTCTAGCCGGAAATCACCATGCACGACGGAGACCATGTTTTCGTCGCGCGCGCTGGCCGGGATGTTGGCCGGCAGCCACTGCATCAGGCTGTCCATCTCGGCGATGGGCTGGGTGATGGAGGCGGCGTACTGCTTGCTCCAGCGGCCGATCTGGCGTTCAAAGTAGTTGCCGGGCTTGCCGTAGTCGGCCAGGCCCCGCTCGGCAAACTTCACCTTGTGCAGTGCGGCGACCACGCGGTTCATCTCGTCGTAGATCTCACCGCGCTGGGCGTTGGTCATGCCCGGAAGTGACTGGTCCCACAGCACGCGGCCTTCGACGAACTCCATTACATAGAAAGCGCGGCCGATCACGGACTCGTCTTCGCAGAGGCAATACATCCTGGGTACCGGCACGTCGGTGCCGTGCAGCCCCTGCATGACCTTGAATTCGCGCTCCACCGCATGGGCCGACGGCAGCAATTTGGCCACCGGTCCCGGCTTGGCGCGCATCACATAAGAAGCGGTGGGCGTGATCAGCTTGTAGGTCGGGTTGGACTGGCCGCCCTTGAAAATTTCCGCGGTCAGCGGGCCCTGGAAGCCAGGCAGGTGCTTGTCGAGATAAGCGGCAAGGGCTTCGAGATCAAAAGCGTGCGCACCCGAAACAGCCCGTGTACCGACAAAGTGATCGAAATTGCTCATGCTCAAACGTGTTGTCTCTGTTTATTTGTCAATTTCAGCTTCAGAGATGCGCATCAGGGTTGCGCGGTTGCGCACCACCAGGCCTCCCGGCTCGATCCGGATGGCTTCTTCGCGCTCCATGGACTTGAGCTCCTGGTTGACGCGCTGGCGCGAGGCGCCCAGCAGTTGCGCCAATTCCTCTTGTGCCAGCTGCAGGCCGATTCGCACTTCGCCACTGTCCGCCAGGCTGGGCACACCGTAGCTGCGCACCAGGTGCAGCAACTGCTTGGCCAGCCGCGCCCGCAAGGGCAGGGTGTTGAGGTCTTCCACCAGGCCGAAGAGCTGCCGTATGCGCCGTGCATGCAGGCGCAGCAGGGCCTCGTAGAGTTCGACATGCTGGCTCAGTATCTTGCGCAGGTCGGCGCGCGAGACACACAGCAAGGTGGTTTCGCCATGGGCATAGGAGTCGTGGGTGCGCCGCTCGCCGTCGAAGATCGCCACATCGCCGACCCAGAGGCCCGGCTCCACATAGGTCAACGTGACCTGCTTGCCCGAAATCGAGGTCGAGCTGACACGGATGGCGCCCCGCGCGCAGGAGATCCATTCTTCCGGCACATCGCCGCGGGCGCTGATGAGTTCGCCGTCTTTGTAGCGTTTGACGTAGGCGCATCGAAGTATGTCGTGCCTCAGGGATGGGGACAGGGATGAAAACCAGCGGCCGTTGTTGATGGCCTCTCGTTCCTCTATCGTAAGAATGGGATCGTCCATGGTCTGTCTTTTGAGTGACTAACAAGACGACCATTGTCGCTTGAGGGACCCGCCCGGCGCCAGCGGGCTGTCGCATGGGTGTCGCCCGGCCCGAGGCCTGGATTGTCGGTTGGGCAGTCCGCGACTGGCTGCCTGCCGCCTAACGGTAGTGCGGCGTGCGCTTGTTCAGGAAGGCGTCTATGCCTTCACCTGCATTGGCGTCGTGCAGGTTGCGTACGAAGTGATCACGTTCGTGGGTGAGTTGCTCGGTCAGCGTGCTGCCGGCTGCGTCGTTGATGAGTTCCTTGATGCTGGCCAGCGCATTGGGCGCGCGCGCATTCAGGTTTTCGGCCAGTTCAAGCGCCTGGGCCAAGGCCTCGCCCGGGGCCGCAACGCGGTTCACCAGGCCAAGATCATGCAACCGGCGCGCGCCTATGCGTTCGCCGGCCATCAGCAATTCGCTGGCCAGCGCACGCGGCAAGGCACGCGCCAGGGCCCAGCTGCCGCCACCGTCGGGTGAGAGCGCCACAGTGCTGTAAGACATCACGAACACAGCGTTGTCCGCTGCAACGACGAAATCGCAGGCCAGCACCAGTGAAAAACCTGCACCGGCGGCAGCACCTTCCACGGCGGCGATCACCGGCTTGGGATAAGTCCGGATCGAGTCAATCCAGTTGTGCAGGCCTTCAATGCTCTGGGCTTGCACCTCCGGCGCCTTGCGGCGGTTGGCCTCCAGGCGCTGCAGGTTGCCCCCTGCGCAAAACATGGCACCTTCGCCGGTGATCACCACACTGCGGATGTCGGGGTTGTTTTCAGCGGCATTCAGCGCCTCAATGCCCGCGGCGTAAATGTCGGGGCCGAGCGCGTTCTTGAACTCGGGGTTGCTGATCGTCAGGATAAGGGTCTGACCCTCGCTCGTACCTTTGATTGCGCCTGCCATGCTAGTTTTTCCAATGCATCGAAATAAGAAATAGGCAGGGACCAAGTCCCCGTACAGATCCCCTTGCCAGTGGGGGCCGCGGAACTGGCTTCGCCAGGCCGCAGGCGCCGCCCCCTCGAGGGGGGAAGGTGCTACACGAAGTGAGCATCCGAAGGGGGTGCTATTCCTCCTGGTGTAACAGGCTAAGGCCAATGGCGCCGCGCCGCCGCAGCCAGGGGGAAGGGCGGTAGCGTTGGTCGCCGTACACGGTCTGCATGTTGAACAACACTTCCAGCACATTGGTGGGGCCATAGCGATCGCCCATGGCCAGCGGCCCCAACGGATAACCCAGGCCCAGCGTGACGGCGGTTTCCAGGTCCTTCGGGCTGCAAATGCCTTGCTGGCAGATGTCGCTGGCGATGTTGACGATGGTGGCCACGACGCGCTGGGTGACAAAACCGCCACTGTCGCGGATCACGCTGACGGCCTTGCCGTCGCGGGCGAAGAGGGCGTGCGCGGCGTCGCGCATGTCGGTGCGGGTGGCCGGGTTGGTCGCCAGCACGCGCCGCTTGGTGGCTGCGTCGTCGATCAGCATGTCGATACCCACAGTGCGGGCCGGGTCCAGCCGTTCGACAACGGCGACGGTGGTGATGTCAAAGCCCAAAGGGGCGACCAGCATCAGGGCCTGTGGTGATGCGGAGGCGCCGGTTTCGATTTTGGCGCCCAGGTTTTTGAGCAGCTGCAACAGCTCCGAGCGGCGTGAAGCACGCGGCGACACCCATACCGGCGGGAGTTCGGTCACATCAGGGACGGCCGGCTCCGGCGGCACCTGCATGGCGCCGTCGGTGTAACGATAAAAGCCTTCACCGGTCTTGCGGCCCAGCACTCCGCCGGCCAGGCGCTGCGCCGTGATCACATTGGGACGGTAGCGGGCTTCTTCGTAATACTGGTGGTAGATTGACTCCATCACGGGATGGGAGACGTCGAGCCCGGTCAGGTCCATCAGCTCGAAAGGGCCCAGCTTGAAGCCGGCCTGGTCGCGCAGGATGCGGTCTATGGTGGCGAAGTCGGCGACGCCTTCGCTGACGATGCGCAGCGCTTCGGTGCCGTAGCCTCGGCCGGCGTGGTTGACGATGAAGCCGGGCGTGTCTTGCGCCTGCACGGGTGTGTGGCCCATTTGCCGGGCGTATTGGCTGAGGCCCTCGCACACGGCGGGGCTGGTCTTCAGGCCCGCGATCACTTCCACGACTTTCATCAGCGGAACGGGGTTGAAGAAGTGGTAACCGGCCAGGCGTTCGGGGTGCTTCAGGTCTGCGGCGATGGCCGTTATGGACAGCGAGGAGGTATTGCTGGCCAGCACGGTGTGCACAGGTACCAGTGTCTCGAGTTCGGCGAACAGGGCTTTCTTGACCTCCAGCCGCTCCACGATGGCTTCGATGATGAGGTCGCAGGCCGCGAGGTCAGTGAGGGTGGCGGCCAGCACAAGCCGGTCTTTGTGCCCGGCTGCCACGGCCGCGTCGATGCGGCCTTTTTCAACCAGCTTGTCCCATTGGGCGCAAATGGCTTCGCGCGCTTTTTCCGCGGCGCCTGCCTGCGCGTCCATCAGCCTGACGATGCTGCCGGCCTGCACGGCGATCTGCGCAATGCCGCGCCCCATGGCGCCGGTGCCAACTATTCCCACATTCGTGTAATTTACTTCCATGCCTGAATTATGGCCGACCGTATTTGTCAGGGTCCCGTGTCAAAATTGCCCACCCCATGAAACTTGCCAAGAAGCCTGTCAAATATCTCCTTGGCGTTCTGCTGATGGGCGTTGCCGTCCACAGCGTGGCATTGTCGCTGGGGCGCATGCGCGGCGCCACCCTTGTCGGACGCCCCCTTGATGTCACTCTGTCGGCGCACCTGGACGGCACGGAAGGGCTGTCTGCAGTCTGCGTGGCGGCTGATATTTTTTTTGGCGACAGCCAGGTTCCCCAGAACAAAGTACGTGTTGTCACGTCGCAAGGCGCTTCCGGTGAGGCACTGATCCGCATCCGCACAAGCTCAGGCGTCGATGAGCCGGTGGTGACACTCTATGTGCGTGAAGGATGCCTGCAGAAAAACACGCGCAAGTATGTGCTGCTGGCGGAAGTGGCCGGAGAAAACACCAACCCGATTCCCGTTGTCGGCGGAGAAGTCGTGGCGACTGCGCCTCTGGTGACGCAGACGCCTGGTGTTGCTGGCGCTGGCGGCAACGCCACAAAGGCACAGGCAGGCTCCGCGCCCTCCAGCCCGGGAAAATCCCCAAGAGCGAGGTCCGGAAAAGTCCCGCCTGCCGGAGGCAGTGAATTGCGATCGACTGCTTCAGTTGGGTCGCTGCAGGCAACGCCTGCTGTCCGCGGGTCTGGGAAGTCCGCATCCGGGCCGGCGGGCAAGCCCCGTTCTCGCCTGAAACTTGATCCCATTGACCTGGCGGCCGAGCGCGACCCTGTGCTTAGGTCTTCGCCGGAGCTGCTGACGGAACCCTCAACAGATGCCCAGCAGCGCGCTGCCGCCGCCGCACTGTGGCAGGCGCTGAATGCACAGCCGCAAGACATGGTGCGCGAGAGCCAGCGCCTGAAATCCCTGGAAGCCGATGTTGCCGGCATGCTCGCGCGAAGCCAGAAAACCGAAAAAGCCGTGATGGAAATGCGCGGCCAGCTTGAGCAGGCGCGCGGTGAACGCTATGACAACTGGCTCGTATACGCCCTTTACGCCTTGCTGGCCGCCTCCCTTCTTGCGATCCTGGCGCTATGGATACGTAGCCGACAGCAAAACCGTGTCAGCCGGGGATCATGGTGGGGCAAGGGGTTTGCTGAAGACGGCGCGCCTTATGTGACTGAAGGTACGGGTAACACCGGGAAGGCCTTCTTGCGCAGGGCCTCAGAAGCTGAATCGGTGAGCGCCGGGCCTTTGCCCGATTCGCTGGTTGATTTCGATCCCAGCGAACCATTTTTCGAGGCGCCGAAAAATACGCCGGCTTCAGGCGCCGTGGCGCGCCCAAGGGTTGCCGAATCCAGATTTCCCTCGGAATTTCTGCCTAGCCTGAGCGGTATCAGCAGCATGCCGCGGATTGTGAATGCCGAAGAGCTGTTTGATGTGCAGCAACAGGCCGATTTCTTCCTGTCGCTCGGCCGGCCCGACAAGGCGGTAGATGTTCTGCGCCACCACATCATGGACAACGTGGAAACAAGCGCGCTCGTCTATCTCGACCTGTTTGACCTCTATCACAGCTTGGGACGCCGGGAGGATTACGACGCGTTGCGCACAGACTTCAACAAGATGTTCAATGCCAAGGTGCCGGCATTCGACGAATACGCGGCGAATACGCACGATCTTGAGTATTACACGGAGGCTCTCTCGCGGATTGAGGCCCTCTGGCCAACGCCCAAGGTACTCGACGTACTTGAAGAGTCCATATTCCGCAAACCGGATTCGCGGGGAGAGGTCTTCAGCCTGGCCGCCTACCGCGAGCTGTTGCTCCTCCACTCGATCGCAAAAAGGATTGTTAGCCGGCCGCCCGGCGACGCCGAAGCACCGGTCAAACCATCGGACGCACCGTCGATTCCGACCATGCCGGATACGCTCCCAAGCGTTGCAGGCTTTGGACCCACCAGCATCCAGCCACTGTCAGCCCGGTTCCAGATCGTGGCGCCCTTGCCATCTCCTGCCGTGGCAAGCGCAACCGACCCGACACAGCCTCCCGCGTCCCCCCGGCTTGGCCTTGATATTGATTTGAGTGCAGGTGAGGGGACGGACCTGGCCCCGTTTCCATCGATCGACGCTGGTGCGCGGCCGCCGCAAGCCGCTGCCAACAATCTCATCGAGTTTGACCTCGACTTTCCGGATTTTTCGGGGCCGACGCAGAAAACTTGAGCGAAAGTTTCAGCCTGGCTCGCCGGGAGTTTCCGATCTGCGCGCACTTGATCAGGCTGGGCGTGTCACATCAGCGCCGTACTTGCAAGGCCCCCGGGTTGACGATATTGGTGGGCGTGCCCTTGATGAAGTTGACGACATTGTCAAACGCCGCGCCAAAGTACAGCTCATAGCTGTCCTGTTCAACATAGCCAATATGCGGCGTGCAAATGCAGTTTTCCAGTCGGAGCAGCGCATGGCCTTGCAGGATGGGCTCCGACTCAAAAACATCGATGGCCGCCAGGCCGGGCCGCCCGCGATTGAGGGAGGCGATCAATGCTTCCGGTTCGATCAGCTCCGCCCTTGACGTATTCACCAGCAGGGACGTGGTTTTCATGCGCGACAGGTCTTCCAGCGTGACGATACCGCGTGTCTCCGTGTTGAGCCGCAGGTGAAGGCTCAGTACATCGCTTTGCTCAAAGAATTCGGCTTTGCTGGCCGCGACTTCAAAGCCATCGGCCTGTGCCCGCTCCAGTGATGCGTCACGGCCCCAAATGATGACACGCATACCGAAGGCCCTGCCGTAGCCAGCCACAATTTGCCCGATCTTCCCGTAGCTCCATACCCCCAATGTCTTGCCCTTGAGGACGGAGCCGATGCCGAAATTGGGTGGCATCGAAGCTGACTTGAGCCCTGCCTGTTGCCAGGCGCCATGCTTCAAGTGGGCTACATAGTGTGGAATGCGGCGCATGGCGGTCATCACCAGCGCCCAGGTCAGCTCCGCGGGTGCCGTAGGAGACCCAATGCCCTCGGCAACCGCGATGCCGCGTTCTGTGCAAGCCGCGACATCTACATGGCTTCCGACACGGCCTGTCTGGGCAATCAGCTTGAGTTTGGGCAGTTTTTCAATAACTTGCCGGTTGAGCTGGGTTCTCTCCCGGATCAGGACGATGACATCGGCATCCTTGAGGCGGACGGACAGCTGGCCGATGCCTTTAACGGTGTTGGTATAGACCTTGGCGGGGTAGGCTTCCAGCTTGGCCGCGCAGTTCAGTTTCCGCACCGCGTCCTGGTAATCGTCGAGGATCACAATATTCATGCCGATATTGTGCCTGCAAGATTTTTCTTCCTTGCCGCCGGGGTCACTTCCGACTGGGGATTTTGTATCTCAAGGAAACGCATCAGACGGCGCCGCAAAGCGCATAGGCCCGGGCTGAACTTCTGGTGGGAAGCTTGCTGTACCAGTTATCTCAAAGAGGTTTCTCGCTGGCTCATGCGCTCAAGTTCCGCGCAGACGTCGGCCATGCGGCCGGATATCACCATGCGGCCAGCGCACGCTGGGCCGACATTGGAGTCAAACTCACGGACAACTCGCAGCCGGCTGGGCCGGGACGCCTTGACAGAGGGTTGGACGGCAAGAGCACCAGTGGCGCGGGCAGATGGGCCGCGCATTGCCGCGAAATCGCCGGAAGCAAAGGGTAGCGCAAGCTGGTGAGATCTGGGCTGCGCGCCGGCTGGCGCGGAAAAACGGCTTGCCCCAGCCATACCCTGCGCCGGCAATAACAATGACACCAATGCCTGCACGGGGGCCAGCAGGACTGACGACATTGGTGAATGTGAAAAACTGACGATTCCCATGATGAACTCCTGTATGAGAGAGGTTTACACAGGCAGGATTGCAAACTGGCAAATTGCCAGGAAGGCCCCGGCACCAGGGTGTTGGCCATCACAACGGCCAAACGCCCGCCACCTGGTGCGTGGCCAGGTGAGCTGCCTACATCAGCATCGTGTTGCGAATGAGGCCGACGGCCAGACCTTCCAGTTCGAAAGGCTCGCCGGGCTCGACCACAATGGTTTTAAAGTCCGGGTTTTCGGGCAGAAGTTCGATCAGGTGCTTGTTGCGGCGAAAGCGCTTGACGGTCACTTCATCACCCAGCCGGGCCACGACAATTTGACCATTCTTGGCTTCCTTGGATTGCTTGACGGCCAGCAGGTCGCCATCCATGATGCCTGCGTCCCGCATGCTCATGCCGCGGACCTTGAGCAGGTAGTCGGGCTGGCGCTGAAACAGGCTGCTTTCAAAATAATAGGTTTGCTCGACATGTTCCTGCGCGAGAATTGGGCTGCCAGCAGCAACCCGCCCCACCAGAGGTAGGGCGAGTTGGGCCAGGCTTTGCAACGGCAGGGAAAACTGTTTGATTCTGGATTCGTTCAGGCTGCGAAGGGCGTCATTGCGCAAACGTATGCCGCGTGAGGTCCCGCTGACCAGTTCGATGACGCCTTTGCGGGCCAGTGCCTGCAAGTGCTCCTCGGCGGCATTGGCAGAGCGAAAGCCAAGCTCGGCGGCGATTTCAGCACGGGTAGGCGGGGCGCCTGTGCGCGCGATGGCGCTCTGGATCAATTCCAGAATTTGCTGCTGGCGCGCAGTGAGCTTGGGAGCCTCAGAGGGAAAATGCGAAAAGTTATCGAGTGTGCTCATCACTGTTGCTCCTTGAATCACAACTTCAGCCCGTTTGCGTATTGCCTGTTGGCCTTAGGTACGCAACGTTACTGCAGCTGTTTTAATATCCAGTAACTGTATTTTCATCCAGTTTTTAAAAGATTGCAAGTTTACGTCTTATGCATCCTCAAAATATTGTGATTCTGGGCACTGGCGGCACGATTGCCGGGCAGGCTGCGAGTGCGTCGGACAACATTGGCTATACCGCTGCCCAGGTGGGCGTTGAGCAGCTGGTCGCGGCGGTCCCGCCCTTGGCAAGGTTCGGCCCCCTGATGACCGAACAGGTCGCGCAGGTCGATAGCAAGGACATGAGCTTCGAGGTATGGATGCAGCTGGCCAGTCGGGTCAACTACTTTCTGGCCCAGCCGGACATGCAGGGCATTGTCATCACGCACGGAACGGACACGCTGGAAGAGACGGCATATTTCCTTCATGCGGTGTGCCGCCCCGATAAACCCGTGGTGCTGACCTGCGCCATGCGGCCCGCGACGGCGCTGGTGCCTGACGGCCCCCAGAACATGCTGGATGCCATGGCGGTGGCGCGTCATGCAGGGGCGAGGGGTGTTGTTGCGGTGTGCGCCGGAACCATCCACAGCGCGCTGGACGTGCAGAAAGTGCATACCTACAAGGTTGACGCCTTTGACTCCGGTGATGCGGGGCCGATTGGCTATGTGGAGGAAGGATTCCTCAGGTTAATGAGAAATTGGCCTGAAACCCACGTAGAACGGGCGCAAGCAGCTATTAAAATAATAGCGAACTCCGTGGTTCCGGTCCAGTGGCCGCGCGTTGAGATTGTCATGAACCATGCCGGCGCCAGTGGTGCGGTCGTGGACGCGTTGCTGGCGCAGGGTGTTCAGGGGCTTGTAGTTGCCGCCACGGGTAATGGCACCTTGCACCATGCGCTGGAGGCGGCCTTGCTTCGCGCGCGGTCTGCGGGGGTGCGGGTCGTCCGGTCGACAAGGTGCCTCAATGGTCGTGTCTTGCCCACACCGGGGGATCTGTTTTCTGATTCGCAGGGGCTGAGCCCCGTGAAGGCGAGGATAGCGATGATGCTCGAGTTGCTGGCGGAAAGCTGAACCCTGCCTTGCGATTCCAGTCTGCCGGGAACCAGAATGAAAAAAGCCGTCAGACTGACGGCTTTGGGGTGCAGATGGACTCGCTGGAGGCTCGATTCAGCCCGCCAGCGCTTTGAACGCGCGGGCGGTGATCTCGTCAACACCGCCCATGCCGCTGATGGCACGATATTTTGGGGCCAGTTCAGGCTCTGACTTTGCCCAGCTGGAGTAGTACTCAACCAGCGGACGGGTCTGGGCGCTGTAAACCTCCAGGCGCTTGCGGACGGTTTCTTCCTTGTCGTCATCGCGCTGGATCAGCGGCTCGCCGGTCACATCGTCTTTGCCTTCGACCTTGGGCGGATTGAACTTGACGTGATAGGTGCGGCCTGAGGCGGGGTGCGAACGGCGTCCGCTCATGCGCTCGATGATGGCGTCGAAGGGTACGTCGATTTCAAGAACGTAATCCAGCTTGACGCCGGCAGACTTCATGGCGTCGGCCTGCGGAATGGTGCGCGGAAAGCCGTCAAACAGAAAGCCCTTGGCGCAGTCGGGCTGGGCAATGCGCTCTTTGACTAAATTGATGATCAGGTCGTCGCTGACCAGTGCACCCGAGTCCATGATTTTTTTGGCTTCAATGCCCAGCTGCGTGCCGGCTTTGACGGCCGCACGAAGCATGTCGCCGGTGGAAATTTGGGGGATACCGTACTTCTGGCAAATGAAGGTCGCTTGCGTCCCTTTGCCCGCGCCAGGCGCGCCCAACAAAATCAGTCTCATGGATGTCCTCGGATTTTATGAATTCTTGAAGTCAGCCCGAACCGCCGGCCGGTTTCCGCAGGGGCTGCTTGACAGGTATGGAGGGCTGCCGGCACGTCCTGCAGGCCTCACACTTGTGTTTTTCCCAAGGATAGCATGCACCCCTGACAGCAACTTACGAGCCGGCGTCGTGCCGGGGAGGGCAGGTCAGGAAAACAACTTGCGGGCGAGGTCCAGGTCTTCCGGGGTGTCAACGCCCGGCCCGGGCGCGTCGCCGGTGATGTGCACGGCGATGCGATGGCCGTGCCACAGTGCCCGGAGTTGCTCAAGGCACTCCAGTTGCTCGAGTGGCGACTGGGGAAGGCGCGGGAACTCCCGCAGAAATCCCACCCGGTAGCCGTAAATGCCGACGTGCCGGAGTGGCCGGGGCAGGCTGCTGCCGGCCTCCCACCACGCCTTGCCGGTAAAGTCGCGCGCGGCCGGAATGGGTGAGCGGCTGAAGTAAAGGGCCGTATGGCGCGCGTCAAGCACCACCTTGACCACGTTGGGGTTGTTCAGGTCGGCCAGCTGCTGGATGGCATGCGCCGCCGTGCTCATGGCGCAGTCCGGTCGCTCGATGAGCAGGCGCGCGACCGCGTCGATCAAGGCCGGGTCAATCAGCGGCTCGTCACCTTGCACATTCACCACAATGTCGTCGTCCGCGAGTCCCAGCACGCTGCAGGCTTCCGCGAGCCGGTCGCTGCCGCTGGGGTGGTCTTCTCGTGTCAGCACGGCGGCGATGCCGAAAGACGCGCATTTTTCGATGATTTCGTTGCTGTCCGTTGCGACGACGGTGCGCAAGGCGGTGCTTTTCATAGCGCGCTGCGCCACACGCACGACCATGGGTGTACCGCCGATGTCGGCCAGCGGCTTGTTGGGCAGGCGTGTAGAGGCCAGTCTGGCCGGAATGAGGACGGTGAAGCTCATGCTTTCGGGGTCTGGCTTGTTTTTTTCAAGGACTCGTTCACAGGCCGAGCTCTTCGTCGGTCAAGGTCCGCGCTTCGCTTTCCAGCAGCACGGGAAGCCCGTCGCGCACCGGGTAGGCGAGGCGGGCGCTGCGGGAAACAAGTTCCTGTTTTTCCCGGTCGTAGTCGAGCGGGCCTTTGGTCACAGGGCAGACCAGCAGTTCAAGCAGTTTGGTGTCCATGGCCTGATGGTAAGGGAGAAATCAGCGGGGCCAGCCGGGCATCGAGTGCGGCAAAGAACGCTGGTTCGGGCGTAAACACCAAAGGCACGGCCAGAACCTCCTTTTGTGACGTGCCCTGCAGGGCAAAAAGCTTGACAGCGTCTTTTTCAGTGCACAGCACCACGCGCCCTTTGAGTGCCTCCGCTTCCAGGTCTTGATCGGTGAAGTCATGGTGGTCGGGGAGGGCCGTTGTGGCCTGCAGCGTCAGGCCGGTTTCCCTCAGCATTCCGAAAAATGCTTCAGGGTTGGCTATGCCCGCAAGTGCCGCCAGAGGCCTGCCCCGCAGGCTCGTTAGCGCGACCGGTTCGCCCCGGCCGGAATAAGCTTCGTTGCCCAGTTTGCGACTGGAAACAAACCCTCCAAATGCCGGTTTTTGCCCGGTGTGCAGCACAAAATTCAAGCCAACCCGTTCGCGTGCGGGCCAGGGCTCACGCAACGGGCCTGCCGGTAGCAGCCAACCGTTCCCCACACCTCGGTCGTCGAACACGGCAATCTCGATATCGCGTTGCAGGGCGTAGTGTTGCAGCCCGTCGTCACACACGACTACAGCCGTGCCCGGATATGCGGCAAGCAATGCACGCACGGCGTCTACACGCTTGCCGGCAACAAAAACAGGCGCACCCGTTGCACGCTTGATAAGGGCCGGCTCGTCGCCTGTGAGATGAGGGGGTGTACCGGGGATCACCTCCAGGCAGTCAGTGCCGTGCCTTCCATAACCTCGGGACACCACCCCTACCCGTATCTGTTGCGCCTGCAGATGTTTCACCAGGGCAATCACCAGCGGTGTTTTTCCGGCGCCGCCGGCGATGACGTTTCCGACCACGACCACCGGAACGCCAAAATGTTCGGACCGGAGAATGTGACGGCGATACAGCACCCACCGCAGCCGCACGACCAAGCCATAGGCCTGGGCAAGCGGCCAGAGCAGGCATGCCAGCCAACCCCGTCTGTGCCAGGCATTCTGCAAAATCTGTTTCACGTGATGACTGCCATTTCGCCGCGAAGGCTGCATGGAATGGGCAACCGGCCCCGGCCTATCTGGCCCCGGCCGTTGCGGCGCTTTGCGTTGCAAATGTGATTTGCGTCAGCCCCTGGCGGCGTGCGGCCTCCATGACGGTGATGACGGCTTGATGCGTGGCGTTGGCATCGGCGCTGATGATGATGACGCTCTCCTTGCCGGCCTTCGCTGCTTCGGCCAGTGCGGCTCCCAGCACTTCGATGCCACGGCCTTCCACCAGAGTCTTGTTGACCATGTAGCGGCCGTCGCTGCTCACGGCGACGATGACTTCCTTGGGGTAGTCTCGCTGCTGTTCGGCGTTGGCGATCGGCAGTTTGACCTGTAGTTCGGTGAACTTGCTATAGGTCGTGGACAGCATCAGGAAGATCAGCACCACGAGCAGCACATCGATGAAGGGGATCAGGTTGATCTCCGGCTCGTCATGAGGATGGGGGCGGAAGTTCATTTTCTGAGGGTATTGAGGTGGCGTACAAAACGCTCGGCCGCCAGCTCCATCGTCAGTAGATATCCGTCCACGCGCGCCCGGAAATAGCGCCAGAAAATCAGCGAGGGAATGGCCACCATCAGGCCGAAAGCCGTGTTGTAGAGCGCAATCGAAATGCCTTGCGCCAACTGGGCGGGGTTGCCGCCAGCGGCATTGCTCACACCTCCACCACCTGCCTGGGAGCCGAAAATCTCGATCATGCCGATGACCGTACCCAGCAGGCCGAGCAGGGGCGCAGCAGAGGCGATGGTTGCCAGGGCTGCCAGGTATCGCTCCAGCTTATGGGCCGCCTTGCGTCCCGCGCCTTCCAGCGTGGAGCGCAGGTCATCTTCGCTGATCCGGGGATTGGTGTTCAGCGCGCGAAAACCGCTGGCAAGCACTTCGCCGAGCAGCGAATTCTGTTCAAGCTGCGCCACGACATCGGGGGAGGGGACGGAGGCGCGGGAGACGGTGATGGCTTCGTCAAGCAGCTTGGCGGGGGCGACTTTTCGGGTTTTTAGGCTGGTAAAACGCTCAATAACCAGAGCAAGGGCCAAGACAGAGCAGGCAACCAGGGGCCAAATCGGCCAACCTGCGGCTTGTATGATCGAAAACAATGCACATCTCCAGGCAGTAAGTTGTGGTGGATTATGGCTTACAGAAACTGCCATCTCGTTGCAGCTGAGCCTGACCTGTTAAATGTTCGCAACTTCACCGCGTGTCGGACGTAGCCCACAGAAGCTGTGGATAACTTTGTTAGCAAGTAGTGGCGCAGAGGCCTGCAAGCCGCGCCAAATCGTGCATGTGACAGAACGATGAAATTTTGAGCAGAATTAAGTTATTTAAAATCAATGAGTTACACGAACTTATCTCGATATCCGCGTGAAACCAGGGGTTTGAGCCTTGAGGGGCGGCGCTCTGTGGAGTATTACACCCGGATTGCCAAGGGGTTTAGGCGTGTTTGATGCATCAGTCCCTTCGGAGAACCCTCAAGCGGCAGCACGCGAGGCGGGTATTCGTGTATGGCCTGTTGGGTCTTTGCTGAGGGCAATTTCGGACAGCCTGGAAGCCCGGTTTAACCCAGTAGCGGTGCGGGGTGAGCTCAGCGGGTTTTCGCGGGCGGCCAGCGGCCACTGCTATTTTTCACTCAAAGATGAACAGGGGCAGGTTCGCTGCGCCATGTTCCGCCGCGCTGCCACGATGCTGGACTTTTCCCCGCGCGACGGCCAATTGGTGGAGCTGCGGGGACGGCTGGGTGTATATGAGCCGCGCGGTGAACTACAACTGGTGGTCGAGTCCATGCGCCAGGCAGGCCAGGGCAACCTTTTTGAACAGTTCCTGCTGCTCAAGGCGAGGCTTGAAGCTGAGGGCCTTTTCGACCCAGGCCGTAAAAGGCCTTTGCCTTTGCTGCCTTGCGCCATTGGTGTGGTGACTTCGCTGGGTGCCGCCGCCTTGCACGATGTCATGAGTGCTTTGCAGCGCCGTGTACCGCACATTCCCGTGGTTATTTATCCTGCCAGCGTACAGGGCGCCCAGGCCGCCGGCGAATTGCGCGCCGCTTTGCTCAAAGCCTATCAACGGCGATCGCTGGACCATGTGGATGTCTTGCTGGTGGTACGCGGTGGCGGCGCCATGGAAGACCTGTGGGCTTTTAATGATGAACAGCTTGCCCGGACCCTGGTGGAGTCGCCCATGCCGGTGATCAGCGGGGTGGGGCATGAAACCGACTTCACGATCGCCGATTTTTGCGCTGACGTGCGTGCGCCCACGCCGACCGCCGCGGCAGAACTCTGCGCGCAGCCCCAAGCTGTCTGGCTGGGTGCGCTGGACTTGGCCCTATCGCGGCTGCAAAACGGCATAGACCGGCAGCTGGAGTTGCACAACCAGCGCCTGGACTGGGCGGCTTCCCGGATCAGCCGGCCGTCGCATCTGGTTACCAGGCAGCATGCCCGCCTGGCCGGGCTCGGCCAGAGCCTGAGCCATGCGGCGCGTTCGGCACTACAGCACGAACGGCAAAAGCTACAGGCCTTGGGCAGTGACTTCCCGCGCGAGGTGGAGGGCAGCCTGCGGCGCGGCCAGCAGCGCGTTGAGCGCGCGCAGTTGCGGCTTGAATTGCTGGACCCCAAACTGGTTCTGAAGCGCGGCTATGCCTGGCTTGCCGACCTTCAGGGGCAGCCCATTACAAGCCGCGAAAAGACCCATGTGGGACAACCCGTACGCGCTACCCTTGCCGACGGCGAGGTCGATTTGACGGTTTCTGCGCGCAGGCTGATTTAGTTTTTACAATGACATCGTTAAAAGCAGTTTATTCATCACCACGAGGAAAAAATCATGGAACACAAACTCCCCCCGCTACCGTACCCCATCGACGCCCTGGCGCCGCATTACAGCCAGGAAGCCTTTGAATACCACCATGGCAAGCACCACAATGCTTACGTGGTGAACCTCAACAACCTGCAAAAAGGCACTGAGTTTGAAGCCATGACGCTCGAAGAGATCGTCAAGAAATCCAGTGGTGGTGTGTACAACAATGCTGCCCAGATCTGGAACCACACCTTCTTCTGGAGCTGCATGAAGCCTGCTGGCGGCGGCGAGCCTGGCGGCGCGCTGGCTGCAGCCATCAACGCCAAGTTTGGCTCTTACGCTGCTTTCAAAGAGGCTTTCGTCAAGTCGGCCGTTGGCAATTTCGGTTCCGGCTGGACGTGGCTTGTCAAAAAAGCCGACGGCACGGTTGATATTGTCAACACCGGCCCGGCAGGTACCCCGCTCACCACCGCCGACAAGGCCCTGCTGACGGTGGATGTCTGGGAGCATGCCTACTACATCGACTACCGCAACCTGCGTCCGAAATTTGTCGAAACCTTCCTCTCCAATCTGGTGAACTGGAGTTTTGCCGAGGCCAACTTCGCCTGAGGCGAGAAGCCTTCGCCCACAAAAAAGCCGACATGAGTCGGCTTTTTTTGTTTTAAAAGCGAGAAATCAGCGCTTCGCCTCGAAAATCGGGCCGCCCAGTTTGCTGCCGGCCTTGATGCGTTTTCGCGCAAACCAGCCCTTGTTCATTTCCAGGACAAAGCGCACGGGTTGGGCAGAGCAGTGTGGGTCTGTGGTTTGAGGTTTCATGTCGGCGAGGTTCACGATGGTGCCGTCATCCGCCACAAAGGCGGCGGTCAGTGGCAGCAAGGTGTTTTTCATCCAGAAGCACTGCTGGGCTGGCTGCTCGAAGATAAAAATCATGCCTTCCTGTTGCGGCATTTCCTTGCGGAACATCAGGCCGATTTGCCGCTGTTCCGGCGTGAGGGCCACCTGTGCCTCAATCAGGTGCATGCCGGCCGACAGCTTGACGCGCTGTAAATTCATCTGGGGGCCGTCCTGCGCCGAAGCACCCAGGGGCACGAACAAGGCGGCAACAGCCAGCATCTGGGTGAGGCCCTTGAACGCCCCACGAAAAAAGACAGTACCGGGTTCGAAAAACATAGAGTCACCACGCATGAAGTTGATCGGCCAGCATAAACGACGCGCATAAAAAATGCCCGCACGCGGCGGGCATTTTGACCGAAGTCACCAGGAATTACTTCTTGGCTTCAGCTTTTGCTTTTTTGGCGGCAGCAGCTTCGGCTTTCTTGGCTGCAGCGGCTTCAGCTTTTGCTTTCTTGTCAGCAGCAGCTTTTTCTTTCTTTGCGGCCTTGGCAGCAGCTTTTTCTTCTTTGGTCATTTTGGCTGGCTTTGCTTCAGCTTTGGCTTCTGCTTTTGCAGCAGGAGCGGCTGGCGTTGCGGCAACAGCTGGCTTGGCTGGGGTAGCCGCAGGAGCGGAAGCTTGTGCGAAAGCACCAGCAGCGAAGAGGCCAGCGATCAAAGCAGCGAGGATTTTGTTCATTTGGAATTTCCTTTGATAACGTTATTGGAAAAAATACCCCGAACTTCTCGGAGGCCCTACCGTAACGAGGCCGGTTCCAAAGCCGTTGACACGATGCCCCCAAATTCTTTTGCCGTACGGTTTTACGGCTAGAATTTAGGGGTTTTTACCTAACTGTTGCGTGGCGTGCCCTTGGACGCCTTGCGCTTACCGGAGACTTTTGTTCATGTATCAGCACATCAAGGTGCCTTCCCAAGGCCAAAAAATCACTGTCAATGCCGACAACTCGTTGAACGTACCTGACGAACCCATCATTCCGTTCATTGAAGGCGACGGCACCGGCGCAGACATTACGCCGGTGATGCTGAAAGTGGTTGATGCTGCTGTTGCCAAAGCCTACGGCGGCAAGAAAAAGATCCACTGGATGGAAGTGTTTGCCGGTGAAAAGTCCACCAAGGTCTATGGCCCGGACGTATGGCTGCCAGAAGAAACCCTGCACGCTGTTCGTGACTACGTCGTGTCGATCAAGGGTCCGCTGACGACCCCGGTGGGCGGCGGCATCCGCAGCCTGAACGTGGCGCTGCGCCAGGAGCTGGATCTTTATGTCTGCCTGCGCCCCATCCAGTATTTCAAGGGCGTTCCTTCGCCCGTCAAAGAGCCTGAAAAGACCCACATGGTCATCTTCCGCGAAAACTCGGAAGACATCTACGCCGGTATCGAATTCGAATCCGGCAGCGACAAGGCCAAAAAACTCATCAAGTTCCTGCAGGACGAGATGGGCGTCAAGAAGATCCGCTTCCCGAACACCTCCGGCATCGGCATCAAGCCGGTTTCCAGCGAAGGCACCGAGCGCCTGGTGCGCAAGGCCATCCAGTACGCTATCGACAACGACAAGCCCAGCGTGACCATCGTGCACAAGGGCAACATCATGAAGTTCACCGAAGGTGGCTTCCGTGACTGGGCTTATGCCCTGGCCAAGAAGGAATTCGGCGCTGTGGAAATCGACGGCGGCCCATGGATGAAGTTCAAGAACCCCAAGACCGGCAAGGAAATCACCGTCAAGGACAGCATCGCCGATGCTTTCCTGCAGCAGATCCTGCTGCGTCCCGCTGAATACAGCGTGATCGCCACCCTGAACCTGAACGGCGACTACGTGTCCGACGCGCTGGCTGCCCAGGTCGGCGGCATCGGCATCGCCCCCGGCGCCAACCTGAGCGACACCGTCGCCATGTTTGAAGCCACCCACGGTACTGCGCCCAAGTATGCCGGCAAGGACTACGTGAACCCCGGTTCCGAAATCCTCTCGGCCGAAATGATGCTGCGCCACATGGGCTGGACCAAGGCTGCCGACCTGATCATCAGCTCGATGGAAAAATCCATCGACTCCAAGAAGGTCACTTATGACTTCGCCCGCCTCATGGAAGGCGCAACCCAGGTCAGCTGCTCCGGCTTTGGCCAGGTCATGATCGACCACATGTAAAGCTGGCTCAGCCGGTTTTTCCGAGAACCGCCCGGGAGCAATCCCGCGGCGGTTTTTTTCTTGGGCGCGGAAAAGGAAAAATATCACGCTTGAATGTCGCGTTCCCGCCACCAATTTCCCTATCAGGCGCACTGGACTACATCGGTGGCTAGAATGAATTCCATGGCAACCAAGTCTCCCAAATCCCCCAACTCTCCGGTGCAGCCCCCAGTCCCGGCTATCAAGCCCGATAACGGCAATGGGGGAGAGTCGGTCGTATTGGAGCGTCGGCCGCAAAAGACCAAGCCCCCGCAGATGTACCAGGTGGTCCTGCTGAACGACGACTACACCCCCATGGAGTTCGTGGTGGTGGTGATCCAGGAGTTTTTCAACAAGGACCACGACACCGCCACACAGATCATGCTGAAGATCCATCTGGACGGCAAAGGTGTCTGCGGCGTGTTTTCCAGGGACGTAGCGGCGACCAAAGTGGACCAGGTCACCGAAGCTGCACGGAAAAACGGCCATCCGCTGCAGTGTGTCAGTGAGCCCATTGAATAATCGTAAATCCGGCCAATATTCCCTTCATAAGTCAGTAGAGTTAACCCAAGCAAGCCGAAAGGAAGATCAATGATTGCCCAGGAACTAGAAGTCAGCTTGCACATGGCGTTTGTCGAGGCGCGTCAGCAGCGCCACGAGTTCATCACCGTTGAGCATCTCTTGCTTGCCTTGCTGGACAACCCCAGTGCAGCCGAGGTATTGCGCGCCTGCTCAGCCAATGTGGACGACTTGCGCAAGTCGTTGGCCAATTTCATCAAGGACAACACCCCGCAGGTCGCCGGCACCGACGATGTCGACACGCAGCCCACGCTGGGCTTCCAGCGCGTGATCCAGCGCGCCATCATGCACGTGCAGTCCACCGGCAACGGCAAGAAGGAAGTCACCGGCGCCAATGTGCTGGTCGCCATTTTTGGTGAAAAGGATTCACACGCCGTGTATTACCTCCACCAGCAGGGCGTGACGCGCCTGGACGTGGTGAATTTCATCGCGCACGGCATCAAGAAGAGCGACCCGCCGGAACCAGCCAAGGCAGGCGAGAGCGCTGCCGAAAGCGAAGAGGGTGGCGAGAAGAGCGAAAAAGCCTCACCGCTTGAACAATTCACCGTCAACCTGAACCAGCTCGCCAAGGACGGCAAGATCGATCCGCTGATCGGCCGCCAGTATGAAGTCGAGCGCGTCATCCAGATTCTCTGCCGCCGCCGCAAGAACAACCCGCTGCTGGTCGGTGAGGCCGGTGTGGGTAAAACCGCGATTGCCGAGGGCCTGGCCTGGCGCATCACGCAAAAAGACGTACCCGAGATCCTGGCCGAAGCCAATGTGTACTCGCTCGATATGGGCGCATTGCTGGCCGGTACCAAGTACCGCGGTGACTTCGAACAACGCCTGAAGGGCGTGCTCAAGGCATTGAAGGACAAGCCCAACGGCATCCTGTTCATCGACGAAATCCACACCCTGATCGGTGCCGGTGCGGCCTCGGGCGGTACGCTGGATGCGTCCAACCTGCTCAAGCCGGCGCTGTCCAGCGGCCAGCTCAAGTGCATCGGCGCGACCACCTTCACTGAATACCGCGGCATCTTCGAAAAAGATGCGGCCCTGTCGCGCCGCTTCCAGAAGGTCGATGTGGTCGAGCCGACCGTGCAGGAAACGGTCGACATCCTCAAGGGCCTGAAGTCGCGCTTTGAAGAGCACCACAGCGTCAAGTACGCCGTGGCTGCCCTGCAGGCTGCGGCCGAGCTCAGCGCCAAGTACATCAATGACCGCCATCTGCCCGACAAGGCCATTGACGTGATCGATGAAGCCGGCGCCGCCCAGCGTATCCTGCCTGCGTCCAAGCGCAAGAAGATCATCACCAAGGCCGAAGTCGAGGAGATCGTGGCCAAGATCGCCCGCATCCCGCCCGCCAACGTCTCCAACGACGACCGCGGCAAGCTGCAGACGCTCGAGCGCGATTTGAAGAGCGTGGTCTTCGGCCAGGACAAGGCCCTCGAAGTGCTGGCCTCCGCCGTCAAGATGGCCCGCTCCGGCCTGGGCAAGGACGACAAGCCGATCGGCTCCTTCCTGTTCTCCGGCCCCACCGGCGTCGGCAAGACGGAAGCTGCCAAACAGCTGGCCTACATCATGGGCATTGAGCTCATCCGCTTCGACATGTCCGAGTACATGGAGCGCCATGCCGTGAGCCGCCTGATTGGTGCGCCTCCGGGTTACGTCGGTTTTGACCAGGGTGGCCTGCTGACCGAAGCCATCACGAAGAAGCCGCACGCTGTGCTGCTGCTCGACGAGATCGAAAAGGCGCACCCGGACATCTTCAACGTGCTGCTGCAGGTCATGGACCATGGCACGCTGACGGACAACAACGGGCGCAAGGCCGATTTCCGCAATGTCATCATCGTCATGACCACCAACGCCGGTGCCGAGACGATGAACAAGGCGACCATTGGCTTTACCAACCCGCGCGAGTCCGGCGACGAGATGGCCGACATCAAGCGCCTGTTTACGCCCGAGTTCCGCAACCGCCTGGACGCGACTGTCAGCTTCAAGGCGCTGGACGAAACCGTCATCCTGCGCGTGGTCGACAAGTTCCTGCTGCAGCTCGAAACGCAACTGGCCGAGAAGAAGGTGGAAGTCACCTTCACCGATACGCTGCGCAAGTACCTCGGCAAGAAGGGCTTCGATCCGCTGATGGGCGCCCGCCCGATGCAGCGCCTGATCCAGGACACGATCCGCCGTGCGCTGGCCGACGAGCTGCTGTTTGGCCGGCTGACCGACGGTGGCCGCCTGACGGTGGACATGAAGGTCACGACGGACGAGAAGGGCGTTGAGACCGGAGAAGTCCAGCTCGACATCCAGCCATTGCCAAAGAAGGAAGGCAAAGCCAAGCCGGAAGCCGAAGCGGCAGAAACCAACTGACCCATTCGCTGATCGAGCCGATCCATCGGCGCGGATAGTTTCCGCGCACCCAAAAAAGGCCGGTAGCATCACGCTATCGGCCTTTTTCATTTCGCCCGCGCCCCAACCCCAGAGACACCCCGCCTTGACCCTTCCCGAACTCAGCTCAGAATGGAAAACCGGTCTCTCCCTGGCCTGGAGTGCCTACATTGCCGTGCTGTCGGTCTGGATCGTGATGCAAAAGCGCGCGCCGGTCTCCACCATGAGCTGGATCCTGTCGCTGGCCCTGCTGCCGTTTGCCGGCTTCGTGATTTACTACTTCCTCGGTCCCCAGCGCCTCAAAAAGCAGCGCCTCAAGCGGCTGCGCAGCCGCGCCGGTGCGCGTGGCGATGCCGATCTGGCCCAGTTGCAGGGCGTGGCCGAAAGAGCACCTCCGGCGCTGCGGCAGATGACCGCCCTGGGAACCGCCGCCTGCGGCCTTCCGGTGTCCAGTGCCACAGGCGTCCAGCTGCTTTCAGGCGGGGCGCATACCTTCGACAGCATCTTCCAGGCGATCCGCGACGCCCGCCATCATGTGCACCTTGAGTACTATATTTTTGAGCCTGACCGCATCGGCACTGCCCTGCGTGACCTGCTGGCCGAAAGGGCGGAGCAGGGCGTCAAGGTGCGCCTGCTGGTCGATGCGCTTGGATCCAAGCGGCTTGGCGGCCGGTTTCTGGCGCCCCTGGAGGCCGCCGGCGTCGACGTTGCGTTCTTTCACGACACCCGCATAGGCCGCCGCCTGCGGCCGGTGACCAACTACCGCACCCACCGCAAGATCGTCGTCTGCGACGGCCGCGTCGGCTTCACGGGCGGCGTCAACATCACCGATGAAGAAGACCGGCGCACCCGCGCCGATGCCTACCATGATGTGCACCTGCGCATTGAAGGCAGCGCGGTGCGATGGCTGCAGACCACCTTCCTGGAAGACTGGACCTATGCCACCGGCGAATCGATAGCCGACACGGACGGGACCCTTCCGCACCTGCTGCCCCTCCTGGTGCCCGACGAAGAAGCCGGCGACATCCCGGTGCAGGTAGTGACCAGCGGGCCGGACAACATGCTGGAGCCGATTCACCGCATGCACCTGGCCGCCATCAATGCCTCCACCCAACGCGCCTGGTTGACCACGCCTTACTTCGTGCCGGGAGAACCCGCGCTGATGGCTCTAACCAGCGCTGCACTGCGCGGCGTCGACGTGCGCCTGCTGGTGCCGCGCCGCAGCGACAGCTTTGTCGTCAGCGCCGCGGCGCGCTCCTACTTCGACGAACTGATCGCCGCCGGCGTCAAGGTCTGGGAGTACAAGGCCCGCATGCTGCACTCCAAAACACTGGTCGTCGACGACAGCTGTGCCATGGTCGGCACCGCCAATTTCGACAACCGCAGCTTTCGCCTCAACTTCGAGGTGATGGCCGTGGTCTACGGCCCCGAGCTGGCAGGGCCGCTCGCCGCGCAGTTTGAAACCGACCTGCTCAGCGCCGCGCCCGTGCGCGCACATCGCCCCCAGAACTTTTTGATGCGCCTGCTCGACGCCACGGCGCGGCTGTTTTCACCCTTGCTCTAATTACCTACTTCGAGTTCTTCATGCCCCACACCTTCCTCTGGCACGATTACGAAACCTTCGGCATCAACCCGCGCCGTGACCGGCCCGCGCAGTTCGCCGGCATTCGCACCGACGCCGAGCTCAACGAAATCGGCGAGCCGCTGATGATTTATTGCAAGCCCGCCAACGACTACCTGCCCAACCCGGAGTCCTGCCTGCTCACCGGCATTACGCCCCAGTTGTGCCTGGAGCGCGGCGTGGCCGAACACGAATTCGCCGCGCAGATCGAAGCCGTGCTGGCCGAGCCCGGCACGATCGGCGTGGGCTACAACACCATCCGCTTCGACGACGAAGTCACGCGCTACCTGTTCTGGCGCAACCTCATTGACCCGTATGCGCGCGAATGGCAAAACGACTGCGGCCGCTGGGATTTGCTCGATGTCGTGCGCATGGCCTATGCGCTGCGGCCCGAGGGCATCACCTGGCCGCTCAAGCCCGACGAACGCAGGCCGGACGACGCCAGCGCCGTCCGCCCCAGCTTCAAGCTCGAAGACCTGGCGCGTGCCAACGGCCTGCTGCACGAGTCGGCGCACGACGCCCTGTCTGACGTGCGCGCCACCATCGCGCTGGCCCGCCTGATCCGCAAGGCGCAACCCAAGCTCTTTGACTTTTGCCTGGGCCTGCACAAAAAAGACCGCGTGGCTGCAGAGCTGGGCCTGCCGACCAGCCCGCAAACGGCCCAGCCGTTTTTGCACGTCTCGGGCATGTTCCCGCCAGAGCGCGGCTGCCTGGCCGTCATGTGGCCACTGGCAACGCATCCGACGAACAAGAACGAGTTGCTGGCCTGGGACTTGTCGCACGACCCGAGCGAGCTGCCTTTGCTCGACGTTGTCACGCTGCGGCAACGCCTCTTCAGCAAATCGGCCGAGCTGCCCGAAGGCGTGCTGCGCCTGCCCATCAAATCGGTTCACCTGAACAAATCACCCATGGTCGTGCGCAAGCTCGCCACGCTGTCGCCGGAGATGGCGGCCAAATGGAACATAGACATTCCCGCCGCGCTGGCCAACGCCGAAAAAGCCGCCGGCCTGCCCGACATGAGCGCCATCTGGCCCGAAGTGTTCCAGCGGCCCAAAGAGCCCACGCCGGATGTCGACGAAGACCTGTACGGCGGCTTCATCAACAACACCGACCGCCGCCGCCTGAACCAGTTGCGCGCCTTGTCCCCCGCCGAGCTGGCCCATGCCCGCATCGGCTTTGACGATGAGCGCCTCGGGGAACTGGTGTTTCGCTACCGGGCGCGCAACTTTGCCGAAACCCTGTCGCCCGAAGACGCCGAACGCTGGGAAGCGCATCGCGCTGCGCGCCTGCTGGAGGGTGAGGGCGGGGCGCGGAATGTGGATGCGTTGTTTGCCGAGATCGATGTGTTGGCGGAGACGGCAGATGAGCGAGGGCAGGCGCTGCTTGAGGCGCTTTATGAGTATGCGGAGATGATTGCGCCGGAGATGTCGTAGGTGGCTTTTTGCGCGCCGTTCTTGCTCTGGTCTGTGTGTGCTCTTCTGAGGGCTGCTGGCCGGGGGTAGCCCGGCAGCTACTTACTTTTCTTTTGCTTCGCCAAAAGAAAAGTAAGCAAAAGAAAAGGCGACCCTGCTGTCTGCGACCCCTTCGCTTCGCTACGGGGCAACCTGCGGTGCTCGGTTCAGGCGGGGTCTCGCTCGAACTCGCTTCGCTCAGACAATCGCGATCCCTGATCCGCCTGAACCTGCGCTCCTCGGCGCAGACAGAAGGGCTAATCGGGAGCGGGGATTGAAGACAAATACCAATTCCAATACCAACAAGGACACGCCATGGCGTGTCCTTGTTTCTTCCGGTGTTCGGGTTCTGGTATTCGGTTGTTGGCTGTTCGGTATTCCTCTCCCACCCCCTTGTGGATGCGCCGAGGAGCGCAGGGCCAGACGGATCAGGGCAAAAACTTGTTTGAGCGAAGCGAGTTGTTTTTGACCCCGGCTGGACCGAGCACCGCAGGTTGCCCGCAGCGAAGCGAAGGGACGCAGGAACCAGGGTCGCCTTTTCTTTGCTTACTTTCTTTTGGCGAAGCAAAAGAAAGTGAGTTGCATGCCGGGCAACCCCCGGCCAGCAACCCTCACCAAAGAGCGCGCCCCATCAAACCAACAACAACCTCAAAAGAAGACTGCTATCAATTCAATAGCTGCTCGCGCTCGTCCCCATTAACCGCAACGCCTATTTTTCAAAAAAATCAACCCTCAAGCCGCAGCCCGCTCCACCAAAGGCGCATAAGCCCCACCAAACCGGTTCCCCAAAAAATCCCCCAAAGCAATATCCTCCTGCCGCACAAACCCCTTCGCAGGCAGATGCCCATCAGCCAGCAAATCCAGCACCGTGCAAATACCAGCCGCCGTGGTGATCTGGATCGCGCTGCGCAGCACGCCGCCAACAACATGGCTGTAAACCTTGTGGGCGTAGGTCTCCTGCATCAGCCGGCCTTCGCGCTGGCCGCTCACGGTGACGAACACAATGACCACGTCCTGCATCGTCGTGGGCAGGGCGTTTTCCAGTATGTCTTTCAGTACACCGCGGCGGTCGCGCAGGCGCAGGTCGTTGAGCAGTGCCTTCATGATCGCCGCGTGGCCGGGATAGCGGATGGTCTTGTAGTTGAGGTTGGTGACCTTGCCCTGCAGCGTCTCGCACAGGGTGCCCAGGCCGCCAGAAGTATTGAAGGCCTCGTACGTCACACCGTCGAGCGAAAACTCCTCATGCTCAGCCAGCGGCGGCACCTGGCGCAGCACGCCTTCCACAATGGCTTCGCAGGGCTCGCAGTACTCGTTGATGACGCCGTCGGTGCTCCAGGTCAGGTTGTAGTTCAGCGCGTTCGACGGGTACTGGGGCAGGGCGCCAACGCGCATGCGCACGCTGTGCAGGCTGTCAAAACGCCGGCACAGGTCGGCCGCCACGATAGACACAAAACCCGGCGCCAAGCCGCATTGCGGGATCAGCGCTGAGCGCGCGGTGCCGGCCAGCTCCCGCACGCGCCGCGTGCTGGCCACGTCTTCGGTCAGGTCCAGGTAGTGCACACCGGCAGCCACGGCAGCTTCGGCAATCGATGTGGTGAGGTGGAACGGCGCCGCGCTGAGCACCGCAAACTGCCCTTCAAGCGCTGCGCGCAGGGCGACAGGGTCGGTGACGTCCAGCACCTTCAATTGAACCCCGGCGCCGGCCTTGATACCTGCAAGTGCGGCCTGCGATGCGTCCACCACCGTCACCGCGTAGTCCTGGCTGGAGCCCAGCAGGGCGGCAATGGTTGAGCCGATTTTGCCTGCGCCTACGACCATGATCTTTTTCATATCCGCTCCTTGATGGGCCCCTCCAGGTGAAGGGCGTTGACTGATTGTGGAGCGCAGCACCGGCGGTTGGTAGTATCAATTTATACAAATAGAAGTCATAATTTAGTGAAATAGAAGGCATCTATCATCTATTTGCCTACCCTGCTTTAACCATAGTCACGCCCGGCACATGAATCTCGACGCCATAGACCAGATACTGCTCAGCGAATTGCGTGAAAACGCGCGCTGCCCGGTGGCTTTGCTCGCCCGCAAGGTGGGTTTGTCGCGCACCGCGGTGCAGGCCCGCATGGAGCGGCTGGAGCGCGACAAGGTCATCACCGGCTACGGCGTGCGTACCGGCGACGCATATGAGCAGTCGCAGGTAGCCGCCCACGTGATGCTCACCGTCGGCCCCAAGCTGTCGGGCCCGGTCGAGGCAGCGCTGCGCAAGATCCCCGAGGTCCGCGCACTGCTTTCGGTCAGCGGCACTTTCGACATGATCGCCATCGTGCAGGCCGGCTCAATTGAGCGGCTGGATGCGCTGATCGACGGCATCGGCCTGCTCGATGGGGTCGAGCGCACCAATACGTCGGTGGTGCTGTCGACGCGCATTCAGCGCTGAGGTCTTCCGGTTTCCTCCTGAGAGAGAAGATAAGAGCGGGCGTAGAGCATCGCGTGTGGTGAGCGCCGCCGCCTGCCAGTCGGTCGGTTGCTATATATTTCATAGCTGCTTGCGCCCGGTACTATTGGCCTGCAGGTCTTTTTCTTATTGAAAAACGGTACTTTTTGGCTCGCAGAATGCTGGTTAGCGGCTGAAAAGATGCTCAAAACAGCCTTGCAGACCTATTTTCAAGCATCAAATTGACTCTTGGCCCAATAAAGACGGGCGCAAGCAGCTATTTATTTGATAGCGGCTGCTGCTTGCGCCGTACCCGCCCGCCACGGCACATGCTTGTCTATCACGCCGGCGTACAGCGCAAGCCGCGAAGTCATATTTCATGCAACTGAAATGAGCCCCGAAAATCCATCGTGACATTAGCAATTGGGCCGTCCAAGCGACAATGATGTATGCCCAAGAATTTTGAAACTATCGCTTGTACCAGTGCCGTTCAAATGCTTGAGCTGTTGTCGCCTTTGACCGCGGGCAGGTACCAAGGTGAACATTACATATTTCGCGGCCAGCCTGATGCAAATTTCGAATTGGAGCCTAGTGCTCACAGGATTGACGGAGACCTGACGGCTCCCAACGTCAATGGGACGAAAGATATTACTGCTGCGCAGCAAGTTGAATTTGAAGCCAGAGTATTGGCTTTGTTTCTTAAGGGCTGTGACTATTCAGGACTTTCAGTCCCAGGTGATCGCTCAGATGTGCGCGAAACATTGAAGGATCCGACCTATTACCTCATGAAGCCAGAATCTTGGCCGCCCAACTATATGTATGAAGTGCAGGCGGTCGCCCAACATCACGCCGTTCCTACCAGCTTGTTAGATTGGACTCGGCGTTCATTTGTAGCTGCCTACTTTGCTGCTTCTGCAGCGCTCCGGATGAAAACCGACGAAGGTAACTTGGCGGTGTGGGCGCTCAATACTGAGGGGCATCAAGAATGGAGAGGGCTAAAACTAGTAGACCTCCCAGGTGGAAACAGTAGCAATCTCGCAGCTCAAGCTGGATTGTTTACTGTGTCGCCGACGGCCAAAGGTTTAAATGAGCTTTTCCTCCCGACATCGATAGGGTATCGGGGTGGGCTGATCTTGGACTGTTTTACCCTGCCGAGGCGAGAGGCGGGAGAGCTAATAGCGGCCTGCGAAAAACTAGGTGTTAGTGGAGCCACGATGTTTCCTGGCTATGGTGGCGTGGCTCAGCAGGTTCGGGATTGGGCGCGGATTAACTTCAAAGCATATGCACCCGACGAGATTGCAATGAGGGAGTTGCTGTAAGGCCAAACTTGCACCCGTCTTGGTCTATCACAGGTGTGGTTGCTGTTGATACCTTAAATCAGTCAATGACTGCCAAGTTGGTCGTTTTTCCATCACGCCCGCATACAGCGCACTGGCTTCAAAGCGCGCCAGCCAGGCCTGTAATTGCGGCCAAGGTTGTGCGGAAAACCAGGCTGCATCGGTGTGTGCAAACTGCCGTACAAACGGCAGAAGTGCCATGTCAGCCAGGCTGGTGCGTGCGCCGAACAGCCAGCCGCCTGCCAGCATGCCGTCCAGCTTGAGCAGCCATGCCGCGCCCAAGCCGCGCTGCAGCTGCGCGAAGGCGTTGGCTTCACCTGCCGATTCCTCAGCGTAGCGATTCGGGTATTTGTAGCGGTCCAGGCTGCGCTTGAAGGCACCGTCGTTGCTGGCAATCAGCGCGAGCATGTCATCAAGGGAGCCCTGCGGTGATCTGAGCCAACCCTCGGGGTCGTTGCGCCGCAGCGCCCACAGCATCACGTCCAGGCTTTCATCAATGACTTCGCCGCCGGGCAGCTCCAGCACAGGCACCGTGCCTTTGGGTGACGCGGCCAGCATTTGCATGGGTTTGTTCTTCAACACGACTTCGCGCAGTTCATGCGGCTCGCCACTCACGGCCAGCGCCAGGCGGGCGCGCATGGCATACGGGCAGCGGCGAAAGGAATAGAGGACGGGCAGGGCGCTGTTCATGGCCTGAGACACCAGGTGCTTCAGGTGCCGAATTGCCGCACGCCGATGTGCGCGGCATTGCGCGCTTCGGCCAGCTCGACCTGGCGCTGGCGCTCGCGGTAGCCGGCTTTCTGTTCTTCCGTCGTCTTCGCATGGCAGTGCGCGCAGCTTACGCCCAGCTCGTAGAGCGGTGACTGACGGTCTTCTTCGCTGAGCGGGTCGCGGCACGAGCGGCACAGGGTGAAGGCGCCGGGCTTGAGGCCGTGGCCAACGGACACACGCTCGTCAAACACAAAACATTCGCCTTCCCAGGTGCTTTGCGCCTCAGGCACGGTCTCCAGGTACTTGAGGATGCCGCCTTCGAGGTGGTAGACCTCCTCGAAGCCTTTGGAGCGCAGCAGCGCAGTGGACTTTTCGCAGCGGATGCCCCCGGTGCAGAACATGGCTACCTTCGGCTTTTTGCCGTCATGTGCCGCCAGCTTGCCGCCTTCAGCCATTTCGCGCTCTACCCAGCCGGGCAGCTCTGAAAAGCTGCTGGTGTGCGGGTTGATGGCGCCGTGGAAGGTGCCGATGGACACCTCGTAATCGTTGCGTGTATCGACCAGCACCACGCCCGGTTCGTTGATCAGCTGATTCCATTCCTGCGGCTTGACGTATTCGCCGGCCATCAGCGCGGGGTGGACTTCCGGCACACCCATGGTGACTATCTCGCGCTTGAGGCGCACCTTCATCCGGTAAAACGGCATGGACTCAGCCCACGCTTCCTTGTGCTCCAGCGTCGCCAGGCGCGGGTCACTGCGCAGATAGACCAACACGGCGCGCACACCTTCTTCAGGCCCGGCAATCGTGCCGTTGATGCCTTCTGCCGCAAGCAGCAGCGTGCCCTTGACACCATGGGCCTCACACTGCGCCAGCAGCGGCGCCTGCAGCTCGGCGAAATCGGGCAGCTCAACGAACTGGTAAAGGGCGGCGGTCAGGAATTCGGGCATGAGAAAACAGGCGAAAAGCGAAAAGAAATGTGCGGTCGTTCAAAAGAGGGCAAACAGGGCAAAGGCCGGAAAGCACGAAAAGACTCTAAATGGTGCGTGTACGCGCTGAAATGGCGCTGATAACGCGCCGAAATGGCACAAGCGCTCCCAGGCTCCATCGTAGCGGCTCGGGTTTTAGCATTTTGTAACCCCGATTTTGTGACGGAAAGCGCCGAATTCAATGTTTTATGGCCATGCTGGTAGACATTTTGTTGCAATGCAGCAAAATGACCGTGTACTTATTGATCTGGCGCAAATCCCTTCCTGGAAATCAACGTAGACGCAGACCTCGAACCGACCCCAGATGGCCCCACCACTTTTTGTCAAACCATGTCCAGAAGCATAAGCAGTCTTTGGCTTAAAAGCATGCGCCGCATGGGCAAGGCCCAGCAGGCGCAGGGCTTGCGGCTGTTTGAAAGCCTGCTTCCCAAGGTCACACCGACGCCGCCTGCCACCACAACGCCGCGCCGGCGCAGGCCCGGGGTCAAGCTGTTGAAACCGGTGGTTGTCCGGCCCGCCAAAAAGGCCCGCCGGCCCACGGCTGCACAGGCCCGCGCCGCCGCCGGTTTGCCCGGCACCTGGCGCAAGGCCTGGTTCACCCTGCCCGGGGACGGCTTGCTGACGGATTCCCGGCGCATGCTGTATTGGCTGTATCTTCCCGCCGCGGCCGCTACGGCCGCTACGGCTGTTACTGCCGGGGTTCCCGATGCCCCTGCGGCACCGCGCCCGCTGGTCGTGATGCTGCACGGCTGCCAGCAGACGGCGGCCGACTTTGCCGCAGCCAGCCGCATGAACGAGCTGGCCGAGCGCAAGGGTTTTGCGGTGCTCTACCCCCAGCAATCCAGTGCAGCCGACGCCCACCGCTGCTGGCACTGGTACAAGCGGGCCACACAAAACGGGGAGGGCGATGTGGGCGTGATCGCCGCCATGATTTCGCAGGTGCAGCAAAAACACGGGCTTGACGCTTCACGAACTTACGTGGCGGGCCTGTCGGCCGGCGCCGCGCTGGCGGCCATCGTGGCACTGCGCCACCCGGAGCTGATCGCGGCCGTGGGCATGCATTCCGCACCCGTGTTCGGCACCACCCATTCGCCCTTCAGCGCCTACCGGGCCATGCAACACGGCTCGGGCTCGTCTTACGATGCGGTGGCGCGCTTGTTTGCCAGCGACCAGCCGCAGTTCCCGGGCATGCCGGCCATCCTGATCCATGGCGACAACGATGCCGTGGTGCGGCGGGTGAACGCCGAGCAGCTGGCCGAGCAGTTCGAAATCATTAACAACCCGGTCATTACCCAAAATGCGGCCCGCCTCGAGCCGGTGATTCGCCGTTACCCCGAACGCCGCAGCGGCAGGCGGCCACGCCATGCCTACCAGACGACGACCTGGTACGCCGGCCGCAAGCCGCAGCTGGTGAAGTGCGACGTAGACGCCCTGGGCCACGCCTGGAGCGGCGGAGACGCCAGCATGGAATACAGCGAGCCTGAAGGCCCCGACGCCACGCTGATGATGTGGACGTTTTTCACCTACCACCGCCGCAATGCCGCTCCGGCCGCGGCAGAGCCTGGTGCGGCGAAGTAGCTGAGCCTGATTCGCTATCAAATCAATAGCGTCTTGCGCCCGTTTACTGAGGGCTGTAGCCTGTTTTTCTTTAAATTCGTTAGCGCGGCAGCAGCCCCGCCATAAAACCGTCTACCGCATCGGTATACCCACCGGGCAGGCCCAGCGTGGTGTTGACCTGCTCATGCGTCAGGTCTTGCGGCAGCACGCTGGCCCGCGCGCCTTTGGCCGTCAATTTCGCAGCAAAGTCACGCGACTGTGCGCAGGGGTCATCCGCCCGTTGTGTCGAGCAGACCAGCAGCATCGGCGTGGCGTCAGCCGCCAGCACACTGCTTGGGGACACAGTGCGCCAGTAGGCCGGGTCGGCGCCAAACACGCGGTCATAAAACCGCATGTGCCGCGCTTTCATGATGCGCTCAAGGTCCAGCGCGGCGCTGTCAAGCGCCACAGTGCCAAGCCAGGGTTTGGCGCCTGAATCGCGTGCCAGTGCCGGCGAAGCGCCCAGCAACGCCACCAGGTGCGCACCGGCCGAATGCCCCATAAGAATGACCTTGGCCGGATCGCCACCCCACGAGGCGGCCATGGCCTGCGTCTTGGCCAGGGCACTGGCCACATCGCGCGCCTGCACCAGCGGGTCAACCTGCGGCGACAGGCGATAGCCCACCGACACCAGGATGTAGCCCTTCTGCTTGACCCACCAAGCCACCTTGTTGTCGGTCACGTTGGCCATCGCCTTGTTGCCCACCATCCAGGCACCGCCGTGCACCATGACGATGACCGGTGCGTTGGCTGCCGGCTGTTGCGGCAGGTAGGCATCCATGCGCTGGCGCGGGTCTGTGCCGTAGGCGATGTCGGGGATTTGCCGCACCCCGGCCGGTACGGTGGACCTGGCGGTTTTTCTCGCCAGGCGGCCGCTGTCCTGCTGGGCAGGTGCCGGCCCGGCGTAGAGAACCGCGGTGAGCACCAGCGCAAGCGTCGGCCAGTGCGTGAGGAGGCGAGGGGCAAGGGACATGTCATGGCTCCAGTGGTATTGCGGCGGCAGGCCGGACAGCATATCCGGCCCGCCTCTGACCTTGTGCGTCAACGATGGGTCAGGCATTCGGGCTGCGCGATGCGCAGTCGTCAGCCGGCCGGTTTGCGCGAGCCTTTTTTCGATGCCACAAAGGTCTCGATGTCGGCCAGCGAGACAGTGCCTGCATGGCTGGCGTCGATGGCGTCAAAGTTTTTGTACACCTTGGGCATTTTTGCCTGCGCCTCCTCGCGGGTCAGCTTGCCGTCCTTGTTGGTGTCGGCCGCCTCAAAGCGCTTTTGCAGTTCGGTGCGGGCTTTTTCCAGTCGAGCGGCGTTGGGTGCCTGGGCATGGGCTGCGGTACCTAGTGCCAGCAGACCAATGATTGAAAGTGCGCGGAGATTGAACGAGGGGGTCATGAGAGTGCTCCAAAAAAATGAAAGTGAAGGTTGAAATTTTGAAAACCGGATTTGATAAAAGGCCCAGGCGCGCTCAACGCGACGGACAGCTCATCGCTGCGCCGGCAGCGTCATAGCAAGTTGTGCTGCGGGTAACGCCGGTGGCCTGGTTGTAGGACGCCGTGCTTTGCACGCTGTTGCCGGTGGCAGCGCTGGTGGCCGTGGTGTTGCGGCTGGCGTTGACGGCGCCGTCAGCGGTTTTGCTGCTGCTGCCGCTGCTTTCCACGCTGCCTTTGGCCCCGGTGGCGGCAAAATTGCCACTGCGCTGTGCCGAACCGTCCGCGCTGCGGCTGGCCTGGCCGGTGCGCACGGCGGTGGCGCCGTTGGGGCCTGTGGTGGAGGCGCTGCCCGCTGTGCTGGCATTGCCCTGCCCGTCGGCGGTAGTGCTGCGGTTGCGCACCCGTGTGCCGCCTTGCGGGCCCTCGCGGGTGACCGCCCTGGTGGCGGTGGCGCTGCCATCGGCATGGGTCCGCACCACGTGGCGGCTGGCCGCTTCGGCGGGGGTGGCAAAACCTGCGGCCAGCAGGGTGCATGTCAGGGCGGTGGTCAGGGCAGTGGCGGAAAGCATGGTTTTCATGGTGAACTCCTTGAAGGTTGACGTTGAACGGTGAAGGGTCTTGAGGTTCCGGCCGCATTGCAGCGCCGTGATGCCACTGTGGCCGCCAGATGTGAGCCAGGCATGGCTGCAAGCGGCATCTTGATGACAAGACATGAGCAAATCCCGGCTTTGTCATCGTTTGTCATGATTTGCCGGGCGGGCGGCCAGGCGCGGGCCGCTACCATGGGGCATCTTTCTTGCGGCGGGGTGTTTTCTTATGGTTGTTTCCAGCGTGCTTTTGCAGACAGGCCTTTCACGATGAGCGAGCCGCTAGCCCGGGTCCTGGTGGTCGACGACGAGGCCGACCTGCGCAGCCTGCTGCAGCGCTACCTGAGCGACCAGGGTTACGCCGTGCGCACGCTGGAAGACGCCAAAACCCTGGACACCCTGCTGGCGCGCGAGCGCTTCGACGTGCTGGTGCTCGATGTGATGATGCCGGGCGAAGACGGCCTGGCGGTGTGTCGCCGCCTGCGCGCGCAGGGTGAAACCATTCCCATCGTCATGCTGACCGCCCGCGGCGACCCGGTGGACCGCATCGTCGGGCTGGAAATGGGCGCTGACGACTACCTGCCCAAGCCCTTCAATCCCCGCGAGCTGCTGGCCCGCATCCAGGCGCTGGTGCGCCGGCAGCGCATGCTGGGCGCGCACAGCGGCCCGCTGCCCGGCCAGGGCACGGTGCAGTTTGGCGCCTTCACCCTGAAGCTGGAAGCACGCCGGCTGGAAAAAAACGGTGAAGACGTGCCGCTCACCACCGGTGAATTCAGTCTGCTGCAGGCGTTGGCCCTGCACCCCAACCGGCCGATGGGCCGCGACAGGCTGATTGAGCTGGCCTACGGCCGCGACCACGAAGCCACCGACCGCAGCATCGACGTGCAGGTCATGCGCCTGCGCAAGCTGATTGAGTCGGACCCTTCCCAGCCGGCGCACATCCAGACCGTGTGGGGTGTGGGTTATGTGTTTGTGCCGGAAGGCGGTGTGGCAAAAAACGGCAAGGCGGGCAAGCCGTGAGGCTATTTCCATGAAGCTGTTTCCGCGCAGCCTGTTCGGCCGCAATGTGCTGCTGATCGTGGTGCTCATTGTGGTCGGCCAGCTGGCCAGCGCGCTGCTGGTGCGCCAGCTGATCATCAAGCCGCGGCTGGCGCAGCTGTCGGTGGCGGTGGCGCGCAATGTCAGCTCCATCCGTGCCGGCCTGGCCGCCATGCCGCCCGCGCAGCGCGAGGCTTTTGTCGCGCAGTTCAACCGCCGCGCCATGCAGGGCATTGCCGATGACGACGAGGGTGACGGCCGCGGCGAACGCCGGCTGCTGAGCCGGCTTGAGCGCCGCTTCGTCAACGAAGCCTCGCGCGGCATTGCGCTGGAAGGCGAGGGCTCCGAAATCATCTGGCGGCGCGAAGCCGGTGGCAGCCTGGCGGTGCGGCTTCGCCTGGACGGCGCCGACCATTGGGTCAACCTGCCCGGCGTGCTGCCGGCGCGTGAATTCACCGGCGCCTGGGTCGTAACCTCGCTCGCCAGTGCCTTGCTGGCTTTACTGGGCGCGCTGCTGATTCACCGCTACCTGAACCAGCCCCTGCGCCGCGTGATGGCTTCGGCGCACATGCTGGCCGGCGGCACCAGCCCGCAGCCGCTGCCCGAAGACGGCCCCACGGAAATCGCCGACCTGAGCCGCAGCTTTAACCAGATGGTGCGCAGCCTGGCCCAGGCCGACGACGAGCGCACGCTGATGCTGGCCGGGGTGTCGCACGACCTGCGCACGCCGCTGACCAAACTTCGCCTGGGCATCGAGATCCTGCGCGACAAAGGTGATAAAGGCGACGATGAGTTGATGGCCCGAATGACACGCGGCGTGGAAGAAATGGACGCCATCATCAGCCAGTTCCTGGACTTTGCCCGCAGCACCGAAAGCGAAGCGCTGGCGCCGGTGGCGCTGGATGTGCTGGCGGCTGAGGTGGCGGCCGCCTCGGCCGGCCACGGCATGCCGGTGGCGCTACAGGGCGGCAACCCGCCGCCCGTACCCTTGCGCCCGCGTGCGATGCGCCGCGTGCTCACCAACCTGGTTGAAAACGCCTGGCGCCATGGCCTGCCGCCGGTCACGATGGCCACCGGGCTGCAAGGCGACTCGGTCTGGATAGCGGTGACAGACCACGGGGCCGGCATTGAGGCCGCGCAGGCTGAGGCTTTGAAGCAACCGTTTCGCCGCGCTGAAAGCACACGCACCGGCCCGCCCGGCGCCGGGCTGGGCCTGGCCATCGTGGACCGCATCGTGCGCGCGCATGGCGGCAAGTTTGAGCTGCTGCCTGCCGATGGCGGGGGCCTATGCGCCCGGATCACGCTGCCGGAGGCCTGAAAACACCCAAAAAGGCCTCAAAAGGCCCATTTTTAGCCATCAAAATAGGCTGAAAGCCAATAAGAACGGGCGCGAGCAGCTATTGATTTGATAGCGAAAGCCGCAGCCCCAAGGATTGCGGCTTTCGCGTTTAGCCGAGCTGCACCAAGTTAAGAAGTGCCAGCGGACCGCCGGGAAACTGCGTCATGCGGCCACCCACGGCCAGCGTACCCAGGTCGACGCCCGAGAACCCGAGCTGGCTGATCAGCGCGGCCACGGCGGCTTTGGCCTTGGCGTCGTTGCCCGAATAAAACAGCGCACGCGTTCCGCCGCCAGTCGCCGGGTCGGTTGACAGCAGCCGTGCCTCCAGGTGATTAAAGGCCTTCACCACGCGTGCGCCGGGCACCAGTTCGGCAAACACCTCGCTGGAAACGCGGCCGTTCAGATCGACCGCCTTGAGCGACGGTATTTCGACCGGGTTGTTGGCGTCAATGACGACGCGACCGCCAAAGCCCGGCAGGCCGGCCAGCGCGTCAGGAAGGCGCGCCCAGGTGACGGCGACCAGCACGATGTCTTTCGAGGCCGCTTCCTGGACGGTGCCGGCCTGGATGGTGGGGCCAATCTCGCGGACCAGGTCCTTGAGTGAGTTCGGGCCGCGGCTGTTGGACAGCGTGGCGTGGATGCCCTTGCCGGCCAGGGCCTTGGCGAATGACGCGCCGATGGCGCCGGCGCCGATGATTCCGATGCTGGGGGCGGCGGTGTTGGGGGTTGAGGGGGTAGACATAAATTCACTCCTTGGGTTGTTGATGGGGTGAATGATGGGTTTTTGATTGCCTTTTGATAAGTCGGTAATTGATTGAATTATCTTCAATCATTACTTTAAGATGGTGAAATGGAAACCCTGGCCAACCTTGAATCGTTTGTTCGCAGCGCCGAAGGCCGCAGCTTTTCAGAGGCTGCGCGGCGCCTGGCGCTGACGCCCGCCGCCGTGAGCCGCAACGTCGCCATGCTGGAGCGAAACCTGGGCGTGCGGCTGTTTCAGCGCTCGACCCGCAAACTCACGCTGACCGAAGCCGGCGAACGCTTCCTGGCTTCGATTGGCGGCAACCTCAACGCGCTGCAGTCCGCCATCTCAGCCGTTTCCAGCGACAGCGGCGACCCAGCGGGTTCGATCAAGGTCAGCATGTCGCCCACCTTCGGCGCCGAATACATCGTGCCCCTGCTGCCGGCCTTTCTGGCCCGCTATCCGCTAATTCGCCCCGACTGGCACTTCGAGAACCGGCCGGTCGACCTGATCGCCGAAGGGTATGACGCGGCCATTGGTGGGGGCTTTGAGTTGTCGCCGGGCGTGGTGTCTCGCGCCTTGGCCCCGATCCACCTGGTCGCTGTGGCATCGCCTGCCTACATGGCCGCCCACCAGGCCCCAGCCGACCCTGCGGGCCTGGCAGTGCTCAACGGCATCGCCCTGCGATCCAGCGCAACGGGCCGGGTGCGCCAGTGGGTCATGCGCGATGGGGCGGGAGTGGAAGTTCCGGCAAGCCTCACCGAGTCGGTGGTCGTGAACGACCCGACGGCCATGCGCGCCGCAGCGCTGCTGGGCCTGGGCGTGGCGCTTCTGGGCGTGCCCGACGTACTGCCCGCGCTGGAACGCGGTGAACTCGTCAGGGTGCTGCCGCAGTGGTATGTCGATGCCGGCGCGATCTCGATTTATTACGCCACGCGCAGCCAGATGCCTGCCAAGACGCGGGTGTTTATCGATTTTGTGGTCGAGGCTTTTGAGCGCGACCAGCTGGCCCGGCGTTTTACCGGCGGCCCGGGCTAAGTGGCCCGGTCGCCAGCAGGGGCGGCAGACTTCACCCACAATTCCTTTTTACGTTTCCTCTTCCGTTTCTGTTTCTGTTTCCGTATCTGCATCTCATCGAAGGCAAAGACCCCCATGACCCAATCCCTCAAAGTCGCCGTGATGGGCGCAGGCGCCGTTGGTTGTTATTACGGCGGCATGCTGGCCCGTGCGGGACGTGACGTGACGCTGGTCGCCCGGCCCCGGCATGCTGACGCCATCCAGAGTGACGGCCTGCACATGGAAACCCGCACTTTCGACGAACACGTGCGCCTGGCCGCCAGCAGCGAACCCACCGCCGTGCAGGGCGCCGACCTGGTGCTGTTCTGCGTGAAATCCACCGACACCGAAGCTGCGGGCGCATTGATCCGGCCGCACCTGGCACCGGATGCGCTGGTGCTGTGCCTGCAAAACGGCGTGGACAACGCCGACCGCCTGCGCACCGTGCTGCCGCAGCACGCCGTGGCGGCCGCCGTGGTGTACGTGGCCACCGAAATGGCCGGCCCCGGCCACGTCAGGCACCACGGCCGCGGCGAGCTGGTGATTGAGCCGGCCAGCCGGAGCGAGGCCGTGGCCCAGGCCTTCATCGCAGCCGGTGTGCCGGTTGAAATCTCCAGCAACGTGCGCGGCGCGTTGTGGGCCAAGCTCATCCTCAACTGCGCCTACAACGCCGTCTCGGCCATCGCGCAGCTGCCGTACGGCAAAACCGTGCAAGGCGAGGGCGTGAAAGACGTCATGCGCGACGTGGTGGCCGAATGCCTGGCCGTGGCAGAAGCCGAAGGCGTGCAGGTGCAGGGCGACATGCACCTGGCCGTGGACAAACTGGCCGGCAGCATGCCCAACCAGTTGTCATCTACCGCACAAGACCTGGCGCGCGGCAAACCCACCGAAATCGACTACCTCAACGGGCTGGTCGTCAGGCGTGGTGAAGCCCTGGGTGTGGCCACGCCGGCGAACCGGGTGCTGTGGTCGCTGGTGAAGCTGATGGAGTCCAGGCAGGCCCTCGCCTGAATCGCCGGGCTCTCAAGCTCTTAACCCCGCCGCCCGGTACCGACTCGGGTTGGCGCCCGCCGCCTTGTGCATCATGCGCCGGAGCGCCGTGGCATCTTCGTAGCCCACTTGCTCGGCCACGCGTTCGATGGTCATCCGGCTGGACTCAATCAGCATCCGCGCGCGATTGAGCCGAACGCTTTGCACCAGCGCCATCGTGCTCTTGCCCGTGGCCTCGCGTACGTGACGCGACAGCGTCCGCTGCGACATCGCGAATTCGTTTGCCAGTGCCTCCACGCTGGGTGGGCTGGGCAGGGCAGACTCGATCCGCGCCACCAGGCGGGCCACCAGTGCGTTGCCGCTGGAGAGCATGGCTGGCACCACAAAAGGCGCTTGCGCCTGCCGGCCGTCGATCAGCAAGATGCGACCCACAGCTTCGGTCAGGGCTACCCCGAACTGCTCGCGCAGCAGGTGAAGCATCAGGTCGGTTTGCGCAAAGGCGGCGCCTGCGGTGCTCACCGGGCCGTCGGCGCACACCATCCGGTCGGCATTGACGGTACAGGCCGGCTCCCGCCTTCGAAGCTCCGGCGCCAGCCACCATGAGGTAGTGACCCGGCGCCCGGCCAGCACGCCGGCCGCCTGGAGCAAAAACACCGCCGAGCACGACGCCGCAACACGGCCACCGTGCGCAGCATGCGCGGCGACGGCCTGAATCACGCGTTGCGCGTCTGCGGTGGCCAAGCCGGTGTCGAGGGCCTGCGGGTTGTCCAGGCCCAGGCCCGGCACGATCCAGGTGGAGGGATCAGGCCGGTAGCGTTTGGGCAGGGCTGCGGTATCGATGTAAAGGCCTGAACTCAACCGTACCTGGCCGCCTGAAGCTGACAACACACGCCAGGTGGGGCGCGCCAGCTTCATGCGCGGCGCGAGGGCGGACGCGGCCTGCAGGATATCGAGCGTGGCCGCCACGCCGGTGGCAAAGGTGCCCGGCAGCAGCAGGAGGGTGAAATCTCGCATTGGCTGAAAAGGCCTTAAACATGTCGAAATAGACACTGGGAGTTTACGCGCGTGCGGTGCCAAATTCATCTGTTCCACGAATTCCACGGACGCCATTCCTCCCACCGTTCGCAAAGCAAGGACACCGATGACAACGCGCAAGCTGACCGAAGACGACTCCCTCGAGGATTTCGCCCAACGCGAGATCACGCTGGATAGCGTTACCAAAAACGTCTACCTCATGGGTACAGGCCCGGCCGTGATCGTCATGACCGAGATGCCCGGCATCAGCCCGCACGTGGCGCGCTTCAGCCGTTGGGTGCGTGACGCGGGTTTTACCGTCTACATGCCGTCGCTCTTTGGCCGCGACGGCGCCGTGCCGCGTGCCGATGAAGGCGCGGCCATCTTTCAGCGCGCCTGTGTCAGCGCCGAGTTCCGCGCGTTCGCGTCCAACCAGGCCAGCCCGGCCACGCAGTGGCTGCGGGCACTGGCAAGGCTGGCGCATGACGAGTGCGGCGGCCCCGGCGTGGGCGCCATCGGCATGTGCTGGACGGGTAATTTCGCCCTCACGATGATGCTGGAGCCCGCCATGCTGGCGCCGGTGCTGTGCCAGCCGTCGCTGCCGCTCAATGACCCGGCCGGCATCGAAATGTCGCCTGCGGACATCAAGGCCGTCCGCCAGCGGCTGGACCGCGAGAACCTCACGGTACTGGCCTATCGGTTTGAAGGCGACAGCTTTTGCAGGGCCCAGCGCTTTGCGGCCTACGCCGCGGCGCTGGGCGACCGCTTTGTGGGCCGCGTGCTGCCCGACAGCGCCGCCAACCCCGACGTGCCGCCGTTCTTTGCGGCGCACGTGAAGACGCCGCACAGCGTGGTCACCGCTCACCTGATCGACGAGGCGGGCCAGCCCACACTGGCGGCGCGTGACGAGATCCTGGCGTTCTTTGCGCAGCGGCTTGCGCCCTAGCGCCTGTATCCGGCAGTGGCCCAGCTGGCACCAAAATATTTAAAGATGGACACCCCGATGCACAAATTTGGGGCGGCCACTCCCTTCGCAGTGCCAAAAGGACGGGTAAAAGCGTCGCTAAAGCGTCGGCAAGGCCGGATTCGCGGTGTTTTGTTAGCGGCACGGTATGTGCTTGCATCCCTCGGGTCAGGCTAACGAAGGCCTGCGCAGGGTTCGGCGAGTTTCGCGGTGCCCATCGATCTGAATGGATAACGTCGTCCACTTCGGTCTTCAAATCTTTTTGAAGATCTCGAAGTGGATTTTTTTTTGGCAAAACAGGACTTAGAGGGATCGTATGGCTTATTTAGTGCCTTCGGAATTTGTGACCAAGATGGTGGATGCGGGTGAATCCAAAATCTTCATGTCGACGCGGGACACCGTTATCCGGGCCTACATGGCCGGCGCCATCCTGGCCCTGGCGGCCTGGTTCGCCGTCACCATCAACGTGCAAACCGGCCAGCCCCTGCTGGGCGCCGTGCTGTTCCCGGTGGGTTTTGTCATGCTGTACCTGTTCGGCTTCGACTTGCTCACGGGCGTGTTCGTGCTGTGCCCGCTGGCGCTGATCGACAAACGCCCGGGCGTCACGGTCAAGGGCGTTCTGCGCAACTGGGGCCTGGTGTTCGTCGGCAACTTCGCGGGCGCCTTCACGGTGGCGGTGATGATGGCCATCTACGTCACCAACGGCTTCTCGACCGAGCCCAGCGCCGTGGGCAAGGCTATCGGCATCGTGGGCGAGAGCCGTACGCTGGGCTACCAGAAATACGGTGCCAACGGCATGCTCACATTGTTTGTACGCGGCATGCTGTGCAACTGGATGGTGTCGGCCGGCGTGGTGGGTGCGATGATCTCCACCCAGGTCAGCGGCAAGGTGATCGCGATGTGGATGCCCATCATGCTGTTCTTCTACATGGTGTTCGAGCACTCGATCGTGAACATGTTCCTGTTCCCGTCCGGCCTGCTGCTGGGCGCGCACTTCACCATCATGGACTACCTGATCTGGAACGAAATTCCGACGGTGCTGGGCAACCTGGTGGGCGGCCTGGCCTTCACCGGCTTGACGCTGTATGCCACGCACATTAAAACCGGACCATCACGCTCCTTTAAATAATCTGCCTCAAAAACAAAGGCCCTCGCGCACCTTGCATGCGCGAGGGCTTTGCCGGTACCCCACATGTCCAGTGAACTGAAGATATCGGCAGGTCAGTATTCGGACAAGGGCCGCAAGGAAACCAACCAGGATTTCCACGGTATCTATGTGCCGAAAGAGCCGCAACTGAGCGCCAAGGGCATCGCCATTGCGCTGGCCGACGGCATCAGCAGCAGCGCTGTCAGCGATGTGGCCAGCCAGTACGCCGTGACCGGTTTCCTCGAAGACTACTACTGCACCTCGGAAGCCTGGTCGGTCAAGACATCGGCCGAGCGGATCTTGAGCGCCACCAACTCCTGGCTGCATGCGCAGACGCAGAAGAGCCAGTACCGCTACGACAAAGACAAGGGCTATGTGTGCACGCTGAGCGCCATGGTCATCAAGTCGACCACCGCGCATATTTTTCATGTTGGTGACTCACGCATTTACCGTTTGCGCGGCAAGGTGCTGGAACAACTGACCAGCGACCATCGTGTGTGGATTTCGCAGGGCCAAAGCTATCTCGGCCGCGCGCTGGGCTTCAAGCCGCAGCTTGAAATCGACTACCAGACCCAGCAGGTGGAGCAGGGCGACATCTTCTTGCTGGCCACCGACGGCGTGTACGAACATGTCAGCGAATACGACATGGCCGGCCTCATTCACATCTGTGCCGACGAGCCTGGCGGGCTGGATATGGCCGCCAAATCCATCGTCGAAAAAGCTCTGGAGCGGGGCAGCGGCGACAACCTCACGGCGCAGATTGTCCGCGTTGATGAACTGCCCAACGGGCAGGCCGGCGAGCTGCTCCAGCAGCTGTCGGGCCTGCCGCTTCCGCCCATCCTGGAGGCCAGGACGCAGTTTGACGGCTACACCATCGTCCGCGAAGTGCACGGCAGCAGCCGCAGCCACATCTACCTGGCCACAGACAACGAAACGGGCGCGCTCGTCATCCTTAAAACACCGTCGATAGATCTGGGCGGTGACCCGGCCTACCTTGAAAGGTTTTTGACGGAGGAGTGGATCGCCCGGCGTATCAACAGCGCGCATGTGCTGAAGCCTTATGTGCCGACCCGAAAGCGCCATTACGTGTACGTGGCCACCGAATACATCGACGGGCAAACGCTGAGCCAGTGGATGATTGACAACCCCCAGCCCGGGCTTGAAGCCGTGCGCGGGCTGGTGGAGCAAATCGCCAAAGGCCTGCGCGCGTTTCACCGGCTGGAGATGCTGCACCAGGACCTGCGGCCTGAGAACATCATGATCGACAAGACCGGCACGGCGAAAATCATTGACTTTGGATCAACCCGCGTAGCCAGCCTGATGGAAGCAGATGCGCCCGGCGGGCACAACGACATCCTGGGCACGGCCCAGTATTCGGCGCCGGAGTATTTTGTGGGCGAGGGCGGCACCACGCGCTCAGACCTTTTCTCGCTCGGCGTCATCACCTACCAGATGCTGACCGGCAAGCTGCCCTACGGCGCCGAAGTGGCCAAATGCCGGACCCGGGCCGCGCAAAGCAAGTTGCGCTATGACTCAGTGCTGTACGAAGACCGTGACATACCCGCATGGATAGACGGCGTGCTCCGCAAGGCCGTTCACCCCGATCCCGCCAAGCGTTATGGCGAGCTGTCGGAGTTCTTGTACGACCTGCGCCACCCCAACCAGGCGTTTCTGGACAAGGCTCGCCCGGCTTTGCTGGAGCGCAACCCGGTGGCGTTCTGGCGGGGTGTTTCCCTCATCCTGGCTGTGGTCGTGGTGGTGCTGGTGGCGCTGAAGTCCGCTGGCGGGTAGCCAAAAAGCTGCCAAATCGATATAAAAAATGGCTGCAGGCCAGTAGCGGCGGGCGCAAGCAGCTATGGTTTTGATAGTCAAGCTGTCACCCCGCGACGTTGCGCAGGGCAGGCCAGCAGCATTCAGGACTTGCCCAGCAGCTTGGTAATCACCCGCCAATGCTGCGGCTCCACCGGCGTGATGGAGAGCCGGTTGCCCTTGCGCAGGATGATCAGGTCTTCCAGCTCTTTGTGAGCCCGCAGCTCAGGCAGCGTCAGGTTGCGTGTCTTCTTCAGCACCTTCACATCTACCAACTGCCAGCGCGGCTCTTCGCGTTTGGACTTGGCGTCGTAGTAATGCGACTTCGGGTCAAACTGCGTAGGGTCAGGGTAGGGCGTAGACGCCACCTCCGCGATACCGACGATACCCGGCTCGGCACAGCTGGAGTGGTAGAACAGCACGCCATCGCCGACTTGCATCCCGTCACGCATGAAGTTGCGCGCCTGGTAGTTGCGTACGCCAACCCAGGGGACGGTCGAGTTCTTCGCCGCGAGCACGTCGTCGACCGAGCATTCTTCGGGTTCGGATTTCATGAGCCAGTAGCTTGTCATGGGGGCTGTTGTGATGTGATGTTGCGAGTTAAATTTAGATGAGACGATCGTTTTAATCCATAAAGTTTGAGAAGCCTCAATCCTTAGCAGGCCAAATGCAGAATCCTCTAATCTTCAAACTTGTGAGCTTGCTCTACATTCACAGATTTCACGTACGAAATTATTCCCGCACGCTGATGCTCGCTGGCGGCGGCTGAAAAATCCTCGACGAATTTTTCAAATCTACCCGCCTCTATCTTCATGGAGTCACTGGTAATCAGGATATTAAATGCCGTTATCGCAGCTGCCGGACCCTCTTGCTTTGCGGTATTCAATACAAACTTCGCTTTCGCAGCGGCGGCATTAACTTGCTCCATGATCAATGAATTTTGCTGAGAGTCGTTACAAGAAACGATGATGTCGTCAACATAGACGCTTAGTGAAACACCTTTCATCTTGCTCAGCTTGTCAAGGTAAGTTCCCAGAGCACTTTCGTCGAGACAAAGCGCTGCCAATATTTGTGACTGAACAAAGCCATAGGGCAGGATATAACGGGCTTTGTCGTTTGGATGGCGAACAGTGGATGCGTTCGCCATCTCTCGAGCAATTTTGTACCCCAATTTCTTTCGCAGACAACGCGTCACGCGACTGCGATTGATGCTGCCAAAAAAATCTTGAATATCAAGATGCAAGAAGCTTGTGTGTCCGAGATGCGATTTGATTGCTGCTACATGGCCACCAGAGCGAAGGTGGTAATAGTAAGGCGGTGGTGTCCAGCACCCCTCCAATGTGGTCTTGATCTTTGAGCCCACCTCGATCGATTCCAAGGTAGGAACGAAAACCCATTTGCCGGGCTTCAGCTCAAACTTGGAGGACCATTTTAGGGTCATGAGGTAAAGGATAGTTAAGGACCGTGTTCAAAAATGCCACGAGTTCGTTCGCGAACTTCATCAGTTCGGTCGCGATCACCACGCACTTAAGAACCAGGTCAAGTTTACGATTTCTCATAAAACTCTCCTCTTCTCTTCCCCGGCTTACCTAGCGCAGAAGCGCACAGCCATAACCAACAGCGAGATGCAAGCTAAGCCATAAGCTTAGAGCTACTCAAGTAATCACCAAGTGACAGAGAAAAGGATAGACACAGTGTGCCTATTGCCGGGGAGTCGAAATATTAGCACGATCAGCTTGCGGAGAATCCCAACTCCCGCATGGTTTCTTGGTGTTTTACGCAACCGCGGCAACGCCCGCATGCCAAATTAGCGGCGTGACATGAATGCGACCACGCGAGCAAGGAGGCTGGAGTACGCGCTCTGATTGCTAAGCTCACCGCATCAAGCTCAAGGGCAGGAGCAAGAAGTCGAATGTTCCCTTCCTGAAACGCAAGCAATGAAGCCATGCTCTCTATAAATTCGGGTCTGCCGTCTGCATGTATACCGTCGGTACGTAAGGTACCGATAAGAACTGTCTCGGCACCAAGGACAACAGCCTTTGCCGCAGCCAGTGTGATCAGAGTTTGATTGCGAAAAGGCCACCATTCAGGGGAAGGCGCGCCCGGCCGTTGTTGTTGTGCTCGCATGCGCCCTAGCCCTAGGTCGGATAGATCGATATTTAGAACCTCGTGATGAATCTGAAGCTCTTTTGCGACTTGACTGGCAGCTACGACTTCGGCTTCTGCGGCAGCTTGCCCATAGTCAATTGTGAGCGCATGTCTCGGCTTCAGCCAATATGCGAGTGAAACGGAATCCATTCCACCAGAAAGTAGAAGTACCGAACTCAAACACTAGCTCCTGACGCCAACCAGCCTGCTCTGTAGATTGCTGTTGCTATGTCATGCACGATATGACAATTGGTCCCCTCAAGCATAGTTAAGTCGTTTTTTGCTGGTGGCTTTGTAGATAGCGCAACAACGGGAATCCCACGGGCTCTCGCATATCCAACTTCAAATATTGTTCCTGGATCGGCACCATCCACAAGAGCCAGGACCACAGCGGTCTTCTGCAGACCTCTTAAATCTGCAGAAGCTACTGAGGTTGCTGAACCAAATCCCACATCGTGTAAAGGGGAGAAGACTTTCAGGTCGGCATCAAGTAACGCATTTCTCAGCTGCTCGACAATCCAACGCTCCCCGAGAGAGAAAAAGGGGGCTGCGAGGTAAATGGCTCCGGCTTTTTTTGTTGGCGTGAATGCCCGGTACTCGTTACGAGCGAGGAGTTGGTGATTCGGTGGCAAAGGCAGGAACCGATTTTGACAATAGAAGGCTGTTGCCAGTGAAGCATATCTGGCCGATTCCAATGCTGACTTCCGCTGCTTAGCCCATCTATATGCGAACGCTGCGGTAAAAATATCGCCAGAACCTAGAGTGAAGATCTTGTTCGTGAGGTAAATCGGAATCCAGTCTTCTTTCTCGGGAGTCGCGACAAAAGCACCGCGGATTCCGCACTTCACAATGACTGCCTTGCAGTTCTCTTCTCGAAGCAAATACTTGGCTGCTGCTTCTGGTTTGTTTTTTCCTGTGAGTACGGTTGCCTCTCTAGCATTGAGCACTATTGCAAGGTGTTTAGCCCTTGAGTGGTTGGCGTGGAAGTGTTCTGGCGCAACTTCTGATTGAGGATCAAAAACACATCGAACCGCGTCAACTATGGCCGATCCTTCCAACATCCCGAAACGAACAACTATCTCGCCTTCAACATGAATTTCTGGACAACTACTAATGTCGCGAAGATCGGGTGAGAGGGTGGGAGCCGCGCATCCGTGCAAGTACTCAAAACCAATGCATTGTTCGCGCTTGGTGCGATGAACGACTATGTCGTAACTTGTCGCGACTGCATGCAACTCGAGTTGTTCGTCGTCGGCAGCATAGGTGTGAAATTCAATGTTGTGACTCAGTGCCGATAGAGCTGCCGCAGCGCGCAGTCCAGAGCCTAGATTTGCGCGATGCTGTGGATCCAGCATGCTTTCCCAGTAGAAACCGCCACTTACTTTCATAGCTTGCCTGCATAACGGATCAGTACTTCGCAAAGTCCTCCATCAATCCTTACAACTATCGCAACAAATTTGGAGCCCCCTAGGATGCATTTGATGAGCTTTGCCAAATTGTTTGGTACGACCGAGCCCGCAGTTTGATTTCCATGAAGTGCTGCAATCACTTGGGGATTGGTTCGTAGCTTTAAAGTCAACTCCATATCGGGTTGAAGCTGTGCAAGCACTGCGGGATTTGGTGACGAAAGTATCGTCACTTCCGAAAACTGCTCACATCCGTCTAGTGCAGCACCTCCAGATCCAACCCTACTACTAGTCGCTTTTGGAGTTAGCGTGATTGGCGTAGTCGCGCGTGATGTGCGGGCTCTAGATTTATAGCTTCCAGTCATATAGTTCTCCTCAAGGCAGACCAAGCAACTCAAGTAGATCTCGATCCCGGCCCGTTGCAATCGACGCGATTAAGCCAACCTTACCGGTTTGCTGGCATGGATGCATCCGCCTTTTGTAGTAGGAAAGCCCTTTGGGTAAACCCTTGACCGCCCCTCCATCGGGTAGTCAACCTGCCAATGTTCCTGATGCTCAAGGTTGACAGCGCGGAAGCTCTTGATTAAAGTAATTAACAAATAAGTTAATAAGTAAACGAATGCCTGCATCCCTTGACAAAATATTTGAAGCGCTCGCCTCGGGGCCCAGGCGCCAAATTCTGGCGTACCTCACCGAGAAAGAACTCAGCACCACTGAGCTGGCCGAGCGCTTTGCCATGAGCACGCCGGCCGTTTCTCGCCACCTGTCGGTGCTTGAAAACGCCGGCTTGGTGACCAGCGAGCGCAGCGGCCAGTTTGTGCTCTACAAGCTCAACGGTGACAGCCTCGTCAACAGCCTCACGGGTTATGCATTTGAACTATGCCCGGTGGCGCGTCCCCTGAAGCGGGAACGCGTTGCTGCCAAAACACAAAAAGCCAGGTAACAAGGAGAGAGGGACTCATGCTGAATCTCACACAAGTGATTGAAACGTTTCCATCGGTTCGCATTCCATCGGAATCGGGCGGCTTGGCCGTCGAGGTTTCCTTGATTGCCCAGATCGGCCATGGCGCAGGCAATCATCTGTTTGCCAGCGTGGCATCAAGGCAGCGCCAGCACAGTGCGTTTGTCGATGAACTGGATGAGCCATCAGCCAAACTGGGTGGGACCAACTTTCCCAAAGGTGACGCTACCTCGCTGTATTCATTTGTCGTGGGGCCAAAGGGCCATCCGTTTCATCGTCATGCGGGGCACCGCATCTTCACGGCGGTGTCGGGCAGCGGTGGAGCCCAGTTGCGATTTTCCAGCGCGTCGGAACAACAAATCCAGGAAGACCCGCAAAACTTCATCCGCGCCCTCCGTTTTGTGAACATCCCGCCTGACTGCATGTTCACTGTGCGCTTTGGCGGAGAAACCTGGCACCAGTTTTCTCCGCTCTCGCGTAATTCTTTGCACCCTGTATTTTTTGCGTTGTCTTGCCATACCAATGAACTGGGCGGCAATTTGTCGGAGTCTTTGAAACAGGAGGTGCTGACCAATAAGGCGAGCATTCCATCGTTGACGGAGTTGCTGCCGGACGAGGTGAAAGCGTTGCTTCAGGCCAAGGACTTCAAGGCTGATACCGTGCCGACCACGACTTTGTCGCTGGATGCTCCGCCCGGAACATTCCACCGGGTGGTATGCAACACTGTGCGCAGCGGCGCAGGTGTGATGCGAGGTTTGTGGGGTTCGTGGAAAGGGGCGTCGGGCTTTCTGTCACATGGCGGATCCGCCCGAAGCGTGAAGGAGCTCAGCAGCCCGCCACTCGATTCGCTGCTGCTTCAGCAACTGACCGAACTGCGCGTCCATCATGAAGACACTTTTCGCTTGCGCGTGACCGGTACCAACTTTGGGCACACCAGCGCCACGAATTTGCTCGCCACGGTCCTGGAGGGCTTTTTGCTTAACGCGCCCAGCGGTGTGTCCAATCTGATGGCGCTGCGCAATGTTCTGGTTAAACCCCTGGGCCTGCGTACATCGCCATTGGGCTGCCCTGTGTCTTCGCTGCTGTCACCGGACACCAGCAACCTGTTTGCCAATCGCTACCCGGTGCTTGGCCAAAGCATTAATGCAGCCGATACCAAAGCGCAAGTCATTCTGGGCGCCAATGACAAACATCTGCTGTTCAGGTCCTGTGTCAGCGTGGAAATCGTCGACAAGCATCATGTGGATGTGATGCTGGGTACGCGGGTTCATTGCAAGAATGCCTTTGGCCGCTTTTACATGGCGGCCATTGACTATGTGCATCGCCACTACGTCACACCCACGATGCTGCGGCTGGCTGTGGAATATGCGGTGGTTCAGGAAAAAGAGTCGGTTGTACCCGCCAAACTGGTAACGGCCTGAGAGATCAACTCAGGAACGTTGTTTTGGCAGTCGCAACTTTGTCACCACCTCGCAGCAGCTCACGCCAGCAGAAGCAGCAGCAGGCATATCAGCATCACCCCCATCTCGAGCCATTCCTGACTCGTCATGCTGAGCATGCGGCGGACCGTCAGCGTCACCACGGGAACCAGCAAGACGAGGCCTATCCAGCGGTCTAGCGGCATGAGGCAGACGCGCGCCAGCGCCCAAAGCCAGGCAGCATGCGCCAGGAAGCCCCAGAACTCGGCCCGGCTTGTTCTTGCGGTGAAGTTCAGCGCACGGCGCCAGCCGGTAGCCACGGCCTGCCACCATTCCATCTCCTCGTCGTCCAGCACCTTGTGCAGGGCGTGCAGGGCCACCACGCCCAGCACCACCGGCCCGACGAAGCCCGCCCCCAAGGCAAGGCCGAGATACAGGGGATGGTCGTAACCCGTGCCGCCACCGCCCAGTTTCACAGTGGCCAGCACCCACGCGCCGCCTACCAGCAGCACCGAGACAACGGCAACCACGCCCTCCGGCACGCCCGCGCTACGCGCCGCGCGGCCGCCGGCAAACAGGCCGAGCGCCAACACGGTGGCGCCGAGGAAGGTCGCCAGCAATGTGGCGGTCGCCTTCCATCCGTGATGCGGCGCAGCCGTCAAACTGCCCGACTCGGGTGGCTCCAGTGCGGTTTTGGCAGGAGACCACTGGCGGTACTTCTCATGCCGGGCCTTCATCAGGCGCTGGCTCCAGCTGACAGCTTGCGGCGCCGCATGCGAGAACGCCAATTCCATGTGGTACAGCCGCTGCTGGCTGTCCAGCTCGTGCGGCACGACCACGGTTTGCAGGCCCGCCTTGCCGTTGGCGGCCAGCAGCGCGGGCACCTGCTCGCGCCAATACCCGGGCACTGGAGGTGCTTCGCACGCCAGGGGATCGGATTCGGCGCCGGGCTGCAGCAAGGTGACTTCATTGGCCTGCATTTCGCTCTGCCTTATCCGTGTCCTGTCCCAGTCGCAGGTAAAGCGCAGCGTGCCTTGCAGGACGATGTCGGGGCGGTACAGGGGCAGTGGCACCGAACTGGTGTTGGCCAGACGCAGCGACAGCATCAGGCGCAACTGACCCTCGGCAGAGGGTGCAGCCCAGATGCCGGGCGCGATAGGCTGCATGTCGCGCAGCTCCAGCGTGAAAACCGGCGCGCCTGAGGTGCCGGGTCCCCAACGCGGTGTCATCGCCTGGTTGATCGCCGTCTGCCAGGTGGCCCGGAACGCGGGGCTCATCACGTCGTCGCGCTGCCGGCCGCGCGCGATGACTGCGGCCACATTGTCTGTTGGCGGTTTCGCCCGGCCCGGCAACCGCCGCATGAGTGACTCCCAAAGGCCTGGCGCGGGTTTGGGCGCGGCGGTCGGTGGCGCTGCGCTGGTCATCTGGGCTACATAGCCATGCAGCAGTTCGGCGCGGAAGGCTTCGAGGTCCGCCTTGGGAGCTTCAGCCCGGCGCAATACGTTCACCAGGAAGTAGGCCTGTGCGGGATTGCTGCCAACGCTCGTTTCGTAAAGCGCGGTGGTGTAGGCGGTCGGAACGGACGAAGGATTGGCTGCGAAGGCCCAGCTCTGGAAGAGCAGCACGCCGCAGAGAATTTGGCGCAGGGTTCGTGCCATGGTTTTATGCTGCCGCGCGGTACGAGTGAACATGGTTCTCGTCGGCAGCAAGGCCAGGGCACAAAAAACCAGAACCCACCCGTCTGGTTTTTAACGCCACGCTCTCTTTTGCGTGGGTATTTGCTGTTTTCACGTATCGGTCTCCCTCCGATGAAAGGCGGCTTGCGCAGCAAGCTTGTTTTTGGCGATCACACCGATCTTATATTCAAGCCAACTATCGACAGAAATAGATGGCAATGCAGGATTTATACCCGCGAAAGCCTGACGCACCCAGTCTCGATAACACCAAACATTTGATGTTCCGGTCTTGTGTGGGCGCTGAGATCGTGAAGATCGTGGAGGAGCCGCCTGCCATGCTGTGGTTTGCGGTTAAGTACGCGACTGTTCAGGGCGGCGGGGTGAAGTCGCTTGCCGGGCGGGCAGGTGCGTAGCGCCTGCATGAGCCGGAGCACCGTTGGCCGGGTTGTTTACGGTCTGGCGTCGCGCCAGACAAGATAAGGATTCAGCGGCGTGCCACGCCACCATTGGCGCTCCGGCCCCAGCTTGAAGATCGCGAAGTGCAGGTGCGGTGCGTCGGGTGATGCATTGCCGGTGCTGCCGACATAGCCGATGACCTGGCCTTTGCGCAGGCTGGCGCCTTCGGCGAGGCCTTCGGCGTAGCGGTCCAGGTGGGCGTAGTAATACGCGTACTGGCTGGCCGGGTCGAACTGGTAAATCGTGATGCCGCCTGGCTTGCTCAAGAACAGCTTGGCCACTTTGCCGTCCTCGACGGCGAGCACTGGCGTGCCGCGTGGGCTCATGATGTCTATGGCTTCATGCGGGGCGCCTGCTGCGCGCGCCTGGGTGTAGGTGTCACTGAGCTGGGCGGGCGTGACGCCTTGCACTGGAAGTGTCAGGACGCGTAGCCGTAACTGCGAAATGTCCGTGTCATCGGCGACAGATGCGGGTGGGGGCGGTAGGGCAGGTGAGGGCGCGGCTGCCTCTATGGTCTGAATCACAAGCGGTGGCTTGTCGGCCTCTCTTGCCGGCACAGCGGGCGCCAGCGCCTGGCTGGTTGGCGGTGTGGCGGGCTGTATGACTTGTGTAACTGCCTCTTCCTTGCGCGTGCCCAGCATCACGCCTGCCGCCACGGCCAGCAGCGCGCAGATGGCAAACGCCGTTCTCTTGATGCGGGCGGGTGTGGATGCCATCAAGCCTTGACGCTCACTTTGAAGCCGGCTTTCGCCAGGGTCGAGAGGCGCTCGGCATCCCAGTTGGTCATGTGAATGCAGCCATTGGTTTCGGAATGGCCCACATTGGAAGGGTTGGGTGTGCCATGAATGCCCCAGTGCGGTTTGGTCAGGCCCAGCCAGATGGTGCCGACGGGGTTGTTGGGACCGGCTGCGATGTCGACCTTTTGTGCATCCTTGGGTGCGTTTTTCAGTAGCGCAGGGTTGTAGGTGAAGCCGGGATTTTTGACCTCGTTCTTGATGGCCATCATTCCCAGCGGTAGCGGGTCGTTTTTTTCATTGCCTATGCTGATGGGAAAACCCGCCACCAGGCGCTTGGCGGTGTCCAGCACGTAGAGCACACGCTCGGACTTGTCGATTTCGATGGAAGCCGCGTTGACCGGCGTGGCGCTGACCGCGATATATGGCACGGTGATCTGCTTGCCGGCCTCGATGTTGATGCCGCCGTTGAGCTGCTTGAGGTAGCCGGTGCTGGTGTGGAATTTTTCCGCCAGCGCTTCTTCCACCGATTCATACACCAGCGCTTTCATCTTCGCGCGCTCGTCCATCGCCACAGGCGTCTTTTCAAAAGGGCCGGCGGCGTCCTTCTCTGTCACGGTATAGCTTGTCAGAAGCGGAGCACCGTCCTTGCGCAGCGAAACCCAGGTTTCCGCGGTGACGGTGCCCGTGGGTTTGAGGTCGTGTGCGCTCTGGTAGGCCTTGACCATGCGCTGCATGTTGGTGGCAAAGCGCCCATCGATCTCCCCGCAGGAGAACCAGGCACGGTCCAGCATGATCTGTGCGCGCGCTACCGCTGCGCCTTTGTTGCCACTGCGCAGCAAGGGACTGTCGGTGGCGTTGTTGAAGGCTTCTGTGTCAAAGGGCTGGTTGCCCGCCGCCGTGTTTTTGGGCTTGGCCGCCCATGCGCCGTTGCCGGCCAGGCCCAGCCCGGTCAGGCACAAGGCAGCGACGAGGGTGCGACGGGAGAGCTGGGAGAGCTGTGGGGTTACAAGGCGAAGAGAGGAAGGGATATCGAACGGCATGACGGGCTTTCGTAGTCAGGCCAGTCTGGGGGGCATAAGGCGCATCACCTGTCAGCAGCCATGCCTAGCGGTGGTCAGGTTTAAGCGGGTATTTGTCCTGGCTCACACGCCATACAGAACGCCAAGCGGCTCTCCTGGTACATCAGGGAAACTGACGTTCACGCTGCACGCTGGTGCTTCGTCATCCACGCGGCCATGGTGTCCAGCAATTCCTCGCGCACCTGCGCATCGGTGCGGCCTGAACGCACCAGCACGTGAAAGGCGTGGTCGGCGCCATCCACGATGTGCAGGCTTGCCTTTTTACCGAGGCTTGCCGTGGTTTGCGTGATCAGGTCCAGATCAGCGAGGCCATCGCGCGTGCCTTGCAGAAAAAGCATCGGCAGCTTCACGCCGTCCAGGTGCGCGGCGCGTTCGGTGGAGGGCTTGCCGGATGAGTGCAATGGAAAGCCCACCAGCACAAGGCCCTTCAGTCCGGGCAATGGCTCAGCCGCCTGCGCCTGCGTGCTCATGCGCCCACCGTAGGATTTGCCACCGGCAAACAGCGGCACGTCAGGCATTTGCCGTGCCGCTTCAGCAACCGCCGCCCGGATCGCAGCATGCGCAACGGCGGGGGAGTCCGGGCGTTTGGAGCCTTGCTCCATGAACGGGAAATTGAAGCGCAAGCAGGCAATGCCGCGTTCCGCGAGACCTTGGGCAATCGCCTCCATGAAGGTGTGGTTCATGCCCGCGCCCGCGCCGTGGGCGAACACATAACACGCCTTGGCGCTGGCAGGTTTTTGCAGCAGGCCGGAGATGGTACCGCCCGAAGGGAGCGGAACGGTCAGTGAAACGGGGCGTGTGGGCATCAATAGAAGGGGCGAGCTGGGTTGATATGCCCATTACAGCATCCCCAGTGCTCAGGCCGAACGCTTCGGCGCAGGCTCGGCGAGCCCGGGCGGCAGGCGGTTGAGCAGCCACCGGATCGCCAGCGGAACCAGCACCAGATCATCGGCAATTCCGATGACCGGCAAGAAGTCGGGGATGAAATCGATGGGAGAGAACAGGTAGAGTGCAATTGCTGCGGTACCCCACTTCAGCCAAGCTGGTGCCTCGGGGTGGCGCAACGCTGTCCACAGCCGCCGAGCATCGCCGCGTATCAAAACCCAAAGCAGGGTCAGACGTTTGAACATGAAAGCTCCTTGGGTGCAGATGCAGGCCCGGCGGGCCTGCTGAGCTTCAAATGGAGGTGCTTGCCCGGGCTACAAGGGCACTAACGGGCCGTTACGTTTGCGCGCCAGGAGGGGAGCCGGGTCTTCCGTCAATGCGCCAGATTGGCAACCAGCTTGTCTGCCGCCTCAACGGCCTCAGCACGCGTAGGCCAGGTCCGGTCGCTGTCGTGCAGGGGCGGCAGCGATTCGACGTGTACGACATCGATGTACCAGGGACCGTCAGGCAGGTGGCACAGCCTGGCCATGTAATGCCGGCCGTTGGCGACGCCGGGGACGTATTCCTCGATCGGCTCCGGTTCGTCTTCGGGTGCTTCGTCCAGTGCGTCTTCTGGTGTGTCTGTTTGCATCGGGTTTCTCTCCAAATCCCGATTATCCGCAACCAATCCTTGTCCTTCCCCGGGGAGGGCACTGGGTACAGCTCAGTCCTTGAGCTCCACCCCTAGCGCCGCGAGCTTTTTGGCGTACGCATCCCTGCGTTTTGCTGCCTTGTCTGCTGTCTCGACGGCCATCTGTATCGCCCTGGGGCCTTTGGCTGCAGCCGCCTTGATTAATCCGGACTTGTGCGCAGCCTCTGCCTCCGCTCTCCTGAAAGTGGCAATAAGTTCGGCATGGGCTACGGGTGAATTCACAAGGTCCCTTTTTGGCAGATCGTCATTTTTTGGGTCTTTTTTTGCTCGTGCAGCGGTCGGGCATGTTTTCCCGTTAACGCGAAATGCCATCGCAGAGCTTGTCGGTCGCTGGTGCATCCGCGTTGACCTTGCATGTGATCTTGTTTTCATAAAAACGGTAGTTTTTGTCTTGTCCGTTTTGAGACGCCGGTGCGACAAAGCTTCCCGGATCAGCGATATCCATGCGTTCGTCGTTGTAATACACACCGTTCTTGTCTTTGGTGTACGGAGGCTGCAAAACGGTGAACGTGGCCAGATCTCGGTCGATCTTTTTATACATCTTGAAAACTGAGCGGTCGTCAGAGGTGTATTCAGAAAAAGGAGGGTAGCGTCGTACGGTGGCTGGATCCAGTCCCACGATTTCTCTGCCCTCCAGATAAACGGCCCGCCTGTCTTTCCACAGAGATTCTTTGATTTGCTCGATAGTGGCGGGGTCCGCTTCCGGAATGGCCACGAATCTGTAGTAAACACGGTTCTTGTCGCGCGCCATGGAGACCGATGGGTTCAATCCTTCAAAGGATTTGACATCGACATCTAAAAGCTGTCCGCGGTAATACACGTTTGTGCTGGTCCGGACGGTATCGTATGTTTTGGGCACGAACTCAAAGCCTTCACCAGCCAGAACCGTGTCTTTGTAGAAGTAGCGCTGACCGTCTGTCGCATACGCCACGTAAGCCGCAGATTGAGAGTCTCCAAGAATGCGAAAGTCCGCGATGCGGGTTGTAATGCGCCGATCGAGCCCGTACACCGCGGTGCTGTCTTTCGCGAAATACCTGTTGATGAATTCGAAGGTGTTCGGATCAGCGCTGGCTATCGGCTTTCCCCTGTGGTAAACGCGGCCCTTGTCGCGTACATAGTCAGTCACCCCTCCGCCGCACGGCACCGTTCCCTTGAATGGATCAACAACCGACTTCATGCTGTGCGGATCGACCTCTGTGGGGATTATTTGCTCGCCGCGACCATCTCCCGAACTAAAGATGAAGACTACTTTTCCGTCTTTCATTTGATAGTCAGATCGATCAGCAGGGCAACTCAGCGCATGTGCGCTTGAGGTCCATGCCGAAAAGGTCAGTAGTGCTACCAGTATGTGGCAGTTCATTTAAGAAAGTCCACAGAGCTAGGGCGCTCGGTGAGTCCTAACTGAGTCACCTGCTTCGATGTCTCGGCCAGCACTTTTCCTTTTCTCCACACCTTCAAGCGATTCGCGCGCAATCGGATCGCCTCGACCGGGTCCCGGGCCTGCAACAACACAAAGCTTGCGTCACACCCCACCTCCAGCCCATAACCTTTGAGGTGCATCACCTTCGCAGCATTGACCGTCACCGCATCAAAGCACTGGCGTATGCCTTTCTGGCTCGTCATCTGCGCCACGTGCAGGCCCATGTGAGCGACTTCCAGCATGTCGCCGCTGCCCATGCCGTACCAGGGGTCCATCACGCAGTCGTGGCCGAAGGCGACATTGACGCCTGCGGCCATCAGTTCGGGCACGCGGGTCATGCCGCGGCGTTTGGGGTAGGTGTCGTGGCGGCCTTGCAAGGTGATGTTGATGAGGGGGTTGGCGATGACGCTGACGCCGCTTTCGGCGATCAGGGGCAGCAGCTTGCTGACATAGTAGTTGTCCATGCTGTGCATGGAGGTGCAGTGGCTGCCGTTGACGCGGCCCTGCAGGCCCAGGCGCTGGGCCTCGTAAGCCAGGGTTTCGATGTGGCGTGAAAGCGGGTCGTCGGATTCATCGCAGTGCATGTCGACCAGCAGGCCGCGTTCGGCCGCAATTTCGCAGAGCAGCTTCACGCCGGCGGCGCCGTCGGCCATGGTGCGCTCAAAGTGCGGGATGCCGCCGACCACGTCCACCCCTTTGTCGAGTGCGCGCTCCAGGTTGTTGATGCCGCCTTTGGTTCGCAACACGCCGTCTTGCGGGAAGGCGACCAGTTGCAGGTCAATGTACGGCGCGACCTGCTTCTTGACTTCGAGCAATGCGTCTACCGCCAGCAGGCTCGGGTCGCTGGTGTCGACATGGCTGCGAATGGCCAGCAGGCCTTTGGCGACGGCCCAGTCGCAGTAGGTGAGGGCACGTTCGATAAGCGCTTCGGCTGTGAGCAGGGGCTTCAGTTCGCCCCACAGTGCGATGCCTTCGAGCAGCGTGCCGCTTTCGTTGACACGTGGCAGGCCGTAGCTCAGCGTGGCGTCCATGTGGAAGTGCGGGTCGACGAAGGGCGGGCTGAGCAGGTAGCCCTCGGCGTCTACCGTCTCGCGGGCTTGCGCGCCAGTGATGGGGCCTTCGCTGACCTCGGTGATCTTCCCGTTTTGCACGGCAATGGAGATGTTGTTGCGGCCATCGGGCAGGCTGGCGTGGGTGATGAGGAGGTCGAGCATGGCAGTGAAGATGTATTGGGTTTCAGTGTGCGCGTTGCGCGCGGTAGCGGTACTGGCCATTGGCCGGACCGACCTCGATAGTGACGCGGCGCAACTTGTCGTCATGGCCTGAGGCGGCGCGCGCCGTGAGCGTGATGCCGCGCGGCGTTGTGCGGCATGTTAGGCCGCTGAGCATGATCTCCGAGTGGTCGTTGTTCAGTTCGGCGATCCCCACGGTGTGCCCGGCATGCAGGCTGCCGTTGGCGTCGCGTGTCATCCACTGGATGTAGAGGAATGATTGTGCGTACTGGTCGGCGTGCACGACGCGGTAGGTGCCCTGGTGGTCCTTGCCCCATGTGCCGCACATCTGCACCCAGCTTACAGCGTCGGGGGTCTTGAAGCTGTCGTAGCTGTAGTCACTGCCCAGCGCCTGCGCGTTGGCGCAGCCCAGTACCAGCAAGGCGGCCAGCAGCGTGCCGCGTGGGGCAAGGGGTGTCGTCGTCATCAGCGCTCGCCTTTTCGATAAGGTTTCATCAACGCCTGAGGATACGCCGCCTTGCGCGCCACCAGCACCAGCGCCAGGATGGAGAGGGCGTAGGGCAGCATCAGGTACACCTGATAGGGCACATTCACGATGCCCGAGGTTTGCAGGCGCAGCTGCAGTGCGTCGAAGAAAGCGAACAGCAGCGCGCCCAGCAGCGCCTTGCCGGGCCGCCACGAGGCAAACACCACCAGTGCCACGCACACCCAGCCGCGGCCATTGACCATGTTGAAGAAAAAGGCGTTAAACGCCGACAGCGTGAGGAAGGAGCCCGCCACGCCCATGAGCGCCGAGCCGGCCACGATGGCGGCGGTGCGGGTGGCCGCGACGGAGACGCCCTGGCCTTCGGCGGCCTGGGGGTTCTCGCCGACCATGCGGATGGCCAGGCCGGCCGGTGTGCGGTAGAGCAGCCAGGTGATCAGCGGCACCAGCAGTAGCGCCAGCAGCGTGAGTGGGGTTTGCGCGGCCAGCACGTTGAGCCCGCCGCCGGGAAAGCCGTCGAGCCAATGCATGGGGACGAAGGGTGTGATGGTGGGTGGCGTGTCGACTTTGGGAAAGCTGACGCGGTAGCCGTAGTAGCTGAGCGAGGTGGCCAGCAGGGTGATGCCAAGCCCGGATACGTGCTGCGACAGTGCCAGGCCGACCGTCAGAAAAGCGTGCAGCAGGCCAAACACCGCACCTGTAAGTGCCGCCACACCCACGCCTGCCCACAGCGGCGCGCCGCCGTACACGGCCAGCCAGCCGCTGAAGGCGCCAGCGACCATGATGCCCTCGATACCCAGGTTGAGCACGCCGGCACGTTCACACAGCAACACGCCCAGAGTGCCCAGGATGAGCGGCGTGGCGATGCGCAGCACGGCGATCCAGAAGGGCGCCGCGGCAAGGATGTCGAGCATTTCAGCCATACAGGAAGCCTTTTCCCACCGGTATGCAGACTGTCGACGCTATCAATTTAATAGCTGCTTGCGCCCGTCTTAATTGGCTTGTGGCTATTATTTTCTTAAGAATTTCGCGCACAGCCTCAGTCTGTGCAGCCGCATGGGTTGGCAGGGCGCGGGTGCTGAAGAATTTCATGCGGCCCGGCCTTTTTCTTTGACTACCAGCCGGTATTGCGTCATCAACGTGGCCACCAGCACGGAAATCAGCGAAGCCGCCACGATGACGTCGGCGATATAGGTCGGCACGCCCACGGCCCGGCTCATGGTGTCGGCGCCGACCAGCACGCCCGCCACAAACACGGCTGCCGCCAGAACGCCCAGGGGGCTCAGTGCGGCCAGCATGGCGATCACGATGCCGGTGTAGCCGTAGCCGGGTGACATGTCGAGCGTGACATAGCTGGTGCGGCCGGCTACCTCGATGGCGCCGGCCAGCCCGGCCAGAGCGCCCGAGAGAAGCGCAACCAGCACGACCGTGCGGGTGACGGGTACGCCGGCGAACGCCGCGGCTTTGGCGTTGGCGCCCACGGCGCGTATGTCAAAGCCCAGCACGGTGTATTTCAGCAAGGCCCACAGCGCCACAGCCAGCGCGGCGGCCCACAGCAGGCCGGTGTGGATGCGTGTCTGCGCGACGAGCCTGGAAAGCTCCAGATCACCCTGCAGCGCCACGCTTTGCGGCCAGCCCATGGCAGTCGGGTCTTTCATGGGGCCGTCGAGCATGACCGACACAAACAGCAGCATGATGAAATTAAGCAGCAGGGTGGTGACGACTTCATCGACCCCCAGCCGGGCCTTCAACAGGGCCGGGCCCAGCAACAGCAGCGCGCCGGCAACGGCGGCGGCCAGCATCATCAGCCCGAACAGCAGCCAGGTGGGGAGCTCAAAACCGGTACCCCCATGCATGCCGCCCACAGCCACGGCGGCCAGCGCGCCGGCATAAAGCTGGCCTTCGGCGCCAATGTTGAAAAGCCGCGCCTTGAAGGCCACCGTGGCGGCCAGGCCGGTCAGGATGAGGGGCACTGCACGGGTGAAGGTTTCGCTGAGGGCAAAGACGGAACCAAAGCCGCCCTTGAACAGCAGCACATAGGTTTGGCCCAGCGGCGCGCCGGCCCATAGCACCAGCAGTGCGCTGATCAGCAAGGTGAAGACGATGGCGCCTATGGGCGCGAGCACCAGGGCCAGCTTTGAGGTTTGTGTTCTTTTCTCCAGCCTCATAACTGGTTGGCCCCCACGCTTTTCACTTCGTGTAATGCGCTGCCCCCCGAGGGGGCCCTCGCTCCTTGGGGCGGCCCGGCGGCGCTCGAGTCACCCCCATTGGCTCCAGCCATGGCCAGCCCAATGGCCTCGCGTGTCCAGGCTTCGGCGGGCAGAGCCTCCGTCAGCTGGCCCGCGTGCATCACCGCCACGCGGTCGCCGAGCGCCATCACTTCGTCCAGGTCGTCAGAAATGACCAGCACGGCCGCGCCGGCGTCTCGCGCGGCGATCAGTTGCTGCTGCACATAGGCAACGGCGCCGATGTCCAGGCCCCAGGTGGGCTGGTGGGCGATGATCAGTTTGGCCGGCTGGGGTGCGGTTTCGGAAGAGGGGAAACATTTTTCCGACGGACCGCCCCTAGGAAAAATAGCCCCCTCGGGGGGCAGCGCAGTACGCGAAGTGAAAAGTGTGGGGGCCACGAGCGCCCGCCCGAGGATGAGCTTTTGCATATTGCCGCCCGACAGCGAGCGCGCCGCGGTGTCCGGTCCGCCGCCGCGCACGTCAAACTCGCGCATGATGCGGGCCGCATGGGCCTGCGCGGCCTTGCGCTTGACCCACAGCACTTTGGAAAACGCCGGGCTGCGCAAGCGCTCTGACACCGCGTTTTCCCAGACGCTGAGGTCGCCAACCACGCCGACGCCGTGCCGGTCTTCGGGGATGCGAGCCACGCCCTGGGTGACCAGCCAGGCTGGCGAGGTCTTCATGGGTTGGCCCAGAAATGTCACGGAGCCCTGGCTGGCGGCGCGGGTGCCGCACAACAAGTCGGCCAGGGCGAGCTGGCCGTTGCCTGAGACGCCCGCAATGGCGACGATTTCACCGGCCTTGAGCTGAAGCGAAACGCCATCCAGGCGGTCTTGCCCCGCATCGGCCGTGCTGACGCCTTCCAGCGTGCAGACCGGCAGGCCGGTTGACGGCGCGGGGCGGCGTTGTGTGGTGGTGACGGCGTGGCCGACCATCCATTGCGCCAACTGCGCCTGGCTGGTGCCGGCGGCAGGTGCTTCGGCCACCAGCTTGCCACCGCGCAGCACAGCCACCCGGTTCGACACGCGCAGCACCTCGCCGAGCTTGTGGCTGATGAAAATGATGGACAGGCCTTGCGCCACCATCTGGCCCAGCGTATCGAAAAGCGCCTCGCTTTCCTGCGGCGTCAGCACGGCGGTGGGTTCGTCCAGGATCAGGATGCGTGCACCGCGGTACAGCGCTTTCAGGATCTCGACACGCTGGCGTTCACCGACCGAGAGGCTGCCCACCTTGGCATCGGGCGCCACGGGCAGGCCAAAGCGCCGGGCCACGTCCAGCAGCCTGGCACGGGCTGCTCTGCGGCGTGAAAACAGTTGCCACAGCGGCTCGCTGCCCAGCATCACGTTGTCGAGCACACTGAGGTTGTCGGCCAGCGTGAAATGCTGGTGCACCATGCCGACACCCGCCGCCAGCGCGGCCTTGGGGTTACCCGGTGGCAGCGACTGGCCAAAGATTTCGATGTGGCCTTCGTCGGCTGTGTAGTGGCCAAAGAGGATGGACACCAGCGTGGACTTGCCGGCGCCGTTTTCACCGAGCAGCGCGAGGATTTCACCGCCGCGCAGCTCGAGCGAAATCGCGTCGTTGGCAACCAGCGGGCCGAAGCGTTTGGTGATGCCGCTGAGGCGAAGAACGGGGGCCGTCATGACGAGGCAGACCCCAGCGTGCGGCAGAACGACTGAATGGCCAACGCGGCGGGAGCTGGTGAGACTTGCAAAAGGCAATGCGGGCCTTCTATTTTTACGATCTCCATGGACGGAAGGTCTTGCTTCAGGGATTGCGCGGCAGATGCAGGAACCACCCGATCCTGCGTTGCTTGCAGATACATCACCGGCACGTGGAGCTGTTTGAGTTTATCCCTCACATTCACATGAAGAACCGCTTGAGTTCGCTTGGCCATCGCTTGCGGTGAAAGCTGCCGCAGTGCCTGTTCAAGAGAGTTTCTCAACTGGGTAGATGCAAATCTACCGAGCAAAAAGGGGCTGACAAGGCGGGTCAGAAGATGCGGAGGGATTTTCCGGGACACCCAGTTGTCCGCAAGATGGGAGACAAAGGAAAAGGCAGGGCGGGGATTTTGCGCAAAAGTACAGCTCAGGATCACTCCACGCAAGCCGGCAGGCCGGGTAGCTGCAATGGAAATGGCCAAAGGCCCGGAAAAAGATTCACCCAGTAATACGAATGGCGCTACGGTCATGCGCGCCAGGATGAACGTGTGCAAGTCGTCATAGCCCAGCGCGTCATGTCCAGGGTAGCGCACGACTTCAACTTGCATGGATGGCGCCAGTGCGTTGACCAGCGGTGCGAGCAAATCTCCTGTGCCATCCATTCCGGGTAGCAAGACGAGCCGTAGAACAGGGAGGAGGGGCGCGGTCATCCGAAAGAAGTAGGGTTTAGCAATGTGGCTTTCAGATCAACACGGGCCGCAGCACCGGCGGTTGCGCGTTTTCAGCCGAGGGATTCCCAGTGGTCATGCCGGTCGCGCCGCTCCTGGCGGTAGTTGGTGATCTCCAGACGAAGGCCGTCGGGGTCGGTGAAAAAAGTAGCCCAGTAGTCGGGTGCGTATTCGCTGTGGTTGTGCGGCTCGCTGGCGTTGATGCCTGAGGCCTGCAGCAGCCGTGCGCATTCGGCCACGTCTTCGATGGTGTCTACGCGCAGGCAGAAATGGTGAAGGCCGGGCGAGTATGAGTCGTGCCCGGCTTGCGAGCGGGCAGGCCGCAGTACATAACCGAAGTGGCGGTTGTAGTACTGGATGTGCGGGTCACCGCCGATCGTGAAGGTGTTTTTGCGGCAGCTGAGTGCCTTGAGCATGAGCTTGTCGTAGAACGCTTCCGATTCCGCCATGTTGCTCACGGCAATGTAGATGTGGTCAATGCCGGCGAGCTCGGGCATGCTATTTCCAGGCGGCCAGGAACGCCAGCAACACCTTCGCCGAGTTGTCGGCAGCGATGTTCATGAAGGTCACCATTTCGTTGGCCGCTTCACCGCCGCCGGCCAGGTCGCTGAGCGACCGGAAGGCGATGTAAGGCACGCTGTTGCTGTAGGCCACCATGCCCACGGCGGCGGTTTCCATGTCGAGTACGTTGGCCTGAAAGGTCTTGAAGGCGTATTCGCGGAAAGCGGCGTTGTCGACAAAGGCCTGGCCCGACACGCCGTTGCCGCCCACCATCAATTGCGGTTTGTGCGTGAGGCATACCCCTGCGTTGCAGGCACCTAGTTCGATGTTGCCCATGCCCCTGGCAACCTCGAGCATCCCGGAGTCGACTTCAAACCAGAACTTGCGTACAGGCGCCGGGTTGGCGGCGGTGCGTGTTTCGACCGGGCGCGGGTGCAGCATGCCGAAGGGCGCCAGGGTCTGCGCCTCCATGCGCGGCGGGATGGTGAAGCGGCCCGGCGAAGTTTCGCGTGCCATCAGCACTTCCAGGTATTGGCTCCACTGGGTGGGGACGCTGACATCGCCGATGTGCAGGGACGGGTTGACGCCGCCGGCGATGCCGCTGAAGACGATGTGGGTGATGTTGAAGCGGTCCAGCACCAGCTGCGTGTTCATGGACGCATTGACCATGCTGATGCCGGAAAGGAACAGTACGACCGGCTTGCCCTGCAGGGTGCCAGTGGTGAAGTCAACGCCGTTGATGCGGTGCCTGGCGGGGCCTTGCAAGCGGTTGAGCAACAGGGTCAGTTCGGGCTGAAAAGCCGACATCACCGCGATCCGGGGTGTGGCGTCGAGCCGGACGGGAACGCCGGCAACTGTGCCTGGCGGATTGGGCGGGGCAGGCGCCGGGCCGGCGCACCCCCAAAGGCCAAATGACAGGAGAGCCAGGAAGGCCAGCGGCGCCGCGGCCCGCCAGGCAACGGGCTGGCTGAAAAGAAAACGCCGCAGGCAAAACAGGGAATGCATACGGCGTTTTCAGGTGGGGCGGTGAAACGCCGGCTTATTTGGCGGTGGACTTGGGCTGGCCGTCGTCGACCTTGACGGTGAACTTGCCGGCCAGGATATCGGCTTCTTTGGCCTTGACCTTGGCGACGATGTCGGCGGGCACCTTTTTCTCGAAGGTGCCCAGCGGGGCGAGTTCGGAGCCCTTGTACTTCATCATGGAATAGGGGCCGTAGTCCTCGGCCTTGAACTTGCCTTCCTTGACGGCCTTGATGGCGCGGTCGATGCTGGGCTCCATGTTCCAGAGGGCTGACGCCACCACGGTGTCGGGGTATTTGTCTTGTGTGTTGATCACATTGCCGATGGCCAGCTTGCCTTTTTCCTTGGCGGCGTCGCTCACGCCAAAGCGCTCGGCGTACATCACGTCAGCGCCCTTGTCGATCATGGCGAAAGCGGCTTCCTTGGCTTTGGGCGGGTCAAACCAGCTGTTGATGAAGCTCACGCTGAACTCGACCTTGGGGTTGGTTTCTTTCGCGCCGGCCATGAAGGCATTCATCAGGCGGTTGACTTCAGGAATCGGGAAACCGCCGACCATGCCGATCTTGTTGCTCTTGGTCACGCCGCCGGCGATCATGCCGGAGAGGTAGGCGGGCTCCTGGATGTAGTTGTCGAACACCGAGAAGTTGGGCGCTTGCACCTTGCCCGACGAGCCCATGAGGAAAGATACTTTCGGGAAGTCCTTGGCGACCTTGCGGGCCGCGGCTTCCACTGCAAAAGCTTCGCCGACGATGAGCGCGTTGCCGGCCGTGGCGTATTCGCGCATGACACGTTCGTAGTCGGCATTGGAGACGTTTTCAGTGGCCTTGTATTCGATCTCCCCGCGCGCTTCGGCGGCTTTGAGCGCCTTGTGCAGGCGGCTGACCCATTGCTGCTCAAACGGCACGGTGTAGATGGCCGCAACCTTGGGCTTGGCTGCCTGGGCAAGGGCAAAGCCGGGCAGGGCGGCTGCGAGGGCGGTGGCCAATAGAACGAGCTGGCGGCGCTTGAAGGTCTGAGGCATGGGACTCTCCGGGTTGGTGGGTTCAGATTCAGGAAAAACAGTGGCAAGAAATCAAGAGGCTTCCGCTTTTTCCAGCCGGCGCCGCGGAACCGGCTTTGCCGGGCCGCAGGCGCAGTCCCCTGCAAGGGGAGAAGGCGCTACACGCAGTGAGCGTCCGACAGGGGTGTGCATTACTTCGTTCCGAAAATGCGGTCGCCCGCGTCGCCCAGGCCCGGCAGGATGTAGCCATGGCTGTTGAGTTCGCGGTCAATGGCGGCGGTGTAGATGGGCACGTCCGGGTGGGCGGTCTGCAGGGCCTTGATGCCTTCGGGGCAGGTCAGCAGGCAGACGAACTTGATGGACTTGGGGTTGAGCTCCTTGAGCCGCTCGACCGCCGCGATGGCCGAGTTGCCGGTGGCGAGCATTGGGTCGACCACGACAATGTCGCGCTCTTCCATGTCGTGCGGCATCTTGAAGTAGTACTCGACCGCCGTCAGGGTTTTCGGGTCGCGGTACAGGCCGACGTGGCCGACGCGGGCGCCGGGCACCACGCTGAGCATGCCTTCAAGAATGCCGTTGCCGGCGCGCAGGATAGAGACAAACACCAGCTTCTTGCCGTCGATGACTTTGGAGGTGGTGATTTCGAGCGGGGTCTCGATCTCGATGTCCTGCATCGGCATGTCACGCGTGACCTCGTAGGCCATCAGCATGCTGAGCTCGTTGAGCAGGGTGCGGAAGGTGTTGGTGGAGGCGTCCTTACGGCGCATCAGGGTGAGCTTGTGCTGTACCAGCGGGTGGTCGATCAGGTGGACTTTGTTGCTCTGGATGGTCATTTTCTTGTGTGCCTCTGTGTTCTGTCTTTGTTTTGTTCGGTTGTTATTTTTATTCTGCTTTTACCTGTGCCTGTGCCCGTCGGGTCCGCGCATCTTTCGGGATCGATGTTCAGAATACGGTGCCGTCGCTTTCGATGTTCAGGGGCGGCAAACCTTGATGCAATTGCTGTGCCAGTGCACGCCCTGCGGCCCAGGTGCCGCCTTCGAGCACGCAGGCCAGCGGCATCTGCTCGGCGGTCAATCCCAGCTGCTCACGCACCAGTGGCGCGAGCTCGTCGAGAAGGGCCACGGTGAGGGCGCGCCATTCGACAATGAGTTCGTCGCCGGCGGCATGCAGGCGCCCAGCCTGGGCCGGGTCTTTCAGCACCAGCACACCGGCGTCGAGGAACAGGCCGCCGTTGCGGTATTCGGGCAGGCCGGTCAGCGCGTCTAGCCCTTTGACCTGCACACCGGCCCACTCGAAAGGCTCCAGCAGTGAATAGGTGAGCCACTGCGACAGCTTGTGGAAAGGCATCCAGCCATGGCTGGGCCCAGCTTTTTCGGATTCATCGTCGCCTGCCGCGCTGTGCTGCCAGCAGTCGCCCAGGGGAATGTTGCCCATGACATTTTGGGCTGGCCAAATAGACGAGAGGCTGGTGAGCAGCACCGACAGCAGCTCGTGCGCCTCGATAGCACTTTGCCCGGGTTGCGCCAGCGCTTCAAACAAATGGCCGGGACGGCCGCGCTGGCCAAAGAGCGCAGGCTGGTCCTGAAGTGCCTGGCCGAGGCGCCGCAGCAGCGCGGCGCGGCCTTCGAGGCCGATCAGCGGGTTTTCGGGCGTGACCTGAAAAGCCAGGGCAAGCTGGTCTGCGGTAATGGTTTTGAGCTTGAGGGCATCGGCCTGCAGCGGTTGCTGTGGATCGCTGGAAAAGAGCCCAGCCATAAAGGCGTGAAAACTTGCCACCCCCAGGCCTTCGGAACGGCTGTATTCGCTGCAGGGATGCTCTCCCTGGGCGGCTTCGAGGTAGTGCCACTGGGCGCCGGCACCGGCGTCCAGCAGCACGCTGATGAGCGCGAGGTCAATCTGCGCGCGGGCGCGCCCGGCAGGCGTGGCGGATGCCAGTGCTGCATTGAGTAAACCCAGGCGGTCAATGCCGCCAGCTTCAAAATGTCGCCAGCGGCTGTGGTACGGAATGTCCAGGTCCGGGTAGCGGGCGCGGGTGATTTCAGCAACCAGCGCAGCGGCGGTGGTCATGGCGCCGTCGTTGACGGTAAACCAGGCGGATTCGCCGCGGCGTGCGCGCTCAAGCAGGGCAGAGGCGCGGGCGCGTATGGTTCTGGTGGAACGCAATTCTGCGGCGGCGCTGATCCCGCGCAGGTTTCCGGCGATGGTGTAGGTGGCGTTGGCGGGGTTGCTGGGACTGTCAGGAGCAGGTGTGGTTTCAGACATCCAGCCCCCGGCCCTTGGCTTTTTTCAGTTCTTCGGCGTCGGGCACCGCGCCGGGGGTGAAATAGCCTGCGGCCATCTTGGCGTCCATTTCGACCTGGGCGTCGGCCGGGATCATGTGCTCGGGAATATTGATGCGCTGAACTACCTCGATGCCCGAGCGGGTGATGGCGTCGTACTTCATGTTGCTCATGGAAACGAGCCGGTGGATCTTGCGGATGCCCAGCCAGTTGAGCACGTCTGGCATGAGTTCCTGGAAGCGCATGTCCTGCACGCCGGCCACGCATTCCGTGCGGTTGAAGTACTGGTCGGCGGTGTCGCCGCCCACCTGGCGCTTGCGGGCGTTGTAGACCAGGAATTTGGTGACTTCGCCGAGCGCCCGGCCCTCCTTGCGGAAATAGGACACCAGGCCTACGCCGCCGCGCTGGGCACCCTGGATGCACTCTTCAATGGCGTGTGTGAGGTAGGGGCGGCAGGTGCAGATGTCTGAGCCGAAGACGTCGGAGCCGTTGCATTCGTCATGCACGCGGGCGGTGAGTTCGACATCGGGGTTGGCCAGGTCGCGCGGGCGGCCAAAGATGTAGGCCGTGAGGCCGCCGATGGGCGGCAGGAAGACTTCCAGGTCGCTGCGGGTGACGAGCTCGGGGTACATGCCGCCGGTTTCTTCAAACAGCACGCGGCGCAAATCGGTTTCGCTGCAGCCAAAGCGCCGGGCAATTTCGGGCAGGTACCAGACCGGTTCAACGGCGACCTTGGTCACCATGGCCGCGCCGCCGGCTGTCAAAAACTTGCCGTCGGCCTTGAGCCTGCCGGACTGCAGGGCTTCGATCACCTCGGGCAGGATCACGTGGGCCTGGGTTACCGCGATGGTTGGCCGGATGTCGTAGCCCGCTGCCAGCTCACTGGAAAAAACGTCGGCCACCATCGCGCCCCATGGGTCCATGGCGACGATGCGGCCGGGCTCGCTCCATTGCGGGTAGGGGCCGATCACGTCGGTCGGCGAGGTGTTGGTGAGGTCGGCCTTGTGGCTGGCCTTGAGCGCGCCGGAAGCAACGGCGAGCGCGCGGTAGACGCTGTACGAGCCGCTGTGCGTGCCGATGACGTTGCGGTGGCTGCGTTTGGTGGTAGTGCCCACCACCGGGCCGCGTTCGGTGGCAGTGGCGGCGGCCCAGCGGATGGGCAAGGCGCCATAACCTCCCGCGTGAGAGGTCAATCGGATGTGGGAGGCCGCAGGGCTGGCCGGAACTGTGGGGGCAGAAGTGGAGACGGGCGAAGAAACAGGCACAGGGGTAGCCGGCCTTGAATCAGGTGACTTGGCGGCAACTTCAACAGGCATTGCGGATCCTTAAAAAATCCAATGTAGCCATGCGTGCCGGGATTGACAAGCCCGGCAGTTTTGCCGGGTCGTTAATTTGCGACAGGCCCGGCCGAACGCACCGGGTCTGTGCGCAGGCTCAGCGTTTTTTGCCGCCGAAGATGCTGCCGAGGACGCCGCGGATGATTTCCCGGCCCACGGCTGAGCCCATGGTGCGCACGGCGGACTTGGCCATGCTTTGCGCCAGGCCGTCGTGTTTGCCGCCGCGCGGGCCCGTGGTGCCGAACAGGACGTCGTTGAGTCCGCCCATGATGCCGCCTGAATCGGTTTGCCCGGCCGCGCCGCCCTGGGGAGCTTTGGCCGCTTCCGTGGCTGCGACTTCCGCGCGGCCTTTGATGGCTTCGTAGGCCGATTCGCGGTCTACGGTCTTTTCGTAGGCACCGGCCACCAGTGAGTTTTGCAGCAGCAGCTGGCGTTGTGGCGGTGTGATGGGACCGATCTGGCTGCCGGGCGGCAGCACGTAAACGCGTTCCGTCACGCTGGGACGGCCCTTGCTGTCGAGAAAGCTCACCAGGGCCTCGCCAACGGCCAGTTCGGTGATCGCGGTTTCGATGTCGAGGCCGGGCTTTTGCCGCATGGTCTGGGCGGTGGCCTTGACGGCTTTCTGGTCGCGGGGGGTGAAGGCGCGCAGGGCGTGCTGCACCCGGTTGCCAAGCTGGGCCAGCACCGAATCGGGAATGTCCAATGGGTTTTGCGTCACAAAATACACGCCGACTCCCTTGGAGCGCACCAGGCGCACCACCAGCTCGATGCGCTCGACCAGCACCTTGGGCGCTTCGTTGAAGAGCAGGTGGGCCTCGTCAAAGAAGAAGACGAGCTTGGGCTGGTCCGGGTCGCCAATTTCAGGCAGTTGTTCGAACAGCTCGGACAGCATCCACAGCAGGAAGGTGGCGTAGAGGCGCGGCGAGTTCATGAGCTTGTCGGCGGCCAGTATGTTGATCACCCCTTTGCCATCAACGGTTTGCATGAAGTCGCTGATGTTGAGCATGGGCTCGCCGAAGAACTTGTCGCCGCCCTGGCTTTCGACCTGCAGCAGCCCGCGCTGGATGGCGCCCACACTAGCGGCGCTGACGTTGCCGTACTTGGTGGTGAACTCGCTGGCGTTGTCGCCGACGTACTGCAGCATGGCGCGCAGGTCTTTGAGGTCCAGCAGCAGCATGCCGTTGTCGTCGGCAATCTTGAACACCAGGTTGAGCACGCCGGCCTGGGTTTCGTTGAGGTTGAGCATGCGGCCCAGCAGCAGCGGGCCCATGTCGGAAATGGTGGCGCGCACGGGGTGACCCTGTTCGCCGAAGACGTCCCATAGCGTGGCGGGGCAGGCCAGCGATTCGGGAAGGTCGATGCCGCGTTCCTTGAGGATGCCGGCCATTTTGTCGCCGATGGTGCCGGCCTGGCTGATGCCGGTCAGGTCCCCTTTGACGTCGGCCATGAAGACCGGGACACCGATTTTCGAGAAGTTTTCGGCCAGTGTTTGCAGCGTGACGGTCTTGCCGGTGCCGGTGGCTCCGGTGATCAGCCCATGGCGGTTGGCCAGCGCGGGAAGGATCTCGCAGTGGATGGAATCGTGCTTGGCAATCAGTAACGGCTCGGCCATGGGGTGTCCTGGAGTGAAAAAGTAAAATGCGGGTTGTAGATTAAATCAATTAATCAGTCTGAAAAGGGATTCTTCGTGGCCGGTCACAGTAAATGGGCGAATATTCAACACCGCAAGGGGCGCCAGGATGAAAAGCGCCAGCGCATCTGGACCCGTGTGATGCGTGAAATCATGGTGGCGGCCCGCATGGGCGGCGGCGACCTGGGCACGAATCCGCGTCTGCGTCTGGCAGTGGACAAGGCCAAGGCGGCCAACATGCCCAATGAGAACGTCAAATACGGCATTGCCAAGGCCACGGGCAGCCTGGAAGGCGTGCATTACGAAGAAGTGCGTTATGAAGGCTACGGCATCGGCGGCGCGGCCATCATCGTGGACTGCATGACCGATAACAAGGTGCGTACCGTGGCTGAAGTGCGGCACGCTTTTTCCAAACATGGCGGCAACATGGGCACCGAAGGCTCGGTGGCTTTCCAGTTCAAGCACTGCGGCCAGCTGATTTTTGCGCCCGGCACCAGCGAAGACAAGATCATGGAAGTCGCGCTGGAGTCCGGCGCCGACGACGTCATCACGCATGAAGACGGTGCCATTGAGGTGTTGACGCCTTACACGGGCTTTGAAGCCGTGAGGAACGCGCTGGAAGCCGCCGGCCTCAAGCCCGAGATTGCCGAAGTCACCATGCGCGCCGACAACACCATAGAACTTGCCGGCGAGGATGCCCGCAAGATGCAAAAACTGCTGGACGTGCTGGAAGACCTGGACGATACCCAGGATGTGTTCCATAACGCCGAGTTGTCTGAATAAGCAAACCAAACACGCAGCCACAATGAAGCAACAACACCACAACAGCAAAAGCAAGGCCAGGCACACAATGAAAGCAGCAGCATGAAAGTTTTAGTGGTGGGCGGCGGTGGCCGTGAGCACGCCCTGGCCTGGAAACTGGCGCAGTCTCCCAAGGTTCAGGCGGTGTATGTCGCCCCAGGCAATGGCGGCACTGCGCTGGATGCGCGTCTTGAAAATGTTGACATCACCGACGTGAAGGCGCTGCGCGAATGGGCGCTGGCCGAAAAGATCGCGCTGACGGTGGTAGGCCCCGAGCAGCCGCTTGCGGCCGGCATTGTTGACGAGTTCCGCGCGCACGGCTTGCGGGTCTTCGGCCCGACCAAGGCGGCGGCGCAGCTGGAGAGCTCCAAGGCGTTCTCCAAGGCCTTTATGAAGCGCCACGGTATTCCGACGGCTGAATATGAAACCTTCACCGACGCCGCGGCGGCCCACGCCTATGTGGACGAAAAAGGCGCACCCATCGTCGTCAAGGCTGACGGTCTGGCGGCCGGCAAGGGCGTGGTGGTGGCCATGACGCTGCATGAGGCACACGAGGCCATCGAATTCATGCTGGCACCGAACCCCGACTTCAACCCGCTTGGCGTGGCGCACAACGAAGGTGGCGCGCGCGTGGTGATTGAAGAATTTTTGCAGGGTGAAGAAGCCAGTTTCATCGTGATGTGCGACGGCAAGAATGTGGCCGCCATGGCGACCAGCCAGGACCACAAGCGCCTGCTGGACGGCGACGAAGGCCCCAATACCGGCGGCATGGGCGCGTATTCACCGGCCCCGGTCGTTACCCCCGAAGTGCACGGCCGCGCCATGCGCGAGATCATCCTGCCGACCATCAAGGGCATGGAAAAAGACGGCATTCCGTTCACCGGCTTTTTGTATGCCGGCCTGATGATTGATGCGGAAGGCAAACCGAAAACACTGGAATTCAACTGCCGCATGGGCGACCCGGAGACGCAGCCGATCATGATGCGCCTCAAAACCGACCTGTATGAGGTGATGATGGCCGCCACCTCGGGTGCGCTGGACCAGATCGAACTGGACTGGGACCGCCGGCCAGCCCTGGGGGTGGTGATGGCCGCGTACGGCTATCCGCTGAGCCCGCGCAAGGGTGACGTGATTCATGGGTTGCAAAAAGGCGCCGATGCGGCCGAAGACGCGATGGTGTTTCATGCCGGAACACGCAAGCAGGGCGACGCGACGGTAACGGCTGGCGGCCGGGTCCTGTGTGTGACGGCGCTCGGCAGCACGGTGAAAGCCGCGCAGCAACGTGCCTACGAAGTTGCCCAGGACATTGGATTTGATGGTGCGCAGTACCGCAAAGACATCGGCTGGCGCGCGGTCAAGTCTTGATCGCCAAATGAGCGCTGGTTTTTCCCTCCGCCCTTCGGGTAACACTGCAGCATGACCGATATTTCAAGCGTTCGAGACTTTCTGTTGGCGCTGCAGCAGCGCATCACCGGCGCGGTTTCCGGGATCGACGGCCAGCCCTTTACGGCTGACCATTGGCAGAAATCGCCCGGCGAGACGTTGCAAGGTAACGGAATCACCATGATCCTGGAGCAGGGCCAGGTGTTTGAGCGTGCCGGCTGCGGGTTCTCGCATGTGCGGGGCCCCAAGCTGCCGCCTTCGGCAACGCAGCACCGTCCGGAATTGACAGGCGCACCGTTTGAGGCCCTGGGGGTTTCGCTGGTATTCCACCCGCGAAACCCCTACGTTCCGACAGTCCATATGAATGTGCGCATGCTGGCCGCGACCCCGGTGGCAGGCTCAGGCGAGCCCGTCTGTTGGTTCGGTGGAGGCATGGACCTGACGCCTTATTACGGATTTGAGGAGGATGCGGTGCATTTCCATCAGACCTGCAAGGACGCGCTGGCACCGTTTGGCGACGACAAGTACCCCCGGTTCAAACAATGGTGTGATGAGTACTTTTACCTGAAGCACCGGCAGGAGCAGCGTGGAATTGGCGGCGTTTTCTTTGACGATTTCCAGGAGCTGGGCCTGGACCAGAGCTTTGCCCTGATGCAGGGTGTTGCGGACGCGTTCCTACAGGCTTATTTGCCAATTGTTGAGCGGCGCAAGGACACGCCGCACGGTGAGCGGGAGCGTGAATTCCAGCTTTACCGGCGAGGCCGGTACGTGGAGTTCAACCTTGTATGGGATCGTGGCACGCACTTTGGTTTGCAGTCCGGGGGGCGCACGGAGTCGATCCTGATGTCCATGCCGCCGCTGGCGAGCTGGTCTTATCAGCGGGGCGTAGAGGCTGGCAGCCCTGAAGAGCGCCTGTACACGGAGTTTTTGCCAAGACGGGACTGGGTTTGATGGCAGTGCCGTCACCTGCGCAAAAGCGCATCGGTATGTTTGGCGGTGCGTTTGATCCGCCGCACAGCGCACATGTTGCGCTGGTGCAGGAGGCGATCCGGCAGTTTGGCCTTGATACCCTGTACGTCGTCCCGACCGGCCACGCCTGGCACAAGTCACGCGCCTTGAGCTCGCCGGCGCACAGGCTTGCCATGGCCAGGCTGGCTTTTGGCGATATTTCTGGCGTTCGGGTGGATGCGCGTGAGGTTGAACGCAGCGGGCCGACTTTCACCGTTGACACGCTTTTGGTGCTCCAGGAGGAGAATCCGGGCGCCCAGCTTTACCTGTTCATTGGTGCGGATCAATTTGCCGTCTTCAGGCAATGGCACCGGTGGCAGGACATTCTTGACCTTGCTATAATTTGTATAGCTGATCGCGCACAATCCACGCTGGCTGGAGCTCAATTTGAGTCCTACGAAAGCCGCAGCAACCGTTTTGTCCTGCTCAATCTTCCCCTGATGCCTGTCAGCGCTACCCAGATTCGCCAGTTAATGGCCTCCGGAGCCGCGGTGACAGAGGGAATTACCCAGTTGGTCCCTGAAGCCGTTGCGCGTTATATTTCACTTCACCAGCTGTACGGTTCCCATTAATTTCTCACTTTATCGAAGCAAAACACTGCATGACATCCACCACCGTCAAAACCTCCGCCGCCGCCGACAAAAAGGACGTGCAGAAACTGCAGCGTGCCATCATTGACGGTCTGGAAGACGTCAAGGCGCAGGACATCCAGGTGTTTGACACGGAGCACATCACGTCATTGTTCGAGCGCGTGATCATCGCCTCCGGCAGCTCCAACCGCCAGACCAAGGCATTGGCCGCCAGCGTGCGGGATGCCGTGCGGGACGCAGGTTTTGCCAAGCCGCGCATCGAAGGCGAAGACAACGGGGAATGGATCATTGTCGATTGCGGCGCCGCCGTGGCGCACATCATGCAGCCGACCATTCGTCAGTACTACCACCTGGAAGAGCTCTGGGGCGACAAACCCATCAAACTCAAGCTGGGCGCGCCCGCGCCGCTGGTGAAGGCGTCCAAAGCCGATGCCGAGCCCGAGGCCAAACCCAAGGTCTCCCGCGCTGGTGCGAAACCAGGCGCAAAGACCACCGCGAAATCGGCAACCAAAGCACCTGCAAAGGCGCCGACCGCCCCCGATTCAAGCTATGTGGGCCGGGTTGGCAAGACCAATGACTGGACCGCCAAGCGCAATGCCGCCACGCCGGCTACCGAACCAGCCGCAAAGCCGGCACGGGCAGGCGCCAAAGCGGCTCCTGGCAAGTCATCGGCAAAGCCTGCGGTTAAAACACCGATTGTCAAAGTGCCCGTAGCCAAAAAGGTGGCGGCGAAGAAAACAGCAGCGAAAACCGCCGCTAAAACGGCAGCCCGCAAACCCGCCGCCAGGAAAACTCCGTCCCGGAGCAAATGAGGCTCACGATCGTAGCGGTCGGCCAGAAAGTGCCCGACTGGGCGCAAACGGCTTATGACGACTACGCCAAGCGCTTCCCGCCAGAGCTGAAAGTCGAGCTCAAAGCCGTCAAGACCGAACCGCGCGCCTCCAAGACCCTGGAAAACCTGCTGTCGGCTGAGCGCGGGCGCATAGAAGCGAGCATCGCCCGCGGCACCCGCGTCGTGGCGCTCGATGAACGCGGCACGGCCGTCACTACTGTGGCACTGGCTGAACGACTCAAGGCCTGGCAACTCTCCGGTGACGACGTCGCCATCGTGATCGGCGGGCCCGACGGGCTGGACGCCGGTTTCAAGCAGGCCGCGCACGAGCGCCTGCGCCTGTCGGACCTAACCTTGCCCCATGCCATGGTGCGCGTGCTTCTGATTGAGCAGCTTTACCGCGCCTGGAGCATCACGATCAATCACCCCTATCACAGAGAGTGATGAACCCCCACGGTCGCTCACTTCGTGTAGCTTCCTGCCCCCCGAGGGGGCCGTTGCGCCTGCGGCCCGGCAAAGCCGGTTCCGCGGCCCCTGCTGGTTTGAATACCCAAATACCCAAATACCCAAATACCTGAATAACCTGCTGTATGCCTGAATTTATCTACCTGGCCTCGCAAAGCCCACGACGGCGTCAATTGCTGGAGCAACTGGGCGTGCGGCACGAACTGCTGCTGCCGGACGCCGATGAGGACGCTGAGTCGCTGGAGGCGGTGCTCAAAAACGAGGCGCCCGCTACTTACGTCCAGCGTGTCACTGGCCTCAAGCTCGATGCGGCAGTTGCCCGCATGAAGCGGCGCAAGCTGCCGCCGGCGCCCATCCTTTGTTCGGACACTACGGTGGCCATGGGGCGGGTGATTTACGGCAAGCCGGAGGACGAGAAAGACGCGGCCCGCATGCTGCGCGAGCTTTCGGACGGCACGCACAGGGTGCTGACCGCCGTGGCGGTGCAGTCCGGGCGCCGTCGTTTCGAGGCGCTGAGCACTTCGCGTGTCAGTTTTGACGCGCTGACGCCCGCGCAGATCCGCAGTTATGTGGCCAGTGGCGAGCCCATGGGCAAAGCCGGCGCATATGCTGTGCAGGGCAGGGTGGCGATGCACATCAGCCGCATCGACGGCTCCTACAGTGGCATCATGGGGCTTCCGCTGAGGGAAACCGCCCAACTGCTGCAGGCCGCGGGCATTCGCCTCTAGCGCCTCCAGCCAACTCAATTTTCCAAAAGACATGCAACAAGACATCCTGATCAACTGGTCTCCCCAGGAAACCCGGGTGGTGGTGGTCGAACACGGCGCGGTGCAGGAGCTTCACGTCGAACGCACCCTGGAACGCGGCCTGGTCGGCAATGTGTACCTGGGCAAGGTCGCCCGCGTACTGCCCGGCATGCAGTCGGCCTTCATCGACATCGGTCTGGACCGTGCAGCCTTTCTGCACGTGGCAGACCTCATGAGTAGCATCAACAGCCGTCATGCCGACACGGATGCCCAGGCAGCTGGCGGCTTGACGTCACCGGCCATGGCGTCGCTACAGCCGATTGAAAAGCAGCTGTTCGAAGGGCAGGCGGTCATGGTGCAGGTCCTCAAGGACCCGATAGGTACCAAGGGCGCGCGGCTGACGGCGCAAATCAGCATTGCCGGCCGGTTGCTGGTGTTTTTGCCGCAGGACAACCATATCGGTGTGTCGCAAAAAATACCACCCAGGCAACGCGAAGAGCTTCGTCAACGGGTTCAGGCCCTGACTGCAGACATGGGTGGCGGATTCATACTGAGAACCAATGGCGAGGATGCGACAGACGCTGAACTGGCAGAGGACATCACCTACCTACGCAAGACCTGGGGACGGATCAAGGATGCATCTATAAGTTTACCTCCCGCCTCTGTGCTTCACCAGGATCTCAATTTGCTGCAGCGCGTATTGCGTGATCTGGTGGTGGAGGAAACGCAGACAATCCGCATTGATTCACGTGAGCAGTTTGAAAAGCTGAAGGCATTTGCTGTGGAGTTCATGCCGGCAACCGAGCCGAAGCTTCAGCACTACGGCGGCGAACGTCCTATTTTTGACTTGTTCAACATTGACGAGGAAATTGCCAAAGCGCTGGGCCGGCGGGTCGATCTCAAATCAGGCGGTTACCTGATCATCGACCAGACGGAAGCGCTGACAACCGTCGATGTCAATACCGGTGGATTTGTCGGTGCCCGCAACTTCGACGACACGATTTTCAAGACCAACCTGGAGGCATCGCAGGCGATTGCCCGGCAGCTACGCCTGCGCAACCTTGGCGGTATTGTGATCGTCGATTTCATCGACATGATCAAGGAAAACCACCGCGATGCGGTGCTGACCGAATTTCAGAAACAGCTTTCACGAGACCGTATCAAGACCAGTGTCAACGGTTTTTCCGCGCTGGGCCTGCTGGAGATGACGCGCAAGCGCACCCGCGAATCGCTGGCCCATCAGCTTTGTGAGCCCTGCGCAGCCTGTATGGGCAAAGGCGTGGTTAAAACCGCGCGGAGCGTGACCTACGACATCCTGCGCGAAATCCTGCGCGAAGCGCGGCAGTTCAACCCGCGCGAATTCAGGGTGGTGGCTTCGCCCAAGGTGATAGAGCTTTTCCTCGATGAAGAGAGCCAGCATCTGGCCAGCCTGAGCGACTTCATTGGTAAACCCATTTCCCTGCAGGCGGAAGCGGCGATGGCTCAGGAACAATACGACATTGTGCTGCTGTGACCTTCATGCCCCTTTCAATGTTCAGCCAGAACCGCCAACCCATTCCCATCCTGGTCTATCACCAGATCGCCGAGGCGCCGCCAAAGGGCAGCAGCCCGTTTCGCGGCCTCTACGTGGCGCCCGCGGCTTTCGCGCGGCAAATGGCCTGGCTCAAGCTGCTCGGCTACACGGGTCTGTCCATGGGCGCGCTGCAGCCCTACCTGCGCGGCGAGCGCGGGGGCAAGGTGGTGGGCATCACCTTTGACGACGGCTACCGGAACAACCTCACGCATGCCCTGCCGGCGTTGGTGAAGCATGGCTTTTCGTCTACCTGCTACGCGGTCGGTGGGTTGTTGGGCAAAACCAATATCTGGGACGACAACATCGGCATTCCGCAGACCCCGCTGATGGACGAGGCCGAGATCCGACGATGGGTGGCGGGCGGGCAGGAGATTGGCTCGCATACGCACCGGCACGTCAACCTGCTGGAAACCGACGAGTCTGGTTGTCGCGAGGAGATGGTGCTCGGAAAAACCGGGCTGGAGGCCGTCATAGCCCGGCCGGTCGAGCATTTCTGCTATCCCTACGGCCATTACGAGGCCAGGCACGTCGAGTTGGTCCGGGAACTGGGTTTTGCCACCGCCACCACCACACAGCGCAGTCGCTGCCATAGCGGCGCTGATCTGCTGCAGTTGCCGCGGGTGCCCGTACTGCGCTCAACCACCTTGCCGGTGTTCTGGCTCAAGATCGCCACGGCCTACGAGGACCGCCGGAAAAAATGAGCCCGCCCGATTCCCCATCCCAGAAACTGCGCGTCGCCGTCTTCAACCGCACTTTTTCGCCGACCGGCGGCGGCGCTGAGCGCTATTCCATCGCCCTGGTCGAGCAGCTCTCGGCTAGGCACGAAGTGCATGTGTTCGCGCAGGAAATCGATCACCAGTGGCCCGGTGTAACTTATCACAAGGTATCGGCTCCGCTGCGCAAGCCGCGCTGGGTGAATCAGCTGTGGTTTGCCACGGCCACCTGGTGGGCGACGCGGCACGGCTTCGACGTGGTGCATTCCCATGAAAACACCTGGCACGGCGAGGTACAGACGGTGCACGTGATGCCGGTCAAGTACAACCTGTTCCGTGCGCGCAGTGGCTTGCGTCTTGTGCTGCGCTGGATCAAGGTCGTGACCAGCCCGCGCCTGCTGGCTTACCTGGCACTGGAGCGCGCGCGTTATACGCCACGCCCAGGCCGGCAGGTGGTGGTGACCTCTGAAAGCCTGCGGCCCATCATGGGGGCAGCTTACCCGGCGTGCCGCGCGGCGGTTTCGGTTGTGACTCCGGGCATCACGCTGCACAGCTTGCCGGTGACGTTGGATCGAAAGTGCGAGGCGAGGGGGCGGCTGGGTTTGCCGGCGGACGGCCATTGCCTGCTGTTTGTGGGCAACGATTACCGCAAGAAGGGCCTGGAGGCTTTGCTGCAGGCCCTGACGCAGCTGCCAGCCGAAGTTGTACTGGCGGTGGTGGGCAACCCTGCGCATATTGCTGAATTCCGCATGCTGGCTGGGACGCTCCAACTGAGTGCGCGGGTGTTTTTCCTGGGTGCGCTCAAGGACGTCAGTCCGGCCTACGAGGCCGCCGATATCCTGGTGCACCCCACCTTCGAGGACACCTTTGCGATGGTGGTGCTGGAGGCCATGGCCCACGGCCTGCCGGTGGTGGTCAGCGGGCCGAATTACTGCGGTATTTCCGGCCTGCTGAGCCAGGGTGTGAATGCCTTGATGCTGGATGATCCCCGGGATGCGGGTGAACTGACGCGGGTGTTGGGCGATTTGCTTGCCCAGGCGACGTTGCGGGAAACGCTGTCGGAGGGCGCTGTGGCCTTTGCCGCGCACTACCAGTGGCGTGAAATCGCGCTGCAGCAGGAGGCGCTGTATTTTTCAGCTGTTGCGGCGAAGATCGCGGGTTCCTGACGACACTCAGGTGGGTCAAGCCACCAGTTTGAAATGCTTACGGCTGAAATCCAGCCCGGTCAGCGTTTCCACCTGCCGCATGAAGTGGTATTTGTTTTCCTTGGGCGTGGGCCTGTAAGCCGGGTCGATGTTCAGGACCGGTTCGGCCTCAGTGGCCAGCCATTCCTGCACCGCTTGGGGGTGCGTGCCCGTAAAAGGGGCCAGAGCCCGGCGATCAAACTGACTGTAGGTAATTTGCGCCGCTGAGGCCTCGCCCCAGTACTTGCTAACCTGATCCAGCTTTTTCTGCATTTCCTCGTTGCGCCGTATCCAGCCGTAGTGGTAAATGTGCGCACCAGCAAGTGCGCCGTGGGGGTTACGCCCCCGTTTGTGCTGTGTAGTGACCAGCCAATACTGGCCATCGGGTGCATAGCTTCGAATGGTATTGCGAATCAAGCGGCATTCGCGGCGGTACCATCCCGGGCTGATGGAAATCCAGTCGGGAGAGCCGTAAAAGTGATGGTAGTCAAACACCAGTGCTTCGACTGCGGGATTGGCATGATGGCGTTCAACACTGGCCCGAATGGCGGCAAGCTCGCCTTCGTGTACCACTTCATCGCCTTCCAGGTAGAACGCCCAATCACCGGTGCAGGAATATTGGGCGATCATTTTTTGCTGCGCGTAAACAAATCCGCGGTCTGCCATGCGCTCGTTCCACAGCGTTTCGATGATGCGGATTTTCGGGTCGTTGATGGCCTTGACGCGCTCCAGCGTGTCGTCCTCACCCTTGCCCACGGCCACGACGAATTCATCGACCAGGGGCAGCAGGGAGCGGATAGATGCTTCGAACGGAAAGCCGAGGCTTACGCCATTGCGTATGAACGTAAAGCCGCTGATTGAGACACTCATCGCAATAAACTTTCGGGTAAAGGGCCGGTCCGCGGTGGGCCGTTAGGGAAAATCGGGCAATCCACAACCCTGGATAACTTCATATGGTCAGGCAGCAGACTGAAATCCCAGCCGATAAAGGTGAGCATAGGCTCCATTTTTTTCCAGCAATTGAAGATGGGTGCCAGACTCGATGATCCGGCCTGCCTCCATCATGATGATGCGGTCTGCATGTTGAATCGTGGAGAGACGGTGTGCAATGACCAGTGATGTCCGGCTGGATGTAAGGCGGCGGATGGCTTCCTGCACTGCGAGTTCTGACTCTGTGTCGAGTGCTGAAGTCGCCTCGTCCAGTATCAGAATCGGCGCGTCTTTATACAGCGCACGTGCAATGGCAAGCCGCTGGCGTTGTCCTCCCGACAGTTGCATGGCGTTGTGACCCAGTACGGTGTCGAGTCCGGCTGGCAGCTCGGCCAGCAATGTGGATAAATTGGCGGCAACAAGGCATGCCAGAACCCTGTCGCGGTCGACTGATTGGCCAAGGGCGACGTTTTCCGCGATGCTGCTATTGAACATGACCACGTGCTGGCTTACGAACGAGAACTGGGTTCTGAGCGATTGAAGGTTCCAGTCCCGGAGTTCCCGGCCGTCCAGGTAGATGTTTCCTGCTGTCGCGTCGACAAATCGCGGTAATAGGTTGACGAGTGTGGTTTTTCCAGATCCCGAAGTTCCCACGACCGCCAGCGTTTCTCCCGCCTTCACTGACAAATTCAACGCGTTGATTGCCGGTGGTGCATCGGCCTTGTAGGCTACGCTCACACCGACGAACTCGATATCACCACGCGCCCGATTCAATACAAAATCACCACCGGATTCGTCTTCGGTCAGATTCATCAAGTCAAGTCCACGCTCCAGCGCAGCAAGGCCGCGGGTCACCGGCGTAGCTGCGTCCGAAAGGCTTTTCACCGGTGCGATCAGTAGCAGCATGGCGGTCACGAATGCCACGAAGCCGCCGACACTTGTGGTGTTTTCTGTGCTTTGAAGCAGGGCCACGGAGATGACCGCTGAAAGCGCCATGGCGGCCAGCACCTGCGTAATGGCGCTCATCCCCGCGTAGGCCGCCGTCGATTTCATGGAAAGCCGGCGCAGGGAATGACTGAGGACTTCAAAGCGGTTGGCCTGACGTTGCTGGGCGCCATGCAAGCGAACGTCGCGATGCGCCAGGACATTCTCCTCGACCACATACGCGAGGTTGTCGGTCGCAGTCTGGCTTTCCTTGGTCAATCGGTAGAGCCGTTTTGAAAGAATCTGGATCACGAAAGCCACCGCGGGGAAAAGCAGGGCGACGATCAACATCAGTTTCCAGTTCAGGAAGACCAGGTAACCGATCAGCGCAACCAGCGTCAGTACGTCCCGTGCAAGTTTCATGACCGCATTGATCAGCATCGAGGAGCCGTTAAAAACCTCGTACACCACGGTGTTCGCAATTGCACTGGAACTCTGGTCCGCAAACAGGTTGAGCCGTGCGCTCAGCAGTTTGCCGAACATGGCTTCACGCAATCGTGTTAATCCGTCATTGGTGACTTTTGCAAGTGCAAACTGAGCCAGAAAGCCCGAAAGTCCGCGCAGCGTAAACAGAACAATCAGCGCAAGGGGGACCAGCCAGAGATTGAAGCCGTCACGCTGAAAGCCGCGATCCAGGAGTGGCTTGAGAAGCGCAGGAACCAGGGGTTCGGTTGCCGATGCGACGATGGTCGCACCCACCGCAAGTGCCCAGCCTGCTTTTGAATCCTTGAAGTATGGCCATACGCGGGCAATTCGGCGCGCCAGTGAAAGCCTGGGCACCACTGGAGTTTCAGGAGTGGGGGGCGGAGTGCTCAAGCGCGACTCCCTCGCATACCATGCGGCACGGCGGCTTCAGGTGGCTTGCTCAGACCGGCGGAAAGAAGCAAACCCAGGCAGACACAGAAGAAGTCACCTATGAGTGCGTCATACAGCGACGAGTTGAAAAGACATGCAATGGCCAGACCGGCAAGAACGCACAGCGTAGCACGCGCATAGATTTTTTCCATCCGCGATGCATCCAAAAGTACCGTCCCCATCAAGGCGAGCAGAAGTGCAATGCCGGGGATTCCGAGCTGAACTCCCCACAGGAGATATTCCTGGTGTGGATTTCCGTTGCCAGCGATATCAATGTGAGCCGGGTTTTGCCGTTTCTCCAGGCGGTTGTATTCGGTGCTCCAGCTGCCGATACCCGCGCCCCATAACGGTTTCTCTTCGACAATTTCCAACGCGCGTCGCCAAAAGGCAAGCCGTATTCCGGATGAAGTCGCTGACTCGCCTTTTGTCGAATAGGATTGAACCTCATGGGCAACCTGCGTCAGGCGGTCCCGGACCTTTGCTGAACTGGCAAACAGACCCAGGCCGATCAGGAAAGGCAGAACCACAACGGCTGCCCTATATTTTCTTGGAAGCTCCCACATGATGGCCAAAGAGAGAAGTGCGATGGCAATTGCATACCCGCTGCGTCCGTTGAGTACAAAAAAGACATTGCCCAGCGCGATCGCACATGCCGCGACAGCAAACTGCCGGCCAAACCTGCCGGGCACGATTTCCCGTAAATTCCAGCAAAGGGCCGCGAACACGGCGCTCATGATTCCCTGGTCGAGGTAGCTGGAGAAGACTGCATATTGTGTCAACGCCATATTGGAGCTAGCCCAAGGTACGGGTATACCGAGAAAAAGAGCCCATGAACTGGCAACAAGAAATAGCTGCGCAACCCCAAATGCGCAAAGCGCATAGAGTGCTTCGCGCCGATCATGAATGAGCATCATGATAAGGAGGGGCAGGAGCAGTTTGCCGTATTTCGCAAGAGATCCCACTGCGTCAGCCGACGGAGCCACTGTCCAGAGCAAGCTTAAAGTGAATGCCGCGAGCGCACCCAGTACCGCAATGGTTGTATAGCTGTTTTTGAATTCGGCTGCTTTTCTGGAAGTTGCCAGAGCAACAATGCTGAAGACCAATGCGAAGAGAAATAGCACCAGCTTGGACAGGCTGATGATTGCCATGGACAGCCCAACCGACGCAGCCATTGCGCAGACCACAACCAGCCGGAAATTGATGTTCTTGTGGGGCAAAATAATGGCGCGCTCGCTTGAGGAAAGCCTGCATTATCGGCGATTCCCGCCCACTTAAGCATCCAGCCGCTAGGGCTTGTCTGCTATGCTGTCCGGGCGCCGCGTCACTGTGCGTTTCATTGGAAAAATCCTCTTTATCACCCAGGAAAAAGGCATTCGTTGGCCAGCTTGTCCGTCATCGTCATTACCCACAATGAAGCCCGCAATATTGAAGCCTGTCTTCGCGCGGCGAATTTTGCAGACCAGCTCGTCGTGCTGGACTCGGGCAGCACGGACGACACCCTGAAGATTGCCGCTTCATTGGGCGCCGAGGTCAGCACAGCTCCCGACTGGCGCGGGTTCGGTATTCAGAAAAACCGGGCTCTTGCCCTGGCGACGTCGGACTGGGTGCTTTCGCTGGATGCAGACGAACGTGTCACCGCCCAGTTGCAGGCCGAAATCCTGGCTTGTTTGGCCGCTCCGGTCTTTGACGTGTACTCCTTCCCCAGGCTGTCGAGCTACTGCGGCCAATACATGCGCCATTCGGGCTGGTATCCGGACCGGGTGACTCGCCTGTTCCGGCGTAACGCAGCCTGTTTCAGTGAAGACCTGGTGCATGAGAGGCTGGTGACTTCGCTGCCCGTGGGGCAATTGCAATCATCGCTGATGCACGAAAGCTTCCTTAATTTCGAAGCCGTGCTCGACAAGGCCAATCGTTACTCCTCGGCTGGGGCTCAAATTCTGCGGGATAAAGGCCGATCCGCTTCCATCGGCAAAGCAGTAGGACATGGAATCTGGGCTTTTATCCGTACGTATTTCCTGCGGTTTGGCTTTCTGGATGGAAAGATGGGTTTTGTGCTTGCAGTTTCCAATGCGGAGGGCACCTATTACAGGTATCTGAAATTGTGGTTGTTGCAACGCCAGGGGCCCGATGGACATGGCTCGGCCGGTGCACCATGAAGATCAGCTTTGTCGTCCTCACATACAACCGGACGGATGCACTGCTGGCCGTGTTGCGGTCGCTTTCAAGTCAATGTGGAGAGGATCACGAGGTGGTGATCGCCGACGACGGCTCGGGGCCAGACCAGGTCGCCATGCTGCTCAATGCCTGCCCGACCTTCAAATGCTCCGTCCGCCACGTTTGGCACCCTGACGTAGGCTTTACCGCCGCGCAGGCTCGCAACCTCGGAGCCAGTCTGGCTATGGCCGACTATCTGGTTTTTCTCGACGGAGACTGCGTTCCCGGGCCGCGCTTTGTGGCGGAGCATGCTCGCCTCGCCGAGCCAGGATGTTTTGTCAACGGAAGCCGGGTATTGATCAGCCAACGTCTTACAGAACGTGTAGTCAATGGCGCTATTGATTTACCCAGCCGTCCTGTATCGTTCTGGATTCGCGCCCGGCTGCAGGGCGATAGCAACAAATTATTGCACCTCCTGTCCTGGCCATGGCGTTTATTCAGGGTACAACAAGGTTTTCAGTGGCAAGGCATTCGCAGCTGCAATCTGGGTGTTTGGCGGCGGGATTTTTTTAACGTCAACGGATTTGACGAAACTTTTCGGGGGTGGGGTCATGAAGATGCCGACTTGGTGTTGAGGCTCAGCCATATGGGAATTCGGCGCAAAAATGGTTTTATGGGCACGGAAGTATTTCATCTGTGGCACCGAGAGAATACGCGCGACCAGGAATCCATCAATAAAAACAGGGTGCTCCAGCGCATGAAAACTGCTGTCACGCAGGCGGAGAAAGGGCTGGGCCAGATTGCCCCCCAAGCACCCATCAAAATAACGCATTTGCATTGACCTGAAAAAAAACCATGAGCATCACACCCCTTATTCGCCGTCGCACCATTGCTGGAATGCTGGTTGCTGCCACGCTCCCGGCAGTGCCGGCTCTGGCGCAATTTCGCGTTGAGGTTTCCGGAGTTGGCCTGACCCAGCTGCCTATCGCCATCGCCACGTTTCGGGGAGAAGCGCAGGCACCGCAAAAGATCGGCGCCATCGTCCGGGCAGACCTTGAGCGCAGCGGCATGTTTCGATCGGTCGATACCGCAGGGGTCGTCGCGGATGAGAATACCCGTCCGGATCTGGCCGCGTGGAAGCAAAAAGGCGCTGATTCGATGGTGACCGGCAGCATTTCCCCGTTGGCAGATGGTCGTTTTGATGTTCGTCTTCGCCTCTGGGATATCGTGCGCGGACAGGATTTGGGAGGCCAGAGTTACACGGTAGGGCCTGCTGACTTGCGGCTGTCTGCACACCGCATTTCCGATTTTGTCTATGAAAAACTTACCGGCGAAAAAGGCATTTTCTCGACGCGTATCGCTTACGTGACCAAGGCGGCCCAGAAGTACAACCTCTGGGTGGCCGACTCCGATGGTGAGGGCGCGCAGTCGGCCCTGACCAGCCCCGAACCCATTATTTCGCCCGCCTGGTCGCCCAACGGCTCGCAACTGGCCTATGTGTCGTTTGAGTCGCGCAAGCCGGTAATCTATGCGCACGACGTGGCATCCGGCAAGCGACGCTTGCTGGCCAACTTTCGAGGCTCCAACAGCGCGCCCGCATGGTCGCCGGACGGCAAACAGTTGGTGGCGACGCTGAGCCGCGACGGCGGTTCACAGCTCTATGCGATCGGCCTCAATGGGGGCGAGCCCAAACGGCTGACGCAGTCTTCCAGCATAGACACCGAGCCTGCCTTCTCGCCCGATGGGCGCTACATCTATTTCGTGAGCGACCGCGGCGGCGCGCCGCAAATCTACCGCATGAACCCCAATGGTGGCAATGCCGAGCGGGTCACCTTTACCGGGACCTACAACATATCCCCGGCGCTCAGCCCCGACGGTCGATGGCTGGCCTATGTTTCCCGGGTGGGCGGCGCCTTCAAGCTGCACGTTATGGAACTTGCCAGCGGTACGGTCACTCCAATCACCGAAACCGCGGCCGATGAAAGTCCGAGCTTTGCACCCAACAGCCGATTGATTGTGTATGCCACCCAGCAGCAGGGCAGGGAAGCCCTGATGACTACAACGCTGGACGGCAAGATCAAGGCAAGACTGTCCGGGGCAAGCGGTGACATCCGGGAGCCCGATTGGGGCCCTTTCCAGCGGTGACCGGCAACACCCGGCGTTATTTTTATTTTCCATACGGCCTATTTTTTTGTAGAGGTACTTCATGAAACGCACCGTTTTTTCAATCATCTTCTCCCTTGTCCTGGCGGCCACGCTGGCAGCCTGCGGTTCCGGCGTCAAGCTGAACGACGTGCCGGTCGAGGATCGCACCGGCACGACCCAGCAAGGCGGTACACCAGGCGCGACTGGCCGTGCTGTTGCGCCGGTACAGGTTGAAGGCGCCGATGCCTCGTTGGCGGGCCCTGCCAATACCACCAAGGTCATCTACTTTGACTTCGACAGCTATGTGGTCAAGCCCGAGTTCCAGGGAGCAATCGAGGCCCATGCCAAATACCTGACGGCCAACAAGGGCCGCAAGATGGCTATTGAAGGCCATACCGACGAGCGCGGCGGCCGCGAGTACAACCTGGCTCTGGGCCAACGGCGCGCTGAGGCAGTTCGCCGCGCGCTGGGCTTGCTGGGCGTGGCTGATGCGCAAGTCGAGGCCGTGAGCTTCGGCAAGGAAAAGCCGGCAGCCACGGGCTCTGACGAGGACTCCATGGCGAAGAACCGCCGTGCTGAACTCAACTACCGTTAAACGGGGCCCGAACCGTGAACATGTTTCGGTATGCCGCGGTAGCCGCGGCCTGCATGCTGGTGTTCAATGCAAACGCCGGCCTGTTTGAAGACGACGAGGCTCGTCGCGCGATTCTCGATTTGCGTCAGAAGGTTGACGCGGCACAGCTGCGGACGGCCGAAGATCTGCGCAGGACCACCGAGGACAACGCCCAGTTACGTCGCAGCCTGCTCGATCTGTCGAACCAGATCGAGGCCCTTCGCAACGAACTCGCCACCATGCGAGGGCAGAACGAAAGCCTCACGCGCAGCGTAGCCGAGATGCAGCGCACCCAGAAAGACCTGACGACAGGCGTGGACGAGCGTCTGCGCAAGTTCGAGCCCGGCAAAGTCAATGTGGACGGCAAGGAATTTGTGGCCGAGCCCGCTGAAAAACAGGAGTTTGAAACCGCACTGGCCACGCTTCGCAAGGGCGACTTCGCAGCAGCGCAGACGAGCTTCCTGGGCTTCCTGAAGCGTTATCCGCAAACCGGTTACCGGACATCGTCCCTGTTCTGGCTGGGCAATGCGCAGTACGCCTTGCGCAACTACCGCGACGCGGTGACCAATTTCCGCTCGCTCGTGACGGCTGACCCCGACCACATGCGCGCGCCGGAGGCCATGCTTTCGCTGGCCAACTGCCAGGTGGAACTCAAGGACACCAAGTCGGCCCGCAAGACGCTGGAGGACCTGGTCAAGGCATATCCCCAGGCCGAGGCGGCTTCCGTCGCCAAGGAACGGTTGGCCAAGCTGAAGTAAGCCGCACCTCGGGCAGGCTATCCGGCCGGCCCGGGGACAAAGAGCATTCGCCCCTAAAATCGGGCGATGGACATCTCCACACTCAACAGTCTCACGGCCCAGGTTCTCTGGGCCGGTTTCATTCTCGCCATGATTTTTGGTGCGATTGCCCAACGAACGCACTTCTGCACCATGGGCGCCGTCAGTGACATCGTGAACATGGGTGACTGGACCCGTATGCGCATGTGGGGAATGGCGATCGGCGTCGCCATGATCGGTTTTTTCACCCTGGCCGCTGCCGGTGTGATTGACCCTGCCAAGACCTTGTACGCCTCCAACCGGTTTATCTGGCTCTCCGCGCTGGTGGGCGGCACGATGTTCGGTTTTGGCATGGTCCTGGCTTCCGGCTGCGGCAGCAAAACGCTGGTACGTATTGGAGGGGGCAGCCTCAAGTCCGTCGTGGTATTTGCCGTGATGGGCATCGCAGCTTTCGCCACACTCAAAGGCATCACGGCTGTGATCCGCGTGGCTACGGTTGACAAGGTTGCCGTCGATTTCACGGCCAATGCGACCTTGCCCAACTGGGTGGCCGGCGCCATCGGCATCACACCCGCCGCCGCCGGTATCGGCCTGGCCATCCTCATCGGGTTGGGCCTTATCGTCTGGGCCTTGTTCGGCAAAGAGTTCCGGCGCTTCGACAACCTGCTCGCGGGCTTGGGCATAGGCGGCGTCATTGCGGCCATGTGGTGGGTCAGCGGGCATCTTGGTTATGTGGCCGAGCATCCGGAGACGCTGCAGGAGGCCTTCCTGGCCACCAACTCGGGCCGGGCCGAGGCACTGAGCTTTGTCTCGCCGGTGGCCTATACCGTAGACTGGTTGATGTTCTTCAGCGACAAGAGCAAGGTGCTCACCCTGGGCATCGTGTCTGTGTTCGGGGTGGTGGCCGGCTCGGCCGTCTATGCCCTGCTGTCGCGCAGTTTCCGCTGGGAAGGCTTTCGCGACGCGGAAGACACCGCCAACCACCTGGTGGGCGCAACGTTGATGGGCGTGGGCGGCGTCTGCGCCATGGGCTGCACTGTGGGGCAGGGCCTGTCGGGCATCTCGACCCTGAGCGCCACCAGCTTTGTGGCGCTGGCGGCCATTCTCGCGGGCTGCGTGGCGGGTTTGAAGTACCAGATCTGGCGGCTGGAACGCTCTGCCTGAGCGCGTCCCGACAACGATCCGCATTTCCAATGACATCCCTCCTCGAAGAACCTCCCGCCGATCTGGAGCGCCGCTTCAGTGGTCTGGCGCGCCTCTATGGCGTAGCAGGCGCGCAGCGCATACGCCAGGCGCACATTGTGGTGGTAGGCTTGGGCGGGGTAGGGTCCTGGGCTGCCGAGGCCGCGGCGCGCAGCGGCGTGGCACGCCTGACCTTGATCGACCTCGACCACATCGCCGAGTCCAACATCAACCGCCAGGTCCATGCGCTTGACAGCACGTTGGGGCAGGCCAAGGTGCAAGCCATGCGTGAGCGCATCGCGCAGATTCACCCGGGCTGCCGCGTGGACGGCATCGAGGAATTTGTCGACGCCGCCAACTGGCCGGGCATCCTGGGCCTCGAAGAGGGCTTTGACCGCAAGCAGCTGGCCGTCATCGACGCCTGCGACCAGGTGAAAGCCAAAACCGCCATGGCAGCCTGGGCGATTGCCAACAAGGTGAATCTGGTCAGTGTAGGCGCCGCGGGCGGCAAGCGGCTGGCGCACCGCGTGGACATCGACGACCTGTCACTGGTCACGCACGACCCCTTGCTGGCGCAGTTGCGTTACCGGCTGCGCAAGGAGCACGGCGGCGCACGCAAAGGCAAGATAGATGTAGCCTGCGTCTTCAGCCGCGAGGCTGTGCTGCAGCCCGATGCGACAGACCAAAGCGACGGCAGCCTGAACTGCCACGGCTATGGATCGGTCGTCAGCGTGACCTCGACTTTCGGCCTGTGCGCGGCCGGCTGGGCACTCGACAAAATTGCGGCCTGAGTTTTTGCGAAGGCTTAAAAAATCACGCTATAATTCAAGGCTTTGCTGCCCTCGAAGCAGCAAATACCGGGATGTCTCGCAAGATACGTTCTTGGGACCATAGCTCAGTTGGTAGAGCAGCGGACTTTTAATCCGTTTGTCGTGGGTTCGACCCCCGCTGGTCCCACCAGAATTTCCGGGTTCTTAGCTCAGTTGGTAGAGCAGCGGACTCTTAATCCGTAGGTCGACAGTTCGAATCTGTCAGAACCCACCAAGTACATCAAGGACCTGGCCGCAAGGCCAGGTCCTTTTTTGTTGTTCTGCTGACAAACTCCCGAACGCGGGCTTTGCGGGCTCAAGCCGAGTAGCCCAGCAAGGGCAGCTCCATCTCCGCCTGCTTCGCCACCCGGATACAGTCTTTCATGTGTTCCTCGCCCAGGTAGCGTATCGCCGCATAGCCGACTGCAGCCGATACGATCTGGCCGGCCAGTGGCACATACTTGGCAAGCTGTTTGGTGGTCAGCCTGACGCCGATCTTGGTCGCAGCCTTGATGACGAGGTCACGGCTGATGAATTTGCCGATGAGCACCGAACCGACCAGCGTGACGGCTTTTTGCACCTGGTCGCGCTTTCTGGGCTCCAGCTTGTCAAGTTGCTGCGGCGTGAGACCGAACTCCCTGTTGATTTCCGGGATGAGCCGGGACAGCATCGCCGCATCCACCGCCCAGTCCAGCCCGGGCACCGGCACGGCGCTGGCTGCGGCCGCCACCATGGCACGCTTGTTCAGCAGCTTGCGGCTGCGTTTGACGGCGGCTTCAAGTGCCGCGTCGTCCGCGGCCATGTGCAAGGCTGAAGGCATTTAATCGGGCCCTTTCAATGGGTGACGCTGGTGGCGCGGTGCCGCCAAGGCCTTTCGCCACTTTACACCGCTGCCGTCTCGATCTGTTCGGTCAGCTCAAGCCACCGTTCTTCCAGCATGTCTATTTCGCCCTCGATGGCCTTGAGGCGCTTGCCGGTCTGGGCGATCTCTGCGGGCGCAGTGGTGGTGGTCAGCAAGCCCTGCAGGCTGTCGCGTTCCGCGGCCAGCGCTTTCATGCGAACGTCGATTTTCTCGATTTCCTTGCGCAGCGGTTTGGTGGCTTCGGCCTGTTGTTGGCGGCGCTGTGCATCAAGCTTGCGCTGTTCGGGCGTGTCTTTCGGGATCGGTTTTTTGCTGTCGGTCTGAACCGCCATTGCGGCTGTAGTCGCAGGTGATGCCACCGCAGGGGTGGCCGTATTGCCGGCTTTTTTGGCTTCCTCTCGCTGGCGTTTGGCGTGGTCCAGCAGGTACTTCTGGTAGTCGTCCAGGTCGCCGTCAAAAGGGGCAACACCGCCTTGGGACACCATCCAGAATTCGTCGCAGACGGCGCGCAGCAGCGCGCGGTCATGGCTCACCAGCATGACGGTGCCTTCAAACTCATTGAGTGCCATCGACAATGCTTCACGCGTGGCCAAGTCCAGGTGGTTGGTCGGCTCATCAAGCAGCAGCAGGTTGGGGCGCTGCCAGACGATCATGCACAGCACCAGACGTGCTTTTTCACCGCCGCTCATACTGCCCACGGCCTGCTTGACCATGTCGCCGCCAAAATTGAAATTACCCAGGAAGCTGCGCAAGTCCTGTTCACGCGTAGGCTGGTTGCCCATCTTGCCGGCGGCGGTGACTTCCTTGACCAGGCGGATCATGTGCTCCAGCGGGTTGTCGGCCGGGCGCAGCACGTCCAGTTCCTGCTGGGCGAAGTAGCCGATGTTCAGGCCCTTGCCCTCAATCATCTCGCCGCTGATGGGCGCGAGTGCCCGGGCCACAGTTTTTACCAACGTGGACTTGCCCTGGCCGTTGGCACCCAGGATGCCGATGCGCTGTCCGGCCAGCACCGATTTGCTGACGTTTTGCACGATGACCGTGGGCGGCGTACCTTCCGGGGCGTCTTCAAGCGGTGGGTAGCCGAAATAGGCGTTCTGCATCGACAGCATGGGATTGGGCAGGTTGGCCGGCTCCTTGAACTCGAAAGTGAAGTCGGCTTCAGCCAGCAGCGGCGCGATCTTCTCCATCCGGTCCAGTGCCTTGACGCGGCTTTGCGCCTGTTTGGCCTTGCTGGCTTTGGCCTTGAAGCGGGCGATGAACTTCTGCAGGTGGGCAATCTTGTCCTGCTGTTTGGAAAACGCAGTCTGTTGCAGCGCCATCTGCTCGGAACGCAAATCTTCGAACTTGCTGTAATTGCCGCCGTAGCGAGTGAGTTTTGCGCTTTCGATATGCACCGTCACGTCGGTCACGGCGTCGAGAAATTCGCGGTCATGGCTGATGACCAGCATGGTGCCCTGGTAGCGCTTGAGCCAGGCTTCCAGCCAGACCAGTGCGTCCAGATCCAGGTGATTGGTGGGTTCGTCCAACAGCAACAGGTCAGATGGGCACATCAGTGCGCGCGCCAGTTGCAGGCGCATGCGCCAGCCGCCGGAAAAGCTGTTGACGGGGTTGTCCAGTTCGCTGACCTTGAAGCCCAGCCCCAGGATCAATGCCTGCGCGCGGGCCTGCGAGTCATGCGCGCCGGAGTCGTACAGCTCCATGTACGCGTGCGCCATGCGGTCGCCGTCACCGCTGGCCTCGGCGGCCGCCACTTCGGCCTGCGCAGCCATCAGCACCACGTCGCCTTCGATCACGTAGTCGGTGGCGCTTTGCTCGGTTTCAGGCATGTCCTGCGCCACCTGTGCCATTCGCCATTGCGTCGGAATCGAAAACTCGCCGCCGTCTTCATGCAACGTACCGTTGAGCATCGCGAACAACGAGGACTTGCCCGCGCCGTTACGCCCCACCAAGCCAACATTTTCGCCGGGGTTGAGGGTGACGGACGCGCCATCCAGAATCACTTTGGCGCCGCGGCGCAGCACGACGTTTTTAAGGGTAATCATTTAATAAAAAGCTTCAGGAAAAGTATTCGGGGCGGCGGAGCGTCGCACACGCTTGCCATGCAAGCGCTGCGCCAGTCATCCAGGCCGGGGCTGAGCGCCAGCCTGGCCTTCAGGCCAGTTGTTCGCGCGTCAGCAGCAAGACCTGGTCGGCGCCCGAGCTGGTTTCGAACCACAGCGGTTCAAGCGTCGGGAAAGCACGCTCGAAATTCTCGCGCTCATTGCCGATTTCCAGCACCAGCACAGCATTTTCGCTCATATGGCGGGCCGCGTCCTGTAGAAGGCCGCGAATGAAGTCCATACCGTCCGTGCCGCCCAGCGTGTTTCCGTCCAGCGCCATCGCCGGTTCAGCCCGGAATTCCGCGGGAAGGGCTGCCATGCTGGCAGCGTTCACATAGGGCGGGTTGCACAAAACCAGGTCATACAGGCCCGCGCAGGCAGCCATGCCGTCAGATTCGATCAGCGTGATGCGGCCGTCGAGACGATGACGGTCCACATTGATACGGGCCACCTCCAGAGCGCCCAGGCTGATGTCGGCGGCGTCCACCACCACATCAGGGTAGGTCATGGCCGCCAGCACCGCGAGGCTGCCGTTGCCGGTGCAGAGGTCAAGCACGCGGTGGGTGTGTTCGCCCAGCCAGGGGTCTATGCTGGCGTCGGCCAGCAGCTCAGCAATGAGGGAGCGCGGAATGATCACACGCTCATCCACATAAAAGGGCACGCCCATCAGCCAGGCTTCGTTCGTCAGGTAAGCAGCCGGCTTGCGGGTGCTGATGCGTGCTTCCAAAAGCATAGCAGCTTGCACCCGTTCCTCTTGAGTTACAGGCCGATTCTCTACAGAATCCAGGTCGTCCACCGGCAAGCCCAGCTTCCACAGCACCAGCCAGGCGGCCTCGTCGAACGCGTTGATGGTGCCTTGCCCGAATCCGTCTGAAAAGTGCAGGCCGGCGGCTTCCAGCCTGGCGGCCATTTGCTCGACCAGTGCCAGCACCGTCAGCGGTGCAGCAGGAGTTGCCGGGTTCGTCATGCTGCCGCCAGCCGTTCCAGAACACCCTTGTAGATGTTTTTGAGCGGATCGAGCGAGCTCACCAGGACATGCTCGTTGATCTTGTGGATCGAAGCGTTGAGGGGACCGAATTCAATGACTTGCGGGCAGATTTTGGCGATAAAGCGGCCGTCACTCGTGCCGCCTGTGGTCGAAAGTTCGGTTTTCAGACCGGTTTCAGCCTGGATCGCTCCGCGCACCGCATCCACCAGTGTGCCCGGGGTTGTCAGGAAGGGAAGGCCGCCCAGGGTCCATTTCAGGTCGTACTCCAGCTGGTGCCGGCTGAGCACGGCCTGCAGGCGCTGCTGCAGGCTCTCCGGCGTGGATTCGGTGCAGAAGCGGAAATTGAAGTCCACCACCAGTTCGCCCGGAATGACGTTGGACGCGCCGGTGCCACCGTGGATGTTGGAGACCTGCCAGCTCGTGGCCGGGAAAAAGGCATTGCCTTTGTCCCATTCGGTAGACACCAGCTCGGCCAGCGCGGGGGCAAACAGGTGGATCGGGTTTTTGGCCAGGTGCGGGTAGGCAATATGGCCCTGCACGCCCTTGACGGTGAGCTTGCCGCTCATGGTGCCGCGGCGGCCGTTCTTGATCATGTCGCCCAGGCGCTCGACCGAGGTGGGTTCGCCCACGATGCAATAGTCCAGCGTTTCGCCACGCGCTTTCAGCTGCTCGCAGACCATGACCGTGCCGTCCACGGCCGGGCCTTCCTCGTCGCTGGTGATCAGGAATGCGATTGACAAGGCCGGATCCGGGTGGGCGGCCAGGAATTCCTCGACGGCGACCACCATGGCCGCAATTGACGTCTTCATGTCGGCGGCGCCACGGCCATACATTTTTCCGTCACGATGGCTGGGGGTGAACGGGTGGCTGTGCCACTGGTCAAGCGGGCCGGTGGGCACCACGTCGGTGTGGCCGGCAAATACCAAGGTTTTGACCAGTGTTTTGGCAGGCGTGGCGTCAGCGCGATTTGCTATTAATTCAGGAGCTGCTTGCGCCCGTGCTGATTGGCCTGCAGGCCTAAAATTCTTAAATTTCCCCTCGCGTTTGGCCCACAGGTTGGTCACGCGGAAGTCGGCGGGGCCGCTGACGATGGTTTCACATTGAAAACCCATCGGCGCCAGCCGGGCGATCAGCATGGCCTGGCAGTCGGCGTCGTCAGGCGTGACGGAGGGGCGGGAAATCAGCTGTTCGGCCAGATGCAGGGTTCGGGACATGTCGTTTAGGGCCTGTTAACACCGGCCCGAAAACGAGCACGGCCGTGTTTTTAGTGTTTCACGTCCAGCGTGATTTCCGTAAAGGACGGTTCGTCATCCGGATCCTCTTCGGGCTCCAGCGTCTTGGCCTTGATGGCGAAGTCATTTTCCAGCCGCCACATCAGGTTGGTTGGCGAGTCGGCGTAGAGAACACCTTCCTTGCGTGTTACGGTGCCGGCCACGATCAGCTTGGCGATGTCCTGCTCGAACGTCTGTGAGCCTTCGGCCATGGATTTTTCCATCGCTTCCTTGACGCCTGAAAAATCGCCTTTTTCGATCAGCTCGGAGATCAGCTTGGTGTTGAGCATGACTTCCACCGCTGGCGTTCGGCCGCCGTCCTGGGTGCGCAGCAGGCGCTGCGACACGATGGCCTTGAGTGCGGCACCCAGGTCGCCCAGCATGGTGCTGCGCACTTCCACCGGGTAAAAGCTCAGGATCCGGTTCAGCGCCTGGTAGCTGTTGTTGGCGTGCATGGTCGCCAGGCACAAATGGCCCGACTGCGCATAGGCAATGGCCGCCGACATGGTTTCGCGGTCGCGGATTTCGCCGATCAGGATGACGTCAGGCGCCTGTCGCAACGCATTTTTCAGCGCCACTTGCAGCGATTGTGTATCGCTGCCGACCTCACGTTGGTTGACCACCGATTTCTTGTTGGTGAACAGGAATTCGACGGGGTCCTCGATGGTGAGGATGTGGCCCAGCGTTGTCTCGTTGCGCAAATCGATCATGGAGGCCAGTGTGGTGCTTTTGCCGGCGCCGGTGGAGCCCACCATCAGCAGCAGGCCTCGCTTTTCCATGATCAGGTCAGCCAGGATCGGCGGCACGTTCAGGCTTTCCAGTGGCGGGATATCGCTGGGGATATAGCGGATCACGGCTGCGTAGGTGCTGCGCTGCTTGAATCCGCTGATACGGAAATTGCCCAGACCGGCAATTGGCAGCGCCATGTTGAGCTCACCCATTTCCTCCATCTCTTCGATGCGCTCGGGCGGCAGCACTTCAGCCAGCAGGTTGCGCGGCGCCTCCGGCGGCAGGATCTGCGCATTGATCGGGATGGCCTGGCCATTGATCTTGATCAGGGCGGGCGAATGGGCCGACAGGTAGACGTCAGACGCCTTCTTGTCCACCATCAAACGCAGGATTCTTTCCATCGTGCTCATAGTCCACCCTCTTGATTGAAATGAAATACAACGTTGGCCACCCGGCTTACGGTTCCTCGCCGGCAGGGGCCGCGGAACCGGCTTTGCCGGGCCGCAGGCGCAGCGGCCCCCTCGGGGGGCAGCGCACTACGCGGAGCGAGAAGCGTGGGGGTCATGTCTAGTCGCGCAGCAGATCGTTCAGGCTGGTGGTGGAACGGGTTTTTGCGTCCACGCGCTTGACGATCACCGCGCAGTACATGCTGTACTTGCCGCCGGCCTTTGGCAGGTTACCCGACACCACGACGGAGCCTGCAGGAATACGGCCGTAGGTGACGGTGTCGGCTTCGCGGTCGTAAATCGGCGTGCTCTGGCCGATGTAGACACCCATAGAGATCACCGAATTTTCTTCGACGATCACGCCTTCGACCACTTCAGAGCGTGCGCCGATAAAGCAGTTGTCTTCAATGATGGTGGGGTTGGCCTGCAGCGGCTCCAGCACGCCGCCCAGACCGACGCCGCCGGAGAGGTGCACATTGTTGCCGACCTGCGCGCAGCTGCCCACGGTGGCCCAGGTGTCCACCATGGTGCCTTCGCCTACCCAGGCGCCGATGTTGACGTAGCTGGGCATCAGGATCGCGCCCTTGGCGATGAAGCTGCCGCGGCGGGCCACAGCGGGGGGCACCACGCGCACACCGGTTTCGCGCATTTCAGCTTCGCTCAGGTGCGCAAATTTGGTTTTGACCTTGTCGAAAAAGCCGAGGTCGCCGGCGCGCATGAGTTCGTTGTCTTTCAGGCGAAAGCTCAGTAGCACGGCTTTCTTGATCCACTGGTGCGTCGTCCACACACCCACGCTTTCGCGGGTGGCCACGCGCAGCGAGCCATTGTTCAGCTGGGAAATCGTTTGCTCCACTGCCTCCAGGATGTCCTTGGGCGCCGACTTGGGCGACAGGTTGGCGCGGTCTTCCCAGGCGGCGTCAATGGTTTGCTGGAGCGCTTGCAGGTTGGCTTGAGTCATGAGAATGGTTTTTCAGTGAACTTTGGATTGGATGAACTGGACGATGCGCTCTGCGGCCTCCACGCATTCGGCGGTTTCTGCCACCAGCGCCATGCGAATTCTGCCGGCGCCGGGGTTGTGCCCCTGCGCATCGCGTGCCAGGTAACTGCCCGGCAACACCACGACATTGTAAAGAGCGAGCAGCTCGCGCGAAAACGCGGTGTCGGAGCCCTTGAATGCCTCGGGGATTCCGGCCCACAGGTAAAAGCCTGCGTCGGGCAGGGCGACGTCCATTACAGCCGACAGCATGGGCGTGACTTTGGCGAATTTTTCGCGGTACATGGCGCGGTTGTCGACCACGTGCTGCTCGTCATTCCAGGCGGCGATGCTGGCCGCCTGCACGATGGGGCTCATGGCGCTGCCGTGGTAGGTACGGTAGAGCAAAAAGGGCTTGATCAGTGCTGCATCGCCCGCCACAAAGCCGCTGCGCAGGCCCGGCACATTGCTGCGCTTGGACAGGCTGGTAAGGGAAATCAGGTTTTTGAAGTCATGGCGGCCCAGCTCTGCGGCTGCTTGCAGCCCGCCCAGAGGCGCCTCATCACGGAAGTAAATCTCGCTGTAGCACTCGTCGGAGGCAATCACAAAGCCGTAGCGGTCGCTGAGCTCAAACAGCAGCTTCCATTCGGCCAGCGACATCACCGCGCCGGTGGGGTTGCCGGGTGAGCAGACAAACACCAGCTGGGTCTTGGCCCAGACGGCTTCGGGCACACCGGCCCAGTCGACTGCGAAGTTGCGCGCCGGGTCGCTGGGCGCGAACCAGGTCTGGGCACCCGCCAGAAGGGCTGCGCCCTCGTAAATTTGGTAGAACGGGTTCGGGCAGACCACGGTGGCGCCCGGTTTGCTGGCGTCAAGCACAGTTTGCGCCAGTGAAAACAGCGCCTCGCGCGAGCCGTTGACCGGCAGGATTTGCGTGGCCGGGTCCAGCTTCAGGCCATAGCGGCGGGCCAGCCAGTCGGTCATGGCCTGCCGCAGCTTCGGCTCCCCCAGCGTGCCGGGGTAACTGGCCAGGCCGCCCAGGCTGGCTGTCAGCGCATCCTTGATGAGCTGCGGCGTGGCATGGCGGGGTTCACCGATGCCAAGGCTGATGGGTTTATAGGCCGGGTTGGGGGTGACATCGGCGTGCAACTGGCGCAGCCGCTCAAACGGGTAGGGCTGGAGGCGTGAAAGCAGGGGATTCATGCCCTGATTATCCAGCCTCGCCTTGCTGACCCGCTGCTGGTCTGGGTTGCGGCATGTCACGCCTTGGTCTGATCGCTATCAAATTAATAGCTGCTCGCGCCCGTTCTTATTGGGATCCGGGCCAATTCAATCTAAATTTCCCCGGTACCCAGCCATTTTTAGGCCGCGCAGGGCCGGGCATCACCCTGACAGACCGCCGCCGCTCGAAGCAAAGTGTTTCACGCCGGGCCCGTCAAGGGCCTTTTTCCCGGCAAAATCCCACTCCCGCTCGGGTAACATGGCGGACCGTGTGCTACTGAAAGTGGTACACGATGTGTGTCAGCGTTTTTCCATAAAACGCCATAAAAATCAACGAGTTAGGGTTGTAATTCCCTACCTCTGGCTCAAAAAAACAGGGACAGCCGTGCGTCTCAATTCGATCAAGCTATCTGGTTTCAAATCATTCGCAGAGCCCACCAATTTCGTACTGCCGGGCCAACTGGTCGGTGTGGTGGGCCCCAACGGTTGCGGCAAGTCCAACATCATGGACGCGGTGCGCTGGGTGCTGGGCGAGAGCAAGGCCTCCGAGCTGCGCGGTGAGTCCATGCAGGACGTCATCTTCAACGGCACCACCACACGCAAGCCCGCCAGCCGCTCCAGCGTGGAACTGGTCTTTGACAACGCAGACCACCGTGCCGGCGGCCAGTGGGGCCAGTTTGTCGAAATCGCCGTCAAGCGCGTGCTGACGCGAGACGGCACCTCCAGCTACTACATCAACAACCAGCCGGTGCGCCGCCGCGACGTGCAGGACGTGTTCCTTGGCACCGGCCTGGGCCCGCGTGCCTACGCCATCATCGGCCAGGGCACCATCAGCCGCATCATCGAATCCAAGCCCGAAGAGCTGCGCCTTTTCCTCGAAGAAGCCGCCGGTGTTTCCAAGTACAAAGAGCGCCGCCGCGAGACCGCCAACCGGCTCTCGGACACCCGCGAAAACCTGACCCGCGTCGAAGACATTCTGCGCGAGCTGAACGCCAATCTGGACCGGCTCGAAAAGCAGGCCGAGGTCGCGATGCGCTACAACGCGCTGAATGCCGACGCCAGCCTGAAGCAGCACCAGCTGTGGTTCCTCAAACGCGCCGAAAGCGAAGCCGACCAGTCCAAGGTCAAGGCCGACGCCGAAAAGGCCGTGAATGACCTCGAAAGCCGCGTGGCCGACCTGCGCCACATCGAGGCCGACCTCGAAACCATTCGCCAGGCTCACTATTCGGCCGGCGACCAGGTCAACCAGGCCCAGGGCAAGCTGTACGAGGCCAGCGCCGAAGTCGGCCGCCTGGAAGCCGAGATCCGCTTTGTGGTCGACGGCCGCCAGCGCGTTGAGCAACGCCTGGCCCAGTTGAAAGAACAAACTGCCCAGTGGGCCACGCGCAAGGAAGACGCCGCCGTCGAGACGGAAAACCTCGCCGCGCAAGCCATTGAGGCCGAAGAAAAAGCCGAGCTGCTGGCCGCGCAGACCGAGGAGCACCAGACGCAGTTGCCCGCCCTGGAAGACGCCTTGCGCCAGGCCCAGGCCAAAGCCAACGAGCAGCGCGCAAGCGTCGGCCAGGTGCAACAGCAAATCCAGGTGCTGGCTGCCGACCAACGCAACATTGAAGAGCAGTCGCGCACGCTGAACCTGCGCCTGGAAAAGCTCACCGCCGACCGCAACGCGCTCAACGCGCCCGACGAAGCCCGTCTGGCCAACCTGAACACGCAGTTCAGCGCCGCACAGGAAGCTCAGGCTGAAGCCGAGGCCCGCCTGCATGAACTGACCGACAGCGTGCCGCAGCTCGACGAAGAACGCCGCACGCTGCAGCAGACCGTCAACACCGAATCCGCCAAACGGGCTGATTTGTCGGCGCGCATGGAAGCGCTCAAGGCCTTGCAAGAAAAGGTCAAGACTGACGGCAAGCTCAAGCCCTGGCTGGCCAAGCACGGCCTCGATGGCCTGCAAGGCCTCTGGAGCCGCATTCACATCGAACAAGGTTGGGAAAACGCGCTTGAAGCCGCGTTGCGCGAACGCCTGGGGGCGCTGGAAGTCAGCCGGCTCGACATGGTGCGCGGCTTTGCCGGCACCGATGGCCGCGACACGCCGCCGGCCAAGCTCTCGTTTTATTCGCCGCCCAGTGCTGCTGCGCCTGCGCGTGTCAATGCGGCGATCAGCCTCAAACCCCTCACCGAGCTGCTGCGCCTCAATGATGCCGGACAGTCCGCATTGCTGGGCGACTGGCTGCAGGGCTGCTACACGGCGCAAGGCCTGGACGACGCCCTGGCCACACGCGACAAGCTGCAGGCCGGCGAAGTGATTTATGTGCAAAGCGGCCATGCCGTCACGCACCACAGCGTGAGCTTTTACGCCCAGGATTCCGAACAGGCCGGCCTGCTGGCCCGCGCCCAGGAGATTGAAAACCTCGACAAGCAGCTCAAGGCCCAGGCGCTGATCAGCGAAGAGGCCCGCTCCGCGCTGATACGCGCCGAAGCCGCCTATGCCGACGCCGCCCAGCGTCTGGCCACGGCACGCCGCGAAACCGCCGAAGGCCAGAGCCGCACCCATGAGCTGCAGGTCGAAGTGCTGCGCCTGACGCAGCTGGCCGAACAAACCCGCGCACGCAGCGAGCAGATTCAGGCTGACATGGCCGAAATCGAAGCGCAACTTGGCGAATTGCAGGAACGCAAGGTCACGGCTGAAGGCCGTTTTGAAGAACTCGACATGCAACTGGCCGACAGCCAGGAACGCCATGCGCAGCTGGATGACCGCGTGATCGAAACCGAGCGCAAGCTGGGCGAATCACGCGAGCAGCAGCGCACGCTGGAACGCCAGGCGCAGGAAGCCGCATTTGCGCTGCGCAGCCTGGCCTCCCGCCGCGAAGAGCTAACCCGCTCCATCGACATTGCGGCTCAGCAGGCCAGCTCCATCGCCAGCGAGGAAGCGCAGGCCCGTGAAGAGCTCACCCGCCTGACAGACGCCGCGGCGCAGGCCGGCCTGCAAAGCGCACTGAGCGTGAAGCTTGAGCGTGAAGCCGACCTGGGCGCCAAGCGCAGCCAGTACGACGACCTGACCAGCAAGCTGCGCGCCAGCGATGAGCGGCGCCTGCAGCTCGAGCGCGAGCTGGATCCGCTGCGTCAGCGCATCACCGAGTTCCAGCTGAAAGAGCAGGCCGCCCGCCTGGGCTTTGAGCAATACGCGCAGTTGCTGGCCGACGCGCAGGCCGACCTGGCTGCGGTGGAGCAATCCATCCAGTCCGGCAATGTGCGCCTGACCGGCCTGCAAGGCGAAATTGACCGCATCAACCGCGAAATCCAGTCGCTGGGCGCCGTCAACCTGGCCGCGCTGGACGAGCTGAGCACCGCGCGCGAACGCAAACAATTCCTGGATGCGCAGTCCGCCGACCTGAACGAAGCGATGACCACGCTGGAAGATGCGATCAAGAAGATCGACATCGAAACGCGCGACCTGCTCTCGAGTACCTTCGACACGGTCAACGGCCATTTTGGCCGCATGTTCCCCGAACTCTTCGGCGGCGGCAATGCCAAGCTCATGATGACGGGCGAGGAAATCCTCGACGCCGGAGTACAGGTGATTGCCCAGCCGCCCGGCAAGAAAAACCAGACCATTCACCTGCTCTCAGGCGGTGAAAAAGCGCTCACGGCCATCGCGCTGGTGTTTGCCATCTTCCAGCTCAACCCCGCACCTTTCTGTTTGCTCGATGAGGTCGACGCGCCGCTGGACGACGCCAACACCGAGCGCTACGCCAAGCTGGTGCGATCCATGAGCAAGGAAACGCAGTTCCTCTTCATCAGCCACAACAAGATCGCCATGGAAATGGCCGAACAGTTGATTGGCGTGACCATGCAGGAGCAGGGCGTTTCACGCATCGTGGCGGTGGACATGGAAGCTGCCATCGGTTTCGCAGAAGCAGCCTGACCCCAAAATGAGCACATTGCAGATCAGTCTGGCGGTGGTGGGCGGGCTGGTGCTGGCCGGTGTGGTGGCACACAGCGCCTGGTCGTCGCGCAGAAACCTGCCCAAGCAGGCCACACCGGAAGCCCCCGCTCCCGAGCAAGAGCTTGCACCTGCACAAAATGGCGAAGGCGCCGCGACTGAACGGCTGGAACCCAGCTTTGACGTGGATTCTGGCTTGGCATCACTGGCTTCGCTCGCCACGATGAATGCATCCGACAGAAAACCAGGCCTTGACGTGCTGATTGATGCCGTTGCGCCCGTGGTGATTGAGGGCATGGTGTCGGGCGAAGCCGCGCTTGCCGCCATGCCCAGCACGCGCCGGGCCGGCAGCAAGCCTTTCGGCGTGGAAGGCCTGAGCATCATTACCGGCGAATGGGAATTTCCCACAGCAGGGCATCGTTACAGCGCCTTTCAGTGCGGCGTGCAGCTGGCCAACCGCACCGGTGCGCTCAACCAGATTGAATACTCTGAATTCGTGATGAAGGCGCAGGCGTTTGCCGATGCGGTGGGCGGCGAGCCGGAATTTCCGGAAATGCTGGACGAGGTGGCGCGAGCCCGCGAACTCGACCAGTTTGCCAGCGGCCATGACGCACAGCTGAGCTTTACCCTGCGCGCCGTCAACACCGCCTGGAGCCCGGGTTATGTCCACCAAAGCGCGGCCCGGCTGGGCTTCGTTCCCGGCTCCATTCCCGGGCGCATGGTGTTGCCGGCGAGCCAGCAGGGGCAGGCGCCCATCCTGGGGCTGGCTTTCGACACACAGGCTGCCATGGCAGAGGACCCGGAGCAGACGGCGCTGCGTGAACTGACGCTGTCGCTCGACGTTCCACAGGTTTCCCGCTCCGAGCAGCCCTTTGCACGCATGTGCGAAGCCGCGCTGTCCCTGGCAGCCAATATGGACGGCGTGATCATCGACGACAACGGCAACCTGATCCGGCCCGAGGCGATGGAGGTCATCCACGCCGACCTGGAACAGCTTTATGACACGCTGGACAGCCGTGATTTGTCGGCAGGTTCGGTGCTGGGGCGCCGCCTTTTTTCCTGAATTCCCCGGGCTTTTCGCCCGTTTCCGACTTTCTTCATGGCCACCAAAGACCTGTTTGCGCAGCCCGAACCCTCGCCGCAGTCGGCCTCCGCCGCGGAGCGCGTCGCTGCGTTGCGCGCAGAGCTGCATCTGCACGCGCACCGCTACTACGTGCTCGATGAGCCCACGATTCCCGATGCCGAGTACGACAAGCTGTTCAAAGAGTTGCAGGCGATTGAGGCGGCTCATCCGGAACTGCTGACACCCGATTCACCGACCCAGCGCGTGGGCGGCAAGCCGCTGGACCAATTCGCCAGTGTGCGCCACAAGGTGCCCATGCTAAGCATTCGCACTGAAACTGACACCGAAGCCACAGGCGCCCAGAATTTCGATACCCGCGTGCGCAAGGAGTTGGATCTGGCGGAATCCGACGCGCCTGTCGAATATGTCGCCGAACTCAAGTTCGACGGCCTGGCCATGAGCCTGCGTTATGAAAACGGTGTGCTGGTGCAGGCCGCCACGCGCGGTGACGGTGAGGTCGGCGAGGACGTGACGCAGAACATCCGGACCATCAACCAGATTCCGCTTCGATTGCCTGCCGATGCCCCGCCGGTCATGGAAGTGCGCGGCGAGGTTTACATGCGCCGCGCCGACTTCGAAGCGCTCAACGAGAAGCAGCGCGAGAAGATCGCGCAAGGCGCCAAGGGCGAAAAAACCTTCGTCAATCCGCGCAACGCCGCGGCTGGCGGCGTGCGCCAGCTGGATCCAGCGTTGGCCGCGCGGCGGCGCTTGAGTTTTTTTGCTTACGGTTTGGGGGATATCTCTCCGCCGGAAGAGGGCGGTCCGGCGTTCGAAACCCATTTTCAGCTCCTGCTAACACTCAAATCATGGGGTTTTCCGGTCGCAGCCCAGACGCAACTCGCGCAAGGCGCTCCTGAATTAATAGCATTCCACCAGACCATGGGCAAGCAGCGCGACAGCCTGCCTTATGACATCGACGGCGTGGTCTACAAGGTCAACAGCCTGGCGCTGCAGAAAAAAATGGGCTTTGTCACGCGCGAGCCGCGCTGGGCCGTGGCGCACAAATACCCGGCGCAGGAGCAGCTCACCACCGTGCTGGCCATTGAGGTGCAGGTGGGCCGCACCGGCAAGCTGACGCCGGTTGCCAAGCTGGCACCGGTATTTGTGGGCGGTGTCACCGTGACCAACGCCACGCTGCATAACGAAGACGAAGCACGCCGCAAGGACGTGCGGGTGGGAGACACCGTGATCGTGCGCCGCGCGGGTGACGTGATACCCGAAGTCGTCAGCGTGCTGCTCGACAAACGGGTGCAGGATGCGCCGCAATTCACGATGCCGCGCAAATGCCCCGTCTGCGGCTCCGACGCCGTGCGAGAAGAAGATGAGGCCGATTACCGGTGCACCGGCGGACTTTTCTGCGGTGCCCAGCGCAAGGAAGCCATCCTGCATTACGCACACCGGCGCGCCGTCGAAGTCGAAGGCCTGGGTGACAAGTTGGTCGAGCAGCTGGTGGATGCGAATGTGATCCGCACCTTGCCCGATCTCTACAAGCTGGGCCTGACGGCGCTCGCCAGCCTGGACCGCATGGCGGAAAAGTCTGCCAACAATCTGCTGGAGGCTCTTGAAAAGTCCAAGCAGACAACCTTGCCGCGCTTCCTGTTCGGCCTTGGCATACGCCACGTCGGCGAGGCGACGGCCAAGGAACTGGCCCGCCACTTCGGAAAGCTGGACGCCATCATGGACGCCACTGAAGCGCAACTGCTGGAAGTCAGCGATGTGGGGCCTATCGTGGCGCAGAGTATTCGCACCTTCTTTGAGCAGGCGCACAACCGCGAAGTGGTCGAGCAACTGCGCGCCTGTGGCGTGACCTGGGAGGAGGGTGAACCAGCTGCCAGGGCGCCGCAGCCGTTGTCGGGCAAGACTTTTGTCATCACCGGCACATTGCCCACCTTGAGCCGCGACGAGGCCAAAGACAGGGTGGAGGTTGCAGGCGGCAAGGTGGCTGGCTCTGTCAGTAAAAAAACCGACTACGTGGTGGCGGGCGAGGAGGCCGGCAGCAAGCTGGTCAAAGCCCAAACACTGGGTGTTCCGGTCATCGACGAAGCGGCCTTGCTGGCCTTGCTGGCTGGCCCACCCGGATAGTTTCAGGCTCACGGGAAGCAACACACCCATGCAGGCATTCGAAAACCTCAACTCTGCGGACCTCCTGGACTCGCTCCTGAGCCTGTCTTCGGCGTTCGTTTTTGGCGCCTTGATCGGTTTTGAGCGCCAGTACCGGCAACGCACCGCAGGACTTCGCACCAACGTATTGGTGGCCGTGGGCTCCGCGATTTTTGTCGACATGGCGAACCGGCTGACCGGCTCGTCGGGCGCCGTGCACGTCGTGGCCTATGTGGTGTCAGGCATAGGCTTTCTGGGTGCCGGCGTGATCATGCGAGAGGAAGGCAATGTGCGCGGGCTCAACACGGCCGCCACCTTGTGGTGCTCGGGCGCTGTGGGCGCCTGCGCGGGCGCCGACCTGGTGGTGCAGGCAGGCATTGCCACGCTGTTCGTGCTGGCGGCCAATACCTTGCTGAGGCCCATCGTCAACCAGATCAACCGCTTGCCACTGGACGTGCAGTCGGCCGAGGTAACCAACTCGGTCTATGTGGTCACGAGCGGGGAGCATCAGAAAGAGGTGCTGGGTGCCCTGGAGAAATCGCTGGAGGAGCTGCACTATCCGACCAACGATCTCAAAGTGTCCGTCTTTGGCGAGGAAAGCGTGAAGATCCAGGCGACGCTGGTCGCCATTGCGGTGGACGGCCCCGCGATGGACCGCCTTGTCAGGCAGCTCGGTGAGTTGCCTGCGGTCAGCCAGGCTTACTGGAGCGCCAGCACCACGGAATAGTGCGTCAAGGAAGCGCCTTACATGGCGTTACCGGGGTTTGCACGCCGGACGTCACGCCAGGCGGCTACGCCAGACGTTGAAAAGACCTGTACACACAGGAGTTTTTCATGGATTACAAACGTTTCTCTGCCCTGGCAGGGGCCGCCGGCCTAGCTGTTTTGCTGTCTGGCTGCGTGGTGGCACCGATTGCCCCACGTCCGGTGGCTGTTTACCCGGCCCGCCCTGTCTACGTGGAGCCAGCCCCCGTGGTGGTGGTTCCCGCGCCCGGCTATTACCGGGGTTGGGGCTATCGGCATTGGCGCTAAAACTTCCCCGATAAGGCCCTGCGCCACGATAATTGGCGCATGACCATTCGCGAAATCCTCAAAATGGGCGACCCGCGGCTGCTGCGCGTGGCTCAGCCCGTGACCGCCTTCGACACCGACGAGCTGCACCTGCTCATTGCTGACATGTTCGATACCATGCGCGCTGTCAACGGTGCCGGCCTGGCAGCCCCCCAGATTGGGGTCGACCTGCAGTTGGTCATTTTTGGGACTGACACGGTCAACCCACGCTATCCCGATGCACCGGTAGTGCCCCGCACCGTCTTGCTGAATCCCTTGATCACGCCCCTGGGGCCTGAAGAAGAGGGCGGCTGGGAAGGCTGCCTTTCCGTACCTGGTCTGCGCGGCCTTGTGCCGCGCCTTTCACGAATTCGTTACAGCGGCTTTGACCAGTACGGTGATGCGATTGAGCGTTCGGTGGACGGTTTTCACGCGCGAGTGGTGCAGCATGAGTGCGATCACCTGATTGGCAAGCTTTATCCCATGCGCATCCGCGACTTCAGCCAGTTTGGCTTTACCGAGGTGCTTTTCCCCGGACTGGACGCGTCGGACGACGACTGACCGAGGGAACCTCGAAGGGTACACTGAAGCTGATCGAGGGCTATTTCGCCCCGCCAGAGCGTGTTGTACGCAAGGAAAGCTTCCGGATGTCGCACGCTCCCGTCTCGGGAGCAGTTTCCATCATCGGAGCTGCTTCGCCACCTCCCTACCAGCTGAAATTTGAAACCGTGAGCGGCAGCGGCGACGACCTGCAACTGCGCTCCTTGCTGGACCGCCAGCAATTCCATGATCCCCTCGGCGAGGCTGAACGCGAAGGCATTTCCTCGTCGGCTTGGCCGATATTCGGTTTGCTCTGGCCCTCGGGCCGTGTGCTGGCCCATGCCATGCTGACCTTTGAGCTGGAAGGCAAGCGCATTCTGGAGCTCGGTTGCGGCCTGGCGCTAGCCAGCCTTGTTGTGCATCGCCGTGGTGGCGACATCACGGCGAGCGACTGTCATCCGCTGGCGGCGCAATTTCTGCTGGAAAACCTCAAGCTCAACCATTTACCCGCGATGAAATACCAGACGGGCAACTGGTCGCGCGCGAACCCGCTGCTGGAACGCTTTGACCTGATCATCGGCAGCGACGTGCTGTACGACCGTGGCCAGCCGGAGGTGTTGTCGCAGTTCATCGAGCTGCATGCGCTGCCGCACACCGAAGTGCTGATTGTCGATCCGGACCGCGGCAACCGGGCCAGCTTCAATCGAAAAATGGATGCACTGGGTTATTCGCGCACCGAGACGCGCGTGACCGAATTGCCGGCCGGCGGCAGTTACAAGGGGCGGCTGTTGCAATACCTGCGGAAACCAGTCGCCTGAAGCTTCAGGTATTGAGCGCTTCGAGCAATTCAGTCTCGATCGCGATCTGCGCCTTGTTGTGCTGCAGCTCCGGTCCATCGATCAGGAAGGTATCTTCCACGCGCTCACCCAGCGTGCTCACCTTGGCCAGTTGCAGGTTGATGCGGTGACGGGCCAGCACCCGTGCGATGCGGTAGAGCAGCCCGACCCGGTCGCTGGCCGATACGCTGAGCAACCAGCGCTGGGCTTTTTCATCGGGTCGCAGGTCCACGCGCGGAGCGATCGGGAAACTCTTGACCCGGCGCGACACACGGCCTTTACTCGGAGGCGGCAGAGGCCCGGGGTTCTCGATGGTGCGATCCAGTTCGGCCTCCACCATGGCCGCCAGTTCGCGGTAGTGGTCGGCCAGTGTGGGGCTGACCACCTGGAAGGTGTCCAGCGCATAACCATTTTTCGCCGTGTGGATCTTGGCGTCCAGGATGCTGAAGCCGGCTTCGTCAAAGTAGCCGCAGATGCGCGCAAACAGATCGGGCGCGTCGGGCGTGTAAACCAGCACCTGCATGCCTTCACCCGCCGACGAGCGGCGCGCGCGAACAATCGCCTTGGCCTTGCCCACATGCCGTGACAGCTGGCGTGCATGCCAGGCAATGTCGGAGGCCTCATGGCGCATGAAATAGCTGACATCCAGCGTATCCCACAGTGCCTTGTGCGCCTCGAAAGGTTCAGCGTGCAGGGCCAGCGTGGTCAGGGCTTCGCGCTTGCGGGCCTCCACCTCGGCATCCGCGTCGGGCGCGCGGCCACCCAGCACGCGCAGCGTGTAGCGGTACAGGTCTTCCAGCAGCTTGCCTTTCCAGGCGTTCCAGACCTTGGGGCTGGTGCCGCGGATGTCGGCCACCGTCAGCAGGTAGAGCGCTGTCAGATAGCGCTCGTTGCCCACGCGTTTGGCAAACGCGGCAATTACTTCGGGGTTGCTCAGATCTTCCTTCTGGGCGATGCGGCTCATGCTCAGATGTTCGCCCACCAGGAATTCGATGAGTTTGGAGTCTTCGGCGCCAATACCATGCTGGCGGCAAAAAACGCGCACGTCCTTGCAACCCAGCTCGGAGTGGTCGCCGCCGCGGCCCTTGGCGATGTCGTGGAACAGCGCAGCGATGTAAAGAATCCATGGTTTGTCCCAGCCGGCCGCGAGCTGCGAGCACATCGGGTATTCGTGCGAGTGCTCGGCCATGAAGAAACGCCGCACGTTGCGCAGAACCATCAGGATGTGCTGGTCCACCGTATAGACGTGGAACAGGTCGTGTTGCATCTGCCCGACGATCTTGCGGAAGATCCAGAGGTAACGGCCCAGCACCGAGGTCTGGTTCATCAGCCGCATGGCATGCGTGATGCCCTCGGGCTGCTGAAGGATGCGCCGGAAGGTGTCGCGGTTGACCGGATCGCTGCGGAACTTGCTGTTCATCAGTCCGCGGGCGTTGTACAGCGCGCGCAGGGTACGCGCAGACAGGCCCTTGATGCCCACGGTAGTCTCGAACACCAAAAATGTTTCGAGGATGGCATGCGGCTCGCGTGCGTACAAGTCATCGCTGGCCACCTCCAGCATGCCGGCCTTGTCGTAAAAGCGCTCGTTGATGGGCCGTAGCGGGTAGGTGTTGGGGTTGAGCCGTTCTTCGATATTGAGCAGCAGGATCTGGTTGAGCTGGGTCACGGCCTTGGCCGCCCAGTAGTAGCGCTTCATCACCGCCTCGCTGGCGCGGCGCGGCACCTTGCTTCCGTCGTCGGCTTCGGCGGAATAGCCGAAGGACTCGGCCACGGCGGTCTGCAGGTCAAACACCAGGCGGTCTTCACGCCGGCCGGCAATCAGGTGCAGGCGCGCGCGTATCAAGCTCAGCAAGGCTTCATTGGCCTTGATCTGCCGCACTTCAAAGGCCGTAGCCAGGCCGTTGCGGGCCAGGTCGTCCCAGGATTTGCCCAGGCCGGCGGCCCGTGCCACCCACAAAATCACCTGCAGGTCGCGCAGTCCACCCGGGGATTCCTTGCAGTTGGGCTCGAGCGAGTAGGGGGTATTTTCGAACTTGTTGTGGCGCTGGCGCAGCTCCAGCGTCTTGGCCACGTAAAAAGCCTGCGGGTCCAACACGACGGCCAGCCGGTTTTGCAGCTGCAGGAAGTTCTTTTTGGACCCGGCGACCAGGCGGGCTTCAAGCAGCGAGGTCTGCACCGTGACGTCCTTGGCCGCTTCTTCGACACAGCCGGAAATCGTCCGTACGCTGGAGCCAATTTCCAGGCCTACGTCCCAGCAGGCGCCGATGAAGCTCTCCACCTTGGCCTTGAGGGCCGGGTCGCCATCGATGTTGGCGCTGTCCGGCAACAGCAGCAGCACGTCTACATCCGAATGGGGAAACAGCTCGCCACGGCCAAAGCCTCCTGCGGCCACCAGGCAGGCGGAAACCGGAAAGCCGGCCCGCTGCCAGAGTAGCTGCAGGGTCGCGTCGGCATGGCGGGCGAATTTTTGCAGCAGGCTGTGGATGCCGCGGGACGAGGCGCCGCTGGCGGCCAGCGTGGCGAGGAGGGCGGCTTTCCCCGCTTTGTATTGCTCGCGGACCGGGGCCAGCTCGATCATCGCGGAGCTCGCAGGGTCAGAAAGTGCGCGGGGCGCCACTGTGCGCCTGGCTCAGGCACTGACAGCGGCTTGGGCAGGGCTGCTTTGCGGGACAAACGCCGGGATGGGCGGGCTGCCGGCGGACAGGGTCAGTACCTCATAGCCGGTTTCGGTCACCAAAATGGTGTGTTCCCACTGGGCGGACAAGGAGTGGTCGCGCGTCACGATGCTCCAGCCGTCTTTCTCGGGGCCGTCCTTGATATCGCGCTTGCCGGCATTGATCATGGGTTCGATGGTGAAGGTCATGCCCGGTGTGAGCTCTTCGAGCGTACCGGGACGGCCGTAGTGCAGCACTTGCGGTTCTTCGTGGAATTTTTGACCAATTCCATGGCCGCAAAACTCGCGAACCACGGAAAACCCCTGTTTTTCGGCAAAAGTCTGGATCGCAAAGCCGATATCGCCCAGCCTGACCCCGGGCTTGACGCGCATGATGCCCTGCCACATGGCTTCATAGGTCACATGGCAGAGCCGCTTGGCCGCAATGGAAGCTTCGCCAACCAGGTACATGCGGCTGTTGTCGCCGTGCCAGCCGTCCTTGGTGATGACGGTCACGTCAATATTGACAATGTCGCCTTTTTTCAACGGTTTGTCGTTAGGAATGCCATGGCAGACCTGGTGGTTGATGGAGGTGCAAAGCGACTTGGGATAAGGCACATAACCGGGAGGGCCGTAGCCCAGGGTGGCCGGAATGGTGCCCTGGACCTGGGTCATGTAGTCATGGGCCAGCCGGTCTATTTCATTGGTGGTGACGCCCGGCTTCACGAAGGGGGTGAGGTAGTCCAGAACCTCGGAAGCAAGCCTTCCCGCCAGGCGCATGCCTTCAATTCCTGCGGCATCTTTGTAAGTAATACTCATGGCCCTGATTATCCCACCGCTCCCGGGCACATGCATTTTCAGCATGGGACCAAGGGGCTTTGGTTCTGAACCGAATGTGGCCCGAAAGGATCGCAAAAGTGCCCGGGCGCACCGGCAGCAAACCGGGGAAGGCCTTCAGTCGCTGATAAAATTACGGGTTAACGCTAGCCCGTTAAACCCAACAGCCATGCGCTGCCCACCTCCCATTACAAGGCCACCGCTACCGTGACCCTGCACCTGACGACTTTTGAGGGCGAACCCCACGGGATCAGCGCCCTCAGCGACTTCCGCGTCCAGCAACTCCTTCCCCGCCTGCAAGCCATCCACGACAAGATCGTGGGCATCAGCGCCCGGTTTGTGCACCTGGTGGCGACTGAATCACCCCCCTCAGATGCCGCCCGGACCCAGCTCGCAGCGTTGCTGACCTACGGTGAGCCTTGTGCGGTGATTGCCGGCAAGGCCGACGACGCCCTGGTTTTCATCGTTTCTCCGCGCTTCGGCACGGTTTCGCCCTGGGCTTCAAAAGCCACCGACATCGCCCACAACTGCGGCCTGGCCGTCAAGCGCGTTGAGCGCATCACCGAGTACCGCGTTACGCTGAAATCGGGCTTTTTCAGCAAAACTGCCCTGACCGACACCCAGCGCGAGCAGGTAGCGGGCCTGCTGCATGACCGCATGACGGAAAGCGTGATGTTCGACCGCGCGCAGGCCGCCGGCCTCTTCACCGAATTGCAAGGCGCGCCCCTGCAGACCATTGACGTGCTGGCAGGCGGCAAGGCCGCGCTGGAAAAGGCCAATGCCGAGTTCGGCCTGGCACTGGCGGCCGATGAAATCGACTACCTGGTCAATGCCTTCTCTCAGCTCAAACGCAACCCGACCGATGTCGAGCTGATGATGTTCGCCCAGGCCAACAGCGAACATTGCCGCCACAAGATCTTCAACGCCGACTTCACGATTGACGGCGTGGCGCAGGAGAAAAGCCTGTTCGGCATGATCCGCAACACCGAAAAGCTACATCCCCAGTACACGGTGGTGGCTTATTCGGACAACGCTTCGGTCATGGAGGGCTATAAAACACAGCGGTTTTATGCCAAAAACGGTGCCGTATCGGCCTCCAGCCCAACAGGGACGGGCGCAAGCAGCTATCAAACTTATAGCGCCACCGATGACGTGTTGATGCACGTGCTGATGAAAGTCGAGACGCACAACCATCCCACGGCTATTTCTCCCTTCCCTGGCGCTTCGACCGGTGCAGGCGGAGAGATTCGCGACGAGGGCGCGACCGGCCGCGGCTCCAAGCCCAAGGCGGGCTTGACGGGTTTCACGGTGTCCAGGCTGTTTGACGACGCTGCTACTGCTTATGGCAAGCCCGAGCACATCGCCAGCCCGCTGCAGATCATGACCGAAGGCCCGTTGGGTGGCGCGGCCTTCAACAACGAGTTCGGGCGGCCCAACCTCAACGGCTACTTCCGCGAATATGAACAAACCGTCGGCGGCCAGCGCTGGGGTTATCACAAGCCCATCATGATTGCGGGTGGCGTCGGCACGATTGACGCGGCGCTGACCAAGAAGATCCTGTTCCCGGCAGGCACGCTGCTGATCCAGCTGGGCGGCCCCGGCATGCGCATCGGCATGGGCGGCAGCGCGGCCAGTTCCATGGCTTCGGGCGCCAATGCGGCGCAGCTCGACTTTGACTCGGTGCAGCGCGGCAACCCTGAGATTGAGCGCCGGGCCCAGGAAGTCATCAACCAGTGCGCCCAGCTGGGCGGGGCCAACCCCATCCTGGCCATCCACGACGTGGGCGCCGGCGGTTTGTCCAATGCCTTTCCTGAGCTGGTGAATGACGCCGGGCGAGGTGCGAAGTTTGATTTGCGTGCCGTACCACTGGAAGAAAGCGGCCTTTCGCCCAAGGAAATCTGGAGCAACGAAAGCCAGGAGCGTTATGTGATGGCGGTTGCGCCCGAATCACTTTCGCAGTTCCAGGCTTTTTGCGAACGCGAGCGTTGCCCGTTTGCTGTGATCGGTGTGGCTACCGAAGAGAAGCAACTGGTGCTGTCAGACAAGGAGGCCGCACCTCCCGTGGATATGCCCATGAATGTCCTCTTGGGCAAGCCGCCCAAGATGCACCGTGACGTGAAATCCGTCAAGCACATCGTCAAGCCTATAGACCTGACCGGTGTGGACCTGCAGAAAAGCGCGATTGCGGTGCTTAGCCACCCGACCGTCGCCTCCAAGCGCTTCCTGATTACCATCGGCGACCGCACCGTGAGCGGCCTCACGCACCGTGACCAGATGGTCGGCCCCTGGCAGGTGCCGGTGGCTGATTGCGCCGTCACGCTGGCCGACTACAGCGGTTTTGCCGGCGAGGCCATGAGCATGGGCGAACGCACGCCGCTGGCCACCGTCAACGCCGCCGCCTCCGGCCGCATGGCGGTCGCCGAGGCCATTACCAACCTGCTGGCGGCACCGATTGAGCTGCCGCGCGTCAAGCTGTCGGCCAACTGGATGGCCGCATGCGGCGAACCCGGCCAGGACGCAGCGCTGTACGAAACCGTCAAAGCCGTGGGCATGGAGCTTTGCCCGGCGCTGGGCGTGTCGATTCCCGTTGGCAAGGATTCCTTGTCCATGCGCACCGTGTGGAGCGACGGCGCTGACAGCAAGAAGGTGACCTCGCCTGTGTCGCTGATCGTGAGCGCGTTCGCCACGCTGCCCGACGTCCGCGGCACGCTGACGCCGCAATTGAATCGCGATGAAGCCGACAGCACACTGATCCTGATCGACCTGGGCAAGGGCCAGAACCGCATGGGCAGCTCCATCCTCGCGCAAACGCTGGACAAGGAAGAGGGCGACGTGCCCGACCTGGACGATCCGAAAGACCTGGTCAACCTCGTCAATGCGATCAATGCGCTGCGCAGGGAAGGCCGGCTCATGGCCTACCACGACCGCAGCGACGGCGGCCTGTTCGCCGCGGTCTGCGAAATGGGTTTTGCCGGCAACGTCGGCGTGTCGCTCAACATCGACATGCTGCTGGTCGAAGGCGACGGCATTTCCGACAGCCGCATGGACACGGGCGACAGCAAGAACTGGGCAAGCCAGGTCGGCGCGCGCCGCGAAGAGCTCACACTCAAGGCGCTGTTCAATGAAGAGCTGGGCGCCGTCATCCAGGTGGCCACGTCTGCGCGCAACGAAGTCATGCAGATCCTGCGCGAGCATGGCCTCTCCAAATTCAGCCACTTCATTGGCAAGACGCGCCCGCAGCACGCCTCGCTCGAAGTCGGCAAGGGCGAGATCCAGGTCTGGCGCGACACCAAGGCCGTGTTCTCGGCCAAGCTGCAAGACCTGCACCAGGTCTGGGATTCGGTCAGCTGGAAGATCTGCCAGCAGCGCGACAACCCGGACTGCGCCCATAACGAACATGCGGCCACCGGCAACCCTGCCGATCCGGGCCTGCACGTTGCGCTGACGTTTGGGCCCGCCAAAGTGCTCGCGGCCCCGGCGCTGAATCTCTCTGCAAGACCACGCGTGGCAGTGCTGCGCGAGCAGGGCGTCAATTCGCACATTGAAATGGCGTATGTCTTCACGCAGGCCGGCTTTGAGGCCTGCGACGTGCACATGACCGACCTGCAAACCGGCCGTGCCAAGCTTGCCGACTTCAAGGGCATCGTCGCCTGCGGCGGTTTCAGCTATGGCGACACCCTGGGCGCAGGCATTGGCTGGGCACGCTCCGTCACCTTCAACCCGGTGCTGTCCGAAGAGTTCAAGGCCTTTTTCGCGCGCCAGGACACCTTCGGCCTTGGCGTGTGCAACGGCTGCCAGATGTTTGCCGAGCTGGCCGACATCATCCCGGGCGCCGAGGCCTGGCCGCGCTTTACCACCAACCGCAGCGAGCGCTTCGAGGCGCGCCTGAGCATGGTCGAGGTGCTGGAATCGCCCAGCATCTTCCTGCAAGGCATGGCCGGAAGCCGCATGCCGATCGCGGTCGCGCATGGCGAGGGCTATGCCAATTTCGCCTTCCGCGGCGATGCGTCCAAGGCGATTGCGGCAATGCGTTTCACCGACAACGACGGCAAGCCGACGGAAGCCTATCCGGCCAACCCCAATGGCAGCGCCGGCGGCCTCACCGCCGTGACCACGGCTGACGGCCGCTTCACGGCCATGATGCCGCACCCCGAGCGCGTGTTCCGCAACATCCAGAAGAGCTGGACTTCAGGCAATAGCAGCGAGCACAGTCCGTGGATGAGCCTCTGGCACAACGCGCGCAAGTGGGTGGGGTGAGTCTTTGGCGTTAGCGGGTAGAGGGCGGGGCGACCGCCGCGCCCTCAATGCCATGGCGCGCCAACGCTGTGGCCACAAATCCCGAAGCCTTCATCTCTTCGACAAATGCCGCCAAGTAGCGCGCACCGGCCTCGCGCCCCTTGGGCAGGCCCATGGCCTGGTTGATCACCATGAAGCGCCCCGGTAGCAAACGCACGCCCGTTATGCGTTTAGCGTCAGCCTCCAACTGCTGCTTGACGCCGGCCGCCACCTCGATGTTCTGCGCGACCATCACATCGGTCACCGCCGGTGAGGTGGGGGCCTTCACCAGCCTGGCCGCTTTCAGTTCACGGGTCAGATAGAGATCGTAGGCACTGCCGTTGCCGACCACGACGCGGTTGGCCACCTGGTCCACCTCTTCATTGCGTTGTATCGGCGAATCCTTGCGCACCAGGTACGCGCCCTCGATGATCACGTAGGGCGGCGTCTGCAACATGTCTGCGCCGCGCACCGGGTCTATCGCGACAAAGGCGATGTCAACCTGCGCATCCCTGACCGCTTCGACCACCTTGCCGGCCGATGTGAAGGTCACCAGTTCCACCGGCACGCCCAGGCGCTTGCCGAGTTCGTTGGACAGATCCACCGAGACGCCGCGCGGTGAACCGTCCGGCATGCGGACCGCCAGTATGGGGTTGCCGAAATTGATGGCGGCCCTGAGCTTGCCGGAAGGCGCCAGTTCGGCGACGGGCGCCAGCGGCTTGGTGGCGCAGCCCAGCAGCGCGAAAGCAGCCAGCGCCAGCACGGCCAGTGCGGCAAGCCACCACCACAAGCCGTTCGAGCTGCTCACCTGGCCCGGGGACAGTCCTTCGCTCGCGCCAGATCCCTCGCCAGCGCCCGGTCCGATGCCCCCGGCTTCCACCGCATCCTTGGCTTCCTTGAGCCCCATGCCCGTCAGTCCTCGCAAGCGCCGTACCGCCTCTATTTTGTTGCCCCGGTCCAGCGCCTCTTGCACCTGCGCGGGCAGGGGCGCGCCGGCGGGCAAGGCCCTGGGCGCGAAGCCGGTGGCCGGCGGCTCGCCGCGCATATGGGCTTCCAGCGCGTCCTTGGTTTCCTTCAGGCCCAGGCCGGTGCCGGCGCGCATCAACTGGATGGCTTCGACCAGGTTGCCGCGCTGCAAGGCATCCTGCACGGGTTGGGGAAGACTGGGGGCGGAAAGAGGATTGGGCTCGGTCATGTGCGCCTCGACTGTGGGGAAAGGGATGAGGAAAAAGCAAGGCGCTTGCTCACAGAGCCTCTGGAGGAATGTGAGCCATTGGAACGGCCGCCAGCACCCTCGTCAACCGGCAATTCACGTAATTCGTCCTGATCGGTGAGCCTCAAGAAAAAAGCAGCCAAAAGGCTGCTTTTTCAGGAAGGCAAGGCGGGCAGGGCGCTCGCAGCGATGTGCCGCTTACTCGACCTTGGCTTTTTTGCGCAAATCTTCCTGGAACGCCGCCAGTTTTTGCTGCTGCATTTGCTGGGCGATCTGGGGCTTCACTTCCTCGAAGGAAGGGAGCTGGGCCGTACGGATGTCGTCCACACGAATGACGTGATAACCGAACTGGGTTTTCACCGGGGTATCGGTGGTCTGGCCCTTGTTGAGCTTGACCAGTGCCTCGGTGAACTCAGGCACATAGCTGGAAGGGTTGGCCCAATCCAGGTCGCCGCCCTTCGCACCGGATCCGGGATCCTTGGACTTCTTCTTGGCGATGTCATCAAACTTGCCGCCCTTTTTCAGGCTGGCAATGATCTCTTTGGCCTCAGCTTCCTTTTCAACCAGGATATGGCGGGCCTTGTATTCCTTGCCGCCATTGGCTTCGGCAAATTTGTCGTATTCGGCCTTCAGCTCGACATCGGTCACCGGATTCTTCTTCTGGAAGTCAGAAAACAGCTCGCGGATCAGGATGGTCTGGCGCGCCAGTTCCATTTGCACCTTGACGTCGTCGCTGGAAGACAGGCCCCGCTTTTCCGCTTCCTGCATGAACACTTCGCGCGCAATCACTTCCTCGCGAAGCTGGCCTTCCATCTCAGGCGTCACTGGCCGGCCAGACTTGGCGACCTGCTGCGCAAGCGAGTCCAGGCGCGATTTGGGAACGGCCTTGCCATTGACGATGGCCACGTTCTGCGCCATGGCGCCTTGTGCGCCCAGTGCGAGCAGTGCCGCCACGGCGGCGCCGAGTAACAGATGTTTCTTCATGATGTTTTTGTAGTCCTTTTGGTAATGCTTGAAAACGTTTGGCAAGACATGCTGGCGTTGCCATGGCTCTGTGCCGAGCCCTGGGAAAATCAGTGCAGATTCAGGGTGACTCGATGACTTCAATCGCCAGGGCATGGAGGCCCTGATCAATGAAATTTTGCATTGCATCATACACAAGCCGGTGGCGCGCCACCCGGCTCTTGCCGGTAAAGAGCGGGCTGGCAATGCGGATGCGAAAGTGGGTGCCAAAACCTTCGGCGTGGGCGCCCGAATGACCGGCATGCGCAGCGCTCTCGTCCAGCACCTCCAGCCGGGTGGGCTGAAGCCGCGCCTTGAGCTGCTCCTCGATCTCATGGATGCGCACGGGCAGGGCGCTGGAAACGCCGGCGTTCATGGTGTGGTGCCTGGTTTGATGTGCTTGTTCAGGTACACCGCCTGCGCAAGCACAAACACCACCATCAGACCCAGGCCGCCAAACAGTTTGAAGTTGACCCAGGTGCTGGTGGAAAACGTGAAGGCCACCCAAAGATTGAGCAGGCCCATCACGGCGAAAAAACCAACCCAGCTGAAATTGACCACGCGCCAGATGTGATCAGGCAAGTTCATTTGCGCGCCCATCAGCGATTTGATGCCATTTTTCTTCCACACCAGCTGACCCAGCAGCAGTGCACCGCCCATCACCCAGTACAAGACCGTGGGCTTCCATTTGATGAAGCTCTCGCTATGGAAATAGATGGTGGCGCCGCCGAGCACCGTCACCAGCCCCAGGCTGATCCACAGCATGGTGTCGACTTTCTTGCCGCTTACCTTGAGCCAGAGGATCTGGGCCAGCGTGGCAACGATCACAACCACGGTGGCCAGCAGCACTGGCGCTTCTGCCGCACCCACCACCCCCCCGGAAACCATAAAACCCAGCCACTCTGTGGCTGTAGCGGCAGCCCAGTCCTTGTTGCCTTCGGCGTACTTGAACATGCCGAAGAAAAGGGCGATCGGCAAAAAGTCGAAAAGAATTTTCATAAACAGATTATCGCGGGGTAAAAGAAGCGAAAGAGCTCACTGGCGTTGGGTCCCGAATTAGCAAGCATGAGCCGCGGAACCGGCTTTGCCGGGCCGCAGGCGGGCGGCCCCCTCGGGGGGCAGGAAGCTACGCGCAGCGAGCGACCGTGGGGGCTTCACTTCTTCTTGAAATCAAGCGCTGCCGAGTTCATGCAGTAGCGCAGGCCTGTGGGAGACGGCCCATCGGGAAACACATGGCCCAGATGCGCGCCGCAGCTGGCGCACACGGTTTCGGTGCGCACCATGCCGTGCTTGCGGTCCACAATTTCCTCGATCGCGCCCGGCACGGCTTCTTCTGAAAAGCTGGGCCAGCCGCAACCCGCATCAAACTTGGTTTCCGACTCAAACAGTTTGGCACCGCAGCAGATGCAGTGGTAGCTGCCGTCGGCCCAGACGGCTTCGTATTTGCCGGTGTAGGGGCGCTCGGTGGCGGCGTGGCGCGTGACTTCAAAGGCCGCAGGCTCAGCGCCTTTTTCGGCCAGCAGGGCCTTCCACTCGGCGTCGGTTTTCTGGATCTTCGTGCTCATGTCTGTTCCTGGCGTGAGTTGGCGGAGGTGTTACGAACTGCAACTGATTTCAATGGACGAGGCCCAGTCTGGGGGGAAATCCGCAAAGCTCTCGTGCCCCGGGTGCTCATCAAATGGGGCCTGCAGCAAGGCAAGCAAGGTGTCGACCCCGGAAAAGTCTTTTAGTTTCGCGGCGCGTATGACTTCTTCGCCCAAATGGTTGCGCAGAACGAATTTCGGGTTGTTCTTGAGCATCAAATCGGCCCGCAGCCCTTGATCCACCTGCGCGAGTCGCTCTGAATACTGTAGCGCCCAGGCATTGAAGGATTCCCGGTCAAAGAACAGGTCACGCAGGGGCTCATGGCCGCTTTGTGCCGTGAAACCATTCAGGCGCCGCCAGAAGATGGTGTAGTCCACCTTGTTGGTGGCCAACAGTTTGAAGGTGTTGTCCACCAGAGTCTTGTCCTCGGGCTGCTCGTCCGCCAGGCCAAGTTTGCTGCGCATTCGGGCCTGCAATGCCTCAGGGAACACGGTTTTGTAGGGTTCCAGGGCTGCAAGCGCCTGCTCCTGGTCTTCAATCAGCGGCAGCAATGCCTGCCCCAGGCAAAACAGGTTCCAGTAGGCCATGTTCGGCTGCTTGTTGTAGGCGTAGCGGCCCTGGGTGTCCGAATGGTTGCAGATGTGGCCAGGATCAAACGCATCGAGAAACTGGAACGGGCCATAGTCAATGGTCAGCCCCAGGATGCTCATGTTGTCGGTGTTCATGACGCCATGGCAAAAGCCTGCAGCCTGCCACGCAGCCATAAGGTGCGCGGTCTTTTCGCTGACGGCCTCCAGCAGCGCCGCATAAGGTTGCTTTGCCTCGCGGCAGGCGGGGTAAAACCGGTCGATGACATAGTCGGCCAGCACCTTCAGCTGCGCATGCTGGTCGTTGTAACTGAAATGCTCGAAGTGGCCGAAGCGGATGAAGCTTGGCGCGGTGCGGGTCACCACGGCGGCGGTCTCGATCTCCTCGCGCCGCACGGCCGCATCGGAGCCGGTAACGCACAGCGCCCGCGTGGTCGGAATGCCCAGGCCATGCATCGCTTCCGAGCACAAAAATTCGCGAATCGAGCTGCGCAGTACAGCCCGGCCATCGCCCATGCGGGAGTAGGGTGTCTTGCCGGCACCCTTGAGCTGGATTTCCTGCGGCCCGCGCGGAGTACTGAATTCGCCCAGCAACAATGCACGGCCGTCACCGAGCTGCCCGGCCCAGACGCCAAACTGGTGACCGCTGTAGACGCTGGCCAACGGCTCGGAGCCGGGCAGGACGCTATTGCCGGTCAAGGCTTCCAGGGCTGCCTGTGATTCAAGCCATTCTGTGCCCAGCCCCAGTTCGTGCGCCATGCTGCGGCTGCGGCCAACCCAATAAGGATCTGGCAGGGGCTGCGGCCGCAAGCGGGTGTAGAAGTCGCCACCCAGTTGAGCGAAGCTGTTGCTCCAGGTCAGCGAGGTACCGGCAGAGGAGCCCGCATCGTCGGGCGCCGGAAGGTTTGCAGAGGTCATCGGCAAATTGTCCCCTACCTGACATGAACCCGTGATTTCACGGGCAATCCCGCATGACTGTCATGGTGCGCTGCGGCATGATGACCGTTTGCTGAACACTATTTAACCAATGGAGACTTCCCGATGCTTGGGTTAATGCAAAGCCAGCCGCTGCTGATTTCCGGCCTGATCGAATTTGCGGAGCGCCACCATGGCGACGCCGAAATCGTGTCGCGCCGCGTGGAGGGCGACCTGCATCGCTACACCTACAAGGATGTCGCCCATCGGGCGCGCCGGGTTGCCAATGCGCTGGACGGCCTGAAGCTCGCATTCAGCGACCGCGTTGCCACGCTGGCCTGGAACGGCTACCGGCACCTGGAGCTTTATTACGGCGTGAGCGGCTCGGGCCGGGTGCTGCATACCATCAACCCGCGCTTGCATCCAGACCAGATCGCCTGGATCGCCAACCACGCCGAAGACCAGGTGTTGTGCTTTGACCTGAGCTTTCTGCCGCTGGTGCAGGCCGTGCACGCCCGCTGCCCGACCATCAGGCACTACATCGCGCTGTGCGACGCCGACAAGCTGCCGGCCGATTCAGGCATTCCGAATTTGCAAAGCTACGAAAGCTGGATAGGCGCGCAAAGCGCCGACTACGCCTGGCCCAGTTTTGACGAGAACACCGCCTCCAGCATGTGCTACACCAGCGGCACCACGGGCAACCCCAAGGCCGCACTCTATAGCCACCGTTCCAGCACGCTGCATGCCTACGCGGCCGCGCTGCCTGACGTGATGTCCATCTCCGCACGGGATGCCATCCTGCCCGTCGTGCCCATGTTCCATGTCAATGCCTGGGGCATTCCGTACTCGGCCGCGCTTACTGGGGCGAAGCTGGTATTTCCGGGGCCCGCACTGGATGGCAAGTCGATTTATGAGCTGATCGAGGCCGAGAAAGTCACTTACGCCGCCGGCGTACCCACCGTTTGGCAGATGCTGCTGACCCACATGAAGCCTGCCGGGCTGAAGTTCTCAAGCCTGCGTCGCACCGTCATTGGCGGCTCTGCTTGTCCCCCCGCCATGATCAATGCCTTCCGCGAAGACTACGGTGTGGAAGTGCTGCATGCCTGGGGAATGACCGAGATGAGCCCGCTGGGTACGCTGTGCGCGCTCAAGAACAAGCACGACGCACTGCCGGAAGCAGAAAGAATGAAGATACGCCTCAAGCAGGGGCGCGCCATCTACGGCGTCGACATGAAGATCGTCGATGCCGACGGCAAGGAACTGCCCTGGGACGGCAAGGTCTTTGGCGACCTTTACGTCAAGGGGCCGTGGATTGTGCGCGAATACTTCAAGGGTGAGGGCGGTGACCCGCTGGTGGACGGCTGGTTCCCGACGGGCGACGTCGGCACCATAGACGCCGATGGTTATCTGCAAATTACAGACCGCAGCAAGGACGTGATCAAGTCCGGCGGCGAATGGATCAGCTCCATCGAGATCGAGAACATCGCCGTGGCGCACCCGGCCGTCGCCATGGCTGCCTGCATAGGCGTGGCCCATCCCAAGTGGGATGAACGCCCCATCATCGCGGTCGTGAAAAAGCCCGGCATGGACGTCACGCGCGACGAGCTGCTGCGCTTCTACGACGGCAAGACCGCCAAATGGCAAATCCCCGACGACGTCGTCTTCGTCGACGCCATCCCCCTGGGCGCCACCGGCAAGATGCTCAAGACCAAACTGCGCGAACTGCTCAAGGATTACAAACTCCCATAACCGTAAATAAAAGTGCGCACGCTCCTCTTTCTCTTTATCAGCAGGGGCCGCGGGACTGGCTTTGCCAGACCGCAGGCGCAGCGGCCCCCTCGGGGGGCAGCGCACTACGCGAAGCGAGAAGCGTGGGGGTCACATCCGTGACATGGCGCTAGGGCATTCCCTGACGCAGTGCAACATCATTTGACCTAACCTTTGCCGGTTCCCTCTGCGGATTCACCGCGCATTCATACAATTTCCAGGAGACAAGGGATGACAACCCAGAACCGATTTTTCGCACGGCATGCAGGCATCGCCCTGGCGGTGTCTTCCATGCTTTACAGCGGCATGGCGCTGGCCCAGGCGCCCGCCAAGGCCGCAGCGCCGGCCAAAGCCGCAGTTGCAGCACCGGCCACCGGTGCCGTCAACCTGAACCAGACTGTCAAGATCGCCTGGCTTGATCCACTGTCCGGCCTGATGGCGGCCGTGGGCACCAACCAGCTCAAGGGCTTCCAGTTCCTGGCCGAGCAGTTCAGCAAGAAGAACAAGGCCGGCGTGAAGTTCGAGATCATCGGCATCGACAACAAGCTCAGCCCGCAGGAAACCACCAACGCGCTGAAGTCGGCCATCGATCAGGGCGCGCGCTACGTGGTGCAGGGCAACGGCTCCGGCCCGGCGCTCGCCATCATGGATGCGCTGTCCAAATACAACGAACGCAATCCCGGCAAGGAAGTTGTCTACCTCAACTACGCCGCGGTGGACCCGGACCTGACCAACAGCAAGTGCGACTACTGGCACTTCCGGCTCGATGCCGACACCTCCATGAAGATGGAAGCCCTGACGGCCTTCATGAAGGACCAGCCGGACATCAAGAAGGTCTACCTGATCAACCAGAACTACTCGCACGGTCAGCAGGTCGCCAAGTTCGCCAAGGCCAACCTGGCTTCCAAGCGCCCCGACGTCCAGATCGTCGGCGAGGATCTTCATCCGCTGGCGCAGGTGCGCGACTTCGCGCCCTACATCGCCAAGATCAAACAGTCGGGTGCCGACACCGTGATCACCGGCAACTGGGGCTCCGACCTCTCGCTGCTGGTGAAAGCCGCCAACGAGGCGGGCCTGAACAACGTCAAGTTCTACACCTATTACGCCGGCGTCACCGGCACGCCGACCGCCCTGGGCGCGGCCTCGGCCGGGCGGGTCTATATGGTGTCCTACAACCACCTCAACATGGGCGGCGAGATTCAGCAGGTCCAGGCAGACTACAAGAAGAAGTTCAACGACGACTTCTACACCGGCGCGATCTTCCATGCCTTCACCATCCTGACCGAAGCCATGGCGCAGACAAAATCGACCGAGCCGGCCGTCGTGGCCAAGGCCATGGAAGGCCTGCGCTTCAAGAGCTTCAACGGTGATGTCGAGATGCGAAAGACCGACCACCAGCTGCAGCAGGGCCTTTACATCGACAAGTGGGAAAAAGCCGGCGGCAAATACCCTTACGATGCCGAGAACACCGGCTACACCTTTGTGCCGGTCAAATACTATGAGCCCTATGTGGCCAGCACGCCTACCTCTTGCCAGATGAAGCGTCCGGGCTAAGGCCCTGGCGGCCGCTTGACCGGCGAAGGCCCGACCCACTCGGGCCTTTTTCTTTATCCCGGCAGGTTTTCTGCCCGTATCTGTTTTACCTTCCAGCTTCAGGCGGTCATTGATGAATTTGGAATTTTTCACCATCTCCCTGCTTAACGGCCTCAGCTACGGGCTGCTGCTGTTCATGCTGAGCTCCGGCCTGACGCTGATCTTCAGCATGATGGGCGTGCTCAATTTTGCGCACGCCTCCTTCTACATGGTCGGCGCCTACATTGCCTACAGCACCTCGCAGGTCATCGGGTTCTGGTGGTCGCTGCTGGTGGCACCGCTTTTGGTGTTTGTGATGGGCGCGGCCTTTGAGCGCTTTTGCCTGCGCAAGGTGCACAAGTTCGGCCATGTCCCCGAGCTGCTGGTCACCTTCGGGCTGTCCTACCTGTTGCTGGAACTGGTGCAACTGGTGTGGGGCCGCTCGGCCGTCAACTATGTGTTGCCTGAGGGTTTGCAGGGCCCGCTGTTCACGGTGTTCGGCACCAACTTTCCCAAGTCGCGCGCCTTCATCATGTTTATTTCGCTGGCCATGCTGGCTGGCATCTGGCTGCTGCTCACGCGCACACGCATCGGCCTGGTCATACAGGCCGCGCTCACCCATCCGGAAACGGTGGAAGCGCTGGGCCACAACGTGCCGCGCGTCTTCATGCTGGTCTTTGGCGGCGGTGCGGCGCTGGCGGGCCTGGCCGGCGTCATAGGCGGCAACACCTTTGTGACGGAGCCCGCCATGGCCGGCTCGGTCGGCGCCATCATCTTTGTGGTCGTGGTGGTGGGCGGCATGGGTTCGCTCAGCGGTGCATTCCTGGCGTCGCTGCTCATCGGCCTGATTCAGACTTTTGCGGTCGCGATGGACCAGTCGTTGATGACCCTGCTCGCCAAATTCAGCTACACCGTGACGCCTGAAACTTTCGGCTACCCCTTGCTCAAGCTCACCATTTCGCAGGTGGCGCCCATCCTGCCGTTCCTATTTCTGGTGCTCATTCTTATCTTCAGGCCCAAGGGCTTGCTTGGTACACGGGAAGGATGAGTCGCCACATGTCCACCGCTTACCACCAATTCAAACCCTATAACGTCGGCCGTTGGCTGCTGTGGTCGCTGTACGCGCTGCTGCTCATCGTCGCGCCGCTGATGTTCAAAAGCAGCCTGGCGCTCACCATGCTGTCACAGGCCGGTTACCTGGTCATCATCTGCCTGAGCTACAACATCCTGTTGGGGCAGGGCGGCATGCTCAGTTTCGGCCATGCGGTCTATGCCGGGCTGGGTTCTTTCCTGGCCGTGCACGCGATGAATCTGGCCACCAAAGGCAGCTTCTACATACCGCTGACGCTGATTCCGCTGGTGGGTGGCTTGTCGGGTCTGTTCTTTGCTGCGCTGCTGGGCTACGTCACCACCAAGAAAGCCGGCACCACCTTTGCCATGATCACGCTGGGCGTGGGAGAACTGGTTTTTGCCATGTCGCTCATGTTTCCCGAGTTCTTCGGCGGCGAGGGCGGCATCACCACCAACCGCGCTTATGGCAAGCCGGTGTTCGGCATCAGCTTCGGCCCGCAGATCCAGGTTTATTACCTGATCGCTTTTTACTGCTTCATCTGCACGGCAGCCATGTTCGCCTTCACGCGTACACCGCTGGGCCGCATCCTGAACGCGGTGCGTGACAATCCCGAACGCGTGGAGTTCATCGGCTACAACACGCAGCGCGTGCGCTACTACGCTTTCATCATTGCCGGTTTCTTCGCCGGTATAGGTGGCGGTCTGGCGGCCATCAATTCGGAAATCGTCACGGCGGAAGTGGTGAGCGGTGTGCGCTCGGGCAGCCTGCTGCTCTTCACTTTCCTGGGCGGCGCCACCTTCTTCTTCGGCCCCATAATCGGCGCCGGCCTATTGGTGCTGGCGCTGATCCTGCTTTCAGAGCTCTCCATGGCCTGGCTGCTTTATGTGGGCCTGATCTTCCTCTTCATGGTGATGTATGCGCCCGGCGGCATCGCCAGCCTGATCATGATGAATCTGCGCGTGGCGTCCTTCGGCAAGCTCAGGGAGCTGTGGGTGGGCTACCTGGGACTGGCCATAACAGCGCTCACTGCAGTGGCCGGCGCGGCGGCCATGGTGGAAATGATTTACCACCTGCAGCTCAACGCGGCCCTGGGTCCCGAACTCGGCTTCATGGGCGTGCGCCTCAATGCGACCAACCTCAACAGCTGGCTGGGCGCGGGTTTTGTGCTGGCCACCGGGCTAGGTCTGTTCGAGCTCACACGTCGGCAATTCCTCGCCCAATGGGGCGAAATCCAGAATGACATTGAAAAAGAAATCAAGCGGAGGGAACTATTGTGAGCCCCCACGCTAATTCACTTCGTGTAAACGCTACCCCCCGAGGGGGCGCTGCGCCTGCGGCCCGGCAAAGCCGGTTCCGCGGCCCCGGCTGGTGGGGAGGCTAATATGACCTACTCACTTGAGCTCAAGGACCTGCGCAAGAGCTTCGGCAAAACCGAAATCATCCGTGGCACCAACCTGCAGGTGAACGCCGGCGAGCGCGTCGCCATCATCGGGCCCAACGGTGCGGGCAAGTCCACGCTGTTCAATCTCATCAGCGGCCGTTTTGAGCCCACCAGCGGCGAAGTGTTGCTCAACGGCCAGCGCATCGACGGCAAAAAGCCGTTTGAAATCAACCGGCTGGGTCTGTCGCGCAGCTTCCAGATCACCAATATCTTCCCCAAGCTCAGCGTATTTGAAAACCTGCGCTGCGGTGTGCTGTGGAGCCTGGGCTACAAGTACACCTTCTTTCGCTTCCTGGCCGACCTGGACGACGCCAACCAGCGCGCCGACGAGTTGATGGCCATGATCAAGCTCGACAAAAAGCGCGACGTGCTGGCCACCAACCTGACCTACGCCGAGCAGCGCGCGCTCGAAATCGGCATCACGATCGCCGGTGGTGCCAATGTCATCCTGCTCGACGAACCCACGGCCGGCATGAGCCGGTCAGAGACCAGCCGCTTTATCAACCTGATCAAGGAAGTCACTGTGGGCAAGACCCTGCTGACGGTGGAACACGACATGGGCGTGGTCTTCGGCCTGGCCGACAAGATTGCGGTGGTGGTGTACGGCGAAATCATTGCCTATGACACGCCGGAAGCCGTGCGCGCAGACCAACGGGTGCAAGAGGCTTACCTCGGCTCTCCGGTCGCAGATGCGCAGGCAGGAGGCCACTAATGCTCCATATCCAGAACCTCCACGCCTTCTACGGCAAAAGCCACGTGCTGCATGGCGTGCATTTTGACGTGCAACCCGGCCAGATTGTTGCGCTGTTGGGCCGCAACGGCTCGGGGCGCTCCACTACGGCCAAGGCCATCATGGGCCTGGTTGACTGCCAGGGCTCCATCCTCTGGAAAAAGCAGGAAATTGTCGGCAAGAAGGCCTACCAGATCGCCCACCTGGGCATAGGCTATGTGCCGGAAAACCGCGACATCTTCCCCAAGCTCACGGTGCACCAGAACCTGCTGCTGGGCCAGAAAGGATCCGGCAAGGGCTCGCGCTGGTCGTTTGAAGACATGTACCAGATGTTCCCACGCTTGCGCGAACGCCAGCACACCGAGGCCGGCGTGCTCTCGGGTGGCGAGCAGCAGATGCTCACGCTGTGCCGCACGCTGATGGGGGACCCCGACCTCATCATCATCGACGAGCCCACCGAGGGCCTGGCGCCCAAAATCGTCGAACTGGTGGGGCAATACCTGCAAACGCTGAAGGCCAAGGGCATCTCGGTGCTGCTGATCGAGCAGAAACTGACGATTGCCATGGCGATTTCCGATCGCGCGCTGGTCATGGGCCACGGCAGCATCGTGTTTGACGGCACACCCGACAGCCTGCGGGCTGATGCGTACATCCGCAAAGAGTGGCTTGAGGTGTAAAAAACGGTGTGGATCGTCCCCGGCTGTCACCGCAGGGACAAAAATAGACTGAACAGTCCATCCGGGGACTTGTGCCGTCACAAACGCCCCCTACAATGGAAAAAGAACGGTCGTACTTTTTTACGATCGCCAGGCTTGCACGGCCGCAGCGCCAGCCGAGACAACTGAAAACTGAAACTCCCATCAAGGAAAGAAGCACTGCATGACCACCCTTTACGAAGTTCACGGCCCCGTCGCGCTCATCACGCTGAGCAACCCACCCGTTAATGGACTGGGCCACGCCACGCGCCTGAGCCTGACCGACAACATCCAGAAGGCCAATGCCGATGCTGCCATCAAGTCCATCGTGATCACCGGCGCAGGCAAAGCCTTTTCGGGCGGCGCCGACATCAAGGAGTTCGGCACGCCCAAGGCGCTGATCGAACCCAATCTGCTGAGCGTGATCCGTGCGGTCGAGAATTCCGGCAAGCCCATCGTCGCCGCGATCCACTCCGTCTGTATGGGCGGTGGCCTGGAACTGGCCTTGGGCTGCCACTACCGCATCGCCGCGCCCGGCACCAACGTGGCCTTGCCTGAAGTCAAGCTCGGCCTGTTGCCCGGCGCCGGCGGCACGCAGCGCCTGCCGCGCGTGCTCGGCGTGGAGCCGGCCCTGAACATGATCGTGAGCGGCGAACCGGTCAAGAGCGAACTGCTCGCGCAAATCCCCGGTCAGAAACTGTTCGACAAGCTTGCTGCCTCGCCCGAATCGCTGGCCCAGGAAGCCCTGGCCTTTGCCCAATCGATTTCCGACACCCGGCCATTGCCGCTGGTGCGTGACCTGCGAGCCAAGCACCCCAATGGCGACGCTTATTTCCAGTTCGCCCGCAACATGGTGAAGGGCATGGCCAAGAACTTCCCCGCGCCGCTCAAATGCGTGGATGCAGTCGAAGCCGCAACCAGGAAGAAATTCGAAGACGGCATGACTTTTGAGCGCGAGTGCTTCATCAACCTGATGTGGACACCCGAAAGCCGCGCGCTGCGCCATATCTTCATGGCTGAGCGTGCGGCCTCCAAGATCCCCGACGTGCCGGAAGACACGCCCAAGCGCGAGATCAATTCAGTGGCCGTGATCGGCGCCGGCACCATGGGCGGCGGCATTGCGATGAATTTCCTCAACGCCGGTATCCCGGTCAAGATTCTGGAGATGAAGCAGGAGGCGCTGGACAAAGGCCTCGGCATCATCAGCAAGAACTACGAGGCCCAGGTCAAGAAGGGCAAGCTCAAGCAGGACAAATACGACCAGCGCATGGGCCTGCTCAGCACCACGTTGAGCTACGACGACCTCAAAGATGCCGACCTGGTGATCGAGGCTGTGTTTGAGGAGATGGGCGTCAAGGAAAAGGTCTTTAAAGAACTGGACCGCGTGATGAAGCCGGGCGCCATACTGGCGTCCAACACTTCGACGCTGGACGTCAACAAAATCGCCGACTTCACCAAGCGCCCGCAAGACGTGGTCGGCCTGCATTTCTTCAGCCCGGCCAACGTGATGAAGCTGCTGGAAGTCGTGCGCGGCGCCAAAACCGGCAAGGACGTGCTGGCCACCGTGATGGCCGTGGGCAAGAAGATCAAGAAGACGGCTGTGGTTTCCGGCGTGTGCGACGGCTTTATCGGCAACCGCATGATCGAGCAGTACGGCCGCCAGGGCGGATTCCTGCTCGACGAAGGCTGCACGCCCGAACAGGTCGACAAGGCGATCGAGAAATTCGGCTTTGCCATGGGCCCCTTCCGCATGGGCGACCTGGCCGGCAACGACATCGGCTGGGCCATCCGCAAGCGCCGCTACACCGAAAAGCCGGACATGAAGTACAGCAAAACGGCCGACCTGCTGTGCGAAAAAGGCCGCTTTGGCCAAAAGACCGGCGCCGGCTGGTATGACTACGTGCCCGGCAAGCGCGACGCCATTCCAAACGCCGAAGTCGTCAAGATGATTGAAGACCACCGCGCCAGTTTGGGCATCACGCCGCGCAAAATTTCCGACGAGGAAATCGTGCAGCGCCTGGTGTATTCGCTGGTCAATGAAGCCGCGCACATCCTGGAAGAGGGCATTGCCTCCAAGGCCAGCGACATCGACATGGTCTACATCATGGGTTACGGCTTCCCGGTCTACCGCGGCGGCCCCATGCTGTACGCCGACCAGGTCGGCCTCTTCAATGTGGTGCAAAGCATGAACCGCTTCGCGCAGAACCCGCTGGACGACGCCAAATTCTGGAAGCCCGCGCCCCTGCTGGCCAAGCTTGCGGCTGAAGGCAAGACCTTCAACCTGTCTACCTAAGTCCAGCAGACCGCACACATCAACGCCCCAGAATCCGGAGAATTCCATGACTTCAGCAGTAATCGTTTCCACCGCACGCACCCCCCTGGCCAAAAGCTGGAAGGGTTCCTTCAACATGACGCACGGCGCCACCCTGGGCGGCCATGCCGTCGAGCACGCGCTCAAGCGCGCCGGCATCGAGGCTGCCGAAGTCGATGACGTGATCATCGGCTGCGCCACGCCCGAAGGCGCCACCGGCGCCAACATCGCACGCCAGATCGCCCTGCGCGCTGGCTGCCCGGTGACGGTATCGGGAATGACAGTCAACCGTTTCTGTTCATCCGGCCTGCAGACCATCGCCCTGGCGGCCCAGCGCGTGATCGCCGGCGAAGCCGACATCTACGTGGCCGGCGGTGTCGAAAGCATCTCCTGCGTGCAGCAGGAAATGAACACCCACATGTTGCAGGAAAGCTGGCTGGCCAAGAACAAGCCCGAGATTTACTGGAACATGCTGCAGACGGCCGAGCAGGTCGCCAAGCGCTACAACATCTCGCGCGACCGCATGGACGAGTACGGAGCGCTGAGCCAGCAAAAAGCCACGGCCGCGCTGGCTGCGGGCCTCTTTGAAGCCGAGATCGCACCGATCACCGTGACGGCCGGCGTGGCCGACAAGGTCATGGGCCTCTCCACCAAGCAGGTCACCGTCAGCAAGGACGAGGGCATACGCGAAGGCACGACCAAGGAAGGCATCAGCGGCATCAAGCCGGCCATTCCTGGCGGCGTGATCGCCGCCGGCAATGCCAGCCAGTTCTCCGACGGCGGCGGCGCCGTGGTTGTGATGAACGAAACCCTGGCCGAAAAGAAAGGCCTCAAGCCCCTGGGCCGCTTCCTTGGCTTCGCGGTTGCCGGCTGCGAGCCTGACGAAATGGGCATTGGCCCCGTCTTCGCGATTCCCAAGGTACTGGCCAAGCTGGGCCTCAAGATCAGCGACATCGATCTGTGGGAGCTGAATGAAGCCTTTGCCGTGCAGGTGCTGTACTGCGCCGACAAGCTGGGCATCCCGATGGACAAGCTCAACGTCAACGGCGGTGCGATCGCCGTCGGCCACCCCTACGGCGTGACCGGCCAGCGCCTGACCGGCCATGCGTTGATCGAAGGCAAACGCCGCGGCGCCAAGCGCGTCTGCGTGACCATGTGCATTGGCGGCGGCATGGGCGCAGCCGGCATTTACGAAGTTCTCTAAACCGGGCAGCCACCATGAATGAAACCCTGCTCCTTCAGAAAGGGCAGGCGTTTCCTGCCTTGCCTTCGTCTCTTGTGACGGGGAGCCCGTCATGAGCCTTCGGCCCACGTTGGACTTTCTGCTTTACCAATGGCTGGGCGCCGAGTCGCTGAACCAGCGCGCGCGTTTCGCCGACCATTCGCGCGAGACTTTCGACGCGGTGTTCGACACCTGCGAGCGCATCGCGCGCGAGAAATACGCGCCTTTCAACCGCATCGTGGATACGCAAGAGCCGCACTTCGACGGCGAAAAAGTCATCTTGCCGCAGGCCACGCATGATGCGCAAAAAGCCTATGCCGCCTCCGGCATGCTCAGCGCCGCGCAAGACTATGAAGTCGGCGGCATGCAGCTTCCCTATACCGTGGAAGCGGCGGCCAATGCCTTCTTCGCCATGGCCTCAGTCAGCATCGGCTCAGGCCTGCTCACTACCGGCAATGCCAACCTGCTGATGGTGCACGGCACCGACATGCAGAAGGAAGTCTTCGCCAGGAACGAGTTCTCCGGCCGCTTCTCCGGCACCATGTGTTTGTCCGAACCGCAGGCCGGTTCCTCGCTCAGCGACGTGACAACACGCGCCGTTCCGGATGGCGACGGCTTTGAGGCCGACCCGCTGGGCCCACGCTATCGCCTCAAGGGCAACAAGATGTGGATCTCGGCCGGCGAGCACGAGCTGACCGACAACATCATCCACCTGGTGCTGGCCAAGATTCCGGGGCCTGACGGCAAGCTGATCGCCGGCACGCGCGGCATTTCGCTCTTCATCGTGCCCAAGAAAATGGTCGATACCCAAGGCGAACTCACCGGCGTGCGCAACGACGTGGCGCTCGCGGGCCTGAACCACAAGCTGGGCTGGCGCGGCACCACCAACACGCTGCTCAATTTCGGCGAAGGCAAATACCCGGTGGACGGCCAGGCCGGCGCGGTCGGCTACCTGGTAGGCAAGCCGCATGAAGGCCTGCGCTGCATGTTCCACATGATGAATGAGGCGCGCATCGGCGTGGGCACGGCCGCCACCATGCTGGGCATGGCGGGTTATTACGCCAGTCTTGATTACGCCAAAAACCGGCCGCAGGGCCGGCCCGTCGGCGGAGGTTCTAAAAACGGCACCGGTGCCGTGGGCAAAGACGCCTCCCAGCCGCAGATCCGCATCATCGAGCACGCCGACGTCAAGCGCATGCTTCTGGCGCAAAAAGCGTACTGCGAAGGCGCGCTGGCGCTGGAGCTGTATTGCGCGCGCCTGGTTGACGAACACCACACGGCCGACGCACAGGCCGCCGACGACGCGCGCCTGCTGCTCGAAGTGCTGACCCCTATCGCCAAAAGCTGGCCCAGCGAATGGTGCCTGGAGGCCAATTCCCTGGCCATCCAGGTGCATGGCGGCTATGGCTACACGCGCGACTTCCCGGTCGAGCAGTACTGGCGCGACAACCGCCTGAACATGATCCACGAAGGCACGCACGGCATCCAGGCCATGGATTTGCTGGGCCGTAAGGTGCTGATGGAAGGGGGCAGGGGCCTGCAATTGCTGGCAGCGCGTATCAACGCCACGGTTGAAAAGGCGATTCAGGTGCCTGAACTCGCCGACCATGCCAACGCACTGGCCAAGGCATTGCAGCATGTGGGCAGCGCCACCAAGGCGGCGTGGGCCACGGGCGAGCCCGGCGAGGCGCTGGCCAATGCGGTACCCTACATGCAGGCGTTTGGCCATACCGTGCTGGCATGGGTCTGGCTGGATGTGGCACTGGCCAGCCTGGCATCGCAGCAGTCTGCTACCAATTCGATAGCTGCTCACGCAGGACGGATGGGCGCTACACGCTATTTTTATCATTACGAATTACCCAAAATCGGCGCCTGGCTGAAGGTCGTTGAAACCCGCGACCTGACCTGTGCCGATTTGCCCGAGGAGGCGTTTTAATGGCTTTTTTCAAACCGTCCGCTGACCCTGTTTCCAACAAGGCCGTGGCCCGCTTGCAGACCCTGATCTGGGTCCTGATCTACGGCGGGCTGCTGACGCTGGTTCTGGGCTTGTCGGTTCAGCGCCTGGACGATGCCATCGGCTGGTCCATGGTGGTGCTGGGCGGCATTGTGGCGGCGGCTGGCGCGGCGCTGGTTTACGTGCGCTCCCGCATCAACGTCGGCTCGTAGCGGACTGAAGTCGCCACGACGACAGCGCAGCCTGCAGGGCCCCCGATGTTGTGCCAATATGGCAGACCGTCGCGCCCGGCATTGAACCCACGGCCAAACCCGACAGATTTATTCGCAACCCCATCCTTGCCGGAGTCCCGATGCGGCACCCGGCAAGCCCGATGACACCCAACAGGAGACAACTTTCATGACCCGTACCATCCAGCAGCTGTTCGACCTCAAAGGCAAAACCGCACTCGTGACCGGCGGCTCGCGCGGCCTGGGCCTGCAACTGGCTCAGGCGCTGGGCGAGGCGGGCGCCAAAGTCATTTTGAGTTCGCGCAAGGCTGAAGACCTGGTCGAGTCCGCTGCCGAGTTGAAAGCTGCCGGCATCGACGTCGACTGGATCGCCGCCGACTGCTCGAAAGAAGAAGACATCCGGGCGCTGGCCGACGAGGCCATCAAGCGCCTGGGCCATGTCGACATCCTGGTCAACAACGCCGGCGCCGCCTGGGGCGCACCCGCGGAAGACCACCCGGTCGAAGCCTGGGACAAGGTCATGAACCTCAACATCCGCGGCTACTTCATCCTGAGCCAGCACATCGCCAAGCACAGCATGATCGCCCGCAAGTCCGGCCGCATCATCAATGTGGCCTCCATTGCCGGCCTGGGCGGCAACCCGCGCGAGATGACCACCGTGGCTTACAACACCTCCAAGGGCGCCGTCATCAACTTCACGCGTGCGCTGGGCTGCGAATGGGGCAAGTACAACATCACCGTCAACGCGATTTGCCCGGGCTTTTTCCCGAGCCGGATGACCGTGGGCACGCTGAAAGCGCTGGGCGAAGAAAAACTCGCCTCGCATGCGCCGCTCGGCCGCCTGGGCGATGACGAAGATCTGAAGGGCCTGTGCGTGCTCTATGCGTCCGACGCCGGCAAGCACATCACTGGCCAGTGGTTGGCGGTGGACGGCGGTGTATCAGTGGTAACAGGCGGCTAATCAAGTGAAGGGTTGGGAAGAGCTAATGAATTTCGGCGCCGACATCCCATTTGTCAACCACCTCGGCTTTGACCTCGAGCTGTTTGAGGGCGGCGCCTCGGCCATTGGTTATGCGCCCAGGCCCGAGCACCTCAACTCATTTGCCGTGACGCACGGCGGCGCCATCATGACGCTGCTGGACGTGACCATGGCGACGGCCGCGCGCAGCGTACAGAAAGACATGGGCGTGGTCACCATCGAGATGAAGACCAGCTTCATGCGGCCGGCGCCCGGTGACGGCAGCCGGCTCACAGCCAAGGGGCGGCTCATGCATCGCAGCACCACCATGGCGTTTACAGAAGCCACGCTGTATGACGCCGAAGGCCGCGCCTGCGCACACTCCACGGGTACCTTCAAGTACGTGCGGCGGGTTGCCACCGCCGCCCAAAACACCGGCACACCGGATCTACCCGGCGGCGGCATATCAACCGATTGAACCGAGGTATTGGTTAAATCACAGTCCATCCCAATAAGCACGGGCGCAAGAAGCTATCAAATCAATAGCAAATCGCCTGCCTTTCCCGACAACACACAGGAGACTTCCATGCCCATCAACCAGCAAATCCTCCTCGACAACCGTCCCACCGGCGAAGCCGTCGCCAGCAACTTCATGCTGGTCTCCAGCGACACGCCGCCTTTGCAAGATGGCCAGGTGCTGGTGCGCCACCATTACCTGAGCCTGGACCCTTACATGCGTGGCCGCATGAGCGATGCCAAGAGCTACGCCGCGCCGCACCCGCTCGGCCAGGTCATGCTGGGCGGTACGGCAGGCGAGGTGGTGGAAAGCCGCTCGCCCAAATTCCAGCCCGGCGACAAGGTGGTCGGCATGGGCGGCTGGCAGGAATACAGCGTGGTCAATGCCGACCAACCCGGCGCGCTGCGCAAGGTGGACACCACGCACGTACCGCTGTCGCACTACCTGGGTGCGGTCGGTATGCCCGGTGTCACCGCCTGGTACGGCCTGGTGAAAATCATTGAACCCCAAGCCGGGCAGACCATGGTGGTCAGCGCCGCTACCGGCGCCGTGGGGAGCGCGTTCGGCGCCCTCGCCAAGGCACGCGGCTGCCGCGCCGTCGGCATTGCAGGCGGCCCCGACAAATGCAAATATGCCGTCGATGAACTCGGCTTCGACGCCTGCATTGACTACAAAGTGCACGCCGATGCCGCTTCACTGACCAAGGCTCTCAAGGACGCCTGCCCGGATGGCATTGATGGCTACTTTGAAAACGTGGGCGGCATGGTGCTGGACGCCGTGCTGCCGCGCATGAACGCTTTCGGCCGTATCGCGCTGTGCGGCATGATCGCCGGCTACGACGGCCGGCCCATGCCGTTGGCCTACCCGGCGCTGATTTTGACCAGCCGCCTCAAGCTGCAGGGCTTTATCGTGGCTGAGCACATGGAAGTCTGGCCCGAAGCGCTCAAGGAACTCGGCACGCTGGTGGGCACCGGCAAGCTGCGCCCGCGTGAAAGCGTGGCAGAGGGCATTGAAGCGGCACCCGAGGCATTTCTGGGTCTGCTCAAAGGCAAGAACTTCGGCAAGCAATTGGTCAAGCTCATTTAAGCCTTGCACACCAGGAGGTTTGCGATGAACCCCACGCATGAAGTCTTCAACCAGCCCGCACCGCTGTCGGACTACAACCTGTTTGACACCAACCGCCCGCTGCGCGATGCGCTGAAATTCAATGCGCCAGCGCTGGATACGGGCGAGCTACGCCGGCTGGGCGACACGCTGGGCAGCACCGCCATGCAGACCCATGCGCGCCTCGCCAACATTCATGGCCCTGTGTTGCACAGCCATGATCGTTTTGGCCGTCGCGTGGACCAGGTGGAGTTTCATCCGGGCTATCACGAGCTCATGAAGCTCGCGACGGGCTCGGGCCTGCATGGCTCTCCCTGGTCTGAAGAAAATCCATCTCCCCATGTTCAGCGCGCAGCAGGCTTCATGCTTTTCACCGAGCTCGAGCCCTCCATTCTGTGCCCCATCTCCATGAGCTACGCGGCCACGCCCGCGCTGCGTGGCAACACGGCCATCTACGCCGACTGGGGCCCCAAGCTGGCGAGCCGCGCCTATGACCCCGAACTCAAGCTATGGCAGGCCAAGGCCGGCCTCACCATGGGCATGGGCATGACGGAAAAACAGGGCGGTTCCGATGTGCGGGCCAATACCACCCACGCCGAACCTGCCGGCCGCGACGGCTGGGGCGAGCGCTATGCCATCACCGGTCACAAATGGTTTTTCTCGGCGCCCATGTGCGACGCCTTCCTGGTACTGGCCCAAACCCCAAGTGGCCTTTCCTGCTTTTTCCTGCCGCGCGTGCTGCCCGACGGCGGCCTCAACGCCATCCGCATCCAGCGCCTCAAAGACAAGCTGGGCAACAAGGCCAACGCGAGCTCTGAAGTGGAATTTGAAAACGCCCAGGCCTGGCTGGTCGGGGGCGAAGGCCGCGGCATTCCGCAGATACTCGAAATGGGCACCATGACCCGGCTGGACTGCGCGCTGGGCACCAGCGGGTTGATGCGGCAGGCGCTGGCCCTGGCGCTGAACCACACCTCGCAGCGAAAAGCTTTTGGCAAGCTGCTCATCGACCAGCCGCTGATGCGCAACGTGCTGGCCGACCTCGCGCTTGAATCCGAAGCCGCGACCGCACTGGCAATGCGCCTGGCCCGGGCTTTTGATCGCCCGGGCGATGCCCACGAGGCCGCCATGGCGCGCCTGTTGACACCCGTCGCCAAGTTCTGGATCTGCAAGCGCGGCAGCCATTTCGCCCAGGAGGCGATGGAATGCCTGGGCGGCAACGGTTATGTGGAGGAGGGTGGCGAGGGCGTCATGGCCCGCGTTTACCGCGAAATGCCGCTCAATTCGATTTGGGAAGGCGCGGGCAACATCATGGCGCTGGACCTTTTGCGCGCGCTGCGCAAAGCCGACGCCGTGGCGGCCCTGAACCAGGAGCTTGCCGCCGCAAAAGGCGCGCACCCGGCGCTGGACCGGCTGGCCGCTGCCTTGCCAACACGTGTGGAAGAAATGGCGACTGAAGTGGAGGCACGGCGGCTCGCGCAGGACGTGGCGCTGGCGGTGCAGGCCGCCTTGCTGTACCAGACCGCGCCCGCAGCCGTCTTCAGCGCTTTTTGCGACTCGCGCATTGCAGGCAACTGGGGCCATGCTTTCGGTACGCTAGGCGCCAGTACCGATTTCGACACCCTCATCGCACGGGCCATGCCCCGCTGAATTTCCAGACACCCAGAACACCCGGAGACACCATGAGCGAGCTGATTCTTCACCACTACCCCACATCGCCATTTGCCGAAAAAACCCGCCTGATGCTGGGCTACAAAAACCTGCCCTGGAAGTCCGTCATCATCCCGATGATCATGCCCAAGCCCGACGTGGTGGCGCTTACCGGCGGCTACCGCAAGACACCCATCCTGCAAATCGGCGCCGACATTTATTGCGACACCGCCTTGATCAGCGACGTACTGGAACACCTGCAGCCCGAGCCTTCGGTGTACCCGGAGCCCAGCAAGGGTCTGGCGCGCACGCTCGCGCACTGGGCCGACAACACGCTGTTCTGGACCTCCATGGCCTACAACACGCAGCCCAAGGGCGTGGCCCAGATTTTTGAAAAAGCGCCACCTGAAGCCGCCCGCGCCTTCGGCGAAGACCGCAAGGCCATGAGCACGGGCATGCCGCGCCTGCGCGCCAGCGACGCCGCCGCGGCTTACAAGTCCTATCTGCGGCGGATTTCGGACATGCTCGACGACCGGCCTTTTCTGCTGGGCGACGTGCCCTGCATCGCCGATTTCGCGATGTACCACCCGCTGTGGTTCACGCGGGTGCAAACACCGGTGCTCGCGGGCATCCTGAACCTCACGCCGGCCGTGCTGGAATGGATGGACCGCATGGCCGCCATCGGCCATGGCGGCATTGAAAAGTTCAGTTCGGTCGAAGCTGTGGCGCTGGCCGCCGCATCCACGCCGGCGCCGCTGCATGACGACCTGTTCCAGGACGAGCACGGCATTGCGCTGGGCAGCCAGGTGCTGGTCAGCGGCGAGAGTTTTGGCCCGGAACCCACCGAGGGCGAGCTGATCGCCGCCACCCGCATGCACTACACGCTGCGCCGAACCGATGCGCGTGCCGGCACCGTGCATGTGCATTTCCCGCGCATCGGTTACACCCTGAAGGCTGCAACCCCGGCATGAGCAGCATCTCCGGCACTTCCGTTATTTCCTGGCGTTTTCTTCCCTTTGGTGCGCTAACCACCCTTGAGCTTTATGAGATGTTGCAGCTTCGCAGCGAAGTGTTTGTGGTCGAGCAGGCCTGCAGCTTCCAGGACATGGACGGCGCCGACATGCAGGCCATGCATCTGCTGGGCACGAGGGAAGGTCGGCTGATGGCCTATGCACGCTGCTTCGCCGCGGGCGTGAAGTTTGCGGAGGCCAGCATAGGCCGCGTGGTCACACATGCTTCAGCGCGCGGCAGTGGCATTGGCCATGCGCTCATGAAAGAGGCCGTTGGCCGTTTGCAGCAGCACTGGGGCCCTCAACCCATCCGCATAGGCGCACAGGCACGGCTTGAGCAGTTCTACCTGCAGCACGGTTTTGCCAATACCGGCCAGCCCTACATCGAGGACGGCATACCGCACATCGAGATGCTGCGGGTTGCCTGAACAGTTACCTGAGCGACAGCTGTGACGGCAGGCCTCACGGACAATTTTCCTGTTCTTCAAGACACCCAGATATTCATCAAGGAAAGCGAACCATGATCACGGATTTCAAAGGCAAAACCGCGGTGCTGACCGGCGCGGGCTCGGGCTTCGGCCTGGAATGCGCCCGCCTGGGGGCCCAACTGGGCATGAACCTGGTGCTGGTTGACGTGCAGCAGGATGCGCTGGACAAGGCCACCGAAGAGATGAAGGCTTCCGGTGCCCAGGTGCTTTCATTCAAGCTCGACGTTTCCAGCGCCGCGCAGATGGAGGCCATGGGCAAGGCTGTGTTCGAACGGTTTGGCGCGCCGCATTTCGTTTTTAACAATGCCGGCGTTGGCTCGGGCGGCCTGATCTGGGAAAACAGTGTCAAGGACTGGGAATGGGTGCTGGGCGTCAACGTCATGGGCGTGGTCCACGGCGTGCGCATCTTCACGCCGATGATGCTGGAAGCAGCCGCGAAAGACCCATCCTGGCAGGGCCACATCGTCAACACCGCCAGCATGGCCGGGCTGCTGAACCCGCCGAACATGGGCGTCTACAACGTCAGCAAACACGCCGTGGTTTCCTTAAGCGAAACCCTGTACCAGGACCTGGGCCTCGTGACCGACCAGGTCGGCGCTTCGGTGCTCTGCCCCTTCTTTGTGGCTACCGGCATCGGCATGAGCCACCGCAACCGGCCGGCCGAACTCGGCGCGGAAAAGCCCACCAAGAGCCAGATGATCCAGCAAGCCATGACAGGCAAGGCAGTCGGCTCCGGCAAGGTCAGCGCCGCCGATGTGGCGAAACTGGTGTTTGACGCCATCGCAAAGAACCAGTTCTACATTTACAGCCACCCCAAAGCCATCAACTCCGTGCAGACACGGCTTGAAGACGTGCTGCAGGCTCGCAACCCGACGGATCCGTTTGCCGACAAGCCTGAAATTGGCCAGCAACTGAAAGCCGCGCTTCGCGGGGCCTGATGGGCCGCGGCCGCCTTGCTTGGGCTGGCCTGCTGCTTGGGCTGGCGGGGGCAGGCGCGTTGGCACAACCGGTGAAGTGCCCCGACGGAAAACTTGCCGACGGCATTGAACGGGCAGGGGAGGCCCGGCAGTGCCTTGTCATCCGCAAGCTGGCGCCTGGCCAGACGTCCCGCATCACACCCAGGGTACTGGTCGTCTTTCTGCACGGCGACAACGGCGGGCGCACGGAGTTGAAAGCGGACAGCGGCACAGCAGCCTTGCTGGCCGAGAAGCTCCAGGCCGTCATCGTGGCGATGCAGCGCCCCGGCTACCGCAGCGATCTGGGCATATCGGACGGCGAGTCCGGCCCAAGGGACGATGACTACACACCCCGCAACGCCGAAATCATTGCTGCCGCGCTGGGCAACCTGCGCAGCCTCAACCCCGGCAAGAAAATCCTGCTGATCGGCCATTCGGGTGGCGCAGCCATGGCGGCGCTGGTCGCCAGCCGCTTTCCCGGCAGTGCCGACGCCTATTTGCTGGCCGCCTGCCCCTGCGACGTGCCGGCATGGCGGCAATGGCGGAGCAGCTCTGCGGGCAAGGCCGGCGCCTGGAGCCGCAGCCTTTCACCCCTGGCTGAAGCGGAGAAAATCAGCCCGAATACGCAGATCAGCGTGGTGGTGGGCAACAAGGACGAAAACACCTTGCCCCAGTTCAGCGAGGCCTATGTCAGGGCGCTGCAGGCGCGCGGCGTCAAAACCCGGGTCACGTATGCGATGAACGCCACCCACGTGTCGGTGCAGCGCGCGCCGGAGTTCTTCATGCTGGCCGGGGAATTGGCCGGAAGGCTGTCGAAATAGCGCCGCTGCGCTATCCTTGGCCATCTCTTATTCACAGCCGTTTTCACGGCCTTCGATGATGCCCAAACTCCTGTCCCGACTTTCCCTGGCTGCTGTTCTGGCGGCCAGCTTGCTGTCTGCCGGCTGCAATGATGCGCCTGGCAATTCATCAGCAAAGACCAGCGAGCCGATATCCACAGCGGCCATCGAGGCCGGCGCCAAAGGTTTTGCGGCCGGTGCATTGATGAGCAGGCGCACGGTGTATGTATTTTTTGACGCGCAATGTCCGCACTGCGGCGCACTCTGGGAAGCGGCAAAGCCGCTGAAGTCGCAGGCCAAGTTTGTCTGGATTCCTGTCAGCCTTCTCAACGCCGCCAGTACCGCTCAGGGCGCTACCCTGCTGGCGGCCGGCGACCCAGTGGCCGCAATGGACGAGCATGAAGCGTCCTTCCTGGCCCGGCGCGGCGGCATCAGCGCGGCGAGCAACATCGACGCGCAGAAGGAAGCCGTCAACAAAAACACCGAGCTGATGAAGCGGCTTGGGCTTGCCTCTGTTCCGGCCATCGTCGGAACCCATGCCCAGACCGGCGCCACGGTATCGCAGGAGGGTTCCTTGTCAACTCCCGCGCTTGCCACTTTGCTGGGCTTACAGGCGCCGTAAGGCCTGCCAGACGGGCCGGCACAGTAGATTTGGCCTGTTTTTTCGAGGAAAAAGTGGCTAAACCCCAATAAGACCGGGCGCGGCCAGCTATTTATTTGATAGCGTTCGGCACAGCCTGGATGGGTCCGAATTGAGTCCGGGTTCAGCCCCGGTTCAAAACAGAACCCGGCTGCGAATCGTGCCAGGCACCTCGGCCAGCTTGGCCAGTGCGATGTCGGAATGCGCTGCGTCAATGTCGATTACCACGTAGCCCACAGCCTCGTTGGTCTGCAGGTACTGCGACGCGATGTTGATGCCGTTGGCCGCAAACACCTTGTTGATTTCCGACAGCACGCCCGGCACATTGCGGTGAATGTGCAGCAGGCGGTGCTTGCCAGGGTGAGCCGGCAATGCCACTTCGGGGAAGTTGACGGAAGACGTCGAGGTGCCGTTGTCGCTGTACTTCACCAGCTTTTCGGCCACTTCGATGCCGATGTTTTCCTGCGCTTCCATGGTCGAGCCGCCCACATGCGGCGTCAGGATCACGTTGTCGAGGCCGCGCAGGGGTGATTCAAACATGTCCTTGTTGCTGCGCGGCTCCACTGGAAACACATCGATTGCGGCACCCAGCAGCCTTTTTTGCTTCAGCGCCTCGGCCAGCGGTTCAATTTCCACCACCGTGCCACGTGAGGCGTTGATCAGCACGCTGCCGGGCTTCATCGCAGCGATCTCGGCCGCGCCCATCATCCATTGGGTGGCCTGGGTTTCGGGCACGTGCAGGCTCACCACGTCGGACTGGGCCAGCAGGTCCTTGAGCTGAGCCACCTGCCGGGCATTGCCCAGCGGCAGCTTGGTCACTACGTCAAAAAACACGACCTGCATGCCCAGCGCTTCGGCCAGCACCGACAGCTGCGTGCCGATGGAGCCGTAGCCGACGATGCCCAGTGTTTTGCCGCGGATTTCGTAGGCGTTTTCGGCCGACTTGAGCCAGCCGCCGCGGTGCGCCACGGCACTTTTCTCGGGCACGCCGCGCAGCAGCAAAATGGCCTCGGCCAATACCAGCTCAGCCACGGAGCGGGTGTTGGAGAAAGGCGCGTTGAACACCGCAATGCCGCGTTCGCGGGCGGCGTTCAGGTCGACCTGGTTGGTGCCGATGCAAAAGCAGCCGACCGCCGCCAGCTTGCCGGCCTGGGCAAACACATCGGCAGTGAGCTGGGTGCGGGAGCGGATGCCGACAAAATGCGCGTCGGCGATTTTGGCCTTGAGTTCGTCATCGGGCAGCGCTCCGGCCAGGCTTTCGATCTGCGAGTAACCTGCCGCCTTGAGAACTTCCACCGCGGAGGGGTGAATGCCCTCGAGCAACAGGAATTTGATTTTTTGCTTGTCGACCGAAGTTTTGTTCATGAAAAGCCGCTGCGCCAAAAAGTGGATGAGGAACAAGTATGAGGGAAGCGAAATACCCGTGCTGGTACGCGGTTGGGCGGCGGGATTCGAGACCTTGAATAATGCCAAAAATGGCCCCGGGCATTACTGGCCGGGCGCAAGCAGCTATCAAATCAATAGCGGTTGAATTAGAGACTCCCGATCGGATTTGGCAGGTTCACAGACAACGGCATCCCCCAGGCGCAGTAAACCGCCCTGCAGCACACGCGCCGTCAGCCCGCCATGGCCGCGCATGGCGTTGTAGCCGCCAGCGCCCAGCACTTCCTCCATGCGCGAGCAGGGTTCGCACGGGCCGGTAATTTCCAGCACCACGTCGCCGATGTGCAGCACCATGGGCTGGTCCCTGAAAAGGGATTTCGCCGCCAGCAGATTCAGGCCCGACACCACCAGGTTGCGCCTAAGGCTCGCGGCATCCACCGTGCCAAGCCGCATCAGCGCCGCCAGTACAGCAAGGTGCTCGGCCTGGATCAGGGTGACCTGGCGTTTGCTGCTTTCCGGGCGAATGGCAGGCGCCGCCGCGCTCCGGTCGCCTTCCAGCCCACGGCCGGCCAGCGCCGTCACGGTTGCAACGCCGAGCACCGGGTTTCGGCGGGCGGGCCTCAGCAAAATTTGCTCAAGCCGCCCCTGGTGGGGGAATTGCCGCGTGAGCGCGCGCAGGTCACTGATGCCCGTGCCAGCGGTTGCGGTCATTCCAGTACCTGTCCCGCGGAAGGGTAGCTGCGCGACAGCACCTGCTCATCTGTCAATTCCGGGCCCTGCCACATGGTGACTTCTGAAGCGCCGGCCCCCAGGGCCATCTCACGGAGGGCCCGTATTTCCACCTGGGTGAAACCACCTGCGGGCTCGCCCAGAGGATGGAACACCATACGGGGCGCGGGAGCCAGCACGTGGCTGGCCTGAAGTTTCCGGACGAAGGCCTTCAGTACCTGCTCACCGTGTGCGAAGTCGGACACCATGGAGCGCGGGTGGCTGAAAGGATTGATGACTTGTGCCGACTTGCTCGATCTATGCATGGCAGCGTCATTGCCCGCACCCAGCACTTTGGGCTTGGGGCTGCGGGAAATCGCAATTTCGGGCACTTCGGAAATGAAAGCGCCCGTTTTTACATTGCGCACCGTCAGCCGGTAAGGCGACAGGCGGATGTACAAAGGTGGCGTGATGAAGTCGAACATGGTCAAGGGCTGCGGTTGAATTCAGTGAGCCTGGCGCTCATGACAATACGGCTTTCAGTGCGGCCAGGAGCCGCGCAGCTGCCAGCTTGACCCGCGTCTTGAAACGGCGGGCCATGCGCCATGGCAACGACGCCCTGGCCTGGGCCATGATTTTGTCCTTCCAGGCTTTCCAGGGGGTGTAGAGCCGCGCGAACCACGGCATTTGCATGAGTGCAGGCTGGGTTAGCTGAAAGAGGCGTGCCGCCAGCGCGGTTCCGGTTAGTTTGGCCGCCAGTATCAGCGCCAGGCCGACCGTGACATGCCCCAGGCCGAACAGGTAAAGCGCCAGCAGCTTCAGCGGGATCAGCGCCAGCACCGGCACGCCGAAGGCGAGCAGCGCAGCCCAGGGCGGCAAGCGGGTGATCCAGCGCTCCAGCCGCCCCCACCAGGGCAGGCGCCCCAGTGCTGCAAAGCCGGCGGCCAGCGGCTCCCAGCCCCATTCTTCAAACAGCAAAAACAGCGCGACGGGGGCAAGAAGAACTGCCCGGAGCACTTTTTTGAGCCTGTTCATGCCGTTTTCCTCAAAGCGCCGAAGGGTAGGCGCGGCCCCAGCCGAACAGCAGCACGCCCGCTGCCACCACCCAGGCCAGGGTTGCGCAGGCGAGCGTCACGGTCAGTGCCGCCCGCACGCTGAGCCAGTACACCACCAGCAGGTAAACCGCATAGGGGATGAGGGACCACAGGCCGAACAGCGCCGTGGTGCGAAGGTCGGCCGCGGAGCGCTCGCTGCCCACGATGTAGTGCGCAATCAGTGCAAAGGTGGGAAACAGCGGCACCAGCCCGGCGATGAAGAAACTGCGCGACCGGGAAAGAAGGGCAATGACCAGCACGGCAAGCGCACCCAGCAGGCATTTAAGAAAAAGTGAAAGCATGGATGGAAAAGAAAAAGGAATGCAAAGACGGGGCAGCAACACGGATCAACAGTTTATAGAAGGGCACTATCGACGCCCTTCGGCCTGTATCGCCTGCATGCCGTTCTGCGCTTCCCTGCGCATGGAAAAAATGCGGTCGCTCGAAAGCTCAGGCACCACCGCAAAACCCAGGCCTTCGTAAGTGGTCAGCGCGGGATGGTTGTCCCGGTACACGCGCAGTGTGAAAGCTGTGGCACCGGTGTCACTGGCCGCCTGGGCCATTAGCAGCCTGCACAGTGTTGAACCCAGACCCTGGCCGCGCGCATGGGGCGCCAGGATGATGCGGGCCAGGTGCGCAGCACCTGCCTCACGCACCCAGAACTGCCCAAAGCCCAGCGCCTCTGCCGGGCCCCGGCTCATGACAAAGCTGAAGGCACCGGGTTCAGCCAGCAGTACCGAGAGCCGCTCGGGCTCAAACGGAAACTTCAGCTTGGGGCCGGCCCAGCGCAGGCAGGTGCCGGCGTCCTGGACCCATGTGGCCAGCGCCGCATAGTCGGCGGCCCCGGGTGATCGCAAAGCCAGCGGAGGAGCGCAGGGCGGTGATTGCGGGGAATCCATTGCGCCATTGTGCGGCAAGCCCGAGGCCTCGCGTTGCCCCCGCCTGTGCGGTGCGTCAGGCGGTGCATTGAAGGCTGACGGCCTGCAAGGTCTTGCCGGTTTGAGGGTCAAACACCACCAAGTTCACCTGGCGCTCATGGCCCTGGGTTGCAGCAATACTGCGAAAGGTCAGCTTTTGCGGCCCGGTTTCACTGCTTTTATATTCCCCAGCCTGGGTGTACTGGCGCACAACGAAATCGTGTTTGAGAACTTCTCCGGCGTTTTCACCGGCTTTCACTTTGGAGTTGTGCCCATGCTCAGTGACGGTCCAGTAGGCTGACCAGGACGGTGACACCTGCGGTGCGGGCAGCGGGGTGACACTGGCTTCAAACTGGTCCGGGCCGAGTTGCCTGAGCACGATGCTGGCGCGCGCGGGTTCCTTGCTGTCGGCAGGCCTGCCACCCCAACGGGGCCAGTCTTTGCCGTTGAGCACAGCCTGCGGTGTATAGATGCTGCGCAGATTGTTCCTGGACGCTATTTCGCGTTGCCGGCTGGTGTAGGCGGGCGCGGCAAAGCGGTCAACCCAGCCGATGTAGTCCCAGTAGCCGACGTGAAAGGCTTGCACCACGGCCCCACTGCCTTTCAGCGACGAAGCCCATTTGTCAGCGGGCGGGCAGGAACTGCAGCCTTCGGAGGTATACAGCTCAACGACGGGCGTGATGGCCGGCCCGGAGCTGATGGCACAGGCGTTTTGTGCGGACAACGCGCTGGACGTCAGTGCCATCAAGACGGTTGCGGTGATCAGCGGGGTATTGCGGCGAGAAGGCCGTGGGGGCGCGGTGTGCAGCATGAGGGTCTCCGTGGATTGCAGACCCCCATTGGTCGATGGACTTCGCCGGTTCTTACACCTGCCGGGCCTGGTCAATAAGAAAAGAAAGACGCGGCACAACCGGTATTCAGGCACTCAAACCAGCGGCATGGTCTCCGAGTCTTTTTCCAGGTGCGCAATGCCGCCATGCCGCTCAAGCCGGTCCTGGAGCTGACCCATGTGGGCGGCCATGGTGTTGTCCGACTGCTCCAGCCGCGCCAGCAATGCCTGTTGCTGCTGCGAGAAGCGTTCGGCCAGCACAGTGGCGGCGGCGGCTTCCCGGTGCTGTGCCGCCAGGGCCTGCACTTCAAGGTAGCTCCGCAATTCGGTAAAACGCGAGGCCTCGGCCTTGTCAGCCAGCTCACGCTGCGTGTTCAGCTCGCGTGCATAGCGCCGGGTTTCCAGCAAGTTGGTGCTTTGCATGTAGAGCGTGGAGGCCAGAAACACCACCGTGGCAACCACCAGCAAGAGCAGCATCACGAAGCCCAGCGACACCTCCACGGTGGTAAAGCCCAGGCTGAGCATGCTCACGCGGCTGAATTCATCGACATTGAGGGCCACAAAGCCCGCCAGCAGCAGCATGGCCACCACCAAAAAAATCGTGCGAGTTCGCATATGTGTCTCCCCTGAAAATGTAAGAAATTGCTTTAAGCCAAAGGCCATTATCAGAAGCAAAACAGCGCTGGTGCTGTGGGACAATGCCGACCCTTGGCGTCAGTTTGTACTCGACGCACCGATAACGGCTCTCTGCCAGGGCAGGCTGCATCGCCGGGCGGGCATTTGCCCCTTTATCGACCTTCTTTTGCTTCTTTTTCCGAGCTTTTTCGAACATCTCTTTCAATATGCAGAAAATCATTCGCCAGATCGCGGCAGAAATCAAAGTCCTGGAACATCAGGTCAAGGCCGCCGTAGAGCTGCTTGACGGCGGCGCCACCGTGCCCTTTGTCGCGCGCTACCGCAAAGAGGCCACCGGCGGACTCGACGACATCCAGCTGCGTGAACTGGAACACCGGCTGGGTTACCTGCGTGAACTGGAAGAGCGGCGTGAAGCGGTACTCAAAAGCATCGAAGAGCAGGGCAAACTCACGCCCGAGCTGCGCGCATCGATCGAATTTTCCGCCACCAAACAAGACCTGGAAGACTTGTACCTGCCCTTCAAGCCCAAGCGCCGCACCAAGGGTCAGATCGCACGTGAAGCCGGCATCGAGCCGCTGGCCGACAAGCTGTTTGCCGACCCGTCACTGGTACCTGCCGACGAAGCCGCGGCCTTTGTGAAAGCGGAGAAGAACGAAAGCGGCGACGATTTCACCACCGTGCAGGCCGTGCTCGACGGTGTGCGCGACATCCTCAGCGAACGCTGGGCCGAAGATGCCGGTTTGGTGCAGTCGCTGCGCAACTGGCTCTGGAGCGAAGGGCTGTTCAGCTCCAAGCTGGTGACCGGCAAAGACGAGAACAACGCCGACAACAGCAAATTCCGTGACTACTTCGACTACGACGAGCCGATCGGCCGCGTGCCTTCGCACCGTGCGCTGGCGGTGTTTCGCGGGCGCGGGCTTGAGATTCTGGATGCCAAGCTGGTGCTGCCCGAGCAGGCCGAGCCCGGCAAACCCAGCATTGCCGAAGGCAAGATCGCACTGCACCTGGGCTGGAGCCACAAGGCCCGCCCGGCGGATGATTTGATCCGCAAGGCCGTGGCCTGGACCTGGCGCGTCAAGCTCAGCCTTTCGCTCGAGCGCGACCTCTTTACCCGTTTGCGCGAAGAGGCCGAGAAAGTCGCCATCAAGGTCTTTGCCGACAACCTGCGCGACCTGCTGCTGGCAGCGCCTGCCGGCCCGCGTGTGGTGATGGGCCTGGACCCGGGTATTCGCACCGGCGTGAAGGTGGCCGTGGTCGATGCCACCGGCAAGCTGGTGGAGACCTCTACCGTCTATCCGCATGAACCGCGCAAGGACTGGGATGGCTCCCTGCACACGCTGGCCAGGCTCTGCGAAAAGCATGGCGTCAACCTGATCGCCATCGGCAACGGCACCGCCAGCCGCGAAACCGACAAACTCGCCGCCGACCTGATCAAGGGAATGGCCAAGGTGGAACAGGCCATTGAAAAAGTCGTGGTCAGTGAGGCGGGTGCCTCCATCTACTCCGCCAGTGAATTTGCCAGCCAAGAAATGCCCGACGTGGACGTGAGCTTGCGCGGTGCGGCCAGCATTGCGCGCCGCCTGCAGGACCCCCTGGCCGAGCTCGTCAAGATCGACCCGAAATCGATCGGCGTCGGCCAGTACCAGCACGACGTGAACCAGAGCGACCTGGCGCGCAGCCTCGACACCGTGGTCGAAGACTGCGTGAACAGCGTGGGCGTGGACCTGAACACCGCCAGCGTGCCGCTGCTGGCCCGCGTGTCGGGCCTGTCGCAAACCGTGGCCAAGTCGGTGGTGCGCTGGCGCGATGCCAATGGCGCGTTTGCCTCGCGTGCCGATTTGCTCAAGGTGACCGGCCTGGGCGCCAAGACATTCGAGCAAAGCGCGGGCTTCCTGCGCCTGCGCAGCAGCAGCAACCCGCTGGACATGACCGGCGTGCACCCCGAAACCTACCCGGTGGTTGAAAAGATCATGGCCCACACCGGCAAGCCGGTGGCCGAGCTGATGGGCCGGGCCGAGATGCTCAAGACCCTGAAGCCCGAGCTGTTTGCGAATGAACAGTTCGGCGTGATCACCGTCAAGGACATCATTGCCGAACTTGAAAAACCCGGCCGTGACCCGCGCCCCGACTTCAAGGTGGCACGCTTCAACGACGGTGTCGAAGACATCAAGGATTTGAAAGAAGGCATGACGCTGGAAGGCACGGTCAGCAATGTAGCGGCCTTTGGCGCGTTTATCGACATCGGCGTGCACCAGGACGGCCTGGTCCACGTGAGCCAGCTTTCCAACAAGTTCGTGACCGACGCGCGTGAGGTCGTAAAAACCGGCGACATCGTCAAAGTGCGCGTGACCGAGGTCGATGTGGCGCGCAAGCGCATTGGCCTCACCATGAAACTCGACGCCGCACCGGCCCGCCGCGACGGCCCGCGTGACAACCGCTTTGAAAGCGCGCGCCCGCCGGGCGGGCAAAACCGCGGCGGCAACTATGGAAGCCGCCCAGGCGCGCCACAACCGGCCGCCGCGACCGCCATGGAGTCGGCCTTCAGCAAGCTGGCCGCGCTGAAGAAATAACAACGCGCACGCCGCCAGGTCGCCCGAAAGGCATGAATTGACCCGTTTTTTAGGGTTAAATCAGGCCCTGGCGCTTGACTGGCGGGCGCAACCAGCTATCAAAATAATAGCGATCATCCACCCCCATGCAAGCCCTACGCATTTACGCCGGCCCCAAGGCACGCCGGCATATCGAGCAAAACGGCCTCAAGCCGGCAGACATTGCCGTCGTACCCGGGGCGGCAGGCGGGCCCAAGGGCTTGATCCTTGGCGCTCTGGACCGCTTTATCTTTGGTGACTGGCTGGCGCAAAGCAGCCATCCGGTGGACCTGGTCGGTGCGTCCATAGGCGCGTGGCGCATGGCCACGGCCTGCCTCGCCAACCCGGCGGCGGCATTCCAGCGCCTCGAAACCGATTACATCCACCAGCATTACGAGCTCAAGCCAGGCCAGAAGCGCCCGACCGCCGATGCCGTCAGTGAGCAGTTCGGCCAGAGCCTGAAGGTTTTCTACGGGGGCAGGGTGCAGGAAGTGATCGGCCATTCCCGCTATCGGCTGCACATCGTCACCTCGCGTGGCCGCCACATGCTGGGCCGTGAGCACAAGGTGGCCACGCCGCTGGGCTACTTTGGCGCGTTCCTCACCAACAGCCTGCACCGCAAGGCCATGGGCGCATGGCTGGAGCGCGTGGTGTTTTCCACGCAGAACGCTTCCTTGCCGTTTTCAACTGCCGACTACCGGACCCGCCAGGTGCCCATGGACGAAGCCAATTTTCAACCGGCGCTTCAGGCCAGCTGTTCCATCCCCTTTGTGCTGCGCTCCGTGCGCAACATCCCCGGCGCGCCGCCCGGCGCCTACTGGGACGGTGGCATCACCGACTACCACCTGCACCTGAACTATCACCGCGGGGGCACGGGAGGGGAGGCGGGGTCATCGCCGGGATTGGTGCTGTACCCGCATTTCCAGAGGGCCGTGGTGCCTGGCTGGCTCGACAAGGGCCTGAAGTGGCGGCATGGCGCCACACATTTTCTGGACAACATGGTGCTGCTCGCCCCCAACCCGGAGTGGATCAAGACCTTGCCCGGCGGCAAGCTTCCGGACCGCGCGGACTTCATGCGCTACGGCCCCGATATCCAGGCACGCATACGCGCATGGTCGCAGGCCACATCGAAAGCCGGACAGCTTGCGGAGGAATATGCCCGGTGGCTGGACCGTCCGGATATGAAGCTGGTCCAGCATTTATGAACCAGCCGAAACGCGCGCCTGGACGCAGTCTTCCGCCAGCGAGGCGCCCATGAAAAAGCCGCATGGCGTGCCAGTCACGCCATGCGGCTTTTTTGGTGTTCCCGAAGTGGTTTCGGGTTCAATTTACAGTTGCAGCCTCAAAACACGTGTGCAATACCCGCGTACACCGACTTCGGGCTTTGGCCGACTGCCGAGAGCGCCAGGCCAGCCGAACTGCCACCGCCGCCGCTGATGGTGTAGCCTGCATTAGCCTGGTTGCTGATCTTGGTTACGCCACCGTAGAGAGTGGTCCGTTTGGACAGCGGATAGTCGTAGCGTACGCCTATGGCCTTGGAATCCGAACTCGCTGTGGTCTTGTTTTTGAGCTGGCCGTAGGTGGCGATCAGCTTGCCAACGCCGACAGGTGCCGAGGCGCCGATCTGGTAAGCGTCGAGCGCGGGCGCCCCGGTCGCGTCGCCGCGACGGCGCACAAAGATGGCAGACGGCTTGATGAACCCGAAATCGTAGGAGACAGCGACGTCAGTGTATTTATCGGTATTGCCGACTATGTAGATGGTTTTTTCCGTCAGGTAGCTGACTTGCGCTGCCAGCGTGCTGCTGCTGTAGCCGGCTGCGATGTTGAGCACGTTGCCGGTGGACTTGGGTTGGCCGCCCGCGCCGGTCGATTCGCCGAAGGCATAAAACACATTGGCCTTGAAGCCGCCCCAGGTCGGCGTGGTGTACTGGATGGAATTGTCCCGGCGGGTGGTGGCGTCAGAGAGGGAGCCACCGTTGATGCCTACGCCCGGGCCCGCGTAATAGTTCAGGGCGCCGGACATCGTGAATCCGGCAGGGTCAAAAGCTGCCATGGTTCCAAAATGCGGCGTGTACTGGCGGCCGATGTTGACGGCGCCGAAGTCACCACTCAAGCCCACGATCGCCAGGCGCTGAAACATGTAATTAGCCCCAGTCGGCACAGTGCTGGTGGGGATGGTCGCAGTACCTGTGCCAGCGCCCGTGTCTGTTAAAAAGCCGGCCTCCAGCACGAAATTCGCCTTCAGGCCGCCGCCGAGGTCTTCCGTACCGCGAAACCCGAAACGCGAACCCATGGCACCCCCGCTGGAGACGCGTGTCACATTGCCGTTGCCGGCGGATGCGACTTCCAAATAGGTATCAACCACGCCATACAGCGTGACGGAGCTTTGGGCCTGAGCGGCGCAACTGGCAGCGGACAGCACGGAAAGTGCAAATAGTTTGGTCTTCATCAGGTCTCCTAATGTTGTTGATATAAGCGTGCTTATCGATTCGACGCAGCCCTGCAGGTCCATGCACTGTTGTTTGCGGACAGCAAACATCGCGTGAAATCGCTAATCACTGCATGAGGTTAATGGGTTTTTAGTTATAAAAAATAAGTAAATAGTCTCTTGCCAGCAAAGACATTTATGGTTATAAAAAGTAATTAAATAACTTTTACCGGTACGGATGAGCCAGGCTCGCAGCAGTCTGCCGTGATGGCCAACCGGCGCAGGCGGACCCGACTGCGCCGGGGCACACCATCGCGCAATCGCGGGTAGGGCCCCATCCTCACGAAGCCGATGATTTGCCGCCAACCGCAATTGCGGGGAAAGCGGCACATTGGCCGCCAGGGGCGAGGCCTAAAGCGACGTGCCGAGGAGCTCTTCGTATTCCGCGGCACTGGCAATCCGCGGATTCGTCTTGTGGCAATGGTCAGCCAACGCCCCTTCAATGATTCGGCCGAACTGCTGGCGCTGTACCCCCATGGCCGCCAGGCCCGTGGGCAGGCCCAGCCGGGCGTTCATGTCCCGGATGGCGTCGGGAATGTCGCTGCCCGAAGCCAGCCCCATGGCGCGGGCCATGCGGTCGAGCCGGTTGTCCTTCTGAACTGATTCGGCCTCCGCATTAAAGAGGACCACGGCAGGTAAAAACATCGCGTTCAGCGTGCCATGGTGAAGGCGCGGGTCTACACCGCCCAGGCTATGGCTCAGCGAATGCACGCAGCCCAGCCCCTTCTGGAAAGCCATGGCACCCTGCATGGATGCGCTCATCAGGTTGAAGCGGGCGTCCCGGTCACTGCCATCGCGCGTGGCCCGTTCGATATGAGCCCAGCCGCGTTCCAGGCCGTCCAGCGCGATGCCGTCGGCCGGCGGGTTGAAGGCAGCTGACATGAAGGTTTCCATGCAATGCGCAATCGCATCCATGCCGGTGGCCGCTGTCAGTCTGGCCGGCAGGCCCAATGTGAGCTCCGGGTCGCAAATCGCCGTTTTCGGCACCAGATGCCAGGAATGAAACCCAAGCTTGCGGTGGTCATCCACAATGATGATGGCCCCGCGGGCGACTTCGCTGCCGGTGCCGCTGGTGGTGGGTACGGCAATCAGCGGGGCTGCGCGGTCCGTGATTTTCGGGGAGCCACCTTCGATGGTGGCGTAAGTTGTGAGCGGGCCTTCATGGGTGGCGGCAATCGCCACGCCTTTGGCGCAATCAATGGCTGAACCGCCGCCCACCGCGATCAGGCCGTCGCAGCCGGCGGACCTGTACAGCGCCGCAGCTGCGCGAACGGCTGCCTCGGTGGGATTCGAAGGGGTCTGGTCAAACACCGTCACCTGCACACCGGGCAGCGCGTCAAGCGCTTTTTGCAAAATACCTGCGGCCTTGACACCGGGGTCGGTGACGATAAGCGGGCGGGTGATGCCGACACGCTCACATTCCTGCTTGAGCAATTTGATCGCGCCGAACTCAAACTGGATCTGGGTGACGTAATAGATAAGGGCCATGGTTTTGCTGTCTTTCGCGTTGTACGATGCTGGGCGGTTTTCCCGTGCCGCCCATCTTGCCCCAATCGGCTTGCCCTTACTTTAATAGCTGGAGATGCCCATGAATTGCAAGCAAACCCTGATGCTGGTCACCTTGGCGATAGCGGCTTTTCAGGCTGGGGCCGAATGTCTGAGCGATGCGCAAGTCGGTGACCTGGCCGAAAAGATCGCCGCCAGACAGCCTGCGGCAAACCCGGAAGGTCTCAACGAGGCCGATGGCGCCTGTACCCGCGCCAAACTCAATGCGCTGCTGGAAAAACGCCACGGCAAAGTGGTCGGCTACAAGGCCGGCCTTACCAACCCGGCGGTACAAAAACGCTTCAACTACGACCAGCCCGTGTGGGGCAAGCTGTATGAGGGCATGGTGCTGCCCGGCGGGTCCGTGGTCGATGCGGCGTTTGGCGCGCGTCCGCTTTTTGAGGCCGACATGCTGGTGCGTGTCAAAAGTGCAGCCATCAACCAGGCCCGGACACCCCTGGACGTGCTTGAAGCCGTTGACCAGGTGATTCCCTTTATCGAATTGCCCGATCTGGTCGTTCAGGCGCCACCCCGGCTCAATGGCCCGGCGGTCAGCGCCATCAATGTCGGTGCCCGGTTCGGTGTGGCCGGTACGCCCCTGGCCGTGCCCGTGACAAGGGCAGAGCGTCACGCCATGCTGGGCATGCTGGAAAACATGACCGTCGTGCTTGCAGACGGCGGCGGTGCAGAACTGGGAAGAGGCAAGGGCAGCGACATCCTCGGTCATCCGCTCAACGCAGTCGTCTGGCTGGCCGGCGCCCTGGCCAAGGAGGGCCTTGCCATGAAACCAGGCGACCTGATCAGCCTGGGCTCCTTTTCGCCGCTGCTGCCGCCCAAGGCAGGGCTGACCGCCACAGTGACTTACCGGGGGCTGGCCGGAGCGCAACCTGTGTCGGTAACATTCAAATAAATGCGCCGCGGTTCTCCCGAAACCTTGCTGACACCCGCAATGCGGGACGTGCTCAGCCGCATGGCCCGGGCCATGCGCCCGCCGTTTCATACGCTCACACCCGCAGCAGCCAAAGCGGCATACGAGGCGGGTGCGGGCGTGCTGGAAATTCCCAAGCCGGCCTTGACGCGGGTCGAAGACCTGCGCATTCCCGCCAGGGATGGCTACAGCCTGCCTGCGCGCCTCTACGCGCCCTCAACTGATCGCCTGCCGGTGCTGCTTTACTTTCACGGCGGCGGCTTCACCATCGGCAGTGTGGCAACGCATGATGTGTTGTGCCGGCAGCTCAGCCACCTGGCGGGTTGCGCGGTGATTTCCGTGGACTACCGGCTGGCACCGGAGTACAAATTTCCTGTAGCGGCCCATGATGCCTGGGATGCACTGGAGTGGCTGACGGCACGGTCAACCAGCCTCGGCTTGGACGAAACCCGTGTGGCGGTCGGCGGCGACAGCGCGGGCGGCACGCTGGCAACCATGTGCGCCATCCTGGCCCGCGATGCCGGCCTGCCCCTGGCGCTGCAACTGCTGTTTTACCCCGGCTGCACCGCCCATCAGGACACGCCTTCGCACCGGCTTTTTGCCGGTGGTTTTGTGCTGGAGGAGGCTGACATTACCTGGTTTTTCAACCACTACGTGCGAAGCCCTGCCGACCGCGAAGACTGGCGCTTCGCCCCACTCAACGCGGCTGATGTGGACGGTGTAGCCCCGGCCTGGCTGGGTCTGGCAGAGTGCGATCCCCTGGTTGACGAAGGGGTGATGTATGCCGACAAGCTGCGCGCGGCCGGCGTGCCGGTCGACCTGGAAATCTACCGCGGCGTCACGCATGAGTTCATCAAGATGGGGCGCATCATTCCCGAAGCACGGCAAGCCCATGGGGACGCTGCTCGGGCGCTGCGTCAGGCATTCAATCTTTCGGATAACAAGCCATGAAACGACAGGAATTCCGATTTTTTTACCCGCTTCGGGTTCGCTGGGCCGAAGTGGACATGCAAAAAATCGTGTTCAACGCGCATTACCTGATGTACTTCGACACTGCCATCACCGACTACTGGCGCGCGCTGGCACTGCCGTACGAGGAAACCATGCACAAGATGGGCGGTGACTTGTACGTAAAAAAAGCTACGGTGGAATACCACGGCTCGGCACGCTTCGATGACCGGCTCGATGTAGCGCTCAAGTGCGCACGCATCGGCAATTCATCGATGACATTCACAGGCGCGATGTTCAGGGCCGATGAACTGCTCATTAGCTGTGAACTCATCTATGTGTTTGCCGATCCTTTGACGCAGACGTCCCGGCCCGTGCCGGACGCGCTGCGCAATCTGCTCGTGGGTTTTGAGGCCGGCGAGGCCATGGTCGACATCAGGACAGGTGATTGGGCCACCCTGGGCGCCGACGCGGCTACGGTCCGCTCGGCCGTGTTTGTGCAGGAGCAGGGCATTCCGATGGAGATGGCGTGCGACGAAGCGGACAACACGGCCATGCATGCCGTGGCCTATAACGGTCTGGGAGAGGGCATTGCGACCGGGCGGCTGGTGCGGCAAGCCGATGGCACGGCGAAGATCGGGCGCATGGCGGTGCTGCGGGCGCTACGCGGAGCTCACCTCGGCCAGGCGCTTTTGGATGCATTGATGGATGCCGCCCGGAATCGTGGGGATCGCGAGGTCATGCTGCATGCGCAGCGCAGTGCCGAGGGTTTTTACCGGCGCCTTGGTTTTGTCCCGCGCGGAGAGCCGTTTGATGAGGTCGGCATCCCGCATCTTGAGATGGTCAAGGTGCTGTAAAACAACGTCTCAAGGGGAGAGGTTGCAGGCCTTTCTCTTTGCAAAGGCGACAATCACGGCTTCGCCGGTTTTGCACGCGCATCCAACCGGATTCAAAGATTGAGAAAGCCGATCGATTTCATGGTCAAGAAAAAGAACCGTCCGGGCCCCCAGGGTAATTCCGCAGTCACCAACAGGATGGCTGGGTCATCCCGTGCCGAAGCGTCGCGTCCGTCACAAGGCGGGGAAGCCTTGGCGGCGCCCTCGATGCAGGCTGGTTTTGGCCCTCAGGCAAGCTTGCCTGCAGAAGTCACTCAAGGTCACTGGATCGTTGCGTTTCTTGCGTTCATGATGTTTCTCGCGCCAGCGATCGGCGTGCCTCATGAGGAGATGCTGCAGGACACCCTGAAATCCATGGTCGTGTCGTTTTCAACCATTGGTGCGGGTCTTGTTTTCTTCTGGCAACAACGCCATCGCCGGGAACCCTTGCGCTGGCATGCGCTCATGTGGCTGCCCTTGTCACTGATGTTTTATGCCTTGGCCAGCATGCTCTGGTCACACGCCTATCTGGGCGGCGTGGAAGCGATAAGGTGGTTCATTTTCAGCTTGCTGCTGTGGCTGGGATTAAATACCCTCTCGAAGGAACGCCTGCCTTATCTGGCCTTGGGAATTCATCTGGGTGCCCTTACGGCGTCGCTCTGGACGGCGCTTCAGTTCTGGTTTGATTTCACCTACTTTCCGCAAGGCCCGAACCCTGCATCCACCTTTGTCAATCGCAATTTTTTTGCGGAATTCGCTGTGTGTGCCGTGCCGTTTTCGGCGTATCTTCTCGCTCAGGCGAAAACTTCCTCGAAAATCACACTGATGTCATTGACCAGCGGCTTCATAGCCGTGGCGCTGATGATGACCGGCACCCGGGGAGCACTGGTTGCGCTGTGGGTCCTGTTGTTACTGGTTCTTCCGGTGATTGCCATTTTGTACCGCAAGCAGTTTGCGTTTTCTGCCTGGAACATCTGGCAAAAACTACTGGCTTGTTGCGTGCTTGGGGGAACCGTTCTTGCGCTGGGGTTCATGCACACGGGCAACATGCAGATCGCCCAGGAAGAGCGCGGCACCACAGCCTTTGAGCGCGCTTTCAACCGCACGGCGACCATTTCCGTCAATGACAGTTCATTGGGTGTGCGCCTGATCATGTGGAGGGCAACTTCGCGAATGATCAAAGCCACGCCGCTCACCGGGGTCGGCGCGGGCGCCTGGGAGGTGGACATTCCGCTCTACCAGGTTGAAGGCTCCCAGCTTGAAACCGACTACTACGTTCATAACGAGATACTGCAGCTGTTGGCGGAATACGGCCTGGTGGGTTGGGGATTTTTAGCCTGCCTGCTGCTTTATCTGCTGGTTTCAGCCTGGAAAACACTGAGAAATCGCTCAGCGGAGGGGCTGAGCGAGGCCCCTTTGCGCGCAATGGCTCTGTCCAGCCTGCTCGCATTGCTGATCGTGAGCAACATCGGGTTTCCCTGGCGACTGGCCAGTACGGTTGCGATATTTGCACTGGCCCTTGCCATACTGGCGGCGTCCGACGCCCGATTGGGACTTGGGCTTCGGCCTCTGACTTTTGCGCAACGCGTGGGCTGGAAGCCCATTTATTCCCGGGTATTTACCGGCGTCATGCTGTTGTGCCTGTTTCTCTCAGTGCATATTTTCCAGCAAGCCGCGGCGGCGGAAGGCAAGATTGTCAGGGCCGTGAGGCTCGCCCTGAGCGTTAGCCAGTCGCAGGACTATCGTGACCCGAAGTGGAACAAGATAAAGCGCGAAATATTAAACCTCATGAACGACGGGATAGCCATCAATCCACACTACAGAAAACTTACTCCGCTGGTGGCGGACGAACTGGCACGTTGGGGCGACTGGAAAAACGCCGTCTGGGTCTGGGAGTCGGTGGTTCGTTCCCGTCCTTATCTGGTAGCGGTAATGTCCAATATCGCCCGTGGTTATGCCCAAATGGGAAATACCGACAAGGCGTTTGAGTTTCTGGAACGCTGTAAAAAACTGCAGCCCAAGGCCCCTTCGGTTCGCTCTCTGGAGGTTATTTTGCTGGGCCGTACCGGCAGGGAGCCCGAGGCACTCCGGCTGGTCAAGCAATCCCTGGCGGAAGGCATTTATGACTATGACCTCCTCAATGCCGCGTGGGCGCTCGGCGGACGGAGCGGGGACTTCGATCTGGCAATTCAGGGAATGGAATTGCGAAACAAGGGTTGGCCGGCCCTGGAAGTAGACGGCATGCTCAAGCTCGGGTACATCTATGCTTTTCAGAAGAAGGACGAGGCAAGGGCACAGGCTGCTTACCAGGCTGCGTTGGCCGCAACCCCTGAAAGAGCGAAGAATTCCACTCTCCAGATGATTCCGCCAACGTATCGACCCAGGCCCTAGAACGCTGTTTGCCGCCACGAAGTCACATAGCTGTGAATCGACGGGGCGGCAAGTGGCTTACCCCCTGGTGTTGTTGTTCGGTCCGGCGGATGGGTTTGCTCTTCCAGTAACACGCTCCAGCACCGGGAGCCTTTGGACTCCATTTGGGCCTTTGCCAGCAGCACAGTGCTGCAACGCGTTCCATAGGCATATTCCGGAAAATCCACAAAAGCGCTGGACAGCGCCTCCTCCCGCATCAGCGGTACACCTGTTGATGGCAAATGTTCGCGCGGTGCACGCTGGCGGTTGGCCAGCGCGGTCCATAGCGATGCCCGTAACGCTTCGTCACTCCCGGAATCGAGAGCAGTAGCCAACACGCGCTTGAGTTCTATGGTCTTGGGCCAGGGCGTATCCAGCGCTGCATTTGACAAACCATAAACGCCAGAGGACAGGTGCTTTGCTTGCCAGCCAGCCGCGCCCGGACCGCCTGGCCGGTTGGTGGCCCACATCCAGTTGTTCCGCTGGAAGTCACCCACTACCAGGTTAAAGCCTGCGTAGTCCGGGCCTTCTTCTTCGAGGGCTGAAACAAAACCGGCCGCACCGTCGTGGCTTTCCAGCCAACGCGTCACCAGTTCCCCCCGCGAGCGGGCCCCGGCATCTGCACGGTCGCCGCGCACATTGGTCAGAAAAGCAATCCTGCCGCCCGGTGTCATGCCCATCCAGGTGCCACCGGCACGCAAGTCACGGCCTGAAAGGACTTCTTGCCCCGAAGCGGTTTGCCAGCGGGCCAGCGGCAGCGTCGGCCGGTCCAGGAATTCATCGCGGTTGGCCGCAATCAGAAGCGGCCAGCGCTCCGATACGCCAATGGCAAACGCGATCAGGCACATGTCATGAGCCTCACGCCCCTGTGCCGCGCATCAGATGTCTTCCAGCAGCGGGTAGGGCAGGGGAAGCAGGCTCAGGGCTTCGCCAGTGGCGCTTCCCAGTGTCAACCGGCCGTCGCCGGCATCGGCGGCGGCAGAGGTCTGCATCGACACGATGGCGTCAAAGCCGCCAGCGGGATTGGCGGCCGCCGCGGCGACCAGCCCGCAAGGCTGCCCTGCGTCCGAGGCGTGAAATATCTCCTGGCCTGTTGCCGGCGTTCCGGCGGTATGGACAAGGTATGCGCGCCGTTTGAGCGTGCCGCGGAACTGGCTGCGCGCAACGATTTCCTGGCCCGGGTAGCAACCCTTTTTGAAGTTCACCCCTCCGACGGATTCGTAATTCAGCATTTGCGGCACAAAGGCCTCAAAGATGGGCTGCGTGATCATCGCAATACCGGACTGCACGTCCAGCCAGTGCCACAAGGCGCTGTCGATGCGCGGGCCTTCGGGAGCGGGTGAAGCGGCAGGTGCGCACCAGATCGCACGCGGCTGGCCCGCGCCGGGCTGCAAAAACACCATATTTGCATCACCTAAATCGGCTTTTGACCATACAGGACGGGCGCCACCAGCTATCGAATTCATAGCGAATCCGGTGATGCCGTAGAGCGCGAATTCCGCGCTGGCATCGGTCAGTCTGGCCTTGGCACGCAGCACAAACATCGACAGGCGCTTGAGTGTGGCGGGCAGGATGTCGCGGCTGCACAGCAGCAGCACGTCCTGCTGGCCGGCATCGCTGCTGCGCTTGAACACCACAAAACTGGCCTGCATCCGGCCCTTGGCATTGCAGAAAGCCGCCAGGCGAGCTTCACCGGCCCCCATCAGGGCCACGTCCTGGGTCAGCTGGCCCTGCAAAAACGTGACGGCGTCGTCCCCGGCCACGCGGATCACGCCGAGGTGCGTCAGTTCGGCGATGCCAGAAATCGTGGAAGCAACTGCAGCAGTTGAAGCAGCGGAGGGCAGGGTCATGGGGGCGTTCACAGTCGATGGGGAGATGGGCTGAATTATCATAGGCTTGAACTTTTGCGTTCTGTACTGAAAAGGTAGCTGGGTTGTGCGTCGTGTCTTTACAAGTCTGTTGATATTGATATTTGTGGGCGCCCTGCTGTCGTTTGGTGCGGCTTTATGGTGGCTGAACGAGCCGATTCCTCTGCGTTTGGCGCCCGGCAGCCAGGTGGTGGACCTGGAAATCGAACCCGGTACCCCTGCCAGCGGTGTGGCCGACGTCATCGTGGCCAGCGGCGCCGATGTGCCGGCGATTTTTCTGCATGCCTGGTTCCGCTTTTCCGGCCAGGCGCGCTTGATCAAGGCCGGCAGCTATGAATTGGTGCCGGGCACCAATCCGCAAAAGCTGCTCAGCATGCTGGTGCGCGGCGATCAAGCCCTGAAAAGCATCACGCTGGTGGAAGGCTGGACCTTCAACCAGGTGCGCGCAGCGCTACAAAAAGCAGAGCAGCTTGCGCCCGACACGCTTGGCCTAGCGCCCGAAGTCATCATGCAAAAGCTGGGCAGGCCGGGGGTGCACCCCGAGGGCCGTTTCTTCCCCGACACCTACACCTACGCCAAAGGCTCCAGCGACCTGGCTGTGCTCAAACGCGCAGCACGGGCCATGGACAAGCGGCTGGACGCTGCCTGGGCACTGCGAAGCCCCGACACACCGCTGAAAACCCCTGACGAAGCCCTGATCCTGGCCAGCATCGTCGAAAAGGAAACCGGCAAGCCGTCGGACCGCTCCCAGATCGGCGGCGTTTTCACCAATCGGCTGCGGCTGGGCATGCTGCTGCAGACCGACCCGACCGTAATCTATGGCATGGGTGCGCAATTTGACGGCAACCTGCGAAAACGCGACCTCCTGGCCGACACGCCCTACAACACCTACACCCGCGCCGGGTTGCCGCCCACCCCCATCGCCATGCCGGGCAAAGCTGCCCTGCTGGCCGCCGTGCAGCCGGCACCGACCAAGGCCATTTACTTTGTGGCGAAGGGCGACGGCAGCAGCCATTTCAGCAGCAGCCTGGATGAGCACAATCGTGCGGTCAATAAATACATCCGCGGTCAGTGAATATGGCCCCCACGCTTTTTACTGCGTCTGCGACTTCGTGTAATGCGCGAGGCCTTGCAGGCCGCGGCTCGCGAGACGCTTCGCCTCTGTCGCCCGTCCAAGCCTGCGCAGGCAGGCTTGGAGCCGCGGGCTCCAGCCCCTCGGGGGCCGCTGCGCCTGCGGCCCGGCAAAGCCGGTTCCGCGGCCCCTGCTGGCACCACAACTTCGGCCACGCATTCGACCGGAAGAGATCATGAGCACCAGACCTCTCAGCGGCCTCTTTATCAGCTTCGAAGGCATAGACGGTGCCGGCAAGTCCACGCATATCGCCGGGCTGGCTGAAGCCTTCAAGGCCGAGGGCAGGGCGGTGACGCTGACGCGCGAGCCGGGTGGTACGCCGCTGGCCGAAAAACTGCGCGCCATGGTCCTCAATGACGCCATGGACCCGCTGACCGAAGCCCTGCTGATTTTTGCCGCACGGCGCGACCACCTGGTGAACGTGATTGCACCGGCACTGCTGCGCGGTGACGTGGTGCTGTGCGACCGTTTCACCGACGCCACTTTTGCCTACCAGGGGGCAGGGCGCGGTTTTGACCTGAAGCTGCTCTCAACCCTGGAGCGTTGGGTGCAATCCGACGAAGGGCTGCTGGGCGACCCCGCCGGCAACTCTCCCATGAAGCCCGAGGTGGAAACCGTGATCGAGCCGCATTTGACGGTGTGGTTTGACCTGGCGCCTGAAGAAGCGGCCCGGCGACTGACGGGCGCGCGACTGCCCGACAAATTCGAGGCGCAGCCGGTGGCGTTTTTCCGCCGTGTCGCGCAAGGCTACTCGGACCGGCAGAAAAATCACCCGGAGCGTTTCGCCCGCATTGACGCATCGAAAAGCCGCGACGAAGTCTGGCAGGCCGTGCAGCAGGTGTTTATCGCCAAAGGCTGGTTGTCATGAGCGTTCTGGATACTTTGCCGGCGACAGCCGGGTCCAGCAACCCGCGCCTGGCGCCGTGGCTCCAGGCGCAACTTGAAAGCCTGCTGGCCCAGCGCGGCCATGCGTGGCTCCTGAGTGGACCTTCGGGTTTGGGGCAGTTTGAACTGGCGCTGGCACTGGTGCGGGCCTGGCTTTGCGAAGAAGCCACGCCGCAGGGGGCCTGCGGGCACTGCGGCAGTTGCCACGCGGTAGATGTGCACACGCATGCGGACCTTTGCATGCTGATGCCCGAAACCCTGTCGCTGGCGCTCGGCTGGCCGCTCGACGAAAAGACGCAAGACGACCTGGACAGCAAGAAACGCAAGCCCAGCAAGGAAATCAAGGTCGATGCGGCGCGCGAAGCCGTGTCTTTCACCCAGTTCACACGGTCACGCGGCACCACCAAGGTGGTGCTGGTGTTCCCGGCCGAGCGCATGAACAATGTCACGGCCAATACCCTGCTCAAGACCCTGGAAGAGCCTCCAGGAGCCGTCAAGTTCGTCCTGGCCACCGAGGCAGCGCACCAGTTGCTGCCCACCATCCGGAGCCGGTGCCTGGGCCACACCATGGTCTGGCCGGACTTCGACCAGGCACTGGGCTGGCTCCAGCAAGAAATCACGCTGGCAGGTGACAGCGCCGGTAGCACCAAAAAAGCCGCGGCAGCGCCAAAAGCCGCCGAATTGCAAACCTTGCTGGTGGCCGCGGGCGGGCGACCCGCCGACGCGCTGAGCTGGGCGCAGAACAACCCACCCGCGGAAGCTGCCCAACATTGGCAGGCCCTGCCCAAAGCCATGGCGCGCGGCGACGTGAGCGCGCTGTCGGACTGGGCGCCGGCGCAGGCTGTGGATGCATTGCAGAAGCTTTGCCACGATGTACTGGCTGTGCGCATGGGCGCTGCGCCCCGATTTTTTCACGCGAGCGATCTTCCGGCTGCCCTTCCCGCTGCGGCCGGCAAGACGGGTGGCGGGCTTTACGCCCTTGCAAGCTGGTCCAAAGAACTGGCGGCCATTGCGCGCACCGTGGAACATCCCTACAACCCGGGCCTGATGCTGGAGTCACTGGTAAGCCGCGCCCGGACAGCGCTGAATGCGAAATAAACCCAAACCGTTTCTTTTATGCTGCAATTGCAGACGCCGCAGCAGTCAAACCGATAAACTAGCGCCATGAGCACACCACCGCCCGCCAGTTCACCCGCAGCCGCCACCGCCCGACCCAGCGTTGTCCAGCTGGCCATCAAGGAAAAAGCAGCGCTTTACGCCGCCTACATTCCCTTGTTCACGGAAGGCGGCGTTTTCATTCCCACGGCACGCGACTACAAACTGGGCGACGACGTCTATGTCCTGCTGACGCTCCCCGAAGATACGCAGCGCTATCCGGTGGCTGGCAAAGTGGCCTGGGTCACGCCCGCAAGGGCGGCCGGCAACCGCACGCAAGGCGTCGGCGTCCGGTTTCCGTCGGACGATAAATCCCGTCTTCTGAAGATCAAGATTGAAGAAATCCTCGGCGCCCACCTGGCGTCCGACCGCCCCACACAGACCATTTAGGCCTTGCTGGCCACGGCCTGCCACACCGCAAGCGCGTGGTTGCTATGGTATTTATAGCTGCTTGCGCACGGCCAATAAGGCTTGCAGCCTGTTTTGATACCTAACCTCGTACCGCAATGTTTACTGACTCCCATTGCCATTTGAGCTTTCCGGAGCTTCAGGCCCAATTGCCGCAAATCCGCCAGGCCATGCAGGCCGCCCAGGTTGACCGGGCGCTGTGCATCTGCACCACCCTGGAAGAGTTCGAAACTGTTCATGGACTCGCCACGGCCTACGACAATTTTTGGGCAACCGTCGGCGTGCATCCTGACAACGAAGATGTCCGGGAACCCAGCCTGGACGACCTGCTGACACGTGCCAGCCTGCCCAGGGTGGTCGGCATTGGCGAGACCGGGCTCGACTATTACCGGCTGGGTGACCGGACCGTGGCGGACATGGAATGGCAGCGGGAGCGGTTTCGCGTGCACATCCGGGCGGCTCGCCAGACCGGCAAGCCCCTGGTGATTCATACCCGCAGCGCGTCCGACGACACGATTGCCTTGTTGAAGGAAGAGGGCGGTAGCGCTGGAGAAGCGGGCCGCGCCACTGGAGTTTTTCACTGCTTTACCGAAACCCAGGCGGTGGCCCGCGCCGCGCTTGACCTCGGGTTTTACATCTCTTTTTCCGGCATCCTGACCTTCAAGAACGCGGCGGATTTGCGGGAGGTGGCCCGATTTGTCCCCCTGGACCGCATGCTGATTGAGACCGACAGCCCCTACCTCGCGCCCATGCCGTACCGCGGAAAAACCAACAATCCTTCGTATGTTCCCCTGGTGGCCAAGCAGATTGCGGAACTCACCCAACAACCCATCCAGGCCATTGCAGAGGCCACAAGCCGAAACTTCGAGCAGCTTTTCAGCGGGGTTAAAGCATGAAAAACAACTTCACAAATTACTTTAAGAAAGCAGTTATTGCCGTTGTTTTTTATGGAATTTCTTTGGCAAATGCAGGGTCGTACGATGATTTTTTCATCGCCGTCAAGCGCGACGATCCCCGCACTATTCAGGCACTGCTGCAGCGGGGATTTGACCCCAACACACCTGACCCAAAAGGCGAGCGTGGGCTCTTTCTCGCGCTGAAGGAGCCATCGCTCAGAGCAGCGCAGGTACTGGTTGACTGGCCCAAGACTGACGTCAACATCCTCAACGACAAAGGGGAAAGCGCGCTCATGCTGGCTGCCCTCAAGAACCATCAGGCTCTGGCTGAGAAGCTGGTCAAACAGGGCGCCGACGTCAACAAGACCGGCTGGACGCCACTGCATTACGCCGCCAGTGGCGGTCACGTGGCCATCATCAGCCTGCTGCTGGAAAACAGCGCCTATATCGATGCCGAGTCTCCCAACGGCACCACGCCGCTGATGATGGCAGCCATGTACGGCACAACTGCCGCCGTGAAGCTTCTGCTGGAAGAAGGTGCCGACCCGCAACTCAAAAACCAGCGGGGTTTGACGGCCCTGCAGTTTGCCGAGCAAGGCAACCGGCCCGATGCCGCCGCAGCCATCACCGCAGCCATTCGCGCAAAAAGGCCTGCCGGAACCTGGTGAGTCGACATGCCTGGCACCAGATTTAAGCGGAAAGTTTGAGCCCAAAGAGACTCATTCGAGATCGATGCTCTTGAGGCCTTCAGGAACGTTCCGACGCTCTGACATGGGTAGGTTGTCGTGTGATGTGGCGGTGCCGTCCGACTTGACGCAACCCACATAAGACATATGCTTTGAGCCACGTCTCTGATCCGGAGCGTGCAGGAGAAACTCATGACTTCTTTGAAATGCGCAATGGCGCTGTCCTTAACGGCCTTGGTCGCGCCAGCCATGGCGTGCTACACCGTTTATAACCCCAGCAACCAGATCCTTTATTCCGGTGAGGCGCCGCCCATAGACATGAGCTATCAGATCCACGAAAAGCTGCCCGCCGTCTTTCCCAGTGGCCATCTGATTTTTGACACGAGCAACAATTGCCCGGCGATAGACGTACGCCGTGCCGTACCGCAACTCACTAATGTCGCGCTTGTATCGGCCGCACCCGCTCCCAGACAAGCACGTCAGATGACACGCGCCCAGCGCGAACGCGCGCTCGATTCCCAGACGAAATGAGCACGAGCAGTACGCCGCTTTAGTTTGAAGCTGGCTACGCAGCGAACTGCTGAAAAACATCACCCATTGAGGCGTGCGGTGCGCTTCACTTCACAGGCCTCATGTGATCGACGAGGCAAAGATACCTTTGCGGCACCTGCAATGTTCTACGATGTATATTATGTTAAGTAATAAATATTGGCAGTGAAGATGCCTTGTGGCCCTTTTGTGAAGCCTGCTTTTTCGGACCCCATCCTCTTCCTATTGTTCGTCCATGGCCTTCGCTTCCACTCGCGGCAGGCTCACCATAGCCAGGAGAGATTCGATGTCTGCGGGCTTCACCACATGATGGTCAAAACCCGCTTGTTGGGAGCGCAACCGGCTTTCGGCTTCGCCGTAGCCGGTCAAGGCAATCAGCAGCGTTGTTTTCGATTCCGGGCGGCTACGCAGCTGGCGGGCAACCTCAAAGCCGTCCAGGCCGGGCAAACCGATGTCGAGGATGACTACGTCCGGCACGAATTCCCGGGCGATATGGAGCGCTGACGCACCATCGTTCGCGATCCTCACATTAAAACCTTCCAGTTCCAGCAGCACTTGCAGCGTTTCTGCGGAAGCGCATAAATCGTCGACTACAAGGACTTTTCGGGGAACAGCAGGCGCCGGTTTGGCGGCCGGCGGCGCAGCCACCACAGGAAGACCGGCATCGCTGGCTGAAGTCCTCGCGGGAAAATAAAGGGATATCCGGCTTCCCATGCCTTTGCCTTCGCTATAAGCCTCTACTTTGCCGTTGTGCAACTCGACCAAATGCTTGACCAGTGTCAAACCAATACCCAGCCCCCCTTGCGCGCGGTCCAGGGCCTGGTCGCCCTGGGCAAAAAGGTCGAATACGTGCGGCAGGAAGTCGGGCTCTATGCCCTGACCGTTGTCTGACACGAACAGGGTGACGCCCTCCTCCTGCAGCGAGGCGTTCAGCTCGATCTTTCCATGCTGATCCGTGAATTTGGAGGCATTGTTCAGCAGGTTGGAAAGCACTTGAGACAAGCGCACCAAATCGCCCTGGAGCACCACGGCTTCAGCTGGAAGACGGACAGTCAATTCCTGATTCCTGGCTGCCAGCAGCGGGCTGCTGGCCTCCACTGCATGCTCGCACAATGTCGAGAGCAGGACCGGCTCCATATGAACCGTCACCTTGCCCCTGACGATCCGCGAGACGTCCAGAAGATCATCGATCATTCGTGACATGTGATCGACCTGCCGTGCAATGACATCACGCGCCCATGCAACCTTCGGGTTGACTACATGGGAACTGTGAATGATGTGCACTGCGTTCCTGATCGGTGCCAGCGGATTCCTGAGCTCGTGCGCCAGCATGGCAAGGAATTCGTTCTTGCGGCGATCCGCTTCCTGAACCAGCGTATAGAGCCTGGCGTTTTCCATGGCAATAGAGGCACGGCCCACCACCTCGCTGAGCAGGGCGGCGTCCGCCTGCGCAAAACCGCCGGCCTTGCCGAACAGGATGAGTGCGCCCAGCATCTGCTCACGCGCGACCAGCGGGCAAATCGCCATCTCCTCATGGTCTGCCGGGAGCTCCGGCCAGGCAGGCTGCGGGGCTGCCGCGGAGGCCGTCGACGCCGCGCACAACTCCGTTGAGGGCAGAAACGCTATTTTCCGCGAGAGCATGGCGCTGCGGACCGTCGCCGCCATGGGGGCGCTCAACTCGCGATGGCATTCGAGTACGACAGGGCCCGCCGAGGGGTCCGGGCCACCCGCAATTTTGAGGCAGCGGCAGTGCAGCTCGCCATGGCTGTCCAGCAGGGCGACGGCCGCCATGGCGCCCAGGTCCGGTACGGCGATATCCGCCAGCGCTTGAGCAGTGGCATCGATATTGAGGGACATGGACAGGCGTTGACTGGCATCCGACAGGAAGTCGGCACGCCGCGTGGCATCCTCGGCCGCGGTGCGTGCCGCCTCGGACCGCGCCAACGCCTCGCGCTCGACGGCCTGCTGCTGAAGCTGCCGGTTCATGCGGTGAAGGTCGACGAAAACCTTGACCTTGGAACGCAACACCCCGGGCACGACGGGCGAAGAGATGTAGTCCACCGCGCCCAGCGCGTAACCCTTGGCGGCCTGTTCCTCGTCCACATAGGCCGTGATAAAAACAATGGGCGTTTGCGCCGTCTTCTTGTACTGCCTGATCATGCTGGCGGTCTCCAGCCCATCGATGTCGGGCATGTTGACGTCCAGCAGGATGACCGCAAACTCCATCTGCAGGATGAGGCGCAGAGCCTCCCGGCCCGAGCGGGCACTGACGATGTTTTGCCCCAGTTCTTCCAGGATGCTGTTCATGACAACATGCTTTTCCGGCAGGTCGTCGACGATCAGGATGTTGACCAGATCCGGATTCAGCATGTTTGCCGGCTCCTGCGGCATGAGGACGGCGCTCACCGGGGCAACCAGGCACGCAGCACGGCCAGCAGGTTTTCCGTATTGACGGGCTTGGAGAGGTAGTCCCAGGCGCCGGCCTCTATGCATTTCTCGCGGTCCCCCTTCATGGCCTTGGCCGTGACAGCGATCATGGGCAAGGTCTTGCCGGCCGGCAGCTTGCGAATCTCCTGCATGGTGACCAGTCCGTCCATCACAGGCATCATGATGTCCATCAGTACCACGCTGAGCTGCGGATCGGAGGCGACTTTGGCGATGGCATCGTGGCCGTTGTCAGCCCAGACGATGTCCATGCCCTCCCCCTCCAGCACGGTGGCCAGAGCGAAGATATTGCGCATGTCATCGTCGACGATCAGCACCCTTTTTCCCGCGAGTGACTTGTTGGCGTCGTGGAAGTTTCTCAAGGTGCTACGCTGCCTGTCCGTCATGCGCGCCTCGCTTACATGCAGGGCATGCAGGGCCAGGTCTATCACCCGGGGGACGGACCTGGCTTCGCGGAAAAGGTAGCCGTCGTGTGACTGCCAGGAAGGCTGAAGCTGCGCATCGATCATGCCTTCACGCCAGACCACCACCTGCAGCGGCCCGAGCACCGGGGCCGCGGGCGAGGCATTTAGCAAACGGTCGAGCCCGTTCGCCAGTGATGCCTCATCGGTCACGGCGCATTCCAGGCGGGCGAAATCCTCGGGTTTGACGTCCGCCAGTGACGGCACCGCCAGGCACTGAACATGGCTGCCGCCTAGCAGGCTGGTGACCTCGGCACGCAACGCTTCGTCCTTCAACGCAACAAGCACATGCCGCACAGGGCGCGACACATAGCGGTGCAGCTGATCCAGCATTTCGTCGAGAACTTCCCTGGCCGGGATCGGTTTCTCAATGAATGCCATGGCGCCGGATCGATAGGCGCGCTCCTTGGAATCGTCGGTGGAGATCACGCAAACCGGAATGTGCCTGACGCCGAAGTCCTGCTTGATGCGCTCGAGTACGCGCCAGCCCTCCATGTCGGGAAGATGCATGTCCAGCGTGATGGCCGAAGGCTTGAATTCGGCGGCAAGCGTGAGGGCGCGGGCCCCCAGCGGCGTCACCAGGCCCTTGAACCCCTTGGCCCTTGCGGCATCGAGCAAAAAGCTGGCAAAGGCCAGGTCATTTTCCACAATCAGGAGCACAAAGTCGCCAGGCTGAATGGTGTGCCGGTCATCCGCAGCCTCATCGGCCGCTGAGTGCGTGTCCAGAGACAGCACGGAATCATCGAAGGCGACTTCCAGCTTCTCGAAACCCAGGCGGCTGATCGGCGCGGCCGGCTCGAAGCGCTGCTCGGCGCTGCTGCCCGGCTTGCGCGCTCCGCGCGTCGAAGCGTAGACCAGCGGCAGGTAGAGCACAAAGCTGCTGCCTTCGCCGGGCGCGCTGGACAGGCGTATTTCGCCGCCCAGCAGGCGCGAGAGTTCGCGACTGATGGCCAAACCCAGACCGGTACCGCCGTACTTTCGGCTGGTACTGCCGTCAGCCTGCTGGAAGGCTTCAAAGATGATCTGCTGCTTGTCGGCGGAGATACCGATACCTGTGTCAGTGACGGAAAACGCCAGCACCTGCTGCGCGCGGTTGAGTTCCTCATTGTCCGGGCTCCAGCCGGTAAAGGCTTCTTCTATCGCCAGGGCCACATGACCCTGGTGCGTAAATTTGAAGGCGTTGGACAACAGGTTTTTGAGAATCTGCTGCAGGCGCTTGACGTCGGTCACCATGGAAACCGGCAGCTGCAGCCCGGTAGTGATCAGGAAATCCACATTTTTGGCTTCGGCCACATGGCGGAAAGTGCGCTCGACATACATCTGCAGGTCGGACAGCCGCAGCTCGTTCACATCCACGACCACCGTGCCCGACTCGATCTTCGACAAGTCCAGGATGTCGTTGATCAGCATCAACAGGTCGTTGCCGGAGGAATGAATGGTCTTGGAAAACTCCACCTGCTTGTTGGTCAGGTTGCCTTCCGAGTTCTTGCACAGCTGATCGGACAGGATCAGCAGGCTGTTCAGCGGTGTGCGCAGCTCATGCGACATATTGGCCAGAAACTCCGACTTGTACTTGGACGTGAGCGAAAGCTGCTTGGCCTTTTCCTCGAGCGCCTGACGGGCCTGCTCGACCTCCTGGTTCTTTCGCTCTACCTCGTCGTTCTGCTGGACCAGCAGATGGGCTTTTTCCTGCAGTTCCTCGTTGGTCTGCTGCAGTTCTTCCTGCCGGCTTTGCAGCTCCTGCGCCAGGGACTGCGACTGGGTCAGCAAGTCCTCGGTGCGCATATTCGCTTCAATCGTGTTGATCACGATGCCGATACTCTCCGTGAGCTGGTCCAGGAAAGCCTGGTGAGTCGGGTTAAAGCGCTCGACTGAGGCGAGTTCCACCACGCCGCGAACCTGGCCTTCGAAGATGATGGGCAGCACCAGGATGTCCATAGGCGCCACTTCGGTAAGGCCGGACGATATCTTGAGGCCCTGCGGTAGCGAGGACGTCAACAGTATCTTTTGTTTGTCGAAAGCGCACTGGCCTATCAGACCCTGGCCCAGGTCGATTTCCTTTCCGTAAGCGCCCTGCCCGTCAGACGCGTAGCTGGCCATGAGGCGCAGGCGCGGCCTCTCGTGCGTGTAGCTCAGCACATAAAACTCCGCCTGCTGCGCGCCAACCACCGGTGCCAGCTCCGAGAGAATCAGATGCCCCACGGCCACCAGGTCTTTCTGGCCCTGCAGCATCCGGCTGAATTTGGCGAGATTGGTTTTGAGCCAGTCCTGCTCGGTATTGACCTGGGTCGTGTCCTTGAGGTTGCGGATCATTTCATTGATCGTGTCTTTCAGCGCCGCCACCTCACCGAGTGCCTCGACCGTGATGGACCGCGTCAAGTCACCTTGCGTCACGGCAGTGGCCACCTCGGCAATGGCGCGCACCTGGGTCGTCAGGTTGGCAGCCAGCTGGTTCACGTTCTCCGTCAGGCCTTTCCAGGTGCCGGCGGCTCCGGGAACCTTGGCCTGGCCGCCCAGCTTGCCTTCCACGCCGACCTCGCGCGCCACCGTGGTTACCTGATCGGCGAAGGTGGCCAGGGTGTCAGTCATGCCGTTGATGGTATCGGCCAGCGCGGCGATCTCGCCCTTGGCTTCCACGGTCAGCTTGCGCTCCAGGTCGCCGTTGGCCACGGCCGTCACCACGCGCGCAATGCCTCGCACCTGGCTGGTCAGATTGCCAGCCATGAAGTTCACGTTGTCCGTCAAATCTTTCCACGTGCCGGCCACGCCCTGCACGTCGGCCTGCCCGCCCAGTTTGCCCTCGGTGCCCACTTCTCGTGCCACCCGCGTCACTTCGGACGCAAACGAGCGAAGCTGATCCACCATGGTGTTGATGGTGGCCTTGAGTTCGAGGATTTCACCCTTCACGTCCACCGTGATCTTCTTGGAAAGGTCACCGGCCGCCACGGCCTTGGTCACGTCGGCGATGTTTCGCACCTGTGATGTCAGGTTACCGGCCATGAAGTTCACGTTGTCAGTCAAATCCTTCCAGGTACCGGCAACACCTTGCACATCGGCCTGCCCGCCCAGTTTGCCCTCGGTACCCACCTCGCGCGCCACCCGTGTCACTTCAGAGGCAAATGACCGCAGCTGATCCACCATGGTGTTGATGGTGTTCTTGAGCTCGAGAATCTCGCCCTTCACGTCCACCGTGATCTTCTTCGAAAGGTCACCGGCGGCCACGGCCGTCGTCACCTCGGCAATGTTGCGCACCTGCGCCGTCAGGTTGGAACCCATGGAGTTGACCGAATCGGTCAAGTCCTTCCAGGTACCGGCCACGCCCTGCACATCGGCCTGGCCGCCCAGCTTGCCTTCGGTTCCCACCTCGCGCGCCACCCGCGTCACCTCAGAAGCAAATGACCGCAGCTGATCCACCATGGTGTTGATGGTGTTCTTGAGCTCGAGGATTTCGCCCTTCACGTCCACCGTGATCTTCTTCGAAAGGTCACCGGCGGCCACGGCCGTCGTCACCTCGGCAATGTTGCGCACCTGCGCCGTCAGGTTGGAGCCCATGGAGTTGACCGAATCGGTCAAATCTTTCCACGTGCCGGCTACACCTTGCACGTCGGCTTGGCCGCCCAGTTTGCCCTCGGTACCCACTTCTCGCGCCACCCGCGTCACCTCAGAAGCAAATGACCGCAGCTGATCCACCATGGTGTTGATGGTGTTCTTGAGCTCGAGGATTTCGCCCTTCACGTCTACCGTGATCTTCTTCGAAAGGTCGCCCGCCGCCACAGCCTTGGTCACCTCGGCAATGTTGCGCACCTGGCCGGTCAGGTTGGAGCCCATGGAGTTGACCGAGTCAGTCAAGTCCTTCCAGGTGCCGGCTACACCTTGCACATCGGCCTGCCCGCCCAGCTTGCCCTCGGTGCCCACCTCGCGTGCGACTCGCGTTACTTCAGAAGCAAAAGACGAGAGCTGGTCCACCATGGTGTTGATGGTGTTCTTGAGCTCGAGGATTTCACCCTTCACGTCCACCGTGATCTTCTTGGAAAGGTCACCGGCCGCCACGGCGGTCGTCACCTCGGCGATGTTGCGCACCTGGCCGGTCAGGTTGGAGCCCATGGAGTTGACCGAATCGGTCAAATCTTTCCACGTGCCGGCTACACCTTGCACGTCGGCTTGGCCGCCCAGTTTGCCCTCGGTACCCACTTCTCGCGCCACCCGCGTCACTTCAGAAGCAAAAGACGAGAGCTGGTCCACCATGGTGTTGATGGTGTTCTTGAGCTCGAGAATCTCACCCTTCACGTCCACCGTGATCTTCTTGGAAAGGTCACCGGCGGCCACAGCTTTGGTCACGTCGGCGATGTTGCGCACCTGTGATGTCAGATTGCCGGCCATGAAGTTCACGTTGTCGGTCAGATCCTTCCAGGTACCGGCTACACCTTGCACATCGGCCTGCCCGCCCAGTTTGCCTTCGGTGCCTACTTCTCGTGCCACCCGCGTCACTTCGGACGCAAACGAGCGAAGCTGATCCACCATGGTGTTGATGGTGTTCTTGAGCTCGAGGATTTCGCCCTTCACGTCCACCGTGATCTTCTTGGACAAGTCACCGGCCGCCACGGCGGTCGTCACCTCGGCAATATTGCGCACCTGCGCCGTCAGGTTGGAACCCATGGAGTTGACCGAATCGGTCAAGTCCTTCCAGGTACCGGCCACGCCCTGCACATCGGCCTGGCCGCCCAGCTTGCCTTCGGTTCCCACCTCGCGCGCCACCCGTGTCACTTCAGCTGAGAAGGTCCCCAGCTGCTCCACCATCTTGTTGATGATCATGGCCGTACGCAGGAACTCGCCTTCCAGCGCCTTGCCTTCTGCTTCGAGGGCCATGCTCTTGGAGAGATCGCCCTGGGCGACGGCACCAATCACACGCGCCACTTCGCTGGTCGGATGAACCAGATCCGCTATCAGGGAATTAATGGATTCGGCAGAGTCGCGCCAGAAGCCGGAGGCATCGGGCACGAATGCGCGCTCTTTCAAGCGGCCTTCCTTTCCGACCACCCGGCTCAATCGCTCCAGTTCTCGCGCCATCCGGACGTTCTCGGAAACGACATCGTTAAATGCATCTGCAACCTTGCCCGGTACACCCGTCCAGTCCTGCGGCAACGACGCATGCACATCGCCCTTCTTAAGGTCGGTCAACGCTGCGAGAATAATTTTTGTCTGGTCCGCTGCCGTATCGGCGTCATCAAGCACGGTGTTAATCGCGACAGCGTTTTCCAGCCAGAAGCCGGATAGTTTTTCTTCCGGCAGACGGCGACTCACTCGCGCTGCAGAGCGGGATTTGGCAGCAAGTCCCTTGCAGCGGCTGGTGGTCGCCGCTGTCATAGCCGACAGCTGATTGAATTCAGCGGCTATTTTCCCGTACACGCCTTCCCACTCGGTCGGAAGTGTGACTGCGAGTTCGCCCCGCCGCAACGCGCTCAGGGATTTGAGAATGAACTTGAGTTCGGTGTCGCGCTCCACCACCGAAAGCTTGGCCAGTGCCTCCATATCATTCATCCTGTATTGAAGGTAACGTTTTGTAGAAACGGCTGACGAGATTACTCGCGAACATTCAGAATGACAACACAAAGCCCTCACTATTTACCGAAGGGCGCGGCAATTTGCAGCATGCCTGTCACAACCTTTCATCTGTAGGTTTTGGCTTACATACCACTCCCTTCTGACGCTGTATATTTTGAAGTTACGCCTTGAAAATATCGCAGCAAGATGTATTCAAAAAAACGGCGCGGCCCTGCAGCCAACCCTGCAGTTTTCTGGAGCATTTTCGACGGCACCATCACCATGAATGTTCAATTCCACAGCACATCAATCCAGGAAACGGCATTGGAAAGATGCGTGGCGGAGGCGGCGCAATACGCACTCCTGCGGCGACTCGCGCCCGTGATTCGTCACAATATGGCGGGTACGCTGCAGCCGATTGCCATGGTTGCGGCCATGCTGGAAAGGCGACTCCAAAAAGCAGACACAGATCCGGAAACGCTGCAGCGAAATGCACGCGACATCGTGGCGTTGTCCAAAGAGGCAGCTGCATCCTGTGTTGATTTGATGGGCTGGCTTGCCCCCCGGGAAAACAAGTCAGTCAAAGTCGGAAAAGGCATTGCGGAGTGTCTGGGCATGGTGGCAACCCAGCTCTCGTTCAAGGGCATTTCCATTGTCGACAACACCAGCCAGGTCGATGTCGAGCTCTCCCAGTCGGCGCTGCGCAATGTGTTAACAGCCGCGATCATTACCCTGACCGACACGGCCACCGGACCCAGGGCACTGCTCGTGGAAACTGAATTCACCGATGGTTTCTTTTCCGTTCAGGCTTCATTGAATGAGCCAAATGCGTCCACGCCTGCGCGGGTGCCTGAGAAGTCGTCGTATCGGCAACTTGAATGGCATGACCTGGAAGCATTGGCTCTGCGGGAAGCCGTGCGCCTGACCCGTACGGAAAATCGGATCGCACTGCTATTTGAAACATTGCCGACAGCGACGGACAGGCTGGCCGAAGCGGTGCAAGCCTGACGAAATACCTTTGGGTTCACCCCGGCCTCCCTCATTCGGCGATAGATGTAGGACGATGGAGCGTATGCCCCAATTGCCTGTTTTCCACTGGCACACTGAGGTCATGAGCAACGTTCAAACCCTTGCGGTCGCTTGTTGCCTGGCATTGGGCACATTTCTGCCGCCGGCTGCCGCGCAAGCGCAGCAAGCCCCCGCCGTTTCCGCGGAACCCCACGCCGCTGCCCTGCTCGAAAAGCATGTGGCGTTGGCAGGGCAGCTGGCGCAGAACGCCTACCATAGACCGCTTTTTCTGGAGTCTTCAGAAGGCACCAACACGGTAACTGGAAGTGCATACGCCGTACTGAATTCCCCTTTCAATACGGTTAGCGCCGCTTTCAAAAGTCCTAATCGCTGGTGCGAAATGCTGATGCTCCACATCAACACCAAATACTGCCACGCCAGCTCGGACAGCAGTCCCAGCACCCTGAAAATGAACATCGGCAAAAAAACCGCACAGCAGCTGGAGGACGCATTCGCGTTGCAATTCAACTATCGGCTGGTCGCCAGCTCTTCCGACTATCTGGGTGCCCAACTCAACGCCGATAGAGGTCCGCTGGGAACCAGCAACTACCGGATCGAATTGCAGGCGGTTCCACTGCCTGGTGGAAAAACCTTCATTCATTTGGGTTATTCCTATGGCTACGGCATCACCAGCCGCCTGGCCATGCAGGGCTACCTTGCCACCGTGGGCAGTGGAAAAGTGGGATTCACCCAAATACGGCAAGACCAGCACATGACGCATGTAGGCGGAATGCGCGGCGCGGTAGAGCGCAACACCATGCGTTACTACCTGGCGATTGAAGCCTACCTCGCCGCTGTGGACAAACCAGCCGCGCAGCAACTTGAAGCGCGCATGCTGCATTGGTTTGATGCCACGGAACAGTACGCACGGCAGCTTCATGAGGTAGACAAGAACACTTATCTCACCATGAAAAGGGCTGAGTACCAGCGGCAGCAGGCCGCCCTGTAAGCTATTGCGCTGAGTGCCCGCGCGAGCTGGAGCTGTGTTTAAACCGCCTGCGGCGGCACATTGGTCGCCGGCTCGCGGATCGGAAGCGTCGGCTCCAGCGGTGGATCATTGACCTCGGGGGGCGTGCCAGGCGCAGGAGGAATAATCACCGGTGGCACCTCGGTGGGAACATGGATGCCCGGGGTGCCGGGGCTGGGTTCCGGAACGGGAACATGAAGTCTCATTGGGTGCTCCGGGGCCAGGGAGTTATCTGATCCAGCGTGGCAGGTGCGAACCGGCGCGGCGACGCAACTGTGATCGCAGCATGATCATGGCCAAGGCTCCGGCGGCGGCGGCCATCAATGCCGAACGGCACGGGTATTCCGCGACCTGGGTTCGAAGAGAACCCATAAGAGGGGCCCGCTTGTCGCCGGCCCGGACTGCCGGCGGCCGGGTCACCTGGGCGTCGGACGAAAAACCGCCTGTTCCATGGACCTGCTCCGCCAATACTGCCTCTTCGGCGGACGGAAAAATATCTTCTGACAGCTTGCGTTGACCTGCACCGGAACGGTAAACAGGGCCCTCTGAGGACAGGCCTGTTAACACTGCGGATTCATTCATGCCGTCCTCCTTCAGGCTCGCTGGAGCGCGGATTCGTCATTCGCAACCCGGTCCAGTTTTTGGCTTTGAGTTACGCAGTAAGCAAGCAGGCAGTCAATCTCAGTCGATTTGTCAAATACCGCATCGACACCCAACTCCGCACAGCGCCTGCGCATTTCGGGTGTTGCGTAGTTACTGAACACCACTATTTTTTGAAGCGGCCTGCGGGTGCGGCAAGCCTGCAACACCCCGAGACCGCTTCCTTTCTTGAGAAAGAGGTCGACGATGGCCAGATCCCATTGGGCGTCGTTGCGCGTCAGCCACTCTGCCCCCTGCTCTTCAGTATCAGACGTGCCAACCGCTTCCACCGGAGCGAGTTCTTCCAGCGTACTGATCAGGTTTTCGCGGATGGTCGGGTTGTCCTCTACCACATAGGTTTTCATTTTTGGCAACGTCATCGGCGTATCCCCGTCTGTAACTGGGCATGGATGTCTTTCATGGTTGCAAATTTAAGCGAAGCGTCTTCCGGTTTCTGCCGGAGGGACGAGCATGCCCGTGTAGGAGAAAAGGCCAGCGCGCCGCCAAGGCGCCTGAAACTGACGTCCACATGAACACTTTACACACGCCGAAACGGTAAGCCATGTCTTACGCAAGGAGAAGAAAGGCCTTACAGGGTGCACCGGCATCCGGCTACCGAATATGGATCTGCCGGCCCGTATGGTCTATGCACCAGACAACGACACCGGGACACAACCGGTGGAGCGCAAACCACACGGGGAATCACCATGAAACTGATGGGCGGACTTTTGGCAGGCATGGCAGCAGGATTGCTCACCGCCTGGCGAATTCATGCAAGCCCCCGGGATATCGACCTCGTCCATGCATTTCTCACCGCGCTTGTCTGCGCAGCAAGCCTGTTTTTGTGTTCAATGCTGTTGCCCGATGGCCTTGCCGACGCACTTCAGGAACTCATGGGCTGGTGCCTGGCCGGCACCGTTGCCGCACTGGCACTGCTGGCCTGCGTGAAGGGGCTGGAAGGTTTGCTCGATACGTGACGGCCATATTGCGCCGGCCAAACCGCCGGCCCGCCTGCTGCCAAAAGCCCCAGGCGCACCTTTCTTTCACCTGCCCCTGACGCCATCTTTTAAGAAGAAAGACTTTTCATGCCGCCATCCAAGCGCAACGCTATCAACCCTGGCCGAAATGCGGAGGGTGCAAAAGACAAAAAGTCGCAGCTTGAGGGGTTCTCCACCGGCCCGGCCGCGGCCCTGACCACCAACCAGGGCCTGCAGATTCCGGACAACCATAACTCGCTGAAGGCGGGCGTGCGTGGCCCTACCCTGCTGGAGGATTTCATCCTTCGCGAAAAGATCACCCATTTCGACCACGAACGCATTCCGGAACGCGCCGTCCATGCACGAGGCTCCGCTGCACATGGGTACTTCAAACCCTACAAGTCGATGGTGCAATACACCAGCGCCGCCTTTCTCCAGGACCCGGACGTGGAAACGCCGGTATTTGTGCGGTTTTCTACCGTGGCCGGCTCCAGGGGCTCGGCGGATACTGTGCGTGACGTGCGCGGGTTTGCCGTGAAGTTTTACACCTCCGAGGGAAATTACGACCTTGTCGGCAACAACATTCCCGTTTTCTTTATCCAGGATGCCATCAAGTTTCCGGACCTGATCCATGCAGTCAAGCCCGAGCCGCACCATGAAATGCCCCAGGCGGCCAGTGCCCACGACACGTTCTGGGATTTTGCTTCGCTGATGCCCGAAACCACACACATGCTGATGTGGGCCATGTCAGACCGCGCCATACCGCGCAGCCTCCGCATGATGGAGGGCTTCGGTGTCCATGCATTTCGTTTTATCAATGCCCGCGGCGATTCGCACTTTGTGAAGTTTCACTGGAAACCCAAGCTCGGCGTTCACGGACTGGCATGGGATGAAGCACAGAAGATTGCCGGCAAAGACGCTGACTTTCACCGGCGCGACCTGTGGGAGGCCATCGAAAGTGGCAATTTTCCCGAATGGGAACTGGGCGTTCAAATCGTGGACGAAGGCAAGGAGGACGAGCTGGGGTTCGACATCCTGGACCCGACCAAACTGATTCCGGAAGAACAGGTGCCCGTGCAGATCATCGGCAAGATGGTGTTGAACCGTAATCCGGACAATTTCTTTGCTGAAACCGAGCAGGTGGCATTCCACCCTGGCCACCTGGTGCCGGGCATCGATTTTTCCAATGACCCGCTGCTGCAGGGTCGCCTTTTTTCCTATACGGACACGCAGCTGTCACGCCTGGGTGGCGCCAATTTCCACGAGATTCCGATCAACCGCGCCGTCTGCCCGATGCACAACTTCCAGCGGGACGGTATGCACCGCCAGGCGATCAGCAAGGGACGGGTAGCGTATGAGCCCAATACGCTGGGCAATGGGACAGAGTTCAGGGTCGATGGCGGAGCACACGGCTTCCAGTCATACCCCGAACAGGTAGAGCCACCCAAAATCAGGCGCCGCAGCCCTTCATTCGACGACCATTTCTCCCAGGCAGCACTGTTCTGGAACAGCCAGAGCGCAGTGGAAAAAGACCATATCGTTGCGGCATTCCGATTTGAGCTGTCCAAAGTGGAGGTCCCTGAAATCCGCCAGCGCATGGTGGACAACCTGGCCCATGTGGACCTGAAACTGGCAACCCGTGTGGCAACCCCGCTGGGCATCAATCCGCCGGATCCCAAGGCTGCATCCGGCCGGCTGGGTTTCCGGGACTACCGCATCACCAGCAAGATCGAGGAAGACCCGGCATTGCGCATGGTGGGCCGCACCGGCGGCAGCGTCAAGACACGCAAAGTGGCCATCCTGGTAGCGGACGGCGTCGAAGCCGCAGCCCTCAAGCGCATCCAGCAAGACCTCCTGGACGCCGGTGCGCTGTGCAAACTCGTCGCGCCGCACCTGGGCACGGTCAGCACCTCGTCCGGCCGGCAGCTTGCGGTGGACCATACTTTCACGAATATGCCCTCCGTGATGTTCGACGCAGTGCTGATCCCCGGGGGAAGCGACAGCATAGGCACCCTGGCCGCCATGGGCGAAGCTGTGCATTTCGTGCTGGAGGCCTACAAGCATTGCAAAACGATTTGCGCCATCAACGATGGCGCCCAGCTGTTAAGCACCCTGGGTTTCAGCCTGGGCAAAGACCCGGAGCTGATCCACGTGCCGACGCCGGGAGTCCTGATAGCCGATGCACGCAAAGTGACTGAGGGGCAGGTTTCCCAAGACTTCATGGCAGCCATCGCCCAGCATCGCCACTGGGACCGGCTGAATGTCGACGCCATCCCGGCGTGAGACTTCGAAGCCCGTTCAGGGACTCAGCGTGAGCCGGTGCACGTAGGCTGACGGGTTCATCTGCAACGGCCGGTATTGCACTGCAGCCCAGTGGTCCTTCATGTCGCGATAGCGCCCGGAAAACACCAGGCCGCTTTGCCCCGTCTGGTAAATGAAGCGTGAGTTCTCCAGGTCTGCGAGGTCATACACGGCCCGCAAAGAAGCGGCCTGCCGATTGGCAAAAGGCGCCGCGTCCCCAGTCGCCCAGTATTGCCCCACGTTGACGGTAAAGGTGTCGCCACCGGTGGGAACGCGGACGTCAAAGAACTGCGCGAGCCAGGGCACGTTGCCGAACGGTTTGTGAGCTGACAGCGCGAAATGCGCCCTGCCCCAGCTCCAGGCCTCCACATCTCTCCCATAGGCTGCCTGCAGGCGGTCCAGTGCCCGGTTCAGCGCCGCGGCAGATTGCGCCGCACAACCAGCGGTGCCGCACCAGCCGGTGTCGTTGTGCTCGAGAATGTCTTCCAGCGTGCTCCTGAAATGGCGCTTGCCGTAAAGGGCCTTGAACGCGGGCTCACCCAGTTTTGCACCGATGATGCCCCGTGTCAGCTCGTCTGCCCAGGCGGCAAACACCAGCGGCGCCGCGTGGTCGGCATTCATGGTCCCGTCAAATCCCGCCATCTTGCGGCGTACCGCTTCCGCCAGCGGATGGCCGGGGGACTGTGACAGCGTTTCCTGCAGGAAAGGCAGGAGCCGCACCGTGGCCGCCGAGAACTGGTCACCCTGTATTTTTTGCATGGACCCTATGGTGTGCCTGGGTGTGGCAGCCAGCAATTGTTCAATGCGGTTGTAGCGGTAAGGCACGGTCCAGTCCTGCCCCATGAAGAAGGGATAAGCAGGTGGCGTAATGCGCTGGTTCGCCGTAGACCACCAGCCCTTGGCCTCAATCGCCGAATTGGCAGCCTCGGGCGTTTGCACATAAGGCACCCAGCCTGCCCAGTCGTATCGTGCCTCCCAGCCGGGGGACGGTGCGGTCCCGAGGATGTCGTTATCGGGTTTTCGCAGCGGCACCTTGCCGACCGCCTTGAAACCGGTTTGGCCGAAGACATCCGCGGTCACAACGTTTTGCATGGGCGAGTGATAGGCCGAAAATGCCGCAAGCAACTCCTGGGCAGACTGTGCCCGGTTGGCGCGCAGGCCTGCCAGCACGGTCTGGTTGTCGGCATCCAGGGCACTCCAGCGCAACGCGATCACATATTTGCGGATGTCTAGCAGGTCGGCATGCGACTTCTGGACATCGCTGAGAACGGGGCCGTGGCGGCTTTCCCGCACATTGAGCACCACGTCAGGCTGGCCTTTCACCTTGATCGTCTCGCTGCGAACCTTGAAGTCTTCCCAGGCCATGTCAGCGTTGGCGCCGCCTGCATGGGGTATGCGGTACTGCTGTGCATTGGCGGGGTTGACCTGCTCCAGGTACAAATCCTGCACATCCGGGGCGGTGTTGGTGAAGCCCCAGGCCACCTTTCCGGTATGCCCCATCACCACAAAGGGCAAGCCGGGCAATGTCGCGCCGATCACGTCCAGCCCCGGCGCACTCTCGCCGTTGGCAGTCCTGCCTTCGGGTGCCTGCAGCCGTGCGAAATACCAGACCGCCGGCGCCGACAGTCCCAGGTGCGGGTCGTTGGCGAGCAGCGGCTTGCCGCTGCTGGTATGGGAGCCCGCCACCACCCAGTTGTTGGAGCCTTTGCCCTCTACGTCACCGAGCGCCAAGGCCCAATCGTTGATGTTCGAAGCCAGGGCAGCGACGTCCAGTGGTCGATTTTCAGCCTCAAATAGCCTTACAGACCTTGATTGACGGGCGCCGGCAGCTATCTTTTTAGTAGCATCCGGGAGGTCGGACCGGTAAATGCCCAAGCCCGCATACAGCTTGGCAAAGTCCACTTTCGAGGCGGGTTGTTCGCCCGGATAAGGTGGGAACAATTGCTGGAGTTCTGCGGGCTTTAGCAGCCGGGCGGCCGACAGGCGCGCGAACTCGGTGCCCCAGTTGCCGCCCAGGTCCAGCGCCATCATCAGCGACCATGCGACGCTGTCGGTGGGAGACCAGGCTTTGCCGGAAAAGCCTCCGGGCTTGACGCCCACGATATGGAACTCGGGAGACAGCGCCTGCGAAGAGCCCTGATAAAAAGCATTGATGCCATCGCTGTAGGCCTGCATCGCATCGCGCCCCTCGGCTGGCAGGTTCTGCCATTGGCGTTCGGCAGCCTGCACAACACCCAGGGTGCGCAGCAACTTGTCGGTTTCAAGTGTGGCCGGGCCAAACACCTCGGACAGCTCACCGTGCATGACCCGCCGGTTGAACTCCAGCTGCCAGCCACGCTCCTGTGCATGGACATAACCAAGGGCAAACCAGGCGTCGTGGGGCGACTGGGCCTTGATATGGGTGACATCCGCGGTGTCACGGGCAACCGATACGGAGCCACGCAAGCCCGTGGCCTGGAGTTCACCGTCGAGTGCCGGGAAGGTCCGGTAAATATAGAAACCCGCCACAGTGGCGGCGATCAGCAGCAACACCAGCAGCGCAGCAGAAATGCGTTTGAACCAGACCATCATGTTCCATCGGGTGATACGGATAGCACAGCCAGGTGCCCATGGCGATGAGCAGTTGGCATGCCAGGCAGAACTGCGTCGGCCCCTGCCGGCAAGACGCTATTTTGTTTGAAGATGGACTTTGCCGTCAGCAAACTTGAAACTGACGGTAGGCACCGTGAAGTCTTCAAAGGGAGCGCCCAGAGCAATCTCACCCTCTTGCAGCAACACACATTCCTGCCGGCGCAATGCCACGACAGCTGCGCTGTCGGAAAATCGCACCCAGGTGCCATAACTGCTGACATCTTCAAGGTAAAACTTGCCGGCACGCCATTCAATTCTGGCGTGCCTGCGGGAAACGCGCGGATCTTGAACCACAAACTGCGCGTCGTGGTCTCGTCCCAGGAAAATCGGCAACTCACCCGAGGCGAACTCGGTATTGATGTCCAGCCAGCACAACTCGATCGATGCCAGAGCCAGGGGCTGCGGGGCCGAGTGCGCCGTCAGACTGGAAGGTACGGTAAATGATTCGGTCATGACTTCTGCCTGCCATTCGATGCGGTGGACCAGGCAGGCTTCGGTGCGGCCACGAATGTCCATGGCGCCAAGATTTCGGGAGCGTACGAGTGTGTCGGCTGGCAGCTTTTCGATGACGGCTTCGGTCGCGAGTATCTGGTCCGGGCCGGACAGATCGCTCAACCGGGAGGCCACATTGACGGCGTCGCCGAAGCAATCGCCGTCCTGCTCGACAATTTCACCCCGTGCCACGCCCAGCTGCAGCCGCATCTTGAGGTGCTCGGGCCAGTTCCGGATACGGTCGCGGTGAACCCTCTGCAGCTCGGTTACGGCGTCAACGGCGTCTGCGTTGTCTGGAAACACCACCAGCACACCGTCGCCCAGGTATTTCACAACGTGACCGCGATAGGCCACGCTGACCTTGCCTATCCACTGCGTCAAACGTGTGATAGCCTGAGTTGCCTTGGCATTGCCCAGCGATTCAAAAACCCCGGTGCTTCCGGTGAGATCGGCAAAAACGACGGTGACTTCTGCCATAGGGTCTATGTAACTGCTTGTAGCTATCTTGCGCAATTAAAACATAAGCATGATTACGACAAGGAGAAATTGCGTGCCAAGACCCGCAACTGTAACTAAATGTTTTAATCTTCCATCCATCGGCAGCGTTGAACCAGGCGGCTCAAGCCACGGCGGCTTTTAGCTGGATGGCCTTGAATTCCAGAAATTCTTCAAAACCGTAAACGCCGTTCTCGCGGCCATTACCCGATTGTTTGTAGCCACCAAACGGCGCCTGACCGTTGAAAGGTCCGCCATTGATATCCACCTGTCCCGTGCGCAAGCGGCGCGCCACTTTCATGGCCCGTTCGTCGGTGCCGCCCCACACCGCACCGCCAAGACCGTAAATGGTGCTATTGGCAATCGACACCGCCTCATCCTCATCCTTGTAGGAAATAACGACCAGGACCGGGCCGAAGATTTCTTCCTGTGCCAGTGTGTCTGTCGCCTTGATACCCAGGATGGTGGGTTGGACAAAATAGCCCTGCGCAAAATCAGGCGCCTCAGCACCGCCGGCAATCACATCCGCACCTTCTTCAATGCCGGTTCGGATAAAACCGAGGACGCGGTCACGCTGGGCTGCACTGACCAGCGGTCCGAGTTTGCTGGTTTCCACCAGGCTGGGGCCGATACTGAATTTCGCGACAGCTGCCTGTGCGAGCGCCTTGGCTTCCTCGTAGCGCCCGGCCGGCACCAGCATGCGGGTGTGGGCCGAACAGGTCTGGCCGCTGTTGAGCATGCAGGCCGATACAGTGCCTTTGACCGCAGCTTCGAAATTGGCATCTTCCAGGATGACACTGGCCGACTTCCCGCCGAGCTCGAGCGCTACCCGCTTGACCGACTGGCTGGCCAGTTCGCTCACACGTTTGCCTGCCCGGGTAGAGCCGGTAAAGCTCAGCATGTCGACTTCGGGATGCGTTGCCAGCACCTCGCCCACCACGGGGCCTACACCGTTGACCAGGTTGAACACACCGGGCGGCAGGCCGGCCTCATGAATGATTTCAGCCAGGATCATGGCGTTGACCGGGGCGATTTCGCTGGGCTTGAGCACCACGGTGCAACCTGCCGCCATGGCGGGGGCGATCTTGAGTGTGATCTGGCTGAGCGGGAAATTCCAGGGCGTGATGCACCCCACGACACCGATCGGCTCGCGTACCACGAGCGAGTTGCCGACCTGCTTTTCCCATTCGAACTGGCGGGCCACCTTGGCAAAGTTTCCCCAGTGCCATGCAGGCCCCCCTACCTGCACGGCCCGGGCCATCTTCAGGGGCATGCCCACCTCGCGCGCAATGGCTACCGCCAGGTCTTCGGTGCGGGCCTTGATGCCGGCGGCCACCTTATCCAGGTAAGCAGCGCGCGTCTCGACGGGCAACGCAGACCATCCGTCAAACGCAGCCCGGGCCGCCAATACCGCGGCCTCTGCTTCCCCGACCGTACCGGACGGCACGGTTGCCATCACCTCTTCGGTGCTGGAATCATGGACAGAAAGGGTCTCCGAAGACTGGGCTTTGACCCACTGGCCGTTGATGTAATGCGCGGGATAGGCGGTCATTGTGGTGTTCATATCGGGGTCTGGCTGGGGCTGAAATTGGGATGAATGGTGGAAGGGTGACTTTTGTCTACAGCTGAAACTTAATGTAAGCCTAAAGATTTAAACGCTGTTCAATACCAGAATCGACTTGACATCTAGTTACTAACTCCTTGATTCATTTGTTGTTTTGCGTTAACCATTTCACACAAAACGTCTTGCAAATGAACCGCCGCAGTCTTAATCTAACAGAACAAACCGTTCCTCGGGAACGTGAACAAATACCCTACGGATGCCCGGTAGAAAGTTGTGAGACACATGCGCTGGTTAAAACCGAATCTGAAAAGCAGTTTCATGGCTTTGCTGGGCACTGGTGAAGTCACTGCTTCCGTTCTGGAAGACCGCACCGAAGAAATCCGCCAATTCATCCTGGATGAGCTTGGCGAGTTTGGTGAAAAGCACTACCCCAAGATCACGCGCCGCGTGCGCTACGCCCAAGACGTTCAAGGCCTGTGGTACACCCGCGGCGACATCATGGCGGTGCTTGCTGCCATGCATGGCGAAACAGTTGCCCGCGAAAAAGTCAGCCGTATCAGCGACAAATTCAAAGGCATGCTGCCGCGCGGCCTCAGTTCCCGGTCCAGCCCCCTGACAACCTGACCTTCCAACTTTCAGTTTTTTCGCTTTTTCCGCCTGTTTTTTTCCGTTTTCTTCCTGGCCTCCAAGGCTATTTTTAAACCAGCTTCGTGCTGGTTTTTTTTTCCCTGAACACAGCCGCCGGCAGCCAAGCCCAGCCGGGGCCGGGCGGTTAAGGCCGGTTAGTGCTGATGGCCCCAGAGCAGGAAAGCATCCCGGTCTTCTACCACCAAGGTAGTTTTGCAGCCCACAGGCAGCAGGACCTTGGTTGGCACGTGGCCGAACGGCAGGCCGGTCAACACGCGCGCCTTCACCTGCTCCTGAAGCCAGGCAATGACGGTATCCAGCTTGAAGCCTTTGTCATTCGGCGCCAGTTTGTAGTTGGTGAACTGGCCGAAAATGATTGCTTTCTGCTCCGCCAGAACGCCGGCTTGCAACAGTTGCGTGAGCATGCGCTCCACCCGGTAGGGGTGTTCGCCGACATCCTCGACAAACAGGATGCCGCCTTTGACGGCCGGCAGATAAGGCGTTCCCACCAGCGCAGACAGGATGGCGAGGTTACCACCCCAGAATACCGCGTCTTTAATGGTGAATCCGGCTCCAGCCTTTGCACCACGAGCGGAAGCAGCTATTAAATTCATAGCAGACTTGGGCAACTGCCAGCCGGTGCCTTCGCCCTGCCCTGTGACCAGGTCTTCAAAGCAGGCTTCCATGATGTCATCGGGTTCCTTCGCTCCAAAGTCGTCCAGCGAGGGGCCCGCCCAGGTCATCGCGCCGGTTTTGGCGAGCAAGGCCATCTGGAAGGCCGTGAAGTCGCTCAGACCGACAAAGCGCGTGCCTCCTGCAGCAGCCTTGGCGACCGCTTTGTAGTTGATCTTCGGCAGGATACGGGTGAGGCCGTAGCCGCCGCGGGAGATCAGGGCGATGTCGGCCCCACTGGCTGCCGCACGGTGAATGGCGGCAAGCCGGGTTTCGTCGTCGCCGGCAAAACGCTGATGCTGCGCCAGCGCATCGGTATCGATTTCAACTTCATGTCCCTGGGACTCGAGGCGCTTCACGCCACGCTTGAAACCTGCTTTGTCACGCACCGCGCTGGAAGGGGAATAGATGTAGATATGTTTTTTCACGGATGCAAGTATCCCATCCCGCGAAGGCCCTCGCCCCTTCCCTGCCGCGGATTGCAGAAGGTATAAACGAGTCAACCATGCTCCTTTACCTGCTTGACCTCTTCGGCGTTGCCGTATTTTCAGTGAGTGGCGCACTGGCGGCGGGACGCCTGCAGCTTGATTTGCTGGGTGTGCTGGTCCTGGCCTCGCTGACGGCCATCGGCGGAGGCACCCTGCGGGACTTGCTGATGAACCGGCACCCGGTGTTCTGGATGGCCAACCCCACCTACCTGCTGGTGATCTGCGCGGCGGCGCTGGGCACAGTGCTGTATGTACAGCTCCTGCCGATTCCCGCGCAAGCCCTGCTGGTGGCCGATGCCTTCGGCCTGGCCCTGTTTGCCCTTTCAGGTGCGCAGCTGGCTGAGGCGGCACGGCTGTCGCCCATCATCGTGGTGTTGATGGGCACCATGACCGGCGTGGCCGGCGGCGTGATGCGCGACATCTGCAGCAACCAGATCCCCCTGCTGCTGCGCCAGGACATTTATGCCAGCGCGGCGATTGCCGGAATTGTGCTGTACCTGGCGCTCAAGGCGCTGGGCCTGAAACCCTCCTGGGCGTTCGGCACCGGGCTGGTGACCGTGGCAGCGCTGCGGCTGAGTGCTATCTTCCTGGGTTGGCACTTGCCGGTCTTCAGGCTGGCGGGCTGAAAAACCGCACTGCTTGCTGCGCAATCGGCTCACCGTGCTCTTGCACAAAGTGGCCGGCCTGCGGCAGCGTCACGGGCTCGCCGCAACCGCGGATCAGGGCTTGCAGTTCTTTCATAACGGGCGGGCCCAGCACCGGGTCTTGCGTACCCACCACCATCAATGTCCGGCCGGTCCAGTCGTTGTGCCAGAAGGCGCGCGCCTGGCGTGAAATGGCCGCGCCGTCAGCATCAGGTGCATCCGGCACCATGGGCGGGAACGCGCGCAGCGCGCCGCGATGCCCTTTGTCCGGAAACGGCGCTTTGTAGGCCGCGCACTCTGCGGGGTTCATCTGCGGATTGCCGCGCGCAAAAAGGCGCGCCACATCAAACTCGGGGTTTTTGGCGCACATCTCGCGCCAGGCCACAAAGCCTGCTGGCAAGGGGGCATCCCCGGTGCCCAGCAGGGTGTTCATGACCAGCAGGCCCTTGTAGCGATGCCGCGCGGCCATCGGCAGCGTCAGGCCCAGCAGGCCACCCCAGTCCTGCACCACCAGCACGACGTTTTGCAGGTCCAGCTTTTCCACCAGCTCGAGCAATATTTGCCGGTGGGCGCTGAAGCTATGAAAGCTGTCCTTCTTGGGCTTGTCGCTTTTGCCAAACCCGATCATGTCCGGGGCGACAACGCGGTGCCCGGCTTGCAGCAGCGGCGGGATCATCTTGCGATAAAGATAGCTCCAGGCCGGGTTGCCGTGCAGGCACAGAAAGGTCAGGCCGCCCTCGCCTGCTTCGCCTTCGTCCAGGTAATGCATGCGCAAACCGCCCAGTGCCGGCAACTTGCTGATATAGCGTGGCTGCCACGGGTAGCCGGGCAATGCATCGAACGCGGCGTCGGGCGTGCGCAATGCATCGTCGCGCAGCGGGTGGGTCAGCCGCGATGCTTCACGCTGCTCATCCCTGCGCCGGCGAAAGAACTCCTGCAGCAGAGCGCTGCATTCCGCAGCCAGCACCCCACCCTGCAGATGGGTCTGGTGGTTCAGCCTGGGCTCGGCAAACAGGTCGATGACCGAGCCGGCGGCACCGGTCTTGGGGTCGGTCGCACCGAACACCACGCGTTTGAGCCGGGCATGCAGCATGGCGCCGCTGCACATGGCGCAGGGCTCCAGCGTGACAAACAGTTCGCAATCGTCCAGCCGGTAGTTGCCCAGCGCCTGAGCCGCCGCACGCAACGCCACGATCTCGGCATGCGCCGTCGGGTCGTGCCCGTCTACCGGGGCGTTACGGCCGGTGGCAATGACCTCGCCACGCCGTACCACCACTGCGCCCACAGGCACTTCACCCGACGCGGCTGCCTGACGGGCCTGCGCAAGCGCCTGCTGCATGAAAGTGATGTCATTCATTTGCTATTATTTTAATAGCTGCTTGCGCCCGTCCTGAAAGGGCTACAGCCTGGTTTTTCCTAAATTACTTGTCGTCCTGCGACGGCCGGGGTTGCTGCATCAGGCTTTCCACGGACTGTTTGACCTGCTGCTGCACTTGCCGGCTTTGTTCTTGCGGCGTGGCGCCGCCAGAGACTGCGGGCACGCCGGCCGCCGGTGGGCTTGTCAGCTGGCTGCCCAACTGCTTCTTGACCAGGAACCCCACGATGGCCAACACGACCAACAAGCTCACGATGCTGAAAATGGCGCGCATTTCAGGCCTCCGTTGACGTGTTGCTTGGGCCGGCCATGCCCAGGCGGGCCATCCAGTTGGCCAGGCCACGCTCGTTTTCATTGCCGGCCGCGTAAATGGCCTTCATCGCTGCGTGGGACTCGGGCCTGTGCTGGTTGATCTTGACCTTGCATTGCAGATCGGTCACCTGCAATTCAAAGGCCACAATGCCGGCCAGCATTTTGTGGGCAAACTCTTCGCCCAGGCCACGCCATTGCTCGGCGTAAGGTGGCTCATGGTCGCCAATCAGCTTTTTAAGCAGGCGGTCTTTTGCCAGGGGATCTTCGATCAGCGTCGCCTGCACGGTGCAATGCACCGCCAGGTAGTTCCAGGTCGGCACCCGCGCCAGGTCTGGGTAGACCTTGGGCGACAGGTAGGCGTGGGGCCCGAGAAAGGTAGCCACGGCCTGCGGGCGTGCCTGCAGGTAGCGCCAATGCGCATTGGGCTTGGCCACGTGGCCAAGCAGCACCAGTTGATCGCCGCGGTCTTCCAGATGCAAGGGCAAATGCGTGACATAGGGAAGGCCGGCGTCATCGACACTGATCAAGCTGGCAAAGGGGTGTTCCTGGATCAGCGCCGCTGCCTTTGCGCGGTCGCCTTTGAATTGGGGCGGCATGTACATGGCCTGAAGCATAGGCCAAAACCTGGATCTGGCGACGGCTTGATCAGCCGGAAATTTCCGGGAGATCCGTGCCCGGGGCGCAAGACTCAGGGGCGCAACGGCCACCGGGCCAATGGAACGTGCAGCGTCTGGCCGATCAGGCTGCGCACAAGAATAAACTCGCCGGCCGTCCAGGTGATGGGCTCGACCACTTGTTCGGCCACCGCGCGGTCGTCATAGAGCAAAGTGACATGGGGCGTGTAGGCCGGTTTCGCCCAGCGCCCCAGCCCGGCCTTGGTCATCTCAATGCCCAGCGCCCGCTGGAACGCCATCAGGTCGACAAGGCCGGCGTCACCGCGCAGGACAAAAGGCCGGTTGCGGGGAGAACTGGAGAAACTGACGGCTCGGTCGAAGGTGACGGAAAACGGTGGAACCTTGACCGCTGCGGCGGCTCGGCCTGCCATCTCAATGACGCCCTGGGGCAAGCCGGCGTAATCACCCAGGTGATGAAGCGTGATGTGAAAGCGCTCGGTTTTCAGCGGTGCACCATGCAGGCCGTGCTCTGTGCGCAATTGCCGGGCACACTGCGCAATACGCTCGGCGGTCTCAGCATCAGGAAAGAGCGCGAAAAACAGCCGGTCCGTCGGCGCCGGCGTGTCATCAAAGCCGGGTAATGCGGATTGCCCGGACATGGGTTTCAGCTCCTCATTCCCACTCAATCGTAGCCGGCGGCTTGCTGCTCACGTCGTAGGTCACGCGGTTGATGCCGCGCACTTCATTAATGATACGGCCCGAGACTTTTTTGAGCAGCGCGTAAGGCAGCTCGGCCCAGTCGGCCGTCATGAAATCGCTGGTCTGCACCGCGCGCAAGGCCACGACGTAGTCGTAAGTGCGGCCGTCGCCCATCACGCCCACGCTTTTGACCGGCAGGAAGACGGTGAAGGCCTGGCTGGTGAGGTCGTACCAGGTCTTACCGGTTGCGGCATCCTTGAAGTTGCGCAGCTCTTCGATGAAGATCGCGTCGGCGCGGCGCAACAGGTCGGCGTATTCTTTTTTGACTTCGCCCAGGATGCGCACACCCAAGCCGGGGCCGGGAAACGGATGGCGGTACACCATGTCGTGCGGCAGCCCGAGAGCGACGCCCAGTTCGCGAACTTCGTCCTTGAACAACTCGCGCAAAGGCTCGAGCAGCTTGAGACCCAATTGCTCAGGCAGGCCGCCGACGTTGTGGTGGCTCTTGATGGTGACGGCCTTCTTGCTCTTGGCGCCGCCGGATTCGATCACGTCGGGGTAAATCGTGCCCTGGGCCAGCCATTTGGCGCCCTTGTGGCCGCCGGTGCCGGCCTTGAGCCGAGCCGCTTCTGCCTTGAACACCTCAACGAACTCGCGGCCGATGATCTTGCGCTTGGCTTCGGGTTCGCTGACGCCTGCCAGGTGGCCGAGGAACTGGTCGGCTGCGTCCACGCGGATCACATTGGCGTGCAGCTTGCCGACAAACATCTCCATGACCATGTCGCCCTCGTTCAGGCGAAGCAGGCCGTGATCGACGAACACGCAGGTCAGCTGGTCGCCGATGGCGCGGTGGATCAGCGCCGCAGCCACTGAAGAGTCAACACCACCGGACAGACCCAGGATGACTTCCTCGTCACCCACCTGCGCGCGGATTTTTTCGACTGCTTCGCTGATGTAGTCACCCATGACCCAGTCCTGGCGGGTGCCGCAAATATCGAGCACGAAGCGCTTGAGGATGGCGTTGCCCTGCTTGGTGTGCGTGACTTCGGGGTGGAACTGCACCGCGTAAAAACGGCGGTCTTCATCGGCCATGCCAGCGATGGGGCAGGAATCGGTCGAGGCCATGAGCTTGAAGCCCGGCGGCATTTCGGTGACCTTGTCGCCGTGGCTCATCCAGACGTCGAGCATGCCCTGCCCTTCGGGCGTGGTGTAGTCGGCGATGTCTTTGAGCAGCGCCGTGTGGCCGCGGGCGCGCACGTCGGCGGAGCCGAATTCGCGCTTGTGGCCGCCTTCGACCTTGCCGCCCAACTGGTGCGCCATGGCCTGCATGCCGTAGCAGATGCCCAGCACGGGAAGACCCAGTTCAAACACCGCTTGCGGCGCCTTGTCGGTGGTTTCTTCGTAGATGCTGGCATGGCTGCCGGACAGGATGACGCCCTTGAGCGTGCCGTCTTTGGCGTATTCGCGGACCCATTCGTCGCTGACGTCACAGGGATGGACTTCGCAGAACACATGGGCGTCACGCACGCGGCGGGCGATCAGCTGGGTGACCTGGGAGCCGAAATCGAGAATGAGGATTTTCTGGTGTTGCATGAGGGGCTTCTTCAAGGCAAAAAAAGAAAGGGCGTCTTTCAAGACGCCCTGGCCGGCTGGGTCAAACTCAATCAGCGCGGTAGTTGGGTGCTTCTTTCGTGATCTGCACGTCGTGGACATGGCTTTCGCGAATGCCCGCCGAGGTGATTTCCACGAACTCGGCCTTGTCACGCATGTCCTCGATCGTGGGGCAACCGCAGTAACCCATGCTGGCCCGCAAGCCGCCGGCCATCTGGAACACGATGGCAACCATGGAACCCTTGTAAGGCACGCGGCCTTCGATGCCTTCGGGAACCAGCTTGTCGGCATTGGGGTTGCCGGTGCTCGATTCCTGGAAGTAGCGGTCGGCGCTGCCCTGCTGCATTGCGCCAATGCTGCCCATGCCACGGTAGCTCTTGTAGCTGCGACCCTGGAACAGGATCACTTCACCCGGTGCTTCCTCGGTGCCGGCGAACATGCCGCCCATCATCACGGTGTTGGCGCCGGCGGCAATTGCCTTGGCGATGTCGCCGCTGTAACGGATACCGCCGTCGCCGATCAAGGGAACGCCGGTGCCGCGCAAAGCCGTGGCGACGTTATCGATAGCCATGATCTGCGGAACACCCACGCCCGCCACGATGCGGGTGGTGCAGATGCTGCCGGGGCCGATGCCGACCTTGACGCCGTCGGCGCCGGCTTCAACCAGTGCCAGCGCCGCGGCGCCGGTGGCGATGTTGCCGCCAATCACGTCGACCTGGGGATAGTTCTGCTTGACCCAGCGGACCCGGTCGAGCACACCTTTGCTGTGGCCGTGGGCGGTGTCCACCACAATAGCGTCGACGCCGGCTTTGACCAGCGCTTCGACGCGCTCTTCGGTGCCCTCGCCCACCCCGACAGCCGCACCCACGCGCAGCTTGCCGTGCAAGTCGCGCGCGGCATTCGGAAAGGTGGTCTGTTTGGTGATGTCCTTGACGGTGATCAGGCCCTTGAGCTCGAAATCGTCGTTGATCAGCAGCACACGTTCGAGGCGGTGTTTGTTCAACAAGGCCTTGGCGTCGGCCAATGAAGCGGTTTCAGAAATGGTGATCAGGCGCTCGCGCGGCGTCATGATGGTGCTGACCGGCACATCCATGCGGGATTCGAAGCGCATGTCGCGCCCGGTGACGATGCCGACGACCTTGCCCCCATCAATCACGGGAAAGCCGGAAATGCCGAGTTGCTCGCTGAGCGCCATGACCTGGCGCACAGTATGCGTGGGGGTGATGACCACCGGGTCGCGCAGCACGCCGCTTTCGTAACGCTTGACCTTTGCAACCTCGGCTGCCTGCTGCTGTGGCGTCAGGTTTTTGTGAACAATGCCGATGCCGCCTTCCTGCGCAATGGCAATGGCCAGCCGGGCTTCGGTGACCGTGTCCATGGCTGCTGACACAAGCGGCAGATTCAGGCGGATATTTCGGGAGAACTGGGTGGAAAGTGAAGTGTCCTTGGGCAGGACCTGGGAGAACGCTGGCACCAACAATACGTCGTCGAAGGTGAGCGCTTTGCCGAGTAGGCGCATAGGGATGGCTCCAAAAACACGATTGTACCCTTGTCGCCACACGCCGTCGGTACTTACCCCTAGCAGCCCTTCACGGCCTTCGCCCCTGCGTGCCAAGTGGTTGTAAAAAAGCCGCTTTACCCGTCAGCCGCAAGAAAACCGGACGGCACGGCGCTACACTGGTGAAATGCACTTCAAATCCGTTTTTCGCCCCCTCCTGCTGGCGCTCACCTGCGGGTCATTTGCGCTGACCGCGTTCGCCCAATGGCAGTGGATCGACAAAGACGGCCGCAAGGTCTATAGCGACCGTTCGCCGCCCGCCGACATTCTGGAAAAAAACATCCTGAAGCGGCCGGGTGGCATGGCGCGAACGGCAGCAGCCGCTGATCCCGCCCCCAGTGCAGCCGATCCGGCTGCCCCGGCAGCGTCTGCACCGGCCGGTAAAGCCAGTGCGCCCAAACTGTCTGGCAAGGACACCGAGCTTGAAGCCAAGAAAAAGCAGGCCGATAGCGAAGAAGCCGCCAAGAAAAAAGCCGAAGAAGAAAAGCAGGCCAAAATCAGGGCTGATGCGTGCGATCGCGCCAAACGGTATTTGAGCACCCTGCAATCGGGCGTGCGGATTGGAACGACCAATGCCAAGGGTGACCGCGAGGTCATGGATGACGCAAAGCGTGCGGAAGAATCCAAACGCGCCCAAGGTATCGCAGACGCAAGCTGCAGCAAATAGCAGTAGCAGGCGCCTCGCCAGCTCAGGCCGGTTTGCTGCATCCCGCCTTCTGGCCTTCTTTTTTAATAGCCCGCTTTGGCTCCGGGCCGCACTTTGGCGAACAGCCCGGCGCTTTTGGCTCCCTGCCGGCTGAAACGTTCGCGCCGTGCAACCTTGGGATCCACCCGAAGACCGCGGTAGACCTCAACCCTGTCATGGTCATGCAGCGCATGCCCCAGGGTGGTTTTACGGCCCCAGATACCGACGACCGGGCGGCTACCCTGCTGCAACTCCGGGAATTCATCAAAAACCCCGGCCGCAGCAAGCGCCTGCGCCACTGTTGTGCCCGCTGACAGCTCCAGCACCCACTCGCGAACCTGCCGCGGCGCCGCTGAATAGACCAGGGTGACTTTGAGCGGCGCGCCGCCCTCAGGCTTCGCCATAGACGTCTTCAGCCCTTTTGACAAACGCATCCACCAGGCTTCCCGCTATTTTTTCGAAAACGGGACCGACCAGTGCCGCCAGCGCGGCATTGTCAAAGTCATAACGCAGCGTGAAGTCCACCTTGCAGGCTCTTTCATCGGCCTTGCCGACGGGCGTGAAATCCCAGTGGCCGTCGAGCTTTGAAAACGGGCCGTCGACCAGTTTCAGGCTGACTTTCCGGTTTTTTTCGTGTGTGTTGCGGGTAGTAAAGCTTTGCGTCAGTCCGGCCAACGAGATGCCGACCTTCGCTGTCATGCCGCGCGCGTCTTCCTCCAGCACAGCGGCCTGGTCACACCATGGGAGAAACTCGGGATACCTTGCGACATCAGTGACCAGCCCAAACATTTCGGCGGCGCTGTACCAGATTAAAACGGACTTGTGAACGGTTTTCATACAATCGAGGGCTGGGCGCAATTGTATTAGCCACTTCGCGGGCACTGTACTTTTCAGATTTCGCCCTTACCTTTTATCCATGGCCAACAAAGAAGCATCCTCCTCCAAAAAACCGGCCGCAACGCCCTCTGCCAATCTTTCACCCAAGGCAGCGGCGGCGGCCGTACGCATTGCCGACAATAAAAAGGCCCTTTTCAATTACCAGATTGAAGAGCGCTTTGAGGCAGGCATGGTGCTCGAAGGCTGGGAAGTGAAGTCCCTGCGCGAAGGCAAGGTCCAGCTTACCGACGGCTATGTCGTTATTCGCAACGGCGAACTCTTCATCATCGGCTGCCAGATCAACCCGCTGGGCACGGCGTCTACCCATGTGCGTCCCGACTCGGTGCGCACCAAGAAACTCCTGATGCACAAGGAAGAAATCCGCCGCCTGATCGGCAAGGTCGAGCAAAAAGGTTTCACCCTGGTGCCGCTGAACATGCACTGGAAAGCCGGCAAGGTGAAATGCGAGATCGGCCTGGCAAAGGGCAAGGGCGAGCACGACAAGCGCGACACCATCAAGGACCGTGAAGGAAAGCGCGAGGTTGAGCGCGCGATGAAGTCGCGCAACCGCTAGGGCTTATTGCAAAACGCGGCGTCCGCCGCTTGCCCTTCTCCGGAAATCGTGGAAGTATGTTTCGAGTAAGCCCGGGTCTGCCGGTGTTTATGCTTGTGCAGCCATCCGCTGTTATTCACCGGAGCTTTTCCATGAAATTCCTGACGACCGCCTTGTTGACCGCCGCCCTGCTGGGCGGCTGCGCTTCCACGACATCAAAACATCCCGCCACCGTCACCGATGGCGTGCTGGTCGGGCCCAACGGCATGACGCTTTACACCTTCGACCGCGACACCGCCGGTAGCGGCAAGTCGGTCTGCAATGGCCAATGCGCGGCCAACTGGCCGCCCCTGGTGCCCACCGCGACGGCTCAGCCGCTGGGCGACTACACCATCATCACCCGTGATGATGGCAGCCGGCAGTGGGCGGTGAAGGGCAAGCCGCTGTACTACTGGGTCAAGGACGCCAAGCCCGGGGACAAGACCGGCGACAACGTCATGAATGCCTGGCGCGTCGCCCGTCCCTGAGCAAACGACTCAGAGCCCGCGCAGCGGGTGTTCGTCCGCCGTCCAGGGGCTGGCGAAAAAAGCCTGGATCATTTCCGGCTTCACGTCTTCGATGCGCGCGGGCATCCACTGCGGCTTGTAGTCCTTGTCAACGGCCAGCGCGCGTATGCCTTCGACGGTTTCGCTGGCTGCGCCGGGACGCAGGTGAAAGCACTGGTACACCATGTCGCGCTCCATGCGCAGGTCATCGGCCAGTGTCATGGTGCGGGCGCGGCGGATCTGCTCCAGCGTCACATGCAGCATCAACGGTGAACGCTTGCGCAGGGTGGCGGCCGTCTTCAGCGCCCAGGGGTCGGTTGAAGCCTCCAGCGCGTCCACGATGTGTTTGACCCGTGCCAGCGAAAAATAAGCATCAAAATGGCCGGCAACCGAAACAGGTCGGGCGCCACCAGCTATCAATTCAGTAGCAACCCACTGCTCTGCCTCAGCAGCTGAAGCGAAAGCCCGGCCGCCCAGGGCGTCCCAAAGTGCCGGCAGGCGGGCTGCGTCCAGCTTGACGTCCGCCAGGCCGTAGCCGATGGCTTCATCCGCACCGATCACGTCACCCGTGAGTGCCAGGTACTCGCCGGCGTGGCCTGGGCAGCGGCTCAGGAAGTAGCCGCCGCCGACGTCCGGAAACAGGCCGATGTTGGTTTCCGGCATGGCCATTTTGGTGTGCTCGGTGACGATGCGCACCTTGGCACCCTGGCTGATTCCCATACCGCCGCCCATCACCACGCCGTCCATGAAGGCAATGTACGGCTTGGGATAGTTGTGGATCAAGTGGTTGAGCGCGTATTCCTCGGTGAAGAAGTCCTCCAGCGCGGAATCGCCCGCGAACACCGCCTGGTGGAAAAAGCGGATGTCGCCGCCCGCGCAAAAACCGCCGAAGAAGCTCTCGGGCGTGCCGGGCTGGCCTTTCTTGTTGGTGCCGCGTATCGCCACCAGATGAACCTCAGGGTCGTCACGCCAGGCCAGCAGGGCGGCGGACAGGTCCCGGATCATGGCCAGCGACAACGCATTGAGCGCCTTGGGACGGTTCAGGGTAATGAGCCCGGCACTGCCGCGCCGCTCGACCAGCACATCGTTTCTGCTAACGGTATTCATGCCCGCTGCCTCCATCCAACCAGTTCATTGACCACCAGCGCACCTATCACCAGCGCGCCGCCGGTCAGCACACTCGCGCCAGGTACTTCACCCGCGCCAAACCAGGCCAGCAAAATACCAAAAATCACTTCCAGCAGCGCCAGCAGGGCGACTTCCGGCGCCTTGAGAACGCCGGCACACATCACCGACAGCACGCACGGGATGGCCAACTGAACCAGACCCAGCAAGGCCAGCAGGCCGACGTCATGTGGCGTGGCGGAAAACGGGAACGACAAGGGCAAGGTAGCCAACGATGAGATCACCGCCCCCACCAGCACGGCAGGCACCAGGTCGATGTTCTTGCCGTGGGCACGGCTGTGCTGCACCACGGTCCAGTTGCTGGCGCTCGCCAGCGGCACCATCAGGGCGACCAGCGTTCCGCCCAGGTGGCTGGAAAGGTCCATCTGCCCGCCGTACATCCACGCAATACCGGCGCCCGCCATGGCAATGGCCAGCCAGGTGCGACCGGGAATGCGGTGGCCGATAAACGCGCGCGCCAGCAAAGCCGTGATGAAAGGGCTGACCGCCATCGTCACCAGCACATTGGCCACCGTGGTGAGCGTCAGCGCCACCATGAAAGCCGTGAACATCACGCTCCAGCAGAAACCGGAAATCCAGAGCGCCGAGCCACCGTTGCGGATTTTGGTGAACACCGCCCTGCCCTGCCACAGCGGCAAGATCACCAGCAAAGAGACCACTGTGAAAAAGCTGCGCCAGAACGTGACTTCAAAACTGCGCGCCGACTCCAGATGGCGCGTGACCACACCCGCAATCGACCACATCATGGTCACGAAAATCATCAGGAAGACGGCTTTGGAATGCGTGAGTTTCATAGGCTTGTAATCAATTCAGGCGGCTATGCGAACACAAAAAAGTTAAAAAGGCCGCTGGAGCTTGCACACACAGCGGCCTGGTTTCAAGCGATCCACCCCGCTGCCCGGCGAGTCCCTGTCTCATACCAGCAGGGGCCGCGGAACCGGCTTTGCCGGGCCGCAGGCGCAGCGGCCCCCTCGGGGGGCAGCGCATTACACGAAGTGAAAAGCGTGGGGGCTCTTCAAGACCTGCCTGCGCGCTTGCGATCGCTTTCTTTGAGGTGGCGCTTGCGCAGGCGAACCGACTTGGGCGTGATTTCAACCAGCTCATCGTCCTCGATGAACTCAACGCCGTATTCGAGCGTGAGTTCGATAGGCGGCGTGATCTTGATCGCGTCTTCCTTGCCGCTGACGCGGAAATTGGTCAGCTGCTTGGTACGTGTAGCGTTCACCACCAGGTCGTTGTCACGGCTGTGGATGCCGACGATCATGCCTTCATACACCGGGTCATTGGCGCGCACAAACATGCGGCCGCGGTCGTCCAGCTTGCCCAGGGCGTAGGTGAAAATCTCACCGTCGTCCATGGAAATCAGCACACCGTTTTTACGGCCGCCGATTTCGCCCTTGTGCGCTTCGTAGCTGTCGAAGATGTTGGAGATCAGGCCGGAACCACGCGTCAGGTTCAGGAACTCGTTGGTAAAGCCGATCAGGCCACGCGCCGGGATGCGGTACTCAAGGCGCACGCGGCCTCTGCCGTCCGGCTCCATGTTCACCAGCTCGCCCTTGCGCTCGCCCAGTGCCTGCATCACGCCGCCCTGGTGCTGGTCTTCGATGTCGGCCGTGACCAGCTCGATAGGCTCATGCTTTTCACCGTTGACATCCTTCATCACGACGCGCGGCTTGGACACCGCCATTTCGAAGCCTTCGCGGCGCATGTTTTCCAGCAGGATGGTCAGGTGCAGTTCGCCGCGGCCCATGACTTCAAAGATGCCTTCTTCGTCGGTTTCGCTGACGCGCAGGGCCACGTTGTGCTGCAGTTCTTTTTGCAGGCGGTCCCAGATCTGGCGGCTGGTGACGTACTTGCCTTCGCGGCCAGCCAGTGGGCTGGTGTTGACGCAGAAGTTCATGGTCAGGGTCGGTTCATCGACCTTGAGCATGGGCAGCGGTGCCGGGTTGGTCGGATCGGTGATCGTCACGCCGATACCGATGTCGGTCAGGCCGTTGATCAGCACGATCTCGCCCGGGCCGGCTTCCGTGGCCTGCACGCGTTCGAGGCCCTGGAAAGTCAGTACCTGGTTGACACGGCCCTTGACTGCCTTGCCGTCCGGGCCTTCCATGACCACCACATCCATCATGGGCCTGATCGTTCCCTGGCTGATACGGCCGACGCCGATGCGGCCGACGAAGGTCGAGAAGTCGAGAGCGGAAATCTGCAGCTGCAGCGGCGCAGCGGGGTCGCCCTTTTGCGCAGGCACGTGCTTGAGGATGGTGTTGAAGAGCGCCGACATGTCGGGGCCCCACTGCTCGTTCGGCGGGCCTTCTTCGAGTGACGACCAGCCGTTGATGCCGGAGGCATACACCACGGGGAAATCGAGCTGCTCGTCGGTGGCGCCCAGCTTGTCGAACAGGTCGAAAGCGGCGTTGATGACCTTGTCGGGATTGGCACCCGGCTTGTCGACCTTGTTGACCACCACGATGGGCTTGAGACCGAGTGCCAGGGCTTTCTTCGTCACGAAACGCGTCTGGGGCATGGGGCCTTCCTGCGCGTCGATCAGCAGCACCACGCCGTCGACCATGGACAGCGCGCGTTCCACTTCACCGCCGAAGTCAGCGTGGCCCGGGGTGTCGACGATGTTGATGTGCGTGCCTTCCCAGGTCACGGCGCAGTTCTTGGCCAGGATGGTGATGCCGCGTTCTTTTTCGATGGCGTTGTTGTCCATCACGGTGTCGACCACTTTTTCGTGCTCGGCAAAGGTGCCGGACTGACGCAGCAGCTGGTCAACCATGGTGGTTTTGCCATGGTCAACGTGGGCGATGATGGCGATATTGCGGATTTGGTTATGGCTCATGGTTGGCTTTCAGGAAGACTCGAAACAGTACGGGTTAATGTTGGAAAGAAGAAGCCGCAACGCCTGTAGGCGCAGCAGCGAAATCGGGTGTGGAGCGTTCGGCCGGCACGGTGGCCTTGGAGGCGGCTTGCAAAATGTCCTGTATTTCAATCGGGCTCAGCAAACGCTGCGGAATCAATTCGTCGGCCGTGACATGGGCCGAGCCCAGGAACGCCGGCGGCTCGGTGCCATAGACCTGCACCAGCGGCGCATCGGCGCCCCACTGCCCGGGTTCACCCCGGCGGCGCAAACCACTTAAAAACCGCCCTGCATTGTCGGCGTCCAATGTGACAGACGGGTACGCCGACACCAGCGACTGCGCCGGCAGCAGACAGGCTTCGCGCTCGGGCTCGGTCATGGCTTCCAGGGCAGGCAAGGTCACGCACTGCCGCGCCGTGTAGCCGCCGGTCTCCAGCCGCCTGAGCGAACCCAGATGCGCGCCGCAGCCAATGGCTTCGCCAATGTCTTCACCGAGCGTGCGGATGTACGTGCCCTTGCTGCAGGTCACTATGATTTTGATAGCTGCTTGCGCCCGGTTGTCATGGGCTAGAGCCATATTCAGCTTGAAAATGGTGACGTGACGGGCTTCCCGCTCCACCTCTTGCCCCTTGCGGGCGTATTCGTACAACGCCTTGCCGTCTTTTTTGAGCGCCGAGTACATGGGCGGAACCTGTGCTTGCGGGCCGGTGAAACGCTCCGTCAGCGACTCCAACAAGGCCGGTGTGATCTCGGGTACGGGCCGGGTTTCAATGACGTCGCCTTCGGCATCGGCCGTGGTGGTTTTCTGGCCCAGCAGCAGCACCGCTTCATACGTCTTGTCAGCGTCGAGCTGGATCTGGCTGAACTTGGTGGCAGCGCCAAAACACAACGGCAACACGCCGGTAGCCAGCGGGTCCAGCGTGCCGGTGTGGCCGGCCTTGTCGGCGCGCAGCAGCCATTTGGCCTTCTGCAAGGCCTGATTGCTCGACAGGCCCAGCGGCTTGTCGAGCAGCAGCACGCCGTGCACGGGACGTCGCTGGATTTTCTGGCGATGAGAAGAGATTTGCGTCATAAATTCCGACAGGTTCAACGCACGGGCTGGCCCGGGCGCGTCGTTGGCACCGTTGTCCCTGAACCTGTCATCAAGGGGAACGGCGCGAACTCAGTCGTCTTGTGCGCGGGAAGAAACCGCCTTGGCAATCAAGGCGTTCATATCGGCCGCACGTTCGGTCGTGCGGTCAAAGTGAAAGTGCAGCGTCGGCACGGTGTGCGTCATCAGCCGCTTGAACAGGCCGTTGCGCAGGAAACCGGCGGCCTGGTTGAGCGCTTCTTCGCACTCTTTCGGGTCACCGACAAGCACACTGAAAAACACTTTCGCATGCGCATAGTCGGCCGTCACCTCGACGGCCTGCACGGTCACCATCCCGACCCGGGGGTCTTTGAGTTCGCGCGCGATCAGCTCCGTCAGACCCCCCCCCCCCCCCCCCCCCGACCGGGATCAGACTTCCAGTGTCCGCGCCACTTCCCTGATTTCAAAGAACTCCAGGATGTCGCCAACCTGGATGTCGTTGTAGTTCTTGATGTTCAAACCGCACTCGAAGCCTTCCTTGACTTCCTTGGCGTCGTCCTTGAAGCGCTTGAGCGAGTCGAGTTCGCCCGTGAAGACGACCACGTTTTCGCGCAGAAGGCGCAGGCGCGCGGTGCGGCGAACCACCCCGGCGGTGACCATACAGCCGGCGATCGAGCCGATCTTGCTGACCTTGAACACCTGGCGAATCTCGGCATTGCCGATGACTTCTTCCTTCTTGTCCGGCGTCAGCATGCCCGACATCGCGGCGCGAAGTTCGTCCACAGCGTCATAAATGATGTTGTAGTAGCGAATGTCCACGCCGTTGTTTTCGGCCTGCTTGCGGGCCTGGGCATCGGCACGGGTGTTGAACCCGATCACCACGGCCTTGGAGGCGATCGCCAGGTTGACGTCGGATTCGGAAATACCGCCGACACCGGAGTACACGAGCTGGACCTTGACCTCTTCGGTCGAAAGTTTCAGCAGCGACTGGGCCAGCGCTTCCTGCGAGCCTTGCACATCAGCCTTGATGATGATGGGCAGCATCTTGACTTCGCCGGCGCCGATGTCGGAGAACATGTTCTCCAGCTTGGCGGCCTGTTGCTTGGCCAGCTTGGTATTGCGGAACTTGCCGGCGCGGTAGGTAGAGATTTCACGGGCACGACGCTCGTCGAGCATGACCATGAATTCATCACCAGCCTGCGGCACTTCCGTCAAGCCCTGAATTTCCACTGGAATCGACGGGCCTGCCGTTTTGATCGGCTTGCCGTTTTCGTCCAGCATGGCGCGCACGCGGCCATAGGTTGAACCGGCCAGCACCACGTCGCCGGCTTTCAGGGTTCCCGCCTGAATCAGCACGGTCGCCACGGGGCCACGGCCCTTGTCGAGGCGGGCTTCGATCACCAGGCCCTTGGCCAGTGCATCCACCGGCGCCTTGAGTTCAAGCACTTCGGCCTGCAGCAGCACCTGTTCGAGCAAGGCATCGACACCGGCGCCGGTATGGGCAGAGACGCCGACAAAAGGAACGTCGCCGCCGAATTCTTCGGGAATCACTTCTTCGGTGACCAGCTCGCCCTTGACGCGCTCCATGTTGATACCAGGCTTGTCGATCTTGTTGATCGCCACCACGATGGGAACACCGGCCGCCTTGGCATGCTTGATGGCTTCCTTGGTCTGCGGCATCACGCCGTCATCGGCCGCCACCACCAGAATCACGATGTCGGTCGCCTGGGCGCCGCGGGCACGCATGGCGGTAAACGCCTCGTGGCCCGGGGTATCCAGGAAGGACACCATGCCGCGCGGGGTTTCCACATGGTAGGCACCGATGTGCTGGGTGATGCCGCCCGCTTCGCCGGAGGCCACTTTGGCGCGGCGGATGTAATCGAGCAGAGAGGTCTTGCCATGGTCAACGTGACCCATGACCGTCACAACCGGCGCGCGCGGCAACAACTCGGCCTGCTGGCCTTGCACGTCTTCGTCGGCAAAGGCTTCCGGGTCGTCCAGCGAAGCCGTCACAGCCTTGTGGCCCATTTCTTCCACCACAATCATGGCGGTGTCCTGGTCCAGCGGCTGGTTGATGGTGACCATCTGGCCAAGCTTCATCAGGTGCTTGATTACTTCCGATGACTTCACGCTCATCTTGTGCGCGAGTTCGGCCACGGTGATCGTTTCAGGCACGTGCACTTCAATGACCTTGAATTCGGTCGGCGCCACGAAGGTGGATTCCGGACGTGCTTCACGGTCATTGCGGCGGCCACGCGGGCCGCCACGGAAATTGCCACGGCCGGGCACAACGGGTGCGCCACGGCTTGGAATGCCCTTCTTCTTGGCGGCGTCGTCCTTCCATGTCGAAGACAGGTTCTCCGACTTGACTTCCTTCTTGCCAGCGGCACCAGGGGCGCCCGCAGTAGCCGGTGCACCCGGTTTGGCCGCGGCACCCGGCGCGCCGGCCGGCTTGTGCAGCGTGCCCTTGATGGCGGCTTTGGGGTCGACGTGGGGCACCAGAACGCGCTTGGGCGCGGACATCATGGCGCGAATGCCGGCAGCTTCGGCTTCGGCCTTGCGACGGCGGTCCTGGAGCTCTTGCGCCTTGGCGGCGTCGGCCTGGAATTCGGCGGTGGCTTTGGCCTTGGCAGTAGCAGCGGCAGCCGCGGCATCGGCAGCCTTCGTGGCCTGTACGGCCGCGGCGGTTTCAGCGGCCTTGGTGGCTTCAGCTGTTACTGGCGCGGCTTCCTTGGCTTTTCCGGCTGGCTTGGCTTTCTTGACCACAGCCTCGGCGGCTGCAGCAGCCGCCTGGGCGGTTTGCTCGGCGGCCAGGCGCTCCTGCTCGCGCGCAGCATCCTTGGCGTCCTGCTCTTCGCGAAGACGGCGTTTTTCAGCGAGCTCCTGCTCCTGGCGGCGCAGCAGTTCTGCGTGGCGGCTGGCTTCTTCTTCGCGGCGAATCAGTTCGGCATCGTCGATGACGGGAGGTGCCGGAGGGGCGGCCACTTCAGGCTGCACTTCTTCCGCAGGCTGGTCGGAGCCGTCGTCACGCTTGATAAAGGTACGTTTTTTACGCACTTCCACCTGGATGGTGCGTGCCTTGCCGGTGGCATCGGCCTGCTTGATCTCGCTGGTGGATTTTTTCACCAGGGTGATCTTCTTGCGCTCGGCCGTGACGGTGCCATGGCTGGCCTGCAGATAGCCGAGAAGCTTCTGCTTGTCCGCTTCGGACAAGGGGTCGCTGGCTTGCGCCTTGGCGACACCCGCGCTGGTCAATTGCTCGATCAGGGTGGCGGGAGATTTATTGAGTTCAGCTGCGAATTCAGCGACGGTAGTGGTACTGGACATATGTTTTTTTCCTGCTGGCCTCCATGATCATTGCTCTTGGGCCGCTGCAGGTGCAGGGGTGTCAGCGGCAGCGGGTTCATCGGTAAACCAATGGGCGCGTGCGGTCATGATCAGGGCTTTGGCTTCGTCCGAAGACTGGCCGGTGATATCGGTAAGTTCGTCCACGGCCAGATCGGCCAGGTCGTCGCGGGTATGGATGCCCGCTTCTGTCAGTTTGGCGATCAGCTCTGGCGTGAGGCCTTCGACGTCGCGCAGGTTCTGCGACACGCCTTCGGCATTTTCTTCCTTGGCGATTTCCATCGTCAAGAGCGCGTCTTTGGCGCGCGTACGCAGCTCATTGACGGTGTCTTCGTCGAAGGACTCGATCTCCAGCATTTCCTGCAGCGGCACATAAGCCACTTCTTCGAGACTGGTGAAGCCTTCGGAGATCAGGATGTCGGCGATTTCCTCGTCCACGTCGAGCTTTTCCATGAACAGCTTGCGGCTGGAATCGGTCTCGGTGGCCTGCTTTTGCGCAGACTCATCGGCCGTCATGATGTTGATCTTCCAGCCGGTCAGCTCGGCGGCAAGGCGCACGTTCTGGCCGCCGCGGCCGATCGAAATCGCCAGGTTTTCTTCGTCGACGACGACATCCATGGCGTGACGCTCTTCGTCGACCACGATGGACGACACGTTGGCCGGGGCCAGCGCGCCGATCACGAACTGGGCCGGGTCTTCGCTCCACAGCACGATGTCCACGCGCTCGCCGGCGAGCTCGTTGGTCACGCCGTTGACGCGGGTGCCGCGAACGCCGACGCAGGTGCCGATCGGGTCGACACGCTTGTCGTGCGACAGCACGGCGATCTTGGCGCGGGAGCCGGGGTCACGGGCGCAGGATTTGATCTCCAGCAGGCCTTGTTCGATTTCAGGGACTTCCTGGCGGAACAGCTCGATCATGTACTCGGGCGCCGTGCGCGAGAGGATGATGGGCGCGCCGCGCAGGGTCGTGTCAACTTCCATGATCATGGCGCGGACGCGGTCGCCGGAGCGCAGGTTTTCCTTCGGGATCATGTCGGAACGGCGCAGGCGGCCTTCCACACGGCCGGATTCGACAATGATGTCGCCCTTGTCCATGCGCTTGACGGTGCCGACAAAAATCTTGTCGCCGCGCGACATGAAGTCGTTGAGCAGCATTTCGCGCTCGGCGTCGCGGATTTTCTGCAGGATGACCTGCTTGGCCGCTTGCGCGCCAATGCGGCCGATCGGCAGGCTTTCCACCGGCTTTTCGATGTAGTCGCCTTCTTCGATGTCGGCGATTTCGTCGCGTGCGTCGCTGACCAGCTCTTCGGCTTCAGGGTTCTGCAGGCCGGCTTCGTCAGGCACCACCAGCCAGCGGCGGAAGGTTTCGTAATTGCCGCTGTCACGGTCGACGGCTACGCGGATGTCCACTTCGCCTTCGTAGACCTTCTTGGTGGCCGAGGCGAGCGCGAGCTCGACGGCGCCAAAAACGACGTCACGTTCCACATTCTTTTCACGCGAGATGGCATCAACCAACATCAACAGTTCGCGATTCATTTCACAAGCCTGCCTTTCTTCATTTCTTGAAATTAATTCTCTGCGGAGGGCTCGGCACCAGGCGTTATTTTGGGTTTACGCCCCTTGAAATCAACCACGGGCGCGAGGCGCGCCTGTTGAATCTCATCGAGGGTAAAACCCAACGCCTGCAGCGGTGCGGGAACCTTCTTCTTACTGACCTTCTGGCCGGGTTTGACGGCCGGCTCATCGCTCCACACGATCTGCCAGCCGCCAACGCCGTCCGCGGCCACGACACGCTCCAGCGTGCCGCGAAACTTCTTGCGGCTGGCCGCGACGGTTGAACCGGCGCTGGCAGCCACACCAATGGGAGCCTTGAGCGTGATGTCGATCAACTCACCGGCAAAACGCTCAAAATCTTTTTCGTTGCGCAAGGGCCTGTCGATGCCGGGAGAACTGACTTCCAGCCGCGCATATTCGGCGCCTTCGACTTCCAGGACAAACTGGAGCTGGCGGGTGACTTTTTCGCAGTCCTCGGCATTGATGAACTGTTCGGCACCCTTGACGTAAGGCATGTCGATCGTGACGCGCAGCAAACCACCGCCGGTGCGTTCGATCTCGACCAGCTCGTAGCCCAGCCCCGTCACAGTTTGCTCAATCGTCTCTTGCAATGCCATTCAGTCTCTTAAACCCGCTCTAAATCCGTATGTTCAAAAACAAACGCCCAAAAAAAATGGGCGGTGAAAACCCGCCCATTTGGTCGTGAAGCTCTTATTGTAACGTGCTGCGCCCTTTGATGCAAACAATTTCCATGCCTGACACGCTAGAGAACGCCTGAACCGTCGATGTAAATCCTTCTGATTACGACGTCCGCCCTGCTCATTGGAACCAGGCCTGATGAGCAGGCTAGGGCACATTTTTTCGGTTAACCATTCCGGCGTCTCCGCTAGAAAGACGCAGCGTGAAAACGGATGCATCGCTGCGTGAATGTCTAAATGACACCTTCTGCTCACGCTCCCCTGTAAAAGATTTATAAATCCATAAAAATCAATTAAATCATATAGATTTTTAATTTAGTTAAAGTAATTCATGAAGATTTTTTCTTGATCTCCGCGGTCCGTGGAGACGCACAATGTTCAAGCCGCAGTGACCAGAACCCGCGTATAGGGATGCTGAGGTGTATCCAGCACTTCGCTCAGTGAGCCTGACTCCAGCACATCGCCGTCCTTCATCACCATGACTTCATGGGCCATGGCACGGATCACGTCGACGTCGTGCGTGATCAGCAAATAACTCAGGCCACGCTCGCGCTGCAATCTTTGCAGCAGTCCCAGCACCTGTTTCTGGATAGTGACGTCCAGCGCGCTGGTGGGTTCGTCCAGCACCAGCAGGCTGGGGTTGACGATCAGCGCGCGCGCAATGGCCAGCCGCTGGCGCTGCCCGCCTGAAAATTCGTGCGGATAGCGCTGCAGCAAACCCGGAAACTGGGCCTCGGTCATACCGACATCGGCCAGCGCCTGCAGCGCCCGTTCCCGCCGCCCGGCTGGGGCCAGTTTGGACTCGTGCACCGTCAGGCCCTCCTCCACAATGGCTTCAACGGTCATGCGGGGTGACAGGGAAGAAAACGGGTCCTGGAACACGACCTGAACGGCGCGGCGGATGGCCTTGTTGCGTGCCGCATCCCGGCTCCAGGTCTGGCCGGCCGCCTGCAGCTGCCCTGAAAAAGGCAGCAAGCCCAGGCTGGCCAACGCCAGGGTGGATTTTCCGGATCCTGATTCACCGATCACGCCCAGCGTCCTGCCCGGGGGGATATGAAAACTGGCGTCTTTGACCGCCACAAATTCGGCTTTTTTAAACCACCCGCGTATGCCTGGAATGGAGACCGGATACGCCACGCGCAGGCTTTCCGCACGCATGGCTGGCCCCACGCCCGCTTCCGCACCAGCGTCGGCCGCCAGCCCGTCCCGCTGCGGCTTGCTGTCGATCAGCTTGCGCGTGTAAGGGTGCTGTGGCCGGGCAAAAACCTCCGCCACGGCACCCTGCTCCACGATGTGGCCGTTTTCCATCACCGCGACTCGGTCGGCAAACTTGCGCACGAGGTTCAGGTCGTGTGTGATCATCAGCACCGCCATGCCGTTGCGCTGCTGCAGCTCGCCCAGCAGGTCCAGGATCTGGCCGCGCAGGGTGACATCCAGCGCGGTGGTCGGCTCATCGGCCAGCAGCAGCCGGGGCTGGCAAGCCAGCGCCATCGCAATCATGGCCCGCTGCCGCTGGCCACCCGAAAGTTGATGCGGAAAGGAGTTGGCCCGCCTTTCAGGCTCGGTGATACCCGTATCTGCTAGCAATTTGATAGCTGCTTGCGCACATTCAGCGGGGGTCAGGCCCTGTTTTAGCTGAAGAACTTCGGCGATCTGGTTGCCCACACTGAACAGGGGGTTCAGTGCTGTCATGGGCTCCTGGAAGATCATGGCGATGTCACGGCCGCGAATCCCACGCAAGGACTGCTCCGGCAAGGACAGCAAATCCACGGGCGCCCTGGGCGGCGCACCGCTGGCGGCCCGGTCTGCCGCATCGATGCCGGTAAAAACAGCCTTGCCACCGACCACGGCGTTTTGCGCCAGCCGTAGCAGGCTCAGCGCCGTCACAGTCTTGCCCGAACCGGATTCGCCCACCAGCGCAAGCTTTTCGCCGGGTGCGATGGAAAAATCGATGCCGTGGACGACTTCCTTGCCGCCGAATGAGACCGTGAGGCCTTCGACCTTGAGCAAAGGCGCGGTCATGCATCCACCTTCCGGGGGTCCAGCGCATCGCGCAACGCATCGCCCATCAGGGTCAGCAGCAGCAAGGTGATCACCAGCACGGCAAACGTGGAAATGGATATCCACCAGGCGTCGATGTTGGCCTTGCCCTGGTTGAGCAATTCGCCCAGCGAGGGCGTTCCCGGCGGCACACCAAGGCCCAGAAAGTCGAGCGAGGTCAGCGCCAGGATGGCCGCACTCATGCGGAACGGCAAAAACGTCACCACCGGTGTCAGGCTGTTGGGCAGGATGTGGCGCCACATGATCTGCACATTGCCTACGCCCAGCGCCCGGGCCGCGCGCACATAGTCCATCTGCCGGTTGCGCAGGAATTCAGCCCGTACGTAATCCGACAAGCCCATCCAGCCGAAAAGGCTGAGCAGCAACAGCAGCAACGCCACACTGGGCGCAAACACGGCGCTGAAGATGATCAAAAGGTAGAGCTCTGGCATGGAGGCCCATATCTCAATAAGGCGCTGCATCGTCAAATCGGTCTTGCCACCTACATAGCCCTGGATGGCGCCGGTGATGACACCCACCACTACCCCGATCACGGTAAGGGCCAGTCCGAAAAGAACGCTCAACCGAAAACCGTAAATCAGCTGGGCCAGCAGATCGCGCCCACGGTCGTCGGTGCCAAAGAGGTTGTCTCGCGAGGGGGCGGAGGGATTGGGCGCCTTGGCAAAGTAGTTGATGGTGCGTGGGCCATACGGATTAGGCGGGTAGATAGCCCAGTTTCTGCCCTCGTTCAGCTTGTCGCGGATGAAAGGATCCAGGTAGTCGGTCGGGGTTTCAAAATCTCCCCCAAAAGTCTTTTCGGGATAGTCTTTCGCCAGCGGAAAGTAATACTGCCCGTTAAAGCTCACCACCAGCGGCTTGTCGTTGGACAGCACCTCAGCGAACAGGCTCAGAATTACCAGCACGGTAAATACCAGCAAGCTCCAGTAACCGAGCCGGTTGCGGCGAAAACGCCGCCAGGCCCGGCGCGAAGGCGACACCGACTGCGGCGCGACGGAGGGGGCAAGGGACGGTGCTGGACTGCTCATGCTCAATCGAATTTCACTCGGGGGTCAACCCACACATAACAAAGGTCGCTGACCAGCTTGGTCACCAGGCCGATCAGCGTGAAGAAGTAAAGGGTGCCCAGGACGACCGGATAGTCCCGCCGGATCACGCTTTCGTAGCTCAGCAGGCCCAGGCCGTCGAGGGAAAACAGGGTTTCAATGAGCAGGGAGCCGGTAAAAAAGGCGCCGATAAAAGCCGCAGGAAAGCCGGTGATGATGGGAATCAGTGCATTGCGAAACACATGCTTCCATAGCACCTGCCGTTCGCTCAGGCCTTTGGCCCGGGCCGTCAGCACGTATTGCTTGCGTATTTCCTCCAGGAAGGAATTCTTGGTGAGCGCGGCCGTCACCGCAAAGCTGCCCAGCACCATGGCAATCACCGGCAGGGTGATGTGCCAGAGATAGTCGACGATTTTTGCGCCCCAACTCAGGCTTTCCCAGTTGCTCGACGTCAGCCCGCGCAGCGGAAACCACTGCAATTGCCCGCCAAAGACCACCAGCAATGCAACGCCCAGCACAAAACCCGGAATGGCATAGCCCACCAAAACGATCAGCGTCGTGACAAAGTCAAACCGGCTGCCCGCCCTCACCGCCTTGGCCACGCCCAATGGCACGGCGATCAGGTAGCTGATGAAAAACGTCCACAGCCCCAGGCTGATGGAGACCGGCAGCTTCTCTTTCACCAGCTGCCAGACATCTTTGTGCTGGTAAAAGCTTTTGCCCAGGTCAAAGCGGGCAAATTGGCCCAGCATCTGGAAGAAGCGCTCGTGCACCGGTTTGTCAAAGCCGTAAAGCACCTTGATCTCTGCAATGCGCTGGGCGTCCACACCTTGCCGCCCACGGTAGCCAGCGCCAGACGTGGCGGCGCGTTCACCGCCCGAATCACGCCCCTGCAACTGGGCCACCATTTGCTCGACTGGCCCGCCCGGCACAAACTGCACCATCGCAAACGTGACCAGCAGGATACCGAGCAGGGTCGGGATCATCAGCAACAAGCGCTTGAGGATGTAGCTGGCCATCGTTCGCCTATTTGTTGCTTTCCGAGGCCCACCAGGTGCTCATGGCCCAGGTGTCTGCCTCGTAATACGGCGGAATGGTCGCCGGCAGCACAAGCGGACGCGGCCGGTAGCCGATGAGGAAAGCGTCACCGTAGTATTGCGGCACCGAGTAATAACCGTGGGTGAGCACCCTGTCCAGCGCGCGCACGGCTGCGCCCAGTTCGGGCCGGGTTTTGGCGGTGACCACTTTTTGCAGCAGTGCATCGACGGCCGGGTCGGCAATGCCCCAGATGTTGGACGAGCCCGGCGTTTTGGCCGCGGCAGAACCCCAACGGTCCAGCAATTCGCCGCCAGGGGCGGTGCTGCCGGGCAAGCGGGCCGTGGTGATGTCAAAGTCAAAGGCATCCATCTTCTGCTTGGACAGGGAGAAATCCACGACCCGGTAAGTCATGGTGATGCCGAGCTTTTCCAGCGCCTTTTGGAAAGGCCCGACGATGCGGATCAACCCCGGCTGGTCATTGAGAAACTCCATGACGAAGGCCTCGCCCTTGGCATTGCGCAGGGCGCCGTCGCGATAGGTCCAGCCGGCTTCTTTCAGCAGGGCCTGGGCCTGGCGCAGGTTTTCGCGCAGGCTTCCCGGCGGGGCGGTGCTGGGCGACACCGGAACTTCACCAAAAACCTCGGGCCGGAGTTTGCTGCGCAGCGGTTCCAGCAGGGCCAGCTCGTCGGGCTTGGGCGGGCCTTCGGCGTGGAATTCGCTGTTCGGGAAATAGCCGTTCACCCGTTTGTAGATGCCGTAAAACAGCTGGCGGTTCATCCACTCGAAATCCATCGCCAGGCCGATGGCCTTGCGCACCCGGATGTCCTGGAACTGCGGCCTGCGCAGGTTGAAGATGTAGCCCTGGAAATCACCGGGGTTCCTGTTTTCAAAGGCCCGCTTGACCAATTCGCCGGAAGTGAACTGCTTGCCGGTGTACTGCCTTGCCCAGTTGCGCGAGGTGAATTCGCGCAGGAAGTCGAATTCACCCGCCTTCAGGCCTTCAAACCTGGAGGTTTCGTCCAGGTAAATCTTGTAGGTGACACGGTCAAAATTGAAGAATCCCTTGCGTGTAGGCAGATCAACCGCCCAGTATTTCGGGTCGCGCACGTAGGTGATGTCGCGGCCCATGGCCAGCGAAGCCAGCTTGTATGGGCCAGAGCCAATGGGCGGTTCGGACACGATCTGGTCAAAGGGCTTGCGCTTGCCGTCAGCCACGCCCCAGTCGCGGCTGAAGACCGCCATGCCGCCCACCACCAGCGGCAGCTCGGGATTCGGCGTGGCAAAGTCAAAGCGCACCACCCGTTCGGAGACGGCCACGGCGTCCTTGACCTCGGCGTAAATGGTCTTGAACTGCGGCGCGGCTTCCTTGCTGATCAGCGTCTTGAAGGAATGCACCACGTCGGCGGCCAGCACCGGCTTGCCATTGTGGAACCGCGCTTTTTCGTTGAGGCGGAAGGTCGCCGAAAGCTTGTCCACCGCCACCTCGACATCTTCGGCCAGCAAGCCGTAGGCCGTGGTGGGCTCTTCAGAATTGCCCGTCAGCAGGCTTTCCAGCAGCAGGCCGCCGATGTTGTAGGGCGCGGTGCCGCGCAGGGTGAAGGGATTGAACTTGTCGAAGTTGGTCGGCCGCGTGGGCGGCACCATGCGGATTTCGCCGCCCTTGGGCGCATTCGGGTTGACGTAACTGAAGTTGCTGAAGCCCGGCGGGTATTTGATGTCGCCAAACTGGGCGTAAGCATGGGCGGCGTGCGACAGCGGCGCAAGGGCGGCCGCAAGCAACGCCACCAGCAACCGCCAAAAAGGAAAATCCCGCATGCGACAATTCTGCACTACTTAAGCTGGCAAGATTCCGGCGCGCAGACACTGCGCCCCTTGCCCTCTCTCCCGCCAACTACCTACTGGAGCACCTGCATGGCCACGAACACCGGATTCCTCACTGGCAAAAAACTGTTGATCACGGGGGTCCTCTCGAACCGGTCCATCGCCTACGGCATCGCCAAGGCCTGCCATGCCCAGGGCGCCGAGCTGGCTTTCGGCTATGTCGGCGAGCGCTTCAAGGACCGCATCACCGAGTTTGCCGCCGACTTTGACTCCAAGCTGATTTTTGACTGCGACGTGGGCGACGACGCGCAGATCGACAAGATGTTTGCCGACCTCTCCAAAACCTGGCCGACCTTCGACGGCTTTGTGCACAGCATCGGCTTTGCACCGCGCGAGGCGATCGCCGGCGACTTCCTGGAAGGCCTGTCGCGCGAGGGCTTCAGGATCGCCCACGACATCAGCGCCTATAGCTTCCCCGCCATGGCCAAGGCTGCCCTGCCCTACCTGAATAAAAACTCGGCCCTGCTCACGCTGACCTACCTGGGCGCCGTGCGCACCGTGCCCAACTACAACACCATGGGCCTGGCCAAAGCCAGCCTGGAAGCCTCGGTGCGCTACCTGGCCGAATCGCTGGGCCCCAAGGGCATGCGCGTCAACGGCATCAGCGCCGGCCCTATCAAAACCCTGGCTGCCAGCGGCATCAAGGGCTTCGGCAAAATTTTGAGCGTGGTGGCCGAAGCCTCGCCAATCCGCCGCAACGTGACGATTGAAGACGTCGGCAACGTCGCCGCCTTTTTGCTGAGCGACCTGGCCGCAGGCGTGAGCGCCGAGATCACCTACGTGGACGGCGGCTTCAGCCATGTGGTGGGAGGCATCGCCGAGCCGGCAGCTGAAGCCTGACAGCATCCTGCGCCCGGCTCGCATGCCGGGCGTTGCTGCCACGATGACGGCATTCGTTCGCTATAAAATAGATAGCTGCTTGCGCCCGCCCCTATTGGGCTGTAGGTCAAATGCACGCATCAAATAAGGCCTGCAGGCACTCTGCAGGCCCTCGTAAAGCCGGGTCAGGCAGCAAAACAGCCGGATTTGGCTGGGCCGGGCCTCGAAACAGTGCCAAAATAGGCTACAGGCCAATACTGACGAGCGCAAGCAGCTATAAAAATAATAGCGCCTTGCTGCACTTCGCGTCAAAGTTCAGGCGTCAACCCTGCGTCCAGTAGTCATAGCTCCAGACGGTTTGGAAACCCGCCCGCCGGTAAAGCGCCCGCGCAGCGGCATTGCCTTCTTCCACCTGCAGGAACGCGCGCTCAATGCCCCGCTGCATTGCCGCTTCGGCCATGGCGGCCAGTACCCGCCCTGCCAGCCCCTTGCCGCGGTGTGCCGGGTCGGTTCGCATCCCGTGGACGCTGGACCATCCGTGGCTGAAAGCCGCCGCGCCGGCGGCAATGGCCTTGCCGCCCTCGCGCACGCTGGCAAACACAGAGTCGCGCCCGCGGCCGAGCGACCTGACACGGCTGGCGCCGTCCACGGGGTCGAAACCCTCGGCCAGGAACAACGCGGCCCAGGCCTCGTCCGGCGTACCGGCAGTTTCAGCGAGTGCCTGCGCCGACACACCACGCATGGACTTGACCTGCGCCACTTCAACCAGCACCGGCTTGCCCGATGTGTAACCCCGCGCGCCCAGTTCGCGGCGCAAGGCATCAAAACAGGCCTCATTGGCCAGCCGGAAAACTGCCCGCATCCCGCGCGCGCGGTACAGCCCTTCGATGCTATCGATCACGCCGTCGGCGGGAGGCTGATGCAGCAGGGGCACGGCGCTTTTGGCCCGGCTGACCGTTCCGCTGTCAAAGGGCAGCAACCAGCCACCGATTTCGAGCTGGTCCTCGGGTGATACAGCCGCCACAGTGGCGCGCTCGATATGTTCAATGTCGGTGGAAGTCATGGTGTCGATAAAAGAATGCCGGGGCCGGCTGGCCCAAGGGAGTCAAACAGCAATGAGTACAGGCCGAAAATACCGGCCCTACGGGTACGGGCGAAGTGGCAGATTATTGCGTCCGTCCCAGGAGCTGGGGGTATCCAGGACGGGCTAGGAAGAACGCCCATCGAAATGCGTCACCTTGATGGTGTCCAGATCGATCCCCTCGAGGCAGCGGACGTTGATAGCTGCCATGCGATTGCCGGCAGGGTCCGTTCCTTCGCCATAGGGATGGATGCCACAGGTGGGGCAGAAACGGTGGCTGATCACATGCTTGTTGAACTGATAGTTGCTGGCATTTTCATCGGGTGTCAGCAAACGAAGCTGGTCATGCGGCACAAACCACAGCAGCGACCCTTTGCGCTGGCAGATGGAGCAGTTGCAGGCCAGGGCGCTGTTCGGCTGGCCGTCGACCTCAAACGCGACTTTTCCACAATGGCAACTCCCTCTGGAAGTCATTTTTTCTGTCATAAGTTGATTCCTCTCATGGCCATTGCAGCCTTCATGGTTGACGGGGTTGCGCGGGCAACACAGGCGCCATCAGAACGCTTGCGCCACGCAAATTTGAACTATAAACTGTACATTCATACAGTCATAAGTCAAGAAAAACAGGGAGGGCCCATGCGGCAGCACATCACCCGCTCCGGCGAGCGGGCCAACACGGTCTTTTTTCGCCTCAAAACGCTTCACTGGTTGTTGGCGGCCGCAGGCTTGCTGGCGCCAGCACTTCCTGCATTGTCGGCGTCCGCAGTTGCGCAGGCGCCACCGCTGATGCTCGCCAAGGTGTACCAACCCGGCGTCCCCCTTCAGGATTATTGGGTCAGTGAAAAATTCGACGGCGTGCGCGGCTACTGGGACGGAGAACAGCTGCTCACGCGCGGGGGTGAACGCATCGCCGCGCCGGCCTGGTTTACCGCAGGCTGGCCCAAAACACCCCTGGACGGCGAGCTGTGGGCTGGCCGCGGCCAGTTTGCCAGGGCGGTGTCTACCGTGCGCCAGCAAACCCCGGACGACGCTGCCTGGCGGGCCATACGCTTCATGGTGTTTGACCTGCCCGCGCAAGGCGGCCCGTTCAGCGAGCGCATCCCGGCCCTCAATGGCGTGGTGAGCCGCATCGACCAGCCCTGGGTGCAGGCCGTGGCGCAATCGAAGGTGGCAAGCCACGCCGCCTTGCAGGCGTTACTGGCCACCACCGTGAAGCGCGGCGGCGAAGGCCTGATGCTGCACCGCGGTACGTCTTTCTACAAAGGCGCACGCAACGACGACCTGCTCAAGGTCAAGACCCATGAAGACACCGAAGCCCGCGTGGTGGCGCATGTTCCCGGCAAGGGAAAGTACGCCGGCATGCTGGGCGCGCTGCTGGTGGAAATGCCCGGCGCTGACGGCAAGCCGGGGCGGCGCTTCAAGCTGGGAACCGGGCTCAGCGATGAACAGCGCCAGACTCCACCGCCTGTGGGCAGCACCGTCACCTACCGGTTTCGCGGGCTCAACGACAGCGGCCTTCCCCGGTTTGCCAGCTTCATGCGGGTACGGGAAGACCAGCTGCTTTAAAAGGTGGGCCCGCAAATCGGCGCACCGCCGGAGACCAACGTGAGCTGGCCTCGCGCCCGCTGCATGCAACAGGAAAATAGCCTGTAGTGCTTGTCAGTCTTGCGCCACCAGCTGCAAAAAGAATAGCAAACGCCCCGGGGAGGCGGTTTTATTTTTTCTGGCTCGCCAGCAGGCCCAGACCCGTGTAGCCCAGACTGGCAATGACGAAGAACCAGCCAACCCACTTGAGGAAGGACGATCCGCCGGCTTCCTGCGCGAACCCCACCTGGCTCGGGTCGCCGGGCATGTAGTAGATGTTTACCGGCCTGCCCGCCGCGAAATCCTTCAGCACGGCCTCAGGGAACGAGCGCTTGATCGTCATGGCTTGCCCGGTGTCGGTGCGGAATTTGAGTTCCGCCGTGTAGGTGGTGTGTCCCTTTTGGGAAAAGCTCTTGTATTCCTTGATCGGCTCGACCACGGCCGTCTTGCCGCTGGCCATGAGCAGCCGCAACTCGCTGTCCCCGCTGGCCTGCACGCGCAGGAACACTGCGCCGACGATGACGCCGAGCACCCCGAAGAGAATCGTCTTGAACATGCCGCCTCCCAGTAAATATGGGAGGGACTATAGCAAACGAAAGTACCTGTTTATTCCAGCCTAGCGTTTGACGCAGTCCGCGTAGTAGCGCGTCTTGCCCTTGGCATCCACCTGTTCCACAAGACCGTGGATGTCTGTTTCAAAGCCTGGGCACTGGGCGTTGAACTCGCGCGAGAACTTCAGGTAGTCCACGATTTTCCGGTTGAACACCTCACCCGGAATCAAAAGCGGAATGCCTGGCGGATACGGCGTAACCAGGCCCACGGTGATGCGGCCTTCCAGGTGGTCGATTTCAACCCGTTCCGTCGTGCGGTGGGCAATGTGGGCATAGGCGTCGCTGGGTTTCATGGCGGGTGCCAGGTCGCTCAGATAGACCTCTGTGGTCAGGCGAGCGATGTCGTACTTGGCGTACAGCGTGTGGATGTGCTGGCACAAATCGGCCAGGCCCATGCGCTCGTACTTGGGGTACTTTTGGCAGAACTCGGGCAGGATGCGCCACATCGGCTGGTTCTTGTCGTAGTCGTCCTTGAACTGCTGCAGCGCCGTCAGCAGCGTGTTCCAGCGGCCCTTGGTGATGCCGATGGTGAACATGATGAAGAAGCTGTAGAGGCCGGTTTTTTCGACAATCACGCCGTGTTCGGCCAGGAACTTGGTCACGATGCTGGCCGGGATGCCGGTTTTGGCGAACTTGCCGTTCAGGTCGAGGCCGGGCGTGACGATGGTGGACTTGATCGGGTCCAGCATGTTGAAGCCGGTGGCCATCTGGCCGAAGCCGTGCCAGTTGTTGGCGCCGTTTTTGGCCGTCTTGGCGCTGCGGGATTCACCCTTGATGATCCAGTCCTGCGACTCGCCGATGCCCTCTTCGACCAGCTTGTCCGGCCCCCAGACCTTGAACCACCAGTCGGTGCCGTATTCCTCGTCGATCTTGCGCATGGCGCGGCGGAAGTCCAGCGCTTCGGCAATGCTTTCCTCAACCAGTGCCGTGCCGCCGGGAGGCTCCATCATGGCGGCGGCCACGTCGCAGCTGGCGATGATGCTGTATTGCGGCGAGGTTGACGTGTGCATCAGATAGGCCTCGTTGAAGAGGTGCCTGTCGAGTTTGGTGTTCTGCGAATCCTGCACCAGCACGTGACTGGCCTGGCTGATGCCTGCCAACAGCTTATGGATGGACTGCGTGGCGTACACCACCGCATTTTTTGGCCGCACGCGGCTCTTGCCCATGGCGTGGTAGCTGCCGTAGAAGGGGTGGAAGGCGGCGTGCGGCAGCCAGGCCTCGTCAAAGTGCAGGTTGTCGATGTAGCCGTCCAGCATGCCCTTGATGGTTTCGGTGTTGTAGAGCACGCCGTCATAGGTGGACTGCGTCAGCGTCAGCACACGCGGCTTGACCTTGCTGCTGTCCACGCCCTTGAGCAGCGGGTTGGCGTCGATCTTGGCGCGGATGGCTTCCGGTTCAAACTCGCTCTGTGGAATCGGCCCGATGATGCCGAAATGGTTGCGCGTCGGCTTCAGGAACACCGGAATCGCACCCGTCATGATGATGGAATGCAGGATGGACTTGTGGCAGTTGCGGTCAACGACCACCACGTCACCGGGCGCCACTGTGTGGTGCCACACCATCTTGTTGCTGGTCGAGGTGCCGTTGGTCACGAAGAAGCAGTGGTCGGCATTGAAGATGCGCGCGGCGTTGCGCTCGCTGGCGCCAATGGCGCCATCGTGGTCCAGCAACTGGCCGAGCTCTTCCACCGCGTTGCAGACGTCGGCGCGCAGCATGTTCTCGCCAAAAAACTGGTGGAACATCTGGCCCACGGGACTTTTCAGGAAAGCAACACCGCCCGAATGGCCCGGGCAGTGCCATGAATAGGAACCGTCTTCGGCATAGTCGAGCAGTGCCTTGAAAAACGGCGGCTGCACGCCTTCCAGGTAGCTCTTGGCCTCCCGCAGGATGTGGCGCGCCACGAACTCGGGCGTGTCCTCGAACATGTGGATGAATCCGTGCAGTTCGCGCAGGATGTCATTGGGGATGTGGCGCGAGGTCTTGGTTTCGCCATAGACGTAAATCGGCACATCCAGGTTCTTGCGGCGTACTTCCTCAATAAAGGTGCGCAGGTTGAGCACGGCCGGGTCGAGGTCGGGGCCTGGTGAAAACTCTTCGTCATCAATCGACAAAATGAAGGCGCTGGCCCGGCTTTGCTGCTGGGCGAACTGCGAGAGGTCGCCATAACTGGTCACCCCCAGGACTTCGAAGCCCTCGGTTTCAATGGCTTGCGCCAGCGCACGGATACCCAGACCGGAGGTGTTCTCCGAGCGGAAGTCTTCGTCAATGATGACGATGGGAAAGCGGAATTTCATGGCTTGGGCTGGAGTTCATGGTCGCCCTGAACCTGTCGGAGGGCATGGGAAACGCTCAAAGGGCATAGACAGGTTGAGCCCGGGCGGTGAGAGGAAGCTTTTTCCAAGCAGCGAAGTGTAAGGACATATTGTTGCGCTACGCTTGTCTTGGGGTCTAATTGCCCCAAAATGTAGCGGATGACCGACAAAAGGAGGATGCATGAGTGAATCGACTATCTGGTGGCTGCTGGCGGGGGCCGCAGTGGCGGTGGAGCTGGCCACGGGAACGTTTTACCTGCTGATGGTGGCTTTGGGCATTGCAGCGGCGGCCATTGCCGCGCATATGGGCGCCTCGACGTCCATGCAGCTCATTGCAGCGGCCGTCGTGGGCTCGGCCACCGTGAGCATTTGCCACCTTGTTCGCAGCCGCGGGCCCAAGGAGCTGCCGGCAGGCACCAACCCGGACGTCAACATGGATGTCGGCGAAACCGTGCAGGTGGACGCCTGGCAAGCGGACGGCACGGCGCAGGTCCGCTACCGCGGCGCGCAATGGGCTGTGGTTCAGGCGGAAGGCGGAACGCCCTCCGCTGGAACCCACCGCATCCGGGAAGTCATTGGCAGCAAACTAATCGTAGAAAAAACCTGAGGGAGTCAGCATGTCGTCTTATGTAGCACTGATCATTTTTATCGTCGCGATGATCTTCGTCATCCGCGCCATCAAGGTCGTACCCCAGCAGAACGCCTGGGTGAAGGAGCGCCTGGGGAAATATGCGGGAACGTTGACCCCCGGCCTGAACTGGCTGATTCCCTTTGTCGATCGCGTCGCCTACAAGCACAGCCTGAAAGAAATCCCGCTCGACGTCCCCAGCCAGGTTTGTATTACCCGCGACAACACGCAGCTGCAGGTCGACGGCATCCTGTACTTCCAGGTGACCGACCCGATGCGGGCCAGCTACGGCTCATCCAACTACATCGTGGCTGTCACGCAGCTGGCGCAGACCTCCCTGCGTTCCGTGATCGGCAAGCTCGAACTCGACAAGACCTTTGAAGAACGCGACATCATCAATGCGCAGGTGGTTGCCGCCATTGACGAGGCCGCCCTAAACTGGGGTGTGAAGGTGCTGCGCTATGAGATCAAGGACTTGACGCCGCCCAAGGAAATCCTGCACGCCATGCAGTCGCAAATCACTGCCGAGCGGGAAAAACGCGCGCTGATCGCCGCCTCTGAAGGCCGCCGCCAGGAGCAGATCAATATTGCCACCGGTGAGCGCGAGGCATTCATTGCCCGCTCCGAAGGGGAAAAGCTGGCCGCCATCAACAACGCCCAGGGCGAAGCCGCCGCCATCATGGCTGTGGCCGATGCCAACGCCAAAGCCATTGAACTGGTGGCTGCCGCCATCCGCCAACCTGGCGGTGAACAAGCCGTGCAGCTCAAGGTCGCGCAACAGGCGGTAGAGGCCTACTCGAAGGTGGCGAAGGACGCCAAAACGACATTGGTCGTGCCCAGCAACATGACTGAAGTCGGTGCGCTCATCAGCTCGGCCATGAAAATGGTGCAGGCCAACAAGGCGTAACGACAGGTTTTCGCAGGCAAGACCATGAGCGCAAAAAACGTACTGGGCACGGATTTGGTGCCCTGCTCCTATGACCCGCTGACCGGCTACTTTCGCGACGGTTGCTGCAACACGGATGAGTCGGATGCAGGGTCCCACCTGATATGCGTTCGCGTCACGCGTGAATTTCTGGCTTTTTCCGCCAGCCGCGGCAACGATCTTTCCACGCCGCAGCCTGCGTACCGCTTTGCGGGCCTTCAGCCGAATGACCGCTGGTGCCTGTGTGCCAACCGGTGGCGTGAAGCGCTGGAGGCCGGCTTTGCGCCGCCTGTCGTGCTGGAGTCGACGCACAGCAAGGCGCTGGAATTCGTCTCCCTGGTCCAGCTGGAAAAGCACCGGTTCCAGGGCGCACTCCACTGAGCCTGTTGCGCGTCGGGTGCAATTTCTGACTCCGTCTGTTCGCAGCACTGCTATAATCGAAGGCTTCGCGGAAGGGTGGATGAGCGGTTTAAGTCACACGCCTGGAAAGCGTGCGTAGGGTTAAACCTACCGCGGGTTCGAATCCCGCCTCTTCCGCCAAACAGTCTCGTCGCCGTGAGTTTCCACACGGTGGCAAAAACTCCTAAAAGCCCAGCTTGCTGGGCTTTTTTGTGCCCACTCCACTTTTCGGCGCCTCACTTCCGGTCTTCCCGGGTTTTTCCGGGCAAAAAAAAGCCACCTTACGGTGGCTTTTTTCTTGCGGTGAACGATTAGTTCAGGGCAGACTTCTTGCCGTCTTTGTAGACGTACAGGGTGATGGCGGGGTTCTTCAGTTCGCCATTGGGTTCAAAAGCGATCGTGGTGGTCACGCCCTTGAAGTTGGTTTTAATCAGCTCAGGGGTGTAAACCTTTGGATCCCAGGATCCAGCGCGTTTCATGGCGTCGACCAGAACGAAGGTAGCGTCGTAGGTGTACGGGCTGTAGACCTGGAACTGCTTCGGATACTTGGCTTCGTAGCGCTTCATCCAGGCTTCGCCGCCTGGCATTTTGGCCAGCGATGCGCCGCCTTCAGCACAAACCACGTTGCCGATGGTCTTGGCGCCTGCGGTCAGCTTGGCAAGTTCTGCGGTGCAGATGCCGTCGCCGCCGAAGTACTTGACGTTACCCATGCCGAGTTGTTCCATCTGGCGCAGCATTGGGCCGCCTTGTGGGTCCATGCCTCCGAAGAAGATCGCGTCAGGTGCTTTGGCCTTGATGGCGGTCAGGATGGCCATGAAGTCGGTGGCCTTGTCGGTGGTGAACTGCTCGTCAACCACGGTCATGCCTTTTGCCAGGGCCGTTTTCTTGAACACTTCAGCAACGCCTTGGCCGTAAGCGGTACGGTCGTCAATGATGGCGACTTTCTTCAGCTTCAGCGTATCGGCAGCATAGAAAGCCAGGCCAGCGCCCAGGGCGTTGTCATTGGCAATGATGCGGTAGGTGGTTTTGTAGCCTGGCTTGGTCAGGTTGGGGTTGGTTGCAGCGCCCGTGACGTGGGGGATACCGCAATCGTTGTAGACCTTGGAGGCAGGAATGGTGGTTCCGGAATTCAGGTGGCCGACCACGCCGGCGACTTTGGAGTCGCACAGCTTTTGTGCAGCGGCCGTGCCCTGTTTTGGATCAGCGGCGTCATCTTCAGCAACAATTTCAAACTTGACCTTCTTGCCGCCGATGACCACGTTTTGTGCGTTCAGGTCTTCGATGGCCATGCGCACGCCGTTTTCATTGTCTTTGCCGTAATGGGCTTGCGAGCCGGACAGCGGCGCCACGTGACCGATCTTGATCACTGCGTCTTGGGCAGAGGCAAAACCCGCTACTGCAGCGAGAGCAGCCACTACTGTCAGTTTTAATTTCATTTGCATAAAAAACACTCCGATTAGGAAATTACCGTTAAAGGTTGAGAACAATTTTTTTACTCAACGGGGCCGAACATAACGCAATTTCCGGGCCCGCACCATAGCAACGTCCCTAGGTTAAATTCCGATAAGGGGGTTTACCCGGGGAGCAGATTGCCTTATGTGAACTTGTGTTTCAAGGGTTGGGCACAGCGAGAAAGCATCTGTGCAGACAGCCGCTCACGCGTCCTATGCGTCCGTGTTTGGCGGTGCCGCTTCGTGCTTCAAAGCCTGGCTCACAGATTGACGGACAACATCCTCAATTTCTTCGCGCAGACGTGGGACCAAGGTTTGCGTGTGCTCCAGGATGAGTTGCCCTACGACCTCCCGCAAACGCCGCTCAAGGACCAGGTTCACCCGCTGCAGCACGCGTTGCACCATCTGCTCCTGAAGCTCTGCAGAAGCGATGGGTGGGGCCACAGGCAAACCAGTCCTGGCCGTTTCTGGCGGCGCAGCCGGCATCGGCATTGGCGCAGGCATGGGCCGCACGACTTCCGTCAGCGTCGGCACAAACCGCGGCGGTGCGGGCGGACGGCTCATGCGCCCTCCCCGGCCGTCGCAAGGTCATGGCGTTTCATGGCATAGCCCCTGTCGGTGTAGTGCTTCCACCGGCTTCGCGCTGCAAGACGGTCATCGTCGGCCTGCGCCACGACTTCGATAAAACGTTCGAAGCGTTCAAAGTCGGCGGGGATGCCATGTCCCAGATTGACCAGCACGCCGTAATGCGGGCAAGCCTTGAGCGACTCGGCCAGCACCACCGGCGTTGCCGCCAATGTACTTTCGGGGGCGCCTGCACGGCAATGCGGCACAAATTCCGCAGGCGAAAAACTCCAGATCAACTGGTCCAGTTCCGCCAGCACCGCCGCGTCCCCCGTCACCACAACGCTGGCGCCGCTCAGGTAGGCCTTGCGAAGTAACCGGCAGCTATAGGCCAGCTTGTCCGGCACATTGAAGTGAAAGGCGATTTCGGTCATGCCCGGGTTTTGGATGCGGGTTTGCGCCTGGAGACTGTTTTGGCTTTTTTGCCCGATGCTTGAGCCGAAGTCCCTGCCCTGGCAGGCACCACCTGGTCCAGCAGGTAGTCCAGCAGCAGCGGCACCGGCCTGCCGGTCGCACCTTTGGCGGCTCCGCCTTTCCAGGCCGTACCGGCAATGTCCAGGTGCGCCCAGGGGAAACTGGCCGTAAACCGCTGCAGGAACTTGGCCGCGGTCACCGCACCTGCGGCACGTCCCGCCACATTGGCGACATCTGCAAAATTGGTCTTGAGCCCTTCCGCATACTCGTCATCCAGCGGCATCCTCCAGCACAGGTCCAGGGATGATTCGCCTGCCGCCGACAAGGCCCCTGCCAAGGTGTCATCGCTGGAGAAAAGCCCGCTGCGCACGCCGCCCAGGGCAATCACGCAGGCACCAGTCAGCGTCGCGATATCCACCACAGCCCGGGGTTTGAAGCGCTCAGCGTAGGTCAATGCGTCGCAGAGCACCAGCCGCCCTTCGGCGTCGGTGTTCAGAATCTCAATGGTCTGCCCGCTCATGCTGGTCACCACATCGCCGGGCTTGATGGCGCGGCTGCCCGGCATGTTTTCGCAGGCCGGAATCAGGCCTACCACATTGAGCGCCGGCCGCAGCTCTGCCAGCGCCCGGAAGGTGCCCAGAACGCTGGCGGCACCGCACATGTCGAACTTCATCTCGTCCATTTCGGCCGCGGGCTTGATGGAGATACCGCCCGTGTCAAAGGTGATGCCTTTGCCAACGAGCACGACAGGCGCCTCGGCCTTGGCCGCCCCCTCATAGCGCAGCACGATAAAGCGCAACGGCTCGGCCGAACCCTGCGCCACGGCCATGAAGGAGCCCATGCCGAGTTTGGCGACCTCTTTGGGCCCCAGCACTTCTACCTTGATGCCGCGCAGCTTGCCCAGTTCCCTGGCAGCGCCGGCAAGAAGCGTCGGTGTCGCGTGGTTGGCCGGGCGGTTCGCCCACTCCTTGGCAAATTCAATGCCCTTGATCAGCGCTGCGCCCTTGTCAATGCCGGGGCGCGCTATCTGGGCACTTGCGGCGTCATTCACGGCAACCACCACCCGCTGCAACCTGCCGGGGCCGGCTTTTGCGGTCTTGGCGGCTTTGGACTTGGTGGTAGCGTAGGTATAGGTGGCATCACCGCAAGCGACCACGGCCGCGCGCACGGCTTCAGCTCGCAGATGGCCCACGGCACCGAAGCAAATGGTCAGGTGCTGCACGTTCGCAGCCTTCAGGGCGCCCAGGCCGGCACTGACGGCGGTACGAACATTTTTGGCACTGGCATCCCCGACGCCCGCCAGTACGACCCGCCTGGCAGTGATGCCGGGAGCGCGGTACGTACTCAGGAGCTTGCCCGGCTTGGCCTCAAAGTCCCCCGACTTGATCGCCAGCGATGCGAGCACCGAAAGCGGGTCATTGCCGGAGCCCGGATTCTGGGGTACGAGAATCAGCAGCGCATCGGTTTTTTCGCTGCAAATACGGATGGGTGTCAGTGTTTTGAGTTCAAAGTCCATAATTCAGGGTCTGGTAAATAAACCAAAGTAAAACAAAAATAAAACGAAGCCAAGGCAGATATTCAGTCAATGTTATTCCAATCCACGATTCGCAAAGAGCTGGCGCGCAGTTTTGGGGCCACGCTGGTGGTCCTGGTCACCATCGTGATGACCATTGTTCTGATCCGCACCCTGGGCCAGGCATCGCGCGGTTTCATCAATCCGCAGGACGTCATGTTGTTCATGGCCTACTCGGCGCTGGGACGCCTGCCGACAATCCTCACACTGTCGCTGTTTATTGCGATGGTCAGTACCTTGTCGCGCATGTACCGCGACAGCGAAATGGTGGTGTGGTTCACCAGCGGTCAGGGCCTGGCGGGTTTTCTGCGGCCGCTTTTCCGTTTTGCATGGCCCGTCCTGCTGGTCATCACGCTGATGGCTCTTTTTGTCTGGCCCTGGACCAACCAGCAAACCAAAGACATGCAAAGCCGGTATGAGCAGCGCGGCGACCTCGACCGCATTGCCCCTGGCCAGTTCCAGGAATCCTCCAGCGGCAACCGGGTTTTCTTCATCGACCGCGACCTGGCGGGCGAGCGCTCCAGTAACAACGTCTTTATCGCTGCGACCGAAAAAGGCAAGAGTTCCATCACCACGGCCCGCTCGGGCCGCATCGAGGCCAGAGGTGACGCGCAGTTCCTCATGCTCGAAAACGGCCAGCGCCTGGAAAACGTGATCGGGCAATCAGCGCTCAAAATCAGCGACTTCGAAGAATACGGTACCAAAACCGGTGATAACAACCCCCTGACCGAAAACGCACCGGAAGCCAAACTGCTTTCCACCCGCTCCTTGGTCAAGGCACCGACCCGCGGCAATCTCAGCGAGCTGGCATGGCGGCTGGGGCTGGCGCTGGCATCCATCAACTTTGTTGTGCTGGCGGTGGCCCTGGCCAGCGTGAACCCGCGCGGCGGGCGCAGCGGCAACATGATTTTTGTGCTGCTGACGTTTGTGGTCTACAACAACCTGGTCAACCTCGGGCAAAGCTGGATTTTTGTGGGCCTCATCAGTTTCAGCAACTTCCTGCTGGCGCTGCATGGCGGCGTCCTGCTGCTGGCCCTGGCCTGGCTGTCCAAGCGCCAGTTCAACTGGACGCTGCGGCCCGCCCGGCGCATCAACCGTACGCCGCTGGCTGTACGCGACAGCGAAAGCCACGCATGAAAACCATACGCCGCCTGATCTACGGTGAAGTACTCGCAGCCATCGCCCTGGTGGCGCTCGGCTTTCTGGCCCTGTTCTTCTTTTTTGACCTGGTCGATGAACTGCAATATCTCGGCAAGAGCAGCGGCATCAACGCAGCCGATGTCTACCAGATCAGGCATGCATTGCTATATGTAGGTCTGCTGATTCCCAATCATTTGTACGAGCTGCTGCCGATCTCCGTACTGATAGGCACCATCTTTGTGATGGCCCGGCTGGCACAGAGCTCCGAATACACCATCCTGCGCACCAGCGGACTCGGCCCCTGGCGCGCTCTGAAGTTGCTGCTGGTCCTGGGGGCGCTGTTCGTGGTGTTCAGTTTCGCCGTGGGCGACTATGTGGCGCCTGCCAGCGAACGGGCCGCACAGCTGCTCAAGGCGCGCTACCAGAACAAGATCACCATCGGCCAGACCGGTGCATGGTTGAAGGAAAAGCAGGCCTACAACACCTTTGTGGTCAATGTGAGGGCGCTCACCCCCGACAACGAAATGCAGAACGTGCAGATTTTCGAGTTCAACAACAAGGGATTGATCGTCTCCACCACACAGGCGCCGCTGGCAGCGTTCACCGCCGGCGATGCCTGGGAATTGAACCAGGCCACGCGCGCAGAGTTTGATGTTCCTGCCGGCGCCAGCAGCGCCGCCAAACCCGCGGGCAGCGCCAAGGTCAGCCGCGCGGTGCTAAAGAGCTTTCGCTGGCCTACCGAAATCAGCGCGGAAATGGTGTCGGTGGCGCTGCTCAAGCCTGAGCGCATGGGCACCATCGACCTGTTCAATTACGTCCGTCACCTGGACGCCAATGGGCAGACCGCGCAACGCTATGAAATAGAGTTCTGGAAAAAAGTCTTTTACCCGCTCAGCTGCCTGGTGATGGTGATTCTGGCGCTGCCTTTTGCCTACCTTCACTTTCGCTCCGGCGGCATTGCCGGCTACGTGTTCGCCGGTGTGATGATCGGCATCAGCTTCTTCCTGCTCAACAACGTGTTCGGCTATATCGGCAACCTGCGAAACTGGCAGCCCTGGCTTGCGGCTGCCACGCCAGGCCTGCTTTATATGGCCGTCTCGCTGGGCGCGTTTGGCTGGCTGGTGCTCAGGCGTTAACGGACGCTACCGTTCATGACGCCCCTGGCCCATACGCCGCGCGGCATTATCCTGCTTGCCCATGGCTCGCGCGACCCGCAGTGGCGCGACCCCATTGAGGCGGTTGCCGCGCAAGTCCGTCTCCGCGAGCCCGGCACCCCTGTCAGTTGCGCCTACCTGGAGCTTTGCCCTCCTTCGTTGCCTGAATCTGCTACAAATTTAATAGCTGCTGGCGCACGCCATATAAGGGTGTTTCCGCTTTTCTTTGGTATAGGCAAGCACGCCCGGGAAGACTTGCCGCTGCTGGTCGAACGCGTCAGATTGGCGCATCCGGGCGTAGAAGTCGAGCTTTTGCCTGCAGCCGGGGAATACCGCGAATTGACCGCACTTATGGCCAGCATTGCCTTGTCATAGCCGTGGAGGCATGGCGCATCGGTACGGCAGCTGGGCTCCTCTTTAGCATAAAACAGGCATAATAAAATCAATAATTAGCCTCAATTCGATATGAACCTTCACCAATTCCGCTTCGTCCAGGAGGCCATCCGGCGCAACCTGAACCTGACAGAGACCGCCAAGGCCCTGCACACCTCGCAGCCCGGCGTATCCAAGGCCATCATCGAGCTTGAAGAGGAACTGGGCGTCGAAATCTTTGCACGGCACGGCAAACGCCTCAAGCGTGTGACGGAACCCGGGGAACACGTCCTCAAAAGCATTGAACTCATCATGCGCGAGGTCGGTAACCTGCGCCGCATTGGCGAGCAGTTTTCTGCCCAGGACAGCGGCACCCTCTCCATTGCCACCACCCATACGCAAGCCCGTTATGTGCTCCCGCAGCCCGTCGCCAAGCTGCGTGAAGCCTTTCCCAAAGTCAATGTCAGCCTGCACCAGGGCTCGCCCGACCAGGTGGCGCGCATGGTGCTTGATGAGGTGGCCGAAATCGGCATTGCGACCGAATCATTGACGCAGTACGAAGACCTGGTGACCCTGCCCTGCTACGAATGGCAGCACATGCTGGTCATTCCTGTCGACCATCCGTTGGCCAAAAAAGACAACATCACGCTGGAAGACCTGGCGCAAGAACCGCTGATCACTTACCACCCGTCTTTCACCGGCCGTACCAAGATCGACCTGGCGTTTGCCGCCAAGCGCCTGCAGCCGCGCATCGCGCTGGAAGCCATCGACTCCGACGTCATCAAGACTTATGTGCGCCTGGGACTGGGCGTGGGCATCGTCGCAGAAATGGCTATCAAGGAAGACGGCACCAACAGCGACCTGATCGCCATCGCGGCCGGCCCGCTGTTCGGTATCAACGTCGCCCGCGTGGCCTTCAAGCGCAGCGCCTACCTGCGCAATTTCGTCTATAAATTCGCCGAACTGCTCAGCGACAAGCTGGACCGCGCCCTGATCACCAAGGCCATGGCCGGCCGTGTCAACGACTATGAGGTTTAGCTCCCCTCCGAAGCGGCCTTTGGCCACCTCCCCCTCAGGGGGCGCCGCAAGCGGCCCGGCAAAGCCGGTTCCGCCGCGGCCGCTTGCGAAAGAAACACATCCAGCCCAATCATGACCATGATCCTCGAACGCACCCCCAAGCTCAAAACCAAGCTGCCCGCTGTCGGCACCACGATCTTCACGGTGATGTCCACGCTGGCCGCTGAAAAAGGCGCTGTCAACCTGGGCCAGGGCTTTCCTGATTTTGAGTGTGACCCGCAGCTGGTCAATGCCGTCACCGACGCGATGACAAAAGGCCTGAACCAGTACCCGCCCATGACGGGCGTTCCGGCGCTGCGCGAAGCCATCTCGGCCAAGGTGGCCAAACTTTACGGCCACCGCTACGACGCCAACAGCGAGATCACCATCACCGCCGGCGCCACGCAGGCCATCATCACGGCCATCCTGGCCGTCGTTCACCCCGGCGACGAGGTCATCGTGCTGGAGCCCTGCTACGACAGCTACGTGCCCAACATCGAGCTGGCCGGTGGCGTCGTGGTGCGCGTTCCCCTCACGCCCGGTACCTTCCGGCCCGACTTCGACAAAATTTCCGCGGCCATCACATCCAGGACACGGGCGATCATCGTCAACTCGCCGCACAACCCGAGCGCCACGGTATGGACCGAGGCCGACATGCTCATGCTGCAGGACATCCTGGCACCCACTGACGTCCTGCTGATCAGCGACGAGGTCTATGAGCACATGGTGTTCGATGCGGCCCAGGGACGCATCCATCAAAGCGCCGCACGTTTTCCGGGCCTTGCCGCGCGTGCGTTCATCGTCAGCAGCTTCGGCAAGACTTACCACGTCACCGGCTGGAAGGTCGGCTACGTGGCCGCACCCGCAGCACTGACCACCGAGTTCCGCAAGGTGCACCAGTTCAACGTGTTCACCGTGAATACCCCTGTGCAATACGGGCTTGCCGCGTACATGGCCGATGCGCAGCCTTACCTGGACCTGCCGGCCTTCTACCAGCGCAAGCGCGACCTGTTTCGCGAAGGCCTTGCCAAAACCCGCTTCAAACTGTTGCCCAGCGAAGGCAGCTACTTCCAGTGCGTGGACATCTCCGGCGTGAGCGACCTGGACGAAGCCGGGTTCTGCAAGTGGCTGACCACCGAAATCGGCGTGGCGGCGATTCCCCTGTCGGCGTTTTACGGCAATGGCTTTGACCAGCGTGTGGTGCGGTTCTGTTTTGCCAAAAAAGACGAAACATTGAACACGGCGCTGCAGCGCCTGGCCAAGTTGTAAGCGCGGCAGGTCTCGCGTGTAAGCCAAGGCTGTCAGTATTTGCCGACGGCTTGACAGGCGTTCATCCTGCTTGTTTGCGCCCCGCATCGGGAAAGAATCACTTCACATAACAAGGAGTGCTTCAAATGTCCCTATCCCTCATTCTGCTGATCGTTCTTATTCTTATCCTGGTCGGCGCTTTGCCTACCTGGGGCCACAGCCGCAGCTGGGGTTACGGGCCCAGCGGAGGTGTCGGCCTGGTGGTGCTGATCCTGGTGATCCTGCTGCTGATGGGACGCATCTAGTCCGCACCTTCCGTTGGTGATTCACCAGGAAAAATGGCCTTGCGTTGCAAGGCCATTTTTTTGCACTCTCATCTCACAAGCCTGAGTCAACTATTTAGTTGCTGCCAAGCCTTGTCTAGTCGCTTAACGCTGACCGGCTGCGGTGTGCGCAGCTCCTGCGCAAAAAAGCTCACACGAAGCTCTTCCAGCAGCCAGCGGAATTCCTGCATGCGCGCATCCACCGCGCCTTTTCGCTCAGCCACGAGCCGCCAGTAACGCTGCTCCTGCGGCCGCAATTCGGCCATCCGCGCGGCATCACGTGCCGGGTCGGCGCGCCATTTTTCCAGCCGCAACGTGATGGCCTTGAGGTAGCGTGAGAAGTGCTGCAGTTGCCCATAAGGTGTGGCCGTCAGAAAGCGTTTGGGTACCAGACGCTGCAGTTGCTGGGCGGCATCTGCCGCGGCTTCAGCGGCATTTTTGGTGTCCTTGATCTTGCGTTGGGCCACGGCGAATTCGGTCAGGATGCCGGCTGCAAGCCGGGCCACCTCGCTGGCAATCAGCGTCAGGCGCCCTCGCCCATCGTCGATGCGTTTTTTGAACTCGGCTTCGTGCGTCGGCAATGGGTCCAGCAAAAACGCGCGGTCCAGCGCCACTTCGATGATCTGCTCGCGCAATTCCTCCAGCGTACCGCCGCCGGAGTTGTCGGCGGCGCGGCCCACCAGCATGTAGCTGGTGGCCATCTTCTGCAGCTCCGGCAGGTTCTTTTCCAGGTACTTCAGCGCATCCTTGATTTGCAGGGAGAACAGCCGGCGCAAGCCGGCGCGGTGCTTCGCGGCCGCCACGTCGGGTTCGTCAAAAACCTCGATCGTCACTGCGTCGCCCAAATCAATGAGCGCCGGAAACCCGATCAGCGTCTGGGCGCCCTTGCGGATTTCCATCAGCTCCGGCAACTCGCCAAAGCTCCAGCTGGTGTAGCGCTCCGGCGCTTTCGCCGCTATCTTTTCAGGAGCTGCTTGCGCTCGTCCTGATTGGGCTGCAGGCCGATTTGATGCTGAATTTTCGGAAAAAACGGGCTTTTCGGAACCAGATTCGGGTGCTTTTGCCAGGTTTTTGAGTCCCGCCAGCGCCTGGAAGGCACCCCGTGCCTGCGAGCCCAATTCGCCCTTGAGTGCGCCCAGGTTGCGGCCCGCGCCCAGCTGGCGGCCATGTTCGTCGACCACACGGAAGTTCATGAACAGGTGCGGCGGCAGCATATCCAGCTTCATGTCATTGCGCTTGACGTCCAGCGAAGTCGCGTCGCGCACCAGCTTGAGCACCGCGTCGGTCAGCGAGCCGCTGCCGAACACCTCGGGTTGCAGCAACTGCTCCGTCATGCGGGCAGCGGTGTCGGGCAACGGCACCAGCCGCGAGCGCGGGCGCTGATGCAGTGTCTTGATCAGCGCCTGCACCTTGTCCTTGAGCATGCCGGGCACCAGCCACTCGCAGCGCTCTTCGTTGACCTGGTTCAGTGCGAACAGCGGCACGTCCACCGTCACACCATCGCGCGCGTCGCCGGGTTCGTGCAGGTAAGTGACCAAACAATCCACGCCACCCATTCGCAGTGTCTTGGGAAATGACTGCGTGGTAATGCCCGCAGCCTCATGCCGCATCAGTTCTTCGCGCGTCAAGAGCAGGAGCTGCGGCTGCTTTTTGACTTCCTCCTTGTACCAATGTTCGCAACTTGCGCCACTGTGTACGCCAGCCGGAAGTTGCTGGTCATAAAAAGCGTAGATCAGTTCCTCGTCCACCAGCACGTCCTGGCGTCTGGCTTTGTGCTCAAGGTCCTGCACCTGCTGGATCAGCTTCAGATTCGCCGCAAGGAAAGGCAGCTTGGTCTCCCAGTTGCCGGCCACCAGCGCCTCGCGGATGAAAATTTCGCGCGCCGTGACCGGGTCGACACGGCCGAAGTTGACGCGCCGCCCGTTGTAGACCACCAGGCCGTAGAGCGTGGCACGCTCCAGCGCCGTCACCTGTGCAGCCTTTTTCTCCCAGTGCGGGTCCAGCAACTGCTTGGCTAAAAGATGTCCGGCCACCTGCTCTATCCAGGCCGGGTCAATGTTGGCAATGCCACGGCCAAAAAGGCGTGTGGTTTCCACCAGCTCGGCCACCACAATCCAGCGGCCCGGCTTTTTGCTCAGGCGTGCGCCCGGGTGGCGGTAGAACTTGATCCCGCGCGCACCCAGGTACCAGTCTTCCTCGTCGCTCTTGCAGCCGATGTTGCCCAACAGACCGCAAAGCATGGACAAGTGCAACTGCTCATAGCTGGCAGGCTTGTCATTCAGCACCCATTTTTGCTCGCCCACAACCGTATGGAGCTGGGAATGGATGTCGCGCCACTCGCGCACGCGGCGGATATTGACGTAGTTCTCGCGCAGCAGGTTCTCGTACTGGCGATTGGAGAGTTTGTGGTCGGTGCCGTGGCCGCCCCGCGCATCGCCCAGCCATTTCCACAGCTTCAGGTAACCACTGAACTCGCTCTTCTCGTCATCGAACTTGGCGTGCTGCTGGTCGGCCTGGGCCTGCTTGTCCATGGGGCGGTCGCGCACGTCCTGCACGCTGAGCGCGCTGGCGATCACCAGCACCTCGTCGAGCGCGTTACGGTCCTTGGCTTCCAGAATCATGCGGCCCACGCGCGGGTCCAGCGGCAGCTTGGCCAGCGTGCGCCCCACGGGCGTGAGCTCGTTGTCCTCGTCCACCGCGCCCAATTCGGCCAGCAACTGGTAGCCATCGGCAATCGCGCGGCGCTGCGGTGGCTCGATGAAGGCAAACTCTTCCACATTGCCCAGGTGCAGCGCCTTCATGCGCAAAATCACCGAAGCCAGCGAACTGCGCAGGATTTCAGGGTCGGTAAAAGGCTGGCGGCCCTGGAAGTCCTTCTCGTCATACAGTCGTATGCAGATACCGTCGGCCACGCGGCCGCAGCGGCCGGCACGCTGGTTGGCGGCAGCCTGCGACACCGGCTCCACCATCAGCTGCTCAACTTTGTTGCGAAAGCTGTAACGCTTGACGCGCGCCGTGCCCGCATCAACTACGTAGCGAATGCCCGGAACAGTCAGCGAGGTTTCGGCCACGTTGGTGGCCAGCACGATGCGCCGGCCGCTGTGGCCGTCAAAAATGCGGTCCTGTTCGGCCTGGCTCAGGCGGGCAAACAGCGGCAGCACCTCGGCGTTGCGCGTCAGCGGCTGGTGCGCCAGGTGCTTGCGCAGGTGGTCGGCCGCCTCGCGGATCTCGCGCTCGCCGGGCAAAAACACCAGGATGTCGCCCGCGCTGTGCGGGCTCAGCCAGAGTTCGTCGACGGCGTCGGCAATCGCGTCGTTCAGGTCATGCTCACGCGACTCCTCAAACGGCCGGTAGCGCTGTTCGACGGGAAACATGCGGCCCGACACCATGATCACCGGCGCAGGGCCTTTGCTGGACGCGAAATAATCCGCGAAGCGCTGCGCATCAATCGTCGCCGAGGTGATAACCACTTTCAGGTCGGGCCGGCGCGGCAGCAGCTGGCGGAGGTAGCCCAGCAAAAAATCGATGTTCAGGCTGCGCTCATGGGCCTCGTCGATGATGATCGTGTCGTAGGCTTTGAGCAGCGGGTCGGTTTGCGTCTCTGCCAGCAAAATGCCGTCGGTCATCAGCTTGACGGAGGCGTCGCGGCTCAGCCGGTCCTGGAAGCGCACCTTGTAGCCCACCACGTCGCCCAGCGGCGTCTTCAGCTCCTCCGCGATGCGCTTTGCCACGCTGGACGCGGCAATACGGCGCGGCTGGGTATGGCCGATGAGCCGGCCCTGTCCGGCGGGGTAATTGAGCTTGCCGCGCCCCATGGCCAGCGCGATCTTGGGCAGCTGGGTGGTTTTACCCGAGCCGGTTTCGCCACAGACGATGATGACCTGATGGGCCGCCATGGCGGCGGTGATTTCGTCGCGTTTGCCCGAAACGGGCAGCGACTCTGGAAAGGTAATGGCGAGGGGAGACAAGGATGGAAGCGAAGAAAAAGGCAAGCAGAGCAGGATAAAAGCGGCAGCAGCGCTGCCAGAGCGCTCAATTATCGGGTGTTCCAGCCCGCAGCGGACCGGCTATGGTTATGGCATCGCGATCAGGCCGCCAGCACGGGCAGGTCGACGGCTTCCCCGCTGGTCTCGTCAAACCACGCAATGCGGCTTGGGTAGCTGAGCGCTATGCGCGACATGCCCCGCCCTGTGCTCACCGCCGAAGAGGCGCGTGCGTCGGACTTGGAGACCCTGAGCACGCCAAGGCCGACTTCAGCGACCCAGCGCGTCTGCTGGTTCCCTACCAGATCGCCTTCGAGCGTGGTGTTGAGCACTACCGACCTGGCCAGGGCCGACTGAACCCTGCGCGCCAGGTGGATCAGCTGGCCGCTGTCATGGCAATTGCGCATCAGCAGCAAAAACCCGTTCTCTTCGAGGCGTCCCATTTCCACACCAGCGGGCACGGTGCGCCGCAGCCGGCCGGCGCACACAAACAGCGCGTGGTTCACAGCCGCGTGGCCGTAAAGCTTTTCCAGCACATAAAGATTGGCGACCGACACCACAATCACGCCCAACGGCACCGGCTCATCGCGGTATCGCCTGAAGGTTGCCTCCAGCATGTTGCCGGTTTCGCTGTGGGAGCGCATGCGCGTGACCGGGTCGTAGCTGGGGCCATGTGCCATGGCCCGGTTCAGCTCGATCAGGTAGGAATAACGGATCCACAGCACAGCTGCCATGGTGGCCAGGTAACACGTGCCGGCGACAGCGGTCACCGCGTGCACCTGCCACGGCACATGGGCACGGTCCATCGCCACCCAACTCAACCCGGCAATGGCCACGAGCATGAAGGAGACGCCCGAGACAGCCACCCAGGCAAGCAGGTCCCCCCGAACGGCACTGCGAAGACTGAGCGCCATTGCCACCAGCCCCAGAAAACAGGCCACCGCCAGGCTCAGTGCCAGGGCGTCGCGCGGGCTCAATGCCCAGCCAACCGCGATATTCAGAAGAGCCAGGCTCGCCAGCCAGGTCAAGGCGCGCCTGGCCGAGTCCGGATTGCGCAGGATGCCAAGGATGGAAAACAGCAGGTAAGCCAGCAGCGCAGACACCACGCTGGCCACATGGGCCAGGAAACGGTCCAGAACATCGGCGTTCTCGATGGGCAATCCGCCCAGGAAGGCCACCACAAAAAAAGTCGAGGCGATTGCCGAGACAGCCGCATTGACGGCAATACGCCGCAAGGACCGGATATAGGCAAATGCCGAACCGGCCAGCATCAGGCTGGCTGACCCGAAATAGCAGCCCCAAAACCCGATCGCGTATTTGTCCATGAACCCTAACCATACCCCGCCGCCCCTCATTAAGCAAACCCCCAAATGAAGTACGCCGGCAAAAAGCGCACCCTCGCCAAAGCCGGCATTTGCATCCCTCAGGCCGGGCGGTGTCTCCCTTACACTCACTGGACTTTTTCCGTTTACCGGGGAAACAGCGCCCAGGGAGACCGCTTGCCTCTTTCGCGCCGTCCCGGCTGCCCTTGACCCGCCACAACCGATCCCGAAAGCGCGCCCATGTCTGCCGTCTTCAATTTCACTTTTGTGCCCTGGTTCCGCTCGGTCGCACCCTACATACATACCCACCGCGGTAAAACGTTCGTCGTAGGCATTGCCGGCGAAGCGATTGCGGCCGGCAAGCTCCAGCACATCGCCCAGGACCTGGCACTGATCCAGAGCATGGGCGTGAAGATCGTGCTGGTGCACGGCTTTCGCCCGCAGGTCAACGAGCAGCTCAAGGCCAAGGGGCACGCCGCCAGATATTCGCACGGCATGCGTATCACGGACGAAGTCGCGCTCGACTGTGCCCAGGAAGCCGCCGGCCAGCTGCGCTACGAGATTGAGGCCGCCTTCAGCCAGGGCCTGCCCAACACCCCCATGGCCGGCTCCACGGTACGGGTGATTTCGGGCAATTTCATCACCGCGCGGCCGGTCGGCATCCTCGACGGTGTGGACTTCAAGCACTCGGGCCTGGTGCGCAAGGTGGACACCGCCGCCATCGGCCGTGTGCTGGATTTCGGCGCCATGGTGCTGCTCTCGCCCTTTGGCTTCTCACCCACCGGCGAAGCCTTTAACCTGACCATGGAAGAAGTCGCCACTTCGGTGGCCATCGCCATGCAGGCCGACAAGCTGATTTTCCTGAGCGAAATTCCCGGCATACGCATCCACCACGACCAGCCCGAAAGCGAAGACAACCCCATCGACACCGAGCTGCCGCTGGCCGCCGCCGAAAAACTGCTGGCCACCCTGCCCAACGGGGAACGCCCCACCGACACCGCGTTTTACCTGCAGCACTGCGTCAAGGCCTGCAAGGCCGGCGTGGAACGCAGCCACATCCTGCCCTTTGCGGTGGACGGTGCGCTGCTGCTGGAAATCTATGTGCACGACGGCATCGGCACCATGGTGATCGATGAAAAGCTCGAAGAGCTTCGCGAAGCCACGGAAGACGACGTGGGCGGCATCCTGCAGCTGATCGAGCCTTTTGAAAACGACGGCACGCTGGTCAAACGCAGCCGCACCGAAATCGAGCGCGACGCCGCCAACTACAGCATCATCGAACACGACGGCGTGATCTTTGCCTGCGCGGCGCTCTACCCCTACCCCGAAGCCAAAACGGCAGAAATGGCGGCGCTCACCGTCTCGCCGCAAAGCCAGGGCCAGGGCGACGGTGAGAAAATCCTCAAACGCATCGAGCAGCGCGCCCGCGCGGCCGGCCTGCAAAGCATCTTTGTGCTGACCACCCGCACCATGCACTGGTTCATCAAGCGCGGCTTTGTGCAGGTAGACCCGGACTGGTTGCCCGAAGGCCGCAAGCGCAAATACAACTGGGACCGCAAGAGCCAGGTGCTGGTCAAGAAGTTGTCATAGGGGCTTTCCCCTTGAACGGTTTTTCTTTAGCATCCGGTGACTCCCGTTCCATCTACACAGGAAACCCCAGCATGCTCCAGCTCCGCCCCAACTGCGAATGCTGCAACCGCGACCTGCCCGCCGAGTCGCCCGATGCCCGCATCTGCACCTTTGAATGCACGTTTTGTGTTGACTGCGTCACCACCAAGCTCAAAGGCGTCTGCCCCAACTGCGGCGGTGAATTTAGCGCACGGCCGCGCCGCCCGCCCGACATGCTGGCCAAATACCCACCTTCGAAAGAGCGTGTTTTTAAACCTCAGGGTTGCGGAGCCGCACCATGAACACCACCACCCTGCTGCTCTTTTCGATCGTGGCGCTGGTAGCCATCGCCACGCCCGGCCCCACCGTCCTGCTCGCGCTGGCCAATGGTTCACGCTACGGCGTGCGCCGCTCCGTGCCCGGCATGCTGGGTGCCGTGGTGTCAGACTTTGTACTGGTCGGCGCGGTCGCATTGGGTCTGGGTGCGCTGCTGGCGGCCTCCGAGTTCTGGTTCTCGGTGCTCAAGTGGGCCGGCGCGGTCTACCTGGCCTGGCTTGGCATTCGCCTGCTGCGCTCGCGCGGCGGATTTGAGATTCCCGCCGAAGGCAATGCCGGCACGCAGCACGGCGGCCGCGCAATTTTCATGAAGTCCTTCCTGGTGGCCGTGACCAACCCCAAGGGTTACCTCTTTTGCTCGGCCCTGCTCCCGCAGTTCATTGACCCGGCTGCTGCCCAGGCACCGCAATACCTCGCCATTTCGCTGGTATTCGCCGGCATCGATTTTTCCGTCATGTTCGGCTATGCCTTCATAGGTGCACGCGCCATACGCCTGCTCAAGGCCTCGGCCACACGCTGGATAGACCGCGCCTGCGGCGGCGCGCTGCTGGCGCTGGCGGGCTCGCTGGCGTTCTACCGGCGCGCGAACAGCTAGGGGCGCGCCCGGGCTGCACGGCCCCGCTATGTGCGCTGGCGAACAGACTTTTCACAGCCTCCCTGCAAAACTCCCGGAGTCTTCCCAAAGACTTCACACATTCCCGGCCAGGATCCTGGAAGTGCCGCCCATAGCCGGCGCTTCGCAGGGTCGTCGTTACTTTTACAGAAACATGGCCCATGTCACCTATTACCAGCCTGAGCGTTCTTGACGCCATTGCCAAAGCCGATGGCATAGAGGTCAAGCGCCAGGAAGCACTGCTCAAGACAGGCGCATTGCAGACGGCCATCCTGACGAGCGAAAATTTCTCGATCATCGCAACCGACGAAAAAGGCATCATCCAGCTCTTCAACGTCGGTGCCGAACGCATGCTGGGTTATATGGCGGCTGAAGTCGTCAACAAGATCAACCCCAGCGACATCCATGATCCGCAGGAAGTGATGGCCCGGGCCCAGGCGCTGAGCCTGGAGCTCGCCACCACCATCACGCCCGGCTTCGAGGCACTTGCATTCAAGGCCTCGCGCGGCATCGAAGACATTTACGAGCTGACCTATATCTGTAAAGACGGCAGCCGCTTTCCGGCCATCGTGTCCATCACCGCATTGCGCGACGATTTCGGCACCATCATCGGCTACCTGCTGATCGGCACCGACAACTCGGTACGCAAGCAGGTCGAAGTGGCCCTGAAGGAAGCGATGGCCGTGGCCGAGAAGGCCAATCTCGCCAAATCGGACTTCCTGTCCAGCATGAGCCACGAGCTGCGCACACCGCTCAGCGCCATCCTCGGATTTGCGCAGCTGATCGAATCCGGCACGCCCCAGCCAACGCCCTCGCAAAAACGCAGTGTGGACCAGATCCTCCAGGCCGGCTGGTACCTGCTGGAACTCATCAACGAAATCCTGGATCTGGCATTGATCGAGTCCGGCAAGCTGTCGCTGTCGCTGGAACCTGTGTCGCTGGCCGAGGTCATGCTTGAATGCGAGACCCTGATCGAGTCACAGGCCGGCAAACGCGGCATTACCGTGACCTTTCCGAAATTCCCTGTGCCCTGCTTCGTGAGTGCCGATCGCACGCGGCTTAAACAGGTTCTGATCAACCTGCTGTCGAACGCGATCAAGTACAACACCAGCAGTGGAACGGTCTTGATCAACTGCGTGGATCTGCCTCAAAAGCGCATCCGCATCTGCATTGAAGACACGGGCGAAGGCCTGAGCCCTGCCAAGATCGAGCAGCTCTTCCAGCCCTTCAACCGCCTGGGCCAGCAAGCCACCACCGAACAAGGTACGGGCATTGGGCTGGTGATGACCAAACGCCTGATCGAGCTGATGGGTGGCGTCATCGGCGTCGAGAGCGTTGTCGGAAAAGGCAGTGTGTTCTGGATTGAAATGGACGTGACCGACGAAATTGCATTGCGAACAGAGCTGGCAGCCCTGGCGCCGATCCTGCAAAGCCAGGTGGCTACCGATCCACGTGCCCATACACTTCTGTACGTAGAAGACAACCCTGCCAATCTGATGCTGGTGGAAGACCTCATCGCGCGCCGCTCCGACATCCGGCTGCTGTCGGCCCGTGACGGCATCAGCGGCATCGCGATGGCGAAAGCCTCGCAGCCGGACATCATCCTGATGGACATCAACCTGCCGGGCATCAGCGGCATCAAGGCGGTACAGATTCTGTGTGCCGATCCGTTGACTGCACACATTCCGGTGGTGGCGCTCAGCGCCAATGCCATACCCCGTGACATTGAAAAAGGCATGGAAGCCGGCTTCTTTCGCTACCTCACCAAGCCCATCAGGATCAATGAGTTCATGGACACCCTGGACCTGGCGCTGGCATTTTCCAAAACAAAGTCCATGCAGGCCCCCGTGCCGGAAAAAACCGCATGAACACCGAATTCGACATCCTGAACGGCAGCATCCTGGTGGTGGACGACCAGCCCGTCAATGTGCAGTTACTCGAGCAGCTGCTGGCAGGCGCCGGCTATACCCAGGTCAGGTCCACCATGAATTCGCCGGAGGTAGCCGCGCTGCACGCAGAGCACCGCTACGACCTGATCCTGCTCGACCTGAAAATGCCCGGCATGGACGGCTTCCAGGTGATGGAGGCGCTCAAGGAAGACAGGCATGACAAATACCTCTCTGTCATCGTGCTGACAGCGGAGCCGGCCCACAAGCTGCGCGCCTTGCAGGCCGGCGCCAAGGATTTCATCAGCAAACCGTTTGACCTGGTCGAAGTCAAGACGCGCATCCACAATGCGCTGGAAGTGCGCCTGCTGTATAAAAAGCTGGAGAACTACAGCAAGCTGCTGGAGCTGGCCATGCAACAGAGCACCGCAGAAACCGACGAAGCGCGAAGCCGCTAATAGCGTCTGGCTGGACCAGGCGGCCAGGCCCATCCCTCTAGTCTGCGGCCCGCATTTACTGCTTGAGCTTTTCAAGCAGGAAGTCGATGAACAAGCGCACCCGCAAGGGCACGTGCCGCCCGTGCGGGTATAGCAATGAAAACGGCCGTGACCGCCCCGCAAAGGGCTGCAACACCTCTTGCAGCCGGTCTTGGCGCAAGTCTTCTTCGACGATAAAACGGTAAGTCTGCAGCAGGCCCGCGCCATGCCGGGCCAGCGTCACCCCGCCCAGCAAGTCTTCCGAGCAGCAGTACCCACCGCTGGTAGCCACCTCCAGTTCCTTACCCGCCTGGCTGAACAGCCACGGAATTTTCTGACCACTGCTGGGCAACAAAAACTGGATGCAGTCATGCTGCTGCAAGGCCTCCAGCGAGGTTGGGGTTCCCGCCTGCTGCAGGTACGAGGGCGCAGCCACCACCACCAACGCGGCATCTTCGAGCTTGCGCGCGACTAGGCCTGAGTCGGGCTGTGCGCGCCCGCGTATGGCCAGGTCGTAGCCCTCGTCGGCAAAGTTGACATTGCGGTTGCTCAGGTTGACCTCAACCTGCACCGCTGGATGAAGAGCCCGAAAAGCCGGCAGCAGAGGCAGCACACGGTAGTGCCCGTAAGGCGTGGGCAGGCTGATGCGCAGCACGCCGGCAGGCACCAATTGCTGGCCCGTGGCTTCGCGCTCGGCCTCCACCAGCTGCCCCAGGGCCTGCCGCGCCTGCTCAAAATAAGCGCGACCGGCCTCGGTCAGCCGTATCTGCCGCGTCGTGCGTGTGAAGAGCCGCACGCCCAGCCTTTCCTCCAGACGCGACACCGAGCGGCTCACAGCGGCAGGCGTGAGACCGGCACTGGTTGCCGCCGCCGTGAAGCTGCTGAGCTCTGCCGCAAGGCAAAAAAGCTCAATGCTTCCCAGCTGAAGATCATCAAATTGACGGTTCATGGTTTTTGATTTTCTGTGGATTATCTATTACTCCATGTAACTTATGAAGTTAACCAACATCCATTTATCTCTCCAAACATCATCAATAGCATGAGGCCTTCCCAACTAATTTGATCAAGGAACCCATGAAACTGTTTTTCTCTCCTGGCGCCTGCTCACTGGCTCCCCACATTGTTCTGAAGGAAACCCGGCAGGCCTTCAAGCTTGAAAAAGTTGATACAGGCACCCACACCACCGCAGACGGGGCCGACTACTACGCCATTAACCCCAAGGGTGCCGTGCCGCTGCTGGAGCTCGAGAGCGGCGAGCGCCTGACCGAAGGCCCCGTCATCGCCCAATACATTGCCGACAAGGCAGGCCGCGCCGACCTGCTTCCGGCCGCCGGCAGCATGGACCGCTACCGCGTGATGGAGTGGCAGAACTACATCACCTCGGAGCTCCACAAAACCTTCACGCCATTGTTCAACCCGGACCTGGACAGCAGCGCCAAAAAAACCCTGGCCAGCGTTCTGCGCAAAAAATACGAATGGGTCAACACCCAGCTGCAGTCCAAAGACTATTTGCTCGGCCAGTCCTTCACCGTGGCCGATGCCTACTTGTTTGCAGTCACAGGCTGGGCCAAGTACGTGTCGTTGGACCTGGCAGACCTGAAGCATCTGCAGGATTTCCTGGCACGCGTGGCCGGCCGGCCCGCCGTGCGCGAGGCCCTGAAGGCCGAAGGACTGCTGGTATGAGCCGCTGGAAAACCACGGCGCTGACCCAAAGACTGGGCCTGGCGGCGCCGATTGTGCAGGGTCCCTTCGGAGGCGGCCTTTCCTCGGTGGCGCTGACCACGGCGGTCTGCGAGAGCGGTGGGCTGGGCTCGTTTGGCGTGCATCACCTGACAGGCGCGCAAATTGAAGAGACGGCGCAGGCCATACGCCTGAAAACAAAACGGCCTTTCGCATTGAACCTGTGGGTGCCGCACGAGAACAGCGAGGACCCGCCAGTCACAGACCCGCAATTCGAGCAGCACCTGTCGCTGCTCGCCCCCTACTTCAAGGAACTCGGTGAACCCTTGCCGACCCGGCCCGAGCGCTTCAGCCCGCGCTACGAGGACCAGGTACAGGGCCTGCTGGCAGCCCGACCCGCGGTTTTCAGTTTTGTATTCGGCATTCCGTCGCCGGAGATCCTTCGCCAATGCAAGGCGCTGGATATCGTGACCGTGGGCGCCGCTACAACGCCTGAAGAGGCGATGGCACTCGACAGCGCCGGCGTCGATATGGTGGTGGCAACCGGCTTTGAGGCGGGCGGGCATCGCGTGTCCTTCCTACGTCCACCCGAAAACTCTCTCACCGGTACGCTGGCGCTGATTCCCCAGGTGGTCGATGCGATCAAGGCCCCGGTCATTGCCGCAGGCGGTATTGCCGACGGGCGCGGCATTGCAGCAGCCTTGGCGCTGGGTGCTCAAGGCGTGCAGATCGGCACGGCCTTCCTGGCCTGCGTCGAGTCATCTGCCAGCGACATTCATCGCCAAAAATTGTTCAGCACTGATACCCGATACACCGCCCTCACCCGCGCCTTCAGCGGGCGCCTGGCGCGCGGTATTGAAAACCGCTTCATGAACGAGTTGAAGGCGCACGAGGGAGGTATTGCGCCCTACCCGGTCCAGAACTGGCTGACCGGCCAGTTGAAACCGGCTGCTATTGCCCAAGGCAGAACAGACTTGATGTCGCTCTGGTCCGGCCAGGCCGCACCGCTGCTCAAGCACCGGGATGCCGGCTCGCTGATGGTGGCGCTGCAGCAGCAAACCGACGACGCGCTAAAGCGGGTTGCCGGGTCAGTCTGACCTTCAAGCAGGATTTGTCTGATGACCGCGCATGACGATGGATTGACTGAAGGTGCCTGATTGAGGTGCCGTCGCCTCAATGAAAATCGCGGCTCGATGTGCCCAGCCGCCCCAGCAACGGCGTGAGGTCTTCCAGCCGGTGCGCCACCAGGTTGCGCACCGCGCCATAACCTTTGGCGCTGCCGCGTTCTTCACTACGCTGCCACGTGCCATACACCGCCAGCAGCCGGGCATGCAGCACCTCGCCGCGTTGCGCCTCGCGCAGCGATTTCCAGATGATCACATTGACCGGCCCGGTCTCGTCTTCGAGCGTGACGAAGATGGTGCCCTTGGCGGTTTGCGGCTGCTGGCGCACAGTGACGATGCCACAACCGGCCACCTCTTCGCCGTCGGGCAAGGCATTGAGCTCGCTGGCGCTCAGCAGGCCCCTGCGTGACAGCCGTTCCCGCAGCAAGGCCACCGGGTGGCGCCGCAGCGTGAGGCCCGTGGCCTGGTAGTCGAACAAAATATTTTCGCCCTCGGGCGTGTCGGGCAAGGCCAGCGGCGTTTCGTGCGTGGGTACCGATTTGAGCAGGCGCGGCGCCAGTTTGATGGCTGAAGCTTCCCAGACCTGCTGGCGCCGGTGGCCCGCCAGCGGCAGCAGGGCATCGGCGGCGGCCAGCGCGTTGATTTCGAGCGTACCCAGCTGGGCGCGCGACACCAGGTCTTCCGTCGAAATGAAAGGCGCTTGTGCCCGTGCCTCCACCAGGCGCAGGGCGGCTTCTTCGCGCAAGCCGGCCACCAGGCGCAGGCCCAGGCGCACCGCCGGCTGCGTCCCCGCAGCCAGCACACCCAGTGGCTCCAGCGTGCAGTCCCATTCACTGTGCATGACGTCCACCGCGCGCACCTCCACCTGGTGGCGGACAGCGTCTTGCACCAGCTGGGACGGCGTGTAAAAACCCATAGGCTGCGAATTGACCATGGCCGCCAGAAAGCAGGCCGGCTCGTGGCGCTTGAGCCAACAGCTCACATAAACCAGCTTGGCAAAGCTGGCGGCGTGGCTTTCCGGAAAGCCGTAGTCGCCGAAGCCCAATATCTGACTGAAGATGCGCTCTGAAAATTCGGCGCTGTAGCCGTTTTTGACCATGGCATTGACCAGGCGGCCATGAAAGCGGTCAACCCCGCCCTTGCGCTTCCAGGCCGCCATGGAGCGGCGTAAATCGTCGGCCTCCCCGGGCGTGAAGTCAGCGGCGATCATCGCGATCTGCATCACCTGCTCCTGGAAAATCGGGATGCCCAGCGTGCGTTCCAGGGCCGGGTTCAGCGCCGGGTATTCCGGCACGACGTCTTCGCCCCGCCGCTTTTTATCGCGTGCCTTCAGGTACGGGTGCACCATGCCGCCCTGGATGGGCCCCGGCCGCACGATGGCGACTTCCACCACCAGGTCGTAGTAATTGCGCGGCTGCAGTCGCGGCAGCATGGACATCTGGGCCCGGCTTTCAATCTGGAAAACCCCCACCGTGTCGGCTTCGCAAATCATGTCGTAGGTGGGTGTGTCGTCCGGCTCGATTTGATGCATCTCCAGCTGGCTGCCCCGCGCCTGGTTCACCAAATCCAGGCAGCGCCGGATGGCCGACAGCATGCCCAGCGCCAGCACATCCACTTTCAGCAGGCCCATGGCCTCCAGGTCATCCTTGTCCCACTGGATGATGCGGCGGTCTTCCATCGAAGCCGGCTGCACCGGCACCAGCCGCGTGAGCTTGCCCTGGGTCAGGACAAAGCCGCCGACGTGCTGGCTCAGGTGACGCGGAAAGCCAATAAGCTGCGCCGACAGGTCAAACCATTGCAGCACCGGCCCTTCTCGGCCCTCCAGCCCGGCTTCCTTGAGTTTTTCCTGCAGCACCTCGCTGCCGTCAAACCAGAAATGCTCTTTGGCGAACAGGTCTATCAGTTCAGGCGCCATTGCCAGCGCCTTGCCCACATCGCGGATCGCGCTGCGCGGCCGGTAGCTGATGACGGTGGCGGCAATGGCGGCGCGGTCGTGGCCGTATTTGCCGTAGATGTACTGGATGACTTCTTCACGCCGCTCATGTTCGAAGTCCACGTCGATGTCGGGCGGTTCACTGCGCTCGCGGCTGATAAAACGCTCAAACAGCAGCTTGCTTTCCGCCGGGTTGACGGCCGTGACGCCCAGGCAAAAACACACCACCGAATTGGCCGCCGAGCCACGCCCCTGGCAAAGGATTTCCTTCTCTCTCGCAAACCGCACGATGTCGTGCACGGTGATGAAGAACATCTCGTATTCAAGCTCTTCGATCAGCGCCAGCTCAAAGCCCAGCTGCCGCCTGATCTTGTGCGGTATGTGATGCGGGTAGCGGGTATGGGCGCCCTGCCAGGTCAGCCGCCGCAGCCACCGCGAAGGCGTTTCGGCGGCCGGCACCATGTCTTCCTGCGGGTAGCGGTACAGGTTGCGAATCTCATCGAGAGTGAAATTGCACCGCGCAGCCACTTCCAGCGTGGCACGCAACAGACTGGCGGGGTAAATCTCGGCCAGGCGCATGCGCGGCCGCAAATGCGCTTCGGCATTCGGCTGCAGCGCAAAGCCGCATTCATGCACCGGTTTGCCCAGCTTGATGGCGGTCATCACATCGTGCAGCGGCTTGCGTGAGCGCTTGTGCATCAGCACATGGCCGGCCGCCACCAGCCGTATGCCGGTGCGCCGGGCTACTTCCTGCAGCTGCTGCAGGCGCAGCGCGTCGTCCAGGCCCTGCAGCAGCTCCACCGCCAGCCAGGCATTGATGCCAAAAAGGCCTGCAGCCCAGGCGCAATGGGCGCAAAGCGCTTCTGTATTGATAGCACCCGCGCCCACTTCATGCAAAGGCGCCAGCAAAATTTCGCAATCCCCCAGCCGGGAGAAATCCGTCTCGCCCAACGCGACGCGGTAGCTGCCTTTTTCCACCACGTCGCCCGCTTTGCGGGCTTCGGTGATGAACTCGCACAGGTTGCCCCAGCCCACGGCGTTGTGGGGCAACACCACCAGCCTGAAGGCATCGGGCGCCTGCACCAAAAATTCCGCGCCCGGCAGCAGCTTGAGGCCCATCTCCTTTGCCACCTCATGCGCCCTGACCACCCCCGCCACCGAACACTCGTCGGTGATGGCCAGCGCCTTGTAGCCCAGCTCGGAAGCGCGTTCGGCCAGCTCCTGCGCGTGCGAGGCGCCGCGCTGGAAGCTGAAGTTGCTCAGCGCGTGCAGCTCGGCGTAATCGGGAAGCGCGTAGGCAGGCATGCGGGCCTCAGGCAAAAAAACCGTGCAAATACCAGGTGCGCTGCCGGCCGGCCTGGGCGGCGGAGCCCAGCCTTTCGCTGTAAACCCACAGCAAGCCGCCCTGCTGGCTGCGGTAGATGTAGTAGTCGCGAAACGCCCACGGCTTTTCGCTCAGGCCCGGCTCAGCGCTGCGGTTGTCGCGGTCAGCCAGCAACCATTCGGCAGCCTCCAGCCGCTGCGGCCCGGCCAGGCGCGTCAGCTTGCCCTGGTACACCGGGCTGTTGCCTGCAGCTTGCAGCCTCAAAGGCTCGGGCAGCAGCCAGGCCGGGTACAAGGCTTCAGCCCGGGCCTTCGGAAAAACCGGGGAAGCGTCTTTTTGCAAGTGTTTTATGCCTCTGGCGCCCGGTGGCTGTGCGCAAGCAGCTATTGATTTAATAGCACTTCGGGCGCTCACCCAGCGCTGCATCAGCTCGGGCCGGTGGTCAGTGCAAGGTTGCCAGGCTTGCACATGGGCATCGCCCAGGCGGGCGCTGAGCCGCTCGACCAGTTCCACCACGCTGTCGCCCTGCCGGCGCGCTTCCATCAGCAGGCTGCCGGTGGCGGCTGCCGAGTCGGCCAGCAGCTCGGTGGCCAGCGACTGCAGCGTCAGGCTGTGCACCGGCGCCGGCAGCTTTTGCTGCGCCAGGTGTTCTGAGATAAGGCGCGCCACGTGACGCAAATCTTGTGCAGGCTGGGCGGTGCGAATCTCGAGCTCGCCAGTCGGCGCCACATCACGGCGTTTGTCCAGGTGCCAGATGATTTTCAGGGCGCAGAGCCCGCTCTGCCGCCCCAGCAGCCAGGCGTGCAGGTGAACCAGCAAACGATCAACGCCCGCCATCAGCGCGGGGCCATGCGTCACCAATGCATTGAGCTCCAGTTTTTCCTCAAAGTGTTCGGGCAGCACTTGCCACGCATAGTCGTCGGCTACAGTGCCGCGGGCGCGGTCCAGCGCCTCCAGCAGTTCCGCGCCAAAACGCCGGGCCACGCCGTCACGCGGCAGGCGCAGCAGGTCGTCCCAGCTGCGGCAGCCAATGCGCTCCAGCACACCAAGGTGCGGGCGTGCCGCCGTCAACGTGTGCATGGGCAGGTCGGCCACGCGTTTTTTCAACGCACCAGCCTGATCCTGCTGCAGCCGAAGCCGCCCGATCGCTATCAAAGATGTAGCACCTTGCGCCCGTTCCATAAGGGCTACAACCTGGTTTGATTCAAAAAACAGCTCAATTTTCTGCGCCAGCAGCTGCATCAGCCGCGCCAGCCCGCCAAACAGGCGCAGGCTGCCCGTCACGTCCATCAGCACCGCTTCATCCACCAGCGCCACGCGCGGCGTGAAGCCCAGCGCCAGGCTGGCCACCGCGCGCTGCAGGGCAGCGGCGTCCTGGGTCCATGGCTGCACCGCATCAGTGGTGGTCGAGATGCGCAATGCGATCCAGCAACGCATGGATGGGGCTCCGGGGTGAGGTGACAGGCAGCGAAACCAGTGACGGCAGCAGGATGGGCGCAAGCTCTTCCCGCTTTTGCCGGGCCCTGTCGCGGCTGGCTGCCAGCAGCGCTGACAGCCGGGCGGGCCGGGTGTCGAGCAGCACCGGCGCAGCCAGTGGCGGGCCGCGGCGCTTGAGCACGTGGACCAGCAGGTTGCCGCCCTCCTGCACGGCGCCTTCCAGCAGCAGGCGCAGCGGCGCAGGTGACGATTCATGTTGAGCCCGCGGCGGCCGAAACACAAACAGCAACTTGTTGTGCGCATGCGCGGCAATCTGCAGGCGGCGCAGATGGGCGCTGCGTGCATCCGGCAGCCAGGCCAGCACGCTGTGCACGTCGGCGCATTGCAGGGCTTCACGCGTGGCCCACAGCAGCGAAGGTGCATCACCCGGCTTGCCGTGCACGCTGAGCAAGCGCTGCATGTTGAGCCGGCGCGCGCCCAGCGCCGGGCCAAAAGGCAACCAGGGCGTGCCCACCAACACGGTGAGCCCGCCGGGCGTCTCTGCCTGCAGGGCTGCCAGCGCCGGTGCCATCAGGCCCCATTCGTGCAGCCCGGCCTGCGGCTGCATTACCTCAACCAGCGCCCCTTGCGGCCAGCCGCCGCCGGGCAAGACAGCATCCAGCGCCACATAGCCCGTGGGGAGGGTCCGCAGGCTTGCGCTGCCCAGTTCGCCGGCGCGCCATACATTGGCGTTGGCGAAGTCCGGCAAGGCGCGGTCCACGAGTGTTGGCGAAAGCATGGCGAGGGATTCAAATCTGGATAAATACTGTATTTATGTACAGTATATTGCTGATTCAGATCCTGGCAAATAAGGGGTATTCACCCCACCCAACACGCCAGGCAAGCCGAAGTAAAAAGCAGACCCCCAGATTCATCAGCCTGAAACACATGTCCGGAACCAGCCAGCGCCGGGCATCGGCCCCTCCTACGCTTGGACCACCGGTACTTGCTACCTCATTCCAGGAAATTTGATGAACAGACTGCAGAACAAACGTGCGCTGATTACAGGCGGCACTTCGGGCATCGGCCTTGAAACGGCCAAACAGTTTTTGGCCGAAGGAGCCAGGGTCATGGTGACCGGATCCAGCGACGAATCACTGGACGAAGCGCGCCGGCAGCTCGGCAGCGACGCCCACTTCTTAAGCTTCTCAAAGACCGACGCGGGCAATCTGGCAGAGCAGAAAAAACTGGCTCAACGGGTGAAAGACTCTTTTGGGCAACTTGATGTGGCCTTCATCAATGCGGGCATCGGCGTCTTCATGCCGCTTGATGCGTGGGACGAGGCTGCCTTCGACCGCTCCATGGCCGTCAACCTGAAGGGGCCCTTCTTTTTGCTGCAGGCTTTGCTGGGCACATTGGCCAACCCGGCCTCCGTCATCCTGAACGCCTCGGTGAATGCGCACCTGGGCATGCCCGCCTCCAGCGTCTATTCGGCCACCAAGGCCGGGATGATTTCGCTGGCCAAAACGCTGTCGGGGGAATTGATCGGCAGGGGCATCCGGGTCAACGTCGTCAGCCCTGGCACCGTGACCACGCCTATTTATGAAAAGCTGGGCCTGCCTGCCGAGGCCTTGCAGCAAATGAAGGACGGGCTGGTTGCGCTGACGCCGGCGCACCGGTTTGGCTTGCCCATCGAGATCGCCAAGGCCGTGGTGTTTCTGGCCTCGGACGAATCCACTTATGCCGTTGGCAGTGAATTCATCCTCGACGGCGGGCTGACGATCGCCTGATCCGCAAAGGCGCGCGGTCTTACCGCTTGCGCGCCTGGCGTGCGATCAGCAGCAAGCCCACGACCGCAATAGCCACAAAACACAGGAAAGACCAGTTGGCAATCGAGCCGCCCAGAAAAGTCCAGTCGATCTTGGTGCAGTCGCCGCTGCCCTTGAAGATCATGGGAATGGCGCGTTTGAGCGGAAAGGTTTCGATCATTCCGTAGAAGTCGCGGCCGCAAGAGGCAATTTCAGGCGGGTACCACTGCAGGAAACTTTGGCGCGCCGCCACAAAAGCACCAAAACCCGAGAGCAGCACCATCAGGCCTGAACCGGCGATCAGCATGCCCCGGCTTTTGGCGATGGCCGTCACGCCCGCCACCACCGCCACCAGCACCAGCGCATACCGCTGCACGATGCACATCGGGCAAGGCTCCAGGCCCACCACGTGCTGCAGGTACAGGCCAAAAGCCAGCATGGCCACGCAGGCCACGGCGATCAGCGCCAGCATGCGGCGCGGCATGGCGTCGAAATATGTCAAAAACATCAGGGAGCCCTCTTTTTTCTGGATGAATTATGAATTGTCCAGGGGTTCGGGCGTTTAGGAAGGGATAAGTTCCCTGATCAGGAAAATCCCGTCATTTTTCTCCTCGGAGAATACTGATATAAACCACACGAAAGGCCGCTTCGCGGTGCGTGTCTCGGTTCAACCTGCTTCCACCATAAATACATGAGTCTTGACATAGCTATCTGGCGAACCGAGAGGCCTATTGGTGATGCGGCTGCCGGTAAGTTGTATGCACGTTTGGTGGAAGGTGATCTTTCCGGACTTACACCCCATCCATCCATCGATGCTTTTTATGAAGAACTCGTTGCGAGACATCCAGAGATTGACGACGTTCCATTAGACAAGATAGATGACGCGACATTTAGTCCATGGAGTTGCAGGATAGATCGCTCCCCTTGCCACCTTGTCCTTGCGTGTGTTTTTTCTGCCGGTGAGATGGTTGGTGATCTTGTGGGTGAATTGCAGCGCAAACATGGTGTGACTGCTTATGTTCCTGGCGATGGAACGGAATACCACCCCCATGATGAATAACCTGACAATTTATTCCATCCTCCTTGAGCGCCGCTGAATTTAGACCTTGACCGTCATGCTCATTCATCCCCACCTCTTACTCGCCAGCAAGATCGCGGCAACAGCGATTGCTGGCGTAGCGGCGCTGGTTGCGTCTTTGCTTGCTGCGGGCTACGCGGTGGCGTTATGCGGCAGTTCGCTTCAGGGTGCCGCCGTTGGCATTGTGTTTGGGGGCATGGCTCTGGCCATGTTGATCACTCTCGGTTTTGTTTTGATGAAGTTGTCGTGGTCACTCCGGGCATTGGTTGGGGCAACGCTGCTTGCTGCCAGTTTTTTACTTCTGCCGCAGCCTGTGTGCGCAGCTGAGTCTCATGCCACTGCAGAATGCGGATGATTGCAGGCATCACCCTTCGCAGGTCAAGCTAGACCCATGTTTTCCATCGAGACCACCTGGCAAGGCAAAAGGAATTCGCACTCCTGGATCACTTGCCTCTCGTCGTCCAAAGAAGTGGCCGAAGCTTATGCCATTGCACAGGTTGACCCCAAGGCAACGCATCGCCTCTTCGAGATTTCGCAGAATGAATTTCCGGTCTTTTTTGTTGGCATTCAAGGTGGTTATCGCCATGTAGCTCTTCATGAAATCAGGGAGCTTCTTGCGACAACCTTGATGGGTGAGCCGGAGGAAATCCTCTTCAATATTTACCGTTTCAGCGGCGAATACAGGTGGTCTACCCAAGGCTACGATCAGACTGCAAATCACATTCATGTCTTCAATGAGTCATTGCAGCAATATCGTGAGCGTGAAGGCGAATTGGCAGAGGTCGTGGGTTACGCGGCGTCAACCTGACCAGTTGCGCTGTTACCAAATTAGCGACTGCACCGACTATCGTTTCTGAGCAGAAATCCTGGTCTCAAGAAGCCGCTGCGCGCCGCAACATCAAGACCTTGCGCAACTTCAAGCCACTTGCAATAGGCCTTTGATGGCCCTCTATCCCCGTCATACCCGCATTTGCCAGCATTTGTCCTACAACTGGGAGGCGCCGGCGGGCGTAGATTTTCAGGAATAGATCTTTTTGGAGACCCCCATGATTGTGCAAAACGCCCTTGCCAGTGTCGCCGTCCGCAACCTGGACACATCCATCCCCTGGTACGAAAAACTGCTGGACGCCAAAGCCAGCCGCCCCATGCCTGAAGTCGGCGAATGGCAGTTCAAGCGCGGCGGCGGCCTGCAGGTGTATGAGCTGGCCGAGCGCGCCGGGGAAGGCTCGGTAACCCTGGCCGTGAATGACCTTGAACCGGAAATCGAACACCTGCACACGCTGGGCATAGACACCAGCCACACAACCTCCAGCGACAAGGTCAGGACGGTGATGATCACCGACCCCGACGGCAACCACATTGCCATTGCCGAAGCCCTGATGCCCGGCGTGATCCGCTGAACAGATCAACCACTCCCGAACAAGGAAGCCCACCATGGAAATACACCGCGGACGACTCATCGACCATGTTCACCTGCGCGCCCATGACCTCGCGGCGAGCAAGCGCTTTTACCGTGCCGTGCTCAAGTCACTGAACAAGGAAAGTGCCATCCAGGAGGCCGACGACCATTTTTCGGCCGACGAGTTGTGGATGGACCAGGCAGACGGACCTACCTCGCATGTCCATCTGGCTTTCCGGGCCAAGGACCACTCAGAGGTCAAAGCCTTTTACGAAGCCGCCCTGGCCGCAGGCGGCACCGACAACGGCGCGCCGGGCGAGCGCAAATACCACCCCGGCTACTACGCCGCCTTTGTGCTGGACCCGGACGGCAACAACATTGAGGCGGTGTACCACGGGCCTTTTGTGGCTTCGGCGGAATCGGTGGTGATCAGGCCTGCCAGCTGAAAACCGAAAGCCGTCAACTCCGAAGTATTCGGGGTAAGCGGTGATTCCTTTTTTGAGCCCATAGGGTTTTGATCGCCAATTTGCGATTAAATAAGGCGGCATGAATCACCCGCTATTTCAGCTGCTTTCTACACTTGAAGCCGCGAATATCCATTTCACGCTCGGAAGACATCGGCCGGACACGATACTGGTCACCTTGACCCTTGTGGGTGAGCGAGTTGAGATTGACGTGTTCGAAGATGGCCGCATGGAAGTCTCGCGCTTCGCCGGAAATGAGGACATTGTTGGAGGCTCTGAGGTAATCGAGTCGATCCTGCAAAATAACCCATGAACAGCGCATCGATGCGCATGCAAGACACATGGCTCTAGCTGACATCCCTCTACCTGCCCTGATTACTCTCGGAGCCTCTGCCGTGGGCTCATGCCTGGTGGCGTTCCTGATATGGCGCCGCGAAGATCCCGTTCTTTTAAAAGTTGCAGTGACGATAGTTGCCTTCATTCCCGTAGTGGGACCTGTTTTTGCACTCTGGGTTTGCAGCTTTCCTGATCGTATGCACCCGGCACTTCGGGCAAAGTACAAGAACAGAGTCAATGTCTACTCGGTGCCGCAGGTTAAGCCCGTTCTTCATGATGTGCCCAAAAAAACCGGGCGGGCGCCGTCTGATCCTCCGGTCAGTGCCGATCTTCCGACGTGAGGAACGGCAGCAGCGCATGAAATTTTTTCTCGAATCCTCAAGCTGCGTACCTTTGTCGGCGTAACCCAATTCGATACTTTCGTCTTAAGGAGCTGCCATGTGCCGCAACATCAAGACCCTGTTCAACTTCGAGCCGCCGGCCACGGAACTGGAAATCCGTGACGCCTCGCTGCAGTTTGTCAGAAAGCTCAGCGGCTTCAACGTCCCCTCCAAGGCCAATGAAGCCGCGTTCGATCGTGCTGTGGAAGAGGTGGCGGCCTCGGCACGGGTTCTGATCCGCTCACTGGTAACCAACGCCGAGCCACGCAACCGGGAGGTGGAAGCCGAACGGGCACGGGCCAGGTCGGCATTGAGGTTTGGCACGAGTCAGTAACGTCCGCTCGTTCAGACTCTCAACCCTCTACAAACGCCCTCGCCTTGCGCGGCGTTACCATCTGCCATGCCGATTTCGCGCAAACCATCCTGGAGTCAAGTTGTCGACATCCTTTGCTGAGATCCCTTGGGCTGTAGCGGAAGGTCATACTGACGCCTATCCATATCTTGTTCGGTTTCGGCAATTCCCAGAAGACTTTCCTCGCTCAAACTATCCAAAGCGCTTGAATATTTTTTGGTCTATGCACGAGACAGACGATGTAGGTCTTGCCACCAGGCAAGAGCTGGTGCGCCTGCATGTATTTGAAGACCGACTTGTCGGAGCTGTGGAGCAGGACATGTCCTCGGTGCTTGCTGCTGTCGTCACCGGCAGAGGAGAGCGGGAGTTTGTCTTCTTCGTGAAGAGCCCTCAAGAGTTCGTGGGCCGCCTGTCGACCATGCCACAAGAGACCGAGCGCTATCCGATCGAAATTCGCCTCAACGAAGACTCTGATTGGTTGTACTTTCATGACCTCGCTCCCGGTCAGGCGTAGGCTTAACCCTTCTTATCGGCGTCTATCGGTGTGGGTCTACCCCTCCACAAACACCCTCGCCTTACGCGGTGTCACCACCAGCATGTCGCCTTCGCGCAAGCCCATCTCGGCAAATTGCTGCGAAGTCATCTGGGCTTCGATGATCGAATCGCCCGAGACATTGCCCTTTTGCTCGTAGCCTTCCGCAGGAATCAGTTCCAGCCGCGCAATGGGGCCGATCACGATGGCGCGCTCCAGGTGGGCGACGATGCCTTCGCGCCCGGCGCATAACGCTGCACATCCAGGTCGTGCGGGCCAGGTCGGCGCTAAGGTTTGGCACGAGCCAGTATCCGGCTCCCCTCCAAGTCGACCTCACCCAGCTGGAAGCGTCTGACAACATCAAAAGCCGAGCTTGACTTGCTCAGCCACGGCGGACAGCACCGTGGTTGAAATCCCGGCCATGCGCAGGAAGGCAGCCCAGCCCTTGCAGTGTTTCCTCCATAGCAATGTCCAGCGGCGTGTGCGGCTCCGCACCGAGCGCCGCCACCAGGGCGGCGTTGTCCATGCGTATAGGCGTGTTCCAGAGGTAGCGCATCCGGCGCAGCTCGCGCAGGGTCTCAACAAAGGGCGCGGCCAGGGTCACCGCCCACCAGGGAAAGGATTTGATAGACGGCTGAGGGCCACCGCGCCGTGCGACGACACGGCAGATCGCTTCAGCCAGCTGGCGGCCGTCGGCGTCCCACTGGCCGTTCATATGGAAGGTTGCAAATGCAGGCAGAACGTCACGCCGGGCCAGCAAGGCGACCATGGTACGCGCCACATCCGGCAAATAGGCCCATTGGTGACCGACGCCAGACTTGCCGGGGAGCTTCACACTGCGCACCGGAACGCCCGGCCGAACCAGGCCTTGCGAGAACCAGCTGTTCCCGGCACCCGGCCCGAAAAAATCCCCCGCGCGCACGATGATCACCCGGCAGCAGCCCTGGCCACTGTCGCTGGTCGCGTCCTTGAGCCGCTGCTCGAGCTGCACGCGAATCGCACCTTTGGCCGTTTGCGGGTGTTGCGGTGAATCCTCCCGGAGGCTGGGAAATGCGTCTGGCCCGTAGTTGTAGACCGTGCCGGGCAGCACGATGGTCGCGCCCTGCGCCCGGGCGGCCGCGATCGTGTTGTCCAGCATGGGCAGCACCAGCTCGCCCCAGCGACGATAGCCGGACGGATTGACAGCGTGCACTATCACGCCACAGCCTTGTGCTGCCGCCATGACATCACCGGGATTCATCGCATCGCCACGCAGCCAGGTGATGCCGCCACGTTGCTCGCCCGGCCGCGGCTCGCCACGCCTGAGCGCGCGAACCTGCCAGCCTGCCGCCTCCAGTTGTCGCGCGACTTCCCCGCCGATGCCACCGGTTGCGCCCAGCACCAGTGCTGTGTTTGATTTGTCTTGTTTGCTGCTCATGTCATTCCCCAAAAAAGTTGCTATGGGGAAATTCTGGGCCCCGGGGCATCAAAATGGAATTGACTAAAGCAGGGTAACGGCTATACATTTTTGTATGGAAGAAGATGCTGGCTGGGAGCTTTACCGTTCATTTTTAGGGGTGCTGCACGAGGGTTCGCTCTCGGGTGCGGCACGGTCTTTGGGGGTGGCACAGCCTACGGTCGGACGCCATGTTGCCTCACTCGAAAAGTCGCTCGGCCTGGCGCTGTTCACGCGCTCACAAACCGGTTTTGCGCCGACCGAAGCCGCGCTGGGACTGCGGCCCTTCGCCGAAGAAATGGCCAGCGCCGCAGCCGCCCTGCGCCGCGCCGCCGAAAGCCAGGGTGACGGTGTGCGCGGCACGGTGCGGGTCACGGTGAGCGAAGTCATCGGTGTTGAAGTGCTGCCGCCCATCGTCGCGCAACTGCAACGCACGCACCCGGGCCTGACCATCGAACTGGTGCTGACCAACCGCGTGCAGGACCTGCTGCAACGCGAAGCCGACATTGCCGTGCGCATGACACAGCCCAAGCAGGACCTGTTGATCGCTCGCAGCGTGGGCGAAGTGGAACTGGGTCTCTACGCACGCCGCGATTACCTGGACGCGCGCGGCACGCCACAGTCGTCAACGGACCTGGCGCAGCATGCGCTGATCGGGTTTGACGAAGAGACACCCTTCCTGCGTTCGGCGCGCAAAGCCTTGCCCGCATGGAAGCGGGCGGCGTTTTCCACGCGTACCGACAGCGACCTCGCGCAACTGGCACTGATACGTGCCGGCGCCGGCATTGGCGTGTGCCAGTCAGCGCTGGCGGCGCGGGACCCCGCCCTGGTACGGGTTCTGCCTGGCGAGTTGTCCTTCAAACTCGAAACCTGGCTGACCATGCACGAAGACCTGCGCCACAGCCCGCGTTGCCGTGTCACCTTCGACGCATTGGTCCAAGGTTTGCAGCAGCATATTGGTTGAAGCCGGATAAATCAGCTCTACAAAAACAAGCATGAAGTACATATGACGACCAAAGACGATTTGCCCAGGGAGAAACGCTGGAAAGACCTGTATATCCGGTCAAAGAAAGTTGCGCGTGCAGAGCAACTGGGCCTCGATTACCCTCGCACGACTGCAAAGCAACTTGTGCAGAAGGAAGAAACCGCCCGCAGCACTGAACGCCTGAAGGTATTGTTCGTTTGCAGCCGTAACCAATGGCGAAGCCCAACGGCCGAACAACTCTGGCGCAAGCACCCGCAGCTGCTAACCCGTTCGGGTGGGACCAGCCCCAATGCGCGCCATACCGTGTCAGTCGATGACATCCGTTGGGCCGACGTGGTTCTCGTCATGGAAGAAAAACACAAGTCAAGGTTGAAGGCGGAGTTCACGAGGCTTCTTGATGACAAGGCCTTACACGTTCTTGATATTCCTGATGAGTACAAGTTCATGGACAAGGAACTGATAGAGATGCTTGAGCAAAGCGTTCCAAGCATCCTGGGCATCGAGTGACCCGCCATGGATCTACAGAAAATGCCGAACTACCATATCTTGCCTGGACTACCAGGGGTAGGGCCCTGGCCATTGCAGTTCAGTGCTACTGGCCAAGGAATGCATCGGGAAGGTTTGGTGGTCGAGTTCTTTCCAAAGAGCAACGAGTCCTGGATCGGTAATTTTCAGCCTGGCGTCACTACTCTGAATACAGTGGTTGTGGCACAAGATGAAAGAACGGCGTTTTTGATAGTCGGCGGCCAAGCCTACGTGGTTTGTATTGAAACCAGGCAATTGCTCGCCCACCACGACAACGACATTGAGTTTTTTCATCATTTTCCAGACGATGGACAAGTCATTACAGGTAGCAACTGCGACTTCACTGCATATCGCGGTGTGGATCGCCTTTGGCGAACACGTCGAATATCTTGGGATGGATTCCGCAGTATCGAAATTGAAAGCGCCTGCTTGCGAGGCGAGGCTTGGTGCTTTGATGACACATGGCATGTCTTCTCAGTGACCTTGGACTCAGGAAAGACAAGCGGTGGTTCGTACCATGAACTCGAGGATTAACCGATCACTCAAGTCGGATGCCGGTACCGCTCGGCTTGGATGCTACCCCTCCACAAACACCCTCGCCTTGCGCGGCGTCACCACCAGCATGTCGCCTTCGCGCAAGCCCATCTCGGCAAACTGCTGCGAGGTCATCTGGGCTTCGATGATTGAGTCGCCCGAGACATTGCCCTTTTGTTCATAGCCTTCGGCGGGAATCAGTTCCAGCCGCGCGATCGGGCCGATCACGATGGCGCGTTCCAGGTGGGCGACGATGCCTTCGGCGCCCGGTGCATAGCGCTGCACGTCCAGGTCGTGCGGGCGCACATAGGCAAAGGCTTTGGCGTCCTGCGCGCCGGCGTGTTCGGGTGAATTGAGGCGCAGGCCTTCGAGCTGCACTTCGCCTTCGTGGGCGCGGCCGTGGAACAGGTTCACGTCACCGAGGAAGCCGTACACAAACGGGCTGGCCGGGTGATCCCACACCTCTTGCGGTGAGCCAATCTGCTCGACCTTGCCCTGGTTCATCAGCACCACGCGGTCGGCAACCTCCAACGCTTCTTCCTGGTCGTGCGTCACAAAAATACTGGTGACGTGCAGATCGTCATGCAGGCGGCGAAGCCAGCGGCGCAGCTCCTTGCGCACTTTGGCGTCGAGCGCGCCGAAGGGTTCATCGAGCAGCAGCACCTTGGGCTCTACCGCCAGTGCGCGCGCCAGGGCGATGCGCTGGCGCTGCCCGCCAGAAAGCTGCGACGGAAAGCGCTCGGCCAGCCAGTCGAGCTGCACGAGGTTGAGCAGCGAATGCACTTTTTCCTTGATTTGCGCTTCGCTGGGCCGCTGGCCGCGGGGCTTGACGCGCAGGCCGAAGGCCACGTTTTCAAAGACGGTCATGTGGCGGAACAGGGCGTAGTGCTGAAAGACAAAACCGACTTGGCGCTCTCGCACATGCACGTCGGTGGTGTCTTCGCCGCTGAAGAGGATGCTGCCGCGGTCGGCGGTTTCCAGACCGGCAATGATGCGCAGCAGCGTGGTCTTGCCGCAGCCCGAGGGACCAAGCAAGGCGACCAGTTCGCCCGATTGAATGTCCAGGCTGACGTCGCCCAGTGCCTGGAAGTCGCCAAAATGTTTGCTGACGTTGCGGATTTCGATGCTCATGATGTTTTCCTTTAGCGAGCGGCTGCCACGGCGGCCCCGTCAACGGGAGTCCGTGGACGCTCCGGCGGCAAATCAGCCGCGGCTTTCATTTCTGCTTCGTGGCGCCATTCGGCCACCGACTTGATGACCAGCGTGACCAGCGCGAGGATGGCCAGCAGCGATGCCACGGCGAATGCAGCCACCGACTGGTATTCGTTGTACAGAATTTCCACATGCAGCGGCAGCGTGTTGGTCTGCCCACGGATGTGGCCCGACACCACCGACACCGCGCCAAACTCCCCCATGGCCCGTGCGTTGCACAAGATGACGCCATACACCAGGCCCCACTTGATGTTGGGCAAGGTTACATGCCAGAAAGTTTGCCAACCGGTGGCGCCCAGCACGATGGCGGCCTGCTCTTCGTCGTTGCCCTGCGCCTGCATCAGCGGAATCAGCTCCCGCGCGATGAACGGAAACGTCACAAACACGGTGGCCAGCACAATGCCGGGCACGGCAAAAATGATCTTGATGTCATGCGCCAGCAGCCACGGCCCGAACCAGCCCTGCGCGCCGAAGATCAGCACGTAGATCAGACCCGCCACCACGGGCGACACGGAAAACGGCAGGTCTACCAATGTCGTCAACACCGACTTGCCGCGGAATTCATACTTGGCAATCGCCCAGGCCGCAGCCACACCAAACACCAGGTTCAGCGGCACCGCAATCGCGGCGGCAATCAGTGTGAGCTTGATGGCCGACCAGGCGTCGGGTTCCTGCAGCGCGGCAATGTAGGCGCCAAAGCCCTTGCGCAGGCCTTCGGTGAACACGGCGGCCAGCGGCAGGATCAAAAACAGGAACACAAACAGCAACGCCACCGTAATCAACGTGTAGCGCACCCAGCGTGCTTCGGTGGTGCCGGCGGTGACACGGCGTTTTGAAGGCAGTGCACTCATGCTGGTGCTCCCGTATTACGGCGTTGCCAGGTCTGCAGGCCGTTAATGACCAGTAGCAACACAAATGACACCAGCAGCATGACCACCGCCACGGCGGTTGCGCCGGCATAGTCATACTGCTCCAGCTTGCCGATGATGATGAGGGGCGTGATTTCAGAAATCATGGGCATGTTGCCGGCGATGAAGATGACCGATCCGTATTCGCCAATCGCTCGCGCAAAGGCCATGGCAAAACCGGTGAGCAGCGCGGGCGTGATGTGCGGCAGGATGACCTTGGTAAAAATCTGCAGGCGCGTGGCGCCCAGCGAGGTGGCGGCTTCCTCGAGTTCTTTCTCGGCGTCTTCCAGCACCGGCTGCACCGTGCGCACCACAAACGGCAGGCCGATGAAAATCAACGCAATCACCACACCGGCCGGCGTGAAGGCCAGCTTGATACCCATGGGCTCAAGGTACTGGCCTATCCAGCCGTTGCCGGCCAGCAAAGCCGTGAGCGAAATGCCGGCCACGGCTGTGGGCAGCGCAAAAGGCAAGTCCACCAGCGCATCGACGATTTTTTTACCCGGAAATTTGTAGCGCACCAGCACCCAGGCCAGCAGCAGGCCAAACACCAGGTTGACGAGCGCAGCGATCAGCGAAGCCCCAAACGTGAGGCGGTAAGACGCCAGCACACGCGGCGACGTCACCGCCGTGATGAACTGGTCCCAGCTCAGCGTGAACGTTTTGAAAAATAGCGCCGAGATCGGGATCAGCACGATCAGGCTGAGGTACAGCACGGTGTAGCCCAATGTGAGACGGAAACCGGGCAAGACCCGCCTGGCGGCTCTTTTGTTACCCGCAGGGATGCCCGGCGCCACCGCGGAAGGCGGCGCCACAGAAGACAAGGCAGTCATGGTGGTGCGGTCTACTTGACGGTATACAGCTTGTCGAACTGGCCGCCGTCATTGAAGTGCACTTTTTGCGCTTCACCGAGGCTGCCAAAGACGTCTTGCACCGTGAAGAGTTGCAGCGGCTTGAAGGTGCTGGCGTACTTTTTCAGGATGGCCTGCGAGCGTGGGCGCAATGCATGGCGTGCAGCAATCTCCTGGCCTTCGTCTGAATAGAGGTAGTTCAGGTAGGCCTTGGCCAGCTCGGCCGTGCCCTTCTTGGCCACGGTGCGCTCCACCACCGCCACCGGGTTTTCCGCCAGGATGCTGATGGACGGGTAGACCGCGTCCACCTTGCCTTCGCCAAACTCTTTGTTCACCGACAGCACTTCGGACTCAAACGTAATCAGCACGTCGCCAATATTGCGTTGCAGGAACACGGTGGTCGCGTCGCGCCCGCCCTTGCCCAGCACCGGCACGTTTTTGTAGAGCTTGCCGACGAACTCGGCGGCCTGCGCATCGGTGGCGCCCTTCTTCTTCGCGTAACCCCAGGCGGCCAGATAGGCGTAGCGGCCATTGCCGCCGGTTTTCGGGTTCACCAGAATCACCTGGATGCCGGGCTTGACGAGGTCGTCCCAGTCCTTGATGCCCTTGGGGTTGCCGTTGCGCACCAGGAACAGCATGGTCGAGGTGGTGGGCGATGCATTGTCTGGAAACTTCTTCGCCCAGTCTTTGGCCACCACACCGGCGCCGGCCAGGAAGTCCACGTCGGTCGACGTGTTCATGGTGACCACATCGGCATCCAGGCCGTCGGCTACCGAGCGTGCAATGGCGCTGGAGCCACCGTGCGACTGGTCAATCTTGATGTCTTTGCCCGTGGTCTTTTTGTAGTGGGCAATGAAAGCGGCGTTGTATTCCTTGTAAAACTCGCGCGCCACGTCATACGAGCCATTGAGAAGCGTTTGTGCCGAGGCCGTGCCGGAGAATGAAGCGCCCGCGGCCAGTGCCAGCGTTGCAAGCGCGATTTTTATTTTTGAAGAAGTCATGCCGTTTCCAGGGATCCAAAAGAAGAAGACGAAGAATTTGCCGAAGAAGAAAAATCCAGATGCGGTGCCGTCAGCGACGCATCGCCTGCCAGCGACTGCAGCAACGCAATGCCCAGCGGCCATTCGCCGTGGCCCGACTCCACATTGATATGGCCGGCGTCCTGCATGCGCACAAATTCGCTGCCCCAGGCGCGGGCATAGGCACCGGCCAGGCGCACCGGGCAATACGGGTCGTTGCTGCTGGCCACCAGCACGCTGCGGTAAGGCAGCTTCTGGTAGGGCACGGGCGCAAAGTCGCTCAGCACGGCGCGGCGCTCCGGGTCCGCCGGCGCCACCAGCAAGGCGCCATGAATACGCTCTGCCGCCTCCGGCGGCAGATGCGTGGTGGCAATGCAGCCCAGGCTGTGCGCCACGATCACGACCGGCTCGTCCTGCAGCACGATGGTGTTGGCCAGCGACGCGACCCAGGCCTTGCGCGAAGGCGTGATCCAGTCGTCCTGGCGCACGCGCACCGCATTGCTCAGGCGTTCGGCCCACAGGCTTTGCCAGTGGCCGGGGCCCGAGTCACGCCAGCCAGGGACGATGATGAAACGCACTTCGCGTGAACCCGTCTGATTACTTGTTGGGTTGCGGCGTGACGCGCAGGTACGGCTTGATGGCCTTGAAGCCCTTGGGGAAACGCTGGGCAAGTTCAGCCGGGTCTTGCAGGCTGGGCACGATGATCACGTCGTCGCCGTCTTTCCAGTTCACCGGCGTGGCCACCTTGTAGCCGTCGGTCAGCTGCAGCGAGTCAATCACGCGCAGGATCTCGTCGAAATTGCGGCCCGTGCTGGCGGGGTAGGTGAACGTGGTGCGGATGGCCTTTTTCGGGTCGATGATGAACACGCTGCGCACGGTGGCCGTGGGGCCGGTGCTCAGGGCATTCGGGTGAATCATGTCGTACAGGTTGGCCACCTTGCGGTCGGCATCGGCCAGGATGGGGAAATTCACCGTGGTGTTTTGCGTCTCGTTGATGTCGTTGACCCACTTGCCGTGGGATTCCAGCGCATCCACGCTGATGGCGATGGGCTTGACGTTGCGCTTGGCAAATTCACCGCTCAGGGCTGCGGTCTTGCCGAGTTCGGTGGTGCAGACGGGTGTGAAGTCTGCGGGGTGCGAAAACAGCACCACCCATGAATCGCCAGCCCATTCGTGAAAAGAAATCTTGCCGGCGGTGGAGTCCTGGGTGAAATCGGGGGCGGTGTCGCCGAGTCTGAGAGTGGTCATGCTGTGCTCCTTGATTGCTGATCAAAGCATTGTGGGGAGCAAGCGTTAAAACTCAAAAGAATATATCGCTCTTAATTTATCTCAATAAACGAATAACGATTCAAGGAACTGGCATTTTCTGGTGCTACGGTTTTGATAGCTGCTTGCGCCCAGCGTTATTGGGTTACTGGCCATTTTTGTCTCTAATAGCTGCGCCGAAAGCACCCTGGCAGCGTCAAAATACGGCCCCAACACCCTGATTCAAGGAGCTTCAGGGGGCGTTTTCAAGCACAAGAATTGGCTCCAGCCCAATAACATCGGGCGCAAGCAGCTATCGTATTGATAGCAATCTGGCACAGGTCCCGCAGGGGCGCCCGCCCTGCAGCCGGCAGCTCAGGCCGGTGAGCCCGAGAGCTCCGTCTTCAGGTGCGCCAGAAAGGCCTGCGCCGCGCGCGAGAGCGTGCGGCCCGTCGCCGTCTGCACTTCCACATTGCGCAAATCCAGGCCACGGTCACGCAGGCGTATGCAGGCAAACTCGCCGCGCTGAACCTTGTAGCGCACCGATATTTCGCCCGCAATGGTGACGCTTTCCGGGTAATGGCGCAAAAAGTCGTTCAGGCTGGTGATGTAGTTGCTGGTGAGCACCGGCGAAACAGTCAGGCCCTGCAGGCTGCAGGCGATGTCAAACAGCTGGCGCACGGTGGTGTTTGTTTCCGGCAGCACGATCGGATAGGCCAGCAGCTGCTTCAGGTTGATCTGTTTGAACTGGGTCAGCGGATGGTCGTAGCGCATGGCCGCCATCACCGGCGACGGCTGCAGGTGCTCTACCTGAATGCCGCTTTCGGGCGTGCGGCTCATGGTGAGGCCGATGTCGGCATCCCCATGCAGGACGCGGCGCGAGCATTCCGCCGGGGGGTGCGCACCCAGGTGAAACTGGATGCCGGGATGGGTCTTCATGAAGTCGCCGATGGCCTTGGGCAGGAACTCCATCGCAAAACCTTCGGTGCAGGCCAGGCGCACCCGCCCGCGCTGCATGCCTTGCAGCGCCTGGATCTCATGCACCACCCGCTCCGAGTCGTGCGCCGATTTAAGCGCGTGCACGGCCAGCATCTCCCCGGCAGCGCTGGGCACCATGCCCCTGGGATGGCGGTCAAAAAGCGTTGCGCCCAGCAGGTCTTCCAGGTGCGCGATGTGGCGGCTGATGGCCGACCCCGCCACATTCAGGCGCTGGGAGGCTTCGCTGATGGAGCCGCAGCGCACGACCTCCAGGAAGTAGCGCAGCGCGGTGTCCTGCAATTGACGGGCAACCTGGGGAGAAAGGGTCATGGGCGTCGGGTGATGGCGGAGCTGTTGGGCATGGGGCAGCCAGAGCATTGCCGATTTGGCAACGCAATCATACATATTCTCTAATGCATGGAATGGTCTTTCGGTCTGGTTCTTGCGCAGAATGAGCCGTCTCCACTCCCCACGCCATGACGAAGGACTTTTATGAAGCAATTTTTCACCACGATGGTGCGTCAAAGTTTTGTGCTTGCGGCCTTCGGTGCAGGCCTGACTGCAGCCCATGCCGGCAAAGCCAACGACACCCTGGTTTACGCCTCGGACAGCGAGGTTGAGAACGTCAGCCCGTACCACAACAACATGCGTGAAGGCGTGATCCTGGCCAACCTGGCCTGGGACACGCTGGTCTACCGGGACCCCAAAACCGGTGAGTTCAAACCCCAGCTGGCCACCGCCTGGAAATGGGAATCCGCCACCGCGTTGCTGGTCACCTTGCGCCAGGGTGTCACCTTCCACAACGGTGACAAGTTCAGCGCCGACGATGTGGCCTACACCTTCAATGTGGTCACGGCGCCGGAAGCCAAGATCGCCACGCGCCAGAACACGGGCTGGATCAAAAACGTCGAAAAGCTCGGCGACTACCAGGTCCGCATCAATTTGAAGGCGCCGTTTCCGGCCGCGATGGACTACCTGGCCGGGCCCACGCCGATCTACCCCGCCGCTTACATGAAGAAGGTGGGCCTGGAGGGCTACAGCAAGGCGCCCATTGGCACCGGCGCCTACAAGATCACCGCGGTGGTGCCAGGCCAGGGCGTGACCATGGTGAAGAACACGGCCTACTTCAAGGAAAGCCCGGCCGGCCAGCCGAATATCGGCACGGTGAAGTTTGTGGTGATCCGCGACCCGGAAGCGCGCGTGGCCCAGCTGATGACGGGCGCGGTGGACTGGATCTGGCGCGTGCCGTCCGACCAGGCCGAGTCGCTCAAGTCCAGGCCCAACACCACCGTGTTGAGCGGTGAAACCATGCGCGTGGGTTTCATGTCGATCAACAGCAACGGCACCACGCCGGAAGCCCTGCCCTTCAAGGACATTCGCGTACGCCAGGCCGTCAACCACGCCATCAACCGCAAGGGCCTGGCCGACAGCCTGGTGCGCGGCGGCAGCCAGCCGGTGTATTCGCCGTGCTTTCGCACCCAGTTCGGCTGCGAAACCGAAAAAGAGGTGAAGTACACCTACGACCCGGCCAAGGCCAAGGCACTGCTGGCGGCCGCGGGTTACCCCAACGGCTTCGACACCGACCTGTGGGCTTACCGCGAGCGTGAATATGCCGAAGCCATGGTGGGCGACCTGCGCAAGGTGGGCATACGCGCGCGCCTGCATTTTGTGCAGTACCCGGTGCTGCGCACCGAAATCTACTCGGGCCGCGCGCCGCTGACCTTCCAGTCCTGGGGATCGTTCTCCATCAACGATGCGTCCGCGTTTGTCGGCAACTACTTTGAAGGCGGCCCGGACGACACGGCCAAAGACCCGCAGGTGATTGCACTGCTGAAAACTGCCGACAGCACAGTGGACAAAACCGAGCGAAAAAAGAAATATGCGCAGGCCCTGCAGCGCATCAGCGAGCAGGCCTATATGGCACCCATGTTCTCCTACTCCACCAACTACGCCTTCACGCCGGACCTCAAATTCACGGCGCATGCGGACGAGCTGCCGCGCTTCGGCCAGGCCAGCTGGAAGTAGCCACGACGGCCTGGCCGTGCGCCGCATGGCTGGGCTGACCCGCGCAGTCCGCTAACGCAACAACCGGGGCATTCCCATGCTGCAATACATATTCCGCCGCTTTCTGGTGGCCCTGAGCGTCATGCTCACGGTGGCCGTCGTCAGTTTCATGCTGCTGCACCTTTCCGGCGACCTGGCGGCCTCCATCGCCGGCGCCGAGGCCAACGCGGCGGCTGTCGAGGAAGTGCGCGTCCAGTACGGACTGAACCGCCCCATCACCACCCAGTTTTTTGACTGGCTGTGGGGCGCGCTGCACCTGGACTTCGGGCGTTCGTTCTTCTTCCAGAACACCGTGATGGAACTCATCGGCGAGCGCCTGCCCATCACGCTCAAGCTGGGCGCCGTGTCCCTGCTGCTGGCGGTGTCGGTGGCAATTCCGCTGGGCGTGCTGGCCGCCGTCTACCGCGACACCTGGATAGACCGGCTGGCCCTGATGGTGGCGGTGGTCGGCCAGGCCATGCCCAACTTCTGGTTTGCGCTGACGCTGATCCTGCTCTTCGCCGTCGGGCTGCACTGGCTGCCCGTTGCGGGCAACACCACCTGGCAGCATTTTGTGTTGCCGGCCATTGCGCTGGGCTACTACGCCATGCCCTCGCTGATGCGCCTGACGCGCGCGGGCATGCTCGACGTGCTGGGCGCAGACTACATCCGCACCGCGCGCGCCAAGGGCCTGAGCCCGGCGCGCGTGGTGTTCAAGCACGCCTTGCGCAACGCCATCATTCCGGTTGTCGCCCTGGCGGCCGTGGAGCTGGGTTTCATGCTGGGCGGCTCGGTCGTCATTGAGTCGGTCTATTCCATGCAGGGCCTGGGCCAGCTCGCCTGGGACTCCATTTCGCGCAACGACTACCCCGTGGTGCAGGCCGTGGTGCTGATCATCGCCGTGTTCTACATCGGGCTGACCTTCCTGGCCGATGTCTTCAACGCCGCGCTCGACCCCCGCATGCGCACACGCTAGGACATCACCATGAACGCTCCTTCCCCGACCGTTTCCGCCGCGCCGGCGCTGCCGCTGCCGCCCATTCCCGCGTGGCGCCGCAGCCTGCGGCGTGTGCTGGGCCACCGCGGAATGCTGCTGGGCAGCATCCTGCTGGGCCTGGCCGTGGTGGCCGCCCTGTTCGCGCCCTGGCTCAGCCCGCATGACCCGTATGCGCAGGACGTGACCCAGCGCCTGATCCCGCCGTTGTGGCACGACAAGGGCAGCTGGGAGCACATCTTCGGCACCGACAAGCTCGGCCGCGATTACCTGAGCCGCCTTTTGTACGGCGCCCGCGTTTCGCTGGGCATCGGGCTGGTCGCGGCGCTGGTGTCCGGGCTGATCGGCACCACCATGGGCGTGCTGGCGGGCTATTTCGGCGGCCGCGTCGACGCCGTGGTCAGCTACATCATCACCACCCGGCTGGCCATGCCGGTGGTGCTGGTGGCGCTGGCAACGGCTTCCCTCATCGGCGGCTCATTGCAGGTGGTCATCATCCTGCTGGGCCTGTTGCTGTGGGACCGCTTTGCCATCGTCACGCGCTCGGCCACGCAGCAGCTGCGCGATGCCGAATTCATCGCCGCCGCCAAGGCGCTCGGCGCGTCCACGCCCTACATCCTGGTGCGCGAACTGCTGCCCAACCTGATGGGCCCGTTGACCGTGGTGGCCACGCTGGAGATGGCGCACGCGATTTTGCTGGAGTCCACCCTCTCCTTCCTGGGCCTGGGCGTGCAGCCGCCCACGCCGTCATGGGGGCTGATGGTGGCCGAAGGCAAGGCCTACATGTTCTTCCAGCCCTGGGTGATCCTGGTGCCCGGGGTGGTGCTGGCCCTGCTGGTGCTGGCCATCAACCTGGTGGGCGACGGCCTGCGTGACCTGACCGCGCCCGACGGCCGCAACTGAAAGGGAACCCCATGGACATTTTGTTGGACGTGAAAAACCTGCGTGTGGACCTGCCGACACCGGGCGGCATGCTGCACGCCGTGCGCGGCATCGACTTCCAGGTGCGGCGCGGGGAAATGCTGTGCCTGGTCGGCGAATCCGGCTGCGGCAAGTCGATGACGTCGCTCGCGCTGATGGGCCTGCTGCCGCGCAAGGCGGTGCGCACCGCCGACCACATCCACTTTGACGGCGTGGACCTGCAGGGCCTGCCCGAGCGGGAAATGTCCCTGCTGCGCGGCTCGCGCATGGCGATGATTTTCCAGGAGCCGATGACGGCGCTGAACCCGTCGTACACGCTGGGCGACCAGCTGTGCGAGGCGCTGCGCGCGCACCGCAAGGTCAGCATGGCGCAGGCGCGTGAACGCGCGCTGTACCTGCTCGAACGCGCTGGCGTTCCGCAGGCCGCAGACCGTTTGCGGCAGTACCCGCACCAGCTCTCGGGCGGCCTGCGCCAGCGCGTGGTGATTGCCATGGCCCTGATGTGCGAGCCGGACCTGATCATTGCCGACGAGCCCACCACCGCGCTGGACGTCACCATCCAGGCGCAGATCCTGCGGCTGATCCGTGAGCTGCAAAAAGAATTCGGCACCGCGGTGGTCTTCATCACCCACGACCTCGGCGTGGTGGCGCGCATCGCCGACCGCGTGGCCGTGATGTATGCGGGCGAGGTGGTGGAAACCGCGCCGGTGGCCGAACTGTTCGCCCATCCCGCCCATCCCTACACCCGCGGGCTGCTCAACTGCATTCCGGTACGCGGCAAAACCCTGCCCGGCAGCCGCCTGCAGGCGATCCCCGGCGTGGTGCCCAGCCTGGTGGGCAAGGTAGAGGGCTGTGCCTTTGCCAACCGCTGCAGCCAGGTACAGGCGGGCTGCGCCGCCACCCCACCCTATGTGGCGCTGGACGCGGAGCATGCCGTGCGCTGCGTCGCGGCTTCACCCTTGCTGGCGGAGGCCGCATGAACCCCACCACCCCTTTGGCGACGCCCCCGGGCGGCAGTGAAGACATTGCGCTGGAGCTGTGCGCGCTCAGCCGCGTCTTCAAACTCAAGCGCGGGCTGTTCACGGCGCCCGGTGAAATCAGGGCGGTGAATAACGTCTCCCTGCGCATCCGCAAGGGCGAAACCCTGGGCCTGGTCGGGGAGTCCGGCTGCGGCAAAAGCACCCTGGCCAAAATGCTGCTCGGGTTGCTGCCGCCCACCTCCGGCAATGTGCTGGTCAACGGCAAGGAAGTCGACAGCAGCCAGCGCCGCGCCCTGGCACGCCACATCCAGCCCATCTTCCAGGACCCGTATTCGTCGCTGAACCCGCGCCGCACGGTGGGTGACATCGTGCGTGTGCCCCTGGCCCTGCACCGGGTGGGCACCGCCCAGGAGCAGCATCGCAAGGTGCGCGAAATGCTCGATCTGGTCGGCATGCCCGAGCGCACACACAGCCAGTACCCCAACCAGCTTTCGGGCGGGCAGCGCCAGCGCGTGGCGATTGCGCGGGCGCTGGTGCTGCGACCCGACATCCTGATCTGCGACGAACCGACATCGGCGCTTGATGTGTCGGTGCAGGCGCAGATCCTGAACCTGCTGATGGACCTGAAGGCCGAGTTCGGGCTGACCTACTTCTTCATCAGCCATGACCTGGGTGTGGTCGAACACCTGGTGGACCGCGTGGCCGTGATGCACCGCGGCGCCATCGTCGAGCTGGGCACGCGCGAACAGGTCTTTGCCCGGCCCGAGCACCCCTACACCCGCATGCTGCTGGCCTCTGCCCTCACGCCCGAGCCCGGGCTGGGCGTGCCCGACATCGCCGCCGAAGCCATCGCCTGACGTTTTACCCCTCCATTTCAACCGCGCAATTTCCCTTCAATTTCAAGGACCTCTCATGAGCCGTACCCAAGCCGTTGCCCAAACCCTGGCCTGTTTCGACGACGGGCGTTTCCAGCAAACGCTGGACCGCCGCGTTGCCTACAAAACCGAAAGCCAGGACGCTGCCAGCGGCCCCATCCTGCACGCCTATCTGCAGGACGAAATCACGCCCAAGCTCAAGGAGCTGGGCTTTGCCTGCCGCATCGTCGACAACCCAGTGCCGGGCAAAAGCCCTTTCCTGCTGGCCGAACGCATCGAGCCCGGCGCCGCTTTCACCGTGCTGACCTACGGCCACGGCGACGTGGTGCGCGGCTACGATGCCCAGTGGCGTGAAGGCCTGAGCCCCTGGAAGATCGTGGTGGACGGCAACCGCTGGTACGGCCGCGGCACCGCCGACAACAAGGGGCAGCACACCATCAACCTGACCGCGCTCGAGCAGGTGCTGGCCGTGCGCAGCGGGCGCCTGGGCTACAACGTGAAAATCATCCTGGAAATGGGCGAAGAAGACGGCTCACCGGGCCTGAACGAAGTGTGTGCCCTGCACCGCGATGCGCTGGCGGCCGACCTGTTCCTGGCCTCCGACGGCCCGCGTGTGTCGGCGTCCCGCGCCACGCTGTTTCTCGGCTCGCGCGGCGTCTTCAACTTCGACCTGCACCTCAAGCTGCGCGACGGCGGCCACCATTCGGGCAACTGGGGCGGCCTGTTGCGCAACCCCGGCATCCGCCTGGCCCATGCGATTGCCAGCCTGGTGGACGCCCATGGCCGCATCCTGGTGCCCGGCCTGCTGCCCACCGCCATTCCGGCCAGCGTGCGCACCGCGCTGCAGGACATCGAGGTCGGCGGCGGCCCGAACGATCCCGAGATCGATCCCGACTGGGGCGAGCCCGGCCTCTCGCCGGCCGAGCGCGTGATCGGCTGGAACAGCCTGGAGGTGCTGGCCTTTACCACCGGCAACCCGGCCATGCCGGTGCATGCCATTCCGGCCGAGGCGCGCGCGCACTGCCACATGCGTTATGTGGTGGGCAGCGACCCGGCGAATTTTCTGGCGCACATCCGCAAGCACCTGCTGGCCCACGGCTTTGACGATGTGGAAGTGCGCGGCACCGACATGACCATGGCCGCCACCCGCCTCGACCCCGACAATGCCTGGGTGCGCTGGGGCATGGCTTCCATCGAACGCAGCACCGGCCGCCGCCCGGCCCTGTTGCCCAACCTCGGCGGCTCGCTGCCGAACGACGTGTTTTCTGAAACGCTGGGCCTGCCCACGCTGTGGGTGCCGCATTCGTACCCTGCCTGTTCCCAGCACGCCCCGAATGAACACATCCTGGTGGACACCACCCGCGAGTCGCTGCAGATCATGGCCGGCATGTTCTGGGACCTGGCCGAAGAAGGCGCCGGCGTGATGCAGGAATGCGCATGAGCGCCGCAACTACCACCGCGATGACCGCCGTGACGAACGACGTACAAGCGCCAGGCTGCTCCGCCACCGAATGGCTGGCCGGCCAGCGCCCCGCCATGCAGGCGGCCCTGGCCACACTGGTCGACATCGACTCCAGCAGCCACGACAAGCCGGGCACCGACCGCGTGGCCCAGGCCATGGCGGGCTGGCTGCAAACCGCCGGCATCAGCGCCGAACACCGCGGTGATGTCGCCGAGGGCGACGTGCTGCTGGCCCGCCTGCCGGGCGCGCAACCTGCGGCAGCGCCGGTGGTGTTAATGGGCCACCGCGACACCGTGTTCCCCACCGGCACCGTGGCCCAGCGCCCCTGGCGCGTGGACGGCGAGCGCGGCTACGGCCCCGGCGTGTCCGACATGAAGTCCGGGCTGGTGCTGCAATGTTTTGTGATGATGGCGCTGCAGAAGCTGCCGCCGTTGCCCTTCCCGGTGCTGGGCCTCTTCACGGCCGACGAAGAAATCGGCTCGCAAAACGGCCGCATCGCCATCGAAACCCATGCGCGCGGCGCGCGGGCAGTCTTCAACTCAGAGCCCGGCCGCGTCAGCGGCAACCTGGTCACCGAGCGCAAGGGCGGCGCCACCTTTTTGATCGAAGTCACCGGTCGCGCCGCCCACTCGGGCATGAATCACGCCGACGGCGCCAGCGCCATCGGCGCCCTAGCGCAGCTGGTCACTGCCTTGCATGCCTTGACGGATTACAGCTGCGGCATCACCACCAATGTCGGCCTGATCAGTGGCGGCATGTCCACCAACACCGTAGCGCCCGCCGCGCAGGCCAAGCTCGACGTGCGCTTTCGCACCCTGCCCGAACGCCAGGCGGTGTTCGCCAGCATCCACGCCCTGGCCGCCGCGCCCGGCGTGCCGGGTACCACCATCCGCATCACACAAATGTCGGAGTCGCTGCCCCTGGAGCCCGAGGCCAGCAGCGACCTGATGCAGCGCTACAAGGCCAGCGCGGCCCTGGTCGGTTTCGACGTGGCCGGAGAAGCCACGGGCGGTTGCTCCGACGCCGGGTTTACCGCTTCGCTCGGTATTCCCACGCTGTGCGGTGTCGGCCCGGTGGGCGCCAAGGCGCATACCGATAACGAATACTGCTGCCTAGATACGCTGGTGCCGCGTGCGCAGGCACTGGTCAAGACGGTGTTGAGTTTGGCCTGAGCGTACTTCGCCGTAGGAGGCGAGAGGCAACCCACGACTGTCAAGTTTCGCGTCGATGTGACCCGCTTTTTTTTCGCAGTTGCTTGACCCATCAAAATCCTGGGATTGTCAGCCTTGCGCCAAGGCGTCACCAGTGGCTCAGCGCCCGATGAAAAAGTGGATCAAACAAGCACGAAACTCCACACTCACGTCCGTCATTTGGCTCGGGTTCATCTTGATTGCATACCGCGCGCGCAATGGTGCTTCCCGCCTTTCATTGCCGCTAACCACAAGAATAGCCCGTTAAGCACACAAAGCGTACCGGGTACGTATAGATGCAACTGCCGGAAGCATGCCCAGCCTACGATAAGGCAGAGCAGGATGAATATCCAGAAGACATCTCGGCGAAGCGCTGGAAACCGTGCTCGTGTTGCGAGGACAAGCAGATTCGCGACGGTGAATACAACGGACCATAGCAAAAGAGGCAAGGACCATATCTCGCTTTGTCGAAATAGCGTCTCAACCGCGTAAGCCATCGCCACCGAGCCCGGATGCTCCAGTCGTGGATGACGGTTTTCCAGCGGAAGCGTTTTCATGTCCAGTAGCCGCGAAGCCGAAGGCGAGATGATGACGATGCGCCCGCGCAAGTTGGGTCTCGCGCCCTCCAACAACCGATGGAAGCTAATGCGCGGAATGGTCGCAACCGCGAAAGGGTAGTCTATTCCCCAGCCTGCTTCCCCACCGCCGCGAAACGCGGGCTCGCGCGGGCTCAGCCTTGGAGAGGAGCGGCAGGGCTTTGCTACAGCTTCGCAATATGCCATGTAGATAGCTTCGGAGAAGCTTTGATATCCCTGCACCAAAGGTACTGCCGTGACTTGCCCGTTCGCGCTGACGGAGGCGAGTACGTGACCTTTTCGTCGTGCCATCTGCGCCAGTGCGAGATAGAGGCCGGGGGGCGAACTGCCATCGAGCGCCAGCACGAGGCGCGACTGCTCGCTAGCTACCATTTCAATCAAAGCGTCGTCGGGTCGCGCAGGGGGTTCGGTAAACATGACGTCGATCGCCACGACGGCGGCCCCTGCATCAAGCGCCGAAAGCGCTGCTCGCGCATAGTAGCTTCGCTGCAGCGGCCAACCGCCCAAGGCAACGAGGGTTGCATCATCGATATCGACAATTGTGACTGGGGCGACCGGACCCGTCTGCGATGATGGAAACCGCTCCGCATAGACGTCCGCCTCGATTGACTGAAGGCCTTCACAGGAGGCCAAACATGCCGCAGCCAAGCCCGCCGCTAAGACGCAACGGAATGCTTGCAAGGTCTTCTGGAACGATAGCATCTAAGTAAATCCTATCCTCGTATTCCACATGAGGCAGTATTAGTGGAAATTGGCAGGTGTATCTTGGGCGGATTGAAGCAGGCAATGCCACCGTTTCTCGTTAGACATGTGGCAATCTCGCTTGGGCGTTGAACCCAGTCCGGCGCCTTACTCATCGACCTGTTGAACAACTCCGTAGGCGATGGTATCGGGACAGGTGCTACCTCATCGTCGACGTCATTTTGGGAGGTTCCGCGAGGCTCCAGTCCCTGGGATCGCGGAACCGTACAGGATCCCCACATCCCAGCGCCAGGCAATTGCATCATCACTCTGCCGCATGATGATGCGTGGCGCACCGATCTGATCAGTTGGGACGTTGTACAGACTGATGGCAATGTCGCTGGCTGCTGCCGTGCCCGTCTGCTTGTTCACCCCGACCGGCAAGCCCATGTAAATGGTTTCGTAGAGCGGTGCTCCTTTGGCGTCGTACTCACCCAGCAGCTGGCCTGACTCGTCATAGACATAGTAAGCCGCTCCGGTTGGTGCGCAATTCAACAAGGTGATGAAAGATTTTGTGGCGACCTAACGACGGACACCATTTGCTTCTGCGTTCAATTCTCCCGAAAAAGGCGCTGCCTACTCTAAGCGGCCGCGGTGTCGCCTGCTCATGTTCAGTTGTTGTGACGTAGGTAAATTTTTCCCATCGCGTGTGGGTTACCTCTGCTCGGTCCGCGCCCAAAACGCTTGAGTAAAACGTTTGCTGGACTTCCTCTGCGTTAACTAATGAAAACGACTTGTGGCGGCCAGACGACGAGTGCGATTTGATTTGGTTTGCCGGAGCCATTCAACATAAACTGGCAATGGCTACCAATAAATAACGAACGGGCAGGGAGTGTATGACTCAGGCAGAAGCAGCTGTGGCGAAGGAGACGCCAGCGCACGCGCAAAGAACCAATAAGACAAGTTGTATTGCCGCCGTCTCTGTCGCCAATGTGTCTTCTCGTGCCGCACACTACGGTTTGCCTGCCCTACTCCCGTTTGCCCGTTTTCATCGGGGGACCATCTACCCGGCCAATCCGGCTTCCCGGCTTGGGTGATGGCTTTCACTCCCGTAGCCAAACTCGAACGCAAGATGCCCATCGCTACGGCGCGTGAGACAGACTTGAAAAAGCTGGTAGATCAGGGCTATAACTCCGGCCACGCCACGCAAGAAAAAACCCGCGAACGCGTTGAGCTCAAGCGCGACCTGGCCAGCCAGTGCGAAAACCTCTCTACCTTGAAGGCACCTGTTGCAGGTGTAGCGCAGCAACTCGCTATTCGCACTACAGGCGGCGGCGTCACCGAAGCACAGGCTCTGATGATCATCGTGACTGAGGGCACGCAGGTCACGGCCGACTCCGTGAATCACAAGAAGCGAGGTACCGTTTTTCCGGTGACGCTGGCCCTAAAGACTAAACAAATTGATGTGGACGGAAAGATGATTCAGTTGGTACCCGGCATGAACCTCGCCGCTGAGATTAGGACGGGGAGCGACGGGTGATTGAGTTTTACTGAGCCCGATTCAGCGGGCGGGTAGTGAGAGTTTGAGGGAGCGATAGAAATCATCCGAACCGCTTTGAAATTATTAATTTCCACCGAAATTAATAAAAGCCATGGATATTGACAGAATACCGGTGACACAAATACAGGTAAGAAAAGCGGACACACAAGAGTTATGCGCAGAATACTGAGCACAGCCAATTACCCTTTTTTTTGGGGGCCGGCAGAGCATTCTTTGCAGGCTTATTACCGGCGCCTTAATCATCTAGCTTTCATAGTAGCTCCGTTGATGTTTCTGATTAATGAGTTACTGGTGCGTCCCGATTTAATACTTTACAAAAAAGCCTCCAATGCACTGTGGTCGATCATTGCACTTGCATTTAATGCCCAACTTACGCTAGATCAAAACATGACAGTCTTTGTCGTATTCGTTATCTACGCTGCATGCTTGTGGGCTAGCGTGCTTTTGTTGCCAAAGTGGAGTATGAGACCCAGCGAAATTGGCATGAAATCTGGATTACCTCCTAGAGATACCAACTATGAAAATGTTTACTTCTGGATTTCCAATTCGATCGAGAAGTATGCATACATATTCTGGAACTCAGTTCTCATACCCTTTTCATTTTTCTTCGGTTCGTTTCTTATTGGTATGTTTATCAACCTAATTAGGATTTTGTAATGAGTGATTCTCCCGCTATCACGCTCGGTAGTTTACTGACGGCCACACTTGGCGTTGTTGATTCTGGTTCCACCCAAGGAGGTTCACCCAGTCCTACTAACTCCGCTGCGCTTAAGGCAAATATCATTGGCTTTGGCGCAACTATTGCCCCTTTTTTGCCCGGTGGATTCGGCGCAGTTGTGGGAGCTGTCGGTTCTGGAGCGAACGGCGTTGGGCTGGGACTAAATATTGGGGGTCTATTTACGGGAACTCCAGCAGAACGTTTAGGTGCAGGATTAGGAGCTATAGGAGCTGTTGCTGGAATTATTGCTTCAAACCCTTTTGTACCACCTCAAGTTCGCTTGGGTGCTATTTTGGCGCAAGCAGCTTTCACTGGATTGTCAGGTGCAGTTAGTCGAAATCAACAAGGTGTTAACAACGCTATCAACGACGCTATTGACGGGCTGGCAAAAGCAATAGATTGGCTAAGTGATGCTATTGACGATATTGACGATACTGACGATATTGACTCTGACGTTAATCGCGATTTTGAAGCTGCTCGGAGGTTCGTTGTACGCAGAGATCCTCTAATTGTTGATCTCGATGGCGACGGCCTGGAACTGGCAGGCGCCAACGGCGCTACCCTCTTTGACCACAACGCCGACGGCATTAAAACCGGCACCGGCTGGGCCAGACCCGATGACGGGTTTCTGGTGCGCGACCTCAACGGCAACGGCGCGATAGATACCGGCCGGGAGCTCTTTGGTGTAGACACTATCAAGAGCAACAACACACTGGCTACCGATGGCTTCGATGCCTTGCGTGACCTGGACGCCAACGGCGATGGCTTTATCACCAGTGCAGATGCTGCATTTGGCGAACTCAAGATTTGGCAGGACGCCAACCAGGACGGTATTACCCAAAGCGGCGAGCTCAAAACCCTGAGCGAGCTCAACATCACCAGCATTGGTGTCAACGGCAGCAACACGGGCCCACAAGCGGGGCAAGTGATCAACAACAACACAGTGGCCCTGAGTACCACCTTTACACAGAACGGTCAGACACATACTGTTGGTGCGATCGATTTGGAAGTCAACAACTTCTTTACCGAGTTCCCGCCGGAGGTGGTGGACGAGGCCGGTAACCCCGTTCCCATCACCGAGCAGGCCCGGGCATTGCCGCAGATGAATGGCTCTGGAATGGTGCGCAACATGCGAGCCGCAGCCAGCATTGACGGTGATTTTGCGACAGCGTTACAAACCTACGCAGAAACTACCACGCGTACTGGGCAGCGCGGGCAGCTTGATGAGTTGATCAAGAAGTGGTCTGAAACGTCGAGTTTCGCGCCGAGCATGTTGAGCACCGGTGGAGTCAACATCGTCTACACCATGCCTGAAGGCGTGTCGGTAGCGCATTTCGTCACCATGATCGAGGTGCTTGAAAAATTTAATGGTAGCCGTTTCTATGGTGACCAGAACGGCGGGCCAAGGCCCGCAGGCTACGCGATCCAAGCCGTGACGGAGCCCAGCACAGGCAACATCACCTATACCTATATCGTCAGCCCCCCAGCCCAGCAGGTCGCGTTGCTTCAGCAGGCCTACGACGCATTGAAAGAAAGTGTGTACTCCGCACTTGTTGTTCAGACCCGTTTGAAGCCCTACCTCCACAGCATTGAGCTGGCGATTGATGAGACCGGCGTTCATTTCGATACCACCGCTGCGCAGGCCATGGCCAACACCCGGGCTGCGAGTGACACGTACAACACAGCCATCGACCTGGTTGAGCTGCACAAGTACGCCTCCGCCACGGTTAAAGCAGTGGGCTGGGAACCCTATTTCACGCTCCAGAGCATCCTTGAAAACAACACCAACACGCCTGAAATTCAGGCCATGCTTGCGGCGGAGCATGTCGCTGTACTGGGAAGTGGCGATACCAACCACGCGGTGCAGGACAACGCAAACTGGGCGGTGGTTGGCAGTGCCGGCGCCAACGTGATTTCTGGCGGCGGAGGCAACGACGAGTTGTATGGCGGCGCCGGCAATGACACCATCAATAGCGGTGCGGGCGTTAACCTGCTGGATGGGGGCGACGGTGACGACGTGCTGTACGCCGACCAAACCTCTACCTCCAACACCCTGATCGGTGGTGCCGGTAATGACACGCTGAGCGCGTTTTACTACGGCCCGAACAACAACGTGTTTGAAGGCGGAACCGGTGATGACAACATCGTCGGCACGTGCTTTACAGACACCTACAAATTCAACCTGGGCGACGGCCACGACACCATCCAGGAAAATCAGTCAATCAGCCCCACGCCAGTCGACAAATTGATCTTTGGTGCAGGCATACTGGTCAGCGATATCAGCAGCTACCGGGTGGGCAACGACATGGTCTTTGCCCATGTCAATGGCACCGACAAGATTACGGTGACAGGCTGGTTTGCCGACATCGGCTACCAGATCGAGCGGGTCGAGTTTGCTGACGGGACGGTGTGGAACTCGGTGGACTTGACGGTCGCAGGCCTGATCGTCACCGGCACGGCCGGCGACGACATCATGACCGGCACACCCATGGGCGATACCTTGCTTGGCATGGGCGGTAACGACACTATTACCGGCGCAGCCGGCACAAACATCCTCGACGGTGGTGATGGCGACGACGTGCTGTACGGAGAGCAAAACTCCACATCCAACACCCTGATTGGCGGTGCGGGAAATGACACGATGAGTGTCTTTTACTATGGCCCCGGCAACAATGTATTTGAGGGCGGTACGGGCAACGACAACATCACTGGCGGCTGCTTTGTGGATACCTACAAATTCAATCTGGGTGATGGCCACGACACCATCACCGAGAACCAGTCGACGGGCCCCACGCCAATCGACAAGCTGGTCTTTGGCGCCAACATACAGGCTGGCGACATCAGCAGCTACCGGGTGGGTAACGACATGGTCTTTGCCCATGTCAATGGCACCGACAAGATTACGGTCATCGGCTGGTTTGCCAATTCCGGTTACCAGATCGAACGGGTCGAGTTTTCGGATGGAACAATCTGGAATTCGGCTGATCTGACGGTTGCAGGCCTGATCGTCACCGGCACTACCGGCGACGACGTTATGACCGGCACGGTCATGGACGACATTCTTCACGGTGGTGCTGGCAACGACGACATCCGCGGAGGCGCAGGCGTGAACATCCTCGACGGCGGCGACGGCGATGACGTGCTGTACGGCGAGCAAAGCTCCACCTCCAATACCCTGATTGGCGGCGCCGGAAACGACACCTTGAGTGCCTTCTACTACGGCCCGAACAACAACGTGTTTGAGGGCGGAACAGGCGACGACACCATCGTCGGCACGTGCTTTACAGACACCTACAAGTTCAACCTGGGCGACGGGCAGGACACCATCACCGAGAACCAGTCCAACTTCAGGCCGACTGACACGCTGGTGTTCGGCGCGGACATTCTGGTTGCAGACATCAGCTTTGTTCGCGTGGGCAACGACATGGTATTCAGCCATGCCAATGGCACCGACAAGATCACCGTCAAGGGTTGGTTTGCCGACTCGGGTTACCAGATCGAGCGGGTCGAGTTTGCTGACGGCACTGTGTGGCTGGAACCGGCCCTGACCTCGGCCGGGCTGGAAGTTACCGGTACGGCCGGTAACGATGTAATGACCGGAACGGTCATGAACGACATCATTCACGGTGGCGCTGGCAACGACGACATCCGCGGGGGTGCAGGCGTGAACATCCTCGACGGCGGCGACGGCGATGACGTGCTGTACGGCGAGCAAAGCTCCACCTCCAACACCCTGATTGGCGGCGCAGGCAACGACACCTTGAGTGCCTTCTACTACGGCCCGAACAACAACGTGTTTGAGGGTGGAACAGGCAACGACACCATCGTCGGCACGTGCTTTACAGACACCTACAAGTTCAACCTGGGCGACGGGCAGGACACCATCACCGAGAACCAGTCCAACTTCAGGCCGACCGACACGCTGGTGTTTGGCGCGGGCATTCTGGTTAGTGATATCAGCTTGGGTAGGTCAGGCAATGACATGATCTTCCGCCATGCCAACGGCACCGACAAGATTACGGTGACAGGCTGGTTTGCCGATACCGGCTACCAGATCGAGCAGGTCGCGTTCGCCGATGGCACGGTCTGGGATTCTGCCTATATGGCCAGTATGTCCGGCCTGACCCTGACGGGAACCGGCACTTTGCAGGGATCACAGTACGACGATGTACTGACCGGCATGGGCGCACTGGGACACCTGATTGGCGGCGCCGGCAACGACCTGCTGACGGTTCCGCACAACACCGGCACGATTGGCGCGAACACCTATGAAGGTGGAACGGGCGACGACACGCTCATCGGCAGCTATTGTGCAGACACTTATGTGTTCAACCTGGGTGACGGCCACGACACCATCACTGATGACGTGCGCTTTTATCCCAATTCGGGCGGACCGGATTATTTCACTGCACATCCAGACGACGCAGCCTACCGGGATACGCTGGTGTTCGGCGCAGGCATTGCCCAGCAAGACGTAACCGTCTCGCGCACCGGCAATGACGCCGTGTTTACGCTCAATAGCGGCGCTGACAGCATCACCGTCAAGGACTGGTATGACGGCACCATCTTCAGCAAGCTGGAGAAAATTGAGTTTGCCGACGGTAGCAGCTGGTCTTCCACAGATGTGGAGCAAATCCAGACCCATGGCGGTTCGGTGTCGGCAGGCAACGACGCGCCGTGGGCCCTTCAGTCCATATCAGCGCAGCAGGCCCGGGAAGACGCGGCCTGGAGCCTGGCGGTACCCCAAAATGCTTTCCGTGATTTTGATGGTGATGCGCTTGTTTACAGTGCAGCCTTGGCGGACGGCACGGCGCTGCCGAGCTGGCTGAGCTTTAATGCCGCTACCCGTACTTTCACCGGCACGCCTGGAATGGGCGACATCGGGGCCCTGTCCTTGAAAGTCTTTGCAACCGACACCTCGGGTGCATCGACCCATATTGGTTTTGCGCTGAACGTACTGGAGGGCTTGGGACTCAACCTGACGGGGACCGGGACGCTTCAGGGAAGCCGGCACGACGACGTGCTGACATCCGGAGGGTACGGCACGCATCTGATAGGGGGTGCAGGCAACGACACACTGACCGTTCCGCACTACGACGGGACCAATTTCGACAATATTTACGAGGGAGGCACCGGTAACGATACATTGATTGGCAGCTATGCCAAGGACACGTATCTCTTCAACCTCGGTGACGGAAGCGACACCATTACGGATGACGTACGGTTCTACCCCAATGCAGCGGCACCGGATTATTTCGCAGCACACCCGGACGCCCCGAGTTATCGGGATACGCTGGTGTTCGGTGCAAACATCACTGATGACCAGCTCTGGTTCCGGCAAACCGGAAACGACCTCGAGGTGTCAGTCATCGGTACGACAGACAAGATCACGGTGAAAGACTGGTACGCCAGCATGTTCAACCAGATCGAAGTCTTTCAGGTGAGTGATGGGCATGCCTTGCTCAACACCCAGGTGCAAAACCTCGTGCAAGCCATGGCATCGTTCAGCCCGCCGGCAGCAGGTGAGACCACCCTGCCTGCCAGCTACCAGAGCAGTCTGGCGCCGGTGATTGCTGCCAACTGGCAGTAAATAGCGTTGAATCACATTGCTCGCTGAAATCGCCCGACGGCTTCCGCCCGGTTGCCGTCGGCTGCGAGACCCGGTGTACCCACGCACCGGTCCAGACGGTGTTGAGCCTCGCCGCCTGGGTGGGCTGCTGCGACTGGACACCCATCGGAACCTGCATTGGGGCCGGCACAGGTGCTATTATTTTTATAGCTGCTCGCGCCCGTTTCTATTGGCCTACAGCCATATTCCTCATAAGAAAAAGGCTTTCAGGAACCTCTGGCAGCCTCAACATGCCCCCGGCACCGCCCCATCAGCCTGCTTTTTACCGCCGCTTTGACTTTTTTAGCATCAAAACTGCCTCCAGCCCAATAAGGACGAGCGCGAGCAGCTATTAAATCCATAGCGCCTTCATCCGCGCTCGCGGCCGGCTAATCCGCCGGATCAACCCATCAAACCAGCTCTTCACCCCGCATACGTTCCCCCAGAAAGTCCAGAAAGCTCCGCACCGCCGGAATCTGCCCACGCCGTGAAGTGAACACCGCGTGCGCCACACCGGGGCGAAGCGCCCAGCCCGGCAGCACGGGCACCAGCAACTGCGCCTGCTGCTCTACCGCACTCAGGGATTCGGGCAAAAAACTCATGCCGGTGCCCGCCAGCACGGCCAGCTTCAGGGTTTGCAGGTCGTCTGCCACATAACGCGGTTGGTGCTGCAGCACAAACTCTTTTCCGTCGGGGCCCATCAGCGTCCACGACGCCCGGCCATCGACCCACGACATGGCGACGGTGTCGAGCTTGTGCAGGTCTTCCGGTTTTTCCGGCGTGCCCTGGCGCCTCAGCAAATCCGGGCTGGCCAGCAGGCGCCCGGAGCCGGCACCCAGGTTTTTCACGATCAGACTGCCGCTGTCTTCCAGCGTGGGCCGTACGCGCAGGGCAATGTCGATGCCCTCTTCCACCAGGTCAATCACCCGGTTGGTCACGCGCATGTCGACTTTCACGTGGGGGTGAAGCGCCATGTAGCGCGGCACCAGGTAACCCACCGTGCTTTGTGCCAGCGTCACCGGGCAGGTGATGCGCAGGGTGCCGCGCGGCTCGACCTGCATTTGCGCCACGGCTTCGGATGCGGCCAGCGCCTCGTCGCGCATGGCGCTGCAGTGGCGCAGGTAAATCTCGCCGACCTCGGTCAGTGAAAGCTTGCGGGTGGTGCGCTGCAGCAGCCGCGCGCCCAGCCGCGCCTCCAGCTCGGCCACGCGGCGCGACAGGCGCGACTTGGGCAACCCCAGCGCCCGGCCGGCCGCGGCAAAGCCGCCCCGCTCCACCACTTCGGCGAAGTACAGCATGTCATTGAGGTCTTGCATGGAAAAAGTCCTTTCGTCGCCTTTCGCCGCCTTTGCTCGCCTTCCGCCACTTACCGAAGGCACCGGATCGAAGGCATTTTTGTGATTTTGCGGTGTTTATTGTCTCATCAGTAGAACGATAAGTCGCATTATTGCCGACTTATCAAACACTCGACTCATACGCACAATCTATCCCATGGCTGCGGTTCAAGGTGAACACGGCCTGAAAACCGGTTTATCCCACCCGATCAATCACTTCAATTCAAGGAATTCACCATGACCAAGCTTCTTCACATCGACTCCAGCATCCTTGGCGGCAACTCGGTTTCCCGCCAGCTCACAGCCCAGATCGTGGCCTCATGGCGCGCCGCCAACCCCGGCACCGAAGTCAGCTACCTCGACCTGGCAGCCGACACACCTTCCCACCTCTCCGCCGAATCACTCGGTTTCCGCATGCCTGCCGGCACGGCCCTGAGCGACGTGCAAAAGCGCGAAAACGCCGTGTCTGAAGCACTGGTGACGCAATTCCTGGCCGCCGACGTGATCGTCGTGGGCGCACCGCTCTACAACTTCGCAATTCCCAGCCAGCTCAAGGCCTGGATCGACCGCATTGCGCAAGTCGGCCGCACCTTCAAGTACACCGACAAAGGCCCCGTGGGCCTGGCCGGCGGCAAGACGGTGATCGTGGCATCCGCTCGCGGCGGTGTGTATTCAACCAGCGACGCGATGACAGCCCTGGAACACCAGGAGAGCTACCTGAAAGTGGTGTTCGGCTTCTTCGGCATCACCGACGTGCGTTTTGTGCGCGCCGAAGGCCTTGCCATGGGCGAAGCCGCCAAGGCTGCCGCACTGGAAGCCGCGCAGATTGAAATCGTGACCCACACGCAAAAGCCAGCCAACCAGGAAAAAGCCGCGCTGGCTGCCTGAGCCACAGGCGTCCGGCACCCATGCCGGAACGCCGTACGGAAAAAAGCCCGCAACTGCGGGCTTTTTCGTTTTCGCCAACATCATCGGCCTGATGCACACGGCCCGACACGTTGCGCCGTGCAGCGTCATGGAGGAGCGTGTTCAACCCTCACCGCCACGGGGCCGGGGCGCCGCATGGCGTCCAGCCCTGAATCAAGCCGCCCGAGCCGAACCAGGCCGTCTGAAAAAGCGAAGTCCTTGTGATAAATCGCCAGATTGCCCCACGGAGCGTAATAACCGATATCGCCGGTGGAGGGCTTGTGCCCCACCGGCGCACCCTTCGTTGACAGCGCACGCGGCAAATCAGCGACTTTTTCCGTGGCCGCGTAGTCTTTCAACACAAGGTTCAGCGGAAGCAGTGCCGCAAAATCTCTGGCGCTGTCATTGCTGTCAAGTGTTGCCGTCGCAATGACGATGCCATCCACGCTCATCTGAATTTTCATCACGGGGACCTTCCTGCGGGGTGTCGGGTCAGATGGTTGTTGGGAAACTGCCCGGATGTCGCCGCCCGCAGCAGCGAGACTACTCGCGCAAAGCAGTGGAAGCATCAGCGAGGCGCAAAACCTCCGTCTGCGCGTGGCGAAGTGAAAGGCGGTCTCGCGTTCGACGCAGACGCCGCTCACCACATTGATGATCGCGCGAACCGCCATCAGGCGCCGGTCTGCACCAGGTGCTTGCCGAAGAACGCAGTCAGCTTGCCCCACGGAATCATCGTCACCCGGTCATACAGATCCACGTGGCCGGCGCCCGGAACAATAAACAGCTCCTTCGGTTCAGCGGCCCGCTTGTAGGCGTCTTCGCTGAATTCTTTCGAGTGCGCCTGGTCGCCCGTGATAAACAACATGGGGCGAGGCGAGATCGTCTCGATGTCATTGAACGGGTAAAAGTTCATGAACTTGACGTTGCTGGCCAGGGTCGGGTGCGTGGTGGTTCGCGGCGATCCACCCGTGGGCGTGTATTCGCCTCGCGGTGTGCGGTAGAAGTCGTAAAACTCGCGCTGGATGGGGTGCGTGTCCGCCGTCAGTTGATGCACGGTGCCACTGGTGTACTGGATCGCACCGCCTTTGAATTCCACATCGCGCTGCTCGGCGGCGGCGGCAATGATCTGCTTGCGCTGCTCGAGCGTCTGCGAATGATTGAGGGCGTCGCGGTTGGCCGCGCCCATGTCATACATGCTCACTGTGGCGATGGCTTTCATGCGCGGGTCAATCTTCGCCGCACTGATGACAAAACTGCCACTGCCGCAAATCCCGATGGCGCCGATCTGCTGCCTGTCGACAAACGCCTGGCTACCGAGGTAATCCACTGCAGCGCTGAAGTTTTCGGCGTACAGGTCCGGCGCAACGGCATTGCGCGGCTGGCCGTCGCTGCCGCCCCAGAAAGCGAGATCCAGGGACATGGCCACAAAGCCCTGCTCCGCCATCTTGGTGGCGTACAGGTTCGCGCTTTGCTCCTTCACCGCACCCATGGGGTGGCCCACAACAATCGCTGGGTTGCGTTTTTTCCGGTCAAGCGTTTTGGGAATGAAAAGATTCGCCGCGACGTTCATCCGGTACTGATTCCTGAAAGTCACCTTCTGCACGGTCACCTTGTCGCTCTTGTAAAAGTTATCGGCACCACCGGGCCTGCCTGGTATGGCCGGCGTATCCGCCGCAAAGGCAGCGCCTCCAACGGTCGAAAGCATGCCGGCCGCAGCCACGCCTGTTCCAGTCATTCTCAAAAACTCACGGCGACCAGAGGCGTCGCTGGACAGTTCGACCGCTGCGCGGCCGTCGTTCTCTGATGGTGTTTTCATGGTCGATGTTCCTCTTTGGTTGGGTCAGAAGGCACTACGCGTGACGGTTGCCCTTGCTCGACGTGGTCCGTGTTCCGTTCGCAGTTCCTGAAGTTTGCCAAGTACCTTTAACATTGACTAGGTAATGAATTCTTAATGAATTTGTTAGCATAGCTAATCAGTAGCCCACGAAACAGAGACCCGCAATGCCTCGACGCAATCTCAACGACCTCTTGGCCTTCGTCACCGTGGCGCGCCAGGGCAGCTTCACCCGGGCCGCCGCCACGCTGGGTGTGACCCCGTCAGCGCTGAGCCAGGCCATCCGGGGGCTGGAAGAAGGCTTGAAGATCCGGCTGCTCACACGCACCACACGCAGCGTCGCCACAACGTCCGCGGGTGAGCGGCTGATGAAGGCGATCGGTCACCGCTTTGACGAAATCGAGTCTGAACTCGACGCGTTGACCGATTTGCGCGACAAACCTGCAGGCACCGTGCGTATCACGTGTGGCGACCACGTGCTGCAAAGCACCCTGCTGCCCAAGCTCTCACCGCTGCTGCGCGAGTACCCGGACATCAAGCTGGAGTTCGACGTGAACTATGGTTTTCGCGACATCGTGGCCGACCGCTTCGATGCGGGCGTACGCTTGGGAAACACCATCGACAAAGACATGATTGCCGTGCCGATTGGCCCACCGCTGCGTATGGCAGTAGCGGCTTCACCCGGTTATTTTGCGGTCCATTCCATCCCCAAAACACCGCACGACCTCACCGCACATCACTGCATCAACCAGCGCATGCCGACTTCCGGCGGGTTGTACGTCTGGGACTTTGAGCGCCGCGGCCGCCAGGTCAATGTCCGTGTGGATGGCCCGCTGATCTTTAACACGACAACGCCGCAGGTCGACGCGGCACTGGCGGGGTTGGGCATCGCATTGCTGCCGGAAGACGAACTGACGGCGCACATTGAAGCCGGGCGGCTGATGCGCGTTCTGCAGGACTGGTGCCCAAAATTTTCCGGCTACCACCTGTACTATCCCAGCAGACGCCAGCCTTCACCGGCCTTTTCGCTGGTGGTGAAAGCGTTGCGGGTGAGTGGATCCGATAGATAAGATGGTTGGCGCCCTCGTGTGGCGAAGCCGAACAGACTTAAAAGTAATTAACAAACGACGAATAGGTAGTTCGCTTTGCACGGCGGCACTCCTACATTTATAGGCTGACCGGCGCCCCAGGACGCAGATGAGAAAGATGAAGATGACAGCGACTTTGACTCCGAACGACCGTGCCGATGCATCGGCAGCAACGCATACCCAATCCTCCATCGAGATCCGGCCTTTTGACGCCCCGCTGGGCGCCGAGGTGCTGGGCATGGATTTGTCCACACCGCTCACCACAGCTGACTTCTGCCGCATCCACCGCGCACACCTGGACCACCACGTTCTGGTCTTTCGCGACCAGCGCATCACGCCGCAGCAACATGTTGATTTCAGCCGCCGCTTTGGGCCGCTGCAAATTCATGTGTTGAAAAACTTCCAGTTGCAAAACCACCCTGAAATCCTGATCGTCTCCAACATCAAGGAAAACGGCGAACCCATCGGCCTGGGCGACGCCGGCCATTTCTGGCACTCTGACCTGTCATACAAAGACAAGCCCAGCCTGGGCTCATTGCTGCATGCGCAGGAGCTGCCCTCCGAAGGCGGCGACACCCTCTTCGCCAACCAGCACACCGCCTGGGACACCCTGCCCGACGCGTTAAAGACAGCTGTGCAGGGCCTGCGCGCCGAACACACCTACCTCGCCAAATACGAAGAGCTGCGCAGCCGCAACCCATGGCGGCCCAAGCTCACACAAGAGCAGGTTGAAGAGGTCAAGCCGGTTGTTCACCCGGTGGTGCGCACCCACCCCGAAAACGGCCGCAAGGCACTCTTTGTCAGCGAGCATTTCACCACCCGCATCCTGGGCATACCAGAGGACGAAAGCACCTCCCTGCTCAGCGAACTGTTCGAACACACCTCACGCCCCGAACTCATCTACCGCCACCAGTGGCAGCCGCACGACATGGTGTTCTGGGACAACCGCTCAGTCACCCACCTGGCAGCAGGCACCCCCGACCACCTGCGCCGCAAGCTCTACCGCACCACCATCGAAGGCGACGCGCCGTTTTAAGCAGAAGCCTGCGTCCGCTATTCGGGTTTCGGTTTTAGGTATCCCGGTTTTAGGTATTCCTCGACCCCACCCCTTCTGTATGCGCCGAGGAGCGCAGGGCCAGACGGATCAGGGCAAAAACTTGTTTGAGCCGAAGGCGAGTTGTTTTTGACCCCGGCTGGACCGAGCACCGCAGGCTGCCCGTAGCGAAGCGAAGGGACGCAGACAGCAGGGTCGCCTTTTCTTTGCTTACTTTCTTTTGGCGAAGCAAAAGAAAGTGAGTTGCATGCCGGGCACCCCCCGGCCAACCACTCTCAGCAAAAAGCGTAGCCGCCGAACAAGAGCAGCAACGGGAAACGCAAGCTCAGGCGTGCTTCTTAACCCACCCCACATAAGCATCCACCCACCCCTGCAAAAACTTGCGGCTGCCTTCACTGATGCTGCCATCAGCGTCGTACAAACCTTCCTTGTTGTGGACAAAAGCCTCGGGCTGCCCCAGCGTAGGCACATTCAGGTAGGCCAGGATATTGCGCAGGTGCTGCTGGGCAAGCGCGGTGCCAATCGCGCCAACCGATGCCCCAATCACGCCGGCAGGCTTGCCGTCCCAGGCGCTTTGGCCATAAGGGCGTGAGGCATGGTCAATGGCATTTTTCAGCACACCGGGAATCGAGCGGTTGTATTCAGGCGTGAAGAACAGAACGCCCTGCGCCGCCTTGATCTCACCCTTGAGCCGCTTCACCTCTGCCGACGGATTCCCGTCGTCATCCTGGTTGTAGGGCGGCAGGTCGTCAATGCGCACATGGGTAAAGCTGAAGTCCGCAGGAAACAGCTTTTCAAGCGCGCTGGCGAGTTTTTTGTTGAACGAATCCTTGCGGATGCTGCCGACGACGACGGCGATGTTGTATTGAGCCATGGGGTTCTCCAGGAGGGTGGGAATGAAAGGGTTTGATCAGCGAATGCGCGAATTCGCAAACGGCATTCCCGGTTTTAAATCAATTCACCGCCGCGCGCTGTAGGACTTCAGGACAGAAATACCCCAAGGTTCCGCAGCGCTGCCCGCTTCCCGTCAACACGCCAGGCCGCTTCTGCGCAAAACCAGACAGCACCCCAACAGCCGGCTGCCCGGGATGCAGCAACAAAGCAACCCGGACGCCCTGAAAACCCCGAAATCACCCCTGAATCGGCCCGAAATCACTGGCATGGATGCTGCGATGTTGAACCCGTCAACCACTCACTCCTCACGCCATGAACATCACTCGCTTCCTCGGTCTCACAGCTTTGTCGTTTGGCCTCCTGTCCACTCAAGGCCATGCCGCACCCCCACCTGAAAAAACCGAAATCCGCTACCAGGGCTGGGCCGGCCAGGTCACCTGGATTGAGCTGGCCGAAGACCTGGGCTACCTCGCGCCGCTCAAAGCCAAATGGGTGGGCAACACCATCAGCGGCCCGCAAGACATCCAGAGCGTGGTCACCGGTGATGTCGACCTGGGTGGCGCCTTCAACGGCGCGGTCGTGAAGTTGCTGGCCAAGAAAGCGCCAATCAAGGCGGTGCTGGGCTACTACGGGGTGGACGAGAACACCTGGAGCGGCTACTACGTCAAGGAAGACAGCCCGATCAAATCCGCACGCGACCTGATCGGCAAAAAAGTTGCGGTGAACACGCTGGGCGCACACCACGAGTTCATGGTCCGCGAATACCTGGAGCGCGCCAGGCTCAGCGAAGCGGAAGCCAAACAGGTGACGCTGGTGGTGACGCCGCCAGTGACCGGTGAACAGGCGCTGCGCCAGGGCCATGTGGAAGTCACCACCCTGGGCGGTGTGCTGCGCGACAAGGCGCGGGAGCGCGGCGGCATACGCCCGCTGTTCACAGACCGTGACCTGTATGGCAACTTCACGGCAGGCTCCATCGTTCTGCTCAACAAATTCATCGAGCAAAACCCCAACACCAGCCGCCACTTGGTCTCAGCCCTGGCGCGCTCCATTGAATGGGCGCGCAACACGCCGCCGGCCGAGGTTCGGGCGCGCTTCGTCAAGATCATTGACGGCCGCAAGCGTGCCGAAAGCGCCGACACCATCCAGTACTGGAAAAGCACCGGCGTGGCGGGCACGGGGGGCGTGATCAAGGACAAGGAGCTGCAGATCTGGATCGACTGGCTGGTCAAGGACGGCTTGCTCAAACCCGGCCAGGTCAAGCCTACAGACCTGTACACCAACGCTTTCAACCCTTATTTCAATGCTTCCAATAGCGGCGACAAGCTGGCGGTGGCCAAATGAGCGCCGCCAAGATTCGCTTTGAAAACGTCAGCAAGGAGTTCACCGTTCGCGCGGACGACGGTGGCGCGGCCAAACGGTTTGTCGCCGTGCATGACGTGACGCTGGACGTTCGCCCCGGCGAGTTCCTGGTGCTGGTCGGCCCCAGCGGCTGCGGCAAGTCCACCCTGCTCGACCTGCTGGCAGGGCTGGCGCTGCCCACCAGCGGCCGCGTGCTGATTGACGGCCAAGCCATCACCGGCCCCGCACGCGACCGCGGCGTGGTGTTCCAGCAATACGCCCTCTTCCCCTGGTTAAGCGCCTTGGACAACGTGGCCTTCGGGCTGGAGGTTGCGGGCTTGGGCAAACGCGCCCGGCGCGAGAAGGCTGCGCACTACCTGGAGCTGGTGGGCCTGACCGACTTTGCCAACCGCTTTCCGCATGAGCTTTCAGGCGGCATGAAGCAGCGCGTGGCCATTGCACGCAGCCTGGCTTATGAGCCGCAGGTGCTGCTGATGGACGAGCCCTTTGCCGCGCTCGATGCGCAGACGCGCGAAACGCTGCAGGAAGAACTGGTCGAAATCTGGCAGCGTACCGGCAAGACGATTGTGTTCATCACGCACGGCATCGACGAGGCCGTGGTGCTGGGCCAGCGTGTGGCCATCATGACGACCCGGCCCGGCCGCATCAAGCAGATCGTGGACATCCCCGAATCGCTGCGCAGCGGCACCGACGACGTGCGCTCGCTGCCGCTGTTCGGCGAGCTGCGCCACGAGATCTGGTCGCAGCTGCATGACGAGGTGGCATCCGCCCGCCGCGAGCGCCGCGCCCGTATTTCCTCACAACCCATCCTCAAGGAAATTGCCCATGTCTGATATTGCCCTGAACGCAGGCGCCGCACCGCTGGCCCTTCACACGCCGCCGCTCTGGAAGCGCTTGCAGGCGCAAGTTGCCAATGCCACCTGGCGCTCCGGCCTGATCGTGGCGCTGGCCCTGCTGTGGGAATTGGCGCCGCGCCTGGGCCTCACCGACCCAACCTTCCTGCCGCCACTCAGCGAGGTGCTGGCCGCCGGCTGGGCGCTGGCCCTGAACGGTCAGCTGTGGGAGCACGCCTCCATCAGCCTGGCGCGCTCACTTGGCGGCTTGCTGCTGGCCATCCTGTTCGCGATCCCGCTGGGGCTGGCCATCGGCTGGTACCGCCGCCTGGGCAACACGCTCAACCCGCTGATCGAGTTACTGCGCAACACGGCACCGCTGGCATTGCTGCCAGTGTTCTTGCTGCTGCTGGGCATTGGCGAGGTGTCCAAGGTTTCCATCGTGGTGTATTCGTGCGCCTGGCCCCTGTTGCTCAACACCATCTCGGCCGTGCGCCAGGTGGACCCGCTGCTGGTGAAGTCGGCCCGCACCATGGGGGCGACGCCGCGCCAGTTGTTTTTGAAGGTGATCCTGCCGGCTTCCGTGCCCACCATCTTTGTGGGTATTCGCCTGGCTGCGGCCTCCGCGATGCTGGTGCTGATTGCCGCCGAGATGGTGGGCGCCAAAGCCGGGCTGGGCTACCTGATCATCTACGCCCAGTTCAGCTTTTTGATTGCCGACATGTACTTCGGGATCATCGCCATCACCACCATCGGGGTCACGCTGAACTTCGCGCTGCAGGCGCTGGAGCGCCACTTCACGGCGTGGAAGCCTGCTTCCTCGCACAGCTGATTCAAGCCGACTCCCGTATCGACAAATAGACATACAGACACGAAAGACATTCCACATGACTCAACGCAAACTTCGCCTGGGCGCATTCATCATGGCCACAGGCCACCATATCGCGGCCTGGCGGCACCCCGGCTCGCAGGTCGATTCGGGCGTCAACATCGACCACTACATTGAGGTGGCCAAAACCGCCGAGCGCGGCCTGTTCGACCAGGTGTTTGTGGCCGACAGCCCGGGCGTGGCATTCCACGGCACCGACGAAGCCTTTAGCCGGCAGGGCCGCGTGTCTTACTTCGAGCCGGTCACGTTGTGGGCGGCCCTGTCGGCTGTGACGAAACACATCGGTTTCGTGGCAACAGCTTCCACCACCTATGAAGACCCCTTTTTGCTGGCGCGCAAGTTCGCCTCGCTGGACCACATCAGCAAAGGCCGCGCGGCCTGGAACGTGGTGACCACCGGCGCCGACAACGTGTACGGCAATTTTGGGCTCGACAAACACCCTGACCCGGAGGTGCGTTATGAGCAGGCCCACGAGTTCATCGACGTGGTGAAAGGCCTGTGGGACAGCTTCGAGGACGATGCCTTTATCCGCAACCCCGAAACAGGCAGCTACTTTGACCCAGCCAAGCTGCACGAGATCAACCACCACGGCAAATACTTCAAGGTGCAAGGCCCGCTGAATCTGGAGCGGCCGCCGCAAGGCTACCCGGTGATCGTGCAGGCCGGCTCGTCCGAGCCTGGGCGCGAACTCGCGGCCGCCACCGCAGAAGCCATCTTCACAGCCTGGACCAGCCTGGCAGAAGCGCAGGCCTTCTACCGCGACGTGAAAGGCCGCCTGGCCAAATACGGCCGCCGGCCTGAGCAGTTGCTGATCCTGCCCGGCATTTCGCCAGTGATCGGCCGCACGCAAGCCGAAGCTGAAGCCAAGTGGGCCGAGCTGCAAAAGCTGATTCACCCTTCGGTGGGGTTGAACACCATTGCCCAATTCTGGCCCGGCGAAGACCTCACGAAGTGGGACCTGGACGCCCCGCCGCCCTACATTCCCGAACCACCCAAGGGCCAGAACAGCCGCGCCCACGTGGTGCTGGAACTGGCGCGGCGCGACAAGCTCACCGTGCGCCAACTCTATGAATACCTGGCCGGTGCGCGCGGCCACTGGGTGGTGGTGGGCACGCCGCAAACCATCGCGGACAAGATCCAGGAGTGGTTTGAAAACGGCGCCGCTGACGGCTTTAACGTGATGCCGCCCGTGCTGCCTGAATCGCTCAACGATTTTGTGGACCTGGTGATTCCGGAGCTGCAACGGCGCGGTATTTTCCGTACCGAATACGAAGGCAGCACGCTGCGCGAAAACCTCGGGCTGGACCGGCCCGTCAACCAGTTCGCCGTCAAGGCCCAAAAGGTGGCGTGATGGGAAGCCGCGACCTCAACTTCACCGCCCTCTCGAACGCGGCCGGCGCCCGGCAGCACGATGCCGACGTGCTGGTCATAGGCGGCGGCCCGGCAGGAACCTGGGCCGCCATCAGCGCAGCAGCGCGCGGCGCAAAGGTGGTGCTGGCCGACAAGGGCTACTGCGGTACCTCGGGCGCCACGGCGCCTTCGGGCACAGGCGTCTGGTACGTGGAGCCGCAAGGCACGCAGCGCGAAGACGCCAAAGCCAGCCGCTATGACAAAGGCGGGCAGCTGGCCGAACACGCCTGGATGGACCGCGTGCTTGAGCAGACTTACGCCAACATGCAGCAGCTGGCCGAATGGGGCTACCCTTTCCCTATCGGCGAAGACGGTGAGCAGCGCCGTACCTCGCTGCAAGGCCCCGAGTACATGCGCCTGATGCGCAAGCGTGCCAAGGAGGCAGGCGTGCGCATTCTCGACCACAGCCCGGCGCTGGAGCTGCTGGTGGATGAACAAGGCACGGTGTGCGGCGCCACCGGCCAGCAGCGCCAGACGCTGGAGCCCTGGGTGGTGCGCGCCGGCGCTGTCGTCATCGCCACCGGCGGCTGCGCTTTCTTAAGCCGCGCGCTGGGCTGCAATGTTCTGACTGGCGACGGCCACCTGATGGCCGCCGAGGTGGGCGCCGATTTTTCAGGCATGGAGTTTTCCAACGCCTACGGCCTGGGTGCGGCCTTTGCTTCGGTCACCAAGTCGCTGTTCTACCAATGGGCCACCTTCTACTACGAAGACGGCAGCGTGATTGAAGGCGCCGGCTCGGCTTTTGGCCGCAGCCTGATTGCCAAAACATTGCAGACCCAGCGCGTGTTCGGCCGTTTGGATAAAGCCGACGAGCAGGTGAAAGCCTGGATGCGCACCGCCCAGCCCAACTTCTTTTTGCCCTTCGACCGTGCGGGCATAGACCCTTTCACCCAGCGCTTCCCCGTGACCTTGCGGCTGGAAGGCACGGTGCGCGGCACCGGCGGCCTGCGCATCACGGGCCGCGACTGCGCGACTTCCGTGCCCGGCCTGTACGCCGCGGGCGATGCCGCCACGCGCGAGCTGATCTGCGGCGCCTTCACCGGCGGCGGCAGCCACAACGCGGCCTGGGCCTTGTCGTCCGGGTTCTGGGCCGGTGCAGGTGCGGCCGGCTTCGCGCGCTCCAACGGGCACAGCGCCGCGCGCGCGGTGCTGCGTGCCGGCAGCGTAGGCCTGCAGGGTGCGGGCGATGAACACACCGACAGCGAAGCGCTGATCCGCGCTGTGCAGGCCGAAGTGTTTCCTTATGAGCGCAACTGGTTCCGCAGCGGCGGCGTGCTGGAAGATTCGCTGTCGCGGCTCGACGCGCTGTGGATTCGCCTGCGCCAGGCCGCACCGGCCGACAGGCAGCAGGCGGTGCGCACACGCGAAGCCGCCGCGCTGCTGGCCCATTCGCGCTGGATGTACCGCAGCGCCCTCGCCCGCAACGAAACGCGGGGCATGCACCGGCGCCAGGAACATGCCGCGCCTGACCCCACGCAGCGGCACCGCCTCATCAGCAACGGGCTGGACGACATCCAGGTCAACCAGGAAGCGGTCGCATGATCGAGCTCATCAGCGCTTCGCAATGCACCGGCTGCAACATCTGCGTGACGGCCTGCCCCACCAACGTATTCGACGCCGTGCCCGGTGGCCCGCCGGTCATCGCACGCCAGGCAGACTGCCAGACCTGCTTTATGTGCGAGCTGTACTGCCCGGAAGACGCGCTGTTCGTCGCCCCCAGCGCCGATGAATCCGTGCAGGTGAACGAAGAAGCCTTGCGCCATGGCGCGCTGCTCGGCAGCTACCGCAAAGCCGTGGGCTGGGGCGGTGGCCGCAAGTCGACCGCATCCGACGACAAGAGCTACCACCTGCTGCAGAGGGCCTGAGCCTGTCGCCGATAGCGAAGCGCTCATTACAGTCGCTATCTATTTGATAGCTGCTTACACCCGTAGTTCTATCGCAAGGCGGGTTTTTTGCACTGAAAACGACCTTCATTTGTATTGCCCCTTCCCCCGCTGGGGGAAGGCGGGGATGGGGGCCTGGGCGCTTGCACAAATGCGGTGTTCGGCTCAGGCCGAGAGCCCCCATCCCTACCTTCCCCCAGCGGGGGAAGGAGCAAAAGCCACATACAACTGCCTATCAGGCAGCTACGGCTTCAGCAGGCACCACCGGTTGGGGGGCCTTGGGTGCTTGCGCCTGGCCGCCATGCACGCGCGAGCGGCGGCCGTCCACGCTGATCGGCACGTCGCCGGCCAGCGTGACGCGGCGCACGATGCGCTTCTGGTCGCCGTAGTCGTTGATAGCGTAGTGTTGCGTAGCGCGGTTGTCCCAGATCACCACGTCGCCCTGGATCCAGCGCCAGCGCACGGTGTTTTCAAGGCGCGTCACATGGCTTTGCAGCACCGACAGCAAGTGCTGTGAATCGGTGCTGGAATAACCGACCAGCTTTTTCGCGAAGTGGCCGAGCACCAGCGTGCGCTCGCGGGTTTCGGGGTGCACGCGCACCACCGGGTGCTCGGCTTCATGCAATGTGCGGGTGAAAACCTCACGGTAGTGCCTCAGGCCTTCGCTCGACACTTCGTCGTCGCTGCGTGAGGCGGCGTAGTCGTAATCGTTGCCATGAATCACCCAGAGCTTTTCGGCCAGTTCTCGCAGTGCGGGCGGCAGGCCCTGGTAAGCCAGTGCCGTGTTGGCCCACACCGTGTCGCCGCCGGCGGGCGGGATCACCACGCCGCGCAGCACCGAGATCTTGGGCGGGGCCACGGCGAAGGTCACGTCGGTGTGCCAGGAGTTGGCACGCCCGCCATGTTCCGAATCCAGCTCCAGGATAAAGCCCGTGCCCTGGCGCACCGGCACCGTGGGGTGCGGTACCGGCTCGCCCAGGCGCTTGGCAAACGCCTCCTGTGATGCGTCGTCCAGATGCTGCTGGCCGCGAAAGAACAGCACCTTGTGTTTGAGCAGCGCCTGGTTGAGCGCGGTGATAGTTGCGCCTGGCAGGTCGGCAGACAGGCGCAGGCCGCGCACTTCGGCGCCAATGCGGCCTGCGACCGGGTGAATGTCTACGGGCAATGTTGTCATGAAGAAGCTCCTTGAGTCATGAAAGAAGCAGACGTCAACAACGACGCTGCCTGCAGACTTCTACGCATGACCTGTGCCAGTGAAAACCGGTCGTTGGGAGGTGTTTTTTCGCGGTATTGCTGCGATAGCAGCAGCCTGCTAAAAGTGACTGCAGAAAATTGTTGAACGGCTGCTGCGAATGCAGCACGGACTTTTCGGCTACAGCGGCGCGAAGGCGGAATTGCTCTCTTCAGCATCTCCGGCGTGTGCAGACCTTTCGAGCAAGCCATGGCGCTTGAGCAGGGTGCGCAGCACATTGCGCGAAAGACCCAGCAGATGCGCTGTCTGAACCTGGTTGCCATGGCAGAACTCGAACGCTGTCTTCACCAAGGTGGCCTCGACGGCGTCAAACAGTTCAGGCTCGGCCTGGTTCATGCGCTGCAGCAGCACCTCGCGCAAACTGACTGGTGCAGCGCTCTGCGCCAGGTGATTTGAAACCTGTTCTACGGAAGCAGTAGCCGGCAATGCGGAAGGCGCCGCACGGGACGCCATGCGCGCAGAACGGTGAATGCCCTGCAGGTCCGCGACATGCAGCGTTGCCGTCGGCGCCACGATGAGCGCGTAGTGGATGACGTTTTCCAGTTCGCGAATGTTGCCGGGCCAGTCATGGGCCAGCAGGGCCTGCTCTGCCTCTGGCGAAAGGCTTGCATCCTTGATGCCCAGGCGCGCGGCGTAGCTCGCCAGGAAATGTCGCGCCAGCGGCAGGATGTCGCCGGGCCGCTCAAACAGCGGGCGCAGCTCCAGCGTGGCAACACTCAGGCGGTAATAAAGGTCGGCGCGAAAGTGGCTGGCGTTGACCGCGTCGCGCAGGTCGACGTTGGTTGCAGCAATCAGGCGCACGTCCAGCGCAATCGGCTTGCGCGAGCCGATGCGCACCACCTGGCGCTCCTGCAGCACGCGCAGCAACTTGACTTGCAGGCTCAGCGACAAGTCACCAATTTCGTCAAGAAACAGCGTGCCGCCGTCGGCCGCCTCAAACCAGCCCGCGCGGGCGTGCGCAGCGCCGGTGAAAGCGCCGGTTTCATGGCCAAACAGTTCGGCATCGATCAGCGACTCGCTGAAAGCGCCGCAATTGACCGCCACAAAAGGCCCGCTGCGCCCGCTGCCCTGGTGGATGCGGCGCGCCAGCAATTCCTTGCCGGTGCCGGTTTCACCAATGATCAGGACCGTGGCGTCAGTCGGCGCGACCTGGTCGACGCGCTCCAGCAAGGCCAGCGAGCCGGGGTCTTCGAACACCAGCGCCTTGGCGCGAATCGACAAGGCGCCGGCATTGGGAAGGGTCAGCAACCGGCTCATGCTTTTGTGCTCCGCTTGGCTACGCTCAGAACCCGGGCAGCACAGCGCCCTTGAACTCGGCCTGCACATACTTGCGGATTTCTTCCGAGTGATAGGCCTTCACCAGCTTGGCCACCCAGGGCTTGTCTTTGTCCTGCTCACGCACGGCCAGCAAATTGACATACGGCGACTTGGCGGCTTCCTGGGCAATCGCGTCCTTGGGGTTCAACCCGGCGGAGAGCGCGTAGTTGGTGTTGACGGCCGAGGCGTCCAGGTCATCCAGCGAGCGTGGCAACTGGGCAGCGTCGAGCTCCACAAACTTCAGCTTCTTCGGGTTCTCGATCACGTCGAGCGGCGTGGCCTTCAGGCCTGCTTCGGGCTTGAGCTTGATCAGGCCCTTGTCTTGCAGCACCAGCAGCACACGGCCGCCGTTGGTCGGGTCGTTCGGGATGCCAAAGCGCGCGCCTTCTTTCAGCTCGGCCAGGCTTTTGACTTTTTTGGAATAGAGGCCGATCGGGAAGTTGACGGTGTAGCCCACGTTGACGATCTTGTAGCCGCGGTCCTTGACCTGCTGGTCGAGGAAGGGCTTGTGCTGGTAGCTGTTGCCGTCCAGGTCGCCGGCGGCCAGTGCGGCGTTGGGCTGGATATAGTCACTGAACTCGACGATCTGGATCTTCAGGCCGTCTTTTTCGGCGATCTTTTTGACCTGCTCAAAAATCTGCGCGTGCGGGCCGGCGGTGACGCCGATCTTCAGCGGCTTGTCTTGCGCCAGCACGGCGCCGGTAAACGAGGCGGCCAGCGCAAGTGCGACGGCGGACTGGATGAGGGTGCGTTTTTTCATGGTGTTTCCTTTTTTGAAGATGAATGAATCTGTTTTTTTGCCCTGAAGGTCAATTTCAAGGCCATTTTTAAGAGGCAAATCGGGCTCTAACCCAATGGGAACGTGCGCGAGCAGCTATCAAAAGCGTAGCAATCAACATCGCCGCGCATGGCTGTCATGGATGGACGGGGTCATCTGTGGCTCAACCTGCGCACAGCCCAGTCGCCCAGGCTTTGCACCGCCTGCACAAACAAAATGAGCACCAGCACCACGGCCAGCATGACTTCAGGCAAAAAACGCTGGTAGCCGTAGCGGATGCCCAGGTCGCCCAACCCGCCGCCGCCAATGGCGCCGGCCATGGCCGAATAACCCGTAAGGCTCACGAAGGTGATGGTCAGGCCCGCGACGATGCCGGGAAGAGCCTCGGGCAGCAGCACCTTGAAGACGATCTGCCGTGTGGTCGCACCCATGGCCAGCGCGGCTTCGATCAGCCCGTGGTCGACTTCGCGCAGCGAGGTTTCCACCAGCCGCGCAATGAACGGCGCGGCCGCGATGGTGAGCGGCACCACCGCCGCCGCCGTGCCGATGGAAGACCCGGTGATGAAGCGCGTCAGCGGAATGATGGCCACCAGCAAAATGATGAACGGCGTGGAACGCACCGCATTGACAAGGCCGCCGACGACGCGGTTCACGCCAGCGTTCTGCAACACGCCGCCCTCGTCTGTCAGGCGCAAAAACACCCCGAGTGGAATACCGATGAGCGCACCGACCGCGCCCGAAATGCCCACCATGACGATGGTTTCCCATAGCGAGCTGACAAAGAGCTCGAGCAGGGCTTGTGAGAAATTACTGAACACGGCTTAAACCCTCCCGCCCACGGCCAGCTCACCGCCGACCTGGTCTACATGCACACCGGCGCCGCGCAAATGCGCCACCGCCGCGTTGAGCTGCTCGCGTGCGCCGCGCGCAAACACTGCCAGCGAACCGAAGGGCTTACCCTGGATTTCATCAACCTGACCGTGCACGATGGAGAGGTCAATGCCAAAGCGGCGAATCACGTCTGACAGCAAGGGTCGATCCGACTCATCCCCCGCAAAGGCCAGCCTGAGCAGCTGCCCTTCTTCCGGGTGCTCGGCACTCATCAGGGTGCGTATGCGCGCCAGCACGCTGTCGGGCAAATCCTGCGGCACGATCTCGGCGATCAGGCTGCGTGTGGTTTCGTGTTGCGGGCGCGTGAAGACATCGATCACCGTGCCGCTTTCAACAATGCGGCCCGCGTCGATTACCGCCACGCGGTCGGCCACCTGCTTGATCACCTGCATCTGGTGCGTGATCAACACGATGGTGAGGCCGAATTCCTTGTTGATCTGGCGCAGCAGGCCGAGGATGGAGCGCGTGGTTTCCGGGTCCAGCGCCGAAGTAGCTTCATCCGACAGCAACACCTTGGGCCGGTTGGCCAGCGCGCGCGCAATGCCCACACGCTGCTTTTGCCCGCCGCTGATCTGTGCCGGGTAGCGATCCGCCAGGGCGCTCAGGCCGACCAGGTCCAGCAAGGGCTCAACACGTGCCTTGATGTCCGCTGCCGATAGACCCGCAATCTCCAGCGGCAAGGCCACGTTGCCGTACACGGTGCGCGACGACAGCAGGTTGAAGTGCTGAAAGATGATGCCGATATCGCGCCGGGCTACGCGCAGTGCTTCGCCGTTCAGCGAAGTCAGTTCCCGGCCGCCCACCAAAACCTGGCCAGCCGTCGGCCGGTTCAGCAGGTTGACCACGCGCACCAGCGAGCTTTTGCCCGCACCGCTGCGGCCGATGATGCCGTAGACCTCGCCCGGGTTGATGTGAAGGTCGACGCCCCGCAGCGCTTCGACCGGGCCCGTGGAGCCCTTGTAGGTTTGAAAAATGCCTTTGAGCTCGATCATGAAAATTCGCTAAACCTTGTCACCCCTCACGGTTCTTGTGAAAACGTGTGAGGCTCTTTTTTGAACAGGACGCGAATTTAGCCTAGCTTCTCCCAAACTCAAAAGAATATTAAATAGACTAGTTAGATGATTAATCAGCTATAGAACCCGATTTACAGCCTTTTACGCATTTTTCAGCCAAAACTTGATCATTTATACCCGGATGATATAAACTCCTAATTTGACCCGGACAAAATTAACCGTAATGACTTTATGACCTCTACTTTGATCGCTTTGATCGCCACGCCCCGCACCCTGACCGCCTTCGCCGGGTTCCAGCGCATTGCCTGCGGGCCGCGCCGTGAGCTGCTCGCGCAGTTGCGCGCCACGCCCCAGCAGGCCGACATACTGCTTCGCATATTCAACGATGCCAACGGGGAACGCCTGGACCTTGACCTGCGGCCCGACGCCGTGGATGCGCCCGACGACACGCCGCCCGACCTTCCCGCCGCCGAACCCGAAGCACCGGTGACGCGTTCTGTCGGGCGCCCCAGGCTGGGGGTGGTTGCGCGTGAAGTCACCTTGCTGCCGCGGCACTGGGAATGGCTCAGCCGCCAATCAGGCGGTGCTTCGGTTGCGCTGCGCAAGCTGGTGGAAGAAGCGAGCAGGGCCAACGAGGCACGCGACGTGGTACGGGCCTCCCGCGAAGCCGCTTACCGCTTCATGGCGGAAATCGCGGGCGACCTGTCCGGCTTCGAAGAAGCCACCCGCGCACTGTTTGCCGGCGACCGGCTGCGTTTTGACACCCTGGTCGAGCCCTGGCCTGAAGATGTGCGAACCTACCTGGCGGCACTGGCCGCAGCCAGCTGGAGCGCCGCATGAAGCCGCCGGATCTTTCCGCCCTCGATCACCGGCTTGAAACCGAAATGCATGAGGGCGACGTGCGTGCAGCGGGCGAAATCGCGGCGCCACCGATTTCCGTGGCAGATCCGGTCCCGCCCCTGGCAACACAGCCCGCGGCGGCGAAACCCGCTTCGCACACCCGGCCCGCATTGAACGACGGTGTGCCGATGTGGAAGACCTTTGCCGCCTTCCTCGGCCCCATGCTGCTCAGCAACATCCTGCAGTCGCTGTCGGGCACGCTGAACAACGTGTACGTCGGCCAGATGATCGGCGTCGGCGCATTGGCGGCGGTGTCCAGCTTTTTCCCGATCCTGTTTTTCTTCATTGCCTTCACCATCGGCCTGGGCGCAGGCGCCTCCGTGCTGATCGGCCAGGCTTGGGGAGCGCGCGACACTGGCAAAGTCAAATCGATTGCCGGCACGACGCTCAGTGTCGGCCTGATTTTTGGCCTGCTCGTCGCGCTGTTCGGCGGCATCTTTACCGGGCCCTTGCTCAGGGCGCTGGGCACACCGGCCGACATCCTGCCCGACGCCACGCTCTATGCCCGCATCATGATGATTGCGGGGCCAGGCCTCTTCGTCTACCTGCTGGCCACCGCCATGCTGCGCGGCGTGGGCGATACGGTCAACCCGCTCTACACGCTGGGCATTTCGACCCTGGTGGGCCTCGCCGTCACACCGGCGCTGATCCGCGGCTGGTTCGGCCTGCCGCAGCTCGGTGTGGCCAGCGGTGCGGTGGCTTCGGTGCTGTCAATGGTGACGGCCACGGCCTGGCTGGCCTTCAGGCTACGCCGCATCCACAGCCCGCTGGCACCTGATGCGGAATTTGTACGCCACATGCGCATCAACGGCAGCATCCTCAAGACCGTGCTCAAGATCGGCGTACCCACCGGCGTGCAGATGATCGTCATCGCGCTGGCTGAAGTCGCCCTGCTCTCGCTGGTCAACAGCTATGGATCCAACGCCACGGCGGCCTACGGCGCCGTCAACCAGGTGGTGGCGTATGTACAGTTCCCGGCGATTTCGATTGCCATCACCGCTTCCATCCTGGGTGCGCAGGCGATCGGCGCGGGCCGCACCGACAAACTGGGCACCATCGTGCGCACCGGTTTGCTGATGAACCTGGCGCTGACCGGCTCACTCGTGCTGCTGGGCTATTTGTTCTCGCGCCACCTGATGGGCTTTTTCATCACCAGCGAACCGGTGATTGAGGTGGCGCAGACGCTGCTGCACATCATGCTGTGGAGCAGCGTCATCTTCGGCATGGCCTCGGTTCTCTCGGGCATCATGCGCGCCAGCGGGTCGGTGCTGGTGCCCACCGGCATCGCCATCTTCTGCATCGCGCTGGTGGAGGTGCCCGTCGCCTGGCTCATGAGCCACCGCATCGGCATCAACGGCATCTGGGTGGCCTATCCGGTCACCTTCATCGCCATGCTGGGTCTGCAGACGGCTTACTACCGGCTGGTCTGGAAGAAGAAGTCGATCAGGCGCCTGGTCTGAGTCCGTCATTTCCTGATTGATCCACACCATGACACACACGCACCGCAACGCCACCGTCGACATCGCCAGGGGCATCGGAATCATCCTGGTGGTGCTCGGGCACAACAGCCTGGTACTGGAAAACAAGGGCGAGCTTTTCCGGGTGATTTACGCGTTTCACCTGCCGCTGTTCTTTTTCCTCTCCGGCCTGTTCCTGAAAGATTCCGATTCCCTGCGCAAGTTTGCGCTGTCGCGGGCCGACGCGCTTCTCAAGCCCTACTTTGTCGTGCTGGCGCTGGTCGGCATCCTGATGGCGCTTGATTCCGACATGGTTCCCACCGCCGACACAAGCGCCTCTGAGTATTTTTTCGGCGTGTTGTATGCCACCGCACCCACCATTGCGTGGGCACCGCTCTGGTTTTTGCCGCACCTCTTTGTGGCGTCGGTGGTGGCCATGGCCATCCTGCGCGCCACCAGGGCCGTTGAACACCGCGCACGCTGGGTTTTTCTGGCCGCCTCGATGCTGCTGGCCGCGGGCATCCGCTGGATTGGGAGCTTCTGGCAAATCGACACGGCCAGCCTGCATTTCATGGGCCTCGCCCGCTTGCCAGGGCTGCCCTGGAGCCTCGATTTGACCCTCATCAGCTCAGCCTGCCTGCTGTTCGGGTTTCTGCTGCGCGAACAGGTCATGGCCGTGAAATTCAACGCCATCAGGCTGCTTGCCGCGGCCATTGCCTTTGCGGCGCTGCACTACCACTTCAACGAGACCATGGACCTGAACCTGCGCATCTACGGCGAGCCGCTCATTGCGACACTGCAGGCCGCGCTGGGCATTTATATGGTGCTTTGCATCTCTGCACTGCTGGCGCGGTATCCGCGGCTGCAGCGCCCATTGACCTACATCGGCTCCGGCAGCCTGCTCATCCTGGTGTTTCATCCCGTCGCGCAGGGGCGGGCCTTCCTGCTGCTTTCCCGCTTCAGCCACAACGACTACCTCGTTGGAGCGGCAAGCCTGGCTGCGGGTGTCGCATTGCCGCTGCTCCTGCTGGAAATTGCGAAACGCCAGCAATACCTGGCGGCCCTGCTCTTGCCCCGAAAATTCAGTCCGGCAGTCGCGCAAAATACCCGTACCTCGAAACAATTGCCATGAACCACGAGCTCTCGCGCCTGGCGGCCAGCATCCATCTTGATGAACCGGGTCAGGAAGCCCTCCGGCTGGCCTTTGGCCTGGCGTGCGCCGGCCGCGTACAGCATTTGCTGGAAGACCCCAGGGCCGTTGATTGCCTGGCACAGCTTCAGGCTTTCGTCGACGGCAAACTGGAAAGGCCCGCCCTGGCGCAGGCGGCGCAGGAAGTCGCCGCGGTGGCCAACAGCCACAGGGGCTCCAATTCCATTGACGGCGCGGCCCACGCAGCCGTCTCTGCCACCTACGCCGTGGCCAATGCACTGGCTGGCCGGGCCCTGGATGCGGCCGGCTACGCGGCTTATGCCGCCGTCTACGGCTACGGCGGCTACGCGGTCAACGACCCGTCGGCTTTCGAGGGAGAGTTCGCGTGGCAGGTCGAAAAACTCCGGGAATTGGCCCCGACCTTCCCGGTGCGCTGAGGCGGCCGGCTTGGGGGCGCCACATCCGGTGCGCGCACAAGGCCTGCGCGTGTGCCGCTTGCGCGGTATAAACGTCAGGTCGTCTCTATTCCCTTCGCGTCCATGACCACGCTTTTCATCTCCGCTTTCCTGCTCGGGCTATTGTTCAACGCCGCGCCCGGTGCCGTTTTTGCCGAAACGGTGCGCCAGGGCGTACGCGGCGGTTTCCGGCCGGCCCTGGCGGTGCAAATCGGGTCGCTGGCCGGCGACGCGCTGTGGGCCCTGCTCGGGCTGGTCGGCATCGGGCTGCTGCTTCAACTGGAGTGGATTCGCTGGCCCGTCGGCATCGCCGGGGCGCTGTATCTCTTCTGGCTTGCGCGCGACTCATGGCTTTGCGCCAGCCAGGAATTCACTTTAACGGACCCGGCAACGGCCGAACCCCAAAAGGCCATGCGCGCGGGGGTGCTCCTGTCCATCACCAACCCCCAAAACATTGCCTACTGGGCCGCGCTCGGCAGCGCCTTGGGCGCCGTCGGAATCCATGAACCAACGGCTGCCGACTACGGCATCTTTTTTGTGGGCTTCATGGTGTCGTCGGTGGTATGGGCATTCTTCTGCGCGGCAGTGGTTGACCGGATCTTTCGCCGGGCCGGCATGCGGTGGGCCAAGGTGACCTACAAGCTTTGCGCCGCCGCTTTTCTGGCGCTGGCCATTGGCTTGGTGCGTGACCTCATGGTCCAGTCGCCGCCTCTTCCCCATAAAGACAAATCCGTCGTGACCGGTAAACCCTGAACAGGAACTGCCATGCAACTCATAGGAATGCTCGACTCGCCCTACGTTCGCCGCGTAGCCATTTCCCTGCAACTCCTCGGCTTGCGCTTTGAACACCAGTCGATCTCGGTGTTCAGCACTTTCGAGAAATTCCGGCAGATCAACCCGGTCGTCAAAGCGCCGTCCCTTGTTTGTGACGACGGCACGGTGCTGATGGACTCCACCCTGATCATCGACTACGCCGAGGCGCTGGCCGCCCAGCAGGCGCCACCCAAAAGCCTGATGCCGGCGGCCGTTGCCGAGCGCCAGCAGGCGCTGCGCGTGATCGGCCTGGCCATGGCCGCCTGTGAAAAAAACGTGCAGATTATTTACGAGCGCAACCTGCGCCCCGCTGAAAAGCTGCACCAGCCCTGGGTGTCTCGTGTGACGGGCCAGTTGCTGGCGGCCTATAGTGAACTGGAATCAGAACTTCGGCGCAAACCGCTGGCGGCGACCAGCGGCACCATGGGTCAGGACGGTGTGACCGTGGGCATTACCTGGCACTTCACGCAAGCCATGATTCCAGAGGTGGTAAACGCCGCCGACTACCCGGCCCTCTGTGAATTCTCTGCCCGGGCTGAGCAACTGCCTGAGTTCATGGCAGCACCGCACGGGGACAGCATTTATCGCCAGGAATAGACTTCATACGCTTGGCAAGCCTTGATATCAGGGGCGCATGTTTGAGACACATCAACCCAATATAAGGAGTTCCCATGAAGCCACGGATTACGGTCATCACTATCGGCGTTGATGATCTGGAAAGATCGCTTCGCTTCTACCGCGATGGCCTTGGCCTTCAGACAGAAGGCATTATTGGTGCCGAGCTCGAACATGGCGCCGTGGCATTCTTCGACTTGCAGGCGGGCCTGAAGCTTGCCCTCTGGCCGCGCAAAAGCATTTCCCATGATTCGGGTGTTCCGCTGGAGAATGCCAGCGCAACCGAATTCACACTGGGCCATAACGTCTCTTCGAAAGCAGAAGTTGATGCCGTCATGGCGCAGGCCAAAAAAGCGGGTGCCGTGATCACCAAGGAAGCACATGACACCGCCTGGGGTGGCTATGCCGGCTACTTTCAGGATCCAGACCGGCATCTGTGGGAGGCGGTATGGAACCCCCAGTGGTCAGCCGGCGATTGAAGCGTAGCGCGTGCAAGAATATAAAAAATCCATCCCATGACCACACACAAAATCCAGGCACTTCTGTTCGATCTCGGCGGGGTGTTGATCGATGTCGATTTCAACCGCGTGCTTGAGTACTGGCAGCCGATTTCCCGGTTGTCCCTTGAAGAGCTGAAAGCCACCTTCAGTTCTGACCTGCCTTACCAGCAGCATGAACGCGGCGAAATCACGGCGGCGCAATACTTCGCGCACCTGGCCGCGAACCTGGAGTTGCAGGACGACCCCACGCACATCACCAAAGGCTGGAACGCCATTTTCGGCGGCGAAATCACCGAAACCCGCAACCTGGTGCAGGAGGCGCGCACCCATCTTCCCTGCTACGTGTTCTCTAACACCAACGCCACGCACCAGGCAGCATGGACAGCGCTCTATCCCGATCTGGCGCAGTCATTCGAGCGCATTTTTGTGTCGTCTGAAATGGGTTATCGCAAGCCCGAGCGCCGGGCCTTTGAATACGTCGCTGACGCGATCGGCGTTCCCCTGAATGCCATCCTGTTCTTTGACGACCATCCCGACAACGTCGAAGGCGCAAGGGCCGCCGGGCTGCAGGCGGTCCATGTGCGGGGGCCAGCGGATGTCAAGGCTGCGCTTCAGGGAATAGGTTGCGTGAAATAAGGTGTTTTCCCTGGCAAACAACGAGCGTGCTTTTTAATCCGCCCCGTTTGCACCGCAAGCGAATCACGGCACCTAAAATCAGGCGCAGTCCGCGCACCGTCAGAATTCATACAACAGGGGGAGCCGATGGAAAAATCCGAAGTCAAGCAAATGGCGCGGGAATTACTCGACGCCGGGCAGGGAAAAACCGCGACGTTTGCACAGTTGTCCGGCCAGGGCATGAAAGACAAGCAACTCGCAACTGTGATTGCGAGTCACCCGGATCCCGAACTCACCGAAGCCCACAGGGAGAAAGTCTGGGTGTTGATCGTGATCATGCTCATTCAGGCGATTCTTGCCTTCTTTGTGGGCTACGGAATCGGCTACAAACTTGGCCCGAACGCTCCCTGGATCGCAAGCGCATTGATGACGCTGGTACCACTGGCCTTTGCCTGGGCTTTTTATGCCAACAAGGCCGTCGCATACGAAGCCTATGTAATGCTCTCCATATTGGGAGTCGCAAGAACGCTGGACGGCTTCGTCACTGCGCCCACCAGCACCCTGGCCGGGCTGGTCATCAGCGCGGCCTTGTGTGGTTTTGTCCTTTACGTCCAATCCAGAGTTTTCCCGGACCTGGGCTTCCTGTCGCCGAAGAAAGTGGCCGGCAAATTTGTCTTCTCAAGCTAATCTCACCCGCATCCAAAACCTCCAGACCTTGTCATGAAACTTAAACTCATCGCGCCTGCCCTTCTTCTTGTCGTACTTTCCGGATGCGCTAATTACAAGCCCGTCCCGGAGGGCTACACCGGCCCCGTTGCAACCGTCGCTGACAGCGGCTTTGCGGAAGATGGCAGCAAGGCGCAGCTTTTCGTACTTGATGGCGTGGACGGCAACCGCATTGCAAACAGCTTCGGGGCAAGCGCCAGCGCCAGCCACGGACGGGGCTTCGCGTTGACCACGTCAATCGTCGAAAGGCAGGTTCCGGCAAAGCCCATGAAAGTCTCCCTGCGCGCCAGCCACACCACTGCAGCACCCATACAAGCCATCGCGAGCCAGATGGCGGGAACCTTCTTTTCGGTTGAAGGCGTGGTGGATTTCACGCCACAGCCCAACGGAAAGTACGTGGTGAAGGGTGAACTGAAAAAAGAGTCCTCTTCGGTATGGATTGAGGACATCGACACACAAAAGCCGGTCACCGAAAAGGTTGTTAAAAAATGAGCGCCCATTCTGTTCTTATCACCAGAAACCAATTCATGCGCACCCGCCTTCTGTTGCTGGGTAGCTTGTTTCTCGTCTTGTCGCTTGAGGCGCGCAGCGCGGACATGGAACTTGTTCTGAGTCCTGAAGTTCGGGCCAAAATACTGGAACAGCTTCCTGCAGGAAAGGCAGCGCGAACCATTGAACGCTACGCTGCCACGCATGAGATTAACCACAAGGCAAATTTCTCAAAGGTCTACGCCGACGAATACAGCGCGATCTCGATGCAGGATGACGGGCTGGCCGGAATTACAGCCACGACGGCGTTCCGGTCTTCAAGCAAGGGACGCGGGCGAGCGCTGAGTCTATGCGGCCTTGTGACACTGCTGGTTGAATCAGGCTCGAGTGTCGATACATCAACAGCCGTCCCGCTGCCAATTGGCAAGCTCTTTGTGCCTTTTAATATCAAGTCCGATATTGATGTCAGCAACCGGGCAAAGCTGGTTGCGTTCGACGCCAATGTTCCTTCCATCTGCAACCCTTCGCCAGGCGGCGAGTTCTCGTACAAGACTGAAGTTGAATCACAGGTCAAAACGTCCGGCATGTTTGGCCGCACCAACGATTTCCGGCGAACCGAATCAGTCGCTTGCAAAGTAGCTGCAGTTAGCCAGCCTGCAGTGCAGTTGAACTCCTCGTTAAGCGGAGACTATCTGCCGGTTTCATGCGTGATCACACCCCAATCCGGAGCACCGCGTACTGTGGAGTACGCATTTTTGCTTGACGCCCGGTTTTACTTGCCGGTGGAACTAAAGGACGAATGGCAGCTCGCGAAAATGCGTTATACCGAGTTCGTTTACGCCAGTCCCTGAAGACTTCGTGGCTCAATTGAGTCTGCTCGCCCAGACTCTCCCGGTTCTCTACTCGTCACAACAGTAGACTCGCCGGCCCTGGGCCGCTAGGATGTCTGCATGGTCACAGAACCCGAGCCCGCTCCAGGCCCCACCCCGGAGCTTTCCGAAGAAAAGGTCAATGAGGCACACGACGCCTGGTGCCGGACCTACGTGCACGTTTGGGCCGACCTTTCAAAAGGCGTTTACGACAAGGACGCCGTGGACAAAGCGGCCGACGAACACTGGCAGCGCAGCCCGAAATCCAGCCCGGTGATGGTAGCCACGACGGAGTTCACCAAGACGACCAAGGCGGCGCCCCCGCCCGCTGCCGCGCCCTAACCGACCTGCAACTGGTGTTCATAACACCACATCCAGCTTTCGCCAGGCTCAAACGACTGGATCACCGCGTGCCCGGTCGCCGCATGGTGTTTGCTGGCATGTTGGTTCTTGGAGTCGTCGCAGCAGCCGATATGGCCGCAGTGCACACAGAGTCGCAGATGCATCCAGGTATCGCCCATCTTGAGGCACTCTTCGCAGCCTCTTGAGTTGGGTGAGTGCATCTCGGCAGGAACGTGGGTGCAGGGTTTGATACGCATACAAGGCTCCAGTCAAGCAGCAACCGCCGTGCGCTCCATCGCCGCCAGGTGCTGATGGATCATGGCCACCACCGCGGCGCCCTCTCCTATCGCGCCGCCTACACGCTTGACCGAGCCGCTGCGCACATCGCCAATGGCAAAAAGGCCCGGAATATTCGTTTCCAGCGGAGCGGGTTTGTAGTCGGAGTGCTTGCAGGTAACAGCCTCCCCGGTGCGGACAAAGCCGTGTGCATCAATGGCTGCGCCGCAACTTGTCAGCCAGCTGGTTTCGGGATCAGCGCCGACAAACAGGAACACGTTGCGCACATCCGCCGCGTGTTCGGTGCCGCTCTTGCGGTTGCGCCAGGTCACACCGGAAAGGCCTGTTCCGCCATTGCCGTCGCCATCATCATCGCCGTGCAGCTTCACCACCTCGGTGTGCGGCAGCAGCTCGATGTTGGGCGCGGCTTCAATGCGGTCTATGAGGTAGCGCGACATGCTGGCGGCCAGGCTGGGGCCGCGCACCAGCATGTTGACCTTGGCCGCATGCTGCGACAAAAACACCGCCGCCTGCCCGGCCGAATTGCCGCCGCCCACCAGCACGACGTCGGTCTGGCTGCACATTTTGGCTTCCAGCGCAGAAGCCCAATACCAGACACCGCGGCCTTCAAATTCTTCAAGGCGCGGCACTTCGGGCCGGCGATAGCGGGCACCGCTGGCCACCACCATGGTCTTGGCGCGCAACTTGCGGCCGTCGGTCAGCTTCACCTGCAGCTCGCCCTTGATGGCCTTGTGGGCACAGTCCAGCGACTGGGCCTGCGCGGGGATCAGCATTTCCACACCAAACTTTTGCGCCTGCACGTACGCACGGCCGGCCAGCGCCTGGCCCGAAATGCCGGTAGGAAAACCCAGGTAATTTTCAATGCGCGCACTGGCGCCGGCCTGCCCGCCGTAAGCACGGCAGTCAAGCACCAGCACATGCAGGCCTTCCGATGCGGCGTATACCGCCGTGGCCAGCCCGGCGGGTCCGGCGCCGACCACGATCACGTCAAACAGCTCGTCGTGTTCTTCCGTGTCGACCATGCCGATGCAGCGCGCCAGCTGGTTCTCGTCGGGGTTCACCAACACCGAGCCATCCGGGCACACCGCCAGCACATCACCCGCGGCCACACCGTATTGCTCCATCAGTGCGGCGGCGCCTGCGTCCTGGGCGATATCCACCACATGGTTGGGCTCGCCGTTGCGGTTCAAAAAGCTTTGCAGGCGCACCACACCGGCCGAGTTGGGCTGGCCGATCAGCACCGGGCCGCTGGCGCCGGCTTCTATCAAGGCCACGCGCCGCAAAATCAGCGCGCGCACCAGCCGTTCGCCCAGGTCGGCTTCGGCAATGATGAGCGCGCGCAACTGGCCGGGCGGCACCAGCAGGGTTTCGACATCTTCTTCGGCATGGCCATCCACCAGCGCGTTCTGGCCAGACAGCTGGCCAACCTCGGCCAGAAACTGGCCCGGCCCCTGGTTGACGATGGGCACCACATGGCCCAGGCCGTCGCGCTGGGTGATGGTGACCGAACCCTTGAGCAGCACAAACATGCCGGGGCCGGGCTCGCCGGCGGCAAACAGCCTCTCGCCTTTCTTGAACTGCAACACCTTGCCGAAGCGCTGGATGCGTGCAATTTCAGCGGCGCTGAGCACCGGAAACATCTGGTGGTGCCGGCTGGTGTCGGCAGCCAGCGGGGATTGGGCTGGGGTGTGGGTTGCGTTGTCGGCCATCAAAATACTCCGTTAAGCCTGTTGCCCGCAGCTTGTGCGCGCGGGCTTTGGCATCAGTCAGACGATGCCATTAAACGACGAATTGCATGTCGAATCCTCCTGCAGCAGTCGGGATTTCGGCGCAAGAGAACAAATCCGGCCATCTTGGGCTAGCAGGCCTGTACGCTCATGGCTGCACCCCCGCTTATCAACGAACACCATGCCCCTTCCCCCAGACTCCGGCCTTCCGCCCGACGCAGCGCCAGCCAGGCAGCTGCGCTGGGGCCGCTGGGTATGGCTGGCCCTGTGGAGCGGCCTTGTCACGGCGGCGTACGGGGTTTACAGCGGCGCCCTGCAGATACCCACGCACATCAATCCGTGGGCGCCACTGGAAGTGACGGCGCCGCCCAACATGCTGACCTTTTACAAACTGTCACGCGCCCGCAACGACCCGGCGCGCTGCCTGGCCGCGCTGGCAAGCACCGGCATGCAGTACGACGAATTGCCCGACCGCAGCACGGGCGACGGCTGCGGTTTCAGCAATGCGGTGCGGCTGCGCACGGCGCCCGTGCGCATAGGCGCGGCCCTGCCGCTCAGTTGCCCCATGGCGCTGTCGTTCTTCATGTGGGAAAGAAATGCGCTGCAGCCGGCCGCGCAGCTGCATTTTGGCCAGCGCGTGGCCGGCATTGACCACCTGGGCAGTTATGCCTGCCGCAACATCAACAGCGGCGAAGGCGCGCCGCCCAATGCACCGGCCCGTTCCCGCAGCCGCCATGCCACTGCCAATGCGCTGGACATTTCCGCCTTCACGCTGGCCAGCGGCAAGCGTGTCACGGTGCTGAAACACTGGCCCGACGAAGACGACGCTGCGCCGCCCGGGCCCGAGGCACTGTTGCTGCGCGACGCCCACAAAGGGGCCTGCAAATACTTCAAGGGTGTGCTGGGCCCCGACTACAACGCTGCGCACAAGGACCATTTCCACCTGGAGACCGGCGGCTACACCATGTGCAAGTGAGTTGCCTCAAAGAATTTCCAAGAAAAAAAGGCCTGCAGACCAATAAGGTCGGGCGCAAGCAGCTATGTTTTTAATAGCACTTGGCCGCACGCAAACCGCAACTCACCAGCCGTGCAAGCGGCTCCAGGTTGCCAGTTCACCGTTCTCAGCCAGCGCGTGATATTCCGGATACTGCGCGCCGGTGGCACAGGCATGGTTGGGCAAGATGCGCAGCTGTGTGCCGATGGGAAAGCGCGCGGCAATGTCGGTATCGGGCGCGCCTTCGTGCGAGAGGATGCCGTGCTCCTGGTTGGCGCCGCTGAGGACATACCCCGGCAGCACCGTGCCATCCGTGCGGCACACCTGGCCGTAGCCAAAGTCATGCTGCTGCTTTTGCGTGCCGCGGTCGCGGCTCATGGCCATCCAGCCGGCGTCCACAATCGCCCAGCCTTTTTCGGGCTGGTGGCCGATCACCGTGGTCAGCACGCTGAGTGCGATGTCGTCTTCCCCGCACACGCCGATGTTGTGCATCACCAGGTCAAAAAACACATACACACCGGCGCGCATTTCCGTGACGCCCTTGAGCTGCGCAGCTGACAGCGCCGTCGGTGTGGAGCCCACGCTGACAACAGCGCACGGAAAGCCCGCAGAGCGCACGCGTTCGGCAGCTTCCACACAGGCGGCGCGCTCCTGCTCGGCCATCGCCACCAGCGCTTCGGGGGTGTTGAGGTCGTAGCTCGAACCCGCGTGTGTCATCACGCCGCCCAGCTGCATGCCGCCTTCGTGCAACGTGCGGGCAACGTCCAGCAAGGCGGCCTCGCCGGGCTTGATGCCGGAGCGGTGGCCGTCGCTGTCGATTTCTATCCAGACTTCAAACTTCTCACCGTGCTCATGGCCGAAGGCGGCAATGGCAGCGGCCGACGCCACGCTGTCGGTGATGATTTTCAGATCACAGCCCTGGCGCCGCAAGGCCAGCGCCTGCGGCAGCTTGGTGGCCACCATACCGACCGCGTAGAGGATGTCGGTGAAGCCGTCGGCATAAAACTGCGCGGCTTCCTTGAGTGTGGAGACGGTAATGCCCTGCGCACCCGCGGCCACCTGGGCTTGCGCGACCGGTGTGCACTTGCTGGTTTTGACGTGGGGCCGGAAACGCACGCCCAGTGCATTCATGCGCTGCTGCATGCGCGCGATGTTGCGCTGCATGCGCGGCAGGTCAATCAACGCGGCGGGCGTGTCGAGTGTGGCCAGGGGGTTGGGCTGGTTGGCGGTCAAGGGAATCTCCAGAACGTAAGGGCGTCAAACTATTACCAGGGCCAGGCAATGCTTTGGCCCTTGCCGGCAAGGCGCGCGCGCTGCTCCAGCAAGCGGGCGACCGTGAGGTCTTGCAGGGCGATGCCGGTCATGTCGAACACGGTGATGTCGCCGGCGCCGCGCACAAAGGCCGCCTTGCCCGACAGCACATCGCCGATTTCAGTGCAGGCGGTTTCGGGCGCCCATTGCAGCTCGCCTATGCTGCGCGATTGGGCGGCGTCGTCCACAAACACGCGCGCCCTGGCGAGCAAGCCTTCGGGCAGCTCGCGTTTGCCTTTGGTGTCGCTGCCCACGGCATTGATGTGGGTGCCGGGCTGGAGAGCGGCCAACTCGAACAGCGGGCCCTTGCCGGTGGTGGCCGTGATCACCACATCGCTTTGGGCCACGGCGGCATTCACGTCTGCCGCATGCGAAATGGCGCAGGGTCCACCCGCAAACACCGCTTCAAACGCCGCTTTGGGCTGGCCATTGGCCGTGGCGTAAAACACCTGGCGCAGCCTAGGCAACTGGCGAAGGGCAAAGCGCAACTGCGCCTGCGCCTGCACGCCAGTGCCAAAGACACACACCGTGCGGCTGTCCTGCCGCGCCAGCTGCAGGCCCAGGCCGCCGGCGGCGCCGGTGCGCTCGGTGGTAACGGCGTTGCCGTCGATCAGGCAGGTCGGCCGGCCTGTGGCGGGGTCTAACAGCATGATGGTGGCCTGGTGGGCGTCGGCGCCCCGCGCGGGATTGCCGGGCCAGAAACCGGCCGCCTTGAAGCCCAGCAGCGACTGCGCTCCCACGTCGCCCGACTTGATGCCAAACACGCCACCGGTGGCCAGCCTTTCACGCACCAGGGAGAACACGCGGCCCTCCCCCTGGCTGTGGAGCACGAAGGCCTCGCGCGTGGCCGCAAGGACATCGGCGGGCATCAGCAGGGACTCGACCGCGTGTTTGTCCAGCAGCAGGAGTTGGGCGTCAGCCGGCCTGCTTGCCTTTGACGGCAGGGAACTGGCAGGATGGGGCATGGGTGGCTGCGCGAGGTGTGTCGTCATCTGGAAATATTATCTATTGTCAGACAATTTGTCAAATCAAAGAATCACCTCCCAACCAGCTATCGCAGGAGACCCCATGCCCGCCAACCCGCACGCCCCTTGTGACGAAGGCATCATCCGCGCCCAGGGCGGCGACTGCGGCAAAACGGCCCACCCCAAGCTTGCGCTGGCGGCCACGGTGCTGGGCTCTTCCATGGCCTTCATCGACGGCTCGGTTGTCAACATCGCCCTGCCCGCCATCCAGCGCGACCTGGCCGGTGACTCGGCCAGCGGGCTGGCCGCCATGCAGTGGGTCATCAATGCCTACCTGCTGGCGCTAGGCTCACTGGTGCTGGTGGGCGGCTCGCTGGGCGACCGGTTTGGCCGCCGCAAGATCTTCATCCTCGGCATCGCCATATTTACGGCCGCCTCGGTGGCCTGCGGCTTTGCACCTGGGCCGTTGGCGTTGATTGCCGCGCGCGCCATTCAGGGCGTGGGCGCGGCGCTGCTGGTGCCGGCCAGCCTGGCCATTATTGGCAACGTGTTTGAGGGTGAAGCGCGCGGCAAGGCGATTGGCACCTGGGCCGCATGGGCCGCCATTACCGGCGCGGCAGGGCCGGTGCTGGGCGGCTGGCTGGTCGACGCCGTGTCGTGGCGGTCCATCTTCTTTTTGAACCTGCCCATGGCCGTGGCCACCGTGTGGCTGGCGCTGTACGCCGTACCCGACAGCCGCGACCCCGAGGCACCGCAGCAACTCGACTGGCTGGGCGTGCTGCTGGTGGCCGGCGGCCTGGGCGCGCTGACTTACGGCCTCACGCTGGCGCCCGAGCGCGGCTGGCAGGCCATCAGCGTGCTGGGCCCGTTTGCGGCGGGCGTGGTTCTGCTGGTGGCGTTTGTCTACGCGCAGGCGCGCACGCGTGCGCCCATGATGCCGCTGGGCCTTTTCAAGTCGCGCGACTTTGTTGGCACCAATTTGTTGACCCTGCTGCTGTACTTTGCGCTCAGCGGCGCATTGTTCTTTTTGCCCTTTGTGCTGATTGGCGCCTTCAAATATTCCACCACCGCCGCGGGCGCCACGCTGCTGCCGCTGTCGCTGCTGCTTGGCTTCTTGTCACCGGCCACGGCCAAGTTCACAGAGCGCTTCGGTGCGCGGCGCATGCTGATGGCCGGGCCGGCCGTGGCGGCTGCGGGCTTTGCACTGCTGGCCCTGCCCGGCGTGGGTTGGTCTTATTGGGCGGGTTTCTTTCCGGCCATGGTGATGCTGGGCCTGGGCATGACGATTGCCGTGGCGCCGCTTACCACCACGGTAATGAACGCCGTGCCTTCTACCCACGCAGGCATTGCCTCCGGCATCAACAACGCCGTGGCGCGCGTGGCCGGCCTGCTGGCGGTGGCCGTGCTGGGCGTGGTGTTTGCCGCCAGCCTGGGCGGGCCGCTGCAGGCCGCCTCACCTGAGGTGCTGGTGGCCGCGTTTCGCTGGGTGGTGCTGGGCTGCGTGTTGTGCGCACTGGGCGCATCGGCCTGCGCGCTGCTGTTTCTGGCGCCTGCGCAGCAACCAGGGCCAAATTCTTGAGCAAATAGTGGCTGCAGCCCAATAGGAATCTGCGCGAGCAGCTATATTTTTTATAGCAATCCACTGGGTCAGGTAGATGCGGAAGGCAATGCGGCTAACACCCACCACCCAAATACAGCCTTGAAGAAGGCCCGAGGCTTAAACTTGGGGCTTCAGACGGCAGCGCACCGCCTCACCGCACGCGCCCTGCGCGCGGCCCTCCCCCTCTTCTCTCCTCCACACTTTCCCCATGCCCTTTAGCTCCCTTGGTTTCACGCCCTCGCTTTTGCCGCTGCTGCTGCGCGCCCTGGAGGAAAAAGGCTACACCGCGCCCACTCCCATCCAGTCCGCCGCCATTCCGGCCATTCTTGAAGGGCGCGACGTGCTCGGCTCGGCCCAGACCGGCTCAGGCAAGACGGCAGCTTTTTCGCTGCCGCTGCTGCAGCAGCTGGCCACTTCACAAGCCGCCTCGACCGGTCAGCACCGGCCCGTGCGCGCACTGATCCTTGTGCCCACACGCGAGCTGGCAGCGCAGGTCGGTGAGGCCATTGTCAGTTTTGCCAAATACCTGCCGAAACGAATTAAGGTCGCCATTGTGTTTGGCGGCGTTTCCATCAACCCGCAGATGATGAATTTGCGCGGCGGCGCCGACATCGTGGTCGCCACGCCGGGCCGCCTGCTTGACCTGATTGACCACAACGCATTGACGCTGGGCACTACCGGCACCCTGGTGCTCGACGAAGCCGACCGCCTGCTGGACCTGGGCTTTGGCGAAGAGCTGAACCGCATCCTCGCCCTGCTGCCGGCCAAACGCCAGACATTGTTTTTCTCAGCCACCTTCCCGCCCGCCATTGAAGCGCTGGCCGCCAGCCTGCTGCACAACCCGCAGCGCATTGAGGTGGCGGCCGTGGTGCAGGCCGTGCCCGACATCACCCAACGCGCCATCGAAGTCGACGCCCCCCGCCGCACCCAGCTGCTGCGCCACCTGGTGCAAACCGAAAAGTGGGAACGCGTGCTCGTCTTCGTTGCCACCAAACACGCCGCCGAAATCGTGGCCGACAAGCTGCGCAAAGTCGACATCGAAGCCGAACCCTTCCACGGCGAACTCAGCCAGGGCAAACGCACCCAGGTACTGCAAGACTTCAAGATCAAGGCCGTGCAGGTCGTGGTGGCCACAGATGTCGCCGCACGCGGCATCGACATTGCGCAAATGCCCGTGGTCGTGAACTACGACTTGCCGCGCTCAGTGACCGACTACACCCACCGCATAGGCCGCACCGGCCGGGCTGGTGAATCAGGTGTTGCCGTGAGTTTTGTGAGTGCGGCGACTGAGGCGCATTTCAAGCTGATCGAAAAGCGCCTGGGCATCAAGGTGGCGCGGGAGCAGGTGGCGGGGTTTGAGCCGGTGGAAGTGCTGCCAACGAACCCGGTTGACCCTGCGGGGACCGGCGGCATCAAAGGGAAGCGGCCTAGCAAGAAGGACAAATTGCGGGCGGCGGCAGCCGAAAGTAAAGACCGGCGTTAGAACGTCGGACGGTTAATCCGTAGGTCCGTGGTTCGAGCCCAGATCGAGGAGCCAAAGTAAACCTTATAGGCAGTAGAAAGCCCGCTATTAATTTTATAGCGGGCTTTTTTATTGCCCTGATGGAATAATCGCTATGTAAGCGCCCGATCAAACGCCAGAGCCCTGCCTCATAGAACTGCGTTGGGCTGTTTGGTCGCGGCTGATCTCCAGCAACTTGGGACGCTCAACACCCTTTTTCCAAAAAAAAACTACAAATTTACCGCTGTTTTGTGGGTCACAATGGTCATTACAGAGGCGAATAGTGCCTAGCTACACGAAAGGATTCCAGTGATCACAACAATAAGAGGAACAACAAAGAAGCCGATATCCAGTCAGCGCCTCGCTGCATTCTTCAGCGCGAACCCTGACCTTGAAGGTGCGTTGTACTTAGGTTATCCGGTTATTGGTACCCCTGAAGGGGCGTACCCGATTGACGCATTGTGGGTGAGCCCTCAAAAAGGCATAGTCCTTTTCAATTTGGTGGAAGGGAAGGATGTCGAGGGCTACGAGGAACTGCAGGACGACAGCGCTAATAAGCTTGAAGCGAAGCTGAGGAACCACCGGACTTTGATGAAGGGTCGAACTCTGTTGGTGTCCGTCACAACCATTACATTCGCTCCGATTGCGGCGGCAGCAAATCTGACGAACGACGACTATATATTGGCCAATGAGGGATCCTTGCGTGATTGCCTTGATGCGATAGAGACTGAAGCGCAAGCTTATGAAGAGGCCGTTGCCGTTATTCAATCAATCTCCACCATCAGAAAAGGCAAGAAAAAGCGCAGCATTGAAAAGGTGGACTCTCGCGGTGCAAAGCTGAAGTCACTAGAGGACTCAATCGCAAATCTAGACAACCTTCAGGGGCGCGCCGTAATTGAGACCGTTGAAGGAGTACAACGGATTAGAGGCTTAGCAGGTTCTGGAAAAACAATTGTTCTTGCTTTGAAGGCCGCATACCTGCACGCGCAGCATCCCGAATGGAAGATCGCAGTTACTTTTCACACGCGAGCCTTGAAGGCGCAGTTTCGACGCCTCATAAACACTTTTTATATTGAACAAACAAATGAAGAGCCGGATTGGGAGAACTTAGAAATTCTTCATTCGTGGGGTGCACCGGGTTCCAGCGAGCGAAACGGAATTTATTACTCTTTCTGCAAGCAAGCTGAAGTGGAGTACTTTGATCTGCAAGGTGCAAGAAACCGGTTTCCCTCGGGACGCGAGTTCGAAAGAGTATGCGAGACCGCACTGAAGGATTCCGACGGCCGCCAAATTGAACCCTTATACGACGCGATCTTGGTTGATGAAGCTCAGGATCTGTCACCTGCTTTTTTGATGATCTGCTACCAATTGCTGAGTGAGAAAAAGCGCCTTGTGTATGCATATGACGAGCTGCAAAATCTTGGCAATAGTTCACTCCCCCCCCCGGAGGAAATATTCGGCTCGAAGTCAGACGGCACCCCAAGGGTGAGCTTTGGTGCGAAAGAAGATGGAAAACCGCAGCAAGACATCATCCTGGAAAAATGCTACAGAAATTCTCGTCCGCTGCTGGCGACGGCCCATGCTCTAGGGTTTGGAATTTACAGGACACCGCCCGAAGGAGAGACTTCTGGACTCATACAGATGTTCGATCAAGGTAGCCTCTGGCTGGACGTAGGGTACGAAGTAGTGGATGGCCAACTCGAAGATGGTGAAAACGTGGCGCTTGCACGTCCCGCCTCTAGTAGCCCACTTTTTTTAGAAGACCACTCGCCTATTGACGATCTAATTCAGTTTCACAGCTTTGCAAATTCCGATGCCCAAAATGAGTGGCTCGCTGCAAGTATCCAGGCCAATCTTGAAACGGATGAGCTTCAACCCGATGACATTATTGTGATCAATCCGGACCCGCTAACTACCAAGTCGGTGGTTGGTCCGGTCCGCAAACTGCTTTTTCAGAAATCAATAAAAACGCATTTGGCCGGGGTAGACACTTCACCTGATATCTTTTTTGCTGAAAGTGGCGACTCCGTTGCCTTCACCGGGATCTTTAGGGCGAAGGGAAACGAAGCGGGTATGGTTTACATCATTAACGCGCAAGATTGTTTTTCTTCCGGAGGTAGTCTCGCCAGGGTTCGTAGCCAGCTCTTTACGGCTATCACTCGTAGTAAGGGGTGGGTTCGAGTCTTGGGATTTGGTCCACGGATGAAAAAGTTGGAGGAGGAGTTTGAGCGCGTTAAGGCGCACGAGTTTGAACTCAAATTTCGGTACCCCACTTCCGAAGAGCGCACTCATCTCAACATTATTAACAGGGAAAAGGACGACAAATTAATTAGAGATGGCCAGCAAAATTTAGGAAAACTTCTTAATGACTTTAAGTCGGGCCGAGTTTTCGTAGAGGATCTCCCCGGAGAGCAGATCGACATGCTGAGGGAGTTGCTGAAGGAGAAGAAAAAGTGACGATTCCTGCCGCTCGAATATATGAGCAGGTGAAGACCATTACCGCTGACTTGATAGGCCTTAGCCTGTGCAACGAACAAAAGTTTCCCAGTTTAACGACTGGAGCTGGTGGTATGTCGGAAGTTTCTTTCAGTGGCGCCGATAAGCTGAGCATTGTGCTGAAAAACACTCCCTACCAGGACATATATCGAGAACTTGACCGAACTCAGACCTACAACATAAAGATGCTGGATGGCGCCCTGATTCAGTTGATGTATCGTTTTGCTAACGACAAGCTAGTTTCACATCGACTTGCATATTTTCCGTCTCCCAATTTGTTGGAGTTTCAGAATCATTCAGATATCTACGAAACAGATGAAATCTATGCGGAAGTGGTCATGAAAAATCTGGTGGCTTTTCCTCTGCGCTTTGACTACGACTCCTCCGACGCTGTTTTTAAGGAGTTGCATCACCCACGATCTCACTTAACACTTGGGCAATATAAGAACTGCAGGATCCCAGTGTCCGCTCCGGTGACACCGTTTAGATTTATGGACTTTGTCTTGCGAAGTTTCTACAACACAGCACACCGAACGTTCTGTGTTCAGATGACTAACTTTGATGACAGGTTTGAAGGAACAATCACGCCAATAGAGATGGCCGTGCTACATATCAGTACAGCTCCAGCGCCTGCTGGAGCGTTAGCCGCAGCGCCAGGCGCAAATCATTGATATTTTAAGAGGCGGGTACGGCTACTAGCCCTACAACTTATTCAACCTCGCAGCCGCCCGCACCAGCGCCTTCAACGCCTTCTCATCAATCTTGTCGCCCTCATGAAAATCAAGCGCGCGGCGGGTGTTGCCTTCGAGGCTGGAGTTAAGGAGGCCTGACGGATCGTCTAGCTTGGCGCCTTTGACGAAGGTCATCTTGGCACAGAGCTCCGTAGCACGAGTCTAGAATTGATCGCTGCAACCACCTCGTCATATCGTTAGCGACCCATGCATTGGATACTACAGCGGAATCTCATCAACCCAGCAGATCTCAGTCGCTTCGAGCAAGCACTGCAGGCCCGCGGCACGGCCTATAGCCTGGTTAGCTTGATTCCATTTTTTCACGAACTCGCCTCCGAACCAAGCGACCTTCCTGGAGAAGGGATTTTTGTATATGGCAGCACAGGACTTGGCAACGTAGCGAAAGCGCGCGGATGGAAGCCTGGTTACTTCGACGCGAACCTGGACTATGAACTCATGCTGGACATGTACGGTTCCCGAGCCCTAAACTCGTCGGCTATTTGCGCTTCACTAGCCGAGCTGCCGCGCACTTGGGAGCGATTTTTCATTCGGCCAACGTTGGATAGCAAGTCTTTCGCAGGCACAGTCATGACGTGGCAGGAGCTAGAAGAATTTCGCGACGGTGTGACGCGAGTTTCCAATGATCCTGACGTAACGCTCCTTCCAGGCGACCGCGTGGTGATGGCGCCGTTGACCGAGATCGAGGCTGAGTTCCGCCTCTTTGCTATCGATGGAGTAATCGTGACTGGGTCACGCTACAAAGTCGGCGAACACCTCTCGGTCTCCAGCGAAGTACCGCCTGCCGTCAGGGAATTCGCACAAGCTTGCGTAGATGATTGGATGCCCAACAAGGCTTTCACTATTGATATTGCGATCACTGGCGGGGAGATGAAAATCATTGAGTTGAACTCGGCGAACTCTGCGGGCGTGTACGCTTGTGATGTCGGCGTTCTCGTTGACGCCGTTTGCAGTCGTCTTTGAATTGCGGCGAGGGGCCTGAGGCAATGCGCTTTGATGCCCCTTACATCTGAGATTTCAGGGGACGAATTGCGACGACTCTTAAAAGTGATATCCGGGTCAATCTATTAAGTTGGCGAAGTCTTAAGCATCTGGCCCCAGCGCGTCACGCTCCCTCTTGGCCCGCAAAACACGAAATCGCCAGCGTACAAGACCCACCGCGTAGCTGATGTAGTAACCCGCAAGCAGCCCAAAGACAGCGAGCGTGAGCGGACTGCGTGCGAAGTCGCCCATTCCGTGCTGCACTGTGGGCTCTGCAACATAGACCTCGAACAGGCGATAGGCGATGCGCCCGACGAACAGCAGTGAAAGCGCAATGCCCAGATGCGCGTTGGGCGTATAGAACAGCCCTTAGGGTGTTGGCTCGAAGCGCGTCTTGCTTAGGCCGAAAACACCAAGCAATGCGCCTAGGCCCAGCCCACCGGCCAACCACCAAAGCCGTTCGAGATGTTCATGCGCGGCGAAGCCAAGCAACGCAAGCAGCACGGGAAAGATGAACAAAGTGACCCAGGGGCGGATCCTCGACAGGCGCTGGCGCCCGACCATGCGGCGAAAGCGCGCATAGACGCGCCACACGATCAATGGAAGAAGCACAAGCAATGTGATTGTGGAGGCACTTGGCGCTTGCATGTGTTGACCTTCAGGTAGCGAACAATAGGCACAGGCAGCAGAAATTGCCTGACACGGTGCTACCGGGACTATCGATGAAGAAACGATGCCTGCAGAAACCGCATCCCCGCCAATATCTGCTGAACCCGCTCACCTGACAGCGTCCCGATATGCGCACCCAAGCGTGTTTTGTACACGGAAGACACCTGCGACACAACCACCACGCTTTGCTTCTCGAGACTGCCCTCCCCAGGCTCCAGCAAGACATTGCCCGGCTCCGTGGCGCGGTTCAGGTTGGAAGTCAGCGCGCAAACAATGACTGTGCTGATGCGGGAGCGGTTGAACACGTCCTCCTGCACAACGACATGGGGATGCGGGGAGCCCGGGATGGAGCCGCGTGAGGGATCGGCTTCAATCCAGAACACTTCGCCCTGCTTGATGGTGTCGGGGAAAGGGCCTTGTGGGGCTTCTGGGTCTCTGTCCATAAGCCGTAGTTTCTCATCCCGCGCAGTCGAGGCCCGCGCCTATGCTGCCACGCAGCTTAAAGCGCACGCATGATTTGTTGCACGGTGCTCACAATTGCCGGCGTAGCCACAAGCATGCAAAGTAGAAGCGGCCCCGCAAGCCCTGCGAGCAGGCAAGCGCGCATCCTCGGGCCGATGAGCAAGCCGATCACACTGGTGAAAGCTGCCAGCACGAGGATAGAGAACGAAAGCAGCCATAAACGGAGAAGGAAATCGCTTCGGGGTGAATGAGTGAAGTTTTTACTGTCCATCCTGACCGGCGTGTCAGGAACGAAGCTCCTTGCGTACCACTCACCCGCGCCCCACCCTGCAAACGCGAGCACCAGCAATGCGAACCCCACGATCACCCACCATGAACAACGTCTCATACAGGTTCCTGTGGTTTCATGAGAAAACGCATACCCACGAAAAATTCCTCCCGTGGGGCGAGACGTCCCTAGGGACGGGCGTCTTTGGGCACGTCGGGCTTGGGCACTTCCTTCACCCGCACATAATATTCACGAAGATGAAGACTCTCCGAGTTGTCTTCGCCGCCTGCGTACACCCACAGCATGTCCGGGCCTATGAAGTTATAGACAATGATGGTGTCCCTGCCGGTCACTACCGCAACGGTTTTGATTGCGACCGAATCCGAAGCAACGGCCAGGACACGGTAGGGATGCGTTTCACGAAAACCTGTCAGTGGCCTCTTTCGGCCTTCCTGCGTTTTCGTCTCCAGGTTCGGCAGCTCGGAAGTCATGGCCTCTGCCGTAAAGGTCAGGGTCATATGACCCATGAGCTGCGAAAGAAACAGGGCCGTCTTGCTATCCAGCTTTGCGCGCTCGTTATTGAAGCGCATGCTGATGTCGGAGTCAGACTTCCACTGGCCGACAAGATTCGGATCCGCATTCGCTGACGTGGCGAACACCGCCATCAGCAGGAGCGCAACAAGTCTGCGCATGCTTATTCGACGTCAGCGAAATCGTCGTCACCCTCATTGCGCGCACGGGGCACCTTGACGCCGCCCTTGGCCACCACTTCCACATAGAACTGCGGCGCGCCGTCTTTCAAGATCTCGTCAATCGACTTGATGAGGTCTGCCACCGGCACCTCCGAAGCAGCCGCATCACTCGCGCCAGACTTGCAGTCAAAGTCCCAAAAATCCACGCCCTTGGGCAAGGCTTTGGCGCGTTCGCGCTTGAGGTATTTGCGGATGTCGTGTTTGGCGGCATCGAGCAGGCGGTCGCGATTTTTGCCTTCGATGTTGAGCTGGTAGGTTTTTTTCATGAGTACTTCTGATCTAAAAAGTGACGCGCTGCGGCCACGGTGTACTACCGATTATCGGGCCGTGGCCGGGCAAGCCGAAAAGTCATAGGCAAAAGCGGCGTCACCAGCAACAATCTGCGCGGCATGGCGTTTGCATGGGTACCCATGTCAGCTTGTTCAACCCCACGTCCCTCACCTGGCAGGGGCACAAGGAGATTCCGATGATCTATGGTTTAACGTACTTGGGTGTGATCCACACCGCCATCAGCCTGGTGGCCGTTGCGGCTGCCGTGATGGCCTTCTTTCGCGACAAGGAAATCATCGCCGCGTCCACACTGGGCAAGGTCTATATCTGGACCACGGTGCTCACCTGCCTCACCGGCTTTGGCATCTTTCAGCACGGCGGCTTTGGCAAGCCGCATGCGCTGGGCATCATCACCTTGCTGGTGCTGGGCATTGCCTGGGTGGCGGGCACCACCAAGGTGCTGGGCCGTGCCTCGCCGTATGTTGAGACGCTGGGCTATTCGATCACCTTTTTGTTCCACATGATTCCGGCCATCACCGAGACATCGACACGCCTGCCATTGGGTGCGCCACTGCTGCCCAACGCCGATGCGCCTGAGCTCAAGGCCGCCACGGGCGTGCTTTTGCTGCTTTACCTCATTGGGGCGGCGCTGCAGGTGCGGCGCATACGCGCGCGCCATGCGGCGCCTGACGTCGCGGCTGTGCCGGGGTCTACTGCTGCCAGTTAAGGGGCGACAAATTCAGCCGGGCCAGACGACCAGCAAATAACGGCAGGCGCTGCGCCCCAGGGTCTTAAAGGCCACGGGGCGGTCAACGCCGAAGTCGAGGCAGTCGCCGGGTTCGAGCTTGAAAATTTCGTCGCCGTATTCCACGCGCAAGCCGCCTTCGACGAGCCAGAGGCGCTGCCGGTAGGGCTGGCCGCTCCACCGCGGGTAAGCCACCCTGGCCGACCGCGGCAGCTCGACTTCCACCATCTCGACGCCGTGGTCGGGCCCGCGCTCTGCCACCTGGCGCCGCAGGTAGCCGGCTTGCGGGTCGCGCCACACTGCCTGTTCCGCCTTCTTTCGCAGCCGGCGGCCGGCCTCTTCTTCCTTGTCTTCGGTGAGCAGCTGCGCCAGCGGCACACCCAGGCCGGCTGCGAGGCGGCCAAGGATCATGGCGGTCGGGCTGCTTTCGACGCGCTCCACCTTTGAGATCATGGCTTTGCTGACGCCCGACACCTCGGCCAGTTGCGCCAGGCTCAGGCCCTGGGCCTGGCGCAGGGCCAGCAGCCGCGACGCGATCAGGGCGTCAATCGTCATGGGGTGTCTTTCAGAAAAAGCATTCGTCTATCATAAGGGACAAATAATCTCTTATAGTAGACAAATCTCTCTCGCCCGAAAGGAATCCCCATGCATCTCGTCGAATGCACCGAAGAACGCCATGCCAGTGCAATCCTGGCCATCTTCAACGAGGCGATCGTCAACTCGACGGCGCTGTACGACTACAAACCACGCGCACCTGAAAGCATGGTGACCTGGTTTGCCACCAAGCGCGCCAACGGCTTTCCTGTGGTCGGGATGGAAGACGACAGCGGCAAGCTGCTGGGTTTTGCGAGCTACGGCACCTTCCGCGCGTTTCCGGCGTACAAATACACGGTGGAGCATTCGGTCTACGTGGAGAAAGACAGCCGCGGCCTGGGCCTGGGGCGCAAGCTGCTGGAGGCGATTGTGGCCAGGGCTGAAGCGCAAGGCATGCACGTTCTGGTCGGCGCGATTGATCTGGACAACACCACCAGCATCGAACTGCACAAGCGCCTGGGCTTTGAACACAGCGGCACGATCAAACAGGCGGCTTTCAAGTTTGGCCGCTGGCTGGACCTGGCATTTTTGCAGAAGACGCTGGTGACGCCGCGTCAGCCTGTTGACGGTTAAGTCTGTTGGCTGGTCAACACCTTGTCGATAGCCTCATGCAGATGTTGCAGCCCAAACGACACATCACAGAACACGCCGTTGACATAAAACGCCGGCGTTGAGCGCACGCCCAGGTGGCGGCCGCTTTGCATGTGCTCCTGCACGCGCTGCAGGTAGACGTGGTCGTTCATTTCGTTCTGGTAGCGGGCCATGTCCAGGCCGGCCTGGGCGGCGTAGTCGAGCAGGTGCTTGTCTTTGAGGTGGTGCTGGTTCGTGAACAGCAACTCGTACATGGGCCAGAACTTGTGTTGTGCGCCGGCGGCTTCCGCCGCTTCGGCGGCCAGTTCGGCATGGGGGTGCACTTCGCGCAGCGGAAAGTGCCGGAAGACAAAACGCAGCTGGCGCCCGAAGTGCGGCAGCATCACCTTCAGGGCGCCGTAGGCCTGAAAGCAGGACGGGCATTCGAAGTCGCCGTATTCCACGACGGTGACCGGGGCCGACGCCGGGCCATGGATATGGTCGATGGCGTCGTCGGGTTCGAGAAACGGGTCGGGTTGGGACGAATCGGCCATGAGAATCACCTTTTAGCTGTGCGTTCAGACGTTGAAAAAGTCTTCAGCACAGTATGCGCCCGGGTGTGCGCAGTGATCAAGGAGCCGTACGGCCCCATCGGCGTCGATGGGGAGCCGTGGATGGCCGTGAATAGCCAGGTAGAGGCCAGCGACGCCGGCCTCGTGGTTCAGCTTCAGGCCTGGTTGGCGGCGTTTTCGAGGGCTTCGTCGAGTGCCTTGCACGAGGGCGAGCACACGGCCTGGGACTTGCCCAGCACTTTACGGGTGCCCATCAGGGAGCGGGCGCGGTGCTTGCCGCACATGAAACACGACATCGTGGCAGCGCCAAATGACGTGGTGGCAGCAAACGGTGAGCCCGACACCTTGGACTTGTAGCGCAGGCCGTCAGCGAGTACGGCGGTTTTGGCGTCAGCTCTTGCCATGGTTGGGGTCTTCCTTCAGTTGGGGGTTGATGGGTTTCATGGCCTTTTCGATGGCCTCTTTGGCCTTCAGCTCGGCAGCGAGCGAGGCGTCCAGCGCAGACCGGCACAGGCCCGCGTACTGGTAATTGACGTTTTCATACAGCTCTGCCGCAGCCGGGTGCGTGTCGAGCAGCGCGCCCAGCGCCATGCCGGGTTCCACATCGCCCAGTTCGTTGACCAGGTGCAGCACCACGGAGCGGTACTGCTCGGCACCCACCGGCACCGCGCTGTGCTCAAGCCGTTCCAGCAGCTCGGCCAGTACGTGGGTGACCGTGAGGTCGGTTTTGTGGGGATGGGGTTGGGTGGCGTTCATGCAGTGAATTTGGGGCTTCCTTCCCCTAAATCAAGCACTTTGCGGACCAGGTAACCGCCCTTCGGCGGTTGCTGGCCCCCTTTCGGGCTAGCCTGGATCAGCCCTGCGCGCTATATTTTTTATAGCTGCTCGCGCTTGTCTGCTGTGGGTTGGAGGCCTATTTTACCTCTAAACGGCAGGCCCGGAAGCTTTCCCCCGGCGTCCAGGGGCCATTTGGCGTGCCTGCAGGTGTTACCAAACGTCTTTTGAACGCTGTTTAAAGCATGAAAAATAGCTGAAGGCCAATGCTGCCGGGCGCAAGCAGCTCCTGATTTGATAGCGCTAGAAATGCCGCGCTGAGCGTCTACGGTACTTTTCACCCTCCATCGGGCAACCCTTTTGCCGCCAGATGGGCCACCAGCAGCCTGGCCGCCGCCGACAAACCCGCCTCATCCCGAAAGCAGATGGCAAAGCGGCGCTGGGCCCAGGGGTCGGCGAGCGGCATCACACGCAGGCCATAGGTGGCGGCATAAGGCTCGGCCACCTCGCGCGGCACCACGCTGATGGCCAGGTTGGCGCGGACCACGCGCAAGGCGGCCTCGAAGTTGGACACGATGACGCGGTGAACCACGACCTTGCCCTTGAGCGCCGCAGCCCGCAGGAGCAGCACCTGCACAGCGCTGTGCGCGGGAAGGCTGACATGCTCGAAGTCGAGCGTCTGCTCAAAGTGCAGGGTTTTCTCGCCTGCCAGCGGGTGCGACGGGTGGGTCACGATGGCCAGGTGATCGGTGCGGTAGCTGCGCGACTGCAGGCCGCTCAGGTCGGCAGCGTCCCAGCAAATGCCGACCGAGGCCACGCCCTCCTTGATGCCGCGGATCACATCGGGGCTGACGCGTTCTTCCATGTCGACCTGGATGTCATGGTGCGCCGGCTCCTGCAAAAACGCCGCCACATCGTCGGCCAGGGACTCGGCCATGACAGAAGCCGTGGCCAGGATGCGCACCTGGCCACGCACGCCCTGGGCATAAGCGGCCATGTCGCGCTCGATGCGCTCGGCGCTGGCCAGCATGGTGCGCGCGTGTTCCAGCAGGCTTTCGCCGGCGGGCGTTGGTTCGACGCCGCGGCGGCGGCGCACCAGCAGCGGCGTGCCGACGGTGTCTTCGAGCTGGGCCAGCCGCTTGCTGATGGCCGAGCCGACGATGTTGGCCTGCTCGGCCGCGCGGGCAATGCTGCGCGCATCACATACCGCCGCAAACAGCCGCAGCGTGGTCATGTCGAGGTCTCTCATGGGCGGCTCCTGGCTCCGGCTTGGACTAGCGCAAAGGGAGGATTTGATATTCCCATCCGGAACGTCAGCCCTTCCAAAATTGACAAATTAAACCATTCAGGAAATTCTAAACTGCAGCTGCGCCCTGAGAATGAACAGACGACAACGGAGACCACAGTGAACATGCCTTCAAGGCCTGCCCTCCCCCGGCAGGCAACGATTCGTGAAGTGGGCCTGCGTGACGGCCTGCAAAGCATTGCCACCGTGATGCCGACCGCACACAAGCTGCAATGGATCCGGTCGGCCTACGACGCCGGCCAGCGCGAGATCGAGGTCGGTTCATTTGTACCGGCGCGCCTGCTGCCGCAGCTGGCCGACACCGCCGGGCTGGTGGCCTTTGCCAAAACACTGCCCGGCCTGGTCACCTCCGTGCTGGTGCCCAACCTCAAGGGCGCTGAACGCGCCATCGAATCCGGTGCCGACCTGATGCTGCTGCCGATTTCGGCCAGCCACGCCCACAGCCTGGCCAATCTGCGCAAGACGCCCGATGAGGTGGTCGAGGAAATCGCCCGCATCCGCGAACTGCGTGATGCGTCGGGCTCGCCCATCGTGATCGAAGTCGGCATGAGTACGGCGTTTGGCTGCACGCTGCAGGGCCGGGTCGAGCCGACCGAAGTGCTGCGGCTGCTGCGCGCCGTGCTGAACGCCGGCGCCGACCGCGTCGGCCTGGCAGACACCGTGGGTTATGCCGACCCGGAAATGGTTCGTCTGCTGTTTGAGCAGGCTTTTGAGGTGGCCGGTGAGCGGCTTGACTGCGGCCACTTTCATGACACCCGCGGACTGGGCATGGCCAATGTGTATGCCGCGCTGCAGACCGGTGTGACGCGCTTTGACGCCTGCCTGGCCGGCATAGGCGGCTGCCCGCATGCGCCCGGCGCCAGCGGCAACGTGGCCACCGAAGACCTGGCCTATATGCTGGCCAGCATGGGCATTGAAACCGGCATTGACTTTGACAAGCTGATCGCGCTGCGCACCCGCGTGGCGGGCTGGCTGGAAGGCGAAACCCTGCACGGCACGCTGTGGCGCGCGGGCCTGCCCAAAACCATGCGCCTATCTGCTGGCTCCACCGCCGCTGCGGCCTGAATTATTTTTTCTTCCGGAACACTGCATGCAACCCATCCCCGAATCCACCACCCCACAGCCGCTGGCCGGCCTGCGCGTGGTGGAGTTCACCCACATGGTCATGGGCCCCACCTGCGGCATGGTGCTGGCCGACATGGGCGCCGAAGTCATCAAGGTCGAGCCCATCGACGGCGACCGGACCCGCCGCCTGCTGGGCGCCGGCTCGGGCTTCTTCCCGCTCTTCAACCGCAACAAGAAAAGCATCGGCATTGACCTGCACGACCCGGTGGGCGCCGAAGTGGCGCGCAAGCTCTGCGCCAGCGCCGACGTGGTGGCCGAAAACTTCAAGCCCGGCACCATGGCCAAGTACGGCCTGGACTACACCGCGCTCAGCGCCGTCAACCCGCGCATCATTTACGTCAGCCACAAGGGTTTTTTGCCCGGGCCCTATGACCACCGCACCGCGCTGGATGAAGTGGTGCAGATGATGGGCGGCCTGGCCTACATGACGGGCCGGCCCGGCGACCCGCTGCGCGCCGGCACCAGCGTGAACGACATCATGGGCGGCCTCTTCGGCGCCATCGGCGCGCTGGGCGCGCTGATCCAGCGCGGTATTAGCGGCAAGGGTATGGAAGTGCAGTCGGCACTGTATGAAAACAATGTCTTCCTGATGGGCCAGCACATGCTGCAGTACGCCATGACCGGTAAACACCCGGCCCCCATGCCCGTGCGCGACAACCCCTGGGCGGTGTACGACGTGTTCACCGTAAAAGACGGAGAACAGATATTCCTGGCGGCCGTCAGCGACGCGCAGTGGCAAACGTTTTGCACCGTGCTGGGTTTTCCCGACCTGAAGGCCGACCCCGCGCTGGCCACCAACAACCAGCGTGTGGCGGTGCGCCCCGCCCTGATCAAGGACCTGGCAGCGCGGCTGGCCCCGCGCGCTGCGGCAGAGCTTTCAGCCGTGATGGAAAAAGCCGGCCTGCCGTTTGCGCCTATCCGCAGACCCGAAGACCTGTTCGATGACGAACACCTGCTGGCCACCGGCGGCCTGGCCGATGTGCGCCTGCCCGATGGCCCCAAGGCCGGCCAGATGGTAAAAACCACGCTGTTCCCCATCACCATGCAAGGGGAGCGGCTGGGGGTTCGCCTGCACCCGCCCACGCTGGGTGAGCACACCCGCGAGCTGCTGGCAGGCCTGGGCTACAGCGCGGGTGAAATGGATGACCTGCACCGGCAAGCTGCAGTCAGTTGAGGCAGTGAGTTGACCCTGCCAGCCGATTTGCGCGACTCACGACAATGAAGGAGACAAAATGACCCCCAAGATGAAGATGATCCGCAGTACCGATACCTCAGCCTTGAGCAACCAACCCGCGACCCGGCGCCAGGCCCTCTGGGGACTGGGCGCCCTTTTTGCCGGCGGCGCTTTCCTGGCCATGCCGCGCAGATTGCTGGCCCAGACTACCGACAAGGTGGTGCGCTTCATCCTGCCGGTGGGCGCCGGCTCGGGCGTGGACACCATCGTGCGAGCGGCCAGTGTTGCGCTGGGCAAGGCGCTGGGCAACCCGGTGGTGATTGAAAACCAGCCCGGCGCAGGCGGCATTGTCGGCACGTCCGCGCTTGTGAAGGCTGCCCCCGACGGCATGACGCTGAGCGTGGTGTCCAACAACCACGTGATCTACCCCAGCGTCTACAAGTCGCTGCCGTTCGACCCGGTGGCCGACATCACGCCCATCACCGTCATTGGCACCACGCCGATGGTGCTGGTGGTGAACCCCGCCAAACTGCCGGCCACCAACGTGAAAGAGCTGGTCGCCCTGCTCAAGGCCAAACCCGACGCCTACAACTATGCGTCGTCGGGCAACGGCACCATCCTGCACCTGGCTGCGCAGATGTTTCTGGACGAAGCACAGGTCAAGGCCAAACACATTCCCTACAAGGGCGTGGGCCCCATGGTTGCCGACATGATCGGCGGGCAGGTGGACATGGGCGTGCTGGCGCTCCCTGCCGTGCAGGCGCACCTGAAGAGCGGCGCCTTGCGCGCCATCGGTGTGGGCGGCAGCGCCCGTTCACCCGCGGCGCCCGACATTCCGACCATTGCGGAACAAGGCCTGCCCAACTACAACATGGAAGGCTGGTTCGCGGTGATAGGCCCCGCGAAGCTGCCGGCGGCCGACGTCAAACGCATCCACGACGCGGTGGTTGCCGCCTATGCCACGCCCGAAGTGAAGGAAGCCATGCTCAAGCAGGGCAACACCATCAACCCCGGCAGCCCGGAAGCCGCCGCGCAGTACTTTCGCAGCGAACTGGTGAAGTACGCGCAGCTGGTGAAAAAGGCGGGCGTCGAACTGCAGTAAGGCACACGCGCAGGCGGCCGCCCTGCTGTTCATCACCACGGGACGGCCCTGGATTTGCTATGGTTTTAATAGCTGCTTGCGCCCGCCAATAAAGCGCCAGGCGGCAATTTGGCAATCAACCCGCCCTGGCAAGCCTACAGCTTGGCAATGGACACCTCGGTCGACTTGACCAGTGCCACCACTTCGCTGCCGACGGCCAGTTCGAGCTGGTCGACCGAGCGCGTGGTGATGACCGAGGTGACGATGCCCCAGGGCGTTTCGACGTCGAGTTCAGACACCACGTCGCCGCGGATGATTTCCTTGATTTTTCCGCGGAACTGGTTGCGGACGTTGATGGCTTGGATGGACATACAGGTTCTCCTGGAACTTGGGTAAAAAACGTTGAACTGAAAATCGATGAATTCAATGGCCTGAATTCAGCACCGGCGGGCGGCTCAGCTCAGACGCTACATCGCACCCGCGAAAAATGCACCGGCTCGAAGCCCGTGGTGGCCGGCATCCGGAAGCTTTCCGCCAGCAGGGTCAGCACCGCATCATCCAGGCGCACGGTGATCTCGGGCCCCACTTCATAGCGCTTGTCGGCCGACTGCGGCACCTGCGAATCGGTGGCGTATACGCCGGGCAGGATGTGGCGGGCCGCCAGCGCCTGCAGCACCGGGCGCAGGGCGTAGTCCAGCGCCAGCATGTGGTGCGGGCTGCCGCCGGTGGCCAGCGGCAGCACGGTTTTTTCCTTCAGTGCCATTTGCGGCAGCAAATCAAGCAGCACCTTGAGCAGGCCGCTGTAAGCCGCCTTGTAGACCGGCGTGGCCACCACGATCGCACGCGCGCGGGCAATCTGGTCAATCGCCTTGACGATCGCCGGATGCCCCCACTCAGCCAGCAGCAAGGCCTGGGCCGGCAGCTCACGGATGTTGAGCCGGTCGACCACCAGGCCGCCCCGCAGGGCCAGCCTGTCGCTGACGGAATCGAGCAGCGCCGCCGAGCGGGATTGCTCCGAAGGGCTGCCGGCGATCAGCAATACGGATTGTTGCGAGGACATTATTTGTGGAACTCTTTGATTTGCATTGATTACCAAGCGGCGTGTGCCCGCTCTCTGATTCCAGTGCCGGCGCGGAACCGGCTCAGCCGGGCCGCAGCGGGCGCCCCCTGGGGGGAGGCGGCCGCAGGCCGCTTCGGGGGGAAGCCTACTTTCTCGTATAGATCTGATCGAACGAGCCGCCGTCAGCGAAATGCTCTTTGTCCGCCTTGGCCCAGCCGCCGAAGGCCTGGTCGATGGTGAACAGGTTCAGCTTGGGAAACTGCTTGGCGTACTTGGCAATGGCTTTCTGCGAAACCGCCGGGCGGTAGAAGTTCTTGCCGGCAATGTCCTGGCCTTCTTCGGAATAAAGGTACTTCAGGTATTCCTCGGCCACGGCGCGGCTGCCCTTCTTGTCGACGTTTTTGTCGACCACGGCCACGGCGGGCTCGGCCAGGATGCTCAGCGATGGCGCGACCACGTCGAACTTGGCGCCGAATTCTTTTTCGAGCAAATACGCTTCGTTTTCCCAGGCGATCAGCACGTCGCCCTGGGCACGCTGGGCAAAGGTGATGGTGGAGCCGCGGGCGCCGGTGTCCAGCACCGAGACATTGCCGTACAGCTTGGCGACAAACTCCTTGGCCTTGGCGTCGCTGCCGTATTTGCGCTTGGCAAATTCCCAGGCGGCCAGGTAGTTCCAGCGGGCGCCGCCCGAGGTTTTGGGGTTGGGCGTGATCACGGTGATGCCAGGCTTGATCAGGTCATCCCAGTCCTTGATGCCTTTGGGGTTGCCCTGGCGCACGGCCAACACGATGGTGGAGGTATAGGGCGACGAGTTGTGCGGCAGCTTTTTTTGCCAGTCGGCCGACAGCCAGCCGCCGTTTTTGACCAGCGCGTCGGTGTCGCCGGCCAGGGCCAGGGTGGCCACGTCGGCGTCCAGGCCATCAATGATGGAGCGGGCCTGCTTGCCGGAGCCGCCGTGCGACTGCTTGATCGTCACATCCTGGCCGGTCTTGGCTTTCCAGTATTTGCTGAAGGCCGCGTTGTATTCGACGTAAAGCTCACGGGTTGGGTCATACGAGACGTTGAGCAGCGTGACGGGCGCTTGCTGGGCCTGGGCGGTCAGCAGTGACCCTGCCAGCGTCAAACCCAAACCGGCCGCCACGGCAGTGCGGGCGGAAACATTGATAAAGTTGCGGCGTGAAGTCATGGTTGCTCTCTTTTCCAAAAAATTGCGTGTAAATGCGAACAAAATGGATTCTGGAAGCAGACCTTAGAAACTGGAACGAATAAAAAATCAGTTCTTTATTCCACAAACATCCTTAGACACCTTAGCCCTACGAAAGAACTACCCCATGGCACGCCTCGTCAAATGCATCAAACTCGGTAAAGAAGCCGAAGGCCTGGACTTTCCGCCCTACCCTGGCCCGCTGGGCAAACGCCTTTGGGAAGAAGTCAGCAAGGAAGCCTGGGCGGAGTGGATGAAGCAGCAAACCATGCTGGTCAATGAAAACCGCCTGAACCTGGCCGATGCCCGCGCCCGCCAATACCTGGCACGGCAGATGGAAAAACACTTCTTCGGCGACGGCGCCGACGCCGTCCAGGGCTACGTTCCCCCGACCACGCCCACACCCTGATTCCAGCCTGAACCCGGCGAATGCCCGAACGCATCGAGTGGCTGGACGACGGCACAGCCGGCGGCAGCCCCTTCAGTCCGCGCTTTGGCGACCGCTACCGCAGCGAACTGGGCGGGCTGGATCAGGCTAAAGAAGTCTTCCTCAAGGGCTGCGGCCTGCCTGGAGCCTGGGCCGGCCAGCCGCAATGGACTGTTCTTGAAACCGGCTTCGGCCTGGGCCTGAACTTCCTTGTGACCTGGGCCGCCTGGAAGGCCGACCCACAGCGCCCTGGCCTGCTGCATTTCGTCTCGACCGAAGCCTTTCCAGCCAGCGCCGAAGACGTATTGCGCAGCGCCCGAACCCACCCTGAACTACTTCCTTTCGCCGAACAGCTGCAGGCACAGCTATGGGGGCTGCTGCCGGGCTTTCACCGCCTGGTGTTTGAGGGCGGCCGGGTCTTGCTGACGCTGTGCATTGGCGACGCCAAGGCCATGCTGCGCGAACAATCGTTTGAGGCAGATTCGGTCTACCTGGACGGCTTCAGCCCGCAGCGCAACCCGGACATCTGGGACGTGCATACCTTCAAGGCGGTCGCCCGCTGCTGCCGGCGCGGCACGCGTATAGCCACCTGGACGATTGCGCGCAGCGTGCGCGACGCCTTGGCGCAATGCGGATTTGTGGTCAACAAGGTACCGGGCATTCCGCCCAAGCGCGACAACCTGCAGGGTGAGTTCAATCCGGCGTGGGAGCCGAAAAAAACACATCCCTCGCCCGCACGCCGGCCACCTGCCCGCTGCGTGGTGATTGGCGCTGGCCTGGCCGGCGCGGCCGTGGCGGCCAGCCTGGCGCGCCGCGGCTGGCAGGTCGTGGTGCTCGACGCGGCCGAAGAGCCCGCCGCCGGGGCGTCCGGCCTGCCCGCCGGCTTGCTGGCGCCGCATGTCTCGCCCGACGACAACCCGCTCTCGCGCCTATCGCGCCATGGCATTCGCGCCACGCTGCAGCAGGCCGAGGCCATGCTGCAGGCCGGCGACTGGGGCCGCACCGGCGTACTGGAGCATGCGGTGGAGCACCCGCGCAAACAACCCGAGGCCTGGCAAGCGGACTGGGCCGACGCCGCTGGGGACTGGACAGGGCCAGCCGACGCTGCCCAGCTCAGGCAATGCGGCCTGCCGCCGGATACGCCCGCGTTGTGGCATGCGCGGGCGGGCTGGATCCGGCCGGCCGCGCTGGTCGACGCCTGGCTGGCCGGGCCGGGTGTGCAATCGCACGGCCGATCAATAGTGAGCCGCCTGAACCAGGCCTCGGGCCAGTGGCAGGTTCTGGATGCGCAGGGCCGGGAGTTGGCCCGCGCCGAACTCGTGGTGCTGGCGGCTGGTTATGCCAGCCTGGAACTGGCAGCCGGCGCTACAACGAACAAGGCTGGTGACCTGGCGCTGCAGGCCATCCGGGGCCAGGTGAGCTGGGGCCTGCACGAGCCCGGCGCGGCCAGCGCACTGCCGCCCTTTCCCGTGAACGGCCATGGCAGCCTGGTGCCTGCGGTGCCCATGTCCGGCAAGGCCGGCGGCGTGGCCTGGGTCATGGGCTCCAGCTTTGAACGCGACAACACCCAGGCCGAAACACGGCCCGAGGACGACCAGCACAATCTCAGCCGGCTGCAAACCCTGCTGCCGCAAACCGCCCGTGCACTGGCCGCACAGTTTGAGCCAGGAAAGGTTCAGTCCTGGGCGGGTGTGCGCTGCGCCACGCCCAGCCGCTTGCCCGCACTGGGTCCGCTGGAAGAAAGCCCGGGCCTGTGGGTGTGCAGCGGCATGGGGTCGCGCGGGCTGACGTTTGCCGCGCTTTGCGGGGAATTGCTGGCGGCGAAGCTGCACGCCGAACCTTTGCCGATTGAACAGCGGCTGGCGGAGGCGCTGATGCCGCAGCATGCGGCGCCCGCACCGATCGTCAATACCTGAGATTCTTAAGCAAAACAGGGCTGAAACCAAGGGGGAACGGGCGCAAGCAGCTATCAAATAGATAGCATTCAAGGCGTAATGAGCGCCTTCACTCCACGCTGCGCAGCAGGCGTTTGAGCTTTCCGGGGTGCAGCGGTTTGCGCAGGCTGCCGCGCGCGCCGCCGAACCATCCGCGCACGGTGTCCAGCGGGGAGAGACGGTTGCCGGTCAAAATCAGGTAGGCGATGGCAGGGCGCGATGCCTCCACCCGCTTGACCATTTCCCAGGACTCAATGTCAGGGAGCTCCATGTCGAGAATCACCAGCTTGTAAAGATGCGTGTCAATCAGCTTGAGCGCTTCGGTGCCGGTGGTCGCCTCGTCTATCTTCACGAAACCGGCCATGGCCAGCCTGGCACGCAGGTAAAGACGCGCGTCGCGGTCAGCATCCACCACCAACACCTGAGGGCGCTCCGGCAGGGGCTCCGGGGCTTCCAGCGGCGCCGGCGCGGTAGGCGCCTGCGAATCAAAGTCGAGATCGAGGTCCAGCAGCGCGGTGGATTCGGACAGCAGGTCGAGATCCAGGCCCTTCTCACCATGTGCTTTGCCCGGCTGCAGGGCCTGCGCGGCCTGCCGCCGTTCAGCGGCCAGCAATTCGTCCATGCCGTCAATCACGGCGGTCCACTGCAGCGGGCGCGGGATCACCAGACGCGCCCTGGCCGGCGGGTTGTCGCCGATCCAGATCAGGGTGAAGTCGTCATTCGCGGGGTTGGCCAGCTCCAGCGCAGCTTCCCAGCTGTCGCCGTCAATCAACGCCATCAAGGCCTCTTCGGGCGCGTCGGGCGTCCAGGGGGTGTAGGCGATGGATCGTGTTTCGGAAATGCGAAACACTGCGTTCAGGGCATGACGCTCAACGTCATCAAACCCGAACACTCTTACAAAAACCCGCTTGACAGCCTCACCACCCGTATTCGTCATTGCGCCCGATTATGGGGGGATCACCGGGGAGGCTTCAAGGAATTCAGCGCCTGCGTTGTCAAAACGTCACTTCATGGCCGCGGCAGGCCGGCGGGCCTTGACATACGCATCGCTTGGCAAATAGGCCTTGCCGTCGGCATAGCGCCATTGCACCATGGTGCCCTTGTGGCCGCGCAGATCCAGCCTGCCCACGTAGGCGCCCATGGTGGACTGGTGGTCAATGGCGCGGAATTCGGCGGGGCCGAAAGGCGTGGAAAACTTCAGTCCGCGCAGCGCCACCACCAGCTTTTCGTTGTCGGTGGAATTGGCCCTGCGGATGGCGGCAAAAATCGCCTGCATGGTGGCGTAGCCCACCGCCGAGCCGACTTTGGGGTATTCGTTGAAGCGGCGATAGTAGTTGGCGGCGAAGCTGGCATGCTCGCGGGAGTCGATCTGGTCCCACGGGTAACCGGTGACGATCCAGCCTTTCGGCGTATCGTCTTTCAGCGCCTCCAGATACTCGGGTTCCCCCGAAAGCATCGACACCACCGGTATGCGGGGAAAAATGCCACGCTGGTTGCCCTCGCGAACCAGCCTGGTCAGGTCGGCCCCGAAAGTCGCGTTGAAAATCGCCTCGGGTTTTGCCTGCATGGCCGCCTGCAGCGTTGGGCCGGCTTCTATCTTGCCCAGCGCCGGCCACTGGTAACTCACAAACTCGACGTCAGGGCGCCTGGCTTTCAGCAACTCCTTGAACACGGTGACTGCGCTCTGGCCGTATTCGTAATTGGGGGCAATCGTGGCCCAGCGCTTGGCCGGCAGCTTTGCCGCCTCTTCGACCAGCATGGCTGCCTGCATATACGTACTGGGGCGCAGACGGAAGGTGTAGCGGTTGCCCTGTTCCCAGACGATGGCGTCGGCCAGCGATTCGCTGGCGATGAACACCCGCCGGCTGGCCTGGGCATGACCGGCCAGCGCCAGACCGACACTGGAGTAAAACCCGCCCGCCAGCACATCCACCCTTTCCTTTGAGGTCAGCTCGACGGCCTGGCGCAGGGCTTCTTCGGGTTTGCCGGCGTCATCGCGCGAGATGACTTCGATCTTGCGCCCCAGCAGGCCGCCGGCCACATTGATTTCCTCGACCGCAAGCTGCCAGCCTTGCCGGTAAGGCTGGGCGAACTGGGGAATGGCGGAGTAGCTGTTGATTTCGCCGATCTTGATGGGAGGTTTCGGGCTGCCCTGGGCGAGCGTCACCGCCGTGGCGCAGGCCAGAAACACCCCGCCCATCAGGGCGGACTTCATCAAATTCACGGGTTTTCTCCAAAAATGGGCAATTCGGTTCGTGCGGCAAGCCCAAAACCGGGCAGCTCATCCGAAAGAGCAGGGACTGTACCAGCGCTTTGTGACGGGTCGGCTGGTGAATGGTCAGCCTCAATGCAAGCCTTATGCCGCTGACCCGAAAAAACCGCCCGAAACCCGCATATTTATTGGCGAATAAGCTTATCTGCATAACGGCAGAACAAATGTGTAGTTTGTTTTTATAAGCCGCGCATTTACATTTTCCCGCTATGCATGAATTTGCCTTTGTATTTGCCGGTTTTGCCGTCGGCCTGGTTGTGGGCCTGACAGGGGTGGGCGGCGGCTCGCTGATGACGCCACTGCTGATCTTCTTTTTCGGCATCAAACCGCACTTGGCCATCGGCACCGACCTGCTGTTTGCGGCCTTTACCAAGATGGGCGGGACCGTCAGCCTGGCCCGCGCCCGTGTGGTCGACTGGAAAATCGTCGGCCAAACAGCAGCCGGCAGCATTCCGGCTGCCTTGGCCACCTTGTATATGTTGCAGCGCATGGGCCCTGCCAACCCGGCTACGCAAGCCATCATGACCACCACGCTGGGCCTGGCGCTGCTGCTGACGGCCGGCGCCACGGCTTACAAGGTGCTGCGCGGCAAGGCCGCCCCGACCACCATCGCGCCAGAACTCATTGGCCAGGCCACGCGTGCGCGCCACTGGTCGCTGCCACTGCTGTTTGGCGCAGTCATCGGCACGCTGGTCACTTTGACGTCAGTCGGCGCGGGCGCCATCGGTGTCATCGTGCTGATGCTGCTCTACCCCACCCTGCCGCTGCCGCGCATCGTGGCGGCCGACATTGCCCATGCCGTGCCGCTGACTTTGGTGGCGGGCCTCGGCCATGCCTCCATCGGTTCGGTAGACTGGCCGCTACTAATCAAGCTGCTGGCCGGCTCCTTGCCCGGCATCTGGCTGGGCTCGCACCTGGTGCACAAAACGCCCGACCGCGTGATCCGTTCGCTGTTGTCCGTGCTGCTGGCCTATGCCGGCGTGAAACTGATTTCGATCTGACCCGCTCCTTATAAAAATCCCACGACGTTTGAATCCCGACAGCCATGTACCAATACACAGAATTTGACCGAGAGTTTGTCAAGGCCCGCGCCGCCCAATACCGTGACCAGCTGACCCGCTGGCAGGCAGGCCAGTTGCCTGAAGACGAATTTCGCCCCTTGCGCCTGCAAAACGGCTGGTATGTGCAGCGTTACGCGCCCATGCTGCGCGTGGCCGTGCCTTATGGCGAGCTGTCGAGCGCGCAGATGCGCGTGCTGGCCAAAATCGCCCGCGAATACGACCAGCCCAACGCCGCGCTGTTCAGTGAAGCCCAGGCCAAGCAGGACAAGCTCGGCCCCGTCAATCTGAAAAACGGCCTGTCGGTCAGCTCCAAACTGACGACCGGCTATGCCCACTTCACGACGCGCCAGAACGTGCAATACAACTGGATTCCGCTCGACAAGTCGGCCGAGGTGATGGACCTGCTGGCCAGCGTCGCCATGCACGGCATCCAGACCAGCGGCAACTGCATCCGCAACATCACCAGCGACGAGCGTGCCGGCATCGCCGTCGACGAAATCGCCGACCCGCGTCCCTTCGGCGAAATCCTGCGCCAGTGGAGCACGCTGCACCCCGAGTTCGCCTTCCTGCCGCGCAAGTTCAAGATCGCCATCAGCGGCGCCCGTGAAGACCGCGCCGCCACCGCCTGGCACGACGTCGGCCTGCACCTGATCCGCAACGCCGAAGGCGAACTGGGCTTCAAGGTGCTGGTGGGCGGCGGCATGGGCCGCACACCCGTGATCGGCACCGTGATCCGCGAGTTCCTGCCCTGGAACCAGATCATGAATTACCTGGAAGCCGTGGTGCGTGTGTACAACCGCTATGGCCGCCGCGACAACATCTACAAGGCCCGTATCAAGATTCTGGTGAAGGCCGAAGGCCAGCGCTACATCGACGATGTCGAGGCCGAATACAAGCAGATCCTGGAACACGATGGCGCGCCGCACACCATCACGCAGGAAGAACTCGACCGCGTGACAGCCTGCTTTGTGCCGCCTGCGCTCAATTGCGACCGCAAGAGCGCCGATACAAAAATTGCCAACATCCTGCGCGCCGCCGCCGAAGACGACGTGGAGTTCGGCCGCTGGCTGCAGCGCAATGTGGCCCCCCACCAGAACCCCGACCTGCGCGCCGTGACGCTGTCGTTCAAGCGCCTGGGCCAGGCGCCCGGCGACGCGACGGCCGACCAGCTCGACATCGCCGCCGATCTGGCCGACCAGTTCAGCGCCGGTGAAGTGCGCGTCACGCACGACCAGAACCTGCTGCTGCCGTGGGTGCGCTGCGACGAGCTGCCCGAGCTCTGGCGCGCCGCCCGCAAGGCGGGCTTTGCCAAGCCCAATATCCACCTGCTGACCGACATGATCGCCTGCCCCGGCGGTGATTTCTGCTCGCTGGCCAATGCGCGCTCCATCCCGATTGCCGAAGCCATCACCGAGCGCTACCAGGACATGGACGAGCTGCACGACCTGGGCGAGATCGACCTGCACATCAGCGGCTGCATCAACTCCTGCGGCCACCACCACAGCGGCCATATCGGCATCCTGGGCGTAGACAAGGACGGCCTTGAGTGGTACCAGGTGTCGTTGGGCGGCTCCGATGGTTCCACGCTGAGCGGCGCCTCGGTGCCTGGCAAGGTGGTGGGCCCTTCGTTCACCGGCGCCGAAGTGCCGGAAGTCATTGAAGCAGTGCTCGACACCTATCGCCAGCTGCGCGAAGACGGCGAAACGTTCATTGCGACTTTCCGCCGCGTCGGCATCGAACCCTACAAGGCCGCCGCCAAGAATGCGCGCTTTGCCCCCAACACCGTCGCGCACTGAACACTGGAAAGGAAATCACGATGAAATTACTGCCTTTCAGCGAACAAAGCGGCGCCGAACAACCCGGTACCCTGGTCCTTGCGAACGATGCCGATCCATTCGAGATCACACTCGACGGCATCGCGCGCATTGACCTGCACTTCCCGAAGTTCACCGATGGCCGCGCCTACAGCCAGGCCTTCCTGCTGCGCCGCCGCCGCGAGTTCAAGGGTGAAATCCGCGCCACCGGCGACGTACTGGTGGACCAGCTGGCCCAGATGGAGCGCAGCGGCTTTGACACTGCCGTGCTGCGTGCTGACCAGGACATGGCCGTTGCCCAACGTGTGTTGAGCAGCTACCCAGGCTACAAAGCAGGCAAATATCAGGGCGATGCGGTAGACGTGCGACCCCACTTCAAGGAAGCAAAGGAAGGGGCTACGGCCTGAACACCATGAGCCTCGACCTTGCAAAGATCAACGCAGAACTCGGCCACAACGCGCAGGGCCTGGTGGGCTGGGCCGTGGGACTGGGCCGGCCCGCCATCATCACCACCAATTTCCGCCCCTTCGAGGCGGTGATACTGCACATGGTGACGCGCGCCAATCCGCGCGTTCCCGTGGTCTGGATGGACAACGGCTACAACACCGAGGCCACCTACCGCTTCGCCGACGAAGTGACCAGGCTGCTCAAGCTGGACCTGCATATTTACCTGCCGCGCCGCTCCCGTGCGCACCGCGAGGCCGTGGAAGGCGCGACCCCGGCGCTGGACGATCCACGCCATGCCGCATTCACTGAAGAAGTGAAACTCGAGCCATTTGCCCGCGCCCTGCGCGAAACCGCGCCCCAGGTCTGGTTCACGGCCTTGCGCGCCACCGACACCGCGGTACGCGCCCAGATGGATCCGGTCAGCGTCAACCCCGACGGCCTGATCAAGGTCGCGCCGCTCCTGCACTGGTCGTCCAAGGACCTTTACCAGTACTGTGAGATCAACGGCCTGCCCAACAATTTTGACTATGTGGACCCCACCAAGGGCGAAGACAACCGCGAATGCGGCCTGCACCTTGCGCACTGACTGACCTATGAACGCCCGCACACCATCCCACCTGCTGCCAGCCGACCCGGCGATCTCCATCGCGCGGCTGTCCAACTCCCATCTCGATGCGCTGGAAGAGGAAACCATCTTCATCCTGCGCGAAGTAGCCGCCGCCTTTGAGCGCCCGGCCCTGCTGTTTTCGGGCGGCAAGGATTCGCTGGTGATGCTCAAGTGCGCGGAAAAGGCCTTCGGCGTGGGCCGCATCCCCTACCCGCTCCTGATGATCGACACCGGCCACAACTTCCACGAAGTGACCGACTTCCGTGACTTCCGCGCAAAAGAACTGGGCGCCGAGCTGATCGTGCGCAATGTCGAAGACTCGATGAAACGCGGCACGGTGCGCCTGGCCCACCCAGGCGAATCGCGCAATGTGCACCAGTCGGTCACGCTGCTTGAGGCGATTGACGAATTCCGCTTTGACGCCCTGATTGGCGGCGCGCGCCGCGACGAGGAAAAAGCCCGCGCCAAGGAGCGCATCTTTTCGCACCGCGACAGCTTCGGCCAGTGGCAACCCAAGGCCCAGCGCCCTGAGCTCTGGACGCTGTTCAACACCCGGCTGCAGCCCGGCGAGCACTTCCGGGTGTTCCCGATCTCCAACTGGACCGAACTCGACGTGTGGCAGTACATCGAACGGGAGCAAATCGCACTGCCTTCGCTCTACTACGCGCACCAGCGCAAGGTGGTCGAACGCAAGGGCCTGCTGGTACCGGTGACGGACCTCACCCCGGCACGCGACGGGGAGCAGATCGTTGAAAAGACCGTGCGTTTCCGCACCGTCGGCGACATCACCTGCACCTGCCCGGTCGACAGCCCGGCCGCCACGGCCGCCGAGATCGTGATCGAAACGCTGGCCGCCGACGTGAGCGAGCGCGGCGCAACGCGCATGGACGACAAGACCTCCGACGCTTCGATGGAAAAGCGCAAGAAAGACGGGTATTTTTAGTTCTCCCCCGGACAGGCTTCGCCTGCTCCCCCCAGGGGGCGGCGCCTGCGGACCGGCACAGCCGGACCCGCGGCCCCCACTGATAAAGACCTTGCCACCATTTTTGAGACTGAGATGACCACAAGTACCCACACTACTGATTTGATAGCTGACGGCGCACAGCCAGAAACGGTTGCAGGCCAAAACGACCTGAAACCTGCGTTGAAATTCATCACCTGCGGTTCGGTCGACGACGGCAAAAGCACTCTGATCGGCCGCCTGCTGGTGGACAGCAAGGCCGTGCTGCAGGACCACCTGGCCGGCGTGCAGCGCCAGGGTGAAACCGACCTGGCATTGCTGACGGACGGCCTTTCAGCCGAGCGCGAGCAGGGCATCACCATTGACGTGGCCTACCGCTATTTCGCCACTGAAAGCCGCAAATTCATCATCGGCGATGCCCCTGGGCATGAGCAATACACCCGCAACATGGTGACGGCCGCCTCCAGTGCCGACGCCGCCGTCGTGCTGGTGGATGCGACCAAGCTCGACTGGAAAAACCCCGCGCTGGAGCTGCTGCAGCAAACCCGCCGCCATTCGCTGCTGGTCAACCTGCTGCGCGTGCCGTCCATCGTGTTCGCCGTGAACAAGCTCGACGCCGTGGAAGACCCAACGCTGGCTTTCAGGAACATTCAAGCAGCGCTGGCAACATTCGCCCGGGCCGCGAAAATCCCGGTGAAAGCGACCGTTCCCGTGTCTGCCCTCAAGGGCTTTAACGTGGTGGACGCCCAGCCCGGCTGGTGCGGTTATGAAGGCTTGTCATTGCTGCAGTTGCTGGAACACCTGCCCGTCACGCCGGCCGAGACCACCGAAGCCTTTGCCTTCCCGGTGCAATGGGTTGAAAAGTTTTCGTCTTCATCCGATACCTCCCAGGGCCGGCGTGTCTTCTGGGGCCGCGTTGCCTCGGGTGGCGTACAGCCGGGCCAGAGCGTGACCATACTCCCCAGCGGCAAGACGGCCGTGGTGGCGCAGGTGCTGGACCATGCCCGCCAGCCCAAGGCCATCCTGGCCGGTCACAGCGCGGGCATCGTGCTGGACCGGGAAGTTGACGTGTCACGCGGCGACTGGCTGCTGGCCACGGATACCTTTGAACCCTCACGGGAGATCTCGGCCACCGTGGCCTGGATGGACGATGAGCCGCTGGTCGCCGGGCGCATCTACTGGGCGCTGCATGGCCACCGCTGGGTCAAGGCCAAGGTCAAACGCATCGTCCACAAGCTTGATGTCAACACCCTCGCCGAGGAAGACGCCAGCGAGCTGCCGCCCAATGCCATCGGCCATATCGAGCTGAGCCTGCAGGAACCGCTGGCCACCCTTCCCTATGCCCGTTCGCGCATGCTGGGCTCGCTGGTCCTGGTGGACACCGCCTCGAACAAGACTTCAGGTGCCGTGCTGATCCTTTGACCAGGATCAAGCCCCGCTATCCTCACTGACTTAACCCTGCTCACGGAATCCTCTTAAAATTGAGGGTTTCCACCGATTAGCCCCAAATAACATGACTCACATCGTCTCCGAATCGTGCATCCGCTGCAAATACACCGACTGTGTGGATGTCTGCCCCGTGGATTGCTTCCGGGAAGGCCCCAACATGCTGGTGATCGATCCGGACGAATGCATCGACTGCGCCGTCTGCATCCCCGAATGCCCGGTCAATGCCATCTACGCCGAGGAGGACGTGCCGGCCGACCAGGTTTCGTTCATCCAGCTCAATGTGGAATTGAGCCGTGCCGCGGGCTGGAAAAGCATCACCAAGCGCAAGGATGCGCTGCCCGATGCCGAGGAATGGAAAGACAAGACGGGCAAGCTGTCCGAATTGGTCCGCTAAGCCGGTTCATCCGGCCTGAAGCCACCGGCACCTCGCCCTCCCCGGGCCGCCACGCGCTTTGCAAAGCGCCCCAGGAACCATGGAACCTCAACTGAACCAAGAAGTGATCAATACCGCAGCGCAGCACGACGGTCCCATCGAAACCGATGCGGTGATTGTGGGCGCCGGGCCTGTCGGCCTGTTCCAGGTGTTTGAGTTGGGGCTGCTTGAGATCAAGGCCCATGTGATCGACTCGCTGGCCTACCCGGGCGGCCAGTGCATTGAGCTCTACCCCGACAAGCCGATTTACGACATTCCGGCCGTGCCCGTCTGCACCGGCAAGGAACTGACCGACAACCTGCTCAAACAGATCGAGCCCTTCGGCGCGACCTTTCATTTCGGCCAGGAAGTCAGCGTGGTTGAAAAGCAGCAGGACGGCCGCTTCTTCGTCGAGACCTCCAAAGGCACGCGCTTTCTGACCAAAACGATTTTTATCGCGGCCGGTGTGGGTGCCTTCCAGCCCAAGCTGCTGCGCGTCGAAGGCCTGGAGAAGTTCGACGACAGCCAGCTGTTCTACCGCGTGAAAAGCCCGGCCGACTTTGCCGGAAAAAACCTGGTGATTGTGGGCGGCGGTGATTCGGCGCTTGACTGGACGCTGAACTTTGTCGCCGAAGGCCCGAACAAGGCCGAGAGCGTGATCCTGATTCACCGCCGCGACGGCTTCCAGGCGGCGCCTGCCAGCGTGGCCAAAATGCGCGAGCTTTGCGACGCCTACGAAATGCAGTTCATCGTGGGACAGATCACTGGCTACGAGGAAAAAAACGGCAAGCTGACCGGCGCCAAGGTCACCGGCTCCGATGGCGTTACGCGCGTGGTGCCGTTGGACGTGCTGCTGGTGTTCTTCGGCCTGTCACCCAAGCTAGGGCCTATTGCCAACTGGGGCCTGGACATAGAGCGCAAACAGCTCAAGGTGGATACCGAGAAGTTTTCCACCAATGTTCCAGGTATCTTTGCCGTGGGCGACATCAACACCTATCCCGGCAAGAAGAAGCTGATTCTGAGCGGCTTCCATGAGTGCGCGCTGGCAGCCTTTGGCGCGGCTCCCTTGATCTTCCCGGACAAGAAGATCCACCTGCAATACACCACAACCAGCCCGAAACTGCACAAGGTGCTGGGTGTTGAATCGCCGGTGTTTGACGACTAAGCCGAGCTGGCTCGCTTCCACCTGAAAGCCCGCCGCGTGCGGGCTTTTTGTTGCCTGTACGGCTTACGCAATAGGCCCGCCCGGAATCGCCCTACAATTTGGCTGGCGTCTACACAGGCGCTTTCGCTGGGGGTGTTGCTGCAATTCGTCATGCGAATTCCGGTGGCTGAGAAAGTCCCTTTGAACCTGATTTGAGGTAATCCTCGCGCAGGGAAGCATGTTCCGGATGCCCGCTGTTCTTGCGGGCTTCAAGCAGGCCGACCTGACATCGATGATCGGAACTGCTGATGACCACGACTTCTACTCCTGCTGCCGCCGGCAACACCGCGCTGGCGCCGTTGCCCTCCAGCGACCGCCTGTTCGGCTGGAGCGACCATGCCGCACTGTGGCTCAGCCTCGGGGTGGGCCTGCTGGTCATGCAGATCGGTGCTTACCTGGTGCCGGCTGTGGGCACCCAGACCGCATTGCTGGTAATCGTCTGCGGCTCGGTACTTGGCGCCGGATTGCTGGCCTGGACGGCCAGGATCGGCTGCGACAGCGGGCTGTCGAGCGCCGGGCTGATGCATGCCACCTATGGCAGCAGTTTTGCGCGCCTGCCGGTGCTGCTCAACATCGTGCAGCTCATCGGCTGGACCACCTTCGAACTGGTGGTGATGCGTGACGGGACAGTGGCCATCGCCCGCCAGTCCGGCAACTTTGCAGGCGCCTTCTGGCCGCTTCTGGCCACACTGCTGTGGGGCGCGGTGCTGCTGGCGCTGCTGTCGGGCTCCATGGTCAAGCTGGTGCGCAAATTCATAGGCCGCTATGGCCTGCCGCTGGTCATCGCCTCATTGCTGTGGCTGAGCTGGCAGTTTCTGTCCAAGGCCAATGCCCAGGGCCTGAGCGCGCTGTGGATGCGGCCAGGTGAAGGCGGCATGAGCACGCTGTCCGCACTCGACCTGGTGATCGCAATGCCGGTGTCGTGGTTACCCCTCGTAGCCGATTTCGCGCGCCATGGACGCGATGGCAAAGCCGCGCTGCGCGGCACCTGGCTGGGCTATGCGATCGCCAATATCTGGTGCTATGCGTTGGGCGTGCTGGTCGCGATTACAGCGCCCAGCACCGACCTCGTCGCCGCGCTGCTGCTGGCGCAAGGCGGCCTGATCGCGCTGGGGCTGATCCTGATCGACGAGGTCGACAACGCGTATGGCGATCTCTATTCGGGCTCGGTGGCCGGCCACAGCCTGAAACCTGCCTGGAGCGTGCGGCGCTGGGGCGTGGGGCTGGCACTGCTGTGCACCGCGCTGGCGCTGGTGTTGCCCATGCACAGCCTGGAGCCTTTTTTGCTGATGCTCAGTTCGGTGTTTGTACCTTTGTATGGCGTGATCCTGGCACGGCTGGCCGGCACGGCCGATATCGCTTCGCTGGTAGCCGAACGCAAGGTGAACCCCAGCGCCGTCGCGATCTGGGTGCTGGGCATTGCGTGTTATCACCTGTGCGCGAAGCTCGCGCCGGACTGGGGTGCGGCTTTGCCAACCCTGGTGCTGACCTTTGTACTGGCACGCCTGACGCGCAGCGGCCGCTCCGGTATCACCGCAGCGGCTTGAGCCGCATCGCGATGGGCGCGTGGCCGTGGTTCAGCGGCCCGCCGCCAGCGCCCGTTCGCACTCTGGCACCAGCCTCCAGCGCCGCACGCACATAGGCGCGTGCGCGCTGCACAGCCTCCAACAGAGGGTGCCCCAACGCCAGGTGAGCGGCAATCGCGGACGACAGCGTGCAACCGGTGCCGTGGGTATTGGGGCTGGGAATGCGCGGCCCGCGCATCCAGTGCAGTTCGCCACTTTGGGTGGCCAGTAAATCGCTGACCACATCGCCGGGCAAATGCCCGCCCTTGAGCAGCACGGCGCGGGCGCCTTGGGCCAGCAGCTCCTGTGCAGCAACCTGCATGTCCTGCTCGGTGCCCAGCGACCGGCCGACCAACAGCGAAGCCTCGTCGAGATTTGGGGTGACCACCATGGCACGCGGAAACAGCTCACGCACCAGTACCGCAATGGCCGGGTTGTCGATCAGCACGGCGCCGCTGGTGGCGACCATGACAGGGTCCAGCACCACGCTCTGCAGCGCATGCCGATCAATTGCCTCCGCCACGGTCCGCACGATGTCGGGTGCGTGCAGCATGCCTATCTTCACCGCATGCGCGCCTATGTCTTCGATCACGGCATCGATCTGGTCGCGCAGCATCTGCGGCGGCACGCCATGGATGGCGCGAACGCCGCGCGTATTCTGGGCCGTCAGCGCAGTGATGGCCGTCATGCCGTAGCAGCCCAGCGCGGCAAAGGTCTTGAGGTCAGCCTGGATGCCGGCCCCGCCGCCGCTGTCGGAACCTGCAATGCTCAGCACGCGCGGGTATTCGTGGTCGAAAGTGGTTTCATTCATGAGTGCAGTCATTCGTTTTCCGTGATCCACAGTGCATCACACCAGAACCTGAGCGTCGCGGCTTCGGTGCAGGCCCCAATACCTGCAAATGAAAGAACGGGGGCCATTTGTTGCTTGGGGCGAAGGTATTCGCATGGCGCTGCGAAGGCTAGCGTCGGTAAAGACAGCGCAACGAATGCCGGATCAATTATCGCGGAACGCCGTACCGCGACAACCGCCATCCAGAAGCCCTGCAGCTCAAAAAAAAGCCCGCAGTCTGATGGACAGCGGGCTTCGGGGGTGGCCTTGTTGGGCCTTGTTCTTGGCTCCTCAACCTGGGCTCGAACCAGGGACCTACGGATTAACAGTCCGGCGCTCTACCAACTGAGCTATTGAGGAATACAGCCTTAGATTATAGCGTCAATTTTCGAGCTTTTTAGGCCCGCGACATTCTGTCAATGCCTTGGCTCCTGCCGAATGGCGAGCAGACACCGCTTCGTGGGCAAAAAACACGGCGGCCTATTGGCCCTCAACCCTTGTTTGATATGCGCAAGCAGCTATCAAATCAATAGCATCTCTATGAATCACTGATCTCGGCAACGCGTTGGCCATGTCGCGGTAGCCTGCTCGGCTACCATTTGCGCATGTCCTTCACGGCCCGCTGTTTTAATGGCTTTATGACTGTCCATTTTTAAACCATGGGTAAACTCCCGCGCCCCGTGCCCTGGCTTGCCGCCGGCGAAAACTTTCCCTCGCTGGATACCGCGTGGGGGCTTCATGACCCGGCACCCGGTTTGCTGGCGGCTGGTGCCGCGCTGGATGTGCCGACCCTGGTCCATGCGTATTCGCAGGGCATTTTCCCCTGGTACAGCGTCGGCCAGCCCGTGCTCTGGTGGAGCCCTGACCCTCGCATGGTGCTGCAGACTCGCCACTTCAAGCTGCACCGGTCGCTGCGTAAGGCGGTAGTTCGTTTTCAGGAACAGCCTCGCTGCGAAATCAGGTTCGACAGCGCCTTTGAGCGCGTCATCGACGCCTGCGCCAGCAAGCCGCGTTCCGGCCAACCCGGTACCTGGATAGTCCCCGACATGGTGCAGGCCTATACCACTCTTCATGTGGCGGGCCATGCGCACAGCGTAGAGACCTGGATCGACGGCGAGCTGGCAGGCGGCTTGTATTGTGTGAATCTGGGCCGCATGGTATTTGGCGAATCGATGTTTGCGCACCAGACCGATGCATCCAAAATCGCACTGGCGGCACTGGTGGCTTTTTGCCGTGAACATCACATCACCATGATAGATTGCCAGCAAAATACCCATCACCTGGCGTCCCTGGGCGCAGGAGAAATCAGCCGGGCGGAATTTGTTGCCCACCTCGGACAAAGTGTGGGTAAAACGGGGCCCGACTGGCGCTTTGAGCCCGTATACTGGAATCAGATACTGACGACGGGAACGAAGGGAACCCTGGACCTACCGTGACACATCTCAAAGACCTGCCACTGCAAACCTTGCAGTTCTACGCAACGGCGCCCTACCCGTGCAGCTATCTGCCGGGCAAACAGGCCCGCTCGCAGGTTGCCACACCCAGCCACCTCATCCACAACGACGCTTATTCGGACCTTGTGACCAACGGCTTCCGGCGCAGCGGCATGTTCACCTACCGCCCCTACTGTGATGGGTGCCAGGCCTGCGTCCCGCTACGGGTGCCTGTTGGCAGCTTCAGCCCGAACAGCAGCCAGCGCCGCGCCTGGAAGCGGCACCAGGCGCTGCAGGCCCGCATCCTCAAGCTCTGCTTCATGCCGGAGCACTACCAGCTCTACCTGCGCTACCAGAACGGCCGTCACGCGGGCGGCGGCATGGACCATGACAGCATTGACCAATACACCCAGTTCCTCTTGCAAAGCCGTGTGAATTCACGCCTGGTGGAGTTTCGCGAAAGCCTGCCTGACGGCGAGCCGGGCGCTCTGAAGATGGTGTCCATCCTTGACGTGCTGGAGGACGGCATTTCCGCGGTCTATACGTTTTATGAGCCGGATGGCCGCGCAAGCTACGGCAACTACAGCGTGCTGTGGCAGATCGAGCAGGCCCGGCGCCTCGATTTGCCCTACGTGTACCTGGGCTACTGGATCGCGGAAAGCCCAAAAATGAATTACAAGGCCGGATTCAGACCCAATGAAGTGCTGGTCGACGGGCAGTGGGTGCTTTCCGCAGAGCCTGCGGCAGAAAATACAGGCAGGCCATCCGACAAGGCATAGGCATCGGTCCCATCAGGCGCATCACCCAGCGCATCAGGATTTCACAGGGTAAAATTTGCAGCAGAAAGCCTGCACATGAAAAAGCCCGACTCAGCCCTTCCCGCGACACCGACCGTTCAGGTCATTGAAAGGATGTTCACGCTGCTCGAAATCCTGGCGAACCGCGAAGAAGCGCTTTCGCTCAAGGAAATCAGCGAGAAGTCGGGGCTCCATCCCTCCACTGCGCATCGCATCCTGAACGATCTGGCCACGGGCCGTTTTGTGGATCGCCCCGCAGCGGGCAGCTACCGGCTGGGCATGCGACTGCTGGAACTGGGCAACCTTGTCAAAGCCCGTCTGGACGTCCGCGACGCTGCGCTGCTGCCCATGCGCGAGCTGCACAAGCTCACACAGCAACCGGTCAACCTGAGCATGCGCCAGGGCGATGAAATCGTGTACGTGGAGCGCGCCTACAGCGAACGCTCCGGCATGCAGGTGGTACGGGCCATCGGGGGCCGTGCGCCGCTGCATCTAACGTCTGTGGGCAAACTGTTCCTCGCGTTTGACGACCCGCAGCGCCTGCGGACCTACGCGACGCGCACCGGCCTGCCGGGGCAGACACGCAACAGCATCACGCAGCTGCCAATTCTGGAACGCGAGCTTTCCAAAGCGCGCCAATACGGCATCGCACGCGACAACGAAGAACTGGAGTTGGGAGTGCGCTGCATGGCCGCGGGCATTTACGATGACCAGAACCAGCTGGTAGCGGGCTTGTCGATCTCGGCCCCGGCCGACCGGCTGGACGAACACTGGCTGCCCAAGTTGCAGGCGACTGCGAATGAGATTTCAGCCGCGCTGGGCTACAAACCCAAGTAAAAAAAGGCTGCAGCCCAATCAGGTCGGGCGCAAGCAGCTATCAATACAATAGCAGACCGCGCAACTCGGGAATGCTCAGCCGTTCACCTGCTTGATGGAGGTGCTGACATTCACCTTGGGTTCGGCCACCGGATTCGACTCCACCCAGCGGCGTACACGCTCGGCATCACCCAGGCGGCTCAGCTTGCCGGCGGAATCCAGAAACACCATGATCAGTTTGCGGCCTGCGATTTTGGTCTGCATGACCAGGCACTGGCCAGCTTCAGAGATATAGCCGGTTTTTTGCAGGCCGATATCCCAGTCGGGGTTCTTCACCAGGCGATTGGTATTGTTGTACTGCAGCGTGCGGGTGCCGACTGCAACTTGATAACCCGTCGATGTGGAGAGCTCGCGCAGCATCGGGTCGCCATGTGCTGCGTTGACCAACGTCGCCAGATCCTGCGCACTGGACTGGTTGCGGCTGGAAAGGCCGGTGGGCTCCACATAGCTGGTGTCCGTCATGCCCAGCATTTTTGCCTTGGCGTTCATCAGGCTGACAAACGTGCCCATGCCACCGGGGTAGGTACGGCCCAGGGCGTGCGCAGCGCGGTTCTCGCTGGACATCAGGGCCAGGTGGAGCAGTTCACCACGCGTGAGCGTGGTGCCGACCTTCAGGCGTGAACTGCTTCCCTTTTCGGTGTCCACGTCGTCCTGCGTGATCGTGATGAGCTCATCCATGGGCAGCTTGGCGCCGCTGACGATGACGCCGGTCATCAATTTGGTGAGGGATGCGATCGGCAACACAGCATGATCGTTCTTGCTGAACAGCACTTCACGTGTGTCCTGGTCGATCACCAGCGCAACGCTGGACTTCAGTTCAAGGGGATCTTGCGAGCCGTGCAAACCGGCAATCTGACCGAAGGATGGTTTGGCCGGAATGGACACGCGGATGATGCTTCTGCGTTTTGTACCTGCAACAAAACGTACGCTCTTGCGTGTGGAAATAACTTTTTGGGAAGCCGACGCCTTGGACGAGGCGTGCTGCTTTTTGACAATGGTTTTTTTGGCGGTTGCCGCATTCGCGGCTGGCACTGCAAAGGCGGCGATCAGGGCCATGAATCCAACGATTTTTAATGCGCGATTGAAAATCTGATGAGACATGATGGTCTTGCCTGCGTGGATTGCAATGAATGGGATGGCTGGAGTGTATACAAATAGAAAAAGTCACGCAATATCAAAAACTTGCGCGACTTTCCTAAAAATACAATCACTTTGTGACGTTTTTAACGCCTGAAGCCCCATCTGCACCCAGATTCAACGCTAAGTCATTGAATACAAAGGATTTTATTTTCCGAATTGTTACATCATCCCTGTGCCGCCACGCGGTCAGCTTTACTTTGGAGTTTGTTCAACGCGCTCAAATAGGCTTTTGCCGATGCCACCACAATGTCGGGATCGGCGCCCACGCCATTGACCACCCGCCCGCTGTTTTGCAAACGCACCGTGACTTCTCCCTGGCTTTCTGTTGATCCGCTGATGGCGTTCACAGAGTAAAGCACCATCTCCGCACCGCTTTTGACGTGTGACTCGATGGCTTTGAGGGAGGCATCAACAGGGCCGTTGCCGTCGGATTCGCCTTTGACTTCCTTGCCGGCCACAGTGAACACGACGCTGGCCTGAGGGCGTTCGCCGGTTTCGCTGTGTTGCGACAGGGACACAAAGCCGTACTGCTCGTTGTCATGCGAAGCGCTTTCATCGCTCGCCAGCGCCAGGATGTCTTCGTCAAAGATCTCGCTCTTGCGGTCCGCGAGTTCCTTGAATTTGGCGAAGGCGTTGTTGATGTCCGCTTCGCTTTCCATGGCGACACCGAGCTCCAGCAGACGCTGCTTGAAGGCGTTGCGCCCGCTCAGCTTGCCCAGCACGATCTTGTTGGCGCTCCAGCCCACGTCTTCGGCGCGCATGATTTCATAGGTGTCGCGCGCCTTGAGCACGCCGTCCTGGTGGATGCCCGAGGCATGCGCGAAGGCATTGGCGCCGACCACGGCCTTGTTCGGCTGCACCACAAATCCCGTGGTCTGGCTCACCATGCGGCTGGCCGCCAGGATGTGCTGCGTGTCGATTCCAAGTTCGAGGCCGAAGTAATCCTTGCGGGTTTTCACGGCCATCACCACTTCTTCGAGCGAGCAGTTGCCGGCACGCTCGCCCAGGCCGTTGATGGTGCATTCCACCTGCCGCGCGCCGCCAATCTTCACACCGGCCAGAGAGTTGGCCACGGCCATGCCCAGGTCGTTGTGGCAGTGCACGGACCAGACAGCCTTGTCGCTGTTGGGGATACGCTCGCGCAGGTTCCTGATGAAGTTGCCGTAGAGCTCGGGGATGGCGTAGCCTACGGTGTCGGGCACGTTGATGGTGGTTGCGCCTTCCTTGATCACGGCCTCCAGCACGCGGCACAGGAAGTCCGGGTCCGAACGATAGCCATCTTCGGGACTGAACTCGATATCACCCATCAGGTTTTTGGCAAAACGCACGGAGAGCTTGGCCTGCTCGAATACCTGATCGGGTGTCATGCGCAGTTTCTTTTCCATGTGCAGGGCGCTGGTTGCAAGGAACAGATGCAGACGCCCCGATGCCGCAGGTTTCAAGGCCTCGGCAGCGCGGGAAATATCCCTGTCGTTGGCACGCGCCAGCGAGCAGATGGTGGAGTCCCTCACCACCTCCGCAATAGCCTTCACGCATTCGAAATCGCCATTGGAGCTGGCGGCAAACCCGGCTTCGATCACATCGACCTTCAGGCGCTCCAGCTGGCGGGCAATCCGCAGCTTTTCGTCCTTGGTCATGGAAGCGCCGGGCGATTGCTCGCCGTCGCGCAAGGTAGTGTCGAAAATAATGAGTTTGTCAGTCATGGCGGGATTCCTGATGCGTTGGGCGCTCTGTTTTTTGAAAGGTCTTGAACCGGGTTAACCGCTAATGGTAGCCTCGCCGGCGGGCTGGCCGGCCTTGCTGCGCTGCAGGCCGGAAACAATGGCCTTGAGCGACGCCGAGACAATATTGCCGTCCATGCCGACGCCGAAAAGCGTCTGGTCGTTGATGCGCAGCTCCAGGTAGGCCACGGCCTGCGCGCTCGCCCCAGCCCCGATGGCGTGTTCGTGGTAATCCAGCACGCGGACCGTGTGGCCTGTCGCCGCGGCCAGGCCGGCCACGAAGGCATCTATGGGCCCGGTGCCTGTGCCCTCAACGGCGTGACGTCTGCCGCCAAGCTGAACCTCGGCCTTGATGTGGAAGGACTCGCCGCCGGCTTTTCCGGTTTCCTCAATCGCCAGACGCTGCGGTGCGGCAACGGTCTGTACGCCGTATTCCTTCTCAAACAGCGCGAAGATATCTTTGCCTGTCAATTCCTTGCCGGTCGCGTCCATCACCGATTGCACTACCTGGCTGAACTCGATCTGCAGGCGGCGCGGAAGCTCCAGGCCGAACTCGCTTTCCAGCAGGTAGGCGATGCCACCCTTGCCCGACTGGCTGTTGACGCGGATCACGGCTTCATAGCTGCGGCCCAGGTCCTTGGGATCGATGGGCAAATAAGGCATGTCCCACACGTCGCCTTCTTTGCGCGCAGCGAAAGCCTTCTTGATGGCGTCCTGGTGCGAGCCGGAGAACGAGGTGTAAACCAGATCGCCGGCATACGGATGACGGGGATGCACGGGCAGCTGGTTGCAATGCTCCACCGTGCGGCGGATTTCGTCGATTTCAGAGAAGTCCAGCCCGGGCGATACGCCTTGCGTGTAGAGATTGAGCGCGATGTTTACCAGGTCCACATTGCCGGTGCGCTCGCCATTTCCGAAGAGGCAGCCTTCAATGCGGTCAGCACCCGCCATCAAGGCCAGCTCGCCGGCCGCAGTGCCCGTGCCGCGGTCGTTGTGGGGATGAACCGAGATCACGATGGCGTCGCGCCTGGCCAGGTGGCGGTGCATCCACTCCATCATGTCGGCAAAAATATTCGGCGTGGAATGCTCCACCGTGGACGGCAGGTTGATGATGCATTTTCGCTCGGGCGTCGGCTGCCAGACCTCGGTCACGGCATCGACCACGCGCTTGGAAAACGCCAGCTCAGTGCCCGACCACATCTCGGGTGAGTACTGGAACGTCCATTGCGTTTCAGGCTGCGCCGCAGCCAGTTGCTGGAAGAGCCGCGCATTGTCGGTCGCGAGCTGGACAATCTCGTCCTCATTCATGCCCAGCACCACGCGGCGCATAACCGGCGCGGTGGCGTTGTAGAGGTGGACGATGGCTTTTTTGGCGCCCTTGAGCGACTCGAAAGTACGGCGGATCAACGGCTCGCGCGCCTGGGTCAGCACCTGGATGGTGACGTCGTCGGGAATCAAATTACCGTCGATGAGCTGTCGGAGAAAGTCGAATTCAATCTGGGATGCGGATGGAAAGCCCACCTCGATTTCCTTGAAGCCGATTTTCACCAGGGTGTGGAACATCCTGAGCTTGCGGGAAATATCCATTGGCTCGATCAACGCCTGGTTGCCATCCCGCAGGTCCACGCTGCACCAGATGGGCGCTTGCGTCAGCACGGCGTCGGGCCAAGTGCGGTCGGCCAGTCGAACTGGCGCGAAGGATTGGTATTTGCTGGAAGGTGTTTTCAACATGGTCATTTCGTCAACCCCAAAGATTACAAAAAAACCAGCAACCCAAAGAAAAACGGCCCGTTGCTGGTGCAAACGGGCCGTTGAATCAGGTGTACGCGTACGCTACCGTCTCCGCCCGTTGGCAGATAGCAGTAGTGCTAGCGAAATATGTTTCATCCGGTCAATGTACCACAATTATTTGTGAAGGCCGCGTTCGTCGGGTTCGTCGGTGGACGTCGAGATCACGCTGGTCTGCTGGCCCTTGGCCTTACGCCAGCCGTACAGCACGTAACCTGACAGGCCATAAAGCACGAACAGGCCGAACATCACGGTAGGTGGATGGATATTGATAACGGCGATTCCAAGCGCGATCAACACAATGGCCGCGAAAGGCACGCTGCGCTTCATTTGCACGTCCTTGAAGCTGTAGAACGGCACATTCGTGACCATCGTGAGGCCCGCATAGAGCGTGAGGCCGAAGGTCACCCAGCGCACTTCCAGCCCACTGACTCCCGCATCGGTCATCAGCCAGATAAAGCCGGCCACCAACGCCGCCGCAGCGGGCGACGGCAGACCCTGGAAGAAACGTTTGTCAACCACGGCCGTGTTCACATTGAAGCGAGCCAGACGCAACGCCGCGCAGGCGCAGTAAACAAAGGCGCCTATCCAGCCCCAGCGCCCCAGGCTGGTCAAGGCCCAGACGTAGGCGATCAACGCCGGTGCGGCGCCGAAAGACACCATGTCCGAGAGCGAATCCATCTGCTCGCCGAAAGCGCTTTGCGTGTTGGTCATCCGGGCGACGCGGCCGTCCAGGCTGTCGAGAATCATGGCGCAAAACACACCGATGGCAGCTTGGTCGAAGCGCCCGTTCATGGCCATGACGATGGCGTAAAAGCCGCCAAACAGGGCGGCCAGCGTGAATAAATTGGGCAATATGTAAATGCCCTTGCGTCGCTTGCGTATCACCACCGCTTCGGTAGGGAACGCCGAATCTTCACCATCATGCATAAAAACACTCCTGAGGCACAACTGGTGCGCGCAAACAGCTATCAAATTCATAGCATCTGTAGATGCCATCCAGAAGCCGGGCCTCCTTGAAGGAACAAGCCGTCGACTCAAGCCGCCAAGGATACCAAGATCGGCCCCGGCAGAAACCTTCACCTCATCCCATCCAGTCTGCCCTGGTCAGAAAAAAAGCCGCGCAGGACCTTTGCGCGGCTTTTTGCAGGACAAAGCCCTGACGGGCTTGGATCAGTTGCGGGTCTGGTCGACCAGCTTGTTTTTCGCGATCCAAGGCATCATGGCGCGCAGCTTTTCGCCCACGATTTCGATCTGGTGCTCGGAATTCAGGCGGCGGCGGCTCAGCAGGGTTGGCGCGCCAGCCTGGTTTTCCAACAGGAAGCTCTTGGCGTATTCACCTGTCTGGATGTCTTTCAGGCACTTGCGCATCGCGTCTTTCGTAGCCGAGGTCACGATGTTCGGGCCTGTCACGTATTCGCCATATTCTGCGTTATTCGAGATCGAGTAGTTCATGTTGGCGATACCGCCTTCATAAATCAGGTCAACGATCAGCTTGAGCTCGTGCAGGCATTCAAAGTACGCCATTTCAGGCGCGTAACCAGCTTCCACCAGCGTTTCGAACCCGGCCTTGATCAACTCGACTGTGCCGCCGCACAGCACGGCCTGCTCGCCGAACAGGTCGGTTTCAGTTTCTTCGCGGAAGTTGGTTTCAATAATGCCGGCTTTGCCACCGCCATTGGCCATGGCATAGCTCAGGGCCAGGTCGCGGGCCTTGCCGGACTTGTCCTGGTGCACGGCGACCAGGTGAGGCACGCCGCCACCCTGGGCGTAGGTGTTGCGCACCGTGTGGCCGGGTGCCTTGGGGGCGACCATCCAGACGTCGAGGTCGGCACGAGGAATCACGGCGCCATAGTGCACGTTGAAACCGTGGGCAAACACCAGGGAAGCGCCCTGCTTGATGTGGGGAGCCACGTCGTTTTTGTAGACCGCGCCGATCTGTTCATCGGGCAGCAGGATCATGACCACGTCAGCGGCCTTGACCGCGTCCGCGACTTCAGCGACCTTCAGGCCGGCCTTTTCGACCTTGGGCCACGAAGCGCCGCCCTTGCGCAGGCCGACGATCACTTTCACGCCGCTGTCGTTCAGGTTTTGCGCGTGCGCGTGGCCCTGGCTGCCGTAGCCGATGATGGCGACTGTTTTGCCCTTGATCAGGCTCAAATCACAATCTTTGTCGTAAAAAACTTTCATGTTTCTCTCCAGAATAGGTATTGGCGAAAATGCCCTTCGACAGGCTCAGGGCGAACGGTAAACGCATATCGCCACTCAAAATCCGTTCGCGTTGAGCCTGTCGAAACGCGCGCACGGACGACTTAAATCAAACCCGCAAAATCCGCTCGCCGCGGCCAATACCGCTGGAGCCGGTTCGCACCGTCTCAAGGATCGCACTGCGGTCTATGGCTTCCAGAAATGCATCGTTCTTGGACTGGTCGCCAGTCAGCTCGATGGTGTAGCTTTTCTCCGTCACGTCGATGATTCGCCCGCGGAATATATCAGCCATGCGCTTCATCTCTTCGCGCTCCTTGCCGACTGCGCGCACCTTGACCATCATGAGTTCACGCTCGGTGTAGGAGCCTTCGGTCAGGTCGACAACCTTGACCACTTCGATAAGGCGATTCAGGTGCTTGGTAATTTGTTCGATGACGTCGTCGGAACCGGTGGTCTGTATCGTCATGCGCGACAGGCTCGGGTCCTCCGTCGGGGCGACGGTCAGGCTTTCGATGTTGTAGCCGCGCGCCGAGAACAGGCCGACCACGCGGGAAAGAGCGCCCGGCTCGTTTTCCAGCAAAACTGCAATGATGTGTTTCATAAGAAGATTCCTCTTTTCGCTGCCCTCCCCTGCGCACGGTAATGCGCAGGCTCGGCAGACAATAGATTCGTCAGGTGACGGTGAATGAATGGGTGTGGTTGGCGTGGGGCTTAGAGGTCTTCCGACCCCAGCAGCATTTCGGTAATGCCCTTGCCGGCCTGCACCATCGGGAACACGTTTTCGGTCGGGTCCGTGCGGAAGTCCATGAACACCGTACGGTCCTTGAGCTTGCGGGCTTCGCGAAGCGCCGGCTCCACGTCCTGCGGTTTTTCGATCAGCATGCCGACGTGACCATAGGCTTCGGCCAGCTTCACGAAATTGGGCAGCGCATCCATGTAGCTGCTGCTGTAGCGGCCTTCGTAGTCAATTTCCTGCCATTGCCGAACCATGCCCAGGTAACGGTTGTTCAACGAAACGATCTTGATCGGTGTGTTGTATTGCAGGCAGGTGGAAAGCTCCTGGATGCACATCTGCACCGAGCCCTCACCCGTGATGCAGAACACTTCCGAATCGGGCTTGGCCAGCTTGATGCCCATGGCATAGGGAATGCCGACGCCCATGGTGCCCAGGCCGCCCGAATTGATCCAGCGGCGTGGCTCGTCGAATTTGTAGTACTGCGCGGCCCACATCTGGTGCTGGCCCACGTCCGACGTGATGTAGGTGTCGGCGTCCTTGGTCAGCTTCCAGAGCGTTTCGACAACGTGCTGGGGCTTGATGACGTCGCCCTTGCCCATGCTGTATTTCATGCAATCGCGCTTGCGCCAGCCTTCAATCGTGTCCCACCAGCCGCCCAGCGCGTTCGCGTCGGGCTTGAGACCGGATTCCTTGATCATGCTGATCAGTTCGGTCAGCACGTCCTTCACGTCGCCAACGATGGGAATGTCGACCTTCACGCGCTTCGAAATGCTGGAAGGGTCGATATCGATGTGGATGATCTTGCGTTCGTTCTGCGCGAAGTGCTTGGGGTTGCCGATCACGCGGTCATCAAACCGGGCACCGACGGCCAGCAACACGTCGCAATGCTGCATCGCGTTGTTGGCTTCAATGGTGCCGTGCATGCCCAGCATGCCGAGGAATTTTTTGTCGCTGGCCGGGTAGGCGCCCAGGCCCATCAACGTGTTGGTACAAGGGTAGCCCAGCATGTCGACCAGCGTGCGCAGTTCTTGCGAGGCATTGCTGAGCAATACGCCGCCGCCGGTGTAGATATAGGGCCGTTTGGCCGCCAGCAGCAATTGCAGGGCCTTGCGGATCTGCCCGCCATGGCCTTTGCGCACCGGGTTGTAAGAGCGCATCTCAACGGTTTGCGGATAGCCGTTGTAAGGCACCTTGTTGAAGGACACGTCCTTGGGGATATCAACGACCACAGGGCCGGGCCGGCCGCTGCGGGCGATATGAAACGCCTTTTTCAGGGTTTCGGCCATGTGCCGCGCATCCTTGACCAGGAAGTTGTGCTTCACGATGGGCCGGGTGATGCCGACGGTGTCGCATTCCTGGAAGGCATCCAGCCCGATGGCGTGGGTAGGAACCTGTCCCGTGATGATGACCATCGGGATGCTGTCCATGTACGCTGTCGCGATACCGGTCACGGCGTTGGTCACGCCCGGGCCGGAAGTGACCAGCGCCACGCCCACCTCGCCTGTGGCGCGAGCATAGCCGTCGGCTGCGTGCACAGCGGCCTGCTCATGGCGCACCAGGATGTGCTGGATCGAATCCTGTTTGTAGACGGCGTCGTAAATATGCAGGACTGCACCGCCCGGATAACCCCACATGTATTTGACGCCTTCAGCCTGAAGGGACTTCATGAGGATTTCCGCGCCGCGGAGTTCTTGAGAATTTGTTTGTGCAGACGCAGCTGCCGCGGAAGCGATTTCCGCTTTGGAGATTTCCATGATGAACCTTTGTGAATTTCTCTAACGAAATACCTTGGGTGCCTCTTTGCCCACTCTTGTGAAGCAGCATCGAGACTTGAGGCCAAAACCATAAGCGGAAACATAAACCGCCGAGTCATGACCCGTTTGCCTTTTGAATTGCAGGCCGTATTATGGCATTTCGCGTTGCGCAATGGCTGCACGCGGTGAAAAATCGCATCCGGTACCGGCCGGGATGCGATAATTTTCCAGCTGTATCCTTGGATGCATGCCTTATTGGCATCGGCCCTGCGAGTACCCGCAGACCACCCTGTGCAGCGCTGGACGAACCGGAACCCCACACCGTTGGCAACTGAACAAGAACTCTCGGATTTCCTGAAAAGCGTTGAAAAACGGGCTTTCAAGCGCAGCATCTACCACGTGCGGGATGAAGAAGCGGCCCTTGATATCGTTCAGGACAGCATGATGAAGCTGGCCCAGCACTACGGCGACAAGCCTGCGGCCGAGCTACCCATGCTGTTCCAGCGCATCCTGGCCAACACCACGCTGGACTGGTTCCGCCGCCGCAAGACCCGGAACGCGCTTTTCTCCAACATGAGCGACTTTGAATCGCAGGGAGAAGACGGAGATTTCGATCTTCTGGAAACTTTAGAGAGCCTTACCAACTCAGAGGGTACAGAGAGCGCCCAGGATGCTACTGAGCGGGCGCAAATATTGCATGAGATCGAACTGCAGGTAAAGGAATTGCCGGGCCGTCAACGGGAAGCCTTTCTGATGCGTTACTGGGAGGAAATGGATGTCGCTGAAACAGCAGCCGCCATGGGCTGTTCGGAGGGCAGTGTCAAAACACATTGTTCCCGCGCAGTTCACGCCCTCAGCAAAGCCCTGAGTGCCAAAGGTATAAAACTATGACTAACTCACTACAAAAAAGAGCCGAAATCCTGCAGGACCGCTTTGGCCTGAAGACCGTGTCCTACCTGTCCGCAGGAGCTGCAGACCTGCCTTACGACATTTCCGAGCGCCTGCGCGCCGCACGCGTTCAAGCTGTTTCAAAACGTAAAGTTACCAAAGCACAAACCGCCACCAGCGTTGTCGGCGTTGGCACAAGTGCCGCCCTGTCATGGGGATCTGATGACGGCCTGAGCTGGTGGGCACGGATTGGTTCGGTCCTTCCACTTGTTGCACTGGTTGTAGGCCTGCTGGCCATCAATTCGATCCAGAACGACAACCGCGCCCAGGAACTGGCCGAAGTCGATGTAGCGTTGCTTACTGACGAACTCCCGCCCGCTGCTTTTGCCGATCCGGGTTTTGTCCAGTACCTCAAAACCACACGCCAAGTCCCTACGGCCCAATGATCCCGCGCGCAATCTCCCGACGCGCCTCGTCTGTCGATGGCAGCTCAATGCGGTTGAGACTGCAATGGCTGTCGTTCGGGCTTGTGACGGCTACCCTGCTGGCTTGGCCCATTCTGGGTCTTGCACAGGCGCCTAAACCCGTAGGCCCTGCCAGCGCAGCTGTGAAGCCGCCGGCCATCCCTGCCAAGCCCGTCGTGGCCAAGCCGACCTGGGCCGAACTCACGCCCATGCAACAGCAGGCGCTCAAACCGCTGGCTTCAAGCTGGGATACCGTCAGTGAGGCGCAAAAGCGCAAATGGCTGGAAATCTCCAAAAATTACCCTTCACTCACACCGGAAGAGCAGGCCAACCTGCACAGCCGCATGAATGAATGGGTCACCTTGAGCCCCCAGCAGCGCGCGCAAGCCCGGTTGAACTTCGGCAAGACCAAGGAACTCTCCAAGCAGCTCACGCCTGAAGAGAAAAAAGCCAAATGGGAGACTTACCAGGCCCTCAGCCCCGAAGAAAAGCAGAAATTAGCCGCCAAAGCCAGTCCCAAGCCTACCGGGGCGGCAACAGCGGTGAAACCGGTGGCGCCACAGAAGCTGGCGCCCGTGACGCCGCATCCGGTCAAGGCAGCCAGCAAACCTGGCCCTAAAATCACTGCTTTGCAACCTGCCTCAGCTGCTACGCCCGCCGCGCCGTCCGCAAGCGGTGCCGCAACAAGCGCTACGCCCCAACGCTAAGCGCTACCCGCAGCGGCCGGGCTTGACCCATGCCTGCCGCCGTTCACTGTGGCCAACCTTTATCGCGACATCTTTGACAGTCACAGACACCCTCCCCATTCCGTCCATTCCCCGCCGCATGGCCTGCTGGATGTACGAAGGCATGCTGATGTTCGGCGTGGTTTTTCTGGCCGGTTACCTCTTCAGCACATTGAGCCAGACCCGAAATGCCCTGGACAATCGCCATGCCCTGCAGGCGTTCGTGTTTGTGATTTTCGGTATTTACTTCGTCTGGTTCTGGGCCAAAGGTCAGACCCTGGCCATGAAAACCTGGAACATCCGCGTGGTCGACCTCAACGGTGCACCCGTCACCCAGAAACGTGCGCTGCTGCGCTATGCGCTGAGCTGGCTCTGGTTCCTGCCACCCCTGGCCGTGAGCTGGGCAATGGCGCTGCCAGGACGGGAAGGCGCCGTACTGACGCTGGGGTGGGTCGCCATCTGGGCCATCCTGGCGCGCTTTCATCCGCAAAAACAGTTTTGGCATGACGCCTGGGCGGGCACGCGGCTCATCACCTGGGTTGCACCCGAAAAACCCGGGCGCAAGGCCAAAAACAAAGTCGGTATCACCGGTACTGCGACCCACCAGCCCTAACATCAATGTGCCATAAAGCTGCGCGACAATGGCACCATGTCCGAACAAGTTCCGTTTCCCATGTCTGTGCCAGCGCCGCCATCTGATGTTGATGTCGCTCCTGCTGGCGCCACCTCCCGACTGGCCTCCAATGAGCCCGTCAACCCCCAAAAACACCGCAAGGGCCTGAGCCGCGTCTGGCACGCCACCGGCTATTCCGTTGCCGGCCTGCGCGCCGGATGGCATGAAACCGCTTTCCGCCAGGAGGCGATCGCGTCGATTGTGCTGATCCCCGCCGCTTTCTGGCTGGGCCGCAGCTGGGTCGAAACGGTGCTCCTGGCCGGTACCGTCATCCTCATCATGATCGTGGAACTGCTCAACACGGGCATTGAAACCGCCATCGACCGCATCGGCCCCGAATGGCATGACCTTTCCAAGCGCGCCAAGGACATGGGAAGCGCCGCCGTCCTGCTCAGCCTGCTGCTGTGCGCAGGTACCTGGGCCCTGGCGCTGTTCCAGCGATTTGCCGCATGAACGCAAGCATCAACAAAGTGACCGATACCTCCAAAACCGCCTCCAAGTCCGCTTTTTCTCTCTGCGTTTACTGCGGCTCCCGTCCCGGCAACCAACCCGAATTCGCCGCCATTGCCGCCCTCGTGGGCGCGTGGATAGGCAAGCGCGGCGGGCAACTGGTCTACGGCGGCGGCCGCAACGGCCTGATGGGCATCATGGCCGACGCTGCGCTGGCGGCCGGCGGGCGTGTTGTGGGAATCATCCCCAAGGCACTAGTAGAGAAAGAATGGGCCCACACTGGATGCACCGAGCTGCACATCGTGGAAAACATGCATGAGCGCAAATACATGATGGCCGAACATGCCGATGCGTTCCTGGCATTGCCCGGCGGGATCGGTACGCTGGAGGAGTTTTTCGAGGTATGGACCTGGCGCCAGCTGGGCTACCACGACAAACCGGTCGGCCTGCTCAACATGAACGGCTACTACGACGCCCTGCTGGCCTTCCTGGCGTCTTCGGTGAAGACCGGCTTCATGAACGAATGGCTGATGGACCTGATCCGCACCAGCAGCGACGCGGAATCACTGCTGGAAACGCTGGTGCAGGCAGCCGGCATGACGCCAGGCAACACCCGCCTAGACCAAATCTGACCCTCCCCGGGGATTTCCTCCCAATACCAGCAGGGGCCGCGGGACTGGCTTCGCCAGACCGCAGGCGCAGCGGCCCCCTCGGGGGGCAGAGAGCTACACGAAGTGAGCGACCGTGGGGGCCCTGTCTACACCGCCGCTTCGTCTTCTTCCCCGGTACGGATGCGCACCACCCGCTCGACGCTGGTGATAAAAATCTTGCCATCACCGATCTTGCCGGTGCGCGCAGCACGCACGATGGCATCCACGCAACGTTCCACGTCTTCGGTTTTCACCACGACTTCGACCTTGACCTTCGGCAGGAAATCGACGACATATTCGGCGCCACGGTACAGCTCGGTGTGGCCCTTCTGGCGGCCAAAACCCTTGACTTCAGTGACGGTCAGGCCGGTAACACCGCATTCTGCGAGGGCCTCACGGACTTCTTCGAGTTTGAAGGGCTTGAGGACGGCGGTAATTTGTTTCACTGAATATCTCCATTCGTTCTAAATATCGTCAAAAAGGCATTTAGCGGCGTACGACGTGCAAGTGACTTCACCAGCAGGGGCCGCGGGACTGGCTTTGCCAGACCGCAGGCGCAGCGGCCCCCTCGGGGGGCAGCGCATTACACGAAGTGAAAAGCGTGGGGGCCATCACTGCCGGAATTTGCTGGTAATAGGATAGCGCCAATCCTTGCCAAAGCTCCTGTGGGTGACCCTGATACCCACGGGCGCCTGGCGGCGTTTGTACTCGTTGATCCTGATCAGCTGGGCCACGCGCACGACCAGCGCGCGGTCAAACCCGGCAGCGGCGATGGCATCCACGCCCTGGTCGTTCTCCATGTAGCGCTCCAGGATGGCGTCCAGCACCTCGTAGGGCGGCAGGCTGTCCTGGTCGGTCTGGTCGGGCCGCAGCTCGGCGCTGGGCGGCCGCGTGATGACGCGCTCGGGAATCGGGTTGCTGCCCGTGCCATACGGGTCGTTTTCGTTGCGCCAGCGCGCCAGGCGAAAGACCGTGGTCTTCAGCAGGTCCTTGATGACCGCAAAGCCGCCGGCCATGTCGCCGTAGAGCGTGCAATAGCCGGTCGCCATTTCACTCTTGTTGCCGGTGGTCAGCACGATGGAGCCGAACTTGTTCGACAGCGCCATCAAAAACACGCCGCGGATGCGCGCCTGGATGTTTTCCTCGGTCGTATCTTCCTTCAGGCCCTTGAACTCACCGGCCAGCGACGCCTTGAAGGCTTCGAACTCCGGCACGATGGAAATCTCGTCGTAACGCACCTTCACGCGCTCAGCCATCTCTCGCGCATCGATCCAGGAAATGTCTGCTGTATAGGGCGAAGGCATCATCACCGCGCGCACCTTGTCGGCGCCCAGCGCATCCACCGCAATCGCCAATACCAGGGCCGAATCAATGCCACCGGACAGGCCAAGAATGGCGCCCGGAAAGCCGTTTTTACCCAGGTAGTCGCGCACGCCCAGCACCAGCGCGTCCCACAGATCCGCCTCGTGGCTTCGTTCAGGTGCCGTGCTTGCTATTAATTTAATAGCTGCTTGCGCTCGTCCCGCCTGAATTACAAACAGATTTTCCTTGAAACTTTCAGCCCTTCCGGCCAGGGCGCCATCGGCCTGCAAGGCAAAAGACGCGCCTTCAAAAACGATTTCGTCCTGCCCGCCCACCAGGTGCGCATAAATCAACGGCAACCCGGTAGCCTGGGCCCGGAGCTGCATCATCTGCTCGCGTTCCCCGCCTTTGCCGACATGAAACGGCGACGCATTGATGACCGCCAGCAGCTCGGCCCCCGCTTCCCTGGCCAGGCGTGCCGGCTCTTCAAACCAGGCGTCTTCGCAAATCAGCAGCCCGACGCTGACGGCGTCATTGCCTTCCCCGGCCTGGAACACACAGGTGCCCTGCCCCGGTGTGAAATAACGGCGCTCGTCAAACACCTGGTAGTTGGGCAGCTCGCGTTTGGCGTAGGTTTCGATAACCTGGCCTTCGCGCAGAACCCTCGCGGCGTTGTGGCGCTGCTGCACTTCCACGCTTTTGGTGCGCAGCCCCTTGCCGTTGTCGCCGTGGGTGGGCGTGCCCACCACCACTGTCAGGCCTTTTAACCCGGCCAGCTCGCGGGCCACCAGATTCACGGCATCATCACAGGCCTGGATGAACGATGGGCGCAAGAACAGGTCTTCTGCCGCATAGCCGCAAATGGCCAGCTCGGGCGTCAGCAGCAGCCGGGCGCCGCCCTCATAGGCCGTGCGGGCAGCGTCGATGATCTTTTGCGCATTACCCGGCATATCGCCGACGCAATAGTTCAATTGGGCAACGCAGATTTTGAGTGGCATGTTGAAGTAGAACCCCGAAAACACGTGAAAAAGAACTCAAACGATTATGTCATTCGCGTGCTGAATTCACCGCTGGAGGTGAATGCGGCCGAGTGGAACGCCCTGCTGGCGGCACAAAGCCCGGGCGAGCCCGCGAACCCGTTCATGCGTCACGAATACCTGGCCGCGCTGCACGAAAGCGGCAGCGCCACGCCCGAAACCGGCTGGACACCGCGTTTTGTCACCCTCTGGCAGGGCAAGGTACTGGCAGGCGCCTGCGCGCTTTACCTCAAGGAGCATTCCTACGGCGAATACGTGTTCGATCACGCCTGGGCCAATGCCTACCAGCAGCATGGGCTTGAGTACTACCCCAAGGCGCTGGTCGCCGTACCCTTCACCCCCGTACCCGGCGCCCGCCTGCTGGCCCGCACGACGGCCGAACGCGCCCTGCTGGTAAAGGCGCTGGTGGCCTGGTGCACGAAAGAGGATCTCTCGTCCTTGCACCTGCTGTTTACCGCGGATGAAGACGTGGCGGCCTGCGAAGAAGCGGGATTAATGTTGCGTCACACAGTCCAATTCCACTGGACTGATAACAGTGCCCCCACGCTCGGCACTGGCGTGTCCTCGCTGCCCCCTGAGGGGGCCGTTCCGCCTAAGGGCGGCCTGTCGGCGGAACGCCAGGTCGGCTACCGCGACTTCGACGACTTCCTGATGTCGCTCAGCCAGGAAAAACGCAAAAAGATCCGCCAGGAGCGCCGCAAGGTCGCCGAGGCGGGCATCACTTTCCGCTGGTCACTGGGCAAAGACATCAGCAACGCCGACTGGAACTTTTTCTACCGCTGCTATGAGCGCACTTATTACGAGCACGGCAACGCGCCCTACCTCAGCCGCGACTTCTTCCAGCGCATGCAGGACACCATGCCGGAGAACTGGCTGCTGTTTGTGGCGGAGCACAACGCCGACGGCCAACGGCGGCCCATCGCGACAAGCCTGATCGCCGTCAGCGCCCGTCCTGAAAGGGATCACGGCGAGGAAAGCGCCGAAAACCAGTCCCTGGTTGCGTACGGCCGTTACTGGGGCGCCCTCGCCCGCGTCGACTGCCTGCACTTTGAAGCCTGCTACTACCAGCCGCTGCAGTGGTGCATGGAGCACGGCTACCAGCGTTTCGAAGGCGGCGCGCAGGGCGAGCACAAAATGGCCCGCGCCCTGCTGCCCGTCAAAACCACCAGCGCCCACTGGCTGGCGCATCCTTCGTTTGCCGATGCGGTCGAGCGCTTCCTGGAGCGCGAAGGCGCCGGCATCGACAACTATATGGAAGACCTGGAACGCCGCAGCCCTTTCAGGCAAGCTGCGCCGGGCACCTCAGCTTAAGCACCGGTTTTAGTTGACCGCAGGGCGCTACGTTTTTCATAGCTGCTTGCGCTCGTCCATCTTGGGTTTCAGGGACTTTCTCCATAAATATTCCGTGCAAAACATGCGCTGGCCGCGCTTGCGCCCTTACCTGCAACCTCGTCATACCTGTCATCACACGGGCAATCTTTATTTGCTATAAAGCCCGTTCAAAGGAATTTCCATGAGCAACAAAAACCGCACCAACGAACGTACGTACACCGTCAACCTCGTCGAATGCCCAACCCTGACCACCGACGAGCGCGCAGCGGCTGAGCTGCGTTTTCGCATGGCGCTTGAATTCGCATTGGGCGGCCCCGAATATGTACTGCCTTCTCTGCAGGCCTACATGCTGACGCAAACGCTGCACGAAGGCCTGCCGCTGGAGAACGCCTCGGAGGCGGAAGAACAGGTCATTGCGCTCTGGCAACACGCCGAGACCGACGCGATCCTGGCGGCGATGCGGCCGCTGGGCGACAACCTGGACAACGCGCGTTTCGAAATCCTTCCGCTTTGACCCCTCAAGCAGTTTGCCCGGCGGGCGGCCTGCTTCGCGGTGCGGCCAGCGCGGAATCGCTATCGTATTGATAGCTGCTCGCGCCCGCCAGCATTGCGCCAGTGGCCTGTTTCCCTTAAGCCCCGGCTTGATTTAAGCTCTGTCTTTCAGGCCTGTTTCCGAACGGTTTTCAAGGCGCCGGCGGCCACCCTGCCGCCGGCTCAAACCGCTATTTCCCCATGAATGCTCTCGTGACTGCTACACCCGAAAACCCCGCAACGCAGACCGCCGACCCTGCGACCCCGCTGGGCCGTCCGCACGCCCGGCGCCTGCGCGAGGTCTACCGCTCCGCCGGCTGGCCCTGCCAGGACCTGCTGGAGATCGAACTGCTGGCCACCGGCATGCTGCAGCGCGTGGCCGGCCCCGCAGGCCACGAAACCCTGCGCGTAACCGATGCCGGCGTGGCCTACCTGGCGACCGTGCTCGTGCGCAACCGCTCGGCGCTTTCAAAGCATGAGGCACTGGTCGAGCAGGTGGCCTGCGAAATGGTGCGTGCCGGCCGCGTCACCTGGCGCGGCCTGGGCCTGCGCGCCCAGCTGCCGCCCGAAGAAGAAGGCGGCAAGGCCCGCTGGTGCATCGCCCGGCCCGACGTGTTTTCCATCCGCAACACCACGGTGCAGGAATACGTCGATCCGATCGTGCACGAGATCAAGGTGCATCGCTCCGACCTGCTGGGCGACCTGCGCCGCCCCGAAAAACGCGCCGCCTACCTCGACCTGGGCGGCGAGTGCTGGTATGTGCTCGGTTGCGACGCCAAGGGCAGGCCGATTGGCGATGCCAGCGAGGTGCCGCTGGAGTGCGGTGTGATGGTGCTGGAGAACACACGCCTGGCCGTTGCCAGGGCCGCACCGCGGCGTACGCGCCAGCAGCTGCCGCTGGGCGTCTGGATGGCGCTGGCCAAGGCGACACCGGTGGCCGGGCTCATCGACGACGAACAGGGAATGCTCGGCGAATACTGAGCGCCTGGACACCAGCACGCGCAGGCCTGCCGTGTTGATGCGTTCCGGGCTGCGCTTTGCGGGACAGGCCGCTACGGCAAACCCTAGTGCCGCAACCCGGCCCGCTCGGTTAATGTCTCCCCCACGGAGACATAACAATGAAATCCCTCACCGGACTCGACGCGACCTTTCTTTACCTTGAGACCCCCGAGATGCCCATGCATGTGGGCTCGCTCAACCTGTGTGAACTGCCGGCGGGCTTCAAGGGCAGCTTTCACAAGGCGGTGAAAACGCACATCGCCAAACGTATGCACCTGGCGCCGGTGTTCAGCCGCAAGCTGGTGTTCATGCCGCTGGATCTGGGCCACCCGCTCTGGGTCGAGGCTGATTCGGTCGACATCGACTTTCACATCCGCCGCGCGGACTCCGCCAAAAAAGGCGCAGCATCCATGACGCTGGCCGAGGTACACAAGCTGTGCGCGCAACTGCACAGCGAGCTCATCGACCGCAATTTCCCGCTCTGGGAGTTTTATATTTTTGACCGCATCCAGTTGCCCGCATCGCAGGGCGGCAAGGTGGTGGCGGGGTTTTTCTCGAAGATTCACCATGCGGCGCTGGACGGCAAAGGCGGCGTGATGCTGGCCAATGCCCTGCTCGATTTCAGCCCGGTGCCGCGCGAGGTGCCGCCGCCCGACCCTGCCCGCCGCCGCAAAACCGAGGCCGACCTGAAGCTGGGCAAGATGATCGGCTCGGTGTTTTCGAGCTCCTTGGGCCAGCTGGCCAAACTGGCCAAGGCGCTGCCGTCTGCGGCCAGCACTTTTGGCAGCACGCTGGCAAAACAATCCACCACCAGCTCGGCCACCGGCATCAAGCCCAAAATGCCGATGAAGCTGGCGCCGCAAACGCCGTTTAATACCGGCATCACCACAGACCGCGTCTTCGTGACGGCCACCCTGCCGCTGGCCGAATGCAAGGCCATGGGCAAGGCGGTGGGCGGCTCGTTTAACGACGTGGTCTTGTGGATCTGCTCGACCGCACTGCGCAGCTACCTCACGCAGCACCACAGCCTGCCGAAAAAATCGCTGGTGGCGGCCATGCCGGTGTCGCTGCGCGAAGCCGGCGCCACCGACGCCAGCAACCTGGGCAATCAGGTCAGCATGAGCCTGGTGGAACTGGGCACGCAGCTGGCGCACCCGCTCAAGCGCATGAACGCCATCATGGCATCGACCGCCAAGGTGAAAACATCAATGCAAAGCCTGAAGGGCTTGCTGCCGACCGACTACCCTTCCCTGCTGGCGCCGTGGCTGGTGGGCGGCGCAGCCAAGATGGCCCTGAACGCCTACGGCAAAAGCGGCATCGCCAGCCGCCTGCCCATGGTGGCCAACCTGGCGATTTCCAACGTGCCGGGCCCGCCGGTGCCGCTGTACCTGGCCGGCGCGAAGTTCCTGACCTTCCATCCGCTGTCCATCGTCATGCACGGGCTGGCGCTCAATATCACGATCCAGACTTATGCCGGCCATGTGGATTTCGGCATCGTTGCCGACAAGAAGGCGCTGCCGCACGCGAAGGATTTGGCGAAAGCAATCGAGGAGGCCTTCACTCAGGCCCAAGCCTTGATGGTGAGCACGGCGCCTGTTGCACCCGCCGCCACGGCGCCCGCGCCGAAAAAGACGGCCAAAGTCACTGCCAAAAAGTCCGCTGTCAAAGCCGCAGTGAAGGCCGCCCCGGTAAAAACCCGCAAAGCCGCTGTCACGAACGCGACGAAAACCGCCGCCAGGCGCTCACCTTAGAGAGGCCTCTCTCTGTAAAAAACCGTAAGCGCCTCCATACTCTTAGGGTCTAATAGCGCTGTTTTTGCAAATGCGAACGGGGTAAAAAAGGCGCCAATCAAGGCGCGCGACGACGCTCAGACCGGGCGTCTGAGCTAGGAGCGCAACGCCGAGTGGCGCCTTTTTTACCCCGTTCCCTACGGGTTGCGATCAAAAAGGCCCTGCGCGGCGTTGCAAAGCCTTGACGGGGTTCACCCCGCCTGCGTTTTGCGCCTTGCTCATGGCCTTTTTGACTCGCAACGCATCTTGCAAAAACAGCGCTATCAGACCCTAGTCGGAACTCCAACAAGACAATCAATGCTTCAAGCCATGGCAAGCCCGTCACCCAGGCGAAATCCGTCTTCATCCTCCCCCCAAGATCAAGAAAAACCGTCCCCGCACGATGTTCCGCCCAGCGCCTGGCTGCTGGCGCTTGAGTTGCGTGCATTCTGGGAATTCGGCGCATTGCTTCCCGCCTGGCCCTTGCTGGCCCGCGCGCCACGCGGCGATGGTCATGCCGTGATGGTGTTTCCGGGTCTGTCGGCCAATGACGCCACCACGGTGCCGCTGCGCCAATACCTGCAGTCGCTCAATTACAGGCCCTGGGGCTGGGAACAGGGATTTAACTTTGGCCCGCGCGCCGGCGTGCTGGAAGAAGCCCGCGACAGCCTCGCCCGCACCTTCGAAACCACAGGCCGCAAGGTCAGCCTGATCGGCTGGAGCCTGGGCGGCGTCTACGCACGCGAGCTGGCCAAGGAGCTGCCGCACATGGTGCGCGGCGTGATCACGCTGGGCACGCCCTTCGCGGGCTCGCACAAGGCCACCAATGCCTGGCGCATCTATGAACTCACCAGCGGCCGCAACGTGGAGCGCGAATCCGAAAGCTACGATCTGCCGGCCGCACCGCCCGTACCGACCACCAGCATTTATTCGCGCAGCGACGGCGTGGTGGCCTGGCAGGCCAGCATCCAGGCACCCAGTGCAGCCCATCCTCAGACCGAAAACATCGAAGTGCTGGCCAGCCATATCGGCATGGGCGTGAACCCCAGCGCCTGGTGGGCCGTGGCCGACCGGCTGGCGCAGGCTGAGGGCCAATGGAAGCCGTTTTCGCGCGGGGATAAAGGCAAGCTGCACGGCCTGGTGTTCCCGGACCCTGCGCGAAAAGCGTAACGCTTCAATGTGGCGCCGGGCGGCGCCGCATACCATTCCACCCAGGCATAAAAAAAGCGCCTGCAGACCACGCTGCAGGCGCTTTTTTACGTTTTCCTCATCGCCACCGCTATACTTTTTATAGCTGCTTGCGCACAGCCTGTGCTGGTTGCAGCACTAAAACGCTTAAATTTTCAGGCTTGGCGACCGGGTTTCAAGCCTTGCCGGCCTTTGCATAGTTGGCAATGCCGTCCGTGATTTCTTTTTTGGCCGCGTCCGGGCCTTCCCAGCCCAGCACCTTGACCCACTTGCCTTCTTCCAGGTCCTTGTAGTGCTCAAAGAAGTGCGCAATCGTCTTCAGGCGCAGCGGGTTCATGTCTTCAGGTTTTTGCCACTGGGTGTAGAGCGAGCATTTCTTGTCGATGGGCACCGCCAGCACCTTGCCGTCTTCACCGGCTTCGTCGGTCATTTTCAGGATGCCGATGGCGCGGCAGGTCACCACCACACCGGGAATCAGGGGCACCGGGGTGATCACCAGCACGTCGACCGGGTCGCCGTCGCCGCTGATGGTTTTGGGCACATAACCGTAATTGGTCGGGTAGTGCATGGACGTGCTCATGAAGCGGTCCACAAAAATCGCGCCGGACTCCTTGTCCACCTCGTATTTCACCGGGTCGGCATTCATCGGGATCTCGATGATGACGTTGAAGGATTCGGGAACGTTTTTGCCGGGGGAAACTTTATCGAGGGACATGGTCGCTTGAGTTCTTTATGGAAGGAAGAAGAAAGGAAGGGAAGAAAGGAGAAAAGAAGATTCTTAAAACACATGGGCTACCTGCGCAGCCGTGGCACAGGCCAACTGCTCGGTATTTACCCTCATTTTACTGATTCACACCTTACGGTTCTTAAAGTTGTCATGTTTTCACTGTAAATTGCGCGAGTTGGCCAATCGTCTTGTCTCTACGTAGACCAAGCAACGAGGAAGCAACGCAGCGGGGGTCAAGACACCATTTGCTAGCGTTGAAACCCCCTCCAAGCGAAAAACAACGTAGGAGATTTCTATGACAGGCAACTCAGCGCTTATTCTTGCGCTCGTCTGCGGGCTGGTCGCCGTGGGTTACGGCATCTGGGCTCGCAGCTGGATTCTTTCCCAGGATGCAGGCAATGCGCGCATGCAGGAAATTGCAGCCGCCATCCAGACCGGCGCCGCCGCCTACCTGGCGCGGCAATACAAAACCATCGCCATGGTGGGCGTCGTCCTCACCGTACTGATCGGCTTTTTCCTTGATGGAAAAACCGCCATCGGCTTCGTCGTCGGCGCAGTGCTGTCAGGCGCTTGCGGCTTTATCGGCATGAACGTGTCGGTTCGCGCCAATGTGCGCACCGCCCAAGCCGCCACCAAAGGCATTGGCCCCGCGCTTGACGTCGCCTTCCGCGGCGGCGCCATCACCGGCATGTTGGTCGTGGGCCTGGGCCTCCTGGGCGTGACCGGCTTTTACTGGTTTCTGGTGGGCAATGGCAACTACACACCCGACCTCAAGCTGGCCAACCTGCTCAACCCGCTGATTGGTTTTGCTTTCGGTTCGTCGCTGATTTCCATCTTTGCCCGGCTGGGCGGCGGCATCTTCACCAAGGGCGCCGACGTCGGTGCCGACCTGGTGGGCAAGGTCGAAGCAGGTATTCCTGAAGACGATCCACGCAACCCCGCCGTGATCGCCGACAACGTCGGCGACAACGTGGGTGACTGCGCAGGCATGGCCGCCGACCTGTTTGAAACCTATGCGGTGACACTGATTGCCACCATGGTGCTGGGTGCACTGCTGCTCTCGGGCGCGGGCGCCACTGCCGCGGTTTACCCGCTGGCGCTGGGCGGCGTGTCCATCATCGCCTCCATCATCGGCTGCTTCTTCGTCAAGGCCTCGCCCGGCATGAAGAACGTGATGCCGGCCCTGTACAAGGGTCTGGCGATTGCCGGCGTGCTGTCGCTTATCGCGTTTTATTTCGTCACGATGTGGCTGATGCCCGACAACGCCGTCACGGCAAGCGGCACGCAGATACGCCTCTTCGGCGCCTGCGCGGTCGGCCTGATCCTGACCGGCGCGCTGTGCTGGGTTACCGAGTACTACACCGGCACGCAGTACAAACCGGTGCAGCACATTGCACAGGCATCCACCACCGGCCACGGCACCAACATCATTGCCGGCCTGGGTGTCTCCATGCGCTCCACCGCGTGGCCGGTGATTTTTGTCTGTATCGCCATCCTGACGGCGTATTCGCTGGCGGGCCTGTACGGCATCGCGATTGCCGCTACCTCCATGCTGAGCATGGCGGGCATCGTGGTGGCGCTGGACGCCTACGGCCCCATCACCGACAACGCCGGCGGCATCGCCGAAATGGCCGAACTGCCCAGCAGCGTGCGTGACATCACCGATCCGCTGGACGCGGTGGGCAACACCACCAAGGCGGTGACCAAGGGCTACGCCATCGGCTCCGCCGGCCTGGCCGCGCTGGTACTGTTTGCCGACTACACACACAAGCTCGAAGCCTACGGCAACGTGATCAGCTTCGACTTGAGCAATCCCAAGGTCATCGTTGGCCTCTTCATCGGTGGCCTGATTCCCTACCTGTTCGGCGCGATGGCGATGGAAGCCGTGGGCCGCGCTGCCGGCGCCGTGGTGGTTGAAGTGCGCCGCCAGTTCCGCGACATCAAGGGCATCATGGACGGCACGGGCAAGCCCGAGTACGACACCGCCGTGGACATGCTGACCACAGCCGCCATCAAGGAAATGATGATCCCCTCGCTGCTGCCCGTGGTCGTACCCATCGTGGTCGGCCTGGCGCTCGGCCCCCAGGCACTGGGCGGTCTGCTGATGGGCACCATCGTCACCGGCCTCTTCGTTGCCATCTCGATGTGCACCGGTGGCGGCGCCTGGGACAACGCCAAGAAGTACATTGAAGACGGCCATCACGGCGGCAAGGGTTCCGAGGCACACAAGGCCGCCGTGACCGGCGACACCGTGGGCGACCCCTACAAGGACACAGCCGGCCCGGCCGTGAACCCGCTGATCAAGATCATCAACATCGTGGCGCTGCTGATCGTGCCGCTGGTGATGAAGTTCCACGGCGGTGAAGCCGCAGCGGCCCCGGCAGCACCCATGGCTGCGCCCGCTGCCATGAGTGCACCGGCCGCCACACCAACTGCGCCCGCCATGCCGGCCCCCGCGCCTACGCAAGCGCCCAATGCAGCGGCTACCCCAACGCCGGCCACACCAGCGTCACGCTAGACCGCTCCGGCCCATGCAAAAAGCCCTGCATTGCAGGGCTTTTTTTGGTGTCCGGTGAGGACGGAGCTGCAAAGGTTCGTTGACTCAGGCCGGCATCCACTGGCTGGAACCCGGCCCAGGCAGCGCCAGATCCGGTGCGGCAGTCACGCTTTCAAAGTACCTGATTTCGCGGAGTGCTTCGCTCAATGTCATCTCTCCGGCATTCATCAGGCAGCCGGTCAGATACTCCGTCAGGGCGGTGTACTGCGCCAGCGTGGCCTTGGTTTCACTGTAAAGCCGCTCGCTCTGGGCTTCCATGATGCTGCGGGTTTCCTCGTCCGGCGGTGCCGTGCCGCCGTCCTTGAGGAGCGCGGCGTAGTTCAGCCGGGTCTTGCGGTACATGCCCATTTCAGCCACCGCATGGTGCAGCAGCCGCGTGACACGGGTGATGTCATTGTGGGCGCCGCCCGTGGTTCCGTCTTCGCCGAAGAATATCTCCTCGTTCGCCATGCCGCCCAGCAGCACCCGCACCTCATGCTCCATGTCACCCTTTGTCTGCAGCAGGTTGCTGTCCTGCTTGTGCAGTACAAAGCCGAGGGCATTGTTGCGGGGGTTGGCCTTCAACGAAATTTTGATGGTGGTCATGTCGGCCAGCAGCGCGTTCCAGTTGTCGCCGGCCAGCTTGCGCCGGTGCTGGAAGTCCATCAGGAAGTGGCCCCACTCATGTACGGCGATGATGCGCCGGTCACGCTCGCGCTCTTTGGTGGTGTTGTCGTTGACATTGCCCACCAGCACACGCTCGGCAGCCTGCATCAGGGTGTGCGCGCCTATCATCTGGCCCGCCTGCACTGCGATGATGCCGGCTTGGTTGACCATGGTTTCGAGGTCTGCCGGACTGCAGCCTTCCGTCAATTCGACAAAATGACGCAGGTCCATGTCGGGCAGCACTTTGTCGGCACGCTGGCGCAGGTAGTGGCCGGTGATGGCCAGGCGCTCCTGCTGGTTGGGCATGCGGAAGTCGACCTTCATCTGGAAGCGGCGCAGCATGGCCTCGTCCATCTGCAGGTTGGCCGAATTGAAGTTGGACGCCACGATCCAGATGATTTCAGTATCCGACTTGGTCCGCACGCCGTCCAGGATGGCCAGCAACATGTTCTGCGTGTCATCGTCGTATTTGCGGTTGCCGCCGCGCTTCATGAACAGGTCTTGCGCCTCATCCAGGAAGACGATGCAGCGTTTACGCCGCTTGGCCAGCGCAAGGATGCGCGACAGCGTGTTCGAGCCGCCGGCCACATAGCCGGTTTCAAGGTTGGCGGCTGAATGGAAAAGGATCGGCAGGTTCAGCTCTTTGGCGAGGTAGCTGGCCAGCTTGGTCTTGCCTGTGCCTGCCGGGCCGCTGAACATCACGTTGAAGGGTTTGTTCACACCGTAAGCGGCGTATTCGAGGCGGCGTTCGTACTGGTCGCGGATTTGCGCAACCTCGGCCTTGATGTCGTCCATGCCGACGAGGTCCTCAAGGTCGCCGCTGATCTGTCCCGGGGAAATGAACTTGAGGGACTTGCGCTGCCCGCCCGTCTGGTACCAGAGGAAGGCAATGAGTCCCAGCGTCAAGGTGGCTGAGACCAGCGCGCTGGCGCCGCCTTTCCACGCGTCCTGTTCGGATTGCGGACGTGCGTCACCGAAACGCTGCTCAAGGCGCGCCAGCATGTCCTTGCTCGCGTCATCAAGCGCGCCCCGGGGCACGAAGGTGAGCTTGCCGCCCCAGGGCGCCGTGACGGCCTTGTCGGCCAGTATCTTGGTTTCCATGTCCGAGGGGTAATAGGCGTACTGCCTGCCCTCCGATTCAATCAGCACAAAACGCTCGGAAACGGTCCACAAAATAGGCCGGTAAATGATGGTGATGCGCGTGACCGGATGGGCTTCGAGAAAGCTCAGGACCGACCCGCTTCCGAAGACGACCGGCAATGCGGTGTTGTAAGTCCAGGCCGCTTCAACACCCGGCCCCGATGCCGCCATGGCCTTGACTTCCAGCGCCATTTTTTCCTGCCGCTCCAGGGTCGACCAGGCGTAATAGGCGCTTGCCGGAATCATCAATGCCACGGCCAGAACGGCGAACTTCATTCCAAAGGCCTGGATCGCCAACCAGTCGCGCAAACGGGCCATGGAAGCTTTGAACCAGGCCAGCAGGCTGGTGGTGGGCGCGTCGTCGCCGGGCGGGACATCGGCTGGGCTTTTGGTGGGATCAGTCATCGCGGTAATGCGTCAAAAAATGCGGACCCGCAGTTGCCGGCTGCCTGCCGCTGTCGTCACGCCAATACGGCCGGGCCGCTGCGTAACATGAGCACCGTTCCCTGTAGGAATTGGCGAGGTGCATGTGTAGGTTCAATCCTACATAAATGCCAATCCTGGCGCAGCAAAGGATTTGTAAATTGGCCGGGACACAACGCTGTGGCTGTGACAAACGCACGTTTTTGGGGACCGTTACCTCGCGGACCGGCCTTGCCTTCATAGCCCATTTCTGCCCGTCGGAGGCGGGCAACTCCGGCTTGGGGCAAATTCAGCACAATAGCGCCATGCAACTCAACTACATAGCCAACACCTCTGTCGCATCTTCTTCAGGCAAAACCATCCCGATGATCGACCCGTCCGACGGGCAGGTGTTTGACGAGATCCAGCGCAGCAACGCGCACGACATTGACACTGCCGTGAAGAGCGCCCGGGAATGCCTGGAACTGGTATGGAGCCGCTTCAGCGCTGCCGAGCGCGGGCGACTGTTGATGCGGCTTTCCGCCAAGGTGGCCGAGCATGCCGAAGAGCTGGCCATGATCGAGCAGCGCGACTGCGGCAAGCCCACCAAACAGGCACGAGCCGACGCGGCGGCCCTGGTGCGCTACTTCGAGTTTTACGCCGGCGCCTGCGACAAGCTGCACGGCGACACCATTCCTTACCTGGACGGCTACAGCGTGATGACCTGGCGCGAGCCCCACGGCGTGACGGGCCACGTGATTCCGTGGAACTACCCGATGCAGATCTTTGGCCGCAGCGTGGGTGGCGCACTGGCCGCGGGCAACGTTTGTGTGGTCAAGCCGGCCGAAGACGCCTGCCTGTCGTTGATCCGCGTGGCGCAACTCGCGGCCGAAGTGGGTTTTCCAGCCGGCGCCATCAATATCGTCACTGGCTACGGCCATGAGGTCGGCGACGCGCTGGCGCGCCACAAAGGCATCGACCACATCAGCTTCACCGGCAGCCCCTCGGTGGGCACGCTGATCCAGCAGGTGGCGGCCGAGCGCCACTGCCCTGTCACGCTGGAGCTGGGTGGAAAAAGTCCGCAAATCGTGTTTGCCGATGCCGACCTGGATGCCGCCATCCCGGCCATCATTAACGCCATCGTGCAAAACGCCGGGCAAACCTGCTCGGCCGGCTCACGCCTGCTGGTAGAACAGGCGATTTACGAACCCCTGCTGCTGCGCCTGGGCGAGGCCTTTGAAAACCTGCGCGTCGGCCCCGCCGCCATGGACCTGGACGTCGGCCCGTTGATCCGGCAAAACCAGCAGCAGCGCGTCTGGGACTTTTTAAGCGATGCGCAGGTTGCCAGCATTCCCATGGTGGCCCAGGGCCAGATCGTCGACGAGGCACCCGACACCGGGTTTTACCAGGCCCCCACCCTGCTGCGCGACGTGCCGGTGATGCACCGGCTGGCGCAGGAGGAAGTGTTTGGCCCGGTGCTGTGCGCCATGAGCTTCAAAAACGAGGATCATGCAGTGGAACTTGCCAATGCCACGCAGTTCGGGCTGGTCGCCGGCGTCTGGACGCGCGATGGGGCACGCCAGTTCCGCATGGCCAGGCGCGTGAAAAGCGGCCAGGTGTTCATCAACAACTACGGCGCCGGCGGTGGCGTGGAATTACCTTTCGGCGGCGTGAAATCCTCGGGCTACGGCCGTGAAAAAGGCTTTGAGGCCTTGTATGGCTTCACCACGCTGAAAACAGTGGCGGTACGGCACGGTTAACCGCCTGGCCGTGTCGAGAGATGTAATAAGCTCACGTATTAAATAAAAATCTGGAGACAAACCCATGCGGGTCAAGGACAAATCTATCATCGTGACCGGCTCCGGAGGCGGTATCGGTGAAGGCATAGCACGACGGCTGGCAGCCGAAGGCGCCAAGGTCATCGTCAACGACATCAATGTGGCGCTGGGTGAGAAAGTCGTGGCTGCCATCGTCAAGGCCGGCGGCACAGCTTCGTTCTTTGCCGCCGACGTCACAAAGTCCGCCGAGGTCAAGGCGCTGGTTGACGCCGCTGTGCAGCGCTACGGCCGGCTCGACGTGATGGTCAGCAACGCCGGCTGGACGCACCGTAACCAACCAGCGCTGGACGTCAGCGAAGATGATTTTGACAAGTGCTACGCCATCAACGTCAAAAGCATTTACCTGGCTACCATCCATGCCACACCGGTATTTCGCGAGCAAGGCGGGGGCAGTTTCATCAACATTGCGTCGACGGCGGGGGTACGCCCGCGACCGGGCCTGACCTGGTACAACGGCTCCAAAGGGGCGGTCATCACCACCTCGAAATCACTCGCGGCCGAGCTCGGCCCCGACAACATCCGGGTCAATTGCATCAACCCGGTATTCAACCCCGACACAGGCCTCTCGGCTGAATTTGCGGGTGGCCCGCTGGATGAAGAACGCAAGGCAAAGTTTCGCGCGAGCATTCCGCTGGGACGTTTTTCGACCGCGCTGGATGTGGCCAATGCCGCGCTTTACCTGGCCAGCGACGAAGCGGACTTCATCAGCGGTGTATGCCTGGAAGTAGACGGCGCCCGGTGTGTCTAAATAGAGCCCCCACGCTCCCCACTGCGTGTGGTTCGCTCCCCCGAGGGGGCGCTGCGCCTGCGGTCTGGCAAAGCCAGTCCCGCGGCCCCTGCTGGTGAAGAGTCCCGCGCAAAGGTGAGGATGAGCAGGCGGCAATAACGCCCATCCTTTGGGGATAAGGCTGCTTTTTAGCGCTCCAGCCGGGCCAATGGGGTAAATTCTCCCTTTGGGCCCCTCACGATGACGACCGACAAAATCATTCCGCTGGCAGATATCCGCTACGCAAGCCGCGTACCGCATATCCCTGCCCGGTTGTCTGCGCCGATGGGACTGCTGAGCGACAAGCTGGGCCGGCCGCTGCGGGATTTGCGCATCAGCGTGACGGACCGCTGCAACTTCCGCTGCAGCTACTGCATGCCGCGCGAGGTATTCGACAAGGACTATGCCTTTCTGCCGCAAACCTCGCTGCTGAGCTTTGAGGAAATCACCCGCCTGGCGAAAGTGTTCGTGGCGCATGGAGTCGAAAAAATCCGCCTGACCGGCGGTGAGCCGCTGCTGCGCAAGCACCTGGAAGTGCTGATCGAAATGCTGGCGAAGCTGCAAACGCCGCAGGGCAAGCCGCTGGACATCACCCTCACCACCAATGCCTCGCTGCTCGCCAAAAAAGCCCAATCACTCAAGGACGCCGGACTGCAGCGCGTCACCGTGAGCCTGGACGCGCTGGACGACACCATCTTTCGCCGCATGAACGATGTGGACTTTCCGGTAGCCGATGTGCTCAAGGGCATTGAGGTGGCTCAGAAGGTCGGCCTGGCGCCGCTCAAGGTCAACATGGTGGTCAAGCGCGGCACCAATGACGCGGAGATCGTGCCCATGGCCCGGCATTTCCGCCATTCGGGTGCCGTGCTGCGCTTTATTGAATACATGGACGTGGGCGCCACCAACGGCTGGCGCATGGACGAGGTGCTGCCTTCTGCCCAGTTGGTGGAGCGCCTGGGCGCCGAATTTCCCTTGGTGGCCATAGACCCGAATTACGCCGGTGAGACCGCCGAGCGCTGGCGTTATGCCGATGGCGCTGGCGAGATCGGCGTGATCAGTAGCGTGACCCAGGCTTTCTGCAGCGACTGCAACCGGGCAAGGCTATCGACCGAGGGCAAGCTGTTTTTGTGCCTCTTTGCCAGCCAGGGCCAGGACTTGCGCGCCCTGCTGCGCGGCGGCTACGGCGACGACCAGATCGCAGCTGCGGTAGCCCATATCTGGCAAGGGCGCGATGACCGCTATTCGGAGTTGCGCGCTGCGATGCCCGCTGACACCAGCACACCCGATTCAAACAACGCCAAGCGCGTTGAGATGAGCTACATAGGCGGCTGATTTGACAACCAACGACCACAACACCATGCCCATCCACGCCGAAGCCATCACCGGCGTGATCCTGGCCGGTGGCCGTGGTTCGCGCATGGGCGGGGTCGACAAAGGCCTGCAGAACTTCAACGGTGTGCCGCTGGCCCTGCATACGCTGATGCGGCTGTCGCCGCAGGTCGGCGACGTGATGATCAATGCCAACCGCAATCTGTCCGCTTATGAATCATTCGGCGTTCCGGTCTGGCCCGACAGCACAGGTCTGGGCGAATTCGCCGGGCCGCTGGCGGGATTCCTCACAGGTCTGGAACGTTGCGAAACGCCCTACCTGCTGACGGTGCCCTGCGACACTCCGCTGTTTCCTGACGACCTGGTGGCACGGCTTGCCGAAGCGCTTGCGCAGGACGGCGCTGATTTTGCCGTGGCCGCGGCGCCCGAAGAAGATGGGCAGCTCAGGTCCCAACCAGTGTTTTGCCTCATGGGCACCCACATGCTGGAAAGCCTGGTGCGTTTCACCCACAGTGGCGGCCGCAAGATAGACGCCTGGACGGCGCAGCACAAAACAGCCATCGTGCCGTTTGACAAGCCCGGCGACGACAGCCGCAGTTTCTTCAATGCCAATACGCTGGCCGAGCTGCACCAGCTGGAATCCCGCCAGCCGTGAAAACACTCGACCAGATTGCCGCAGAGCTGCAAGGCTACGACCCACAGTCCCTGTCTGCCGACCAGGTGCTGGACTTCCTGTCCCGGCTTGTCGTGCCGGTGCAGGAGCAGATCGAGCTGCCCTTGATGGAGGCTTTCGGGCGAGTGCTGGCCCAGGATGTGGTTTCGCCGTTTGACGTGCCGCCGCACGACAACTCGGCCATGGACGGCTACGCTCTCGACAGCGGGCAGCTGGCTGCCGGCAAGGCGCTTGAACTGCAGGTGGCCAACGGCACAGCGCTGGCCGGCAAGGCCTGGCAAGGCAGCGCCGGGCCCGGCCAGTGCGTCAAGATCATGACCGGTGCCATCATGCCTGCCGGCCTGGACACCGTGGTGCCGCAAGAATTTGTCAACGTGCACCAGGACGGCCAGGGCACGCGCATCAGCGTCCCGCCAGGTTTGCTCCAGCCCGGCGACAACCGCCGCCTGCGCGGCGAAGACCTCATGCAGGGCAAGCCGGCGCTACAAAAAGGAGAGCTGCTCACGCCCGCGCGCCTTGGCCTGGCGGCCTCTTTGGGTCTTAAAACCTTGTCAACCTGGCGGCCGCTGCGGGTGGCCTACTTCTCCACCGGCGATGAGATTTTGTCGCTGGGCGAAGCACCGCGCGAAGGCGCGGTGTATGACAGCAACCGCTACACCGTGTTCGGCATGCTCAGCCGGCTGGGCTGCGAGGTCATCGACATGGGTGTGGTGCGCGACGAGCCGGCACTTCTGGAGGCCGCATTCAAACGAGCGGCAGCTGAGGCCGACGCTGTCATCACCTCCGGCGGTGTCAGCGTGGGCGAAGCCGACTTCACCAAGGCCATGATGAAAAAGCTGGGCGACGTGGCTTTCTGGCGCATTGCGATGCGGCCAGGCCGGCCCATGGCCGTGGGGCGAATTTCAACAGTGAAATCGACCTCTAACCCAATATCTACGGGCGCAAGCAGCTATGAAAAATATAGCGCTCCACACTCATACTCAAATCCCAACCCCAACGGCGCCATCCTTTTTGGTTTGCCCGGCAATCCCGTTGCGGTGATGGTGACTTTTCTGGCCTTTGTGCGCCCCGCCCTGCTACAGATGATGGGCGCCAGCGCCGCGCCAGCGCCGTTGCTCAAGGCACGCAGCCTGGAGCCTATTCGCAAGAAACCGGGGCGCACCGAATACCAGCGCGGCTGGGTGTCCACCGCGCCCGACGGCTCCCTGGAGGTCCGGACCACCGGCAGCCAGGGCTCGGGCGTCTTGCGCTCCATGGCCGAAGCCAATGGCCTGATGGTGCTTCACCATGCGCAAGGCAATGTCGCTGCAGGGGACATGGTTGACGTCCTCATGTTTGAGGGCGCCCTGTAAACCCCTTGAATCCTCGGCGCCGCCTTAGTCGTTTCGGGGACCTGGTAGCGGGGGCAGGTCCTCATAGCCGAAAAAATAGGGCACAACCCGAAAGCTCATCAGCAAGCCGCCGTTTTCCGGCGTTGCGTTCAGGCGCTCATAGTCGTGCGCGGCCAGGTGCTGTATTTTTGCGGCGTCGCGTTGCCGGCTGAAAACATCATGACGCCACTGATAGACCTCACTGAGTTTTTCCTCGTAGGTGTAGTGGTGGTCGTTGTCGTTGTAATAGTCGTCAAACCGGTTGCCGCCCAGGTAGATGGCATTGGAGCCTTCATACCCCGTTTTCTGGTTGGTGCGCTGGTCGGTGTTCAGAAAATAAGCCCAATCGCCCGGGACAAAGTTGCCGGCGGCAACACCGCCCACCATGCGCAAGACCTTGCCTGGCCGTTCAAGCTCCAGCGGATCAAAATCCGTTTCAAAACTCCACATACGGCCGGGTTCCAGGTCAACCAGCGGCTCACCGTCGGCCAGTAATCGCCGCTCCACGCCTTGCGCCCTGCCCACATCCTTCTTGACGCGGCGGAAGTAATCCAGTGCACCCTGGGCAAATACCACCTTGGTCGCGGCGTAGCAGCCTATCTCGTATTTCCCCTGCTCAAAAAACATGTCATTGAGGGCTTTGTGCAAAGGGGTACGAAGCCTGGGCGTTCCATTGATCCAATAGCGGGCATTCCACTTGGCAGGGCCACCCTCTGGCCAGCCCCATTCCAGCACCTCTGCCCAGATCACGGTGTTCTGGCGAATCCCGACATGGTCGGCCAATGCCTGCACATCGCAAGCCTTTCCCCTGAATTCGGTCAACCGGCCCGGGTGCAACAGGGCCAACAGGATTTCTTTTTTGGAAACCGTCTTGAGCTTGCGTGTCTTGTTGTTTCTCACCGGCACCAGCACTACCTCGTCCTTGATCGCCAGCTCCGGGCGTTGCGCCAAAAACAGGGTGCTCACGGCCGCGCCTGAGCCCAGCAGGGAATACGTCATGGTGCCCTGCGGCTTGTCGACAGTTTCCTGAACCAGGCGAGCTGGAATGCCGAGCTGCTGGAGATATCGGAACATGTGGGGGCCGAGCCGCTCCAGCTGGGACGGTGAACAGAAGAACTGCACGCCATATGCGCCCGTTCCAGGCGCTTCCTGGGCTTGCGCAGAAGCCGTATGGGCCAGCGCAAGCAGGAATGGAATCAGGAGGAAAGAAGCAACTGTACGGATTCGGCCCGCAGGGTTTGCGGTCAAACCGGTTTTCTCATCAGCATGCCAGGAACCCGGCCTGGGGGGTGTGATTCCTCATGATCATTTCGCCACGTACTCCGGATGCTCAAGGTGTTCATCGGGTTGCTCCCTGGCAATGGCCTTGTTGGCCCCTGGGACCGCCTTGCGGGCAAACAGCGTGTACATGGTGGGCACCACAAACACAGTGAGCAAAGTGCCCAGCGACATGCCCCCCACGATAACCCAGCCGATCTGCGTGCGGCTTTCGGCACCCGCGCCCTTGGCCAGGGCCAGCGGCAAGGCTCCCAGCACCATGGCACCGGTCGTCATCATGATGGGGCGAAGGCGCTGCGATGACGCCTTGACCAGCGCGTCGATCATTTCCATGCCCTGCCCGCGCAACTGGTTGGTGAACTCCACAATCAGGATGCCGTGCTTGGTGATCAGGCCCACCAGCGTGATCAGACCAATTTGGGAATACACATTGAGAGAGCCGCCCGACCATTTGAGTGCCAGCAAGGCCCCGATCATGGACAGCGGCACCGACAGCATGATGACCAGCGGATCGATAAAACTTTCAAACTGTGCGGCCAGCACCAGGAAAATAAACACCAGTGCCAATACAAACACAATGGCCAGGGCGCCCTGCGAGTTTCTGAACTCGCGCGAGGTGCCGTTCAGGTCGGTGCTGTAGCCGGTCTTGAGCACCTTGGCGGCGGTCTGGTCCATGAACTTGAGCGCTTCGCCCAGCGAATAGTCGCCCGCAAGGCTGGCCGTGATGGACACCGAGCGACGCTGGCCGAAATGGTTCAACTCGCGAGGTGACACGCTTTCACGCACCTTCACCAGTGCCGACAGCGGAATCATCGCGTCGTTGCGGCCCCGCACATAAATGCGGTCGATGTCTTCAGGCGTGGTGCGGCCGCTGGCTTCGGTCTGCACGATCACGTCGTACTGCTCGGCATCGCGCTTGTAGCGCGTCACGTTGCGCCCGCCCAGCAGGGTCTCGATGGCCTTCGCGACAACCTGGATGCTGACGCCGAGGTCGGCCGCCTTGTCCCGCTCCACCTCAATGCGCAGCTCTGGCTTGTTCAGCCGCAGGTCCACGTCGGGCGAGACGATGCCGGGGTTTTTGGCGATCTCTTCCAGCATCTGGCGCACCACGGTGTTCAGGTTCTGGTAACTGTCGGAGGTCTGGATCACAAAATTGAGCGGCCGTTCGCGAAAGCCCTGCCCGAGGGACGGCGGCGTGATCGGAAAGGCGGTAACACCGGGCAGTGCGTTGAATTTGGGCTGCAGCTCGCGTGCCATGTCGATGGTGGAGCGCGTACGCTTGTCCCAGTCGACTGTGCGGTACACCACGCTGGCCTGCGCCACCGTCGGGTTGCCCACGTTGGCAAAAATACGGTCGAACTCGGGAAAGGGTTCACCCATTTTTTCCAGCGCCCTGGCATAGCGGTTGGTGTAGTCCAGCGTGGCGCCGTCAGGGGCATTGACGTTGGCCAGAATTACCCCACGGTCTTCAATGGGCGAAAGCTCCTGCTTCATGCTCGGGAACACCAGCGCAATGGCCAGGGCACTGAGCACCATCACGCCGATGACAAGCCAGCGGGCCTGCAAGGCCATGCCTTTGAGGCGCTGGGCCAGCGAGGGCCGGCCGGCAGGGCCATCCTCCGCCACGGGCACGTACCGTGTGGTGACGACCCAGCGCAGCACGGAACCGTAACGGTCGGAAATCGACGTCAACGCCCGCTCCATGAACCGGTCAAAACGATTGGGCTTGGGATTGTGCTTGAGCAGTTGGGTGCACATCATGGGCGTCAGCGTCAGCGCCACAAAGCCCGACACCACCACCGCACCGGCCAGCGCCAGGGCAAACTCCACGAAGAGCCGCCCGGTGCGGCCCGGCGTAAACGCCAGCGGCGCATACACGGCTACCAGCGTGGCCGTCATGGTGACCACGGCAAAGCCGATCTCACGCGCGCCCTTGATGCCGGCCGAGAACGGGTCCATGCCCTCCTCAATGTGCCGGAAGATGTTTTCCAGCATCACGATGGCGTCGTCCACCACCAGGCCGATAGCCAGCACCAGCGCCAGCAGGGTCAGCGTGTTGATGGTGAAGCCCGCCAGCGCCATCATGCCGAAGGTGCCGATCAGGCTCACCGGGATGGTGACGATGGGGATGATGGAGGCACGCAGGGTGCGCAGGAACACAAAGATCACCAGGGCCACCAGCACGATCGCCTCGGCGATGGTGTGGTACACGTTGTTGACGGAACGGTCGATGAACACCGAGTTGTCGTTGGCAACGTCAATCAGCATGTCGGACGGCAGGTCCGCCTTCAGCTTGGGGAAGGCCTCCCGCACACCCCTGGACAAGTCCAGCGGATTGGCCGTGGCCTGGCGGATGACGCCGACTGCCACGGCGGAGCGGCCGTTGAGCCTGACCGCCGTGCGCTCGTCGGCCGCGCCCTCCTCCACACGCGCGACGTCGCGTACCTTGACGGAAAAGCCGTTCACATTCTTGATGACGATCTCGCGGAACTGCGCGGGCCTGACCAGGTCGGTCTGCGAGGTCACACTGAATTCGCGCTGCTGCGACTCAATGCGGCCGGCCGGCAGCTCGAGGTTGCTGCGGCTGATGGCGTCTTCCACGTCCTGGGTGGTCAGCTTGTAGGAGGCGAGCTTGTCGGTATCCAGCCACACGCGCATGGCGTACTTGCGCTCGCCAAAGACGCGCACGTCGGCCACGCCGGTCACGGTCTGCAGGCGCGGCTTGACGATGCGGTTGACCAGGTCGTTGATCTGCAGCGGCGTCAGTGAATCGCTGGAAAAAGCCACCTGGATGACCGGAAAGGCATCGGCCTCAACCTTGGCGATCACCGGCTCTTCAATCGCCTGAGGCAAACGGTTGCGCACCCGCGACGTGCGGTCGCGCACCTCGGCGGCGGCGGAGTCGGCGTCTTTTTCGAGCCTGAAACGCACGCTGATCTGCGCTTGGTCGGCACGGCTGATGGAGGTAATGACGTCGACAGCATCAATGCCTGCGATGGAATCTTCCAGCGGTTTGGTCACCTGCGTTTCAATGACCTCCGCGGATGCGCCTGCATAGCGCACGCTCACAGTCACAACGGGTTCATCGATCTTGGGATATTCACGCACCGAAAGGCGGTTGAAGCTCACCGCACCGACCAGCACGATGAGCAAAGACAGCACGGTGGCAAAGACCGGGCGGCGTATGGAAACTTCAGCGAGTTGCATAAGGGCCTGTGGGGGCTATGGCGCGGCTGCCGCTCAAGTGGGATCGCGGGCCGGCGGGCCGGCCGGGCGGCGCTCGGCTGGGGCGACGCTACGCACCGGCACAAGGGCGCCTGGGGCCTCCGACACCACCACGCCACAGGGGTTGGGGCCGGCCGGTGGTGCTTGCGACACGGCGGCGGCCACAGCTTTGGCCGGCGCGGCCTCAGCCGCAGGGGCCGTTGCGGCAGCTGCCGCGGGCGCAGTACCGGCAGCGGCAGGTGCTTTTGCGTTGCCCGCACGGGCAGAAGCATTTGCGGCCAGGTCCACCACGGACACCACCGTGCCATCACGCTGTACGCGCTGCTGGCCGGTCGCAACCACCACGTCGCCGGACTCCAGGCCTTCGAGGATCTCGACCTTGCCGGGGCTGCGCAGGCCGACCTTGACTTCCACGCGCTTGGTCGTGCGGGTCTGTTCGTTCGGGCCTTCCAGCAGCTTGATGACGAACTGCCGGCCGCCCTGCGGAACAATGGCTTCCTCGGGCACCACGCGGGCGTTCTCGCGCACGCCGAACACCGTGTTGACCCGGGCGAACATGCCGGGCCGCAGCTGCAGCTGGCGGTTGTCGATGCAGCCCCGGATACCAATGGAGCGGCCATTGGCGTCGATCAGGGGATCTATGGCCTGGATTTGCGCGTTGTACTTGCGCCCTGGCAAGGCGTCGATGTCGAGCACAGCTGTCTGGCCGCGCTTGACCTTGCTCTGAAAGCGTTCGGGCAGCCGGAAATCGACAAAGATGGCCTCGATGTCCTCGATGTTGACGATGTCCGCGCCGTCTTTCAGGTAGTCGCCCACGTTGACGAGCCGGATGCCGGCGATGCCGTCAAATGGCGCAACAATCTTCAGCCGCGCTGCGGTGGCCTTGGCCAGCGACAGCTTGGCCTCGGCCACCTGCAGGTTGGCGGCGCTTTCATCGAGCGAGCGCTGGCTGATGAAGTTTTGCGCCACCAGTTCCTGGTTGCGCTTCTGGTTGGCCCGCGCGATCGACAGTTCGGCCTGGCTTTGCTGCACCTGCGCCAACGGCAACTGGTCATCGAACTGCACCAGCACCTGGCCTTTGCGCACACGCTGGCCATCGGTGAAATTGAGCTGGGTGATGCGCCCGCTCACCTCGGGCCGCAAGACCACGCCGCGGCGCGAACGCAAACTGCCCACGGCCGAGGTGTCATCCGACAGTCTGGCGAGTTCCACCTTCGCGGCTTCCACGGTCACCGGTTTTCCGGCGGCGGCGCCGTTGGTTCCATTGCCGGCGCCCTGGCCCGTCGAGGCAACCGGCGAAGACTCGGCCGCACCGCCCTGCGCCTTGGGTTTTTGCACCCACCAGGCAGCACCCGAGGCGACCGCAATGCCCGCTATCGCGACCGCTGTGTAAATTGCTTTTGATGCCATGGGGAGGAAAACTTGTTATACAAAGAGATACAAACTTCCAATGTAGCAGGACACCATGGCGCGCGCAGCCTTTTTCTGGCCTTTGCACAGGGTAAGCGCGGTAGCTTTACAACGGCTTTACCAAACGCCCTGGGCGACCAAAACGGCACAGATGCTATGTACGCTTATGGTGCGCCCGGGGCTTGCAATTTTTACGTGGGCCTTGGCTGCTTGGTGCGTGTTTTTGCGCACATGTTCCCGCCCCGGCTTCAAACTCCCAGCCAGGTCTTTGTTACAAGCGGCCAAGCGCGCGTTCCACGCCTTTGTTGGCCAGTGCATCGGCACGCTCGTTGCCCGGATCGCCGGCATGCCCTTTAACCCAACGCCAGTCGATCTTGTGGCCGCTGGAGACGACCAGGGCGTCCAGGCGCTGCCAGAGATCCACATTCTTGACCGGCGCCTTGGCCGCCGTACGCCAGCCCCGGGCTTTCCAGCCGTGAATCCACTCGGTAATGCCCTTGCGCACGTATTCGCTGTCCAGATAAAGCGTCACGCTGCAGGGCCGCTTCAGCGCCGCCAGCGCTTCGATGACGGCAGTCATTTCCATGCGGTTGTTGGTAGTGCCAAGTTCGCCGCCAAATAGCTCTTTTTCGGTGCCGCCCATTGCCAGCAGCGCCCCCCAACCTCCGGGGCCGGGGTTTCCCTTGCATGCGCCGTCGGTATAGATCACGACGTGTTGTGGTTGTGGCGTTGTGCCTGTTGGTGTGTCGGTCATGCGTTACAAATGCTCCCGGGAAGCTCCAAAGAGCGGCCGGTGGTTAAAGAAAATCAGGCAGGCGGCTGTGAGCGGGATGAGCGGGTGAGCGGCTCCTTGTTGGCTATCGCGGCGGGTGCCGTCGCCGGCGCCCTTCGCGCCTTCCAGGCCGGCTCAAGCAAGCGGACTCCCCGTACACGCTTGACCGCTGCGAGGAAATAAACAGCGCCAAAAATTGGCCACCAGCGTTCCCCCGCCGCATCCATCCACTCGAACCGGTCCAGCCAGGCCTGACTTGTGAGCGCCGGCCGGTAGCAGCCGAAGCGCCCCGACTCTACCTCAAAGTCGAGCAGCCTCAGCCAGTCGCGAAGGCGCCAGTAACCGATGAACTCGCCTGTTTTGGGAAGAAACAGGTTGTCATACCCCCAGCGCTGGTAGATGTGGCCGCGGCGCTGGCGCAGCCCCCACAAGCTGGTCGGGTTGAAGCCGCTGATGACCACCCGACCTTCCGGAACAAGCACCCGGCTCACCTCGCGCAGGCTGGCATGCGGGTCGCTGCTGAGTTCCAGCGTATGCGGCAATACCACCAGGTCCAGGCTGTTCTCCGGGAACGGAAGCGCTCCCGCTTCGGTCAGGAGCGCCGCGCGCCGGGAACTTGCGGCTGTGCGGCCGCTCGTATCTGTAGCCGGGGACTTTCCGGGTTCAGACGGCGGCGGCAATGAATCCAGCGCCAGCCATTTGTGCGGCATGCGATTGGCCTGCAGGGCGTCGAGCTCCGGCAAGCCCAATTGCAGTGCGTGGTAGCCAAAAACGTCGCTGACGGCCTGGTCAAAATGCGTGCGTTCCCAGTCCAGAAGATAACCACCGGGAGGGGTCTTCAGCCAGTCCGTCAAACCTATAATTTCAGAGCTCATTGAGACCACTGTATGTATTTGATTCCCATTCCTGCCTTCGACGACAACTACCTCTGGTTGTTGCATGACGGCAGGCGTGCCCTGGTCGTGGACCCGGGAGATGCCGGGCCGGTGCAGCGCACCCTGGAGCAGCACGCATTGCAACTGGAGTCGATTCTAGTCACGCATCACCATCCCGACCACACGGGCGGTGTCGATGCCCTGCGCGAAGCGACGGGCGCCCAAGTCTGGGGCCCTGCCACCGAACGCATTCCGCAGCCTTACACACATCTCAATGGAGGTGACAGCCTCACGGCCCTCGGCCTGGATTTCCAGGTGATCGACGTGCCCGGGCATACCGCAGGTCACATTGCTTTCTACACGCCCGAGGTGAACGGCAGGCCGCTGCTGTTTTGCGGCGACACACTGTTCTCGGGAGGCTGCGGACGTTTGTTCGAGGGTACACCGGCGCAAATGCTGGCCTCGCTCGACAAGCTGGCTGCGTTGCCTGGCAACACCGTCGTCTGTTGTACCCATGAATACACACTCAGCAATCTCCGCTTTGCCATGGCAGTCGAGCCAGAAAATGCCGACCTGGCGGCATATCAGGCGCAATGCGTTGCACTTCGCGCCCAGGGAAAGCCAACCTTGCCGACCTCTGTGGCCCAGGAATTGCTGATCAACCCCTTCTTGCGGACCCGCCAACCCACTATCATGGCTGCTGCCCGGCACTTTGATGCGTCGGCCCGAGACGACAACACCGTATTTGCCGCCATCCGGCAGTGGAAAAACCAATTCAAATGACGCCACACGACCGAACCACTGCAGCCGCTCTTCTTCCCAAACTCGTCAATTTCCGTATTGTTCCGCTGGCGTTTCTGCTTGTGGCAGCACTGCTGGCGGGCTGCGCCACACAGCCGCCCGGCATGCCGGGTGACCCGGTCCTCACAACAGGAACAAGCCCTACCGCCAAACCGCAAGTGCCGGGCGGCCCGCTTCAAGCCATCACACCAGGTCAGATCGGCTCTTACCAGATCGCCTCCACGGAGCCTCCCAAGGAACTTTGGGACCGTATTCGCCGCGGCTTCGCCATGCCTGACCTGCAAAACGAACTGGTGACGGATCGCGAGCAGTGGTATGCCAGCCGGCCGGATTACATCCTGCGCATGACCGAGCGCTCCAGCAAATACCTTTTTCATATCGTTGAAGAACTCGAGCGCCGCCAGATGCCGACGGAACTGGCCCTGTTGCCGTTCATCGAAAGCGCTTTTAACCCGCAGGCCGTTTCCAGCGCCAAAGCCGCCGGCATGTGGCAGTTCATGCCGGCCACCGGCAAATATTTCGACCTGAAGCAAAACGCCTTTCGCGACGACCGGCGTGACGTACTGGCTTCCACCCGCGCGGCGCTGGACTACCTGCAAAAGCTGCATGGCATGTTTGGCGACTGGCATCTGGCGCTGGCGGCCTACAACTGGGGGGAAGGCAGTGTGGGCCGCGCCATCGCCAAAAACCAGAGAGCGGGACTGGGCACCAGCTACACCGACCTGAACATGCCGGCAGAAACACGGCTCTACGTGCCCAAGCTGCAGGCCGTCAAAAACATTGTGGCCAATCCCCAGGCATTCCGCACCGAACTGCCGCTGATCGAAAACCACCCTTATTTCCAGCAGGTGCTGATCACACGCGACATTGATGTGGCCCTGGCCGCACGCCTTGCCGACGTCAAGATTGAAGACTTCAAGGCACTGAACCCTTCAGCGCACCGCCCCGTCATCATTGCGGCGGGGACGCCCCAGATACTGCTTCCCTGGGACAACGCTACGGTGTTTCAGCGTAATTTCGAAGCCTACACCCAGGGGCAATACGCCAGCTGGACCGCCTGGTCAGCCCCCAGCACCATGAACCCGGCCGAAGCAGCACGCCGCACCGGCATGAGTGAGGCCGATCTGCGCAGCGTTAACAACATACCGCCGCGCATGCTCATCAAGGCCGGTTCGACCTTGCTGGTGCCGCGTTCCGCCAAGGTGGAAAACGACGTTACCAGCCACGTTGCGGATACCGCCCAGGTCTCCTTCTCTCCTGAAGTCGTGACGCGCCGCACCACCGTCAAGGCCCGCAAGGGCGAGTCGGTTGCAACCATTGCCAAGCGCTACGGCCTGAGCGCTGCCAGCGTTGCCGAATGGAACAATGTCAGCACTTCCAGCGCGTTCAAGCTGGGCCATCAGGTGGTGGTTTTCCTTCCGGTCAAAAGCCACGCCTCCAAAAGCCAGGCCTCAGCCTCCAGCCGCAGTCGCGGCAGTTCCGCGAAAGTGACCAAACGCAGCAATGCCAAGACGGTCGTCAAGTCCAAAAAACGTTGACGTTCCGGAGCACGCGCTTCAGCAGTCACCACCTGCGGACTGTTGCTACAGCTTGAACGAACCGCTGCCGAACAGCCCGATCAGGCCGATAACGATCAGGTAAATCGCCACGATGTAATTGAGCAGGCGCGGTATCAGCAGGATAAGGATCCCCGCGATGAGCGACACGATGGGGCCGATGCTGAGTGAAAGATTCATGGTGTGTCCTTGGAGTGAAGCCGGCTCACCGTTACTGCGCATGGCAGAAGCGGTGCAGGCAGCCACGACTTTAAGGAGCCGACCGGCCGCAGGCTGTAGGACGACAGGAAGAGTTGCGGTACAGGGAAAACGTCAGAGTTTTTCCGTCTCACCCGTGCGCGGCTGCCATTTCATGAGCCGTTTTTCGAGCCGGCCCACGATGCCGTCCAGCACCAGGGCAAATGCCGTCAGCACCACAATGCCGGCAAACACCGTATTCACATCAAACGTGCCTTCGGCCTGCAAAATCAGGTAGCCCACTCCCCGCGCAGAGCCCAGGTATTCACCCACGACTGCTCCGACAAATGCCAGGCCCACAGAGGTATGCAGGCTGGAAAACACCCAGCTGGTCGCGCTTGGCAGGTACACCGTGCGCAACAGCTGGCGCTGGTTGGCGCCCAGCATGCGGGCATTCGCCAGCACCACCGGGCTGACCTCTTTCACACCCTGGTAAACATTGAAAAACACAATGAAAAACACCAGCGTGACCGCCAGCGCCACCTTGCTCCAGATGCCAAGGCCGAACCACAGCGCAAAAATGGGCGCCAGGATCACACGGGGCATGGAATTGGCCGCCTTGATGTAGGGATCCAGGATGGCGCTGGCTGTAGGGGCCAGGGCAAGCCACAGGCCGCACGCCAGGCCAAGCACGGTGCCTATGCCGAAGGCCAGCACGGTTTCCAGCAAGGTGGTGCCCAGGTGGAGGTAGATGTCGGCGTTGCCCGGCAAGCCATCGGGGAACATGCGGCTTTCACCAAAACCAAAAGGCATGAACCAGCTCCACACCCTGCCAGCTACCTTGATGGGCTCGCCCAGGAAAAAAGCAATCTGCTGGTCGCGCGAAACCAGGTGCCAGCCGATCAGCATGAACGCCAGCAAGCCGACTTGCCATGCGCGGAGATTGCTTTCAGAGGGCTTGAGATGGCGCCACATGATCAGGCTGCCTTCTTGAGTTGCTGTGCATAGCCTTTAAGCACTTCATCGCGCAGCACGTCCCAGATCTGTTTGTGCAGCTCCACAAAACGCGGCTGGCTGCGCACCTCGGCCACATCACGCGGACGCGGCAGATCAATCGTGAATTCTCCGATCGGGTGCGTAGCCGGGCCAGCCGACAGCACCACCACCCTGTCGCTCATGGCAATGGCTTCGTCCAGATCATGCGTGATGAACAGCACCGCCTTTTTCTTGGCAGCCCACAGGTCCAGCACTTCGTTTTCCATGAGCTGGCGTGTCTGAATGTCCAGCGCACTGAACGGCTCGTCCATCAGGATGATGTCCGGGTCCAGTGCCAGCACCTGGGCCAATGCAGTGCGTTTGCGCATTCCGCCCGAGAGCTGGTGCGGATAACGGTCGCCGAACCCGCCCAGCCCCACGCGCTCCAGCCAGGCTTGCGCCTGACGGCGCGCTTCGGCATCCGGAACACCCCGGTACTGCAAGCCCATCATGACGTTGTCGATGGCGCTGCGCCATGGCATCAAGGCTTCGGTCTGGAACATGTAGCCGGCGCGGGTGTTGATGCCGCCCAGCGGTTGGCCAAACGCCCGAACCTCGCCGGAAGACGGTTCCAGCAAACCGGCGCCAATATTGAGCAACGTGGATTTACCGCAACCTGTAGGCCCGACAACCGAAACGAATTCACCGGCCCGTATGCGCAAGGTGGTGTCGCTCACCGCCGTATAACGCTGGCCCGCATCGTCGCGCGAGCGAAAGGTACAGCTGATGTTGATCAACTCCAGGGCGTAGGCGTCGTCGGGTTCTGGCATGGCGGGAGCTTACAGCAAGGTGCTTGCACGAGGCAGGTCAAAGAGGAGAGATTAGAAAGCACCGAACGAGCGACGGACATCTGTCTTCACCAGCCGGGGCCGCGGGACTGGCTTTGCCAGACCGCAGGCGCAGCGGCCCCCTCGGGGGGCAGCGCATTACACGAAGTGAAAAGCGTGGGGGCCCTCAAGCCTTGAATCGGTCCTTGGCCTTGCGTGCGAACTCGTTGGTATAGGTCTTGGCGATGTCGATCTTGTCGGTCTTGATGCTGGGGTCAAAGCTTGCCAGTGCCTTGAGCGCCGTGCGCGCACCGTCATCAGGAATGATGCCGTCGAGAGAAATCGACTCACGCACCTTGTTGAATGACGCAAGGTACAGCGCCCGGTCGCCCAGCAGGTAGCTCTCGGGCACCGTCTTGATGATGTCACCGGGGCCTGCCGTCTGCAGCCATTTGAGCCCGTGCACGATCGCATTGGCCAGTGCCTGGCAAGTGTTGGGATTCTTCTGGACGAACTCTATCGGTGCGTACAGGCAGGCCGCCGGCATGGAACCGCCAAAAACTTCGATCGTGCCCTTGAGGGTGCGCGTATCGCTGATGATCTTTACCTCGCCCTTTTGCTCGAGCATGGTCATGACCGGGTCGGTATTGCTCATGGCATCGATCTGCCCCGAACGCATCGCGGTCAGTGCGCCCGCCGCAGTGCCGACTCCGATAAAACTCACGTCGCCGGGTTTGAGGCCTGCGCGCGAAAGTACCAGGTTGGCCATCATGTTGGTGGATGAACCCGGCGCAGACACACCGATTCTTTTGCCCTTCAGGTCTGCGACCGTTTTGTAGTTGGGCATGTTTTTGGTCGAGACGCCAAAAGCAATTTGCGGCGCCCTGCCCTGCAGCACAAAAGCCTGGAACATCTGGTTTTTGGACTGGAGGTTGATGGTGTGCTCGAAAGCACCCGAGCAGACGTCGGCAGAGCCGCCCACCACAGCCTGCAGCGCGCGTGCACCACCGGCAAAGTCGCTGATTTCAATGTCCAGGCCTTCGGCCTTGAAATACCCCAATTGCTCTGAAATGGTAAGAGGCAGGTAATAGAACGCCGCCTTGCCGCCGACCGCCAGCGCAATTTTTGTTTTCTCGAGCCTGGGCTGCGCGCGAAGCACCGGCAATGCCAGCGTTGCTGCTGCCAGTGCGGTGCCACCGGCAAAAGCCCGGCGGGAAATCAGGGGTTGGCGATTCATGCAAGCCTCTCTCTTTTTTTGATGTCACAAGCTTATCGAGGCATAAAAAAACCCGCATCGGGGTCATCCCGTGCGGGTTTTTACCGAAGGTGATCGCGTTACCAGAGGTAACTTTCACCCTCCCGACGCATGTGTCAACGAAAGCCCGAAAAAAGAATGACGATATTGATAAAAAGTGCACACGCCCAGATGGCCGAGCGGGCTTTGGCGAGGTCTGCGATGTACATCATGATGTAGGCGATGCGCAGCACGACAAAGAGCAGCGCCAGGATGTCCAGCCGCGTCTGCCCCGCCTGCAGGATGTGCGCAATGATGACTGCTGCAAAGAAAAAGGGCAGCGCCTCGAATGTGTTGGCCTGTGCGGCGTTGGCCCGGGCACGCCAATCGGTTTGCTGCGCCAGCCAGCCTCGCGGGTTGTGGTTGTCGTATCCGCCGTCGCGACGCGGGGTGCTCATCGTGCCGTATTTGGCAATGGCAGCACACACAATGGGCAACAGGGCCGCAATCAGAACACACCAATAGGCGATGGTGAAGCGTGCGAATGTCATGGTGGGTTCCTTTCGTTATGGTCGCCCGCTGCGGGCATGAAGCTGTCAAGATAAAACTAAAAACACCGCCCTCACCTGCGGTCCACCAACGCGTGGGCAATGGTGCCCAAGTCTACGTATTCAAGTTCGCTTCCCACCGGCACTCCGCGCGCCAGGCGCGTCACCTGGACGCCGCGGCTTTTCAGCGCCTGTGCAATCACGTGCGCAGTGGCTTCGCCTTCGGCCGTGAAATTGGTCGCCAGGATGACTTCCTGCACTTCGCGCGATGCAGGCGGCAACGCCTCGCCGCGCTCGTTCTTGGGCACCACGCGGTCAAACAGTTTTTGCAAGCCGATGTCGTTGGGGCCTATGCCGTCAAGCGGGCTGAGCTTGCCCATAAGCACAAAATAAAGGCCCTTGTAGGCCAGCGTGCGCTCAAGGGCAGCCTGGTCGGCCGGTGTTTCAACCACGCACAGCTTGCTGCGGTCACGCTGCGGGTTGGCGCAGGTGGTGCAAACCTCCTGCTCGGTCAGCGTGTTGCACAGGGTGCAATGCCGCACGCTGTTGACGGCGTGCTCCAGCGCACGGGCAATCTGCAGCGCGCCGGGCTTGTCGTGCTGCAGCAGATGGAACGCCATGCGCGCGGCCGACTTGGCGCCCACGCCCGGCAGCTTGCGCAGCGCCTGGGTCAAGCCTTCGAGAGCATTCGAATCAGCCATGTGGCAGCAGCGACCGAGCGTTGTACCCGCTTTCGCAAGCAGGGGCCGCGGAACCGGCTTTGCCGGGCCGCAAGCGCAGCGGCCCCCGAGGGGCTGAAGCCTGCGGCTCCAAAGCTGCTTGAGCAGCTTTGGACAGGCGACAGAGGCGAAGCGTCTCGCGAGCCGCGGCCTGCAAGGCCTCGGGAGCTACACGCAGTGAGCGACCGTGGGGGCTCACAGCTTTAGAAGGGGAGCTTCATGCCGCCGGGCAGGCCGGGCATTCCTGCCGTGAGCTTGCCCATTTTCTCGTTGCTCACTTCTTCGGCCTTGCGCACGGCGGCGTTGAACGCAGCGGCTACCAGATCTTCCAGCATGTCCTTGTCGTCGGTCAGCAGACTGGGGTCGATCTCGACGCGTTTGACATCGTGCTTGCAGGTCATGGTGACCTTCACCAGGCCGGCGCCGGCCTCGGCGGTAACTTCCACAAATGCCAGTTCTTCCTGGGCTTTTTTGAGGTTGTCCTGCATCGCCTGCGCCTGCTTCATGAGGCCCGCGAGTTGTCCTTTGTTAAACATGGTAGTTCCTTTAAAACTTGAAATCGAGGTGTGCTTTGCGTCTGAAATTGCGTCGAAATTGGGGGCAGAAATTGGTTTTAAAACCTGCCTTTGATCATATCGACTTCGCGGCCAGCGGCCGGATGCTGCCGGGGACAATTTTGGCGCCCCAGTCGCGAATCATGTCCTGCACAAACGGGTCGTTCTGGATCATTTCTTCGGCAGCGCGCTGCCGCTCGGCCTGTGCTGCCGCATTGCGGCGGGCCGGGGTGTCGGTGACGGGCCCCACTTCCACCGCGAGCCGCAGGGCCGCATCGCCAAGATGCGCCTGCAGTGCGGCTTGCAGCTTTTCACGCGCTGCCGCCTGGTTCAGCGACTCGCGTTCTACCCGAAGCGTCCACAGCCCATCGGCCTGGCTGCGCAGCTCCGACTGCAGGCCCAGCTCACGCGTCAGCGCCGCCACGGCTTCGGCGGCCACCAGCTGGTTGACAGTCTGGCTCCAGTCTTCGCCGTGCGGAACAGGCACCAGAGGCGCAACGGCAGCGGCTGGCGCGCCCTGCTGCGGGCGCTGCTGCGGCACTGGGCGCTCCGGCATCACCACAGGAGCCGCTACTGAATTGATAGCTGCTTGCGCCCGTTCCGCCTGGGCTACAGGCTGTTTTTGCTCAAAATTTTGAGCGGTGGGTGGTTCTTGTGAAACACGCGGTGCCGCCGGCACGGGCTCATGTACGGGTTCAGGTGCAGGTGCAGCTGCTGCCACCGGCGCCGCACGCCGTTCAGGCAAAGCCACGGGCGCATGGGCCCGCGCCACCTCAGGCTGGGGCTTTTTTCCGGGCTCGGCGGCACCCCCCGCATGGGTGGTAGCCGAAGCCGAGGGTTTGAAAGCCAGCAGGCGCAGCAGCACCATGGTCAGGCCCGCGTATTCGTCGGGCGCCAGGCCCAGTTCACCGCGGCCATGCAGGCACAGGCTGTAAAGCAGCTGCGTTTCATCAGCGGGCAGCGCCTGGGCCAGCCGCGCCGTCTCCGCGATGTCCGGGTCGGCCCCGTCGTCGCCCGCCCCCATCTCGGGTACGGCCTGCAACACCGCCATGCGTTGCAGCACCGTCGTCATTTCTTCCAGGGTGGAAGCCGCGCTCAAGCCGTTCAGCCGCAACGCTTCGGAGGTTTCCACCACGGTTTTTCCATCGCCGCGCGCCAGGGCGTCCAGCAGGCGGTAGACATAGCTGCGGTCCACGCTGCCCAGCATGGTGCGCACACTGGCTTCTTCGAGCTTGCCGGAGCCAAAGGCAATGGCCTGGTCCGTCAGCGACAGGGCGTCACGCATGGAGCCGCGCGCCGCGCGCGCCAGCAGGCGCAACGCCTGCTGCTCGGCCGGAACGTTTTCAACGCCCAGCACTTGCGTCAAATGCTCCAGCACCGTCTCGGGCGCCATGGGCCGCAGGTTGAACTGCAGGCAACGCGACAGCACGGTGGCTGGCACTTTTTGCGGGTCAGTCGTGGCCAGCACGAACTTCAGGTATTCGGGGGGTTCTTCCAGCGTCTTGAGCATGGCGTTGAACGCCGTGTTCGTGAGCATGTGCACCTCGTCGATCATGAAGACCTTGAAACGGCCGACGACAGGTTTGTAAACAGCTTGCTCCAGCAGCTGGGCAATTTCATCGACACCGCGGTTGGACGCAGCGTCCAGCTCCGTGTAATCCACAAAGCGGCCGCTGTCGATGTCGGTACAGGCCTGGCACACGCCACACGGCGTGGCCGTGATGCCGCCCTGCCCGTCCGGGCCCAGGCAGTTGAGCGACTTGGCCAGAATGCGTGAAATGGTTGTCTTGCCTACGCCCCGCGTGCCGGTGAACAGGTAAGCATGGTGCAAACGCTGGGTGGCCAGCGCATTGCCCAGCGCCTGCACCACATGCGACTGCCCCACCATTTCAGAGAAATTTTTGGGGCGGTATTTGCGGGCGAGAACTAAGTAGGACATTCCCTGATTCTACGGTTGCGGCCAAGCCCACAGCCCCGTTTAGACCGTAAACCGTTTCCTAAGGCTGGTAATCCGCCGAGCCAGGCGCAAAACTGATGCGACGCATCTCCAGCAGGCGTTCGGGCTTGCCTGGCGCCTTCAACACGCGCCCCTCGACCAGCTCGTATCCCAGCAGTGCAAAAACCCGGTTGCGCAGAAAAATAGGGCGAGCATTGCCATACCAGTCCACGCAAGAGGCGCGACAGCCGTCGTCCCTGCCTATACCCCGGCGCGACGCGAGGCTGCCGACACCGGCCAGCTTCAGGCGGCTGTTGCGCAGATAGAGCATGCCGGCAGGCTCGTCCCACAGCTGGCGATAGCCGCCCTGCCCACTACCACGGACCGGCAGGCCAACCAGCCCGGAGTCACCGCTGTCGGGTTTGTAGAAAAAACCATGGCTGCGTGTCTCGCCTTGCGCAGCCTGCGCCTGCACGTAGCGCCCGGCCACGCGTGCCGTGCTCGCAAGCTGCACGCTGGAAAAATACAGGTCCTTGCCATCTGTGCCCACGGCAATCGCATCGTTGCCCAGCGCCTCAATCCGGTCCAGGCCATGCGGTAGCGTCAGGGTTTCGGTCCTGGCACGGTCGGCAAAATGCACCACCTGCAATTCCCCCACCGTCCCCGCTGCAGGCCGGCCCCAGCCGCTACCCGCGCCATAAAGCAGGCGCTGGCCAACAAAACGGTTCTGCAAGCTGCCGTTGCCCACAGAGGGGGAAAGAGCGGGCAAGCTCGCATAGGCTTGCGCCGCGGCAGCGGTTTGACCATCTCCGAAATCGCGCACCGCGACACGCAGCAAGGACAAATTCCCGCCGCTTCCCTCAGCGCGCCACATGCCGTCACCTTGGCCGTTGCCACGCAGCAGCACGTTCAGGTAACCATCGTCGCCCTCAAGAAAGGAGAACTGATCGATCGGGCTGCCTTGCGTCTTGAGCATGCTGGGCGGCGCGCCATCGAGTGGTAAACGAAAAATCGCTGAGCGCAACGCAAAGTTCCCGGTGGCAGCGTCGCGCTGGTAACTGACGGTCCAGACATACACCGCCCGGCTCGACACATAAAACACCCGGCCCGCCGGCCCGAGCACTGCGCTGGACCGGCAATCCAGTTCGGGCTGGGCCAGGTCGCACCGCACGATGGTGTGCATGGTCGTGCCTTCTTGCGCGTTCAGCGGCTCGTCAGTCCGGTAGATGCGCGTGGCGTCAACAATTCGCTTGAAGTCGGCGGGCCCGGCGCCCGGCTGCCAGCGCCGCAGCGCGGGCAGGCGTGCCGCCGGATCGTCACCCCAGGCGTTGAGCGGAATGGGGGTGTACAGGATGAGCTGGCTGCCGATCAGGCGGCTGGCGTAGTTGCGCGAAGAGTAATAGTCGCTGGAGCGCAGGTGCCAGGTGGCGCGGTAGCTGAGCTTGCCCGCATCGTCGATATTGAACAAGCCGAGCTCGGTACCGCCGCGCTCATAGCTATAGCCAATCACGGCTACGGTGTTGCCCGCCACCATCATTTCGTCGTACCAGGCGCCCGAGGGATTGACGTCCGGCCCATAGGCGTTGATAGACGACACCGGCTGCAGCTGGTAGCGGTCTACATCCACCGTGAACAGCCGCCCCCTGCGCAGAATGACGAGGTGCTTGCCATGCACTTTGACGATGCCGCCTTCATCCACGCCGGCCGTCTGGTTGTTGGTGATGGACTCCGCGCCGCCGATAAGAGATGCGGACGCGGGCGCGGCCGCCGGCGCGGGCATCGCGACAGGCTGGGGAACACTGAGGGCCGGCACCCAGGTCTTGCCGGGGTTCGCGGCCTCCCATTTCTTCCGGGCCTCGTCCTGGCGCAGCCGCCATTCTTCTTGCTCCTTGCGCCGCTGTTCTTCCTGCCGCTTGCGCTCCACCACAAACGGCTCCAACCAGGCCTGCAGCGCAGCCTCGTCCGTAAAAGCAGCCAGGGTTTTCGCCGGCTTGAAAGCCTCGGCGTCAAACTGCGCTTGCGCAGCATTCAAAACGACGCATACCGACACACCCGTCAGGGCCTTCAAAAACCAGGACATGAATTTTCTCCCTCTTCTTTTATGCGTGCGACGCGCGCTCTGCAGGCGCGCCAAATGCTGCATCCGGGCTGAAAGGCCGGACTATTTTTCAGCTATTGGATGATATTCGTCCGGGTGAACTCCCACCTCGGATAAAATACCAAGTGACGGGCCTTCCCGCATGGTAAAGCGGCCAACCGGGTCAGGTGGGGAACCAAGCAGCCCTAACTGTGGAGTCAGTGCCGGGGTCAAGGCTCGTCACCTTATTCAAATTGCAGCGCACACAGCCGCTGCCTGTCAATGTGCCAGCTTCAGCTGACCTTCAACATACCGCATCAACCCCTCACAAGCATCCTCCACCAGATCGAGCACATGCTCAAACCCGTCCTTGCCACCGTAGTAAGGATCAGGCACCACCGGGCTGTCATGCTTCAAGCAAAACTCCGTGAGCCTGCGCACCTTGCCTAGGTGTTCCGCTGGGCACTCTTCCTGAATCAAGGCCAGGTTGTCCCAGTCCATAGCCAGAATCAAGTCGTGGCGCTCAAAATCTGAATCCGAAATCTGCCGGGCTCTCAGACCTGAGAGGTCATAACCTCGCCTGGACGCATGCGCCTGCGAGCGCTCATCGGGCGGGTTGCCGGGGTGGTAGTTGTGGGTGCCGGCGGAGTCGACCTGGATTTGATGAGCCAAGCCGCGATCTTTGACCTTTTGTTGGAACACGCCGTGGGCCGTCGGGCTGCGGCAGATATTGCCCATGCAAACAAAGAGGATGGAATAGGGTTTCATGGGTTGAAGGTTGAGCCGGGATTCGCCATGGAAGGCCCAAAGAACATGCGGCCTTGGGCTGCCAGAACCATTTTAGGTTTGCCACCGCCCATCCAGCCGACAAAGCCACCACTAGGCCAGACGGCCCATAGCCACAGCCACCCCATCCGTATACAGTCCATTGACGGAGACAACCATGCAATGCTGATGACCTGCATAGGAGGCCCGCTTCACGGGCTGCAAGTAGGAATTGCCGACGACGCCCTGGTGTATGACGTGCAGGGCAGCAGGCCGCGTGCGCGTTATTTGCGGCAGGTGCCTTCACAGTACTACGATCCCCGGGCCGGCCATGCCGACTCTGTGGCGTTTTTTGCGTTGAGTTCGCTGAGCGGGATGGAGGTGACCGACCTGATCATCGCCCACCTGGAGACTTTTCAGCCCGTGCCGGTTGCGTCAAAGCCAGCCTGACGGCCTCACGGACATCCCAGAAGGCAGGCAGAGAAGTTAGCCCGGCGCCAACTCGGCGTTAGCCCGGCGTTAACCCGGCGTCATAGGCTGGGTGGCCTGCGCGCCTGGGGCCGCCGGGTGAGCGCGCTGCCCGCGCTCCTGCGTCAGTGCCAGGTGAAGCTGGTGCAAGGCGCCCACACACTCCAGCACGGTGGACTGGACCAGTTCCGCGGCTTCGCCGGCCTGCGAGTTGGGTGCGGCCGCGAGTTTTTCACCGACGCTGAGCATGAGCCTAGCCTTGACGGCGCCAAACAGCGCGTCCCAATCGGCGATCGCGATGTCCAGCGGGTGGTCGGGTGTGAGCGCTTCGAGCTGCCGCTCGGGAAGCGAGGCGAGATGGGCGTCGTCAGCGCCCTCGCCGTCTCCTTTGGCCCAGTCGCGCAGAACATCCAGCGCAGCGGCGCTGGTGGCGGGCAGCTCGCATCGGGACTCCTTCATGAGTTCAGGAGAGCTCAGCATGGTCAGCGCCGAGCGCGCCAGCAGCCTGATATTGGGAGGGGGTGAGGAAGCAAGCCGGATCATTTCAGAACCCTCGCTAAAGGAGTTGCATGGCGCTGCAACAGCGGTTGGGCGCTGCGTCTTCAAAGGTTCGCAATATCGCCGTACGCTCCTTTTTAGGCGGCCCAAGGTGATCTGTCCGTGCGGTAACGCACATCAACCGCAAAAGGTTTTCAAGCAGAGTCGCGGGCTGCCATTGAGCTGAAACAGGTAAACCGATGCTTTTGCCTGACAGGCGAACCCCTGCCATCCCAAAGCCGCCCCTCAGTGCAGCAATTGGGTATAGGTTTTCCGGTCAGCCGCGTAACAGCTGCATGCCGCGGCTTCCAGGCCGCCGCGGTCAAGAACCTTCAATTCACCACGGTGGTATTCGATCAATCCACCGCGCTGCAGCGCGCTGGCGGCCGACGTGATGCCGACGCGGCGCATGCCCAGCATGTAGGCCAGAAATTCGTGCGTCACATGAAAATTGTCGGAATGCGCGCGGTCCTGACTCATCAGCAGCCATCGGGCCAGGCGCTGGCTCGTCAGGTGAAACCGAAGGCAGGCGGCTGATGCGGACTGCTGCGCCATCAAGACATAAAGGTAGCGGTTCAGGCCGCGTTGCAACGAAGCACTGCGCGCCAGCTCGCGCCGGAAAACGGCGGTGCTGATCCGCCAGGACGCCCCCGCGCCCTGCACTACCGCATGCACCGGCGCGGTGACAACGCCCAGCACCAGTTGCGCACCCAGCATGCCTTCACGCCCCACCATGCCAACCTCCACCCCCGGGCTGCCTTCCACCAGGGCCACAAGGGAAATGAAGCTTTCGACCGGGAAATAGACGTAACGTGTGGGTTTGCCGGGTTCGCACAGCACTTCAGCCAGCGACAGCTCGACGGGCTCGCAGACGGCGAGCAGGCGCAGGCGGTCCTTGCGAGGGAGAAGCTCAATGAGGTGGTTTTCGACAGGGGCCAAAGCGGCTCTCCGGTGTAGGCGGACCCCGGGGAGTGCCGGGTCATGGACAAGGCCGCGCTACTGTCGTCAGTTCAATTCGGTGCCCCAGTATGCACGACGTGTCGCCAACGCCACCGTGTGCCAGCGCACACAGCACACAACAGGCCGCACACCGGGATGCTAGGAGGCGAGTTTTTCGGGAAGCAAGCGGTCGTATTCTTTCTTCACCACGGCATAACACTCACAGGTGCGCTGCTCCAGGCCCGGGCGGTCCAACACTGTGATGCGGCCGCGCGAATAGCGGATCAGCCCGAGGTTTTGCAGCTTGGTCGCGCCTTCGGTCACGCCTTCGCGGCGCACGCCCAGCATGTTGGCGATCAGCTCCTGCGTCATCACCAGCTCATTGCTCTGCAACCGGTCAAGGCTGAGGAGCAGCCAGCGGCACAGCTGCTGGTCGAGCGAATGGTGGCGGTTGCACACCGCGGTTTGTGCCATCTGCGTGATCAGTGCCTGGGTGTAGCGCAGCAGCAGGTGCAGCACCGGCGCGCGCTTGAACTCGTCCTTAATGGCCTGTGCCTTGAGGCGAAAACCCTGGCCGGCGCTTTGCACGACGGCGCGGCTGGGTGTGGACTCCCCGCCCATGAAGAGGGAAATGCCCACGACACCTTCATGGCCGACGACGGCAATCTCGGCCGAAGAGCCGTTTTCCATCACATAAAGCAGCGAGACGATGGCCGTGGTGGGAAAGTACACATGGTCCAGCGTGGTGCCCGACTCATAAAGCACCTGACCCAGCGGCATGTCGACCCATTCCAGTTGCGGCAGCCAGCGCTGCCACTCTGCTTCCGGCAATGCGGCAAGCAGCTCGTTGTCTTTGGGGTTGGAAGAATGGGCCATCGAGACACTCCGGGGCGGATCTGGCTTCGAGTTGGGCCTCTGGCAGAGATCTCGCACCGTCTTCGAAGTATAGGCACTAACGGCCCCCCAGTATGTGCGCTACCGCACAAACGAAAGTTCCCCGGCAAAGTCCACCTCCAGGGCTTTTGTGGGCCTCGGTACTACCGGCTCACTTCTTCAACCGCCTCGGTGGTCTGCAAGGCATGAATGGCGATTTGTGCCGACATGAGCGCCAGTGACGCCAGCGGGTAGGTGCCGCTGATGATGCCCCTGAAGGCGACTTCTGCGGCCACGGCGTCCTGGCCCAGGCCTTCAGTGGCGGCGATGATGCATTCTTCAATGCCGCCCAGCCCGGCGTCCCCGAACAGGTCTTCACCTTCGTAGGTCACGCGGTATTCGTACTGGGTCTTGTCAAAAGAGTCGATGTTAAAACGGACGATCATGGCGGCTCCTCTCGCGCAACTGCGAATGGTTCAAAAAATTTTGCTACAAAATCAATAGCTGCTTGCGCCCGACTCTATTGGGCTACAGGCCAAAATGGCTTAAAACGCCCTGCCCGGCAACACGCCCGCCGGCAAAGCAGGCGGTAAGCAGGTAGCCGCCCGTGGGGGCTTCCCAGTCCAGCATTTCACCGGCGCAAAACACAGGCTGAACCGTACCTTGCAGATTTTGCAGTTGCAGGCGGGTATCCATGGCTTCAAACATCACGCCGCCCGCCGTGCTGATGGCTTCGTCCATCGGCCTGGCCGCGGTGACGCGCACCGGCAGTGCCTTGATGCCGGCAGCCAGGCGCACCGGATCGGCGATGGCGTCCTTGCCCAGCAGTTCGTACAACATCGCGGCCTTGATGCCGTCGAGGTTCAGGCGGCTCTTGAGGTGGCTGGACAGCGAGCGTGAGCCGCGCGGGTGGCGCACTTCCACCAGCACCTGCTCGGGCGTCTTGGCAGGCAGCAGATCAAGCAGGAAAGTGGCGCTGCCGTGTTCGGCAATCTCGTCCCGCAACAAGCTGGAGGCGGCATACACCAGGCTGCCTTCCACACCGGTGGCAGTGGCAATGAACTCGCCCTTGCGGTTGAAGCTGCGGCCGTGTGAATCGGTGAAGCTGATGGCGACGGACTTGAAAGGCTGGCCGGCGAAACGGCTGGCGAAATGCTCTGTCCAGCCGGTGTGCGGCTGTGGACTTTTACCTATGAGCTCCTGCAGGAATTCGCGGCGGGTCTCGCCGGCATCGCCAGCCGCCTCTTCAAGCTGCGCCGGGCTGTCCGCGCGCGCCGCCACGTCGAAGCCGCAGTTGGACGGCAGCAGCGGTGCCACGGCCACGCCGCGCTCAGCCAGTAGTGGCACCCAGGCGCCATCAGAACCCAGCCGCGCCCAGCTGCCGCCGCCCAAAGCCAGCACCACGGCGTCGGCTTGTGCCAGCACCTCGCCGGCGGGCGTTGAAAACTTCAGTGCGCCGTCATCGGCCCAGCCCAGCCAGCGGTGCCGCATGGAAAACTGCACGCCGGCCAGGCGAAGGCGGTGCAGCCAGGCGCGCAGCAGCGGCGCGGCTTTCATGTCTTTGGGGAACACGCGGCCCGAGCTGCCGATAAAGGTTTCCACACCCAGCGCTTCAGCCCAGGCACGCAGCTCGGCCGGGCCGAACGCGGCCAGCAACGGCGTCAGCTGCGCAGCGCGCTCGCCATAGCGGCTCAGAAAAGCCTCCGGTGCTTCGGAATGCGTGAGGTTGAGCCCGCCCTTGCCGGCCAGCAAAAACTTGCGCCCCACCGAAGGCATGGCGTCGTACACCTCGACCTTCACGGCCGCACCGGCAGCGGCCAGCACCTCGGCGGCCATCAGGCCGGCGGGTCCGCCGCCTATGACGGCAATACGCAGGGGGCCGGCAGGCGGCGGTTTCACGGGAGAGGCTGAATCGTTCAAAAGGTGTTCCGTCTGCTCGCGGAGGCGAGGTATGGTGAGATGGGAGAAATCAAGGCCAAACAGCAGCCGCTTTCCTGAAAGGCATCAAAGATAGCGCTTCGCAGGCGAATGTGTTTGCTCTGTTTTTGATAGCTGCTTGCGCCCGACCCTATTGGCCTGCAGGGATAAATCGCTTAAAAACAGGGGCCAGGTACAGGTTAGGCGCCGGCGGGCGGCATGCGCCAATTATCACAGGCCGCACTTGCCGGCCCGCGCGCGGCGCATTACATGGGCGGCGCAAAACCATTGCGGCCGACGATGATACGCAGCGCGGTCGGCTTGCCGGCTTTCTCCTGCGCAGTGATCATCACCTTGGCACCCGGCACCAGCAAGGCGTTTTCATCGGCCTTGCCGGGTTTGAAGGACACCACAGGCACATCCGGCGGAACAATCACGATTTTCTCGCCGTCCTTGTAGCGCAGCGTGAGCTTTTGCCCGCCGGGTACCGACGTTGGCGCCGCGGCCAGGTCGGCCACGGTGGCATTGGTCATGGTGCTGTCGGGCCGCAGGTCCCAGGGGCGATGGCCTTCACCGGCGCCGCGCGCGGCTTCGGGGAACACCAGCACCTCCAGCGCCAGCTGGCTGCCGTCGGGCTGCGGCATGCCGGCGGTGCCGATGTAGCTGCCAGGCTTGATGTCGGCCAGCGACAGCGGGTACACCTCGGACACGTCCATCTCGGCCGGGCGCACCAGCGTGATCACTTCGCCGCTGCGTTCCTTGATGGTGAGGCTGGTCGCATCGACTTTTTCAATCGTCGCGCGCAGGCGCACCGTGGGGTTAGTCGGTGCCGGGGTTTGGGCCCATGCCAGTGGCAGGACGGCCAGGAAGGTTAGCGAGGCGGCAAGTTGCTTGAACATGGTTGTCTCTTTCTTCAGGTCGGCGAATAACATGGGGTAGAGCGCGGGCTGTGTGAGATCAATCCAGCTCGACAACAGTTCCCCGCCCCGTCAGGAAAGCCGCTTTCACCGGCGCGCCGGGGTAAATCAGCTGCACCGCCGCACGGTAGTCCTGCAGCTGCGCCACCAGCGCGGGCTGCAGCTCCGGCGCTACGGCGGATTTGTAGTCGAGCACCCACCAGTGGCCTTCGTGGCCGGCGTCCTTGCGCTGCACCAGGCGGTCCAGCCGCAAGTCTTTCCCGGCGTAGACAAGGCCGACTTCGTTGCCTTGCCAGGCCACGGCTTGCGGGCTCCAGGCCCAGGCGCCCTCACCCGCCAGAATGCGCCCGGCTAGCGCAGCCGCCTCAGTGGCCTGTGCCGGGCTCAGGCGAAACTCGCGCGCCGCGGCCTTCACTTGTTCCGCCGACAGCGCACCGCCCCACTCCAGCAGGCGGTGCATGGCCTTGCCGATGCGGGCCTTGAGCGAATCTTCATCAACGCGCACCGCAGCAGGCTCGGAAATCGTCATGACCTCGGGCAGTTCAGGCAACTCGGGCAGGTAGAACACGCCCGCGTCGGCCGCATCGAGATGGGCGGCTGCAGACTCATCCGCGACCGGCGCAGGCAGCTCGCCCACCAGTGCGTGCAGGCGCTGCCACCAGCTCTCAGTCGTCACGCGGTGCGGCTCGATGGACGAGATCACCAGCGTATGGCGGGCGCGCGTCAGCGCCACATACAGGGCGTTGAGCTCTTCGCGCTTGCGGGCCGCCTGCTCGGCGGCCAGCGTTTCGGCGGCGCAGGCGGGCGGGCGGCTTTCGCTGACCAGGAAGACGAATTTGCGCGGCTCGGTCGCCTCGCCGGGCCAGTCGACCAGCACACCCATGCTGTCGGCATTGCGCTCCACGGTATCAGTGTCCAGCAGCAGAACGGCTTCGGCTTCAAGCCCCTTGGCGCCGTGGATGGTCAGCAGCCGCACCGCTTCGCTGCTGACGGCTGCCGGCGCCTGGGTGCCGCCGGCCTTGAGCGCGCGCACAAAACCATAGGGCGTGGCGTACCGCCCGCCATCGAGCGCCAGCGACACGCCCAGCAGCGCGCGCAGGTTGGCCAGCACCGCGCTGCGCTGTGCCGCCGGGGCGGCAGCACCAAAACGCGCCAGCACGTCGCCGTCGTCATAAATGCCCTGCAGTGCATCGTGTGGCGGAAGGCGGTCCAGCCAGCTCTTCCACTTAAGTAAAACGGCCCCCAGCCCTTTCAGGCCGGGCGCAAGCAGCTCCTCTTTTTGTAGCAGGCCGTACCACGGCTGACGGTGCTCGCGCTGCAGCAGCGCCAGCTGCACCAGGCAATCGTCAGCCAGCCCGAACAGCGGAGAACGCAGTGCGCGGGCCAAAGAAAGGTCGTGCTGCGGCGACACCAGCACGTCGAGCAACGCCACCATGTCCTGCACTTCGCAGCAGTCGATCAGCTCGGTTTTCTCGCCCACCTGCGCGGGAATGTGCAGCGCGCGCAGCTCGTCCTGCAGCGGCAGCAGGCCTGCGCGTTTGCGTGAGAGGACCATCAAGTCTTGGGGGCGCAGTCCGGCCGCGACCTGTTCGGATATCCATGCGGCGGCTTGCCGGGCCTCGCGCGTGCGCAGGGTCTCCTCGGGCAATTCGCGCGGCGTAGTGAGGCTGTCGCGCCAGCCGGCGGCCAGCGGCGAGGCGTCCTCTTCGTCCTTGTTGCGTGCAATGGGCGGAAGCCGGCCCACGGCGCCGGCCAGGCCTGAAGCTGTGGTGTGTTCACGAAAACCGTCATAGCCGTCGGCCTCCCGTGCCACGGCCATGGCCGAGTTGACGGTGTCGATCACGGCCTCAGCGTTGCGCCGCGTATGGTCGCAGCTGAGCAAGTCACCGCCCAGGCCGTGCACCACAAAAGCCTGCGCAGCGCGGAACACCTGCGGCTCGGCGCGGCGGAAGCGGTAGATGCTTTGTTTGGGGTCACCCACCAGGAACACGCTGGGCGCCGTACCCGCACCCGAGTATCCGATGAGCCAGGCATACAGGGCCTGCCACTGCAGCGGGTTGGTGTCCTGGAATTCGTCAATCATCAGGTGGCGGATGCGCGCGTCCAGCCGCTCCTGCACCCAGCCCGACAACACCGGGTCGGCCAGCATCAGCAGCGCAGCGCGTTCAACGTCATTCATGTCGACCCAGCCGCGGTCGCGCTTCAAGGCGGTGAACTGGGCGATCAACACGCGCGTCAGGCGCGCCATGCGCTGCTGGTACAGCCAGGCGTCGTGCTGCTGGCGGGCTGCCACCACGCGCAGCACCAGGTCTTGGGCAATGCGCACCTGTTCGATACCGACGATTTTTTCGCCGAACTTGCGCGGCGTGCCCTTCTCGGTCAGCAGGGCCGCGATAGCCGCCGGGAAGTCGCCGGCCGTCAGCGCCTGCTCCAGTTCCACGCCTTTGGCCGAGAAAGTCGGCGCGCTCGCACGGCCCAGCGCGATGGCGGCGTCCCTCAAGGTTTGCCGGTGAAAACGGTTGGTGCTGAGCAGCTCTTCAGGTTCATCAAGGCCGCCAAATTCGGTGAACTGTGCACTGAATGGTTGTACCGAGGTGTCGATCACGCCTTTTTCGTCGGCCAGCGTGAACTCGGTGCGCTTATCGAGCGCGGCCTGCAAGGCTTTGTCGGCCTGGAAGCGGCCGTACGCCAGCACCACCGCTTCGAAGTCAGCCTTGAGGGATGCGTCAGCCGCGACGGCCGCGTAAAACCGCCGCCACACCAGCGCGCGCGCTGGCGCGTCGTCTTCCAGCAGCTCATAGTTCACCGGCAGTTCCAGGCGCTGCAGCACCGCCACCGGTGCGCTGCGCAGCAGGGCTGCAAACCAGCTGTGGAAGGTGCGGATCTGCACCGAGCGGCCACTGGCCAGGATGGAGCGGTATAAATTTGATAGCTGCTCGCGCACGTTCTGCGCGGCTTTCAGGCCTTTTTGGCTTGAAAAATCGACCCTGACGCCGCGCATTTCGAGTTCACGTTGCAGGGTTTCGTCGTCAGCGTGGGCAAAGGCCTTGAGCCAGTCGTCCAGGCGCTCGCGCATTTCGCCGGCGGCTTTTTTGGTGAAGGTGATGGCCAGGATCTCGTGCGGCAAGACCTGCTGCCCCGGTGCGGCCGTGGCGCCGTCAAGCAAGGCCCGAACGATACGCGACACCAGCATCCAGGTCTTGCCGGCGCCTGCGCAAGCCTCGACAGCCACACTGCGCCGCGGGTCGCAGGCGATGGCGTAGAAGGCATCGGCGGAGAGCGGCTCGCCGTTGCATTCGTAGGCGGCGGCGTGAGCGATCTTCATAGTCCGACTCCCCCGGCGAGCTCAGGTGTCCCATACAAGCAGGGGCCGCGGGACTGGCTTTGCCAGACCGCAGGCGCAGCGGCCCCCTCGGGGGGCAGAGAGTTACACGAAGTGAACGAACGTGGGGGCATCAGTTTGTCCAGAAGTCCTTGCGGCAGAGGCCGCGGGCGGCGCAGTAGTCGCACGCCTTGCCCTCCCCTAACGCCGGCAGCGCCGCGCCGCGCGAAATACGCGCCATGTCGGTCAGGATGCTGTCGATGAGCTCGTCGCGCAGTCCGACGATCTCGGCTTGCTCATAGGTCTTGGTGGGTTCTTTTTCGCCGAGGTTGACGTAGGCCGCCGCCAGCGTGTCGTCGTTCATCAGGGCGGCATAAAACGCCAGTTGCGTGTCTTCCTGGCCGTTCTTGATGCGCTCGGCCGTGGTGGTGCGCGGCTCGGTCTTGTAGTCGATCACCAGGGCGTGTCCGTCGGGCTGACGATCCACGCGGTCCAGCTGGCCGAGCAGCGTGAGCGTGCCGACAGGCACTTCGCGCCAGACTTCCGCTTCGTCGAATACCGCGCCACTGGCTTCGTGGTCGGCCAGCCATTTCAGGTAGCCCTCGCGCACGCCGGGCCAGGCCGCGGCAAAGGGCAAAAACTCGCTGTCACTGAGCGCCAGCTCTTGCGTGGCGCGCTCGGCTGCTATGTTTAGCATAGCTACCCGCGCTGGTAAATCGGGGGTTGGCGCCGCTTTGAGGGCTTCATGAAAATGCCGCAACAGGCTGTGCAGCCAGTTGCCGAAGTCGCGCTTTCCCAGCTCGCTTTCGAGTTCTTCGGGCTCCTGCAGCCGGAGCTGGCGCAGTGCGAAAAAGCGGTAAGGGCAACGCCGCAGATCTTCATAGGCGCTGGCGGAGAGCCGGGTGACAGGCAAGGCCTCTCCGGTTGGAAAGGGGTGCGGCGTAGGCTGGACGGTCACAGCGCGCAGGCTGCGGGGGTCAATGGCCATGCCCTGCTCCGCATCCCGGTCCAGCAGCAACTGCTGCACAAAGCCGCTGGGGATGAGGTGCTCGCCCGATTCACTGGTGCGCCAGAGCACGTCGAGATGCGGCATGTGCAGGGCGTAGTGCCAGGCCTGGCGTTGGGCTGCGGCCAGCACTTCCCGGGGCGGCAGGCCCAGCAATTCGCGCTGGCCGGGCGTCCAGGGGCCGGCAGGTTCTGGTGACACGGGCAAGCGGATTTCATCGCAGCCGGGTAACACCACGGCCTGCATGGGGCGGCCCAGCAGCTGCGGCAGCGGCAAGATGACCACCTGTTCTGCCGGCGGATGCACCGGGGAGAACTTGCCGCCCTCCAGCGCCTGGTTGGCCCACTGCGTGAAGTCATGCAGCCGCATCACCGGCGATGCTTCGAATTCGGTCTCGGCCCCTTCATGCAGGCGCAATACATCCAGCACCGTTTGCCCGGCTTCGTCCTGCGCCAGTGCGTCCCACTGCCCGGCCGATTGCAAAAGGGTACGCAGGTCGCGCAGCCACATCGCCAGCGGGCGGGCACGGGCGAAAGGGCTGCGCAATGCGTTCACTTCGCGCGCCAGCGGGCCTGTAGCGGCAAACGCGGGCGGCAAGATGTCTTCTTCCGCAAAGTCCGGCAGGTCGCGCCAGGCGCGCACGCCGGTCTTGCGCAACTCGGTTTCGGCGGCGGTGACCAGCGCGGCGTCAAACGCCGGTGCGTTTTTCAACCAGTCCAGCACGGCATCCGTCGACGCATCCCAGGGCATGGCGCGCAGCAGGCTCATCAGGGCGGCGGCGGCGCGTGTGGTCGAAAGCTTCCAGCCGGTTTCATCGCGCATGGCGATGCCGCGCTCGGCGAGCATGGCGCCGACACGGCGTGTGAGTTGCCGGTCCTGCGCAATCAGCGCGACCGGGCTGCGGCCTTGCGCCAGGTGTGCCAGCACGCAGGCGGCGGCACGGCCGGCTTCGTCTTCGGCGTCTTGCGCAATGTGCAGCGCGGGTGGTGCCGAGGGCTCTTCGAGCGAGATGCACAGCGGGATGGAAACCGACCGGTCGCCGAAGTGCGCCTTGAGGGCTTCGGTAAGCGGGTCGGCCTGAAAGCCTTCCAGCACGGCGAACAGCTGAGGTTTCGCCTGGAAAAGCCGGTCAGTCGGATAGGCGGACGCCGCCGCCCAGGCCAGCGCGATGCGCCCCACGGCAGCTTCGAGGGCCAGCACCGGCGAATCCAGGCCTGCGCCCAGCGTTAGCGCCAGCCGTTCGCTCCAGGCGCGGCGTCCGGCCGGCACTACGGCAGCGGCCACACCGGCCAGACTCCAGGCCGCCTCGACCAGCCGGCCGGCCAGCGCATCCTGCTGGGCGCCCAGGCCGGCGCGGCCCAGCAGCGATGCCGCTGTGAGCATGTCGACCGCCACATCCATGCGCAAATCGTCGCCTGAAGGCACATGGAGGCCCAACGTGCCGCCCAGGCCGCTGGCCCAGTTCATGGTGGTTTCAAAGCGGGGAACAAAAAACGTTTCGCCCGCCTGCGCAGCCCAGGCACGGCGCGCCTGCTGGATCAGCTGGGCATAGGGCAGCAGCACCACGGCTTCTGCGGGATGGACGCCGCGCGACTGCATTGCTTCTGCAAGCCGGCCCATGGCCTGATGCCAGCACAGCGCATCAGGCGCGGACCATGCGGCATCAGAGGTTGGAGCAGATGGCATACAGAGGTTGGGGAAAAGAGGTTGGCAAGAAAGAAATGAGGCCGGAAGCCGCAAATTGAATAATCTCTATCGGGGCCATAGCCCCCGCGCGCCCGACCCGGCCACTTGCTTTCTGCCACAATGACTACAACTTTAGCCGTACCGTATCGTAACCATCCTAAACAGACAAAGGAGCCGCCATGGCGAGCGAACTGATCAAACATACCACCGATGCCACCTTCGAAGCCGACGTGCTGCAAGCCTCCAAACCCGTACTGGTGGACTACTGGGCTGAATGGTGCGGTCCGTGCAAGATGATCGCGCCGATTCTGGACGAAGTGGCCACGGGTTACGACGGCCGCCTGCAGATCGCCAAGATGAACGTGGACGAAAACCGCGACATCCCCGCCAAATTCGGCATCCGCGGCATTCCCACCCTGATGCTGTTCAAGGACGGCCAGCTGGCCGCCACCAAGGTCGGCGCCATGAGCAAGGCCCAGTTGACCGCCTTCATCGACCAGCAACTGGCCTGAGGTTTTTCGCGCTGGAAGGGAAGCACGGCGCACCGCCGCTTCCCGACCGGCGCAGGTCCCCCGGCCGCTGGCCGGACGCAGGGAAAATGCCTTGATTTCCTGCCTGAATTTCCTGTCATAATGTGCTTTATTCACCAGACGGCACTCGCTGCCTGGTTCGAGTTCCCGGTTTGTAAGCCATCTTCTGCGGCTTCTTTTCAAACCTCCCCCATTTCCATCAATGAACTCCGCAAGGAGTAACTCCATGCACTTAAACGAACTCAAGGCACTGCACGTGTCTGAAGTCCTCAAGCAGGCCGAAGCCCTTGAGATCGAAAACGTTGGCCGTATGCGCAAGCAGGAGCTGATGTTCGCCATCATCAAAAAACGTGCAAAAACCGGCGAGACCATCGTGGCCGACGGCGTGCTGGAAGTGCTGCCCGACGGTTTCGGTTTCCTCCGTGCTCCGGATTCAAGCTACACGGCCAGCACCGACGACATCTACATCAGCCCCAGCCAGATTCGCCGCTTCAACCTGCACACCGGCGACATGATTGAAGGTGAAGTGCGCACCCCCAAGGATGGGGAGCGCTACTTTGCACTGAACAAGCTCGACAAGGTCAACGACGGCCTGCCCGAAGACAACAAGCACAAGGTCATGTTCGAGAACTTGACCCCGCTGTTCCCACGCGAGCAGTTCAAGCTCGAACGCGACATCAAGGGCGAAGAGAACCTGACCAGCCGTATCATCGACATCGTCGCGCCCATCGGCAAGGGCCAGCGGGCCCTGCTGGTCGCGCCGCCCAAGTCCGGCAAGACCGTGATGATGCAGAACATCGCCCACGCCATCACCGCCAACTACCCTGAAGTGGTCATGATGGTGCTGCTGGTGGACGAGCGCCCTGAAGAAGTGACCGAAATGCAGCGCAGCGTGCGCGGCGAAGTCATCTCCTCCACTTTTGACGAACCCGCCGCGCGCCACGTGCATGTGGCCGAAATGGTGATTGAGCGCGCCAAGCGCCTGGTCGAACTCGGCAAGGACGTGGTCATTTTGCTGGACTCCATCACCCGCCTGGCCCGCGCCTACAACAACGTGCTGCCCTCCTCCGGCAAGGTGTTGACCGGCGGCGTGGACGCCAATGCGCTGCAGCGTCCCAAGCGCTTCTTCGGTGCGGCCCGCAATATTGAAGAAGGCGGCAGCCTGACCATCATCGGCACCGCGCTGGTCGACACCGGCAGCCGCATGGACGAAGTGATCTTTGAAGAATTCAAGGGCACCGGCAACTGCGAAATCCACCTGGACCGCCGCCTGTACGAAAAACGCGTGTTCCCGGCAATTCACCTCAACCGCAGCGGCACCCGCAAGGAAGAGCTGTTACTTGCACCCGAAATCCTCCAAAAGTCGCGGATTTTGCGTCAATTCATGTACAACATGGATGAAATCGAATCCATGGAGCTCATGCTCAAGAACATGAAAGCCACGAAGAACAACCACGAATTCTTCGACATGATGCGGCGTGGCGGTTAGAACATGGCCCCCACGGTCGCTCACTTCGTGTAGCTCCCTGCCCCCCGAGGGGGCCGCCCGCCTGCGGTCTGGCGAAGCCAGTCCCGCGGCTCATGCTGGGTTAAATCCGGGCTCTTCAAGGGCTCCGGGCGAGCCCTAGCCACAAAATCGCCCCTTTTCACGTCTAAAACTGCTGTAAGTGGTTGATTTCATGCCATAATCTATGGCTTAGCGGAAAGTGCCCAGGACTGGCTTGGTGTGGCTCCCGCAACGAATAAGGAAAGATCATGAAAGAAGGCATTCACCCCAATTACCGCGAAGTTTGTTTCCTGGACCTGTCCAACAACTTCAAGTTCGTCACCCGCTCCTGCGTGAACACCAAAGAAATGGTGAAGATGGACGACGGTCGCGAACTGCCCCTGTACAAGCTCGATACGTCCAGCGAATCGCACCCTTTCTACACCGGCACGCAAAAATCCGTGGACAACATGGGTGGCCGCGTCGAGAAATTCCGCAACCGTTTCGGCAAGACCGCAGCCAAAGAGGCCGCGCCCGAAGCTGCGAAGTAAGCTGCCGGATAAGCTGCGAAAAACTTTCGCCAGCCTGCAAAAAAGCAGCCTGAATTTCAGGCTGCTTTTTTTTCGGCAAAATTTGCCAGGTCCCGCGATGTGCCTCAGCCTGGTTTGACGCAGAATCACCCGTAGCCAAGACTGAACGACCTGACAGCAGCCGCGCTCCCTTTCGATCTCCCAGATCTATCCGACCCATACGTTTTGAATAAACCGTCTCCTGCCATCATTGCCCAGTCCGCTGTGCGCCGCCTGCCGCGACTCGCACTGTTGCTGTTTTGCGCAGCCTATGCGCTGCCAGGTTTTCTCGGGCGTGGCCCCTGGAAAAACGAAGACATTGCTGCGTTTGGCGTAATGCGTGAACTCGCCTCCATGGCGGGCAACTGGCTGCGTCCACAACTGCTGGGCCAGGTCACGGAATTCGACGCCCTGGTGCCATATTGGTTAGGCGCATTCGCCATCAAGGTCTTCCCCTTTCTGGATCCGGCATGGGCTGTACGCATTCCATTTGTAGGATTGCTGGTTTTGACGATGCTGGCCACGTGGTACGCCGTCTACTACCTGGCGCGCAGTCCTCAAGCGCAGCCAGTCGCCTTTGCTTTCGGCGGCGAAGCCGGCCCGGTCGACTATGCCCGGGCCATTGCCGATACCGCTCTGCTGGCGCTGATTGCCAGTCTTGGCCTGGCACAGCTCTCCCATGAAACCACACCGGCCCTGGCGCAGCTCGGCTTCACGGCCCTGGCCTTTTACGCCATGGCCGCAAGCCCCTACCGCCCGGCCACCAAGATCCTGGGGCCGGCATTCGGCCTGCTGGTCGGGCTTGCAGGACTCGCCCTGAGCGGCGCGCCCACACTGGCACTTCTGATTGGCATGGGCGGGGCACTGGTGGAATGGACCCACATGCGCTGGGGCACCGGCCAGTCCGATCCTGCGGCCAGGCAACAGTCATGGCACTGGGTGCTGCTGATCACCGGCATCACGCTTCTGGTAGCGCTGCTGGCCCATGGGTTGGACCTGTGGCGCTGGAGAATTCACCTGCCAGGCGCAGACGGTCAATCCGCCCTGAAAGACTGGCGCAGCCTGGGTCGCCTGCTGCTGTGGTTTACCTGGCCGGCCTGGCCTCTCGCCATGTGGACGCTTTACCGCTGGCGCAGGCAACTGGCCAGCCGCCACGTTGCCCTGCCGCTGTGGTTTGCCGCGATGGCCGTGGCGGCTACGTTGACGACCACAGCCTCCGACCGCAGCCTGCTGCTAAGCCTGCCGCCGCTGGCAGCGCTGGCTGCCTTCGCGCTGCCCACACTCAAACGCAGCGTGGCCTCGTTGATTGACTGGTTCACACTGCTGTTTTTCACCGGCTGCGGCATCATCATCTGGGTGGTCTGGATCGCCATGCAAACCGGCGTTCCACGCCAGCCCGCAGCCAACGTTGCCAAACTGGCACCGGGGTTTGAACCCAGCTTCTCGTGGCTGGCATTCCTGGCCGCACTGCTGGCAACCCTGGCCTGGGCCTGGCTCGTCAAATGGCGCGCCGGCGCGCAGCGCGCAGCCATCTGGAAATCGCTGGTATTGCCTGCCGGCGGCGCCACCCTGTGCTGGCTGCTGCTGATGACGCTCTGGCTGCCCCTGCTCGACTACGCCCGCAGCCTTGCGCCCTTGTCGCGCCAGATTGCGAATCTCGTCGACAAAAACGCCTGCGTTGAGATTTACGGCGTCGGCAGTGCGCAAGCCGCCGCGCTGCAGTACCACGGCGGGCTCGAGCTCCGGCAAGCCGGCACGCAGGCAAGCTGCCCCTATCTGATTGTGGATGTCGAGGCGCAGCCAACGCTCAGCCGCGTCGTCAATTTGCCCGATTGGGCCTTCCAGGCGACAGTGCGCCGCCCCACGGACAAGACTGAAAACGTCCTTTTGTTCAAGCGAGTGAGCCTTTCCCGCACGAATTCAAGAACCAGCCCTTGAGCGAACTCAAGATCATCAGCCAGCACGCGGGCACCGTGCTCGTCGGGCAACTGGCCGTCATGGCCTTCGGCGTGGCCGACACGGTGATTGCAGGCCGCTACAGCGACGAGGCCCTGGCCGCGCTGTCGGTAGGGTCGGCGCTTTACATCAGTGTTTACGTTGGCCTGATCGGCATTGTCCAGGCGCTGCTGCCCATCTGGGCCGAAATGATGGGCGCGCGCCGCCATGAGGCGGTAGGTGCTTCGCTGCGCCAAAGCATGTACCTGTGCGGTTTTATCGTGGTGGTGGGCATGGCCGCGATGCTCTTCCCCGGGCCCCTGCTGCGCTGGGCACAAGTGCCTGAACTGATGCGTGACGAGGTACAGCATTACCTGGCGGTGTTGGCCTTTGCGTTCGCACCATCCCTGCTGTTTCGCATCTACAGCACCTTCAACCAGGCACTGGGCAAGCCGCTGTTGGTCACCTGGCTGCAGGTCGGCGCCCTGCTGGTCAAGATCCCCCTGTCTATCTGGCTGGTGGCCGGCGGTGCCGGCGTAGAACCCATGGGCGCTGTCGGCTGCGCATGGGCCACGCTGATTGTGAACTACCTGCTGCTGGCGCTGGCCATCGTGATGCTGCGCACACAGAGGCTGTACCAGCCCTATCGCATCTGGCAACGCATGGAACGGCCGGACTGGCTGCAAATAGGTCACTTCGCCAGGCTCGGCATTCCCGGCGGCCTGGCTTATCTGGTGGAAGTGACGTCATTCACGCTGATGGCTCTCTTCATCGCCCGCCTCGGCACCGTGGCCTCCGCAAGCCACCAGATTGCATCCAGCGTGGCTGCGGTTCTCTACATGATGCCGCTGTCCATGGCCATCGCGTGCAGTGCACGTGTCTCGTTCTGGATAGGCGCGGGACGCCCGGATTACGCCAAACGCGTGGTGCTGCTGGGGCTGAAGCTCACAGGGCTCGCGGCGCTGACACTCGCGGCCGTGGTTTCAATGGCCGGCCCCGTGCTGGCAGGCTGGTACTCCGGCAACCCGGAAATTGTCGCGCTGGCCTCCGCTTTGCTGGTGTGGGTTGCGTTCTATCACGTCGCTGATGCAACACAGGCCCTGACGGCCTTTTTGCTTCGCTGCTACCGCATCACCATTGCGCCGCTGGCCCTTTATGGCGTGCTGCTCTGGGGCCTTGGGCTTCTGGGTGGTTACCGTCTGGCTTACGACGGCATTGCAGGCCGGGCCGCGACGCAGTCCGCCAGCAGTTTCTGGGCGGCCAGCACGCTCGCCATCGGCCTCGTTGCGGCATGCTTTCTGGCCCTGTTGTGGCATGCGGTCAGGCGCAGCCTGAAGGTGACTCAAACGGTTTGAGTCCGGCGAACCCGCACGACGGGAAAGATGATGGAAAAGCAGGAGCCGTGCCCCGGTTCACTTTGAATATTGAGTTCAGCACCGTGACGCTGGGCCACATGTTTGACGATAGCAAGGCCGAGGCCGGTGCCCCCGGTTTCACGTGATCGGCTGCGGTCAATACGGTAAAACCGTTCCGTCAGGCGGGGCAGGTGCTCGGGCGCGATACCCGGCCCGCTGTCCTTGACCTTGAACTCACCACGCCCGTCCGCCAGCAGCGTCCAGCTGACGCGGACCAGACCTCCCTCGGGCGTGTAGCGCACCGCATTGGTCACCAGATTGGACATCGCGCTATAAAGCTCGGTCTGAACCCCGGCAATTTCGGTGCCTGGTCCCTGGTCAAATTCCAGCTGGTGGCCCTGCGGCGCAATCACCAACGACAAGGCCCTTGCCTCCTGCTCTGATTGGGCCATCAGCGCACTGACGGTCATCCAGTCATTGGCACCCGGAAACGGGCTGCCTTCCAGCCGCGACAGGGTCAGCAGGTCATTCACCAGCGTTTGCATGCGCTGCGATTGCTGCGACATCAGCGCAAGGTAGCGGGCCCGCTCCGGCTCCTTGAGCGGCAGCGTCTGCAGGGTTTCGATAAAACCCGACAAGACCGTCAGCGGCGTGCGGATCTCATGCGACACATTGGCCACGAAATCGCGACGCATGGCTTCTGCCAGCTCCACGGCCGTGATGTCCCGCGACAGCAGCAACTTGCGGTTTTTGCCATAGGAATGTACATGCACCGACAGCTTCACCGGACGGGCCGGCGTGCTGAAGTTGCCGGGGATCACCACGTCGTGCGAGAAATCACCCGCTGCCATATAAGCCTTGAAGGCCGGGTCACGCACCAGGTTGGCGATGTGCTGCAGCACGTCGCGCTGGGCGTCAAAGCCGAAGTGCTGGCTGGCCATCTGGTTGCACCACTCGATACGGCCTTGCGCGTCGAGCAGCACCACGCCGCTCGGCGAGGCTTGCATGGCCGCCAGGAATTCATCGAGGCGCGCCTGGCTTTCCTGCAACTGTTGATCGCGATTCTTGAGCAGCCGGCGGGTCCGGTCCACGACCTCGCCCCATACACCGGGAAGGCGGGGGGCGCTGCCTGCCATCACGGCTGGCGCGTCGTTGTTCTGTTCGGTACGCAGCCAGCGCAGCAGGCGGCCGATATAAACGCTGTCGATCACCAACCAGAGCATCGCTCCCACTGCCAGCCCTATGCCCAATCCGAAGGTCAAGCCGTTTGCGGTGCGCGCCCAAAAGCCCAAACCGCCGCCGGCAAGCATGCAGGCAGCGAAAATAATCCACCGATTGATCATGCGCTGGATTGTGCAGCAGCGACCGGGTTGTTGGCGGCCATCGCCGTCAGCCGGTAACCTGCGCCGCGCACGGTTTCCACCATGGTGCCCGCCGCGCCCAAGGCCTCGCGCAGGCGCTTGACGTGGACGTCAACGGTGCGCTCTTCAATGAACACATGGTCGCCCCACACCTTGTCGAGCAGGGAGCTGCGGCTGTGCACGCGTTCGGCGTGTTTCATCAGGTAATGCAGCAGCTTGAACTCGGTCGGGCCCAGCTTGAGCTCCTGGCCCAGGTAGGAAATGCGATGCGTGGCGGCGTCCAGGACCAGCCCGCCCACGGTCACGCTGTCGTTCACCGACTCGGGCGCGCGGCGGCGCAACACGGCGCGTATGCGCGCCAGAAGTTCCTGGGTGGAAAACGGCTTGGTGATGTAGTCGTCGGCGCCGGCATCCAGCCCGGCCACCTTGTCGGGTTCGTCACCGCGTGCCGTCAACATGAGTATGGGAATGCTCTTGGTACGCGCCTGCTTGCGCCAGTGGCGCGCCAGCGCCAGGCCGCTTTGCCCCGGCAGCATCCAGTCGAGCAGGATGGCATCGGGCAACACAGCGTCGAGTTCGCGCTGGGCCGACACACTGTCTTCCGCCACCACGGGGTCAAAGCCGCCATGCCGCAGGTTGACCGCAATCAACTCGGCAATGGCCGGCTCGTCTTCAACAATCAGTATGCGTGGCAGGTGTTTCATGATGAATATTCGTTCAAAGGCAAAGACACCGAAGCGCCCATGCGGAAAATCCCCCCGACAGTTGCAAGCTCTTCATACCAGCAGGGGCCGCGGGACTGGCTTCGCCAGACCGCAGGCGCAGCGGCCCCCTCGGGGGGCAGGAGGCTACACGAAGTGAGCGACCGTGGGGGCTCATTTCACGGCGGATTCAATCTGTTCCATCGGCGTGTGCCGCACGTCGGCGCCCTTGACGATGTAAATGATGAATTCTGCGATGTTCTTGGCATGGTCGCCCACGCGCTCGATGGCCTTGGCCACAAACAGCAGGTCCAGGCTAGGCGAAATCGTGCGCGGGTCTTCCATCATGTAAGTGATGAGCTTGCGCACAAAACCGTCGAATTCCTGGTCGATCTGGTCGTCTTCCTTGAGGATGGAGACCGCAACCGCGGTGTCCAGCCGGGCAAACGCGTCCAGAGCCTTGCGCAGCAGGCCGGAGGCGAGTTCCGCCGCGATGCGCAGGTCGGACGAAGGCAGGGCACGGGCCGATCCGCTTTCGATGATGGACTTGACCATGCGGGCAATCTTTTCGGCTTCGTCGCCGGCACGCTCGAGGTTGGCCGTGGTCTTGGAAATGGCGATCAGCAGACGCAGGTCGCGAGCCGTAGGCTGGCGCCGCGCAATGATGGACGACAGCTCGCGGTCGATGTCGATTTCCATCGCGTTGACGCGCGATTCGGTCTCGATCACCTGGTTGGCGCTTTCGGCGCTGAACTGGGACAGCGCATAGATGGCCAGGCGAATCTGCGACTCGACGAGGCCGCCCAACTCCATCACGCGCGAAGAGACGCCGTTGAGTTCGCTGTCAAACTGGGTCGATAAGTGTTTATCAGGCATGTTTTTCCCTTTGAATTTATTCGCCGTCGCGATCAGGGCCGCAACGCATGAGCCACTCAGTGCCAGGCCAGCAGGCGTCGCTGAACCGGCTTTGCCGGGCAGCAGGCGCCGTCCCCCTGAGGGGGATTCCGGCTACACGCAGTGAGCCGAGACAGGGGGCAACTTGGTTCATCCGAAACGGCCGGTGATGTAGTCTTCGGTTTCTTTACGTTTTGGCTTGAAGAACAAGTCTTCGGTGGCGCCAAACTCAACCAGGTCGCCCAGGTACATATAGGCGGTGTAGTCACTGCAGCGGGCCGCCTGCTGCATGTTGTGCGTCACGATGACTACCGTGTATTCGTTCTTGAGCTCGGCAATCAGCTCTTCCACCTTGGCGGTGGAAATAGGATCCAGCGCGGAACAGGGCTCGTCCAGCAGCAGCACTTCAGGCTTGATGGCGATGCCGCGGGCAATGCACAGGCGTTGCTGCTGGCCGCCCGAGAGGCTGGAACCGCTCTGGTTCAACTTGTCCTTGACTTCCGTCCAGAGCGCAGCCTTGCGCAGGGCCCATTCAACGCGTTCATCCATGTCCGAGGCATTCAGGCTTTCAAACAGCTTCACACCGAAAGCGATGTTGTCATAGATCGACATCGGGAAAGGCGTGGGCTTCTGAAACACCATGCCGACCTTGGAGCGAATAAGAGCCACGTCTTTTTTGGACGTCAGCAGGTTCTCGCCGTCGAACATGATTTCACCTTCGGCGCGCTGCTCGGGATAGAGCTCATACATGCGGTTGAAGATGCGCAGCAGCGTGGACTTGCCGCAGCCCGAGGGGCCGATGAAGGCCGTGACCTTCTTCTCGGGAATTTCCAGGTTGATGCTTTTGAGGGCGTGGAACTTGCCGTAGTAGAAATCGAGGTTCTTGACCGAAATTTTCGATTGTTCGCGTGATGCAGTAGGGGTGTCCATCTGTGACCTTGTTGTGTTGTGTGGTCTAAAGGCTGAAAGTGGTGTCGGCCGCTCAGTAAACACCGCAGGACCGGCTTTGCCGGACTGCTGGTGTTGCCCCCTTGAGGGGGGAGGCGACTACACGAAGTGAGTTCGCAACAGGGGTGTTCATGATTTTGCGCGTGTCAGCACGCGCGCCAGGATGTTCAGGCCAAGCACAGCCATCGTGATCAGGAACACGCCTGCCCATGCCAGCTGCTGCCAGTTCTCATAAGGGCTCAGCGCAAACTTGAAGATCGTCACGGGCAGGCTCGCCATGGGCTGGCTCAGGTCGGACGTCCAGAACTGGTTGTTCAGCGCGGTGAAGAGCAACGGCGCTGTTTCACCGGCAATCCGCGCCACGGCCAGCAGAATGCCGGTCGTCACGCCGGCGCGTGCAGCGCGCAGCGTGATGCTGGTGATCACCTTCCACTTGGGCGCACCCAGGGCGTAAGCCGCTTCGCGCAGGCCCGGCGGCACCAGTTGCAGCATGTTTTCCGTCGTGCGAATCACCACGGGAATGACGATCAGCGCCAACGCCAGGACACCGGCCCAGCCCGAATAGGACTTGAACTGCGACACGACGACCGTGTAGACGAACAAACCGATCACGATGGACGGCGCGGACAGCAGGATGTCGTTGACAAAGCGCGTCACGGACGCCAGCATGCCCTTGGTGTTGTACTCGGCCAGGTAGATGCCCGCCATGATGCCGATCGGCGTGCCCACAAAGGTGGCCAGCAGCACCATGAGGAAGGAGCCGTAAATCGCGTTGGCGATACCGCCCTCTTCATTGGGTGCCGGCGTCATCTGCGTCAGCGTGGCCAGCGAAAGCCCGCCCACGCCCAGGCGTATGGTTTCCCACAAAATCCATGCCAACCAGAACAGGCCGAAGGACATGGCCGCCAGGGAGAGGACCAACGCGATCCGGTTGACCCGCTTGCGGCTGGCGAACTTGGCCAGGCGCGCGTCGTGTGCCGCGGTACTCATGTTTTCACCCCTTCACTCTTTCGCAGTTGGGCCAGCAGCAGCTTGGACAGCGACAGCACGACAAACGTGATGAAGAACAGCACCAGGCCCAGGTAGATCAGCGCCGCCTGGTGCAGACCCTCACCGGCTTCAGCGAACTCGTTGGCCAGTGCCGACGTGATGCTGTTGGCTGCCTGAAAGAGGCTCAGCGAATCGAGCTGGTTGAAATTGCCGATGACGAAGGTCACCGCCATGGTTTCGCCCAGTGCACGGCCCAGGCCCAGCATGATGCCGCCCACCACACCGGCCTTGGTGTAAGGCAACACGACTTTGGAGACAACTTCCCAGGTGGTGGAGCCCAGCCCATAGGCGGACTCCTTGAGCAGCACCGGCGTGACCTCGAACACGTCCCGCATCACCGAGGCGATGAAAGGAATGATCATGATCGCCAGGATGATGCCGGCCGACAAAATACCGATGCCCACAGGAGGGCCAGACACCAGTGCGCCCAGGTAAGGCACGCCGCTCAGCAGGCTTTGCAGCGGCTGCTGCACGTAGGTGGCCAGGATGGGGCCGAACACCAGCAGGCCCCACATGCCGTAGACGATGGACGGCACGGCGGCGAGCAGCTCGATGGCGGTGCCCAGCGGCCTTTTGAGCCATGCGGGCGACAACTCGGTCAGGAACAGCGCAATGCCGAAGCTCACCGGCACCGCGATGAGCAGTGCGATCAGTGATGTGGCAATGGTGCCGTAAATCATGACCAGCCCACCGTACTCGCCCTTGACAGGGTCCCAGACGCTGCTGGTCAGGAAGCCGAGGCCGTATTTGCTGATCGCTGGCCACGCCCCGATGACGAGGGAAACCAGGATACCGGCCAGCAGGGCCAGTGTCAGCCAGGCCGCGCCCTGCGCAGCCCAGCCGAAAAGCCGGTCTGCCAGGGGGCTTCTGCGCACAGTGCTGCCAGGAGGAGGATTGGTCATAGCGCGTCCGGTCGCTTTTGCCGGGTGGTCAAAAGTGGCCCGGCTAGCCGGAAGTGTAGAGGACACGTGAGAAACCCCTATGGTGTGTAACGACTGGGAAAAATCAGCTGACTGTGCTTACTTGTAGGCAACCGTCTTGCCCGATGCGTCCTTGATGTCGCCCCAGGCTTTTTCGATGATGGTCTTCACAGCGGCAGGCATGGGCACGTAGTCCAGGTCGTCGGCGGTTTTGTCGCCGTTTTTGTAAGCCCACTCAAAGAACTTGAGCGAAGCGGCGGCCTGGGCAGGCTTGTCCTGGACTTTCTGCATCAGGATGAAAGTAGCGCCGGTGATGGGCCACGAATCCTTGCCAGGCTGCTCGGTCAGGATCTGGTAGAAGCTCTTGGACCATTCGGCACCCGCAGCGGCTGCTTTGAAGGCGTTATCTTCCGGTGACACGAAATTGCCGGCCGCGTTCTTCAGCTGGGCAAAGGTCATCTTGTTCTGCTTGACGTAAGCGTATTCCACGTAGCCGATCGAGTTGGGCAGACGACCGACGAATGCCGCCACGCCTTCATTGCCCTTGCCGCCTGCGCCCACTGGCCAGTTCACTGCGGTGCCCTCGCCCACTTTGGACTTCCACTCGGCATTCACCTTGCTCAGGTAGTTGGTAAAGATGAAGCTGGTGCCGGAGCCGTCGGCACGGCGCACCGGTGCGATGGCGGCGTCAGGCAGGGGCAGCGTGGGGTTCAGGGCCTTGATGGCCGGGTCGGTCCACTTGGTGATCTTGCCGAGGTAGATGTCTCCCAGCACCTGGCCGCTCAGCTTGAGCTGACCGGGGGTGATGCCCTTGATATTGACCACGGGAATGACGCCGCCGATCACCGTGGGAAATTGCATCAGGCCTTTTTTGGCCAGTTCTTCATCTTTCAGGGGAGCATCGGAAGCGCCGAAATCAACGGTTTTGGCTTCAATCTGGCGCAAACCGGCGCCGGAACCCACTGACTGGTAGTTGATCTTGACGCTGGTAGCCTTGTTGTAATCAGCGGCCCACTTGGAATACAGGGGGGCGGGGAAGCTGGCGCCGGCGCCTGTCACGTCCTGGGCTGCAGCCAGCGTGGCAAACGACGCGAGGGCAACGCCCATCACAGTGGTCAGGGAAGCTTTGAAAGTCAGGTTCATCAGAACACCTCTTGGGTTGGGATTGGTCGAAGCTGGTTGGGATTGATCGGGAAGATGCGTCGACTGTAGAAATCTTGTGTGACAAGGATGTGACAAATATGACAGCCTCCCGGCGGGCTGCCGCCCCTCTATGGCGTCACAAAACCTTCAAATTACCGTCACGAATCTGTCACGGGGTTCTCCTACCCTTGGCCTCGTCTTAATCAGGATTAATCAGGAGAATCTTTCATGTTGAACCGCCGCTTTCTGGTCCTCGCCACCGCCGTTGCCGCCCTCGCCGGCTGCGCCACCACCTCCACCCCGGTGTCCGTGGCAGACACGATAGCCACCCAATCGCAGCTCAGTACCCTCAATGGCCTGGTAGCCAAAGCCGGGCTGACCGATACACTCAAGGGCACCGGCCCCTACACCGTGTTCGCGCCCACCAACGCGGCTTTCGCCAAAGTGCCAGCCAAAACCATGGACGAGCTCGCCAAAGACCCGGCCAAACTCAAGGCGGTTCTGGCCTACCACCTCATTCCTGGCAAGCTGATGGCCGCCGACGTCAAAAACAGCAACACCAAAACCGTCAACGGCGCCAATGTGGCGCTCTCCAAGGCCGGCGAATTCGTCACCATCGAGGACGCCATGGTCCAGACCGCTGATATCTCTGCAACCAACGGCGTCGTTCACATTGTGGACAGCGTGCTGATTCCGCCCGCCAAGTAAGCCCGCGAGTACTGCAACGGGTCAAGCCGGAAGGTTTGACCCGTTTTTTATTGAATTTATGCAATTTCGTGTTCCATCCCTTATGGAACCGGCGCAAGCAGCTATCGTTTTAATAGCAATCCATGCACGGCGAGTCGCCTCGCAAACGGGGAACATCCATGCCAGCTCAAATGCCCTTAGTCAGTCGCCGCCGGCTGCTGCGTCGCGCCGGCCTGGTCGCCGCAGCAATTGCAAGCCCGGCCTGGGCCCAGCCCGGCAAGGGCGCCTCATCGCGCAGCGTCATCGTGGCCCAGCCGGTTGATTTTTCCCAGGCGCAGCAGGATGTCTCCAAGGATTTCCTGATCGGCTCACGCGCCGCCTGGCAGGACATCAACCTGCGCGGCGGCGTCCGCGGCAGGCCGGTCCAGCATCTGGCGCTGGAAACGGACGGCACTCCCGCAAGTCTGCGCACGGCACTGGACTCGGTCAAGGACAACCCCCTCTGCATGGTGCTTTCCGGCAGTGTCGGCGACCAGGTTGCCAGCCAGATCGTGGCGCTGTCCCGCCAGGGCGGGCTGGGCATCCCCCACGCCGCCCCGTGGCTGCAAAACTCCAGCCTCGAAATCGACGACAAGACCTTTCCCATCTTCGCCGCGCGCCAGGAACAGATTGCCTATGCGCTCAAAAGCCTTTCAACCATGGGCCTCAAGGAGCTGGGTGCGATTTACGCCACAGCACAGGATCACGCTGCCTATCACGCGGATGTCGAGCGCATTGCCCTGGACATGCAACTGAAGCTGCAGCCCTTCAAGGCAACAGACGACCTGCGCGCGCTGGGCCAGAAACTCACGCCCCGTACACCCGCCGTACTGCTCTTTGTGGGCGGAACGCCGGAGCTCGCCGAATTCACCCAGGGCCTGGAAAAGCAGGCTCGCCAGCGCTATGTCGTGGCATTGGCCGACGTGAACCTGCAAACGATGCTGCAGATGGGCGCGGCGCGCAACACGCCGGTCATCGCCACCCAGCCGGTGCCCCTGGTCAATGCCAGCCTTCCGGTGGTCAGAAGCTACCGTGAAACGCTTTCACGCCTCTTCGACGAACCGCCCACACCGCTGAGCCTGGCAGGATTCATTGCAGCACGCTACACCTACGAAGTGCTCAATGACGTCGACGGCCCCCTGAACCGCCAGAGCGTTCTCGCCGCCTTTCAGCGCCGCACAAAGTTCGATGTGGGCGGATTCAGCATCAGCTTCAATCCCCAGCGCAGAAGCGGCACCTACGTCACGCAAAGCATGATGACGATCGACGGCCGGTTGATCGGCTAGGCGGCCCGGACTGCTGATGAGAGTCCCGCGCGATGGCTATGTTGGGAGCTTAAACTCAGGTATGCAAAATGGAACGCTGCTCGCCGCTGTGGACCTCGGGTCCAACAGCTTTCGACTGGAAATCGGCCGCTTTGATGCCGGCCAGATTCACCGCACCGAATACCTCAAGGAAACCGTTCGCCAGGGCAACGGGCTGGACGCCGACCGCAACCTGACCCCGGAAGCCATGCAGCGCGGCTGGGACTGCCTGGCGCGCTTCGGCGAACGGCTGGCCGGCTTCAAAAAGTACCAGGTTCGCGCCGTTGCCACCCAGACCCTGCGTGAAGCGCGCAACCGCGAAGAATTCCTGGCGCGCGCCCACAAGATCCTCGGTTTTGCCATCGACGTCATCCCGGGCCGCGAAGAAGCCCGCCTGATTTACCAGGGCGTCGCCCACCTCCTGCCCCAGTCCGATGAACGCCGGTTGGTGGTGGACATCGGCGGGCGCTCCACCGAAATGATCCTCGGCAAGGGGCTGGACGCGCGCACCATGGAGTCTTATCGCGTCGGCAGCGTGGCATGGTCCATGAAGTATTTCCCCGACGGGCAGTTCACCCCACGCGCTTTCCAGACAGCGGAGGTCGCCGCCAAGGCAGTTCTCGACGAAGCCGTCAATATCTACCGCGCCGATGCGTGGGACACCGCCTATGGGTCTTCCGGCACGATTGGCGCCGTCAGCGACGTACTGACAGCCTCGGGCTGGCCCGCGGGTCTGGTCACGCAAGAAGGCCTCGACTGGCTGCTGGACCGGCTGCTCAAGGCGCAAAGCGCCGATCGCCTCAAGCTCGACGGCATGAAGGACGACCGCCGCGCCGTCATAGGCGGTGGCGTCAGCGTCCTGAGGGCCGTATTCGACCTGCTGGGCATCGCGCAAATGGAAGCCGCACAAGGCGCCCTGCGCCACGGTGTGCTCTATGACCTGGTGGACCGTGAGCAGGATTTGACCGATTTGCGCTCCACCACCGTGCAGCGCCTGGCCAGCAAATTCAATACCGACAACGCACAGGCCCAGCGCGTCAGCAAAGTCGCCAGGCAGTTGTTCGTCATGGCCGGCAAGGGCATGCCCGCTGCGGAATCTGCCCGCTTTCAGCGCAAGCTGGAATGGGCCGCAGAGCTGCACGAGATCGGCAGCCAGATCTCGCACAGCGACTATCACAAGCATGGCGCCTACATCCTGGACAACGCCGACGCGCCGGGTTTTGCCCTGCCCGAACTGCATCGCCTGAGCCTTCTGGTGCTGGGCCACCGCGGCAAGCTGCGCAAGCTTGAAGTCAATTTTGAAGACCGCGTGTTCATCCAGCAACTGCTGTGCCTGCGCCTGGCCGTCATCCTCTGCCACGCCCGGCGCGACCCCGACCTCAAAGGCCTCCAGCTCGAAAGCAGCGCCGAACCCGGAAAGATTTTTGTACTGAACTGCCGCCCCGGCTGGGCGCAGACCTTCCCGCAGTCAGCCCATCTGCTGCAGGAAGAAGTCCTGGCATGGCAAAAGACGCCGTGGACACTGGTTGTTCCCGGCCCCTGAGCACCCTCCTTCTGCCTCGCCGACCAGGCCTTGACGGTTTTTTAATAAACCATATAAACTATATATACGGTTTATTTGACCGCACATCAAAAAGGATCAATCCATGGCTACCAGCAAAAAAACAACTGCGAAACCCGCCGCACCGGCACCTGCCACGCCCAAAGCACCGGTGAAAACCGCCGCCAAGCCTGCCCCGAAAAAGGCGTCCCCCGCCAAGGCCCCGGCCGGCAAAGGCACGGTCAAGAAAGCCATTGTGAAAAAGGCCGGCGCCAAAAAGCCTGCGGCCAAACCGCAGGCCACCGCTAAGCCTGCCAAGCCCGCCAAAACCGCTAAGCCGGAAAAAACCAAAAAGCCGAAGCTGGTGCGCGACAGCTTCACCATCCCCAAAGTCGAATACGTGGTGCTTGACGACCTGAAGCAGCGCGCCGCCAAGCTCACCCGCCCCGCCAAGAAAAGCGAGCTGCTGCGCGCAGGCATCAAGCTGCTGGCCAGCCTGTCCGACGCCGCCTTCCTGACGGCGCTCGAGCAGGTCCCCGCCATCAAGACCGGCCGGCCTGGCCGCAAGCAAGCGAAGCCTGCTTGCGGCCACCGCTCGATGAAAAGGTTAGACCTCAGTGGGCTACACGTGACGACCGGGAATCTGGTTTACGCCTCCGCTGCCGGCGGCCAGCCGATTCGGGCAGCACGACGAAGACTGGATTGAACGACCAAGCGGTGGAACGGGGCGATGACAAGAATATAGAGACGACCCAAGCGGTTGTGGCAATGGACCACGGTTGATAAAGTCAGGTGGCGTTTGCCTTCCGGCAACGGCTGACTGGAGCAGAGGACAGAAAGCCTGAAGTCCAGGTGCTTGTCGTCTTCTCCAAAGACAACTTCGGTCGGGCTTGTGTCGTAGATCTTGAAGATGCCAAGACGGCCTGTTTTGCCCTGCGCTTCAAGTGACGTGAGTTGCCTGGCAGTTTTGAGGCCGACCCTGCCGACGACCGCATCCCGGACCGCCATGAGGGTACCAACCCACGGTGCTTGATGGGAAAAGATGAACCTCGCCAACAGTTCAGGATTGGTCGACGCTCCGGGTGGAAGTTCGATCGAATAGGCATCTGCGAGATTCGTCGATGCGTAGGCTCTGGTAACTGCCGACTCTGGAGGAAGTGATACAGGCATTACGCGGTGCTGTTGGGTTGTCATGTGTTCGAGCCAGTAGTTGGGTTCTGAGGTCTAACGTTGAAGACAACCGGCGCGCAACTCATGCCGCAGAGCGGCCTTCTGTAGTTGCGTGTCCTCGCCGGTTGACCAGTTAGAAAGGTTTCTCATCTTGGCGCTCCTTTAGCAGGTGAAGGCCGAACAGGACCAAGATCCATACGCATGGTAACCACAGCCGTACGATATCCTGCAGTTCGGTAAGGAAAACTGTCTTTCCGTGGCAGTTGTAGGGGACGACGTTGTTCGTAGCAATAACAGGCTTGATGGGTGCGTCGCATAAACCACCGAGCAGAAACCACCATACCGCAACGGTTATGGCGGCCAGAACCCAGAGCGTGACGCGGACAACTTTTCGAAGACTCATTGATATCTAACGTTTGACTTAAGCGGCCTGCCGTGGGGGGTCCGCTTGAAGGAAGGGTCAGGCGCTGCCGTTTTCATGCTGAAATCTTGCCCGAAGGAGGACTATGGCCGGTGGCGCCAGAAGAATGACGAGAAGCACAACAGGCCAGATATTGCCGTCTTTGAATGAATACGCTTCGAGCAGCTCAGACCAGGACTTGTGCTGGACGTAGCGGCCAAAGCTGAACTCGAAGACCAGTGTGAGACACAACCAGGAAGCGCCAACGCAAAGACCTTGCAAGATTGTGATGCCGTGGCTGAGGCGAACAAAGGCGAAAGACACAAGCACCACGAGAAGGGAGAGTAACGCCCCGCTCATGACCAGACCAGTGATCTTTCCAAGAACAGGAATCAGAACGATCTCGCGAAGCGCTCCGTTGGCAACTGCCAGGGCAAGTATGACTAGCCAGGCAACAAGCGGCTTGAGCAACGGCATGGAATTCCTTGCGACGTCTACGGTTTGACATGATGGGTTGGCATCTTTCGTGGGCGAGGTACTGTTAGATCGGCCTCTGACATGAACCCTCACTTTTTCTTCCTCTCCGGGAGTCGCGCGACATACTCTGAGCACCAAAATGCCCAGGCTTTCAGATCCCGCTCTTCAGCAATGGCAGGTGGATCAATACAGACGTAGCCGCCCATCGGTCGGCCAGTGAGATCCATGATTCTGACGCCTGGCATTGCCAGTGTGTCGTGATGGCGTTCCGGCCCAACCCGCGCCATCAAGCTTGAGTTCCTAACGCCAACAAACATCTTGCCATGAACCTGAAACGCAAGGCCGCCGAACATCCTGCGCTCTGTAATGCCAGGCTACCCCTCAAGTACTTCGCGAACACGCTGAGCCAGGACAGGGTCGAAGGCCATGATTGAAACGCCTAACGTTTGAGATGAGAGGCGTGATCCGGCTTGCCGGGGCACGTCCCCTCGATGGAAGGGTTAGGCGTCATTGCGTTGCAGTGACAACCCATAGAACTTGGTGTCAACAGCCATGACGGGAAAGCTCTCTGGCAGAGCTTCTTTGACCATCTCGTGGAAGCCATTCTTCTCGTAGAACCTGTGGGCGGCAAGGAACTTGGCTGTTGTGCCCAGGAAGACCTCTCGTACACCTTGAGCACGACACCAGTTGAGCAGCGTTTGAAGCAGCTCCCTGGCGACGCCATGCTCCGGCCCGCGATGCGAGCTGGCCACGAACATCTTGCGCAGAGCTGCCTGACGGCTTCCGATGTCTAGCAGAGCAAGTGTGCCGACAACGACTCCCGCCTCCAGGGCGACCCAGAAGTTGCCGATGCCATGCTGATAGAAGCCGGCAATGTCCTGCAGGTCTGGTTGTGCTTCCAGTGTGATCGGGATTTCGAACTCGGACTGTTGAATCGGCAGGATCACAGACACGACACCATCGGCGTGTGCCGGAGAGAAGGGGACGATTTGAATCATTGGTTCTATTCTGGCGGCGAAGTTTGAGCTGAACGACGGGCGGCGGCGTGGTAGGGAAACTTTAGACAAGCATAGTTCCGTCTTTCGCGGTACCCGGCGGTTCGATAAGTATGAAGTGAGCCTCCTCAGTGGCTACTGGGCGATGCTCGACGCCTCGTGGAACGACGAACATTTCTCCCGGGCCGAGGTGAACACTGCGATTGCGCATTTCGATTGTGATGCTGCCCTTGAGTACCAAGAAGAAATCGTCTGTGTCTTCATGCTTGTGCCAAGCGTACGAGCCCATGGCTTTGGCAACCATGACTTCGTTGCCATTGAAGTGCGCAACCGTTTCGGGTTGCCATGGTTCAGAAACACTTGATAGCACTGCCGAAAGGTTGACAGAGTTCATTGCGTTGCACTCTTTCTATGTGAGGTGGAATATGACGCCTAACGCTCGAGGTAAGCGGGGCCGCTAGGCGTCCACTTGACTGCGATGTTAGACAGGCAGCCGAGAAACGGATCAAAGTAGAAACTCATAAAACAAATAGTGCTATGCCGATAAAAACAGCGGCTACGACAATCATTAAAGCCATCAGCGACCAGCGCGGACTGGGGTGACTCAAGATAGCTGAGTCCACAAAAGAAATAACCTCTCTTCTAATTTCGCCGAGGCTGAACCATACCGCGACTCCGGCAGCCAGCAGAAGCCCCCCAAAAAATAGCATGAAAGCTACATAAGCGTAGAAGAATAAGGGCGACTGGTCTTGATGAATGATCGTAATTTGGTATCTGCTAATGTAAAAAAACCCCCGCATGAGTGCGCCACCACCCAGGAACAAGAACCCGGAACCGAGAAGCAACAAGATAGCCGAGGCAATAGCGATCTTTATAGTGTTCTGCATTGCAAACTGCGGCGGTCTAACGTTGGAGGCAACCGAACCGCAACCCTTGCGGCGAAGCCGCAGCCCGCAGTTGCGGTTCCGAGTTGGCCGACTGGTTAGGGAGACGGATGGTCATCAACGCAAACCTCTCTTGGCTTAGGGCCGCCTACGTGCTGCGAAATACATCCAGCAGGCTCAGACGGCAAGACTTCGGGCTCGGAGGCAGGGCATTCTCCGCCAATAGCGCTTTGCAACTCCCCTCCAGCGTATTTGCATTCGAGCTTCGAATCGAACAGCTTAACGACTCGGCCACGGTGCACCAGAAGACGTGACATCTCCCAGCCACCTGGGGAGTCCACCCACAATGTCTGGCATCCACTGAAGCCGGCAGGCATGCTGGAAATTCTCGGGTGCACTTTCATCAGCTTGCCATGAATGCCTAGTTCACCAGAATCTGCTGGTGGGACCTGGATGGCACACGAGGCATCGCCTCGGTGGTCGAAGTTGGATGCGCAACTCGTGGCAAGTATCGCAAGCATCAACGACGCAAAGCCTCGGACGTAAAGCGATGGTGGCATTGGCTCCCTAACGTCGGAGTTGACCGGCACGCAGTGGCATTGCTCCGCGAGACGTATGCTCCCGCGCACGGCTCGCGGCGCAATGCCGCTGCGTGTCCGCGTCGAACGACCTGTTAAACCGCATACGCGCAATCATCGCTCAAGCAGCCACGACAGCACAGGGGCAAGGAGCATGACGGCGCCGACCAGCGCCCACCCGAACAACTCTCGCCGGCGCAGCCGGTACCCGCGTTTCTCCAAGTACGCGTGAAACGGCCCAACAAGGCTCCAACCCAGCGCCGTCCGCTTTGGCCCGGAGCTTGTTCGCATAAACCAGAACAGCAGCGCCCACACGCCGAAGCCAGCGCAGACAAGGAGAACGTAGACGGCGTAACCGGGCATGGCTTTGCGGTCTAACGTAATGTATGCCGCAAAACCTGCCGTATAACCTGGCGCTTGCAATCTAATCTGGACATCAAAAACTCCTGTAAGCCGCTTTCACGCTGGATTTCAGGGCAACACGCTATTAATTAATACAGTTATAAAAATTCCGTGAAACCCCGCAATCCTCCGCTGCAGTCTGCCCGCTTGCTGGACCAGGTTCGGGAGCGGGTTCGGTATTTGCACTATAGCCTTGGCACCGAGAAAACTTGCCTGTATTGGGTCTGTTTTTTTGTCCGCTGGCATGGCCGCAACGGCGCCACGACGCGCCCGCACGACATGGGAGCACGCGAGGTAGAAACCACCATCGCAGCCCATGTCGGTCCCGCGCAGATCAGAGAACCTCAGGCGACTGCACAGTGACCACAACAGTCTGGTTAAGGCCGTCGCGGTCCCGGCTGCGAAGCCACCAGAGTGCACCCTTCTTGACCGGGCATTCGCTTTCCTGCAAGCTGAGCAGCTGCGCGATGGCCTGCCCCAGGTTGGGCTGGTGGCCCACCACCAGAATCGGCGACCTGGCCGACGGCCATTGCACCAGCTCCAGCAGCTGCTCCACCGTGGCGTCGGGCGCCAGCTCACTGCGGATTTTGTATTTGCGTCCCAACGCCAGCGCGGTCTGCTCGCAGCGCCGTGCCGGACTCACAAAAATGCGCGCGCCTTCGGGCAACTGGCGATCAAGCCAGTTGGCCATGCGGGCCGCCTGCTTTTCGCCCCTTGACGTCAGCGAGCGCTCAAGATCGCTGGCGCCCTGCGGGTCACCCTCGGGCCAGTCTTCTGCCTCTGCATGACGCCACAGGATGAGGTCCATGTCATTTTTCCTGGTGATGGGGGGCCGAATAGCGCGCCATCAAGGCAGCCTGCGCACCGTGGCGCGGGGCATCACCCTGCAGGTTCACGCGCAGGTAGGTGCCGTCAGGCTGCAGATCCCAGGCGTCGCGCCCGTCATGCAGGTAGGCCACCAGGCATTCGTCGATGATGCGCTGGCGCAGCACGGGGTCGGTCACAGGCCAGGCCAGCTCCACCCGGCGCAGCATGTTGCGGTTCATCCAGTCGGCACTGGAAAGCAACAAAGTTTCTTCTTCAGCACAGCGGAAATAAAACACCCGTGAATGCTCGAGGAAACGGCCGATGATGGAGCGCACGCGGATGTTGTCCGTCACACCGGGCACCTGCGCCGGCAGCATGCAGGCGCCGCGCACAATCAGGTCGATCTTCACGCCACGCTGCCCTGCCCTCACCAGCGCCTGCATCAGGTCTTCGTCGGTCAGCGCGTTCATCTTGGCCACGATGCGTGTGTCTTTGCCTTGCAGGGCGGCCTCTCCCAGCGAATCGATTTTCTCGATCAGCTTGCGGTGCAGCTGGAACGGCGCCAGCAGCAAATGGTGCAGCTTGGGCAGGCGGCTCTGGCTGGCCAGGTGCACGAACACGTTGTCGATGTCGGCCGTCGTCAAGGGGTCGGCCGTCAGATAGCTCAGGTCGGTGTACAAGCGCGCCGTGCGCGGGTTGTAGTTGCCGGTGGAAAGATGGGCATAACGCACCAGGTGTTTGCCTTCGCGCCGCGTCACCAGCAGCATCTTGGCGTGGGTTTTGAGGCCCACCACGCCATACACCACCTGCGCGCCTATCGACTCCAGCATTTCCGCCCAGTTGATGTTGGCTTCCTCATCGAAGCGCGCCTTGAGCTCCACCACCACCGTCACTTCCTTGCCGCGGCGCACGGCTTCGCGCAGCAGCACCATCAGCTCCGAGTCGGTACCGGTGCGGTAAATGGTCTGTTTGATCGCCAGTACCTGCGGGTCGTTAACCGCTTCGCGCAGGAAGGCGAGCACGCCGTCAAAACTTTCAAAAGGCTGGTGAATGGAAACGTCACCCTCCTTGAGCCGCTCAAAGAACGACTGGCCGGGCTGCAACTGGGTGGGGTAACACGCGCTGTACCCGGGGAAGAGCAGTTTGGGGTCATTGACCAGGTCCACCAGCTGCGTCAGCCGCACCAGATTGACGGGGCCGTGCACACGGTACAGGGACTGTGTCGGCAGGTTGAATTGCCTGAGCAGGAAGCTGGCCAGGTATTCCGAACAGCCTGCGGAAACCTCCAGCCGAACAGCCTGCCCGTAATGGCGTTGCTCCAGGCCCTGGCGCAAGGCGGTGCGCAGGTTTTTCACGTCGTCTTCATCCACGGCCAGGTCAGAATGCCGGGTGACGCGGAACTGCGAAAACTGCCCCACTTCGCGGCCGGCAAACAACTCGGCCAGGTGGGCCCGAATCACACTGGAAAGCGACACGAACAGCCGGCTCTTGTCCTTGCCGTGCGAGGGCATATGAATCAGCCGCGGCAACACGCGCGGCACCTTGACGATGGCAATGTCGTTGTCCCGCCCGAAAGCGTCGTGCCCGCCCAGCCGCACAATGAAGTTGAGCGACTTGTTGGCCACCTGGGGGAACGGGTGCGAAGGGTCCAGCCCGACTGGAATCAGCAACGGCCGCACTTCCCTTTCGAAATATTCTTTCACCCAGCGCCGCTGGGCCGCATTGCGCTCACCGTGCGAGACGATGCGTATGCCCTGCCGCTCAAAGGCCGGCAACAGCTCGTCGTTGTAAAGCGAATACTGGCGCGCCACCATGTCGTGGGCTGCCGCTGAAAGTGCCGCGAAAGACTGCACCGAATACAGTGCTTTTTGTTCATTGGCCTGCGCCGCCGTCAGGTGGGGCGCGGTGCGAACCTCGAAAAACTCGTCCAGGTTGGACGAAACAATGCACAGAAACCGCAGCCGTTCCAGCAGCGGCACGTCGGGCCGCTTCGCCCAGTCCAGCACCCGCTCATTGAAGGCAAGAATGCTGTGGTCGCGGTCCAGGAACTGGACCGGCGGTGCGGCGGCAGCCACCGAGGCGGGTGAAGTGGGCATCAACAAGGCATTTACGTGTCATTGGTAACAAGTCACAGTGTTGACGTGTTTCATGACAAAGGCGTGACAGTACTTTTGACTGATGGTGCGCCCGCCTGAAGGGGTACGCAAGCACTGCCCCTGTTATTGCCGGGGTTGGCCTGAGCGCTGTTCTTCCCGGCAGTTACGAGGAAAGACTCGAAAAGCTGCGCCGCATGGGCCCAGCTGAAGTCCAGCGCGCGCGAACGGGCCTCATGGCGGGGCACAGCCAAAGCGCTGTAACAAGCCTGTTGCAAATCCTCATGCATGACACCACCGTGACAGCTTCCATCGGGTTTTCCAAGCACTTCCAGCGGGCCATCGACCGGGTAGGCTGCCACCGGCGTGCCGACTGCCATGGCTTCGAGCATCACCAGGCCAAAAGTTTCCGACCGGCTGGGAAAGGCAAACACATCGGCGGCGGCATAGACCTTGGCCAGCTCATCCCGGGGCAGAACGCCCATCCAGCGGACCTGCGGATAACGCTCCTTGAGTGTCGCCTCCAGGGGCCCTACCCCGCAGACCACCTTGGTCCCCGGAATGTCCAGCTTGAGGAAAGCCTCGATGTTTTTCTCATACGACACCCGGCCCACAAACAGCGACACCGGCCGCACCACCGTCCCCATGGGCGGGTACAGCCGCGCTTGCGGCTCAAAGCCGAAAAGCTCCGTGTCCACGCCGTGCGTCCAGCTGCGCAGGTTCTGAAAGCCCCGCTGCTCCAGCATGCGCAACACGCCGTGGGTAGGCACCATCACACCCGACGAGGGCCTGTGGAAATGGCGGAACAGCGCATAACCCCAGGACAGCGGAATCTTCAATGCCGCATGAAGGATCTCGGGGAACTTGGTGTGAAACGCGGTGGTGAACTTCAGGCCGCGCTTGAGGCAATAGCTGCGCGCAGCCCAGCCCAGCGGGCCTTCGGTGGCAATGTGGATGGCCTCGGGCGCAAAGGCATCGAGCTTTTCGGTCAGGCCGCGTTTGGGGCGCACCGCCAGGTCAATGCCGGCATAACCCGGGCAAGGCCGCGTCTTGAAAAGGCCCGGCTGGATCACTTCCACCTGGTGCCCCAGCTCCTGAAGCTCCCGCACCAGCTCCACCAGGGTGGTGACAACACCATTGACCTGCGGTTGCCAGGCGTCCGTAACAAGAGCGACCCTCATGCAGTCACCGTGGAAGCTATGTGGCCGCGGCCCTGCGTCTCGTGCGCAGGCGCCCAGTGCACCAGCTCCAGCGTGCCGTCGAAGTTCTCGACCAGCGCGGTGCGGCTTTCCACCCAGTCACCGTCGTTGCAGTACAGCACGCCGTTGATGTCACGCATCTCGGCGCGATGGATGTGCCCGCAGACCACGCCCTGGTGGCCGCGGCGGCGGGCTTCATTGGCCACGGCCTCTTCAAAGTCGGTGACGTAATTGAGCGCGCTTTTGACTTTTTGCTTCAGGTAAGCCGACAGCGACCAGTAAGGCAGGCCCAAACGGGCGCGCAGGCTGTTGAGGTGGCGGTTGAGTTTGAGTGTGAATTCATAGAGGTTGTCGCCCACGTACGCCAGCCACTTGGCGCACTGCACCACCGCGTCGAAGTAATCGCCGTGGATGATCCACAGCTGCCGGCCGTCGGCGGTGGTATGCACGGCTTCATCGATCACCTCGATACCGCCGAACTGGTTGCCAATAAATTCACGCGCAAACTCATCATGGTTGCCCGGTACATAAACCACGCGGCAGCCTTTGCGGGCGCGGCGCAGCAGTTTTTGCACCACGTCATTGTGCGACTGCGGCCAGTACCAGCGCCGGCGCAGCTGCCAGCCGTCGACGATGTCGCCCACGAGGTACAGGTTGTCGCTCGGGTGGGCCTTCAAAAAATCCAGCAGCGCGACCGCCTGGCAGCCGGGCGTGCCCAGGTGGATGTCGGAAATAAAGATGGTGCGGTAGCGCTTGCGCAGCGAGTCGTCGTCATCATGGTCGTCGCTGTTCCCGCTGAAGCCGTTGCCCAGCGCGCCCATGGCGTCAAACATGCTGCGCATCAGGCCTCCGAAGGGCTGCCCGACACAGGCTTGCCGGAAAAATGCTTGAGGTAGCGCGGTGGCAGGTCGGCGATGCGCATCATCATGGGCAGGTCGGCCGAGTTGAAGTCCGGGTCCCAGGCCGGTGCGCCCAGCACTTTCGCGCCCAGGCGCAGGTAGCCCTTGATCAGTGCGGGCGGCTCCACGTCCAGCGTGTCGTCCAGTTTTTCCACCGGCAGCGCCAGGCGCGGCGTCACGCGGTATTCAATGGGCGCCAGATGCGTTTGGCGCACCTGGCGCCAGATGCTGGCGGCCGCGTGCCCACTCGACACGCCGTTGTGCTGCATCGGAATGCTGGCGCAGCCGATCATCGTGTCCAGCTGGTTGCGCGCCATGAATTCAGCCAGCGCACCCCACAGCGCCAGGATGACGCCGCCGTGGCGGTGGTCGGCATGCACGCAGCTGCGGCCCAGCTCGACCATGCGCTCGCGCAGGGAGCGCAGGCGAGTGAGGTCGAACTCGGTGTCGCTGTAGGTACTGCCCACGCGCTTTGCCTGGGTGGGCGTCAGCACGCGATAGGTACCTATGACTTCCTGGCTGTCGGCATCACGCACCAGCAGGTGTTCGCAATAGTCGTCAAACAGGTCGACGTCGTGGCCGGGCAGCACCTTGGAAAGATTGGCACCCATCTCGAGCGCAAAAACCTGGTACCTCAGGCGCTGCGCCTGCCGGACCTCGTCCTGGTGCCGGGCCCAGCTGACCGTGATTTTCCCCACGGCAGGCCTTTGAACAACGGCGGGAATGACAGCATGACCGCTTTGATGAAGTGACCCCCGTGGCATTGCGACTGGCGACAATGCAAAGGTGGGATTGGGCAGTTCTTTCATGGCTAACTCCTTGTTTCCTGGTGTCTCAACAACTTCGGCAACTCATCAACTCGGCAATTCAGCAACTTCAAATCGCGCTGTAAAAAAGCCCCAAAAAAGGGGCTTTGACTCTCAATCACCGGCGGTCAGCGAAACCACCTTGTCACGTCGCCCCAAACCGGCGGCCAGCATCGGCCGCGCGTTCGAAAGACCCTCAAGCCAGGGCCGGGTGCCCGCCTTGAAGCGCAAGCCGCCCGGGCTGTTGGCCAAGGCTTGCGCGGTGCAGCGCAGGATGCGCAGGCACTGCTTGTTGAAGTCCTGGATGCCGCTGCTCAGGGTGCGGCTGGGGCCCTGCGCCTGTCCGTCATTCATCGGGTGCTCCGTCATGCTGGTCATGGCGTGATTCTGGGAGCCGGGGGTGACGCGTTCGTGTCAGTTCAATGGCAGTTGTGTGACACCGGAAGAAATTCGCGCCGTGTGGCGGGCACGCGTCGGCCGCCTGCGCAGCGCGTTTAAGAGCCCAACGCGTACCTGGTTGCCAACAGCACTTCGAGCCTCTTTGTTATGGCTTCGCATTCGTCCGCCTCCAGACGGCTGAACTGGGCCGCCCAGGCTTTGGATGAAGCAAATTTTGGAAACTGCGGAGGTTCGCCCCATTGCCAATCGGGGTGACTCGCTTTTGGGCTTCTCCCAAAAATGTGGAGATGCATTTTCCGGTGAAGTTGAGGGGTTTTCGGTCCGGGTGGATGCGCCAGTTCGTTGAGCGCGTTGTTACCTGCCTCCCAGTAGTTCAGGCACCCTCCGGCGAGTTGGGGCAGTGTTTCCAGCATGGCTCTTGCGGTGGCTGCGACCAGGCAGCCCCATAGCGCCAGTTCATTGGGCGTCAATTCACTTCTTTCCCACACCGGCCGGGGCGGATTGACCAGCAAATGTCCGCCATCGCTTCGATGGTTCATCGGGCTGACGGGTAACGCGACCGTGCCCCCGGCGTAATTGATGAGTGTGTGGTGAATGTCCAAGTGAAAATCTCCAAAAGAAACGAGAGAATGAAGAGAGTGGCATCGGATTCGCGCTCAGTCGCTGCGCTGCCTCAGGCAGGCCATGGCGGTGGCCGAAAGAAGAAGTGCAGCAACGCCGTAAATCCATGCGGAGGGCACGATGGGCAACAACAGGCCGGCCAGCACCGGGCCTGCGCCGGCGCCCATGTCGCGCCAGACCGAGCGTGTGGCGAGGGCCTGTATGCGTCCGGACCCCGGCGTGCGCAGTGCGACCAGCGGCGGCAGCAGCGGCAACAGCAAGGCACGCAAAACCACGATGGCAAGTGCGCAAGTCCACAGCCAGCCGAAGCCAAAGCCCACCAGGGCAACAGAAGTGAGCACGGAGAAAGTCACCAGGAGAACTTCGACGCCATGCTTTTCTGCCATGTGTCCGCCGGCAGAACTCAAGACAATTTCCGCCAGGTAACGGACCGACAGCAGAAGCCCGGCCACGATGACCGGGTTGCCGGGCAACAGGTCACGGCCCAGATAAGACAGGCCGATGATGAAGAGGCCGTCCAGCACCAGGCCTTCCGTGAAGGAAAAGATGTCCAGCCCGCCCGGAAGCCTGATTCCTGTTTTTCGTGGTGCCGGCTCGGCATGTGCGGCGGTTGGCAGCTGCCGTGCGACCAGCAAGGCACTCAACGCAACAGCCGCGAACAGGAAAAAAATAACTTTGGGGCCAAACCAAAGCGCACACACGCCGCCCAAAGGAAGGGCAAGCATGGGCCCCAGTGCTGTGAATGCGCGGGACCGCCCTGCCCGACGCGCAGCGCCCGCCGGTTCGGCGGTGGCCAACGCCTGGGTGGCCAGGTTCAGGGCTGCGAAGGCCAGGCCCCACAAGAGCCGCAAGAACAACAGGGCGACGAACCCGGTCAGCATCGCGTAACCCAGCGCGCACACCGCGGCCGCCAGCGCCGCCAGTGAGCAGGTGAGCCGTTCACCGTTGTGGGCGTAAAACCTTGCCACTGCTCCATAGCCCGCAATGCGCACCAGGCGGTTGGCGGCCAGAAGAATGCCCGCTTCGGGCAAGGTGACGCCAAACGCAGGAGCGAACATCGGCAGGAGCAGGTAGAGCACCGTGTCCCCCGGAAGTGAGAGCCCGAGCACCATGGCGGCATGGCGCGAGTTGCGGTCAGAAGTAGAAGCCGTGATCTGTTGCATGGCTTGTATGGTGCGCAGGGCCGCCTCTCCCGACAAACGATATTAGTGCGCGGCACGTGTGAGAAAATTGCACGCATGTTGCCTCGCCTGCCTCCGTTGAACGCGGTCCGCGCTTTTGCGGCGGCGGCGCGCCATCAGAGTTTCAGCCGGGCTGCCCTGGAATTGCATGTGACGCACGGCGCCATCAGCCGCCAGATCAAGGCGCTGGAAACCTATCTTGGCGTGGACCTGTTCGAGCGAAAAACCCGGCAAGTTCTTCTAACGGCGGCCGGCCATCAGTTCCATACGCAGGTGGGCCCCGCACTCGGGCAGATTGGCGCAGCCGCCGAATCACTCAGGGGTGGAACGCCATTGCGCGCCGTCAAGATCAACGTCCGGCCCACGTTCGCGGTGCGCTGGCTGATTCCAAGGTTGTCAGCGTTCGTGGCGAAGCACCCGGACATCGAACCGCAGGTGATGACCAGCACCTTGCCGCCGGACAAAGCGGTGGATGAATTCGATCTGGCCATCCGGCGGAGCACCAAGGGGTGGCCGCCGGCGATGCAGATTCATCCATTTCTGGAAGACGAAGTTCTTGTTGTTGGGTCGCCCGCATTGTTTGTCAGCCGCCCCGTCACCGGCCCGCACTCTTTGGCGTCCCATGTCCTGCTGTTATCCAAATCGCGCAACCACGATTGGGAGAACTGGAAAAAGCAGGTGAACGCACCGGAGTTGAATCCCGCCAGTTGCCTGCAATTTGACCATTTGCACTTTGTGCTTCAGGCCGCCGTCGACGGGCTGGGTTTTGCCTTGGCACCGGTATCGCAAATTACCCATGACATGGCGGCGGGGCGGTTGATGAGCCCCTTGCCGGAATTGCGGATGGCGCTGGGTCGCCACTATTTTGGCCTTGCACCCAATGCCACGCCGGAGACACAGCAATTTGCGCAGTGGCTGATGGATGAACTGAACGCCACGCCTTCGGCGGAAGATTGAGACCGGCAACGAAGCGCCGCGCCGCGTAGGAGATCACCGACCTTTTTTCGGGAATGTCGCGCGCGAAGCGCCCTGCCCCGGTGCAGTATTTTCAAGCTCTCGCCATCACAGCGATCACGGCGAAGAAAACCCGGCCAAGGAGAACCGACATGCCCAGAGGCGACAAATCTGCCTACAGCGACAAGCAAAAGCGCAAGGCTGAACACATTGAAGAAGGCTACGAAGACCGCGGTGTCGGCAAGGAAGAAGCCGAGCGCCGCGCCTGGGCCACCGTCAACAAGGAAGCCGGCGGCGGCAAAAAGTCGGGCTCGGGCCGCGGCAAGGCGGAAAACCATGCACCGTCCCGCAAAGGCGGGCGCCTTGGCGGCGCAGCCGCAGCCTCCCGCACTGCGCAAGAGCGGTCAGCTTCTGCCAAAAAGGCTGCCGCCACCCGCAAGCGGAATGCGGCCGGGAAATAGCCGTAGCGAGACTGGCCTGCGTGTAGCGGGGGCATCCAATCGCTATGCTTTTAATAGCTGCTTGCGCCCGTCCCTATTGGCTTACGAGTCGAAATAACCATCAAAAACAAGCCATCCAGGCACTGAAAAGGCGCTTGAGGAGTGAAAAAGCGCCGCAACGCCCTGAAAATCAGTGTTCTGGCCTGTTTTCAGGCATGAAATAGCCATCGAATCCAACAGGGACGGGCGCAAGCAGCTACTAAAAAGATAGCAACTCAACAACTATCCCGCCGCCAACGGCCGCTTTTCAACGCGGGGCTGGAGGCGGCTCCCGCCTGCGGCTGCCAATCCAACGCGCACCGGCATCCAGACCACGGCAAACCCCGGTGGCGACCAAACCGGTGACGGCGAGCATCGCGGCGGTATGAACGCCTACCGCCGCGAGGGCGAGCGCCAGCGGTCCTGACCCTGCCAGCTCCGCAGCCCGCGCCTCCCCTGCGCACAACGGGATCAGGGCCGGCACCAGCATCAAGCCGGCGCCGTGCGCGGTGGACATCATGAAAGACCAGAGCGCCAGCCCGGCGTGCCCCGCTGGTGCGCGCGCCGCCCTGGGTGCGCGGCCCGACAGGTGAACCACGGCGAAGGCGGCCAGCAGGCCGCCTGCCAGGACCTGCAGGGTGAAGCGATCCAGCGCCAGGCCCCCTGCCACCGCGCCGGCCACCAGCGCGATCGATGCGGTGTGCCCGGCCGCAATCGGCAGCAGCGCCCGCAGCGCCTGCGACCGGTTGCGTGCACGCACGCCCCAGGCAGCGGCGAGCGCCCAGCCGGTGGCGGGGTTCAGCCCATGAAGGGCGCCGACCCCTGCCACCACAAGCCACGGCCAAACGCTTGACATGATGTGCGCACCGGTCGCGGACTACTCAAGCCTTGGCGCTGCAGCACGAATCGGCTTCGGGCGCGGGCGTGAAGGCGGACGCGGTTTCGTAGCGGTCATGGTGACGCACCCAGTCCATCTTGTAAAACCCGTCATGCTCATCCCGGCCCTTGGGCGTGAGGTCCAGCATGTTGTAGGTGCCCATCATCACCTCCACACCGCGCCCGTAGGTCGAATAGGTGTGGAAGACTTCGCCTGCGTCATCCTTGTAGAACAGGCTGATGCCGGGCGCTTCTTCGGCCGGGAATTCGGTCATGCCGTAGTTGTAGTTGACGGTGCCGTTGACCCTTTCCTCGGGCTTGAAGCTCACGTGGAAGTCGTAGTTGAAGTCGCTGCTGTTTGAAGAGGCCCATTTGAAGTTCCAGCCCATGCGTCGGCGAAAACGTTCGATCTCGGGCAGCGTCGCGCGCGAGACGGCCACGAAACTCACGTCGCGGTGCTCCAGGTGAATCTTCATGCCTTCGGTGTGGTCGGCCATGTAAGAGCAGCTCGGGCAGCCCTGCTCCCAGCCCGGTCCGAACATGAAGTGCTGCACCATCAGCTGGCGGCGCCCTTCGAACAGGTCGGCAAGCGAGCGTTTGCCTTCGGGCGTGTCGAAGACGTAGTTTTTTTCGACGCGGACCCACGGGAGCGCACGGCGCTCGCCGGCTATCCGGTCGCGCAGGCGTGTCAGTTCTTTCTCCTGCGCCAGCAGTGTCTTGCGCTCGGCCAGCCATTTGTCTCTGGACACGACGGAGTGCTTCATGGGGGATGTTTCGGTCACGGTGGTATTCATGGTGTTCTCCTGGGTTAAACAAATGAGTGATTAAGTGGGTGATTCAGTGGATAAGCGGCAGGCGGTCTGGGATCAGGCAACGGCCAGTTGTTCACGGCGCATCGCCGCCTGTGCGGCAGGCCGGGCCGCGATGCGTGCCTGGAACGCCAGCAGGTTCGGGAAGGCCGACAGGTCCAGCTTGACGAGTTCCGCCCAGCGCGTAACCACAAACAGGTAAGCATCGGTCACTGTGAAACGGTCGCCCAGCAGGAATGGTGTACGGCCCAGCGCGACTTCCAGCAGGCGGTAGTGTTTGTGCAGATGGGCCATGCGTGCGCTGCGAACCTCATCGCTGCAAGCCGGGTTGAACAGCGGCATGTAGCCTTGGTGCAGCTCTGAATTGATGTACCCCAGCATCTCCTGCAGGCGATAGCGCGCCATGCTGCCGCTGGCAGGCGCCAGCTGCGCCTCAGGCTTCAGGTCGGCAAGGTATTGCACAACGGCGGGGCCTTCCGTCAGCAGGGTGCCGTCGTCCAGCTGGAGAACAGGCACCAGGCATTTGGGGTTGATGGCGAGAAAGTCTTCGCCTTGCTCGGTGCGCTTGGCGACCACGTCGACCTTCACGAGTTCAATGGCAAGGCCCAGCTCATTGGCCACGATGTGCGGCGACAACGAACAGGCGGACGGGCTGTAGTAAAGCTTCATGGTTTTCTCCTTGGCTCGGGGGCCGTTTGCTTGGGTTTACGTTGCGTGGATCAATGCGCTGCCCGACCCGTGCTGGTAACAGGTGCGCTCGTTATCGGTCCAATGACCGAATGGGGTTGTCAGCGCAGGGAGGCCTGCGCTGTGTTCTATGCGGCTTTTTCTGCTTTAGGCCGCCGGACGGCGCGAACTTTTCCGCTCTTGCCGCCGCCCGCATAAAAGAGGTCCGCGCCGTCAGACTCCAGCCCGCTGACGCCGGTGCCTTTCGGCATTTCCAGCCGCTCGATCACGGCGCCGCTTTTCGGGTCAATGCGGCGGATCTCGCTGTCGTCGCCCTCCCAGGTGCCGTGCCAGAGCTCGCCGTCCACCCACGTCACACCGGTGACGAAGCGGTTGGATTCAATCGTGCGCTGGATGGCGCCTGTCTTCGGGTCAACCTGGTGGATCTTGCGGTCACGGTACTGCCCCACCCACAGGCTGCCTTCGGCCCAAGTCAGGCCCGAGTCGCTGCCGCTGCCGGGCGCCGGTATGGTGGCCACCACCTTGCCCGTGGCCGGGTCGATCTTGTCGATACGCGTCTCGGCGATCTGGTAGAGGTGTTTGCCGTCGAAAGCAGTGCCGGCGTCGCCAGCGCATTCCAGCGTGCGCGTTTGCTCACCACTGGCTGGGTCGAAGGCGATGATGCGGGCGCCCGTGGCGGCCCAGACGCGCTGGCCGTCGTGGGTGACGCCAGCGACGTCATCGACGCCGGGGAAGCTGTACTCGCGCACGATCTCGGCGGGGCGCGCCTTGGGTTCGGGTTTTGCGGTAAGGGTCTTGCGGGTCATCGTTGCTCCTTGTGTTGCACCATTCGTGATGCGATGGAGTCAACTCTATCCAATCGGCAGCGAAGCAGGGAGTAACAAGATCGTCGTGAATCCCGCCAGCGGCGGCGCCAGCCAGCGCTGCGCCCGTGCCCGCCCGATGGAGCGCACCCGCCCGCCGGCTTCCAGATCGGCCAGCGCCCGCTGCACGGTGCGCTGGCTCGCCCCAAGCGCCAGCGCCAGGGCAGATGTGGACCAAGCCGCACCGTCGGAGAGCAGCGCCACCAGCGAGGCCTGCTCGCCATCAATGGGCGGTGCCAGCACAGCCACATCGCGCCCGGCCAGCGGCTTCAGGATAAAGCCCCGCTCAGTGGCTTCGATGCTTGCGAGTGTTTTGACCAGCGCTCGCAGGCGGCCAATTTCGACCCGCAGGCGCGCCCTGTGCGTCTCGTCGGGGCGCCTGGTGCGAAAGGCGGATTCGATCAGCGCTTCGCGGGTCACATCGCCAGGCCATGCCTCAGCGAGTGAACGTGCCAGCGAGAACAACACCGGCCGCCGCGCCAGCGGCCGCCACTGGTCTCCGGCGCCCAGCCCGCGGCGGCAGGCATCGACCACCAGCGCGTCCGAGGCCAGGAGCGCCGAGACCTCGTCGAGGCGCAGCGCCTGCTCGCCCCCGGCGGTGAGGCGCCGGGCGGCGGGCCTGTCAAGTGCAGTGCGCGCTTCAGTGACTTCGGCCATCAGCGCGGGAACCTGCGCCCGCTCTGCCGCCGCGTGCGCGCGCGCCAGCGCCATGCGCGCCTCACCGACGCGGAGTGACCGCAAGGCGAGCTCGGCTGCGGTGAGTTCAGCCACGGCGCGCAGCGAAGGCGGCAGGCCGCGCGCATCCAGCTTCGTCAGCGCCGCTGCAGCCTCATCAAGCCGGCCTAGCAGCAACAGCCGCCGTGCCGTGATGAGCCACGCCTGCAGCGCGTTGGCCGTATCGGCGTGCGCCTCCAGCGTGGCTGCCGCAGCCGCAAGTGCGCGTGGTGAGCCGGCGAAGTCGCGCATGGCCATCGCCACCTCGGCTTCTGCCACAACGCAGCGTGCACGCGCCAGTTCTTCATGGGCACCGAAACCGCGGGCCGCGCGGCGAAGGAGTTCGCGGGCACGCGGGTGCTCGCCCAACTGGGCCATGGCGATGCCGCGCAGAGCCAGAGCCGGCGGGTCGTCGCGCAGGGCGACGTGCTTGAGCGCGCCCAGCGCATCGCCGGCGGCCAGCGCGCGTGCGGAAGCGGCAATCAGAGAATCCATGGCAAGAGGCTACACGGCCTGGCCGACGCAAGCCAGCTCAGGCCCGTGACAACCGACGCGCCGGCTGCGCTCCCGCACGCGGCAGGCTGGCGCTGACCAGCGCCGCGGCCAGCGTGACCAGCCACGAGTAATACACCCACACCAGAAAAGCCAGCAGCGGCGCGAAGGCGCCGTAGATCGTGCGGTAGGTGGGCACGTTGGCCAGGTAAATCGCGAAGCCGTACTTGCCCAGCTCAAAGGCAATACCCGCGAGCAGGCCGCCAGCGATCGCATGACTCCACCGCACGACGGTGTTCGGCACGAAGCGGAACAGGCAGGTGAAACCGATGGCGCTCAGAATGGCGGGCCCCAGGTTAATGGCATGCGGCACCCAGGCGGGCCGCGCCCCCACCAGCCCGCTGGAAGCCGCCACCAGATAAGACGCAGCCCACAGGCTGGCGCCGATGAGCACCGGCCCCGTGAGCAGCATGCCTGCGTACAAAGCCAGTCGGCGCAGCACGGGGCGTGACTTCTTCACCTGCCATATGCGGTTCAGCGTGTTTTCCATGCTCAACAGCAGCGTCAGGGCCGACACCAGCAGCAGCGCAAAGCCCACCAGCGTGAGGCCATTGGCATTGCCCGCAAACTGCGCCAGGTGCTTCAGCACCGTCTTGGCGATGCCCTCCGGCAACAGGCCGCGCAGCAGGTGCTCGCGAATCGCGTCACCGGTGGCGTGCAAGGCTGGCGTGCGCGCGAACAGCGCGAAGCTCACCGCCAGCATCGGCACCATGGACATCACCATCGTGAACGTGAGACCGCCCGCCGCCTGGGCGAGGCGTTCTTCCCGGCCACGCTGCAAGAGGCGAGTGATCAGGTTGCCCTGGTTTCGGCTGGTTGCCATGAAATTGGGAGGCTCGTGTCGCGCCGGTCAGGAAATGCCGGTACGTTCAACCCAACAGGCGGAACAGGCCATAGAGGGAGAGAAGTCCCGATGTCACCAGAAGTCCGGTTTTCACCGAGCGGGCACCGACCAATGCGCCGATGATGCTGCAAGCCAGGATGGCGCCGAAGATGTAGGTTGTTTTCATGCCCGCAATGGTAAAGCCTTCGCCTGGCCCTCGATGATGTGCGGGGAAGGTTGTGGGGTGAAACCAACTCCTGGTTGACGATAACGTCAGGAAATATTTTTCGCCATATCCCCAGCATGAAACATTCCCGCCGGCCTGACGAAATTTCCGCCCCCCAGATGATGAATCGTCTGCAGATCGAGGTTGTCGTCGCCGAAGCGCCAGTGCCCCTGCTGGAACACACGCTCATCGGCGGCGGCAGCGACCACTTCCGCAAAGCAGGTGTCGTACGCATCTTCGGTATGCGGCTCGCGGATCAGCCGGCACTTCAGCCATGCCGCGCAGCCCTCCTCCAGCACGGGCATGCCGAGTACCGGCCCCGTGCGGGCCTTCAAGCCATATTGCGCAAACTTGTCGCCCGTGCGGCCGGACTGACTGCCGACCGCATGCGCCAAACCGGCCAGGGCCGTGCATGGAAGGCATATGCCGAAGCCGCCGCTGGCGGTGATGAGTTCACGCGTATAGGTTTTCTTGTCGATCACGATGGCAATGCGAGGCGGCGTGAACTCCACGGGCATCGACCAGGCGGCGGCCATCACGTTGCGCGCCGTGCCGTGCGCGCTCGTCACCAAAACCGTTGGCCCATGGTTGATCAGGCGGCTGGCGTGTGCGAGGGCGACTTCCTTGAAGTGTGTCATGTCATTTCTTCCCGGTGCATTTCATGCCGCCGATTATGTTGGGCCCGATGCGTTTCAGGGTGGGCTGCTCCCCTCGCCCTCGCCCTCTTCCTCGCTACTTCTTCGTGTAGTCTTCCAGCGGCTTGTCGCTCAGGTTGGCCCATGCCGCCCTGGTCAGCTCCGATGCGGGCATGCCTACCTGTGTGTTGTTCGGCGGTATGGGCTGGACAAACCATTTGTCATAGAGCTTTGCGACCTCACCGCTTTTCGCCATTCTGGCAATGCTGGCGTCCACCGCCTGTTTAAAGGAGGCATCACCCTTGGGTAGCATGATGGCAATCGGCTCGACGCTCAGGACTTCTTTCAGCACCACATAGTTCTTCGGCTGTTTTGACTGCGAAATCATCGTAGCCAGGATCTGGCCGTCCGCCACGAACGCTTCGGCCCGATCGTTCTCAAGAAGCAGGAAACCTTCGCTGTTGTCCTTGCCATAAACTTCCTTGAAGTCAACGCCCGCCGCGCGTTCGTGCTTGCGGATGAGCTGAACGGCCGTGGCGCCAGATGTGGCCGACACCGTCCTGTTGGCAAGCTGGGAAAGACTGGTGATTCCGGTCCTGGTTTTGGTGGCGACCCGGACTTCTTCAATATAGAGCGTCGGCGCGAAGGCAACGTCCTTTTGGCGTGCAGCGTTGTTCGTCGTTGTCCCGCACTCCAGGTCTACCGTGCCGTTTTGGACGAGCGGGATCCGGTTTTGCGCGGTGACGGACTGAAAGCGTACGTCCAGCTTCGCCAGGCCCAGCTGTTTCTGGATGTCCGCGATCACCCTTTTGCAGATGTCTACATGAAACCCTGTGTATTCGCCTGCGCCCAGCGTATAGGACATGGCGCCGGAGGCTTCACGGACGCCCATGGTGACGGCTGCCGTCTCCTTGATCTTCTTGAGCGTGTCGATTTGTTGTGCTGTAGCCGAGGCCCCCGCCAGGGTGAGCGCAGCAGCAATGCCTGAACAGGCCATCCATTTCATCATCATGCTTCCTTCACTTGGCAAACAGGCTGTCGAGCGTGGCGAAGGCTTTGAACTCGATGGCGTTTCCGGACGGATCGAGAAAAAACATGGTGGCTTGTTCACCGGGCTCACCCTTGAAACGGACGTAGGGTTCGATGACGAACTGCGTGCCCGCTGCTTTCAACCGGGCCGCCAGGACATCCCACTCAGGGAGGGACAGGATCGCGCCGAAGTGGCGAACCGGGACGTTGTGGCCGTCAACGGCGCTGGTCTGGCGGTGGCCACACTCGTCGGGCGCCAGGTGCGCCACGATCTGGTGGCCGTAGAAGTTGAAATCGACCCATTCGCTGGAGCTTCGGCCTTCGGGGCAACCCAGAAGTTCACCGTAGAACTGGCGCGCGACGGCGAGATCGTGGACGGGGAATGCCAGATGGAACGGCGGAAGCGCTTTGGCGGGAGTGGTTGCGTTTGGCGTGGTCATCGAAAGCCTCTTTGAGTCGTGGAAGCCGCACTTTAGGTCGATTGATGCACTTTGAAAAACGATATATATTCAACCTGAGAATCAATAATTTCGATGAATTAATGGGAAACCCATGTGATTACCGAACTGAAAACCTTGATCGCGGTGGTGCGTTACGGCGGCTTTTCTGCCGCTGGCGGCCAGATTGGCCTGACCCAGTCCGCCGTGAGCAGCCAGATCCAGCGGCTGGAAGAATCCCTCGGGCTCGCGCTCTTTGACCGTACACGGCGTTCTGCGGTGCTCAACGAAGCGGGTGCCAGGGTGCTCGCGCGTGCCGAAGAGATTGTTCTGCTGTTCTCCAAACTGGGCGATGCGGGCACCGATGACGAGCTTGCCAGCACTTTGCGGATCGGCGCCATTGCATCTGTTCAGTCTTCGGTGCTTCCCCGCGCACTGGCGGCGCTGAGGAAAGAAAACCCGAAACTGCCCGTTCACATTGCTCCCGGCGTGTCCATGAAGCTGATGGACCAGCTCGACAGTGCTGAGATCGACGCGGCGGTGATGATCCGGCCTCCGTTCGGCATCCTGCCGGAAATGACCTGGCAAACCTTGATGTACGAACCCTTCAAGTTGCTCGTGCGCAAGGAAATCAAAGGGCGGGACTGGCGCGCATTGCTCCAGTCGCAGCCTTTTTTGCGCTACGAACGCACGTCTTTCGGCGGGCGTCTGGTGACCCGGTTCCTGCGCGAGAACAAACTGGCGGTGCAGGACTCCATCGAGCTTGACGAGATCACGGGCCTGATGAACCTTGTCGCCGAAGGCCTTGGAGTTGCGCTGGTGCCGATGGTGGAGGCCTACCTGCCCATGCCACCGGGTGTGCGCGCAATCTCCCTGGGTGAAAAGACTTTTTACCGCGAGATCGGCATCCTGCGCAAAGGCATGAGTTCCCGCCGGCGCGTCACGCAGGCCCTGGAAAGATGTCTTCGCGAGGCCCTGTCGCCGCCTGTTCCATAAAGTTTTTTGCCATCAAGATCGGCAGCGCTTGTGGCGCCGGGAGATGCTGCCGGAGGCTCATCACCGTCGTGCCAGATGCCGTCCAGATGGTCATCGGCCGAGACCCCGGTTGGACTCCATCCAGCTGGCCAGTGCGGCTTCATAGGTAGCCGAGGCACTTGCAAGCCGAAATTCGGCACTGGCCGACCCGGCGCGCCCGGCAACAAAGCCTTGCCATCCGTCGCCGTCTTCTGCCTCATAGATGCATAGGTCGAAGTCGCCCGGTGGAGGACTGTCACCCATCATGAGGATGGTCGCGTCGTGCACCTTGTGAACCTTCATAGAGAGGCATTAGGCCACGAAACACCCTGCACACGTGAACTGCAAACGTTGTGACCGCCTGGCAAAGTGCCCGCAGGTAAATATTACCCAGCCCCAAAGAAAAAAGGCCTCAAAACCGAAGTTCTGAAGCCTTTTTTGCTGTTCTCAACTTAACGCCGAGAGAGCGGGTTGGCAACGGCATCTCTGCCGTTGACGGGGTTTGCAGGGCTTAGTAGCCGCCGCGACCACCACCGCCGCCGCCGTAGCCGCCACCGCCGGAACGATCGCCACCACCGTAGCCGCCACCACCGCCGCCGCCGAAGCCGCCGCTACGTGGAGGACGTGCTTCCATTGGACGCGCTTCATTCACGGTGATGCTGCGGCCGCCGAGCGACTGGCCGTTCATGCCGGAAATTGCAGCTTGTGCTTCGGCATCGTTGCCCATTTCGACAAAGCCAAAACCTTTGGAGCGACCGGTGTCGCGTTCCATCATGACTTTGGCGCTGGAGACAGAGCCGTATTGGCCGAAAGATTGTTGCAGGTCTTCGTCGCGGACCGTGTATGGCAGATTGCCGACGTAAAGTTTATTGCCCATGGGGACTCCTCAAAAATACATAAAACAAAAGCGATGGGGTCCCGAAAGCACAACAAACCTAAAAAGTACCGCCGTAGCGCGCGAAACTGACCGATCACCTAACCTGTGCGAATGCAATGGCAGCCGCACCTCCCGATTATGCGTGAGGAAACGCGGTGGCACCAGCATTCTTGTGCCTATAAGCGCAGCATTTGTCAAATCAGGTGCCCATTCCCCCGGTTAAACAGCGGAAATGACCGAAAAGACGACATTGCCGCCTATGCATGACCATGGACAGACCGTGCAACCGGCCGAGCAGTCGGACGGCCCGGACTGCGTTGCGCCAAGGACGGGAAGCTCAACGGCCCGCCACACGCTCCCCTTTGTCATTGACGACCTGTTCACCGTCTTCCTTGCTGAACGCACCCCGCTGTGGCGTGGGCAGGATGTCCAGCACGGCTTCCGAAGGCCGGCACAGGCGCGTGCCCAACGGCGTAACGACGATGGGCCGGTTGATCAGGATGGGATGGGCCAGCATCGCGTCGATCAGGGCTTCGTCGGCCAGCGTGGCATCGTCCAGGCCCAGATCCTTGTAGACGGATTCCTTTTCCCGGATTACCTCTCGCAGCGGCACCGCCATTTGCGCAACCAGCTCCCGCAGCTTCTCACGCGTAGGCGGGGTTTTCAGGTATTCGATGACCTCGGGTTCGATGCCGGCATTACGTATCAGCGCCAGCACATTGCGCGACGTGCCGCATTGGGGGTTGTGGTAAATCGTGACGGCGGAAGGCATATGTTTCACTCCTGAAAAAGGGATTGGTTGCATCGATTCAATAATTCAATTATATTTGAATTATGGAAACATTAATCCCAAACCTTGATTTTCCGCCGCTTGAAGAAGGTTCTGCCGTGAAGGCACTGGCAGCGCTGGCGCAAGCCCAGCGCCTGCGCGCGTTCCGCGCCCTCGTCGTCGCCGGACCCGAGGGGTTGACGCCGGGCACGATGGCCGAGCAGCTGGGCGTAGCGCCCAGCGCGCTGTCTTTTCACCTCAAAGAACTTTCACACGCCGGCCTCGTCAGCAGCGAGGCGCGCGGGCGCAACCTGATCTACCGCGCCAACTTCGGGCAAATGAATGCGCTGCTCGGCTACCTGACAGAGCATTGCTGTGAAGGCGGCGCTTGCGAGGTAGCCACCAAGGCCGATTGCAGCAACTGCTGAACACCCTACGCGATTGCACGCCACCACCTCCATCACGCACAGATCCAAGCCAACACAACCACCCAAGGAGAGCTCCATGAAACGCTTCCATGTCCACGTCCACGTGACAGACCTCGAAAAGAACATAGCCTTTTACTCGGCCATGTTTGACCAGCAGCCGGCCCGCACCGAAGCCGACTATGCCAAGTGGATGCTCAGCGACCCGCCGGTCAACTTTGCCATCTCTACCCGGGGAAGTGCGCCCGGCGTAGACCATCTGGGCATTCAGGTCGACAGGCCCGAAGAGCTGCAGGCCCTGAAAGCCAGCGCCACCCGCGCCGACATGACGCTGCTGGACGAAGGCCCCACCACCTGCTGCTACGCCCGCAGCGACAAATACTGGCTGACCGACCCGCAAGGCATCGCCTGGGAGCAGTTCCATACGCTGGACAGCATTCCAGTGTTCAGCGAAGCCAAGCCCGCCGCCGGCAAGGCCTGCTGCGCCGCGCCCGCCGGCGCAGCTTCCAGCACAAAAGCGGCGTGCTGTTAAGCCCTGCCGTAGCGGAGGCACCCCGCCCCCCTGACGCGCCCCCGCTCGCGCGTCAGGCGCTGGCGGAATTCATCGGCACCGCTGCCCTGCTCTGCGCCGTCATCGGCTCGGGCATCATGGCCGAACGCCTGAGCGGCGGCAACATGGGTGTGGCCCTGCTGGCCAACACACTGGCCACCGTGTGGGCGCTGTACGTGCTGATCGAGCTGCTCGGGCCCGTCAGTGGCGCGCACTTCAATCCGCTGGTCACCCTTGTTATGTGGTCAAAAGGCCCTGCGAACCATAAGAGACGGGCGCAAGCAGCTATTCTTTTCATAGCACTTCAATTGCTGGGCGCCGTAGCAGGGGCCTGGCTGGCACACGCCATGTTTGACATGAGCGTGCTGCAGTTCAGCACCAAACTGCGCAGCGGCTGGGGCCAGTGGCTGGCCGAAGCGGTCGCCACGGGCGGATTGATTTTTGTCGTGCTGCGTGCCCCTGCGGCCAAAGCGCCGGCGCTGGTCGCCTGCTACATCGGCGCAGCGTACTGGTTCACCGCCAGCACCTCGTTTGCCAACCCGGCCGCCGTGCTGGGACGCATGTTGTCAGACAGTTTTGCCGGCATCGCGCCCGCTAGTGCAGCGGGCTTTGTGGCTGCCCAGGCTGCCGGTGCGTTGGCGGGCGTCGCCCTGCACCATGCGCTCGGCCGGCAGCAGGCCGTGAGCCAAGGCTGAAACGCAGGCGGCGAATCAAGGCGCCGCGTCCGTCCTTGGTACTCTTGTGGTTGTGACACCGAAAACGACAAGCCGCACCGCCACCATCGTCCAGCTGGGCATCGCCCAAACACTGGCGTGGGCCTCCAGCTACTACCTGCCGGCAATTCTGGCGGTGCCCATGGCACGCGACCTCGGCGTCAGCACGCCCACGGTGTTTGCCGCTTTTTCTGCCGCGCTGGTGGTCTCCGCATTGCTGGGCCCGGCTGCGGGCAAGGCCATTGACCGGCATGGCGGAAGGCCGGTGCTGGCCGCGAACAGTCTGGTTTTTGCCGCTGGGCTGGTGGTGCTTGCGATGGCGCAGGGGCCGGTGGGCCTGTTTGCCGGTTGGGTGATCATGGGTGTGGCCATGGCCGCGGGGCTTTATGAAGCAGCGTTTGCCGCGCTGGTGCACCTGTACGGCAAGGATGCGCGCGGCGCCATCACCGGCATCACCCTGTTTGCCGGTTTCGCCAGCACCGTAGGCTGGCCCCTGTCGACCTGGCTGGAGCTGGAGTGGGGCTGGCGCACGGCCTGCCTGGTTTGGGCCGCGCTGCATTTGCTGGTCGGATTGCCACTGAACTGGCGGCTTCCGGCATCGCCCACAGCAGGCCTTCCTTCCGAAGTTCACCCGAGTGCTGGCCAGCCCGAGGTATCCACGCCGCATGCCGCATCCACACTGTCAGCCTCCACCGCTTCCGTTCCTTCCTCAACCCCCACCCGCACGGCATTCCTGCTGGCACTCGTGTTTGCCGTCACCTGGTTCATCAGCACCGCCATGGCCGCGCACCTGCCCCGGCTGCTGCAGGCGCACGGCGTGCCACTGGCTACGGCACTGGTCTTTGCCGGGCTGGTCGGCCCTGCACAGGTTGCGGGCCGGCTGCTCGAATACGGCCTGTTGCGCAACATCCACCCGCTGGTGTCGGCGCGGGTGGCCGGCAGCCTGCACACGCTGGGCGCGATGGTGTTCCTTTTTTTTGGAATTCCGGCAGGGGCGGTGTTCACCGTGCTGCACGGCGCCGGCAATGGCGTGCTGACGATTGCCAAGGGCACGCTGCCGCTGGTGCTGTTCGGCGTACGGGATTACGGCGCGCGCCAGGGTTTGTTGATGGTGCCGGCCCGCTTTGCGCAAGCAACAGCACCTTGGTTGTTTGGGCTGGCCCTTGGCCGTTTTGGCAGCGGCGCGCTGTGGTTCTCAGCGGCGCTGGGGCTGGTGGCGTTTGCGGCGCTGATGGCGCTGCAAGACCCTTCCTCTGCAACAGCCCGGCACAGAGATTGAGCTAGCATGTCCACGATCACTCAGAAGCGGACATTCACCAAGGGCAAACGCATGCGAGGCAAAGAAAAATTCGATCAGGGATTCGCGGATCGCATGACCTTCGCGCCCAAAAATTGGGCTCACCATGCAGGAGTGCTGGTGCTCAGCATGACACTGGGGTGCGCCACGAACGCTCAATCGCAGGGAACTACCCCTCAGGCAGAGCCAGAAGTCAGAGTTCAGGTGTGCGTTCCGGGCAAGCGAATCTACTTCAACGATCTTGAGCTCGATCAACTTGAGAATCATCCAATGTTCACAAGGTATTCGAAGCAGCAACTGGAGCTCGCACCAAAGACAATTCGACGTGCCGCGCCCTTCGACGACCCCAGGGTGGTAAATGATCCGCGATCGGTTAGAAGTTACGGAATTAGCTTCGGAGAGGCACTGAACAGGGACGGGGGATTCAGTTTTGGCGCTGGATTCGTCCCCGTCGAGGACTCCACAATCAGTGGGCAGCCTGTGTATGAGAAGGGCTACGGATACCCGGCCAGAAACTACGTGGCGATTAGAGTCGCTTTGCTAAATGCGGATATTGAGCCCGGGGCCAGCGCGCCCACCTTTTGGTTCAGGCTACCGTCAATCGTTTCCGCCGACAAGTTCTCTAACTGGTTGCCACCAGTATCGGTGGAAAGCGAACCGTCCAAGTCGCAGTTTTGGTATGGATTGAGTCACGGCAGAGACCTCCCGATTCAAGAGGTCCCTGCCGACGCTCCGAAGATTCGGGTCGTCTTGCGTAAGAACCGCCAGACCCACACTGATCCGGCAACCGATGTCCTTCCGGCACTGACGACAGCAAGACTGAGATTGAGGACCGCCACAAGCGGCTCTCAGTTCGTCTACGAATTTGTCGCAAAGACGAATGAAGTCATACCTGATTGTTAGGCGAAATTCAGTCGGCTTTGGCGCGAGCGAAGACTCGTCGCGCCAAAGCCGAGTCTGTAATCAGCGAGCGAGAAGCCCGCTTTGGGCCCGAGCCGGACCTCAGTAAGATGGCGGCTATCGGCCAAAAGCCGGCAGAGGCCTCACACACTGGTAGCGGCTTCACGATCACTCTATTGACCGAAGCGACTCTTATGAACATGCTTGCGCGTACCCTTGTTTTCATCGTCCTCTTTGCGGCCTTGGCGACCGCTATCGGTGGTGTAGGCGGAATTACGTGGGGCCTGCTGCTGGCGTTCATCGGGACGGTGTTCATCCACAGTTACATGAAAGAGCGGCGCGACAAGCTGACGGATGGAGCCGGGCCCACCCGAATGGCTTCCTCCGATGCGGCAACTGATCCCGCCGCTGCGCTGGTTCCTGGCGCCACGACGGGGCACAGTCTCCAATGGGCACGTTGGACCTTCATGCTGATGCTGGCTTGCGTTTTCCTATTCCCTGAGTCGGTGGGCAAAGAGTACGCGTCCTATCGCTTAACTGCGATGCTGGTGCTCTTCGCCGTCTTTCACGTTCAGTTGGGCCACGCAGCTGCATCGTTTGGTCGCAGTTGGGCCGTGTTCGGTCTTCTGCCTCTTCTGTTGCCGGTGCTTGGGGGACTGATTTCGTTCGGCGTGCTGTGGCAGGTTGGCCCCAGGAAGGCGGCCGCAGACCCGACCAAGTGAGGACACGATCAGATTTTCAACGGCGCTGGGTCTGGTGGCTTTTGCGGTGCTGATGTTGCCGCGGGATCCGTCCGATGCGGGCGACCAAGGCGCCTGAAATATTCACTTCAGCCACTTCTGGAAAAACTGCGCCTGGCCCATGGCCGGGTCCAGCTGGTAGCCGGCAAAGCCGATGCGTTCATAAAGCTTGATAGCGCTGCGGTTGCCCTGCAGCACTTCCAGCGTCAGTTTGCAGGCGCCGCGTTCGCGTGAAATCTCGTCCACCAGCGCAAGCATTCTCTCGCCGATACGCTGGCCACGGTGGCCGGGCAGCACAGCCACGTCATGGATGTTGACGAGCGGGCGGCAGGCGAAGGTGGAGAAACCTTCAATGCAGTTGATGAGGCCGACAGCCTTGTCGCCGCTAAAGGCCAGCACGCTGAAGGCCTGCGGGCGTTTGGCGAGTTCACTGACGAGATTGTCTTTGGCGAAATCGCTGAGCGGCTTGCCGCCGCCGGCCGGGTCTTGCGCATAGGCGTCGAGCAATTGCACGATAGCAGCGGCATGCACGGGGTTTTGATAATCGGCGCGGCAAACCTGCAGCGGGCTTTCGGAAGGGTTGGAGGATTCGGTCACGCGATGCGCTTTCAGTGCAGACAATCGGGTGATTCTAAAGACGGCGCACAAAGACAGAGCGCAAAACCGGGATTTAAAGCGAGTACAACTCTTTGGCGTTGCCGCCCATGACGGCCGCCTGGCTCGCTACGTCGAGCGGCGCAAGCAATTGTTGCGTCTCGCCCCACCACTGCGCATAACTTCCGGCCAGCTCCAGCACGGGCCAGTCACTGCCCCACACCACACGCTGCTCACCAAAACTTTTGAGCACGCGCTTGGCCCAGCGCGTGACAGCGCCGGCAGCCGGCTTCGGCCCGGCCTCGGTCATCAGGCCCGACAGTTTGCAGTAGGCCTGTGTCTCACCGGCAATGCGCAGCATGTCGTCGGCCCAGGGCTGCCATTGGCCCGCAGCGATGTCGGGTTTGGCGGCATGGTCTATCACCATGCGCAAATCCGGGTGCCGGCGCGCCAGTGTCACGATATGCGGCAGGTGCACAGGCTTGACCAGCGCATCGAACACCAGGCCGCATTCCACCATCGCCTGCAGGGCCGGCGCCAGCGCAGGCTGCAATATCCATTGTGTATCGGCAATGTCCTGCAGCATCGGGCGCAGTCCCTTGAGCCGGGGGTGGCGGGCCAGCGCCGCTATGCGGGCAGGTGCGTCGGGCGCCAGCATGTCCACCCAGCCGACCACACCCAGCACACCGGGGCTCGCATCGGCCTGCGTCAGCAAAAAATGTGTTTCGGCTTCAGTGGCTGCGGCCTGCACCAGCACGCCGCCCCGCACACCCAATGGCGCAGACTGCGCCTGCCAGTCCTTCACGGCCACATCGCGGTAGATCGGCGCCAGCTCCGGTGTCAGCCAGCCGTAGTCATCACGCGCCAGCTGCCAGCAATGAAAGTGCGCGTCAATCACCGGAAACGATGTCATGGCGTCAGCACCTCGGCGGGCAGCAGGCCCTGCGTGCGCAGCGCTGTCCAGAACTCCGGCGGGATGGGGTGCGCCATCATGGCCACGGCGTCCGTCCATTCGCCGGCTTTGCGGGCACCCAGCATGAGGCTGTGCACGGCCGGGTGTGCCAGCGGAAACTGCAGCGCAGCGGCGCGCAGTGGAACACCGTGCGCTTCACAAACCCCTTCAATTTTCGCCGTCCGCTCCAGCCATTCGCGTGCGGCCGGCGCGTAGTTGAAAGTTGCAGCGCCGCCGCGCGTCCCGGTGGCGAGAATGCCCGAGTTAAATGCACCACCCAGCGCGATGCGCACGCCGCGCGCCAGGCACTGCGGCAGCAAAACAGGGAGCGCACTGTGGTCCAGCAGGCTGTAACGGCCGGCCAGCATAAGCACATCCAGATCGGCTTCGCGCAATACGTCCAGTACGACGCCGACATCATTGGTGCCCAGCCCGATGGCGCGCACGAGGCCTTCACGCTTCAATTGCTGCAGCGCAGGCAGCGTTTCATCGATCAGCTGGCGCAGCACGGCCCCCGCGTCGGCGCCATGGGTTTGGGCGTCCGGATCGTGAATGTAGACGCTGTCGAGCCGGGACATGCCCAGCCGCTGGAGGCTGTCTTCCACGCTGCGGCGCGTACCCCCAGCACTAAAGTCCCAATGCTGGTTAAAAGGCAGGATGTCGACATAGCCGTGCTGGGCGGTCGCGGCATGCCCGTCGGGCGTCAGGATGCGGCCCACCTTGCTGGAAAGCGTGAAGCTGTCCCGAGGCTGCCCGCGCAGCGCATCGCCCAGCCGCCGTTCCGACAGCCCATGGCCGTAATGCGGTGCCGTGTCAAAACTGCGGCAGCCGCCGGCCCAGGCGGCATCCACCAGTGCCCTCGCCTCTTCGTTGCTGACGGCCGAAAACAGGTTCCCCAGCGGCGCACCGCCGAGCCCGAGCCGAAGGGATGTGGGACTGGAAGAGGTGGAAGTCATTTCAACATGCCGGCAAAGCCGCAGTTCCGGGTAAACACCAATAAAAGTTCAGCAATGTTATAGCTAACATGTCAGTCATCCAACCCGGAGAAACCCGCAGCCTGAAAAGCCGGGCGGATCTGGGCCATTGCCTTTCAATACCTCAGCCCCAACGCATGCTCAAGAATATTCCGCCACTGTTGATCCCTGACGCACTGCATGGACTCTGCAGCATGGGCCATGGGGATGACGTCGCCATCGTGGACGCCAACTTTCCAGCCGCTGCCGTGGCGGCCCGGGGCGGCGCCCGGCTGGTGCAGCTGGCGGGTGTCACGTCGCCGCAGGCATTGCAGGCCGTGCTGCAACTTCTGCCGCTGGACAGCTACGTGCGCGACGTTGCCTGGACGATGCAGGTGGTGGGTGATGCCGGCGCTGTGCCCGCCCCTGTCGCCGAATTTTCCGCGCTGCTGGCCCAGGCGGCCGAGCGGCCCGCCGCCACGCTGGAACGGTTTGAGTTTTATGCGCGCACCGAAGCCGCCTTCCTGATCCTGCAGACGGGCGAGCAGCGCAAGTACGGCAACATCCTGCTGCGCAAGGGCGTCATATCCAGCGACGCGGGCTGACCCATGAGCAGTACGGCGCAAGCGCCTCACGCCCCGCCCATCAGCCTGCGTGCGCAGGCCTATGAGAGCTTTCAGCAGCAGATCGTCGATGCCAACATTCGCCCCGGGCAGTTTGTTTCGCAGCGCGAACTGATGCAGCTGCTGGGTATGCCGCTGGGTGCCGTGCGTGAGCTCATTCCCCGCCTGGAGGCCGAGGGCTTGCTCAAGACCGTGCCGCAGCGCGGCCTGCAGGTCGCCCACGTGGACCTCAAGCTGATCAACAACGCCTTTCAGCTGCGCCGCCTGCTGGAGCGCGAGGCCGCCACCCGCTTTGTCACCACCGTGTCGGACGCAGACCTCGCAGCCATCGAGCAGGCGCACCTGAACATCGTCAAGCGTGCGCGGAAAAAGGCCATTGACGACAGCCTGCTCAAGGACGCCACCGCGGTGGATTGGGGCCTGCACGACCTGATGATCGACGCACTGGGCAATGAGCTGATCTCCGAGGTCTACCGCATCAACAGCCTGCGCGTGCGACTGATCAAGCTCGAAGGCTCGACCCTTTCACCCGACGTGCTGATTCCAGCCATGGAAGAGCACCTCTGGTTTATCGACGCCCTCAAGCGGCGCGACGCGCCTGCCGTGATCGAACGCCTGAGCCACCATATTGAAAGCGCGCACCGACGTGTGCTAGGACTGCCGCGGCCCGATATGCCGTGGTCTTTGGAGACCCCTGAATGACGAGTTCTTTCCCCGCCGCCGAAAAATCGTTTCGCGGTATCTGGCCCGCCCTGCTGACGCCACTCACTGCCGACCTGAACATTGACCACGCAAAATTCGCAGCCCATTGCAAGGCGCTGATCGCCAGCGGTTGCCCCGGTGTGACCGCTTTCGGCACCACTGGCGAAGGACCGTCTTTTTCCCTGGCCGAGCGCAAGGAAGCCATTGACCAACTCATCAAAAATGGCATCCCGGCCGCGCAGATCATGGTGTCAACCAGCTGCGCCGCCCTGCCCGAAACGCTGGAGCTGACGCGCCACGCCGTCAAGGCGGGAGTGCACGGCTGCCTGATGCTGCCGCCATTTTTCCTCAAGGGCGTGTCTGACCAGGGCATCATCGACAGCTACCGCTATGTGATCGACGCCATGGCCGGCACGCCCTTCAAGCTGTACCTGTATCACATCCCCCAGGTCACCGGTGTGCCGCTGTCGCACCATGTGATCAGCACGCTCAAGAAGCAGTACCCGGACACCATCGTGGGCATCAAGGACAGCGCCTGCACCACCGCACATTCGGTCGGCCTGTCCGATGCGTTCATGAAGGAGATGACGGTGTATGTCGGGTTCGAGCCCGACCTGCCGGAGATGGGCCGCCGCGGCAGCACCGGCGCCATCAGCGGCCTGGCCAATTTCATGCCGCGCCTGGTCAAGCGGCTTGTCACAGAGCCCGACGCCCCCACCACGCCCGCCGAGCGGGAACGCGTTGTCGAGCTCATCGGCATGCTGGGCCCCTATTCACTGATGCCCGCACTCAAGGGGATCATGGCCATGCTGAGCGGAGACAAAACCTGGCTGCGCGTGCGCGCACCGCTGGTGGCTTTGACTGCCGACGAATACACGGCGCTGGAAAAAACCATCAGCGCCTTCGGGATTAATACAAAATCCGAGTGACGCCACGCCGGGCTGGTCCCGGTACGGTTTCGATAATTTCACGCGACTTAACGACAAAGTAAGGAGACAACATGACAGCTTCCCTCAAAGGTATTTTCCGCCGCAGCCTGCTGGGCACCGCTTCCGCCGTGCTGCTGATGGGCGCCCTGCTGCCCGCCGCACAGGCACAGAACAAGGTCGTGCTGCGCGTTTCCACGCCGGCCGTGCCGGATGACTGGCACGCCAAGATGTGGACCGTCTTCAAGGAGAACCTTGAAAAAAGCGCGCCCGGCGAGTTCGACGTGCAGATCAACCTGAATGCATCGCTCTTCAAGCAGGGCACAGAGCCCGCCGCCATGGCGCGCGGCAACCTTGAGCTGTCATCGATTTCCGCTTTTGACATCGCCAAGCTGGTTCCCGAATTCTCGATCTTCACGGCTGGCTACATCGTGCGCGACCCGGACCACCAGCAAAAGGTGTTCAACGGCCCCATCGGCACCGAGATGTTCAAGCTGGTCTCCGAGAAAATGGAAGTGACGCCGCTGTCCACCGTGTACCTCGGCACACGCCAGGTCAACCTGCGTGAGGCCCGCAACGTCAAGGTTCCTGCAGACCTCAAGGGCGTGAAGCTGCGCATGCCCGGTTCCAAGGAATGGTTGTTCCTGGGTGAGGCACTGGGCGCCACGCCCACACCGCTGGCCTTTGGCGAGGTTTACCTGGGCCTGAAGACCGGCACCATCGACGGCCAGGACAACCCCCTGCCCTCCGTGCGCGCGGCGAAATTCTATGAAGTGACCAAGCAGATCGTGCTGACCAGCCATCTGGTGGACGGCATCTTCATTGCGATTTCGAACAAGGCTTACAACGCCATGAACGCGACGCAAAAAACCAAGGTCAAGGCCGCTGCACAGGCTGCTTCCGCCTACAACAATGAAAACCGCATCAAGGAAGAAGGCCAGCTCGTCGAATTCTTCAAGAAGGAAGGCCTGACCGTTACGACACCCGATGTGGACGCTTTCCGCAAGACGGTGCAGACGACTTACCAGAACTCCGAGTACGCCAAGGCGTGGCCCAAAGGCCTGCTTGAGCGCATCAACAGCACGAAGTAATTCCTGCAGAGTTCCCTGAAAACAACCATGAAAAGCTGGCTCCAAAAAACCGCCAATCTGATTGGCGGCGGACTCTTCCTGACCCTGTTCATCGTGTTCGTGATCCAGATCACGGCGCGGTTTTTCTTCAACAAGCCGCTGGCCTGGACGGATGAGGCAGCCGTGATCCTCTATGTCTGGGTCATCCTGTGGGCGGCCGCCGTGGTGGTACCCGAGCGCGAGCACGTGGTGTTCGACCTGGTCTGGAACAACATGCCCTACCGTGGCCGACAGGCCATGGCGATTACCGGCAACCTGATCGTGGGTGGCCTGGCGGCTTGGGGCATTCCGGGCTGCTGGGACTATGTGCACTTCATGGCCCGCGAAGGAACGCCCGTGCTGGGCGTGTCTTTCCAATGGGTTTTCATGCCTTTTGTGCTGCTGCTTGCTGCTCTGGCGGTGCGCTCGGCCTGGGCGATCTGGAACGCGATCCGGGGCAAGGGTCTTGAAGCGGAGCTGCGGATATGACAAGCGCTATCTGGGTATTGGTTGGGGTACTGGCGGGCGGCATGCTGCTGCGCATGCCCATCGGTTTTTCGATGATCGCGGCGGGCATCGGCTACCTCGTGGTCAAGGGACAGGACATCGGCCTGGTGGCCGAGCAGATCGGCAACGGCCTTTACAACAGCTACGTGCTGCTGGCGGTGCCGCTTTTTGTGTTCGCCGCCAACATCATGAACGCGGGCACGGTCAGTGAACGGATTTTTGACTTCTGCCGCATCCTGGTGGGCCGCTTTCGCGGCGGCCTGGCGCAGGTGGACATTTTGGTCAGCGTGATTTTCTCGGGCATGAGCGGCAGTGCAATCGCCGACGCGGCCGGTCCCGGCCTGGTCACGATTCGCCAGATGCTGAAAAAACCGGAATACACGCGCGGCTTTGCCGGCGCGGTGGTGGTGGCCAGCGCCACGCTGGGCCCCATCATCCCGCCGTCGATCCCCATGGTGATTTACGCGCTGGTGTCGGGCGCTTCGGTCGGCGCGCTCTTCCTGGGCGGCGTGGTGCCGGGCTTCCTGATGGCCGGGCTGATGATGGGCGTGGTCGCGGTCATCGCGAAAAAGCGCAACATGCCACGCGACGAACCTGTGCCACGCTCGGAATGGGCCGGCCTGATCTTCCGTGGTGCGCTGCCGTTGTCCATGCCCATCGTGCTGCTGGGCGGCATTTACTCCGGCATCTTCACGCCGACCGAAGCCGCCGCCGTGGCCGCGCTGCATGCATTGATCCTGGCGGCGCTGGTGTTCCGCGCATTGACGTGGCGCAGCTTCTGGGTCGTGGTCATGGAATCCACACGCGCCAGCGCGGTGATCACCATGATCCTGGCCGGCTCCTTCATGCTCAACTACGCCTTCACCGCCGAAGGCGTGCCGCAGGCCATGGCCGCGTGGGTCGACAGCATGCACTTCTCGCAGATCGGCTTTTTGCTGATGGTGAACGTCATGTTCCTGGTGCTGGGCTGCTTCCTCGATGTTTCGGTGCTGCTACTGGTGTTTGTGCCCATGCTGCTGCCCGCGGCCAAGCTGCTGGGCGTGGACCTGGTGCACTTCGGCGTGCTGGTGGTGCTCAACATGATGATCGGCCTGATCCACCCGCCTTTCGGCATGCTGCTGTTCGTGACGAAAGCCCTTACCGGCATTCCCATCGGCGAAATGATGAAGGAAGGCTGGCCTTTCCTCGTCATGCTGCTGCTGCTGTTGCTGGCCATGACGTGCTTTCCGCAGATCGTGCTGTGGCTGCCACAAACAATGGGCTATGGCGGGAAATGATCCACCCCCGAAGCGCCTGCGGCGCCTCCACCCTCAAGGGGGCGACGCCAGCGGCCCGGAGAAAATGACTCCCCCCGAGGCACCTGCGGCGCCTTCCCCTCGAGGGGCGACGCTAGCGGCCCGGCAAAGCCGGTTCCGCGGCGTCTCTCGGTTTTTGGGATTCTCTTCACCTCTGATATTGCAATATGAATGACGAATTGAATGCCGAGGTCGTTTGCGTTGCCAGCTGGAACGCTGACCTTATCTCCCGCGTCGAGCGGCCCATCGCGCGCGGTGAAACGCTGATGGCCACCGATTTCAGCATCAGCCCGGGCGGCAAGGGCAGCAATGCGGCAGTGGCCGCTGCCCGCCAGGGTGCGCGTGTGGCACTCATTGCCCGTATCGGCGACGACGATTTCGGTCGCATGGGCATGAAGCTCTGGCATGAGGAAGGCATCGTCACCACACACGTCGAGCAGGTAGCCGGTGAGCGCAGCGGTGTTGCGCAAATTCTCGTCTACGAGGACGGTGACAACAGCATTGCGGTGTATCCCGGTGCCGGCAAAGGCCTGGCCGCGCGGCATGCGCAGGCCGCGCAGCAGGTGCTGGGCGCTTGCCGTGTCGTGATGGCTTCGTGCGAGGTGCCTGCAGACGCCACGCTGGAGGCGTTTCGCCTGGCCCGCGGCGCAGGGGCCATCACCATCCTGAACCCCGCGCCTGCTCGCCCGCTGCCTGACGAGCTGCTGGCGGTGGTCGATGTGCTCACGCCCAATGAAAACGAACTCTACCTGCTGGCCGGTGCAGCGCATGCCGGTTCGGTGGACGACGCAGCCCTGCAGTTGCTCAACCGCGGTACACGCGCCGTGCTCGTCACGCTGGGCGCTGACGGCTGCCGGCTCTTCCAGGCCGGCAAGCCGCCCATTTCACTGCCGGGCCGCCCCATGGCAGTGCGCGACACCATAGGCGCGGGCGACACCTTCACCGGCGCGCTGGCCGCTGCGCTCGCACGCGGAGAGCTGCTGCCTGCTGCCATGCAGTGGGCCAATGCAGCTGCCGCACTGTCGGTCACACGGCACGGTGCCATCGACGGCATGCCGTCCTTCGCCGAAGCGGCGGCGCTGCTGGGCTAAACACCGCTACCTGGCAAGAATGGCTGCAGCCTAATAGTATCGGGCGCAAGCAGCTATTAAAACGATAGCAACCGGCAAACTCAGGCCCCGCGCCTGTTATTGCCCGAAGTCGTGTAGGCCAATCGCCGCTTTACCGGATATTTACGCGCCTCTTTCAGGCGCTTTATCTGCGCCCCCAAGGCTTGCAGTGATAATTATTGAGCGCCGTCAGGTGGGTCCGAGGGCTTTGGCTGCCGGCGCATGAATCACCATCAAACACAAAAAAATGCTGCGCCGGCCCGTCTGGCGCAGCGGGCACCAAGGACAGCTGATGGACCCGAAAGCCGAGACGCCGGAAAGCGGCGCCCCTACCCCATCCCGTAAACGACTGAGCCGCCGCGCGTCCATCATCGGTAGCGTGATCGCCGTGCTGGCACTGGCCGGCACCGGCTGGCTGGCCTGGCACCTGACCCATCCTTCCGCAGACACCCCGACGGGCGGCGGCCCGGGCGGTCCGGGCGGAGCCTTCAGGCGCGGTGCACCGGCCACCACGGTGGGTGTCGCCACCGCCGAGAAGGCCAGTATCCCGATCGTCCTGGAAGCCCTGGGCACCGTCACGCCCCAGGCCACCGTCAGGGTGCGCCCACAGGTTTCCGGCGTGATGGAAAAGGTTTTGTTCAAGGAAGGCCAGATGGTCAAGGCCGGTGAACTGCTGGCCACCATCGACCCGCGCCAGTTTGAGATGGCGCTGATGCAGGCCGTCGGCCAGCGCCAGCGCGACGAGGCCCAGCTCGACAGCGCCCGCGTCACCCTGCAGCGGTTCAGGACCCTGCTGGAACAGGACTCGATTGCCCGCCAGGATGTGGACACGCAGGCCGCGCTCGTCAAGCAGCTTGAAGGCACGGTCGTCATTGACAAGGCCAACGAAGGCACGGCGCGGCTCAACCTGGGCTACACCCGCGTGGTCGCGCCCGTCAGCGGGCGCGTGGGCCTGCGCACCGTAGACGTCGGCAATGTGGTGAGCAACAGCGACACCAACGGCATTGCGCTGATTACCCAGGTCAGCCCGATTGACGTGGTCTTCTCCATCCCGCAGGACCGGGCGGGCGAGCTGCAACAGAACGCCGGCGGCAGCACTGCCATGAAAGTCGTTGCGCTGGACCGCACGCGCACCGCCACACTTGATACCGGCGTTTTTGCCTCGCTCGATAACCAGGTGGACACCACCACCGGCACCGTACGGGCCAAGGCGCGCTTTGCCAACAGCAAGCTCACGCTGTTCCCCAGCCAGTTCGTGAACATACAGCTGCAGGTCAAGACACTGGAAGACGCGGTGGTGGTGCCCGTCACCGCCGTACGCCTGGGCAGCACCGGCGACTACGTTTATGTGCTGAACGCCGCCGACCGTACGGTGTCCCTGCGGCCGGTGCAGCGCGGCCAGGCCACAGCCGAAAAAATCGTGATCACCTCCGGGCTGAAGGCCGGCGAGCGCGTGATCACCGAAGGCGCCGACCGCCTGAAGGACGGCGCCAGTGTGGTGCTGCCGGGCGACGCGCCCGGCGCCGGCATGGGCGGCAAGCGCCGCGGCGCCAGTGCACCGGGCGGCGGCGCTTCCGCGGCCGGGCGCCAGCGCCCCGCATCTGACACCGCCGGCAGCGCACCGGCAGCGGCACCTTCCCCGGCAGCGGCACTGCAGCCCGGCGCCGCGCCGCCTTCCATTGCCGGCCCCACGGCCGAGCAGCGCCAGCGCATGCTCAACCAGGTCAAGGACGACCCGGCCGCGCTGGAACGCCGCAAGCGCTTCCTGGAGCAAATCGACAAAGGCGACCCGGAAGCCCTGGCACGCTGGCAAGGCATGAAGGACCGCCGCCAGGGCGAACGGCCAGCGCAATGACCCGGGACTCTCAAGAATGAGCCGCCGGGCCGTTCCCAAGGCGAATAGCATCGCAGTGCGAAGCACGAAGGTTATTGAATGAGCCCCTCACGCCCGTTTATCCTGCGCCCGGTGGCCACTTCGCTGCTGATGGTGGCCATTGTGCTGGCCGGCCTCGTGGGTTTCAAATTTTTGCCGCTGTCGGCCCTGCCGCAGGTCGATTACCCCACCATCCAGGTGCAGACGCTGTATCCCGGCGCGAGCCCGGAAGTGATGGCGCAGACCGTGACAGCGCCGCTGGAACGCCAGTTCGGCCAGATGGCCGGCCTCTCTCGCATGAGCTCCACCAGCGCCGCCGGTGTCTCCATCGTCACGCTGCAGTTCGGCCTGGGCCTGGCACTGGACGTCGCCGAGCAGCAGGTGCAGGCCGCCATCAACGCGGGCGGCTCCCTGTTGCCGGCTGACCTGCCCGCCCCGCCCCTCTATGCCAAGGTCAACCCGGCGGATGCCCCGGTGCTGACACTGGCCATCACGTCCGACACCATGCCGCTGACGGAGGTGCAAAACATCGTCAACACCCGGCTGGCCCTGAAGATCAGCCAGGTCAATGGCGTGGGGCTGGTGTCGCTCAGCGGCGGGCAGCGCCCCGCGGTGCGCATCCAGGCCGACACGCGGGCGCTGGCTTCCTACGGCCTCGGGCTTGATTCACTGCGCACAGCGATCTCCGCAGCCAATGCCAACGGCGCCAAGGGCAGCATCGACGGACCCACGCGGTCCTATTCAATCAACTCCAACGACCAGCTGGTCGCCGCGGCCGACTACAAAAACCTCATCATTGCCTTTCGCAACGGTGCGGCGGTGCGCGTGTCCGACGTGGCACAGGTCGTGGACAGCGCCGAGAACATCAAACTGGGCGCATGGTCTGGTCTGAAGCCAGCCATCATCCTCAATGTGCAGCGCCAGCCCGGCGCCAACGTCATTGCCACGGTGGATGCCATCAAGGCACGCCTGCCCGAACTGCAGGCCGGCCTGCCCACCTCCCTCAGGGTCGATGTGCTGAGCGACCGCACGACCGGCATACGCGCCTCGGTGATGCATGTCGAGATTGAACTGCTTCTGGCCGTGGTGCTGGTCGTGCTGGTGATCTTTGCTTTCCTGCACAGCTTGCGCGCCACCGTGATCGCCAGCCTGGCCGTGCCGATTTCACTCGTCGGCACCTGCGGCCTGATGTACCTGCTGGGCTACAGCCTCAACAACCTGAGCCTGATGGCGCTCACAATCGCCACCGGCTTTGTGGTGGACGATGCAATCGTGATGATCGAAAACATCTCGCGCTACATCGAGGAAGGCGAAGAACCGATGGCCGCAGCCCTCAAGGGTGCGACGCAGATCGGGTTCACCATCATTTCGCTGACGGTGTCGCTGATCGCGGTGCTGATTCCGCTGCTGTTCATGGGCGATGTGGTCGGCCGGCTGTTCCGCGAGTTTGCCGTGACGCTGGCCATCACCATCCTGATCTCGGCCGTGGTGTCGCTCACCCTCGTGCCCATGATGTCGGCGAGATGGCTCAAGCACGTGCCGGAAACGGCGGGCGAAGGCCGGCTGGCCCAGGCGGGCGCGCGGCTCCAGCGTTTTTTTGACGGCGTGATCGCGCGCTACGACGTGTGGCTCACCTGGGTGCTCAAACGCCAGGGCGCCACGCTGCTGGTGGCACTGGCCACCCTGCTGCTCACGGTGTTGCTGTATGTACTGATCCCCAAGGGCCTGTTCCCGACGCAGGACACCGGCCAGCTGCAGGCTCGCGTGGAAACCGCGCAATCGGTGTCCTATGACCGCATGGCCGCGCTGCAGCAAGCCACGGCCAAGGCCATCCTGGAAGACCCCGACGTCGAAACACTGAGCTCCTTCATTGGCGTGGACGCAGCCAACAACACCATGCTGCACACCGGCCGCATGCTGATCAATCTGAAAAAAGAGCGCACCGGCAGCCAGCAGGAAACCATGGACCGGCTACAGCGCAGGGCCGCCGCGGTGGCCGGGGTCACGCTCTACCTTCAACCCACGCAAGACCTGACCATCGACGCTGAAACCGGGCCCACGCAGTTCCGCGTATCGCTCGAAGGCTCGAACAACGCCACCGTAGTCGAATGGGCCAACAAGCTCACGCAGCGCATGCGGCAGCTCGAAAGCCTGCGCAACGTGTCGTCCGATGCGGGCTCCAGCGGCGCGGGGGCCTACATCACGGTAGACCGCGACACCGCGTCGCGCCTGGCCGTCACGACCTCGTCCATTGACGATGCGCTTTACAGCGCTTTCGGCCAGCGCATTGTCTCGACCATCTTCACCGAGACCAACCAGTACCGCGTGATCCTCGAAGCCATGCCTGACTCCTTGCGCACGCCGGCATCGCTGGGCAGCCTGCAACTCAAAACCGGCTCCGGCACGCCAACACCGCTATCAGCCATCGCCACCATCACGGAGCAAGCGGCCCCGCTGCAGGTTACCCGCGTGGCCCAATACCCGGCCACCACACTGGGTTTTGACACGGCACCCGGCGTCTCGCTGGGCAAGGCGGTCGACGAGATCCGGCTGGCCGCCAAAGACATCGCCATGCCCGCCAGCGTGACCATGACCTTTCTGGGCGCGGCGGGTGCCTACCAGGCCTCGCTGTCCAACCAGCTCTGGCTCATCCTGGCGGCCGTGATCTGCGTCTACATCGTGCTGGGTGTGCTGTATGAAAGCTACATCCACCCGCTGACGATCCTCTCGACCCTGCCCTCCGCCGGCGTGGGCGCGCTGCTGGCGCTGATGATCAGCGGGTCAGGCCTTGGGGTGATCGGCATCATTGGCATCATCCTGCTGATCGGCATCGTGAAGAAGAACGCCATCATGATGATTGACTTCGCGATCGACGCCGAACGCAACCAGGACAAGTCACCGCAGGACGCCATTCACCAGGCCGCGCTGCTGCGCTTCCGGCCCATCCTGATGACAACACTGGCGGCGCTGTTTGCTGCTGTGCCTCTGATGCTGGGCTTCGGCGAAGGCGCTGAATTGCGGAGGCCTCTGGGGTTGGCGATTTTTGGCGGGTTGATTGTGAGTCAGGTGTTGACGCTATTTACGACGCCCGTGATTTATCTGGCGTTTGACCGGTTGGGGCGGAGGTTTGGGAAGAAGGGGAAGGAGGTTTCTGCGTGAGACTTCTTTATGGTCCGTACCGCGGGGTTGGCTTGAGTGCCGGGGCCGGGGTCGCCCGGCAGGCGACTCACTTTTCTTTGCTTCGCCAAAGAAAAGTAAGCAAAAAAAAGGCGACCCTGGTTCCTGCGTCCCTACGCTGCGCTACGGGCAACCTGCGGTGCTCGGTCCAGCCGGGGTCAAAAACAACTCGCCTTCGGCTCAAACAAGTTTTTGCCCTGATCCGTCTGAACCTCCGCTCCTCGGCGCATCCACAAGGGGTTGGGGACAGGAATACCAATTCCGAAATACCGAATACCAAACAGCCTAAGACAGAAAAACGAATACCTGAAGAAACAAGTACTCGCCATGGCGTGTCCTTGTCGGTATTGGTCCCCGCTCCCGATTGCCCCTTGTGTATGCGCCGAGGAGCGCAGGCTCAGGCGGATCAGGGATCGCGATTGTCTGAGCCGAAGGCGAGTTCGAGCGAGACCCCGCCTGAGCCGAGCACCGCAGGTTGCCCCGTAGCGAAGCGCAGGGGACGCAGGAACCAGGGTCGCCTTTTCTT